>JAYQTT010000030.1:0-4624 GCA_038147495.1 Alphaproteobacteria bacterium | reverse complement strand
GCATTCAATGGGCTTTCCAACTTGAACATATCCACGCCATATTCAGGACGAGCAAATTCCTCAACAGAGGCCAACACCTGATCACTTGCTTTTGCCTTCATCTCTACATAGCCACGAGATGCGGCCTTTTCACCAGCCAAAGGATAGAGCAACAGTTCGAGAAGAAATGGAATGTCAAAGCGGGCGCATTCATCGCCGATCCGTTTTACATAGTCCTTTTGAAAAGCAACATTTTCAGGTGATGCGTCTGGTCGATACCATGCAAGAACCTTAACAGCATCACCGCCAAGCCGCTTGATTTTGCCGACTGACCATTCATCAATATTCGCTGAAAAGCGCCCCTCATCACTTTCCTTAAAGACTGAGTCCTCAAGCGTCACGACAAGCCCCTTGTTCCCGCCAAGAACATCAAAAGCAGCCGGAATCCCGTAATGCGGATCCAGCAAAACAGCCGAGCTTGGCCCTTGAAGCTGACGAACAATTTCCATTTTAAATCTGGCCACTTCCGACCAGGGGGCCTCTGGCAGGCCAAGCTTTTTGGCAATCGGATCCTTGATCGGTGGCCGCTGGTCGGCAGCGACCATTTTAAATAATCCGTTTTCATCAGCCATCCGGCGCATGCCCATAAGCTTTCCGGGGGTTAATTGCATATCGACTGTTCCTCCATGAAGGCATCACAACTTTTCCTGTCAGGAGATGCCGTTATTCCACCAAATTGTCTGCACTTCATCGCTGCCGCGGCATTCGCCGTTTTGATCGCGTTAATTTCAACCTGCCCTTCCCCAAGACATAGCGTGAAAATGCCGTGCCAGACATCACCTGCCCCAATGGTATCTATGGCATCAACTTTGAAGGCCGGGATATTTTCTATGGCGTTACCCTGCAAATACCAGACACCATTCTCGCCATCGGTCACACACACCCAGCATCCGGTTTCTTCACGCGCATGCCTTAAACCAGACTCAATGCTTTGCCCCGGCAAAAAGGACTCAAGCCCCTGTCTTGAAAATGCAAGATGCGTTGCGCCGCGAGCATGGTCTGCGGCGAAAGGCGCTTCGGCATCAATCACAGTTGAAACGCCATAGAGGCGTCCAAGGTCAATCGCCCAACCTGTCAATTCTGGATGGCGATTGTCGGCCAGAACAGCGCATGGAGCGTCAGCGGTTGCAACGGCCGGAGATAGCGGCTCAAACCCCTGCCCGGCAAAGTTTATTGTCTGGCGCTCGCCCTCTTTGTTGACAAATGCCGCCGAAACCGATGAACGCGCATCTGCAGTTGGCGGACTCATTGACATGTCAACCGACTCATCGATGAGTGTCTGATAGATGAATTGCCCCATCATATCATCGCCAATGTAGCTCACGAGCGCGGGTTGACCACCAAAACGTGCCATGGCGATGCTTGCATTTGCCCCGGGGCCACCAACCACGAAACGTGAGTCATGCGCATGCATTTTTTCACCTCGCGCAGAGAATTGGTCAATTTCCATAATCAAATCAACAGTGGCTCGACCAGCCACGATTATTTTTGACAGCTCACCCATTTGCGAAAGTAGGGGCACCAAACCCATGGATCCTGACATTAATACAAGCCGCTTTGCCGCTTGCAAGGGTACGCTCGAACGCAGGGCCAATCTCTGTCAGATTTGTTACAAATTCGCCATGTCCACCAAGCGCAGCGGCCACCAGATCATACCGGGCATCACTCAAACCACAGGCAAACACGCGGTCCGGCCCATAGTCACGTTCCTGTATTTTCACCTCTGCATTCCACTGCATATCATTGCCAATGACTGCAACAACAGGCAGGTTTTCTCGCACCGCTGTCTCGAATTCAGCCAAATGAAAGCCAATGGTTCCATCACCCATGAAGGCCAACACATGTTTATCGGGTAACGCCTGTTTGATTGCCATAGCATAACTCAAGCTGCCGCCAATCGCACCCGACACGCCGTTGATCATCACCAGATAACGAGTCAGAACAGACTGAATCCACTGACCAATTTCACCACCGTCAGACACGGCGACAACGTTATCATGCAAGTCCAAAACATCACTTACAGCAGTGCTGAACGACAGAGAGTTCAATTCATCAACATCACGGTTTCTATCAAAAGCAGAAAAATCACGGCTGGAAATGGCGCTCTGCACCGAGTCAGCCCAAGTCGAATCAGCGCTCACAGGTGGCAATTGTGTGAGCATGGCGATGGCCTCCACAGGCGATATCACAACCCCATCATGCAAACGATCACCAAGGTTTCTGCGTGCCTGTGAAACAAGCTGTTCTTCTCCGAGGAAGGCAAACCATTTGGCATCAGCATTAAATGGTCCGACAGCCCCATAGGCCATCGAAAAATCCACAGGCTTACCGACTGGTATGATCAAATCAGCAAGGCGCGCTATTGACTTGAAGTTTCCAAGGCGGGGATCGTTTAAACCACGTGGGCTGTCCATTGGCACCACAGGCACACCTAATCTCGTTTCAAGCGAGCGCAACATAGCCGCATGATGCGGCATGCAAAGCGATGGCCCAACGACTATCAAAGGTCTTTGCGACGACTTCAAAGCCTCCACAAAACCTGCCGAAGCCTCACTGGGTTCGGTGTTTGTTGAGAGAGCCTGCTTCTCAAACTGCGGCGAATCCTCAAGTTCATTTGTCAGCATATCTGCTGCAAGCGCAAGATGTACAGGACCCGGAGTGCCTGTCGTTGCCGCCTCTATTGCAGCATTCATTGCGCCCTCAAGTTCAGATGTTTGGCAAATCCGCCGAGAAAATTTTGTCACTGCACTGGTGATCTGGACCTGGTCCATTTCCTGAAAGCTGCCCATGTTATCGAGGCTTGCCTCAGAGTCACCGCTAAGCAAAAGAACCGGGGTTTGTGATTGGGTCGCCGTGAATAACGGGGCAATGGCATTACAAAGGCCAGCACCAGCGGTAACCATGGCGACTCCCATGCCACCCGTCATGCGGGCATGTGCCTCAGCCATGTAGAGCGCTGCGGCTTCGTGGCGGACATGAACGACGCGGATGCCCTCATCGAGGCAGGCATCAAAGAGTGGCATAATCTGATTGCCGGACAGAGCAAAGATTGTCTCTACGCCCGATGCCTTCAATATCTTTATCAAACCAACTGATGCTCTCACAGCGCTACCTTCCAATGCTTGCAAACATTCCAAGCGATGGCCTAAATCCCAAAAACTTCACGTTAACCAATGGAATACCCCCATCCACGACAAGGGTTTGCCCGGTAACGAACGTCGCCTGCTGACTGGCCAGAAACAGGACCGGGCCAGCAATGTCATCTGGCTTCCCCAGCGGGCAAATGGTGTGCGGGCGATTACCGCTTCATAATGCACAGCGTCGGCGCGGCCGCGCTCAGTTTGTTCGGTAACAACAAACCCTGGGGCAATCGCGTTAACCCTTACCCCTTGTGGTGCATATTTAAGCGCCAGAGATCTCGTCAGCTGGTGGATCGCAGCTTTGCTTGCCCCATAAGCAGGCACTTTTGGACTGCCAAAAAAACTGTACATGGACGCGATATTGATAATCGTACCTTTAGCTGCAATCAGCGCTGTTTCAAATTTCCTCACCACGTCAAAATTGCCGATGAGGTTGACGTCTATAACTTGGCGAAACACCTCAAGATCGTCTTCAAGATCCCGCCTTGAAATCGCGGCACAATTGACAAGCACATCAAGACGGGAAAACTGACTCGCAAGCGAGGCAATTGCGGATGTGTCACATACATCAAGCTGGTGATATTCAGAGACCCCTTCCGGCATAGAAAGTGGTTCAGCTTCAGCGCCTGTGATCACCACCCGGTCACCCTGCGCGGCCGCGGCTCTGGCAATGGCAGCACCAATGCCGTCTCGGCTTGCACCAATCACGAGCCAGTCACGCTGATCAATCTCACTCATCACTTCACCCCGCCATTCAAATCACAAAACCGCCGCCACCGAGATTCAGTAGTGATCCACTCGCATAGTTGAATTTTCCAGATATCAGTTCGATCACTGGCGCAGCAATATCCACTGGTTCAGCCACCTTGCCACAGGCAATTGATGCCTCAATTGCAGCCTTTGTTGCCGGATCGGCAAGAGCATCACCGGTCATGTCGGTACGGGTTACACCCGGGCGCACCGAAAACATCGAAATGCCATATGGTGCAAGTTCCTTTGCAGCACCGATAGTGAATACATCTACTGCTCCCTTGCTGGCCGCATATACAGTTTTATGTGTCCGGCCACCGATGGTGGCTGCCATTGATGATATATTGACAACGACCCCACCCTCGCCTTCCTTTATCGCGCGGGCGGTAAATTCCTGACAACAAAGAATCAAGCCAACGACATTTACCGTCATTGTCGAGTGGACAAAGTCATGATCAATCTCGGCAATGGACCGCGGGCCTTTATCAATGCCGGCGGCCGTGACCAGTGCACGCGGCAAGCCCATTTCGGCCTCAATGCTGGCGAAGAACTTCGTGACGCTGTCGGGGTTGGCAACATCCAGCGCAAAAGCCCTGATTTTACCATTTGAACCGGCAACCATCTCGTCCGCCAATTGTCGATTTCGGCCAAAGCTTATCGCAACCCGCCATCCGGCATCCGCAGCGGACAGGGCA
>JAYQTT010000029.1:0-4665 GCA_038147495.1 Alphaproteobacteria bacterium | reverse complement strand
TCCATGAGGTTGTGCCGATGCCATTGCAGGCAGACGGATCGCACGCTTTGCCTGATGCTCTTGTTTGTGCTTAGGCGTTGCCATCCACCCATGAATTGATTATCGCCACACGCCGCGCTGTTGTCTCGGGGCTGGCCGGAACGGGGGTGCCATGCCCCCACACAGGCGCTGGCCAGGCCGGGTCTGTTCTGTGGCGGGCGATGACATGAAGATGCAGCTGTGAGACAACATTACCGATCGCGGCAGTGTTGATCTTGTCGGCTTGATCACCCGCCTTGATGGCTTCGCCAAGGCCGCGTGCCATCATCATCAGCGCGTCAAATGTCGGCAGGTCAAGATCATGAAGCTCGGTTGCACCCTCTGTCTCAGGAATGATCAGCACCCAGAAAAACCGCTCATCATCCATCAGTCTGATCTGAAAATTGTCACGCGTTGCGACAAGCTGGCTGTCAGCGTTGATTCTGGGGTCGATTGCGAAGGTCATTCTACGTTGCTGATCCTGTGAAAAGAGGGTTAGAACGGCATTGGATGGGCTCTATGCGTTGCTTCGATCTCTTCGATCACTTCATCCGAAAGGTCGAGGTCCGGCGCGCCAAGCAAGCATTCAAGCTGTTCAGTTGATGTGGCGCCAATGATCAAAGACATCATCGCTGGACGCGTCATGGCCCATGCAAGCGCCATCTGGCTTGGGTCTAGACCATGCCGACGGGCAATGTCGAGATAGGCTTCAATCACTGGCCAGACGCGTTCGGTCACCCTGCCACCAAGCTCTGGCCCGATGCTTTTGCGTGACCCTGCTGGGGTGGCGCCATTCTGGTATTTGCCGGTCAACATGCCACATGCCAAAGGTGAATAAGCGAACAGCCCGATTTGCTCATTGTGGCAAAGCTCGGCGAGGTCAGTATCGAACAGGCGGCACAAAAGGCTGTATTCGTTCTGGATCGACATCACGCGCGGCAGATTTCTGTCCTCGGAGAATCGTACCCATTGGGATGTGCCCCACGCGCTCTCATTGGACAGGCCGAAATAGCGTACCTTGCCCTGTTTGCAGAGCTCATCCATTTTTTCCAGAACGGCCAGCATATGTTCAATTGTTGCCTGCTTGTCCTGCTTGCGTGGGTCATAACGCCAATTCTGGCGGAAGGCATAGGAACCACGGTTGGGCCAATGCAGCTGATACAGATCAATATAGTCGGTTTGCAACGCCTGAAGAGATGTTTCAACAGCGATTGTGATTGTTTCAGGCGATATGGGGGCGCCATCGCGGATCCCCCGGAAACCCTCGCCGGCGACTTTCGTTGCAATCAGAACCTCGTCACGGCGTCCGGATTTTGCGTTCCAGCGCCCGATAATCCGCTCGGTCTCACCTTGCGTGTCTGCTGATATCGGTGTTGTCGGATACATTTCGGCCGTATCGATGATGTTCACGCCGCGTTCCAGCGCCATATCGATCTGGGCATGGCCTTCCTCTGTGCTGTTCTGCGATCCCCATGTCATTGATCCAAGGCAAATCGCACTGACGTCGATATCGGTGTTTCCAAGCTTGTTATATTTCATGAATCCGTTCTCTTTTTCGTGTAATCCGGCATTAAACTAACGGCTGAGCAGACAATCGATATGTCTTTTGGTGATGTTTGCTAGAGATAATCTATGCTTTGTGAAAAGCAAAGACAGTTTGCTGTCGGTACAGCTCATCAGGCGATAAAATTGCTGAAGGAAATTCTGGATGGTTGGGCGCGTCAGGCCAGATTTGTGGTTCCAGACACAAGCCGGAATAGGGGCCATAAAGCGGTTTGATCAGGCCATTCACCGGCGGTCCAAGTTTATGTCCGGTATAGAATTGCAACCCTGGTTCAGTTGTTGAGACTTCCATCCCAACACCGGATTTCGGACTGTAGAGCGTGGCTACAGGTGTCAGTTCGCGCCGTGACCGCGCAAGACAGTAATTGTGATCAACCGACCGATCACCGATCACTTGCGGATTGCGAAAATCAAACGGCGTTGCCTCGACAGGCGCGATCTCTCCGGTGGGGATGGCCTCGCTATCTGTGGGCAAATAATGGTCTGCATGAATACTGATTTCATGGCCGCGAATGTCGTTGCTGTCATCGAGGCAGAAATAGCTGTGATGCGCCGGATTGAACAGCGTAGGGGCATCGCTGCAGGCAGTTATGGTCAATACGAGGCATGCACCGTCAGTGATCTCGTATCGGGCGGTGACATCGACCTTTCCCGGAAAGCCCATCATTCCATCTGGGTCGGTCAAATGTAGCTCGACGAAATTATGCTCATGTGCGCCAAGCGACCAATCTCTGCTGCCGTATCCTGTTTTTCCGCCGTGCAAACTGTGTTTGCCAAGAAAATTGGTGTCGAACTGATGACTTTGTCCGTTGATTTCAGCCTGACCAAGATGAATCCGGTTGGCGTAGCGGCCGACAATGGCGCCGAAATATGGCGAATAGCGGGGGTAATGTTTGAATTTACGAAAACCAAGCACAAGCGGCGTTGCATGGCCGGCAAGCTGGAGATCCTGTATCACAGCGCCCCAAGTCAGAATGCTTGCGGACAGTCCGCCATTCCATATGTCGATGGCGAAAACGTCCTGATTGTCGCGGGAGATACCAATATTGCGGATCATTTCACTCGTTTATGGTGAGTTTTCGTGACAATCAACAAAAACCACTGTTACTTGCGGCAATTTGTCACTATATAGATCAGGACGTAACAGAGACTGTTATCCGCTAGGTGCCATCGGACGGACAGCCAAACCAGTTTAGGGTTGTATTATGCGCGTGGCGGTTATCGGGTCGGGTATTTCCGGCCTTGCATCAGCTTATCTATTAAATCCACATGCCGATGTTCATTTGTTTGAAAATGCCAACCGCTTCGGGGGGCATAGCCATACAGTTGAGGCAGATTTTGACGGAGTAAAGGTTCCTGTCGACACTGGATTTATTGTTTTCAACCCGCTGAATTATCCCAATTTGGTCAATATGTTTGATCACCTTGGCGTGGCAACTCAGGACTCCGACATGAGTTTTGCCGTGTCGCTTGATGGCGGACGTTGTGAATATGAGGGGTCAGCGAGAGGGCTGTTGGTCCAGCCTTCAAACCTGTTGCGGCCAAGATATTGGTCGATGTTTGCCGAGCTTGTAAGATTCTATCGAACCGCACCGCAGGCCGCTTTTTCCGGCCCGGCAAATGAAAGCCTTGGAGATTTTATCGAGCGCGAGGGCTATAGCGAAGCGTTCGTTTGCGATCATTTGCTGCCAATGGGTGCAGCAATCTGGTCTTGCACATCACAATTGATGACCGAATTTCCGGTGCGCTCATACATGCGGTTTCTGGAAAATCACAAGCTGCTGAATTTTATAGACCGGCCACAATGGCGCACCGTCACCGGCGGGTCTCGCGAATATGTGTCAAAAATTATCGCCGCTCTTGGCGCCAAGGCGCATAAATCAACGCATATCAGAGGACTTCACCGGGTTCCGGGTGGCGTAATCCTCACCATTGAGGGCGAAGGCGAGGTATTCTTTGACAAGGTTGTCCTTGCAGCCCATGCCGACCAGTCGCTGGCTTTGATTGATGATGCGTCCACTCTCGAAAGAGACATCCTGTCCCCTTTCAAATTCCAGCCGAATCGCGCTGTTCTGCATTCTGACCCGCGCCTGATGCCCCGAAGAAAATCGGCATGGGCATCATGGAATTACGTCACTGGTAGTGACCATGATGGTGGTCTGTGCTTGAGTTATTGGATGAACCGCCTGCAATCAATTGATGAGGCCTATCCGCTTTATGAAACGCTGAACCCGCATATAGAGCCGGATCCGGCGCTTATCCACGGCGAGTTTTCCTATGATCATCCGCTGTTTGACGCGAAGGCAATCGCAGCGCAGACACGCCTTGGTGAGATTCAGGGGCTGAACAACCTCTATTTTGCCGGCGCCTGGACAGGCTACGGGTTTCACGAAGATGGGCTGAAATCAGCAATTGCCATTGCCCGGTCGCTCAAACTGACGATCCCGTGGCAAACTGAGGTTGCGGCCTATCCCTCACATGTCAGTTCTTTGCATGATGACGGAGAAAGAGAAATCGCCTGATGACTGCCTGTGCCCTTGTGCCATCAGAAATCAATCATACCCGCCACGGCAGGCCGTCTCATTTCCTGCAACGCCGAGGCTTGTCTATTTGGATTAACGTCGATGAGCTAGCCGCCGCCGACAGGCAATCATTTTTGTTTTCAGTCGATAAATTCAACCTGCTGTCATTCGCACAGCGGGATTATGGCCCGAATTATCGAAAAAAGGGCCCGGTTCAACCTCTTGCAGATTATGCCCGTGAATTGGCCGCGCGGTTTTGCCCGGATGAGAAGGTGGCAAATATTCACATGCTGACCTTTCCGCGCATTCTTGGCGTCGTTTTTAACCCGGTATCAGTCTACGTCCTGCGCGACATCACAGGCCGCGATATGTTGCTGATCTATGAGGTTCACAACACATTCGGTGACATTCACTCCTATGTGGGTAAACCGCAGGCGGCAGAAGATATCCTGCATGCGCAGAAATTGCTCCATGTCTCGCCGTTCTTTCCGGTGAGCGGTGAATATCGCCTGATGGTCAGGGCAGGGCCAATGAATCAGCCGGTGCGGGTGCTGATGCGGTA
>JAYQTT010000028.1:0-4737 GCA_038147495.1 Alphaproteobacteria bacterium | reverse complement strand
AACGTTTGATGTTGTCTTCCTCGAAGACGGCAAGCCTGCACAGATCATCGGTATTACATACCGCCGGATCGGTCACGCAGCTGTCAAGGCCGCCATAGGCAGTCACAGGGGGCGTGTCATTTCCACAGGCAGCCAGCGCAACCGCGCCGAACGCGAAAATGGTTGTGGTGATCATTCGCCTTTTGAAGGTTGTTTCAGGCGTTTTATTTGGCGTTTTATTTGGGCATTCAGGTGAATGAATCATGTTCGAATGATCAGGAAACATTGGCAAAATCCTTGGCTGGACAAAACAACTCAACCGTTCAACACTAGCGCAATCCGCCGCTGGTAGACAGTGAATATCCGTTTTGCCTTTCCGCGAGGCTTCGGTTCCGCTGTCGGGGCAATCTGCATTGCCCATGGTCAAGATTGGCGTGACATGTGTCTTGACCCTTTGAACCGGACCCATGGTGTTTTTGTTATGTATTCGAGACTGTTCTGGCTGACATTACTGATCCAGCTGCAATTTCTTCTCCAGCCAACGGCATGGGCCGCTGAGAATTGGACAGGCGCTGTTAGCGCCCAATATCCGATAAGCTTTGAGATGTCTCCCAAAGAGGCCTGTGAGAATGCCGAGGAACAGGCAAAGCTGGACGCGATGAGTCTGGCTGGATGTGAAAAACTGTCATTTCGGCAATTTGAGACCTGTGAAAGCTCCGAGGATAACGAACGATGCTCATTTTTTCAGGAGACGTTCAACGCCTATGATAATTGCTTCATTGCGAGGTATGACCTACTTGACCGGAATACCAGGAAACTGGACTTGAACCAGAATCAGGTATGTGAGGTGAGGGCTGAGGTCGCGGTTCGAGGTTTCAGGAACAAACATGATCCGGGATTGGTTGTTCAGGTTGATGATACGCTTAGCCGTGTCTTCAAGATCGGCGAAGAGGTTTCGTTGTCTGGGCGGTTAAGCCAGCCCGCGTTCATTCACGTTCTTGGATGGTACCCAGAAATGGACCGAGACAATCTTTACCGCCTGCATGCGGATGCAAAATTTACCGAGGACTTCATACTGCCGCCAGCCACACAATCAGAACGATGGTGGGCGGTTTTGCCGGAAAACTGGGCTCGTGATGAAAGCAATGAGTTCATGATTGTTCTGGCTTCAAAAACACCATTTCAGGTGATGGAGAAGGAAGCGCGCTCTGACTTCTTTCGGAGGCTTGATGAATTGGGGCGGGAAAACTGGCGTATCGCCAGATATGGCTACCGCATCGTGAAATAAACCATTGAGGAAATGGATATGCGTTTTGGCTATATTTTTCTGTCTTGTTTTTTGATGCTGACCAGCATTGGCGCGCATCACGCTGACGCGCTCACCTTCAAGAAGGATGGCAGTATGGTTCAGAAGGATGGACAGGTTGTTCGGGAGGCAACCGAACCGGAAAGCCCGTCACAATCACTCAAACTCAGGACCGCACCAAAAAAGGAAACTGCCCCGCCAAAAGCCATTTCGGCTGGCCGTATTCCAGATTGGTGCGCGGCACCGCCAGAGAATAGCATTTTCCGGGTGTCAGCCTGTGGGTCGGCCAGCGCGACCAGTCTTTCGATGGCGAAGAATAGAGCTCTGCTTGATGCCAAGAGGCAACTTGCGGACGTTGTGAACGGGGCGGTGGAGTTTGCAAACGCCAGCGTCATCAGTTCAGCCAATGAGGTGCCAATCCGCGGCTATCGCAGGGTTTCCGAGGAAACCATGACGATTAAAGGCCGGCTGCATCATTTTGTTCTGTTGCAAATGGAAATCGGGCCGGCGGCTGATTTAATGACGAAGTCTCTGGAATACAGTATTGACCGTTTCAAACGGTCATGCCCGCAAGGCTGGACGAAGGTCGATAATGGCTGTGTGATTTACTGATGCCAGACTGTTACTGGAACCGCACCAATACCCTGTCGACATCTCCCTGCAGCTCGGGTGTCTGACTTCCCGAAGATTGCTGGATCACGTTCTGCTGAACGTATGCATGTAGTTCACCAGCGGTGATTTGATTATCCCGGTTGGCGTCTGCATCGCCTTCCATGCCCTTCATGAGGAAGTAGCTGAACATCCCGTGCTTGACTTCTTCCAGAGGCTTGGCGGTCTGGTCTCCGGCTGCAGCGGTCATGACCGTAAATCCATCAGGGATAGCCTGTTCGCGTGCGCGGATGGCAATCGGGCGAGAGGCAATCAATGTACCCGTGCCGCGTGTCGTTCCGGAATAGCAGGTGTCGAGGAATGCCGTCACGGAGCGGGGATTGGCTTTGGCGATGTCCCGGAACAGCTCTTTGCGCAACAGCGCGGTGCGATCAAGCAGACGCGGCGAGCCATCATGCGGCAGAAGATACATATCCTCGCCATCCTCCGATGCCAGGCCGTGACCTGCAAAGAAGATATAAATGTCGGACTTGCCGGGCTTGCTGGCGCGATGAAGCCAATCCTGAACCGAAAGCAATATCCCCTTTTCGTCAGCTGAATCGTCAACAAGTGTCCTGATGCGATTTTCAGGGATGCCTAGTTTCTGGGTCGCATAATCGGCGAAAACGCGTGCATCACTATTGGCATATGCGGCATTGATCGGCGTTTCGGTATAGGTCTCGACCCCGATGATCAAAGCCAGTGCATCCTCATTGGTAATGGCTTTGCGGATGAGTGGATTGAGCCTGTCGAAAGTGATTGCCGTGGCAGTGGGCGCAAGCTTGCGGTCAAGTCTGACATCAAGGGAATTTGTTGTTCCAAGCCGATTCACAACCTCAACCAGAACCGTGATGCCCCCATCCGGAACATAGGTCTGAACCGCAAACCCGCCATTGCTGTCAAAGGGAACCAATCTGCCGTCAACACGAAGCTCAGCAAGCCCCGCCATATCAATTACACGGCCCTTGATTGTGCCCTGTGGTCCAATCGAGTTGGCGCTGAGAATGGTGATTTCCGGTACCGTCTTGACGATCTCGGGTACCGGCGTGACGTTCATCTTGGTTGCCGTTGCGACGTTTGCTTCGGCATCAATCACGCCTGCTTGGCTCTGGACCTGCTTGGTGGCAGTATCAGTATTGTTTGCCAGGGCCGGAACGGGTGCCGTGTCATCATCCGCCACCACGATCGGCGCCGGATCGTCGCCCTGCGTGCCACATGTCAGCTGGCGTGATGTGGCTTCATCGACAAAGGCGACGAACCCGCCATTCTGGCGCCAGTTTCCTTTCCCGTCAGTCGCGATCCTGCAAAGCGCCGTGTCATCAAGACCCTGTGCCAGCGTGGTGATCGGGTTGTCACCCTCGGCCGTGGGTGTTGTGGCCACACGCTTTGGTGTCGAGGGTTGGTCCAATGTCTCATTGGCTGGTGCTGTGTCATCCATCTTGGCTGTGGGCGTCTTGACCTTACGCTGCGCCTGGACAGGCGCTGAGGCGGCGGCTGGCCGTGTTGCTGAAGGGGATAGCAGGTTTCCCTCATTGTCGCAGCTGATGCCACGGCGAATGGCTTCGGTTCGCCATGCCGGCAGCAGGATGGTGAATTTGCACACGGCGGCATCCGATTTTGACTGTGGATTAATCAGGGCGGATTCGGAGCCCGAAAGCGAGTTGGCGGCGACCTCACGCGGAAGAAATGCAGGCAGCCATAGGGTTGAAACAAGACCTGCAAGCCCCAAAATACCCAAGCAAGATGGAAAGCGGTTACTGGCCGCTGACAATATGTATTGGAGTTCTTTCATGATCCGTAAACTTATGACTTTATCCCGTGGAATTCTAGTGTTTTTGGGAGTTTCACTTCTACCTTTAATGCAGGCATCCGCTGTTGAGGATGGTGCCTATGCCGGGTTTTTCAAGGTAACATTCGCGGATCCGAACGCGCGGGATGAGATCGGCGATACTGGCGAGTTCATCTTCATCATCAAAGATAACAAAATTGTCGATGTTCAGTATGATGACGAAGGAGTTGTTAAGGGCAAAGTCAAATACAAGCTGAAGATCGATGAGAAGACAGGCAAGCTCAGCGGCTATTTCAGCGAGATGAATCGGCGTCACGAAGGCAATCTGCTGAATCTGCGATGGTCCATGAAGGGTGTGTTTGTTGACAAATATTTCGCCGGGAAGGCCGACATCTGGCTGACCCAGTGGAACGGTCAAACGCCCGAGGCGGGTATGCTCAGGGTGGGTTCCTATGTCTTCGAAAGTCCGTGAATTTCTGACCATTTCAAGGGGCATGCATTTATTCCCTCGGACCGGCTGGACAGCAGCAGGTGCATGCCTCTCACAAAGACAACCCGCCCCTGCGCCTAAGCTGCGCTCGCCCCTTGATTAATTGGTCGCAGGCAAGACCTCTGCCTCGCTGGCCGCGCTATACAGGTCATCAACAGACGAGTGCTGCATCAAGTTACAGGTGCTGGCTGTTTCACTGACACCGGCGTTGAAATCAAAGCACCGCCCCGTCCGGTGCTGGGGCGATGCTGGATATCATCGTATGAATGCGTGGTCGTATAGCGGGGAGCGGGGGAGAGAGCGCATTACTGGAAGCGAACCAGCACGCGATCCGATTCCCCTGTTAACGTGGGTGTCTGGCTCCCTGATGATTGCTGCATGACATTCTGCTGCACATAAGCATGCAACTCACCAGTGGTGATCTGATTGTCGCCATCGCGGTCCGCGTCACCTTCCAGCCCTTTCATCAGGAAATAGCTGAACATCCCATGTTTCGCTTCTTCCAGCGGCTTGGCTGTTTCGTCG
>JAYQTT010000027.1:0-18693 GCA_038147495.1 Alphaproteobacteria bacterium | reverse complement strand
GTCATAGACCCGTACATTGACACCATTCTGGATCAGGCGTGCGACCCAGCCACCGCCGATCACCCCGCCGCCAATAACCGCTGCCGCCTGTGGCTTTACGCTGGCGCCCGTCTCTTGCTTGGCCATGTCCGCATCTCCTCCTAGCGTGGCGCCCGCTTGGTCAGGCCAAGACGTTCACGCACCGCATCCGGCCCAATGACCGTGGCACCCATATTTTCGGCGACATTGACAGCCCGTTCGACAAGCTGGGCATTGGTCGCGAAAACGCCGCGCGACAGATAGATATTATCCTCCAGACCAACGCGTATATTGCCGCCTGCGAGAATGGCTGCCGCTGGATAGGCCATGGCATTACGGCCAATTGAAAAGGCGGAAAACACCCAATCTTTTGGCACGTTGTTGACCATCGCCATGAGGGTGTTCAAATCATCGGGCGCACCCCAAGGGATCCCCATGCATAACTGGACCAGCGCGGTCTTTTCGATATGACCTTCTTCGACAAGATGTTTGGCAAACCACAGATGACCGGTATCAAATGCTTCGATCTCGGGTTTGACGCCAAGTGCCTTCATCTGTTTTGCCATCTCAATCAGCATCGATGTGCTGTTGGTCATCACATAATCGCCATGACCAAAATTCATCGTGCCACAATCAAGGGTGCAGATTTCCGGAAGACAATCGGCAACATGCAAAAGACGTTCTGTGGCGCCTGCCATGTCAGTGCCATTTGGATCGACTGGCAAAGGCGTTTCCACCCCGCCCAATACAAGATCACCGCCCATGCCAGCGGTCAAATTCAACACCGTATCGGTTGCCGAATCGCGGATCCGTTCCGTCACCTCGCGGAATAATTTGGGATCACGTGACGGCTTGCCCGTTTCCGGATCGCGAACGTGGCAATGAACAACGGCGGCTCCGGCCTTTGCGGCATCAATCGCGCTATTGGCGATTTGTTCAGGGGTGATCGGCACTTTGTCAGATTTGCCGGTGGTGTCTCCCGATCCGGTGACCGCACAGGTGATAAACACCTCTCTATTCATTTCCAGTGGCATGTTGATAGATTCCCCTTTTTGGCAAGCTGGCAGCGGGTAAATGCCAGCCAACAACATAACAATGATACCCCATGGGGTGTGCCAGAAACAATGCTGTGAAATTGTTTCGCGCGTCAAGAAATCTCATGCTTTTTGCGGTTCAATTTCTGCAAAATCTTGTTCTGGTGATTGGCCACGCAAAATTTGTGTCAAATACTGCATATTGGGGTCTGTGCAGGTGTTTGATGCACGAATAGGGTCCGGGATTCTTTGCACTTTGGCAAAAAGCGGCTAAGTTAGGGCTCCAGAATTTCTCAGGCAATGTCCATCTAGAATGAAGCGAGAGCAACATGACTTTAACTCACTATATTGGCGGCGCGAATGTCGCTGGCACAAGCGGCCGGGTCCAGTTGATGCTTTAATCCGCAACCGGATCGGTGATTGATCAGGTTCCACTTGCCAGCAGCAGTGAGGTCGATAGCGCGGTGGCGGCAGCGAAGGCAGCCCTGCCAGCATGGGCTGATACGCCGGCGGCAAGGGCGCAGGTGATGTTTAACTTCCGCCAGCTTTTGCACGACAATTGGAAGAATTGGCAACGCTTATCTCGTCCCAACATGGCAAGACTCTCGATGATGCCAAGGGCGAGGTCGCCCGCGGTTGGAGGTTGTCGAATTTGCCTGCGCGGTATTCCGCACGCGCTGAAGGGTGAATATTCCCCACAGGTGGCAGGTGTTGACGTATTTTCGATGCGCCAGCCCGTTGGGGTGGTCGCCGGTATCACGCGTCCGTTCATTTTCCGGCAATGGTGCCGATGGATGTTCCCAATGGCATTGGCATGCGGCAACACATTCATTCTCAAGCCCTCCGAGCGCGATCCGGCGCGCGCCAATGATGATGGCACGGATCTTGAGCGAGGCAGGCTTGCCGCCGGGTGCTTCAATGTCGTCAATGGTGACAAGGAGACGGTGGACGCGCTGCTTGATCATCCGGATGTCGGTGCGATCAGCTTCGTTGGCTCGACAGCGATTGGTAAATATATCTATGGGCGCGGTTGTGCCAACGGCAAGCGTGTGCAGGCTGTGTGGTACAAAGAACCATATGGATCATCATGCCCGATGCCGATATGGGACCAGGCTGTCGATGCGGCGATGGGTGCGGCCTATGGGTCGGCTGGTGAGCGCTGCATGGCGATCTCGGCGGTATTGGCTGTGGGTGACGAGACTGGCGACAGGTTTGCTGAGGCGCTTGCACCAAGGTGCGTGCTGGTCAGCTATGACCCAGGACGAGCCGGGCGTTGAGATGGGGCCGGTGATTACCGCCGAGTCAAAAGCCCGCATTGAAGATTACATCAATCAGGGCGAGGCGGCTGGCGCGGAAATTGTCGTTGATGGCCGCAATCTGAAGCTACAGGGATATGAGAATGGCTTTTTCGTCGGGGGCACTCTTGATCGACAAGGTGACGCCCTGACATGTCGGTCTATCGTGACGATATTTTGGTCCTGTTCTCTCCGGTTTTGCGGCCAAAGAGCTATGAAGAGGGGCCCGCCAGCGGTGATTGACCATGAATATGGAACGGCACGGCCATCTTTACGCATGGTGATGGCGCGATTTTGCCAGCGCAACGTCAATATCGGCATGGTCGGGGTGAATGTGCCAATCCGGTGCCTGTCGCCTATCAGCGTTTGGTGGCTGGAAGGCGTCAATGTTTGGGGATCACTCGATCCATGGCATGGAAGGCGTGCGGTTTTATACCAAGCTGAAGACGGTGACGGCACGTTGGCCGTCTCGGCATCAAAGAGGGCGCGGTATTCAACTTCCATTCGGGAAGCGACAGCTGATCCGGAAGGTCTGCGTCCAGCAGCAGATTATATAACAATCAAAGAAGCCGCCCGGATTTCAACCGCGGCGGCTTTTTCATTTTGCGCGGCCTGTTGTTCGCCCTACCCCGCCATTGCCTCAAGGCGCAGTCTGGCGATTTTATGGACCTCGGCAAGGGCAGTGGCAAATTCGGTGGCGGCGTCATTATCGATGCGCCGTTCAAACGCGGCCAGAATGTCGCTGCGATTCAAACCACGTACAGCGATAATAAAAGGGTGACCAAATTTATCACCATAGGCCGTGTTGAGCCGCTGAAAGGCGTCAAACTCTTCTGGGCTGCATTGATCCAGCCCGGCACCTGCCTGCTCATTTGTTGACTCGGCGGTAAGTTCTCCGGCCAGCGCCAGCTTGCCAGCAAGCTCCGGGTGCGCCCGAAGCAACGCCAATTGCGCCTCATGTCCGGCGGCATCAACAATCGCCGCCATCCGCATGGCCAAATGGCTAATCTCATCATCCGCACCGGAGACGCCATCCGCCAGAATGGTTGATGCGACCCAGTCAGCATGCTCATAGATGCTGCCAAAACTGGTCATGAACGCATCATCTGTCATCTGGCTTGGTGCCGTGGCAAAGCGGTTTGTTGCTGCTTCGGATGGCATATTTGCACCTTTTCAACGATTTGGGGTTCCAACAGTTTATTAAGCATGATCAAAGCTGTTTGCAAATTCGATTAATAATAGGCATCGTTAAGGGCTGAAACAAATGCTGCATCGATTGGCCAAAAGACCAAGCCTTTCGTTTGGCAGTGATAAATCTGGGGCAGAACTTCAGGGAAGGTTGTGACATGGGGCGTCTGACCACGCATGTGCTTGATACGGCCAGTGGCTTGCCAGCGGCGGGGCTGGTGATTGATCTTTATCGATGTGACGGTGATGACAGAAAGCTGTTGTTGTCGGTGACCACGAATGATGATGGACGCTGTGATGCGCCACTTCTTGAGGGTGGGGATTTTTTTACCGGCAGATATCAGCTTGTGTTTCACGCTGCCTCATATCTGCAGGCTGTGGGTAATGCGTTGCCAGACATTCCCTTTCTTGAGGATATCATCATTGCCTTTGGCATAGATAATCCGGACCAGCATTATCACGTGCCGTTACTGTTGTCGCCTTATGGATATTCAACCTATCGCGGTAGTTGATGGTGGGCGCCATGCGCGACTATGTGACCTTCATTCTGAATAACGAAATCCAGCAGGTGTCCGATCTCGCTGGCGACATGACCTTGCTTGCCTGGTTGCGTCAGCGCCGCCGCCTGACCGGAACCAAAGAGGGCTGTGCCGAGGGGGATTGTGGCGCCTGCACAGTGGCGCTTGCCAGAGCCGATGCCAGTGGCAAGATCATTTGGCGTCCGGTCAATGCCCGTATTTTTGTTCATGGGGATGCTTGAGGGGGCATCAATCACCACCGTTGAAGTTGGGGTTCGATGGTGCTGGCGGCCTGCATCCAGTGCGGGCAGGCGATGGTTGATTTCATGCATCGCAATGCGGGTTCTGTGTACACCGGGTTTTGTGATGTCGTTGTTCGCAGCATGGTGCAATGGCACCGGTCTGGAGTCAGAGAATATTGACGACACGCTTGCCGGCAATCTGTGTCGCTGTACCGGATACCGGCCCATTGTCGATGCGGGCACCGCACTCGCCGGAATGAAATTGCTCAAGCCGCAGAAGCCGCCCGAAGGAAGATCGAGGCAGAATTAAGCCGGAACCAGATCGCGCATATGAAACCGTACAGCTGACGATCAGAAAATTAGGTTTGTTGCGCCCGCGAACGGTGAAGATTTACTGATTTCTATTCGAAAACTTCCGATGCCACAATCGTTTCAGGCGCCACCCGATAAGTTGTGGGTCACCAAACAACAGCGTCATCTGCCAACCCATGTTGTGGACTGGGCGGGTTTCTGGCTTTGCCGAAATTGAAGAAAAGCGGGGCGTTTGGCATTGGTCCGGCGGTAACGCATCAGCAATCATTGGCAGATCTCTCGCCGCACGCTGGGGTCTGATCTTGGCGAGGTCATTCGGCGCTTTGTTCACTTCAGGTCCGCAGCAGCGGTACAATGGGCAATATTGCCAACGGCTCACCGTATATTGGTGATTTGCCGCCGATGCTGATTGCGCTTGGGGCAGAGGTCGAATCCTACCGCCGGCAAGATGTCTCGGCGCCTGCCGCTGGAGGCGTTTTTCAAGGATTGCGGGGTTCAGGACCGGCAGATGGCATTAGCTGGCGCTTCTGATCTCATGAACGCTGGTGATCATCTGCGCTGTTGCAAGATTTCAAAACGCTGATCAGGACATATCGGCGGTTATGGGCATTCAATATCACGGTCGAAAAAAGGGTGTAATCACTGCGTATGCGGATCACGGCGGATGGCGGCCATTCCGAAACGTGCCGCATCGCTGCTGGAGGCGGCGCTGGTTATGCGCCATTACGTGCCAGAGTCGGGCGGGCGGCGGCGCGGCTGGAAGACGATTTCACCTCGATCACATGCGCGCATCGGTCGGGATACCGGATGGTGGTGCGCACCAGGCAAGTTGAAATATGGACTTGATCTGGCTGATGGAAAGCCGTTGCGCCTTGCCGGACAGGCCGGTCTGGCAAGTTGGCAGAAAAAGCTGAATTGAGGGAGGGTCAGATGTCAGGCAAGCCGCAGACAACAACAGCGACGCACGCCGCCCGATTGCGGGTGATATCCGCACCTCGCATCGCCGAGTACAGTGCCCACAAACATGCTGCCGCCAATGGCGATCTATGTCGTGATGACATTGCAACGCCGGGAAAATACATTGGTTGTCCAGAATCGCGCAGAGCCTGCACGCATGCGAAAATCACCGCTATGGATTTGCATCGGCGGTGGCGGCCTCGCCCGGTATTTGCCGGGTGATCAAGGCCGAAGATATTCCCGCGCAAAACATTAAATTCATTTCAATTGATCCGGTGTTTGCCGATGAAAGGTGAGCTATGTCGGGCAGGCTATTTTTGCGGCGGCTGAGACCATGGCGGTGGCGGCACGGGCGGCGGTTGCTCTGCCGACATCAGCTATGAGCCACTGCCAGCCATCCTGACAATCGATGCGGCGATGAAAGCCGGATCATTTTTGGTCCGGCGGCGACTATGGGCCCGCGGCGCTGCCGCGCTGGCCGCAGCGCCCCATCGGCTAGACGGCAGAATTGAGATCGGTGGGCCGAACATTTTTACCTTGAAGGGCAGGCGCAGTAATGGCAATCGTAGGGGTAAGGAGGACGGCGGAGTTGCTTGTGCATGTGCGTCCACCCAGCATCCCAGCGAAATTCAGCATAAGGTGGCTGAAGTGCTAGGTCTCAACAATCACATGTGGTGACGATAGGAGACCCGGCGCATGGTGGTTTTGGCGAAGATCAGCATCGTTAATCACCTTTCACAAAGTGCTGGTGGCGATGCTTACCGGCCGTCCGGCGAAAACGGTTTATGATCGTGATGATGATTTGCTGCTGACCGGCAAGCGCCATGCGATTTCCGTATTGATTACCAGATTGGCTTGACGGTGACGGCCGTATTCTGGCGGCGGTTTTCGATCAGGCGATGCGGTGTGGCATGTCATGGATTCGTCGAAAGCCATTGCCGCACGGGCAATGTGCAGCCATGCTGACAACGCTTATTTTATCGAAAATATGTGGTGGTGCTTTCCTCAAACGCTGTAAAACGCACACCCAGTCGAACACCGCCTTTCGCGGCTTTGCGGGCCGCATGGTTGGCGTGGAACGGGCGATTGATGCGGTGGCACATCATCTGGGCTTGATCCACTGGTTGTGCGGCGGCGTACTTCTATCCGCATAAATCGGCCGATGCAAAACTCATGGATCACGCAGCGGTCAGACGGTTGATTGTGTGATTCAGGACATTGTAGATACGCTTGAGGCCTCATCTCGATTATGCGTCAAGACGCGCCGTGAGATAGAGGCATTTAACAGCAACAATACATTGGTCAAACGTGGTATCGCAAAGCTGACAATTTGTAGTTTGGTATTTCGTTCAACACAAGCCAATCAGGCTGGTGCACTGTGCATGCTCCACGACGGTTCTGTCCATCTCAATCATGGCGGCACCGGGAGATGGGCCAGGGGATTAAATACGAAAATCGCGCAAATCGTGAGCATGAATTCCGTAGATCGATATTGATGCGGTGAAACATCGCCAAATACTTCTTCGGCGACAGCGGCGTCTTCCGGAACCGATTCAACGGCATGGCGGCAGGCGGCGGCGCGGGACAATCAAGCTGCGGATCCGTGATTTCCTTGCCGAGCAAATACCAACTGCCGCCAGAGGATGTGGCTTTTGCCGATGGCCGGGTTCTGCTGGCGAGCAAGCCTGAGCTTCGCCGAGCGGCGTGCCGCTCATCTTGGATCGGGTGTCACTGTCATCAACCGGGTTTTATGCCACACCAAAATTCATTGGGATGATGAACGCGGCCAGGGGCGGCCATTCTATTACCATATTACGCCTATGGCGCCGCGGTGAGTGAGGTGGCAGTAGATATGCTCACCGGTTAACCGCATTTGCGCGCTGATCTGTTGCACGATGTCGGCGCTCATTAATCCGGCCTTGGACAAGGGCCAGATTGAAGGTGGCTATGTTCAGGGTGCCGGATGGCTGACCACAGAGGAGCTTGTCTGGGATGAAACGGGCCGGCTTCGCACGCATGCCCCCTCTACCTACAAAATACCCGCCTGCGGCGACCGTCCCGCGATTTTCAATGTTGCGCTTTTCTCCGATGGCGAGAATGTCGAAGACAGCATCCATAAATCGAAGGCCGTTGGCGAGCCACCCCTGATGCTGGGGATCAGCGTTTTGATGGCGCTGTCTCATGCGCTTCAGGGCATTGGCAGTAGCGAATATCCGGCACTTGATGCACCGGCGACAGCTGAACGCTTGCTTCTTGCGGCCGAACGTCTTGGAGCAGATCATGCCTAGACGCAACTGGATCACCGAAGCATTATCGCGGATTGAGGCATCCGGCGCCGTGGTGCGCGCCAGCCTCATTCAGGTCAAAGGGTCTGCCCCGCGTGAGGCAGGTGCCATGATGCTGATCGACTCAGCCGATATATGGCAGACGATCGGTGGCGGCACGCTCGAATATGAGGTGATGCAAAAGGCGCGTAGCCTGATCGAGGATTCGCGTGATCAGGCCGCCTGGCAACGGCGCAGCATCACGGCGGCACTGGGGCCTGATATGGGGCAATGTTGTGGTGGCACGGTGCGACTGCTGCTTGAGCATTTCAGTCAGGCCGAACGGCAGGTTCTGGAAAGGCTGGAAACGCTGGTGGTCGAGGATGAGCAGCCTTTGTTGTTGGCCCACCCGATGACCAGCGGGCCTGAACTGGCCATCGCCAAGGCCGGGCCAATCGGTCTGGCCAAGGGCAAGGATGTGTTTGTTGCACCGCGCGATCTTGCGATGCGGCCCTTGTTTCTATACGGCGCAGGCCACATTGGCCGGGTTTTGGCCGGGCATCTTGCGACATTGGAACTTGATGTACATTGGGTTGATATCAACCCAACGCGCTTTCCTGCCAGCATCCCTGAAGGGGTGCGGCGGGTGATCGCCAGCGACCCGGCAATCATCGCCGGTCATGCGCCGCCGGATGCCATTCATCTGGTGATCACGCATAATCATGCACTTGACGAGGCAATATGCCACCGGGTTCTGGCTGGCGGTGGTTTTGCCCGGCTTGGGCTTATTGGATCTGCTACAAAGAAGGCTCGTTTTTACAGCCGCCTTAAAAAGGCGGGCATTGCCGAAGATCAATTGGCGCGTTTGATTTGTCCGATTGGTATTCCCGAGATCTCCGGTAAACATCCGGCGCGTGTTGCGCTTTCCATCGCGGCTTCGGTTGCCATCTGGCAACAGGAACTCGATGTCCAGACTGCCGGGTTGGTGGATGAATCACCCTCGGCCACTGCATAGGGGAGAAAAATGCAAGATTATCTATGGCTCTGGTCAGAGCTTTTGATCAGATGGGTTCATGTCATTGCCGGCATCGCCTGGATTGGCTCATCATTCTATTTCATCGCACTTGATCTAAGCTTGAAGCCGGGCAGGGAATTGCCGGCACAGGCGCATGGACAGGCCTGGCAGGTCCATGGCGGCGGCTTTTACAATATGGTCAAATATCTGGTGGCGCCGTCAAAAATGCCGGATGAACTGACCTGGTTTAAATGGGAGGCCTATGGCACCTGGATTTCGGGTTTTGCACTGCTTACGGTGATTTATTACACCTCGGCCGGTCTCTATATGATCGATTTGGATATCCTCGACATAGAGCCTTGGCAGGCGGTGGCGATCAGCGTTGTCGGTCTGGTGCTTGGTTGGGGTATTTATGACGGCATGTGCCGCAGCCCCCTTGGCCGCAGCGATATGGCGCTGGCGCTGGCGGGTTTCGTCTTTATTGTGGCTCTGGCGTGGGGCTATGCACAAATCTTTTCGGCGCGCGGTGCCTTTGTGCAGATCGGCGTCACCATCGGTACCATCATGGTTGCCAATGTCTTGATGGTGATCATCCCGGGACAGCGCAAAGTGGTTGAGGTGTTGCGCGCTGGCGGCGAGCCGGACCCGCGCTATGGCGCACGTGGCAAGCAGCGCTCGCTGCATAACAATTACCTGACCTTGCCGGTGATTTTTGTGATGGTCGGCGGCCATTATCCAGCAGTTTTTGCGACTGATTATGCGTGGGTCATTCTGGCTATTGTGCTGGTCATCGGGGCGGTTGTTCGGCATTTCTTCAATACCAAACACAAGGGTGATCCGGTTCCATGGTGGACATGGGCTGTTGCTGCCGGTTTGACGCTTGCCGCCATTTTCCTGAGCCAGGCTGGCGCACCGACCCGGTCGGTTGATCAGGCGGCCTATGAGGAATATGACTTTGGCCAGGGTGCCGATTTGCACTTGGCGGCAATCGAGCTTGTCACCGAGCGGTGTAGCGTCTGCCACGCCGTGGAACCGCAATGGGAAGGCCTTGCCTTTGCACCAAAAGGCGTCATGCTGGAAACTGAAAAAGATATCATGGCAAATATAGATGGTATCTTCTGGCAGGTGGCGGCGTCACACGCCATGCCACCCGGCAATGTAATTTGGGTTGAAGATGAGGAACGTCTGATGCTGGCAAAATGGCGTGAGATGTTAAATGGTGGAGCAGATGACAGCTGATTATCCGCGCGATCTGGTTGGCTATGGCGGCACGGTTCCGGATGCCGCCTGGCCTGATGGAGCTAGGGTCGCGGTTCAATTTGTATTGAATTATGAAGAAGGCGCTGAAAACGCCATCCTGCATGGTGACCCGGCATCTGAAATTTTCTTGTCCGAAATCATTGGCGCGGCGGCATTTGAAGGTGCCCGGCATATGTCAATGGAGTCGATCTATGAATATGGGTCACGCGCGGGCGTCTGGCGGTTGCTTGATCTGTTCAGGGACCGCAAATTGCCGATCACCCTTTTTGCCGTGGCGATGGCGATGCAACGTCACCCTGCTGTTATAGAGCGGGCGCTTGCAGACGGCCATGAGATTGCCTCACATGGTTATCGCTGGATCAATTATCATGGCATGAGCCGTGAAGAAGAAGCCGTGCATATGGAGAAGGCAATTGCCATCCATACTGATATCTGCGGCAGCCGTCCGCTTGGCTGGTATACCGGCAGAACCAGCGAGAACACCCGCGATCTTGTCGCCGAAGAGGGCGGGTTTCTCTATGACGCGGATGACTATTCGGATGATCTGCCGTTCTGGTCAACGCAGGTGGAAACGCCGCATCTGGTGGTGCCGTACACGCTTGATACGAACGATATGCGGTTTGCCACCGCTCAGGGGTTTCATACCGGCGATCAATTTGCTCAATATCTGATTGATGCTTTTGACGTTCTGTATGAGGAAGGCAAAACCAAGCCGAAGATGATGTCGGTGGGGCTGCATTGCCGGTTGGTTGGCCGGCCAGCGCGGTTTGCCGGTCTGGTCAAATTTCTTGATCATATCATGGCAAATGACAAGGTATGGATCACCCGGCGCGAGGATATTGCCCGCCATTGGATGGCCACGCATCCATTCAAGGGTGCAAAGACGTGACGGTGTCGACACTCGCCATTGAACCTCTGACCAAGGATGCGTTTGCGTCATTTGGCACGGTCATCGAGATCAAAGATGCCACGCAGATTGCAATCAATCAGGGCACGACAACGCGCTTTGATGCGCTGTCAGGGGTTGATGTCGCCGATAAAGGCGGCGCGCCGATTATTTCGCTGTTTCGTGGAACACGGCGGCCTGATCCGATCGAAATCCGATTGATGGAGCGACATCCGCTTGGCTCTCAAGCTTTCTATCCCTTGTCGATGCATGATTGGCTGGTGGTGGTGGCGCCCGGCAACGAAGATGACTCCGCGCCGGACTTTACCCGGCTTCGTTGTTTTCATGCGGCTGGTAATCAGGGTGTAAGCTATGCCCGCGGGACATGGCATCACCCTTTGCTGGTGCTGCAGCCGGAACAGGATTTTCTGGTCATTGACCGCAAGGCCCCTGCAAGTGAGCAAGCAGGTTCAAATCTTGATGAGATCTGGTTCGAAGATAATGATGGGGTGGCCGCGCTGATCACCCCTTGAGCCGTCAGGTAATCAGACAGCCGGGTCAGCGCCTCAGGCGTGCCCGGATTTTGTCATCAGATCATGTACCATGCGCGCATGGTTTGCCAGAAGCCGCGACATTTCCATTGTGGCAAGCTGTCCTTCGGCAACGACAATCTTGCCATTGATGATTGTATAGCTGGTCTTTACCGGGCCGCAGAACAACAGGGATGCCAGCATATCCCACTCACCACCTGCAAAATCGATCTGGCGACGATCAAAACAGGCAATGTCGGCGGCCATGCCGGGGGCAAGGCGGCCAATATCATCGCGGCCAAGCACCGCCGCACCGCCGCGTGTTGCCACCGACAGCGCCTCGCGAGCGCCCATCGCATCGCCACCCTGATTGACCCGTTGCAACAGCATGGCCTGCCTTGCTTCGTTCAGCATATGCCCGCTGTCGTTTGAGGCGGAACCATCAACGCCAAGCCCCACCTTGACGCCGCTGTCAAGCATGCTGCGAACCGGCGCAATCCCGCTGGCAAGGCGCATGTTGGAACATGGGCAATGTGCCACCCCGGTTCCGGTGCGGGCGAACAGATTGATTTCGTGTGGGTTGAGTTGCACGCAATGGGCGTGCCACACATCATCACCGGTCCATTCAACCGCCTCGATATACTCACCCGGGCGCATGCCAAAGGTGGCGAGGCTGTAATCTATGTCTTCGACATTTTCGGCAAGATGTGTGTGCAGGCCAACACCAAAGCTGCGGGCCATCCGCGCTGTCTCCCGCATGAGATCCATGCTCACTGAAAATGGGGAACAGGGCGCAAGGGCAATGCGCTGCATGGCAAAGCGTTCAGGGTTGTGATGCGCTTCGATGACACGCTGGCAATCAGCAAGAATGTCCGGTTCCGGCGCGCATAAAACATCCGGTGGCAAGCCGCCATTGCTCTCGCCAATGCTCATCGAGCCTCGGGTGCCATGAAAGCGCACGCCAACATCACGGGCGGCGGCCATCGCGTCATCAAGGCGCGTACCATTCGGATAGAGATACAGATGATCGGATGAGGTGGTGCAACCGCTGAGCGCCAGTTCGGCAAGCCCTAGTGCCGTTGACCAATAGATATGTTCCGGGCCCAGATGGGACCAGATTGGATAGAGAGTCTGCAGCCAGCCAAACAGCGGCGCATTTTGCGCCGCGGGAACGGCGCGTGTCAGGTTTTGAAACAGATGATGATGCGTGTTGACCATGCCCGGAATGACAATATGGCCGCGCATATCGAGGACGATGTCGGCGTCATCCGGAAGGTTGGTGCTTGGGCCAACGGCTTCGATCACCCCGTTGCGGGCAAACAGGCCGCCGTTCCTGATCTCGTCACCGGCATCTTTGCCACCGCCTTTTGCGTCCCCATCTTTGGGGTTCATCGTGCAGAGCAGATCGGCATTCTTCAGCAACAATGTGTTGGTCATGTGATGACAGCCTTTCATGGGATGGCTTTGTCAAAAAAATACCGCCAGCCCAAAACGGACTGACGGTACTATAGGTTGATTAACACAGACTGTTAAGCGGGCTTGCGCCTAGTCAATGTCTTTTGGCAGTAACAGATTCATCACAACCGCCAGAACAGCAACCGGCAGAAGACCAGTCGTCACAAGCATTTCCAATGTGTCGGGAAGATGCTGCATTGACTTAGGTACTGCCTGAAGGCCGAGACCAACAGACAGTGATGTTG
Organism: Alphaproteobacteria bacterium; assembly: GCA_038147495.1. Classification (GTDB taxonomy): domain Bacteria; phylum Pseudomonadota; class Alphaproteobacteria; order Puniceispirillales; family Puniceispirillaceae; genus MED-G116. Next base: position 5,474 of record JAYQTT010000027.1, on the reverse strand, counting down.
CCAGAATCATCATGTTGCGACGGTTCCATTTCACCTCCGAGAGCATGTTAATACCCGCAGAGACGACCATACCAAACATCAGGATGACACCGCCGCCAAGCACTGAAATTGGCATGGCAGATACGATGGCACCGATCTTTGGAATGAAACCGCAGATGATCAGGAAGATGGCGCCGATGGTAACGACACCACGGCTCATCACGCCAGTCATGGAAATGATGCCGACATTCTGGCTGAAGGATGTGTTTGGCAAGCCGCCAAAAACACCGGCAACAGCTGAACCAAGGCCGTCGGCATAGGTGCCGCCTGCCAGTTCCTTGTCGGTGGCTTCACGTCCGGCACCACCTTTGGTGATGGCAGAAATGTCGCCGACAGTCTCAATGGCACTGACGATTGAAATCAGACACATGCCAATGATCGCCGCCGCATTGAACTCAATGCCGTATTTGAAAGGCATTGGCACAGCAAACCATGCCGCCTTGCCAATCGCATCAAAGCTGACCGCACCGGTTACAATACCGACCAGATATCCGGCAACAAGGCCAAGAAGAATGGCCGCACTGGACGCAAGGCCGCGGGTGTAGAATTTACAGCCAAGCGCGACAAAAATAACCACAAGAGCAAGGCCCCACCGGCTGAAGTCACCCCATGCAGGGTTGTTCATCTGGAAATCGGCAGCACCACCAGCGGCATATTTGATGCCAACAGGAATCAGGTACAGGCCGATTGTGGTAATGACCAGGCCGGAAACAAGTGGCGGGAACCAGTGACGGATCCAGCCGATAACTGTGCCTACAGCGTGGAAAATACCGGCAACAATATAATCCGGCACCTAAGCGACGCCATACCGCGGCCTTTACTGCACCAATCACATCGGCACAAAGGGCAAGCTGGTGCCTACATCACGGCAATCTTGACCGGGCCGAAGCCGATTGTCTGGAACAAAGTCGCCACACCGGCAAACAGCACCGTTTGAAGGAGAAAACACCATGTCCGCACTGCCAAAATGCAAAGCAGCCAGCGATGATAGATCGTGCTACGTTATGCAAACATCGCCAGAACATGTTGAAGACCGCGCGGTGCGCAGCCTGAAGGTAGTTGAAATCCGGATCCTGACTGATCAGGACTAGCGTTTGAATACATTCGTCATTTTGTCTCCCCTCATCAATCGTGAACATTGCGGGAAACACAAACAGTGTAAAAAGAAAATCAAAATGGCAAACACAATATGTATAAGTTATTGTATGCGTGAATTGATATATGTTGTGTTTTGCAATTTGAACAGTTGATTAGCGTTTTACGTTATTATCCATTGTTCCGCTGGTTTTATCGTTTCCGGCAGCGGTTTCGCGATCGGTCGGCGTTCACGGTCAAATTAATAAGCCTGTTGAGGCCAACGGTGTCGCGATGCCGCCAGCGATCCATAAAATTCAAATTGCCAGCCCTGGAAAGAGACCAAAAAGCGCCGAGAGGAAATGCCCGGGCAGGGCTTCAGACAGGACAACCGCGCCATGACAACGGCCCAGCGGCACCTTTGATAATTGACCCCAGTGAGAAAAAAGGCGGTCCGGCACGCTTGATTAATAACGTCAGCAAGGATGGTAGCAGCTGCGGTCGGAAACAAGGGCCAGATAAATGACCCCGCGATTTTGCTTTGCAGCGATTCCGGCATTTGGCATAGCCGCCTCGACCATGATCGCGATTGGAATCAGGATCAACGATCCGATCAGCAACCCAGTTGTGGCGAATGACATTGTCTCGAAATTGGCGGCAAGGCAAAGTGGGTGATGATGCTGCCAAGTGTACTAACAGCAACTTGTTCCAACACAGAACAACAAAGTGAAATTGTTGTCGTTGTGTTGGTGTCCCCAAGATTTGCCTCCCCCGCAAGCAAGACCATGCCAACAAATCCGATCAGGAAGCCAATCGTCTTTGTGCGCGTGTCGTAGCTTCGCCGGGAACAAGAAAATGGCTTAATGGCAGTACCAGCAATGGCAAAACAAATGCCATGCTGATTCCGGCAAAGCTGGATGTTACATGTTGCTGGCCCCAGACAGAAACGAAGAAAGGTAGGGCGTTGGTGAACAGTCCCATGCCAGCGCAATGCAGCCAGATGCGTCGTTCGGTTGGTGTCTTGAAACCCGGCAGGTGATGACCGGTCATTGCACCGAAGGCAGCGCGATGATGTAAGCACCCACGGATTCAGGCGATGGGTAATCGGGGCAAAGCCGAGCAAGGCCCATTCAATCCCCAGAAAGGAGCACCCCAGATCAAGCCAGAAGCGCCAATAGCGCCCAGCTGCCAGCCGAAGCGAAGGCTGCGATGTGGGGTTTCAGTCATTTGCATCATGTAACTGCAATTTTGCGGGCGTGAAATTCGACCGTCCCAACTGGTCTCGAGAATATCTGCCATCTTGTCGACTCGCCATTAGACATCGGCAAAGCTGGCTCAAGCGGGGCGAAGCCAAACCGCAAGATATCAGGGCTGCGAAAATCACCAATGACGCCCGCATTGATCAGGGCAAGCCATGATCGCACATCCACCGTCAGGATGCGTGTAGGACACTTGTGATCCACGTAAATCAGGCTCGTCAGGTGTAATCAGGTGAAGCCCGTGTCCGCCACAACGCTGTTCGACCATTCTGATGAAAAAATCGGTGAGCGCGACCGATTTATCGCGCAGGGCAGCAAGGTCAACACCTGCCCACACATCAAGCGCAGAATCCAGCGCAACCATGCTCAGAACAGGTGGCGTGCCACAGAGATATTGGGAAATGTCGGTTGCTGGCACATAATCCGGTGAAAAGGCAAAGGGTGCAGAATGGGCAAACCAGCCTGAAAGAGGCTGTTGAAACGCGCCTTGATGACGCGGCGCAGCATAGAGGAACGCCGGTGCCCCGGGCCCACCATTCAGATATTTATAGCCACAGCCCACGGCAAAATCGGCATTGGCGTTGGCCAGCTCCACCGGCATTGCGCCGGCAGAATGTGCGAGGTCCCAGATCACAAGCGCACCGGCATCATGTGCTGCTTTCGTCAGCGCCGCCATGTCATGACGATATCCATTCCGGTAATTCACATGGGTGAGCATCAATACAGCAACGTCACTGCTTAACGCTGCGGGCACATCTTCCGGACGATCAAGTTTAACAAGATCATGCCGATTACCGGTCATTTTGATCAGACCTTCGGCAATGTAATTGTCTGTCGGGAAGTTGTCCTGTTCGGTCAGGATTACGCGCCGTGACCCACTCTTGGCCAGAGCCGCGGCAAGCACCTTAAACAAATTGACCGAAGTGGAATCGGCGACAACGACTGTGCCGGGCTCGGCGCCAATCAGGGGTTCAATCTTTGCCGCGACAGTGAGTGGCAGATTGACCCATCCAGCGTTGTTCCAGCTGCGGATCAGCTCCTTGCCCCATTCTTCAGTGAGGGTCTGTTGCACGCGCGTGTCGGTATGTTTGGGCAATGCCCCCAAAGAGTTCCCGTCGAGATAAATCACGCCTTCGGGAAGCGAGAATTTGTCTCGCATCGGGGCCAGAGCATCGTTGGCATCGTGTGCCAATGCAGATTCGAGGGATAAATCCATGAAAACGGGTTTCCTGATGGGGCGGGATGTTGGCTGGACATGTGCCCGGCAACAACCCATATTGCCTTGGTATTCGCGCCACATGGTATGGGCTCGACTTGATTTTGTCCATTGCCGATAGCCCTGATGGGGTGCAGCGCACATCACAATTAAAGAGAACAGGTTTCAAGGAGAGAAGGACGATGAGTTTTGCCATTGTCGCCAAACAGCCGGGTGGGCCGGACATGCTAACAAAGATGGAAATCTCACCCCCCAGCCCTGCCGCTGGCGAGGTTCTGATCCGTCATGACGCCGTTGGTGTCAATTATCTCGATGTCTATATTCGTGAAGGCGCCTATCCGTGGCCAGTGGACGAAAACCTTATCCTTGGCAGCGAGGGCGCCGGTGTCATCGAGGCCGTCGGCGAGGGTGTGACCGGCTTTGCTGTTGGTGACAGGGTTGGCTATGCGCTGCCGAACGGGGCGTATGCAACGCACCGGGTCATTGCCGCCAACATGGTTGTCAAATTGCCGGATAATATCGCCTCGGATGTCGCTGCGGCGCTGATGCTCAAGGGCTTGACCGTGGCCTATCTTGTAACAAGAAGCTATGCGGTTAATGCGGGCACAACAGTGCTGTTTCATGCCGCCGCTGGCGGGGTTGGCCTGTTGGCCGGACAGTGGCTGAAGTCGCTTGGCGCTACCGTAATCGGCACTGCCGGTGGCCCGGACAAATGCGCCTTGGCCAAGGCAAATGGCTATGACCATGTGATTGACTATAAAAGCCAGGACTTTGAAGCAGAGGTCATGGCGCTCACCGATGGCAAGGGCGTTGATGTCGTCTATGACTCGGTCGGAAATGACACCATGGCGAAAAGCATCAAATGTGCAAAGCGACATGGAACCATCATTAATTTTGGCCAATCTTCCGGCGCCTATGCCGATTTCAAGATCAAGGATCTGGCGATTGGCTCATTGTATCTGTCGCGCCCGACACTGTTTCATTTTGCCACTGAGCGTGAGTGGCTGGAGGCGGCCAGTGCCGAGATGTTTGCAAGGATTGCTGATGGCAGATTGTCGGTTGCCATCAATCAGCGTTTTGCCCTTGAAAATGCTGCTGATGCGCATCGCGCGCTCACTGGCCGTGCGACAACGGGATGTACGGTGCTTACCATTGACTAGCCGTGTGTTTGGCATTTATCGCCAAAACAAACAAAAAGGGCTGCCAGTTGGCAGCCCTTTTATCATTTTCAAATTTGGCTGGCTTCTGCCCTTTTGGGGTTAGGCCATTGCCTGCTTGCGCATGTCAGATTTGCTGATGCCGGCAACGCGGACTGGCTTCTTCATCGCATCGCGCCGGAATGGCTCACCAAGTTCCTGATTGAGCATCACTTCGATGAAAGTTGTTTTGCCATCCTTCATCTGCGCTTCAACGGCTTTGTCGAGAGCGTCGGTCAGCTCGTCCATCGAATAGACGGCAACACCCTCAACGCCGCATGCCTTTGCGATGTTGGCATAGGAGACCTGCTGGTCGAGTTCGGTGCCAACGAAATTGTCATCAAACCACAAGGTGGTGTTGCGCTTTTCTGCGCCCCACTGGTAATTGCGGAAGATGATCATGGTGATTGGCGGCCATTCATCACGGCCGATTGCTGACATCTCGTTCATTGAGATGCCAAAGGCGCCATCACCGGCAAAGCCAACGACAGGCACGTTCGGGCGGCCAATTTTGGCCCCCATGATTGATGGCAGGCCATAACCGCATGGGCCAAACAGCCCGGGTGCCAGATATTTGCGGCCTTCCTCAAATGTCGGATAGGCGTTGCCGATGGCGCAGTTGTTGCCAATGTCGGATGAAATGATGGCATCCTTTGGCAAAGCGCTTTGAATGGCGCGCCACGCCATGCG
>JAYQTT010000026.1:0-21352 GCA_038147495.1 Alphaproteobacteria bacterium | reverse complement strand
TGCGGCACGGCTGGACGAATTGATCTGGCGAGGCACGCCCGCATCAAAGGCGACATTTCTTTTTGGTAACGGGCATCTGACGTCACAGTCTCGCGCATTGTCAAAACTGTCCCTTGAAGTGGTGGCAAGAGAGGCAGTACCGCCGATCGGGGCGAATTTGGTGGCGCAGGACCTTGTCCGGGCGCGGCTTGACTGGCTTGCGGCGGCGGGGCGTTCGCACGACCTCGCGGTTCTGGCGAAACGGCTTCCCGATGATGATGAATGGCTGGATTGGAAGAAATGGCTGGTTGAATACCAGTTGATGCAGCGCCGTGATTCTGAGGCATGTACAACAGTAAACAATTATGCGGCCAAAACACTTGATCCCTATTGGCACAAATTGCGCGTGATCTGCAGTGCCGTTCAGGCAGATACAAGCAGCGCCCGCTTTGGTGCCGATATTCTTGAAGCAAGCGGCGTTGACGATCCGGTATTCTTCACACTGATGAAAGAAATGTTGAACGGTGTTGACCCGGCTGAGGTGGATTCGGCATTGGTTGAACCGCTGCATGTGGTGCTGATGGATGCGGCGCATCACGATATTGATCTGGACAGTCTGGCAACATTGCCGCCGGGCATGGCCCAGGGCACAGTTGCTTTGCGCTATATGGATACCGATGCACGACTTGTCTCGACCTTCGACAATCTGGAAAAAGGCCTGATCACAGCCGATCAAGCCAGCAAGCTGTGGCGCAGTGCGGCCCTCCCTGCCGAGCAAGCGGTCACCGCGTTGACGCGGCATCACAGCGGGGCAACATCATTGAATGCGGCATTAAGCTGGCGGGCAATTGCCGCGGACACAACGCCGTTACGGCTGATGTTCATCAATCAGGCGATGGCAACGGATATTTCTGCCGGTAATGGTTTGATGATGTTGCCGCTCTATGCTGGACTGGCACGCGAGGCCATGGGCTTTCCCGGTCTTGATGTCCTGAAAACGGCCACTGATGGCCAGTCGGGCAATGATGTGATGGCACAGACGCATCTCTTGCTGGCAATCAACGATCCACGATATCAGCCGGCAGGACAAAATGCCGGAACATCTGCCGCGGCGCGTGATGCCTCAACGCTGTTGCTAATGCTTGAGGGCGAAAGCTGGAGTGCCCGGCCATTGGCCAATCTTGGCATGTGGGATGTATTGCCGATTCTGGAAGCCACCGGCATGACCGTGCCGGATGTTGAATGGCTTGAACTGACGTCTGACTCCATGCCAGATGGCGGCGACTATACCAACCTGTCTCCGGTATTGATGCGCGCTCTGACGAAAGCATCGGAAAAGCGTCATGTTGCGGAAACAGTGTTGCTGGCAAGCTGGGCCGTGGGCGATACGCCGCTGCATCGTGTGAACCCTCAAGACGGTGCGATGATTGTCAGGGCGATGGACATGATCGGCCAGACCGCCACAGCGCGGGCCTTTGCGGCAGAAATTATCAGGGCGCATCTGCTTCAAATGTTCCATCGGAACACGCCATCCATGGCTGAATTCGGCGAACAGCTTGCCCTGTTGTCCGAGGCACCGGTGGCCGATCTGGCTACCGCCGGATCAGTGCAGGCGGTGTCGACAAACGCCCAACAGAACGGAACGGTTCAAGCGCAGGAGTAGCGACACTGTCCAACGTCGATAAAGCCAGGCAGACCGCCGGACATACCGCTGTGATTACGGCTTTTCTTGACGCCATGTCGGCTGATCGGGCACTGGCCGCCAACACCATAGCCGCCTATCGCCGTGATCTCAGTGCGGCAGAGCACGCCTTGCAGCGCGCGCATACCTCATTGATTGACTGCGGCGCAGACGATTTACGGCGGCTGATGGTGAGCTGGCATAAAGAAGGTCTGTCGGGACGTTCGGTAGCGCGGCGGTTGAGCGCATTGCGCCAGATGATGTCATGGCTGGTGGAAGAGGGCCTGCGTAACGACAATGCATGCCGCTGGATTGATAATCCAAAGCTGCCATCGACATTGCCAAAGAGCCTGTCGGAAGCAGACATCGTTGCGCTGATTGCAGCAGCCGGACAGATGCAACCGGATTGGCAAGCCAAGCGCGCTGTTGCGCTGCTTGAAATCTTGTATGCAACAGGCCTTCGGGTATCAGAATTGGTTGGTCTGAAAATAGACCAGTTCAGGCGCGGCCAGCGCAGCCTTCTTGTCACTGGTAAAGGCGGCAAGGAACGTGTTGTCCCGTTGGGCCGTGCCGCGATTGAAGCGGCTGGCATATGGGCCGGGGAACGCGACTCACATCCAGCTTATGTGGTATCACAATTCATGTTTCCGCATGATGACATTACCGCCAAATCATCTGACCAATCGGCGCAAACCGGGCGCCGGACGGCCAAAAGAGTGTCCGGCGATATGGCGATGACAAGACATCAATTCGCCGCGCTGTTGAAAAAAATCGCCAGCCATGCAGGGCTTGATCCAGCGCGGGTCAGTCCGCATGTGCTGCGACATTCCTTTGCCACGCACATGCTCAATCGCGGCGCTGATTTGCGCTCGCTTCAGACGATGCTTGGTCACGCTGACATATCGACCACGCAGATCTATACCGCAACAAGACCGGAACGGCTGGCTGGGCTGTTACAAACAGCGCACCCGCTTGCCAGCACCGATGACGGCGAGTAGACTGGTGTCAATGTTGAACCGAGCGCACCCAAAATAAGGGCACCTTGCTGAAATGAGACATTTTCTGGATTTTGAAAAGCCAATCGCCAACCTTGAAGGCAAGGTGGAAGAACTGCGTCACATGAGCTCTGACGGCAGCATCAATATTGCTGATGAGATTGGCAAGCTGCAGACACGCATTGAGCGTGAGCTGAAACAGACATATGAAAAGCTTGGCCCGTGGGAAAAAGTTCAGGTGGCACGCCACCCCGACCGGCCGCGTGTCAGTGCCATCATCAGCCAGCTGTTTGAGGATTTTACACCGCTTGCCGGTGACCGGAACTATGCCGAGGATTACGCCGTAATCGGTGGCATGGCGCGGTTCCGTGGACAGGCTGTGATGGTGATGGGAACCGAAAAGGGAAGCAGCACAGAAGAGCGTATCAAGCGGAATTTTGGCATGGCCCGTCCGGAAGGCTATCGCAAGGCAACACGTTTGATGGAACTGGCCGGGCGGTTTGATCTGCCGGTTCTCAGCTTTGTCGATACGGCAGGTGCCTATCCAGGCCGCGGTGCGGAGGAGCGTGGACAAGCCGAAGCGATTGCCACCTCTATTCGCGCCTGTCTGCGTTTGCCGACACCGATGGTCGCGGCGATCATTGGTGAGGGTGGGTCTGGCGGGGCGATTGCGCTCGCCGCAGGCAACCGCGTGGTGATGTATGAACATGCCATCTATTCGGTGATTTCTCCTGAGGGCTGTGCATCGATCCTGTGGCGCAGTGGTGAGCATGCCAAGCAGGCCGCTGAAGCTTTACGGATCACCTCGGACAATATGAAGGATTTAGGGGTGATTGACGCTATCGTGCCAGAACCGCTTGGCGGTGCACATCGCGATCAAAAGGCGGCCATAAGCAGCCTTGGCAATTGCTGTTTTGAGCAGCTGCAGAGCATGCAGGGCATGGACGCCAAAGCACTTGTTGCTGACCGCGCCGAGAAATACCTCTCGATGGGCAACGCGGCGCTGAAATAAACCATTTTTACCGATGATACGGTCTGGCGTTGGCAAGTGACGGGATGGCTTGCCTTGCGCGTAAGGTTGCATCCATTTCCAGATCAGCAATGATCACATCATCATTTGCACCGGCGGCAGAGACATTATCATCTGTCGTGGCCTCGCCAAGAATTTCACCCCACGGGCCGATGATCATCGCGTGGCCATAGGTGCGCCGTCCATCTGCGTGAATGCCGCATTGCGCCGGGGCGATGACAAAACACCCTGTTTCAATGGCTCTTGCACGAAGCAATGTGTGCCAGTGCGCCCGGCCGCTGTCGAACGTGAAAGCCGCTGGTATTGAAAGAAGGGTGGCGCCCGCCAGCGCAAGGTCACGGTATAATGCCGGGAAGCGGACATCGTAACAGATGCTCATGCCGATGTGTGCCGGACCGCAGGTGGCAAGCTTCATGCGGTCTCCGCCGGTAAAGCTGGCAGATTCACGATAAGATTTGCCGTCCCCGACATCGGCATCAAACATATGAATCTTGTCATAAAATGCCTGTACCTGACCGTCAGTATCCAGAAGATAGCTTCGATTGACCAGCGCATCATCGGTGCGCCGGATCATCAAAGAGCCAATCAGGATCGAAATATCAAGACCGCGCGCGATCCCCTGCAGATGTCGCAGGCTGGCGCTGTTGGTTTCATCTTCTGCACGTTCCTGAAGTGCGTTGCGGTTTTCAGCAAGAAAGCTGGCTGCTTCAGGAAGGCAGATAAGCTTCGCCTTGTCTTTGGCGGCGGCTTTGATCATCGGTGTGATATGCGCCAAAGTGGCGTCCGCGTCTCCACCTGCGCAATATTGCAGGGCGGCCACTCGCAGCGCATCGGTCATGATGCGTCCAGCAATTTGTCCAGATGGCCGGCATTTTCCAGACTGAAAAGATCATCACAACCGCCAACATGCATGTCGCCAATGAATATCTGCGGGACGGTTCGTCTGCCGCCGGATCGGCTGGTCATCTCGGCGCGCAGGTCAGAACTCATCGACACATCGATCTGTTTGAAATCAACGTTTTTCGATTGCAGAAGGCGCATGGCCCTCGAACAGTAACCACAGGCAATAGCAGTATATATTTCGACTTTTGGTGATGTGCTCATGTCCATTGATGTAGGTGATAAGGTCGAGGGCTGCAAGCGGTAAAACAAGGCAAATCTGACATGGTGTAAATTTCTTTTTGGCCTTACTGCGTTCGCGCGATGACCATAGCCATGACCCTCTGGCAGCCGCCCCTTTGCAATGTGCGTGCGGCCTCGTGCAAAGTGGCACCGGTGGTCATCACATCATCAACAAGCAGAACAGCGCGTCCCTCCAGCCGGCTGTGCGCCTTCGGGTTTATATCAAACGCATTTGCCAGATTTTGCTGGCGTTGGCGCCGGTTCAGTCCGGCCTGACTGGGTGTCCTTTTGCGCCGATACAAAATATCTGGGGCGAATTGTTGGGGGTCGTGTCTGGCGGCAAGGGCGCGGGCCAGCTCCGCCGATTGATTATAGCGCCTTTTCAGATATCGCCAGCGGTGCAAAGGCACCGGAATGATGAGGGTGTCAGGCGTCAATAGCTCGCGACACAAGCCAGTCATCATCGCGGCAAAGAAGGGTGTGAGAAACAGTCCTCCGCCATGTTTGAATTTCAGGATTAGATCGCGGGACGTGTCGTTATAGAGGCACCATGCCCGCATCCTCTCCAGTGGCGGGGGACGCAGCCAGCAATGTCCGCATCGCCCTTGTGGCAATTGATGTGGCAAAGGCCGCCCGCAGATGTCGCACATCGGCGCTGAAATCGGTTTAAGCCCGGTCCAGCATGTTCCACACAGGCCAGCTGTTTCGGCAAATTGGCGACAAAGCAAACATTGATGCGGCAGGACAGCATTGGCCAGCCGGGCGAAAACCGGATGAAGCATCTCTTGCGCATAGCATGGTGCGGGTAAAAACTTGGTTAAGAGTCGTGCCCAGCCGGTACTGTTTTTGTATTTTTGCTTGCATTTTTCCGGTGGTCGATGATTGTGCGCTCATGACAGACGACAGCAAGGATAACAGCGCAACCATTCCACGGTTGTTTGATTATGCGCTTCACCGACGCCACCGTGAACGCGCGGCCAGCGGATTTACCGCCTTTGATTTTTTAAAGCAGGAATCTGTTTTGCGCATTGTCGACCGGCTCGAACTGATGCGTCGTGACTTTCCGTTGTGTCTTGATGTTGGCTGTCATGACGCCAGCCTGACACGCGCGCTGGTGCAAAATGACAAGGTCGGCACAGTCATTCAGGCCGATCCGGCTTTCAATTTTGCCCGGCAGGCCTTGTCGATGGGGCCGTCAATTGTCAGCGAGGCAGAAATCCTGCCTTTTGCCGAAGCGTCCTTTGATGCGGTGTTTTCGTGTCTGTCCCTGCATTGGGTTGACGATTTGCCGGGCCTGCTGCGGCAGATGCGGAACATGCTGAAGCCCGATGGTTTGCTTCTGGTGAATTTTTTTGGCGGCGCAACATTGCAGGAATTACGCGCTGCGCTTGGCGAGGCAGAGGCCGAGATCAGCGGTGGGCTCAGCCCGCGTACAGCGCCGATGGCTGACATTCGTGATGTTGGCGGGTTGCTCGGACGTGCCGGGCTTGCCCTGCCTGTGGCTGATGCCGACAAATTGACCGTCACTTATCCTGACATGTTTCGGCTGATGGCTGATTTGCGTGGTATGGGTGAGCAGAATGCACTTTTGGGACGGATTCGCAGGCCAACTTCGCGGCGTCTGTTCCTGCGGGCGGCAGAAATCTATCAGGAAAGATTTGGTCATGATGACGGCACCATTCCAGCAAGTTTTGAGATCATTACCCTGACCGGGTGGGCGCCGCATGAAAGCCAGCAAAAATCGCTTCGCCCGGGTAGTGCAGCGCATCGACTGGCCGCCAGTCTTGATGCTACAGAGCATGATCCGGAAGCCTGATCCTATTCGCCCGTTTTGATTGACCCACGTTGATTGGCCCGCTTTGATTGGCCAAGCACGCACGGTTTTTAACTGCCAGCGTGCGATGGTTTTCAGAGTAGATCCTGCAACACGGCAATCAACGGCAGATCTGCCGGTGGCATCGGATAGTCACGCAATTTATTTGCCCGCACCCATGCCAACGCCCCGCCCTCAATCGGCCGGGGGTGGCCTTGCCATTTGCGGCAGGCATAAACAAGCATGACGAGATGAAATGTCTCATAGCTGTGGCTGGCAAAGCTGATCGGGGCAAGGCAGCTTTCCTTTGTGTTGATGCCAAGCTCTTCGTCCAGTTCGCGGATCAGCGCCGCTTCCGGTGTTTCGCCCGGCTCAATTTTGCCCCCGGGAAATTCCCACAGGCCAGCCATTGATTTGCCTTCCGGTCGCTGTGCCAGCAGGACGCGTCCGTCAACGTCAATCAACGCAACGGCGCTGACATGGACCAGCGGTTTGGCATCATTGCCCGACATCTCAGCTTCGGTAATCTGCGTTGATGCTGATGTAGCCGTGGGTGAAATCACAAGTCCACACTCTGGCGGTGCCACTCCCTGTGCCAACGCTGACGGCAATATCTATTTCGGCATTGGCCATGTGGGCGGCAACCGGGGTTTCGTCATAGCCTTCAACAGGTCCGCCGGCGCGGGCAATGGTCACACCGCCCATGGTCACGCTGAGCATGGACTGGTCGATGTTTTCACCGGCCTTGCCCACCGCCATGACAATGCGCCCCCAATTGGCGTCTTCACCGGCAATCGCGGTTTTCACCAGCGGTGAGTTGGCGATGGCCATGCCAATTCGGTGTGCGCTGGCATCATCCGTGGCGCCTGTAACATCTATGGTGATGAATTTGCTGGCCCCCTCGCCATCACGGACAATCTGCCTGGCCAGATCTTGCATCACGCTATCAAGAGCGCGGCGAAAACCGTCCAGGGCTGGATCATTCATGTCCTGAATTTGCCGATGGCCAGCGGCGCCACTGGCAACCAGAAACACACTGTCTGATGTCGAGGTGTCGCTGTCCACGGTGATCGCGTTAAAGCTTGTTTTTGTGGCGGCACGGAGGAGGTCCTGAAGTGCGTCTGCCGCGATATTGGCATCGGTTGCGACATAGCCAAGCATTGTCGCCATGTTCGGCGCAATCATCCCCGAGCCCTTTGCGATCCCGCAAATCTGTACCTTTTGGCCTTCAATTTCGCAATCTGCGGCGGCACCTTTGGCAAATGTGTCTGTTGTTTTGATCGCCGCCGCGGCATCTGCCCAGCTGGCGTCAGGCGCTTGCAACATCGCATCAAACTGGTTGATCAACAGATCACAATTGAGCCGCTCGCCGATGACCCCTGTCGAGGCAATCAGAACATCTTCAGCAGAAGCGCCGATCCGCGTGGCAAGCGCCGAGCATACAGTTTTGACGTCTGTATGACCATGCGCACCGGTAAAGGCATTTGCGTTGCCGGCATTGGTGATGATGGCACGCGCAACGCCATTTTGGCTGTTGGTCCGACTCCATGCCACGGCCGCGGCGGCGGTGTCAGACATTGTGAAGACGCCAGCCACCTGACAAGATTCGTCAAGCAGCATGGCCATCATGTCGTCACGGCCCTTATATTTTGTTCCCGAGGCGGCAGTAACCAGCCGCACACCGGAGATCGTCGGCATATCGGGAAAGCGATCAGGCGCAAGCGGCGAGACGGTCATTATTAATTGGTCCCACTGGCGGCCTTGTCGGCCGCCTCAACATCCGCACGGATGTCATCAAAGCTGCGCTGCTCAACATTTGCCTTGGCCCGCAGGCTCTCAAGCATACGCCCAAGCACCTGACGTTGCAGATTGGAAACCAGCTGGCCGCGGACAGCATCAATTTCGGGTGCAGGCTGCACCTCGCGGTTGGCAACCTTGATTATGTGCCAGCCAAACTGCGTCTGCACGGGTTCTGCAGAAAAGCTGCCAACGGGCATGGCAAAGACCGCGGTTTCGAATGCCGGAACCATCTGGCCGCGACCAAAGCTGCCAAGCTCGCCACCATTTGGACCGCTTGGCCCTGTCGAGAATTCCTTCGCCAGCGCGGCAAAGTCGCCGCCATCATTGAGCTTGGCGATGATGTCCATCGCCGCATCCCGCGATTCAACCAAAATATGCGATGCGGTGACGGTTTCCCGCGATGCGGTGTCTGCGACCAATGCCTGATACGCATTGTTGATCGCCTCTTCGGTGATTTCTTCGTTGACAGTTGCGGTCAGGAAGGCCTGTGCAAGGACACGGTCCGCTGCCCGTTCTATTGCTTTGATCACCGCTTCATCATCATCCAGCTTTGCCGCGCGCGCGGCATCTGCCGCCAGATGCGTGTCAATAAGTTCGGCAACAAGCTGGTCGAAATAGGTCTCCATCGGTGCCTGACGATATTCTGGCGGAATTTCCTGCGCGGCCGCCATCACATCTTCAAGCGAGATCACTTCACCATCAACAGTCGCGACAGCGATTTCATCGCGGGCAATGGCATGACCAGAAAATAATACGAGCGATGTGATCATGGCGAGGCGGATTAAGGTTTTCATAGGGTATGGCCCTTTAATGCGAGAGGTTCGAGATGATAATGCGTGGTCGCTTTGGTCCGGATGACCGGCTGACTGACGGCCATATTTTGTCCGAAGCAAGGGTCCAACGCAAGCCCTCGTGACGCCTCAGTAATGGTTGAAAAGCGGTAATCACCAAAAATGCCGCACAATCGATACGAACCGTGATGACGCCGCTACATTGACAAAATATATGGTGATGGCTATCTCAAAGCGATGGGGCCAGAAGCCAATATGGCAGTCTGGCCGGGGACATTTGGGGCAGGTCTGCCGCCAGACTTCTGGAGTTCACATGCTTGGTTCGTTGGCAAAAAGCCTGTTCGGCGATTCTAATGATCGTGCCGTCAAAAAATTCGCCCCGACAGTTCAGGCGATCAACGCATTGGAAGACCGCATGGCAAGCCTTGCGGACAGCGATTTTCCGGCGACGACGCAAGAGCTGAAAACACGTCTGACGAATGGTGAAAAGCTTGACGATCTGCTGCCCGAGGCGTTTGCACTCGTTCGTGAGGCAGCCAAACGCGCACTTGGCCAGCGGCATTTTGACGTGCAGTTAATGGGGGGCATGGCGCTCCACAAAGGTCAAATTGCCGAAATGAAGACGGGCGAGGGTAAAACTCTCGTTGCAACTCTGGCCGTGTTTTTGAACGCTCTCGAGGAAAAGGGCGTGCATGTCGTCACGGTGAATGACTATCTGGCATCGCGTGATGCGGCATGGATGGGCCAGATCTATGAATTTCTCGGGCTGACGGTGGGATGCATCACCGCCGGTCTTGATGATGAGGCGCGCCGCGCCGCCTACAGATGCGATGTCACCTATGGCACCAACAATGAATTCGGCTTTGATTATCTGCGTGACAATCTGAAGTTCCGCCTCGAAGACATGGTGCAGCGAGACCATCACTTTGCGATCGTCGACGAAGTTGACTCCATCCTGATTGATGAGGCCAGAACACCGCTGATCATATCCGGACCAGCGGAGACCAATACCGAAAGCTATGTGCTGGCCAATAGTATTGTGCCGCAATTGGTCGAAGAGGATTTCGATCTTGATGAAAAGGGCAACAGCATCTCGTTGACCGAAGACGGCATGGAACATGCCGAAACGTTGCTCCGTGATGCAGGGGCGATTACCGAGGGCACGCTCTATGACATCGACAATGTGAGCCTGTTGCATCACGTCAATCAGTCGCTTCGTGCGCACAAGCTGTTCCACCGTGATACGCATTACATGATCAAGAATGGCGGTGTTGTGATCATTGATGAATTCACCGGACGGGCAATGGAAGGTCGACGCTTTTCCGATGGCTTGCATCAGGCGCTGGAGGCCAAGGAAAAGGTCGATATTCAGGCGGAAAACCAGACCCTGGCATCAGTCACCTTCCAGAATTACTTCCGCATGTATGAAAAGCTTGCCGGCATGACCGGTACGGCGATGACCGAAGCGGGCGAATTTTCCGAAATCTACAATCTTGATGTTACTTCGGTGCCGACCAACCAGCCGGTGCAACGCAAAGACCATGATGATGAAGTCTACCGCACCAGTGCCGAGCGCGACGATGCGGTGATCGCACTCATTTCTGATTGCCGTGATCGGGGTCAGCCGGTGCTTGTCGGCACCGTCAGCATCGAGAAATCAGAGGCGCTGTCGAATGAATTGAAAAAGCGGAAGATCCCGCATGAAGTTCTGAACGCCAGATTTCATGAACAAGAGGCCGGTATTATCGCCCAGGCCGGCGTGCCGGGCGCGGTAACGATCGCCACCAACATGGCGGGACGTGGAACCGATATTCAGCTTGGCGGCAATCTTGAAATGCGGCTTGCCGAGGGCGATCTCGATGCCGCTGAAACTAAACGCATTACCGAAGAAGTCGCAGCTTTGAAGGCCGAGGCTCTGGCCGCTGGTGGACTTTATGTCATCGGCACCGAGCGCCATGAATCACGCCGGATTGATAATCAGCTTCGTGGCCGTACCGGTCGTCAAGGTGATCCCGGCGCCTCAAAATTCTTCCTGTCTCTGCAGGACGATTTGATGCGCATTTTCGGATCTGAAAAGCTTGACGGCATGTTGCAAAAGCTTGGTCTGGAAGAAGGGGAGGCGATCATCCATCCCTGGATCAACAAGGCCGTTGAAAAGGCACAGTCAAAGGTTGAGGCGCGCAATTTTGAGATCCGCAAACAGCTTCTCAAATATGATGATGTGATGAACGACCAGCGGAGCGTGATTTTCGAACAGCGTAAGGAAATCATGCGCGCTGACGAGGTTCAGGAAACCGTCACCGATATGCGCCACGAGGCCGCAGCCCAGATTGTCGCCAGAGCAATCCCGGCGGGAAGCTATCATGACCAGTGGCAACCAGAGCAATTGCAAACGGATGCCAGACGCATTCTGGGTGTTGAGGTGCCCGCGGCAGAATGGTTTGCCGAGGATGGTGTGGCCGAGCAGGAAATCGAAGAGCGGTTGATTGCCGCGGCAGACCGGCATATGGCTGAAAGGGCTGTGCGGATTGGCCCCGAGATCATGCGCATGGCAGAAAAATCACTTCTTCTGCAGGTGCTGGATCAGCAGTGGAAAGAGCATTTGCTGCGCCTTGATCAGTTGCGTCAGGGGATCTCGCTGCGTGCCTATGGGCAAAAGGACCCGCTCAACGAATATAAACGCGAAGCGTTTGCGATGTTTGAGCAATTGCTCGGCAGCATGCGTGAGGCAACGACCATGGTTCTTGCACATGTTGAGGTAAGGCAATCCGAACCGGAAGGCCAAACTGGCCAACCGGCCGCGAACGCCGAAGACAGGGCTGCCGCAGCCAGGGCCGCCGAAGCGCCGGCAGCGATGCCCGATCGCAAGATTTCGCGCAACGAGCCGTGCCCTTGTGGATCAGGACGAAAATACAAACATTGTCATGGTAAGATTGCCTAGCAATTGCCCTACGGCAATCTGTGATCGGCAGGAAAGAGCAATAGGATGATCAAATATCAGCTTGTTTGCGCGAAAGACCATGAATTCGAAGGCTGGTTCCAGAGTTCGGAATCATTCTCCGAGCAGAGCGAGCAAGGGCTCGTATCTTGTCCGATGTGCAACAGCAATTCTGTACGCCGCGCATTGATGGCGCCCAATCTGGCAAGCCCGAAAACACGCAAATCCCGCCCACCAGTCCCGCAGCCAAAAGTGGCGGGCTCATCTGCAGCAAATTTACCTGCGCCAACGGCACCCGCGGCAGCATCGATGCCGGGCCGGAGCTTCCCTCCGGAAGCAGTAGAGAAAATGGCGGAATTGCTTGGAGAAATGCGCAATTTGCAAAACAAGATCAAGGCTGAATGCCGTGATGTTGGGAAGAATTTTGCCGAAGAAGCACGCAAAATCCATTATGGCGAAGTCGAACCCGAAGGGATTTACGGCGAGGTCACGTCAGAGGAACGCGAACAGCTTGATGAAGAGGGTATTGAGGTGTTGCAGATGCCCTGGTTGCCGAAAGACAATTAACCAATGGTTTCCAGGGGGTTCCGGTCAAATTTTGTGGTGCTGACCAGCCCAACCACCACTTGCACCGTAATTGATCGCCAGCGTGCCTGATTGCCGAAAGCTGCCGTCAGGGCGGGGAACAAAACCGGTAACATCATCAATATCAATACCAACGGCACCAAATTCAGCCCGCAATTCTTCGGGTTTAACGAATTTTTTTGGATCATGCGTTCCTGCCGGCACCATCCTGACAATATATTCCAGCGCGACTTTGGCCAGCGCAAAAGCGGCGAGGCTGCGGTTTATTGTGGTGATCACCACGGTGCCGTTTTCGGCAAGCATGCTGGCAATCGCAGTGATAAAAAGTCGTCTGTCGGCGACATGTTCAATCACCTCTGAGGCGTAAATCAGGTCGAATTTTTGGCCTTCCGCAGCGCATGTTTCGGCCAGCGCCTCGGCGGTGCAGCACATATAGTTGATTTCCAACCCCATGGCTTTTGCATGCGCTTTCGCCGCGTCAATGGCTTGTGGGGTTGCGTCAATTCCTGTCATCTCGGCACCAAGGCGGGCCAGAGGCTCAGCCAGAATGCCGCCGCCACATCCGATGTCCAAAACACGCAAACTGGCCAGCGCACCATCGGCGCTGCCAAGGCGTTTTCGACGGCGTAGGCTTTGCAAAATATAGTCAATTCTGACCGGCGCAAACCGGTGCAAAGGGGCCATTGGCCCGCTTTCATCCCACCATTTCGCCGACATCGCAGCGAAGTTCTCTATTTCTTTCTTGTCGGCAGTGGTTTCCACAGACTTGCCCCGCGGCTTTGTTATCGCTATGACTGCTGCAATCTCGAATATGAAGCAGCGGTTAGCATACGACAAAATGGCACTCATTGTTCAAAAATTTGGTGGGACATCGGTGGGCGACCTTGATCGCATCCGCAATGTTGCCACGCGTGTGAAAAGCGAAGTTGACGCAGGCCATCAGGTAGCAGTTGTGGTCTCGGCAATGGCAGGGACAACCAATCAGCTTGTGGCATGGGCGCGTGATATTGGCCCGCTCCATGATGCGCGCGAATATGACACGATCGTATCAACAGGTGAGCAGGTGACTGTAGGCCTTCTGGCTATCGCCTTGCAGAACATGGGTGTTGATGCGCGCTCGTGGCTTGGTTGGCAAATGCCGGTGCATACCGATGAAATTCATGGGGCTGCCCGGATCCTTGACATTGACACCAGCGTCATCGGCCAGCGGCTTGCCGCCGGGCAGGTTGCTGTGGTCGCCGGATTTCAGGGTTTGGCACCAGATGGGCGCATTACCACTTTGGGGCGGGGTGGATCAGACACCTCGGCAGTGGCGCTGGCGGCGGCGCTTGGCGCTGACCGTTGTGACATCTATACCGATGTTGATGGCGTCTACACCACGGACCCCCGTATCGCCCCACATGCCCGCAAGCTGGATCGGATCACGTTCGAAGAGATGCTCGAAATGGCATCGCTTGGGGCAAAGGTCTTGCAGACCCGCTCGGTGGCGATGGCAATGCGGCACAATGTCAATTTACAGGTGCGGTCAAGCTTTACAGACGCACCGGGAACCTTTGTTGTTGATGAGGATTCAATCGTGGAACAGGAAAAAATCAGCGGCATTGCCTACAGCCCCGATGAGGCAAAAATCACCATTCAGGGCCTGCCTGACAAGCCGGGTATCGCGGCCGAGATTTTTGGCCGACTTGCGGATAATCATGTCAATGTCGATATGATCGTTCAAAGTGCGTCAACCGATACGAAGAAAACTGATATTACCTTTTCAATTGGTCGAGCGGACCTGCAAAAGGCCGTTGATACGCTTGAAAAGAGCAAAGATCAGCTCGGTTTTTCAGGGGTTAGCGCGGCAGAGAATGTCACAAAGATTTCGGTTGTCGGTATGGCCATGCGGTCTCAGCCGGGTGTGGCCAAGACGATGTTTGAAACGCTGGCCGATAAGGGCATCAATTTGCAGGTGATTTCTACCTCCGAGATCAAAATATCGGTGTTGATTTCATCTGAATATACCGAACTTGCGGTACGCAGCTTGCATACCGCATTTGGCCTTGATGATGTCTGATGCAGACCGGGGCGGGGCGTATGCCTTGTGCCGCAAGGCAGGGGCAGTTACCCGTTGATGTGGAGCGGTGACTTTAAGAATGTGAGCTAAGTCTCGCGGTTTGAGGGGAAATTCTTGCATTATATGGACGTTTTGATAATGTGAGGCCTATAGCGAGCTTGGACCAGGTGCGGTTTGGTTATGAAACAATCTGAGTTGGCGTTGTCATTTGAGGATAATATGCAGGCAAGTGCGGTCGCCATTGGGGTGCTGTTGCGAAAAGCGCGGCTTGATGCAAAGCTGAGCATTGCAGACATCTCGCATGCCTTGCGTATCCCAAAAGATATTCTGAAAAATCTTGAGGCTGGCCGTTTTGACACGCTTCCGGGGGCGACTTACGTGTCCGGCTATGTCCGCAGCTATGCACAGCTTGTCGATATCGACCATGATGAGATTTCCGGCCTGCTAAAGGCCCATTATGCACAAAGTGATCAGTCCGATCTCAAGCCTTCCTACAAGTTTCCTGTGCAGAATTATCATCCACCGCGGATGAGTGCGCTGGTCGCATCTGTTGCGGTGTTGGTAGCGCTGGGTGGTTATGCCGGATGGTATATGATGGGGCGCGCGCCTGATGCAATGGTTGATGGCAATCAGCTGGATCAGCTGGCAGCCGTCAGTCTGGCCATCGAGGACAGCGTAACCGAGGGTGACAATCTGCTCGCTGGCGAGGATGCCGTGAGCGTGGCGTCATCTGTGGACACGGATGACATTGCTCCGGTAAATCTGGATGCAAAGGGTGATCAGCTGGCAAGCGCGGACGCGGGTAGCGCTGATGAAACAATCTTACCTTTGAAAGATCAAACCGGTGCCGCCCAGTCTGGCGCCGCGCAAACAGACCTGATCAAAGACAAAGTGATAGAGGCTGAAATCGCCGCTGTGACGATGCCAGCACCATCCGCAGACGATATGTCAGTAGCGCCGCGCAAGGTGACGCCGGACGCAGATGAGACAACCGCTGATACCGCTGCTGCCGGATCGAATGAGAAATTGCGTGCCGTTGGCGATGATACCGCAGGGTCGGCTGTTGTGGCGGCAACCGACAAAGATGTGGTGGTGCCATCACTTGATCCGGCTACGACTGCCAAGCCGGGGGATGGCGGCGAGGGCTCGGCCTTTGCCAACCAGCGTGATCCGGCAATGGAAATCACCATCCGGGCGCAGGCCTCCAGCTGGGTTGAAATCGTCCGCAACAATGGCGAGGAAGTCATGACAAAGCTGATGCGCAACGGCGACAGCTATGTTGTTAACAGTAATGACAACCTCTATCTGAGCACGGGCAACGCGGGCGGCCTTGAGGTCGTTTTTCATGACGGAACCGTTATGTCTGTCGGCGACAAAGGCGAGATCGTTCGCGATATGCCTTTGAAGATTGAGCGGCTGAAGGCCGAACTCTAGCCCGGCCCACACATTCTTATCGGATAAATTTATCTGCCAGCTGTTTTGCAAGGGCTGTGGTAATCTGGCCCGCAAACGGCTATAGATATCGCCGCGGAGGCGGATGCCACAGGGCATAGCCCGCCTCAAGCCAAACCAATTCCTTATCAGGAGCTGTGTCGTGTCAAACGCCTATCGAGCCTATCGCACAATTGAGCGCCGGAAATGTCGCCAGATTAGGGTCGGAGACGTATTGGTTGGTGGTGATGCACCGATCAGCGTGCAGACGATGACCAACACGCTGACAACCGATGTTGAGGCAACGCTTGCCCAGATCAATGCCGCCGCAGAGGCAGGCGCTGATATCGTTCGCGTGTCATGCCCGGATGAGGACAGCACCGCCGCATTGAAGACGATTTGTGCAAATAGCCCGGTGCCGATTGTTGCTGATATCCATTTTCACTACCGCCGTGCGATAGAGGCGGCGAAAGCTGGCGCGGCCTGTCTTCGCATTAATCCGGGAAACATTGGTAAAGCAGAGCGCGTACAAGAAGTCATCAAGGCTGCCCGCGATCATGGTTGTTCGATGCGGATCGGGGTAAATGCCGGTTCGCTGGAGCGGCATTTGCTGGAAAAATATGCCGAGCCTTGTCCCGAAGCGTTGGTTGAATCGGCGCTTGATCATGCGCGAATCCTGCAAGATAACGACTTTCATGAGTTCAAGATATCGGTAAAAGCGTCTGATGTCTTTCTGGCGGTGGCGGCCTATCAACAGCTTGCCGAGGTCATTGATTGCCCCCTTCATATCGGCATTACCGAAGCGGGTGGCTTGCGCGCCGGTACTGTCAAATCGGCGATCGGGCTTGGAAATCTGTTGTGGTCAGGCATTGGCGATACGGTCCGCGTGTCGCTTTCGGCTGAGCCAAGCGAAGAGGTCAAGGTCGGGTATGAGATGCTTAAATCTCTTGGGTTGCGCCGCCGCGGTGTGACTGTGATTTCATGCCCGTCATGTGCCCGTCAGCAATTCAATGTAATCGAAACCGTACAAATCATCGAAGACAGGCTGCAGCATATTGATGTGCCGATTTCAGTATCGATCATTGGCTGTGTGGTAAACGGCCCGGGCGAAGCGCGCGAGACCGATATCGGTTTGACCGGTGGGGGTCGAGGCACGCATCAGATTTATATATCCGGCATGGCTGATCATCGGCTGTCAAATGAAGATCTTGTTGAACATATTGTCGAGCTGGTCGAGGACCGGGCAAAGCTGATAAAGCAAGAACAAGCGTGTGATGCCGCCAGTGAGAATATAGCGGCCAAATCTGCCATGGGAGAGGCTGTATAATCATGTCACGATTGCAACCGGCAAGAGGCACGACTGATCTGCTGCCCGAAGCGATGGCCGCACATCGCCGCGTGATGGATACCGCGCGTGACGTTGCAGCGGCTTATGGCTTCAATGAGATGGCAACGCCAATTTTTGAATTTTCCGAGGTCTTTTCACGGCCTCTTGGAGACAGCAGTGACGTTGTCACCAAAGAGACCTATAATTTCACTGATCGTGGCGGCGAAAACCTGACGTTGCGGCCGGAAAATACCGCTGCGGTCGTGCGCGCGATGATTTCCAATGGTCTGACGCAATCGCTGCCGCTGAAATATTTCTATGCGGGGCCGATGTTCCGTTATGAGCGGCCACAAAAAGGCCGGATGCGCCAGTTTCATCAGATCAGGATTGAATATCTTGGCCCGGTTGAACCGCTGGCAGATGCCGAAATTATCGCCTGTGGTTCGCGGGTGTTGGATGCGCTTGGCGTTGGCGATAAATGCGTGTTGCATCTGAACTCACTTGGCGACACCGAAAGCCGAACAGCCTATCGCGGCGCACTTGTTGCATTCCTGCAAAAACATGAAGCGGATCTGTCAGAAGACAGCAAGGCGCGGCTTGTCACCAATCCGCTTCGTATTCTCGATTCCAAGGACAAGACAGATCGGGACATCATTGCCGATGCGCCGCGGTTGCAGGACCATCTGAATGATCTGTCGAAGGCGCATTTTGAGACGGTGACAAAGGCGTTAGATGCGGCGCGCATCGCATGGGATTTTGATCCGCTTCTGGTCCGGGGTCTCGATTATTACTGTCACAGTGCCTTCGAATTTATCACCGACTCGCTTGGTGCCCAAGGCACCGTTCTTGGTGGTGGCCGTTATGACGGGTTGAGCGAAATGCTCGGCGGCCCGCCGATTGCCGGCGTTGGCTGGGCAGCCGGTGTTGAGCGTCTGGCGATGCTTGTTGGCGCCGGAGAATTGCGCCCGCAGATATTGCCGTCATCGCTGCAGAGCCAGCCGCGGATGCCATGGTGTTTCAGCTTGCCGAAATGTTGCGCGATGCTGGTCTTGGTGTGGACATCCCGCTGGGTGGGAACATGGGCAAGCGCATGAAGAAGATTGACCGTGCTGGAATTCGTCTGGCAGCGATTATTGGCGGTGCAAAGTGAGGCGAGTGGAACCGTGCAGCTCCGCGATCTGGCCGATGGCAATCAGACGGAATTGGAACTCTCCAATCTGGCCGCGGCAGTTCTGGCGCGTCTCGCAAATCAATAATTTCAGGATCATGATTGGCCAACAATAATTTGCCGGTTGCAATTGGATAAGAATGCTGTGTGAAGGGATAGGGACATGAAGGTCTCGACGCAACGATGGAAAAGGTTTTGCAACGGCGTAGCGAAGTCGAGAGCGGTTGTCGCACGCGGCGGACATGACGCCTGACGAAATGGCCACGCTGTCGCGTGAACTCACTGAATTGCGGCCGGTCTGTGAGCAGATTGAGCTTGTCAATCGGATGACAACTGAAATTGCCGATGCCAAGGCCATGCTAGCCGATGCCGCTGACGATCCGGAAATGGCAGAGATGCACAGCTTGAACTGGATGAGCTTCTGGCCGGTCTGCCGGACGAGCAGGCCAAGCTGCAGCTGTTGCTTTTGCCAAAGGATAAGGACGACTCGCGTAACGCCATTCTTGAGGTCAGAGCCGGAACCGGCGGTGATGAAGCGGCGTTGTTCGCATCGGATTTGTTTGCCATGTACCAACGACTTGCAGCCAAGCATGGCTGGAAGTTTGAGGTGATGGAGGTCTCTGAGACAGGCATTGGCGGCTATAAGGAAGCAACGGCAAATATTGCCGGGGCCGATGTGTTTGCCCGTCTCAAATTCGAATCTGGTGTGCATCGTGTTCAGCGTGTACCGGAAACTGAGGCCGGAGGGCGCATTCACACTTCTGCCGCCACGGTTGCTGTGCTTCCGGAAGCAGAAGATGTGGATATCGACATTGTCGAGACTGATTTGCGGATTGATGTTTTCAGGGCGTCCGGGCCGGGCGGACAGTCGGTGAACACAACTGATTCTGCGGTGCGGATCACGCATATCCCGACAGGTATCGTTGTCAGCCAGCAGGATGAAAAATCACAGCACAAGAATCGCGCAAAGGCGATGAAGATTTTGCGGGCCCGATTATATGACGCCGAGCGTGCCCGCCTGCAGGCTGAGCGCGCGGCATCGCGCAAGGGACAAGTTGGCTCGGGTGATCGGTCCGAGCGGATCCGCACCTATAATTTTCCACAAGGGCGCGTCACTGACCACCGGATCAATCTTACCCTGTACAAACTTGACCGGGTCATCGCTGGTGAGGCGCTGGATGAGGTGATTGATGCGCTGATCTCTGAAGATCAGGCGCGGCGTCTGGCAGAAGGCGCGGACTAGCACATCAGTCATGACCATAGAAGCCCGCAATATTCTTGACGATGCAACAGACCGTCTTGTTGCCGCAGGAATTTCAAGTGCTCGCGGTGATGCCAGATTGTTGCTTGGCCTTGTGCTTGGTCGTGATGATGCTGTGTTGCCGCATGAAGATGTGCACGGATGGTCGGATGATCACCAGACGCGGTTGGATGCCCTTGTACATCGCCGCACCATGGGCGAGCCGGTCAGTCGTATTCGGGGGTGGCGTGAGTTCTGGTCATTACGTTTTCGGCTGTCGCCGGCGACCCTCGACCCGCGCGCAGATTCTGAAACCCTTGTCGAGCAGGCAACAGCTTTTGGCCGCACCCTGACTGGTGGCGGTGCCGGTGATGGCGATGGTGCCGGTGCTGGTGGTGATGGCGATGGTGTGCGGATATTGGACCTTGGCACAGGAAGTGGCTGCCTGTTGCTGGCCTGTCTCTCGGAGCTCGGCAACGCCACCGGCCTTGGCGTAGATATCAATCCACAGGCCGTTACAGCGGCGACAAATAATGCTGCCGACCTTGGTTTGAAGACGCGGTGCCGGTTTGAACATTGCCACTTTACCGAGACGCCAGAGGCGCCGGATGGGTATGACATCATTCTTTGCAACCCGCCCTATATCCCCGCTGGACAGATTGACAGCCTCGCGCCGGAAGTGGCCAAGCATGATCCACGTTTGGCGCTTGATGGTGGTGCTGATGGTCTTTCGTGCTGGCGGGAATTGATGCCAGTGTTTGCATCGCTTTTGTCAACGCGGGGACGGGTGTTTGCCGAGATCGGAGATGGCCAACAGACAGAGGTAAGCGCATTGGCTATATCGGCTGGTCTGGACATGATGGCTGCTGTTCCGGATTTGTCCGGCACGGCCAGATGTTTGATTTTTCGTCACTCAGATATTTGATTTTTTGTTACAAGGCTGAAAAAGATCGCCCGGTTGGGGACATAAAATGACCTTTCAGACATAAAATGACGTTTCAGACAGGGAAAAAGGCCGTTGAGTCATATTTTGCTTGAAATTAAATCCTGCGCATGGCTATTGTAGCGCCTCGCTGTGGCAACGCCCCTCTTTTGAGGTTGAGTGCGAAAGTCCAAAGTCAGCGAACTACCCGGTTTATTGGGATAGCCTATCACATCAAATAGACAGGCCTTGTTGGCATCGCGATGTGTTGAAAGTACAAACAGCTGGTAAAAGAGTGAATGAGACAACCTCAGAATGCTAAGCGCGGTCGCGGACGTGGCCGTCGGGGAAATGGCGGCGGACAGCCACATATTCCCAATCGCAACACTTCATACGAATCAAATGGCCCTGATGTGAAATTGCGTGGCAATGCACAACAGCTCTATGAGAAATATACGGCTCTCGCGCATG
>JAYQTT010000025.1:0-26496 GCA_038147495.1 Alphaproteobacteria bacterium | reverse complement strand
TGATTTTTTAACTAAGTAGAATTTTTCTCGAAAAATCAATCAAAATCTTTTATGCCAGATAGATGAGTGATGATAAGCCCCTTTCCGAAGCAGAGCGTCTTGGCAGTGAGATACGCGAGGTGCGCAAGGCGCGTGGCCTGACCTTGAGCGACCTTTCTGAATCGGTGTCCTGCTCGGTGGCCTATCTCAGCCGGATTGAGCGGGGATCGGCACGCATTTCGCCTGACTTGCTGGCCGAGATCAGTGCAACGCTGGCGGTTGATGCGGACTGGTTCTTCCCGCAACAATCCGGAAAAGGCCCGCTTGAACGCCAGCATGTGGTCCGCGCCGCGCATCGTCGGTCTTTATCAGATATGTATACGCGCTCTACCGCCGAATTGGGGTTTGAAGATCAGCTCTTGTCCAGCACCCTGTCTGGCCAATGCTATTTGATTATGTCCCGATTCCCGCCGGGTGTTGGGGCGCCGCCTATACCGCTCGAAGGGTATCGTTTTGAGGGCGAGCAGCACGCGCTTATTCTGAAGGGCGAGGTGGAACTGCGGCTTGAGGATGAAGTCATTACGCTTGCCGAGGGCGACAGCTTTTCCTATCCATCGATGATGGCGCACCGGTTCAGAAACACCAGCGAGACTGAAGAAGCGCTGATGGTGTGGGCAATGTCACCTGTTCGGATCAGCTGGTAAGGCGGGAATAGACAGCCAAAATATTCACTCATGCTGTGCTTATGCCGGATTTCCTATCTACGTGATTTTCGCTAATCTGATGTTGCCATAGAGCGCTGGCAGCAACGGCCGAAATTTAACAGATTGCGTTGCGTATAACAGGGGGCATGTGATGCGTTGGCAGAAAACAATACAGCTTGTTGAGGCGCATGCCGAAGGTGAGGTTGGCCGTGTTGTCACCGGCGGGGTGATCGACATTCCCGGCGATACGATGCTCGACAAAATGAACCACATCAATCAGGTGGATGACAGTCTGCGTCAATTTCTGGTGTTTGAACCAAGGGGTCAGGCGCAGATGTCGACAAATCTTTTGTTTCCGTCATCAATAAAGGGTGCGGATGCAGGCATGATTGTTCTGCAGGGCGACAAGGCGCACGGCATGTCAGGCTCAAACTGTATCTGTACGGTGACCGTGCTACTTGAGACCGGCATGGTGAAAATGATTGAGCCAGAGACAATCGTCACCCTTGAGACGCCAGCCGGTTTGGTGCGAGCGCGTGCAAGATGCGAAAATGGAAAGTGCCTCAGCGTGGCCCTCGATATGACGCCAAGCTTTGCCGATCAGCTGGACGTTGAATTGATGGTGGATGGTGTTGGCAAGGTTGTGGTTGATATCGCCTTTGGTGGCATTTTCTATGGATTGATCGATGTCGCCCAATTCGGCATGGAAATAACGCCGGACGCAGCACGAAAGCTTGTTGAGCTTGGCACAGCCGTTCATCGGTCAATCAACAAACAGATGGATATTCGCCATCCCGAGATTGAAGGGCTTGAGGGTCTGTCATACACCATGTTCACCGGTTTTGACCGTAACGGGGAACTTAAAGGGGCAACCATTTTGCCGCCCGGACGTATTGATCGCAGCCCCTGTGGCACCGGCAATTCGGCGCGTTTGGCTGTCATGCATGCGCGTAATGAGATCGCGGTTGGCCATCCGGTTACCGCCCATTCAATCATCGACAGCACGTTTAGGGTTGAGATTGTCGGCACAACAGAAATTGCCGGTCGCGCGGCCATCTTACCGCGCGTCGAAGGTCGCGGCTGGATCCATGGGATTCACCAGATTGGCCTCGACCCGACGGATCCATACCCGCTCGGATTCAAAGTGTCTGATTGCTGGGGGGACGCTTTCGATCTTTTAAAATAGGGGGGCTTGCGACGTGTGGCCAGTGGCGTGCGGCGACAGGTTTGTCACCCCAGCATATTCGGCCATGTATCACTCAACCGATAGCCAAGTGGCCATGGATCATCCGGATCAAGCATCACCTGCTGGTTGCCGGTGATGTAGGCACGGCCCTGTATCGAGGGAATGATCGCCTGCTTGGCGCCAAGGGAAACCGTCTCTTCAACCGCACAGCGGAACACTGACCCGATGATTGATACTCCATGAAAGGTCTCACCAAGGCCAATCTCGCCGCGCGCATGCATCACGGCAAGCCGGGCTGAACAGCCTGTTCCGGTGGGGCTTCGGTCGATTTTCCCGGGTCGTATCGCAACCGCATTGCGTCCGGTCAGAACGCCATCGATCTTCTCAACCGGCATGGCAAACTGACAGAAGGAGATATGATCCCAACCAAGGTCGGCGGGATGTTGAAAGCCCAGCTGTTCATTCGCCGCGCGGGTGATTTTTACACCGGTTCTGGCAAGGTCCAGAGCCTCGTCAGGTGTGACCTCAAAACCAAGCGCAGGGGCATCGACTATGACAAAACTGTCCCCGCCAAAGGCTGTGTCTACAGTCAATGTGCCAAGCCCTTCAACCTCCAATGGCACAGCCAGCTTGTCGGCAAAGGAAGGGATGTTATGGACCTGAATCGACAGGACCTTGCCGTCTTGACAACGTGCCTCAACGCGGACCAGACCGCCGGGCGCCTCAAGGGTCAGGCGGGTGACCGGTTCCTGCATTGCAATGATGCCTGTCTCGAGAAGAACCGTTGCCACACAGATGCTGTTTGATCCAGACATCGGTGGTGTGTCTGCCGGCTCCATGATGATGAAGCCCATGTCTGCTTGCGGGTTTTTTGGCGGCACAAGCAGATTGATATGACGAAAGACACCGCCGCGTGGTTCGTTCAGGACGAATTGCCGAAGGCCGTCATCCCTGGCAATGAACTCTGCCTGCTCGCCAACAGTATCACCAGGCGGCGGGGCAACGCCACCGACAATGACATCACCGACCTCGCCTTCAGCATGGCAGTTGACAATGTGGATCAGCCGGGATGATCGCATGTCAGCCGATTTCCTCATCTTGCTGATTTTCGGCAAGATTGATCCAGATCGTCTTGGTCTCGGTATATTGATCATGCGCCATCAGCGAATTGTCCTTACCGCCGAAGCCGGAAAGCTTGTAGCCGCCAAATGGCGTTGTGATATCACCCTCGCCATAGCAATTCACTGAGACCGTTCCCGCCTGAAGCCTGCGGGCATAGCTGTGCGCGCGTGTTACATCAGAGGTAAACAACGAGGCCTGAAGCCCATAATTGGTCTGGTTGGCAAGGGCCAGCGCCTCTTCATCATTGGCAACTGGCATAACCGCCATAACCGGTCCAAATATCTCTTCGATGGCGATTGTCATGTCAGGCTTTACGCCGCCAAAAATTGTCGGCGGGATGAACAAGCCCTTACTGTCTTTGATCGCCTCACCGCCTGCCAGAAGCGTGCCGCCTTGCTTTTTGGCGGTTTTGACAAAGCCCATGATCTTGTCAAATTGCTCCTGTGAGACAATTGCTCCCAGCGCATTTCTTGGATCCAGCGGATCACCGGTTCGCCAATCATTAAGCCGATCAAGAACGCGTGCCATCAGATCATCATGGATGGATTTATGCACGATCAGGCGCGAGTTTGCGGTGCAATTCTGGCCCATGTTCCAACAAGCGGCAAACACCACATGGCGGGCAATGTCATCAAGATGTTTTGCATCGCTGAGGACAACGCATGGATTCTTGCCGCCACATTCCAGTGTGATTCGCTTCAAATTGGATTGCGCCGAATATTCAAGGAATCTGCGGCCAATCTCTGTCGAGCCGGTGAAAGACACCACATCCACATCCGGGTGACGCCCGAGGGCCTGTCCTGCCTGTTCACCAAGACCGGGTAGCACCTGCAACACACCGTCAGGAATGCCAGCCTCTTGAGCAAGTTCCGCCACTTTCAGCGCGGTCATGCTGGTCAGTTCAGCTGGTTTGACAATGACGCTGTTGCCTCCGGCGAGTGCCGGGCCAATTTTCCAGGCCAGCATCATCAGCGGGAAATTCCATGGCAGGACACAGCCCACGACCCCGGCAGGCTCGCGGACAATCATGCCCACAGCGTCATCACCTGAAGGCGATATCTGGTCATATAATTTGTCGGCGGCCTCGGCATGCCATGACAGGCAATGCAGGGTCTCGGGAACATCGATTTCCTGACAATCCTTAATCGGTTTGCCGCTATCCAGACTCTCGAGGACTGCCAGCGTGTTGCGGTGGCGGGTCATCAATTTGACAAGCTTGATCATCACCGCCTTGCGATCGGATGGGTGCATTTTCGACCAGCTGCCGCTTTTGAAGGCTTTGCGGGCTTTTTCAACCGCCAAATCCACATCAGACGCATCACAGGCCGCGATGTTTGTCAGCACCTCGCCCGTTGCCGGGTTGATTGTCTGGAACGTCTGGCCGGACTTTGCGGCTTTGAACTTGCCGTTGATGAAGGCAGTATTCGGCAGTACCAGCTGGTCCGCGATCGATTGAACCTCGGCCCTATTTGACAAGTTTGACATGGCTCTTTTCCTTGCTGTTCTGCTGATTGTTGAGGATTGCGCCCAAATTGGCCATGGTGGTTTCCATCACCTCACGCAATTCGCGTTTTTGTTCTTTTTGGAGGCCGCGCAATGGCGCGCGCACCGGCCCCGTTGGTAATCCCTGAAGCTCTGCACAGAATTTGACCGATTGGGCAAATTTACCTCCGCTCTCAATGATCGTGGTTAATGGCAGCATCGCCATCATCATTTGCCGCGCGGTATCGAAATCCTTCTCGAATCGGCAGATTTCGTAAAAGCGTGTCAGCTCGGGTGCCATGAAATTTCCCATCGCCGTGACCCAGCTGGTCGCGCCCCACACAAAAAACTCAAGCGCCTGATCGTCTGCGCCGCAGCTCATCGCAATCTGCGGAAACTCTCTGGCAAGAAGATGGATGCGGTTGATGTCACCGCTGGCTTCCTTGATGGACTGGAAATTGTCGCGCTGGCCAACCCGGGCAAGGAATTCCGGGCCCATCCACACGCCGGTTCGACCCGGGTAGTTATAGAGCATGATCGGAAGATCGGCAGCACGGTCAACCATCAGGCAGTGCGCTGCGAGCTCGCGCTCGGTCGGCAATGAATAGGGTGGCGCCGCGATCAGGATTCCGTCAGCGCCTGCTTTGCGCGCCTCGGTTGCCAGCTTACAGGCGGCGGCGGTCGTCATGTCATTGACCCCGCAGATCATAGGCACTCTGCCGCCGATGACCTCACGCGCAAAATTGAATTGGCGCACCCGTTCATCAAAGCTGAGCGCGTAATTCTCGCCTGTCGTGCCACCAACAATGATGGCGTGAATGCCGTTGGCGATCATATACTCAACGACTTCAGCATATCCTTTTTCATCGACGGACATATCGTCATGAAACGGGGTGATGATTGGTGGAATTATGCCCTCAAACATATGTTCGTCTCCCTACCGGGCGGTCTGCCCTTTCTTCTTTACGAGGCCAAGCCTGTGAGATTTTCGATCATTTAATCTGACGCGGCTATCATCTTGTCGACTATTTGTATACTATGGAATGCGCATCTTGTTCAATGTCAAAGGTGTCATGTCTGTCGGTTGTGCAAGATTATGCAGCAAAAAGAGGGATTGATGGATAGCAAAAACACAAGCAGACGGCGGGGCGACAGTGCAAAGCTTGTTTATGAACAGCTTCGAAAATCGATCATCAGTCTGGAGTTGGCGCCCGGAGAGTTGTTGGATGAGGCGTCTTTAAGCAAGCGGTTTCTGATGTCGCGCTCGCCGATTCGCGAGGCATTGATCAAGCTGTCGATGGAAGGGTTGGTTCAAACCTTGCCGAACAAGAATTCTCTTGTCGCGCCAATGCCGATTGATGATTTGCCCGAATATTTTGATGCGCTCTCATTGACGCAGCGGCTGGTAACAAGGCTTGCGGCGCGCTTCAGAACGGATGCTGACCTTGATGAAATACGGCAGAAACAAAAGGCTTTTCACGCTGCATTGGTTGGAAATGACTTTTCTCTGATGATCGAAACCAACAGGGAATTTCATCTCAAAATCAGTGAAGCTGCCAAAAACAAATATTTTCACCTCCTCTATTCACGCCTTTTGGATGAAGGGCGGCGGATGCTGTATCTTTATTTTGGTTCATTTCACGAGGGCGTCCCGCCATCGATCAGTGATGATCATGACCTCATCATCAGCGCCATTGAAAACAGGGATGAAGAGTTGGCGGAAAAATTTGCAGAAAAACATACAACAGAGGTCTGCGACCGGTTTTTGACGTATCTCAGTCGCCGTAACACAGACAATTTTGATGTGCGCCGGGCTGGCAATAGCTCGCGATAGCCAGTGTTGACGATTGCCTGGCTGTCGCCGCGCTTTCGGTTTGCTGGGACCAAACAGGAACAGAAAGTGAAAAACAGTCGACACACAGTCGACAAACCTTTTTTTCTGCGTTAGGCTGATTCCCATCTAAAAGGCGCGTGTCTGGAACGGGCGCCGATTACGACAACAAAGAGTGCCTATCTTGCGATGGAGGGAGGACCCATGACAATGATGAATTCTATCGTTAAAGCCGCAGCTACCTGCGGTGTAGCTTTTACTATGTGTGCGTCAATGATCACCGGAGCTCAGGCTGACAAGGTTGATGACGTGATCGATGCCGGCCTTGTGCGGTGTGGTGTCGTTCTTGATTTTCCACCGATCGGCTACCGTGATGCGAATAACGAGCCTGCCGGATTTGACGTGGATTACTGTAAGGACTTGGCCGCTGCCATGGAGGTTGATTATGAGATCATTCCTCTGACATGGGCAGAGCGTCTGCCAAGCATCGTATCGAATCGTGCTGATGTGGTCTTTGGTGGCACCTCAGATACGTTGGAGCGTGCAAAAACTGTTGGCTTCACAATTCCCTATGCAATCTATTATGCACAGGCGGTTGTGGGCAGCGACTCAGGAATCAAGACATTTGCGGACATGAAGGGCAAGCGCGTTGGCGCCGCCGTTGGTACCGTTCCGGAGATTGAGTTCCTGAAAATTGCCAAGGAATGGGGAACCGAAAATCTCTATCAGGGTTTCCAGAGCGAGAATGAAGTGTTCCTCGCCGTTGCACAGGGCAAGATCGATGCGGGTATCACAACCAACACCGCGGTCAAGCCGATTGCCGACAAATATGACACTGTCATTGCTGGTCCGCGCATGCCATGGACAACCGACTACACGTCAGTTGTTGGCCCGCGCAAGGATTTTGGCTGGCTGAACTATCTGAACCTTTTTGTTACACAGCAGGTTCGTTCAGGACGGTATCAGGAACTCTGGGGTAAATATGTGGGTGGTGAAGCACCAGAACTGCGTATCCCGGGTGTTATGTACTAAAAACATATTGGCCTGATTGGCCGGTAGTTAACCGGCCGTGCCGAAAAGAGGTTGCCCGCATCACGCGGGCAACCTTTAATAACAGAACTGTGATCCCCTTTGGTCTCTAACCCCCGGTTTCTGGCAGATGGATTATAATTTTCATTGGCGCCCCGTCTTTCGTAAGCTCGATCAGCTCATTGCGGCTGGCTGGGTGACGATGGAAGTGGCTGTTTTGGCGATGCTTGTGGGCATCGTTCTGGGGCTTTTGCTTGCCCTGATGAAAATGTCCAACAGCCGTTCATTGCGCTGGGTGGCGGTTGGCTGGATTGAAATTGCCCGTAACACACCGGCGCTGCTACAGCTTTTCTTTTTTGGATTTGGCCTTGGGGCATTTGGCATTCACCTCAGCCCGTTTCTGATCGTGCTGTTTGGATTGTCGTTCAATAATGCAGGCTATCTGGCCGAGACTTTCAGAGGCGGCTTTTCCGCAGTGCCGCATACCCAGTTACGGGCTGCCCGCTCGCTTGGCATGACCGCAACGCAAACCTATTTGCGCATCGTGATTCCGCAAGTTTTCCGGATTGTCTACCACCCGATGACAAATCAGCTCGTCTGGTCGGTGCTGATGAGTTCTCTTGGCATGTTGGTTGGCTTTCGCGAACTTTCGGGCGAGACACAGTTTCTGGCTTTCAAGACTTTCCGAATATTCGAATATTTTCTTATTACCGCGATCATCTACTATGTCATCGTGAAGATCATTCTTGGTCTTTCATGGCTCATTGGCCGCCGGTTATTCAGGTATTGAGGCCAAGATGGATAATTCGGCAACACAGGTTATTTCTTTCTTCACGGCGTTCCGCCTTGCTGACCTCTGGTATCTGGGGCAGGCGGCGATCAACACGATCATCATCTCTGTTCTGGCGATCAGCATAGGCAGTTTTTTTGGCGTCATCTTTGGCTGGATATTGGCTGAATTCAACCGGTATCTGACGGTTTTGCTTAACCTCATTCTTGATGTGTTTCGCAGCATACCGCTGATCATTCAGCTGATTCTCTTCTATAATTTTTTCCCGATTATCGGTCTGCCGCTAAAACCTTTTACCGCCGGCACGATTGTGCTGACGATCTATACGTCATCTCTGGTGGCGCAAGTGGCCCGTAGCGGTATTCAGGCGACACCGGTTCCGACCAGACGGGCCGGCCGGTCACTTGGTATGACTTATTTTCAGGATTTGCGTTATGTGGTGTTCCCGATTGGCTTGCGTGCGATGTTGCCAGCCTGGACAGGGGTCGCCCTTGGTGTGCTCAAGGACTCGGCGCTGGTATCGGTGCTTGGCTTTGTCGAATTGCTGCGCGCTTCACAAATCCTTGTGACACGAACGCAGGAACCCTTCATCATTCTGACAATTGTCGGTGCTTTCTATTTCATGCTGTCCTATCCGATTGCGCGCATCACCGACCGCTTAGAAAAAAGGTGGCAAAATGATTGAAATTAAAAATTTGAAGAAGTCCTTTGGCGAACTTGAGGTGCTCAAGGGAATAGATCTCACCGTGGCGCAGGGCGAGGTCATTTCAATCATCGGCGCAAGTGGTTCGGGCAAATCAACAATGCTCTATTGCATCAATGGCCTTGAGGATATTCAGGGCGGACAGATTCTCGTTGATGGCGTCGATATGCATGCCAGAGACACCGATCTCAACAAGATGCGGCAGAAAATTGGCATGGTATTCCAGCAATATAATGCCTTTCCGCATCTTACCACGATGGAGAATGTTGCCTTGGCGCCGCGTATTGTTCTTGGCAAAAGCCGCGAGGAAGCGCGCGATATTGCGGCCAGACAATTGCAGCATGTCGGCCTTGGCGACAAGCTAGACGTCTATCCTTCAAAGATGTCCGGTGGCCAGCAACAGCGTCTTGCCATCGCCCGTGCATTGGCGATGGAACCAAGCTACATGCTTTTTGATGAGGTCACATCAGCGCTTGATCCTGAACTGGTGGGCGAGGTGTTGGACACCATGCAGCTTCTCAGCGAAGAGGGCATGACAATGCTGGTGGTAACACATGAAATCGGTTTTGCCCGCGATGTGTCTGACAGGGTCGCCTATATCCATGAAGGGCGGGTCGAAGAAATAGGTCCGCCATCACAGGTAATCGCAGAGCCGCAAAGCGAACGAACAAAACAGTTCCTGGCAAATGTTCGATAAATTCCACCGGGTCATCATAAGGGCGTAATCCAATGCCAAAAATTACCGAAATCAAAATGTATCAAGTCGATCTTCCGCTCAAGGAAGGGCGTTACTCATGGGCCGATGGCAAATATGTCGAGGTGTTTGATTCAACAATTGTTGAAATCGAGACGGACGAGGGCACTTGCGGTATTGGCGAGGTTTGCCCGCTGGGGCCATTTTACCTGCCGGCTTATGGGCCGGGAGTGCGAACTGGCATTGCCGAGCTTGCGCCGCATCTGATCGGCCAGGAGGCCACAGCCATTGTCCGGATCAATGAAATTATGGATCGTGCCCTGTTGGGTCACCCATATGTAAAGTCACCCATTGATATGGCCTGCTGGGATATTCTTGGTAAGGCAAGCGGACAGTCGGTCTGCAATTTGCTTGGTGGCAAGGATGGTGACAGTGTCGATCTTTATCGTGCGATCACGCAATTGCCGCCAGATGAGATGGCTGACAATGTCCGCAAATACCGTGAAGAAGGCTATACGAAATTTCAGTTAAAGGTTGGTGGCAATGCCGAGGATGATATTGCCAGATCCTTTGCCACGCGTGCGGCTCTTGATCAAAACGAGGTTCTTGTCGCGGATGCGAACACAGGCTGGCGAATAACGGATGCCCGCCGGGTCGCAAACGCGGTGTGCGATCTGGATATTTATATCGAGCAGCCTTGTGTGAGTTATGAGCATTGTCTGTCCATTCGCAACGGCACCTCACTGCCCTTCATCCTTGATGAAAACATCGATGGTTTGGCGATGCTGTTGCGGGCCTATGGCGATCAGGCGATGGACGCTATCAATCTGAAAATCTCGAAAGTTGGCGGGTTGACCAAGGCGCGCCAGATCAGGGATTTGTGTGTGTCGTTGGGGATTCCGATGACCGTGGAAGATTCATGGGGTGGTGATGTGACCACCGCGGCGATTGCCCATCTTGCGCATTCCACGTCAAAGGCGATGCGTTTTTCATCAACTGATTTCAACAGCTATGTCACGGTGTCTGTCGCCGAGAATCCGCCGCAGCGGATCAATGGAAAGATATCTGCGTCCGATGAGCCCGGGCTTGGTATCACACTGGACCGGGGCAAACTTGGTGCACCTGTTGCCAGTTTTAGTTGAATGAGCATGGGTGAATGCGAGCGCTTCTCGTCATAAATGCCAGAGGGTATGCCAGCAGGATGAGTTGCCGGTGACGGATGATCGTCGTGCCATCTTGTGGGTCCTTGCTGGCGCGACGCTCTTTGCATCGCAAGATATGCTGATCAAGCTGTTTGGAGACAGGCTGTCTCTTCTGCAGATCATTTTCTTCAGATCACTTTTGGGGGTGGTGCTGATCGGTCTGTATTACCGGTTAACAGGCACATCGTTTCGTATTATCTCACCCTTTCCAGCGCTGGCGATTACGCGCGGTGTTCTGACATTTACCGGTCACATATTGCTGTTCAGCGCGCTCTTGCGGTTACCTCTGGTAGAGGTTACGGCGCTGTATTTTACCTATCCGGCGTTTATCGGGCTACTTGCACCATTAATAGTTGGACGGCGCACGCGATACAGTGAATGGCTGGCGATTGGCGCTGCCCTTTTTGGCGTTTTTCTGTTGTGCGATGTGGTTGGCTGGGCTGATGATCTGGTGATGTCTCCGGCTCATTTTCTGCCGATTGCCTGTGCGTTCTGTTATACGCTTGTCGTCCTGCTGACAAAGAAAACCGCCGGATCGGACACGCTGCTTGAGCAATCCCTCCATGTTCATCTGATGGCGATGATCTTGGCGATCGGATTGCCGGTGGTGGGGTTTTTTGGCGGGGCCTATGGCTCTGTGTCTCCCGCGGCGGCATTGCTCAGTGCGCCGTGGCATATGTCTGATGCAATGGCTTGGCTGGCACTGTTGCTTATTGCCGCCAGCGGTGTTGCGGCAATGTTTTGTCTGACCCATGCCTATCGAAAAGGACAGCCGGCACAGCTTGCGCCTTTTGAATATTTTATGATCGTTGCATCGCTGATTTATGGCACTCTTATCTGGCATGATGTGGTGACGCCTCAAGAGTTCATCGGCATCATCCTGATCATTTTGAGTGGCATTTATCTGACAAGACAAATGCAATAAGCAGGCTTTTTATTCGTTTTTCAGAGCAAAGATTGGAGTTGTATATGTCCAGATTAGAGGGAAAAAGAGTTCTGATCACGGCCGCTGGCCAAGGGATGGGCAGAGCCGCCGCGCTTGCCATGTCGAATGAGGGGGCGCAGGTCTTTGCCACTGACATTGACCCTGATCTGCTTGCCGATCTGTCGCGCGATGACAAGCGTATCGAAACATTCCTTCTGGACGCAACACAAGCGGATCAAATTGCTGCGGCGCCAGCGCGGACCGGCCCCCTGACCACCTTGTTCAATTGTGCCGGATATGTTCACAATGGCACGATAATGGACATGGATGATGATGATTGGGACTTTTCTTTCAATCTGAATGTCCGCGCCCAGTTTCGCATGATCCGCGCCTATCTTCCCGGAATGATCGCACAGGGGGGTGGATCAATCATCAACATGGCTTCGGTTGCGTCCTCGATAAAAGGGGCGCCAAACAGATGTTTGTATGGCGCGACAAAGGCTGCGGTTCTTGGCCTGACCCGTGCGGTTGCGGCTGATTATGTCGGTCAGGGTATCCGGTGCAATGCACTGTGCCCGGGGACCATCCTGACACCGTCACTTGAAGACAGGATGAGAGCAACAGGCGATTATGAAAAGGCAAAGGAGGCGTTTCTGGCACGCCAGCCCATCGGCCGCTTTGCAACCGCTGATGAAGTCGCCGGTATTCTGATTCATCTGGCAAGCGATGAGAGCCGCTTTACCACCGGCACCTTTCAGATTGTCGATGGTGGATGGAGCCTGTAGCCATGGCGGAGACTGGCGCGATAGGCTTTATTGGCGCGGGGATCATGGGCCGTGGCATGGCGGCGAACCTGTTGAAGGCAGGTTCAAACCTTCATGTTGTGCCCCACCGGAACCGCCAGCCAATCGATGAATTGGTGTCGATTGGTGCGCGCGAGGTATCGTCTCTTGCGGCGATGGCCGAGGCTTGTTCGACAATCATTCTGTGTTTGCCAAACTCTGCAACAGCGACCTCTGTTGTTGCGGAGTTGATAGCTGTAATGGACAGTGGGGGCCTGATCATCGATTGCACCACAAATGACGTTGATACGGTCAGGACCCTCTATGGTGAAACGCATAAGGCCGGGTTACGTTATGCAGAAGCCCCGTTGACAGGTGGCCAGCAACAGGCCGCCGAAGCCCGCCTTGGCGCGATTGTCGGCTGCAGAGATGCGGATTTTGATGCGGTCAAAATGGCATTGGCGCCGTGCTGTGAGAGAATTGAGCGTCTCGGTGATGTTGGCATGGGCGCGGCTACAAAACTGATTTCCAATTTTCTGGCTCTTGGTACCGCCACGCTGGTTGTTGAGGCAATGAAGATGGCCCGACTTGCCGGTGTCGATTGGGAGAAATTTTATCAACTCGCGGCGCAGGGGTCTGGCCATTCAATGAGTCTTGATCGCATTGCGCCAAAGGCGATTGAGGGCAGCCATGATGGCTATGTTTTCACCATCGCCAACACCGCCAAGGATCTGCGGTATATTCATGATTTTTTGCCAGAGGGCAGTGACGCGCGGGCACTTGCAGGACAGATGCTGCGGCTTTATGAAGAGGCGCAGGCAAAGGGTCTGGGAGACAAGTTTTTGAGCGCGCGTCTGGATCCGGAGAATGACTAGCTACATGACTTGGTATCCGACTTGGTATCCGACTGGGCATCCGACTGGGCAAGTGAATGTTCAAAGCAGGTTGTAGAGTCCCTGTGTGATCTGGGTTGTTATAATAGAGAGGGATTGGTCATGGCGGTGACAGCTGATGTCATTATTATCGGTGGCGG
Organism: Alphaproteobacteria bacterium; assembly: GCA_038147495.1. Classification (GTDB taxonomy): domain Bacteria; phylum Pseudomonadota; class Alphaproteobacteria; order Puniceispirillales; family Puniceispirillaceae; genus MED-G116. Next base: position 13,034 of record JAYQTT010000025.1, on the reverse strand, counting down.
TATCGCCGGGATGAGTCTTGCCGCGCGTCTTGCCGGTAATCGCGAAGTCATCCTGCTCGAGGCCGAGGATCAATTCGCCTATCATTCCACCGGCCGATCGGCGGCGATGTTTGTGATCAATTATGGCCCGCCGGTTATTCGCAAGCTCAATCGCCTTTCAGAGTCTTTCCTTCGCAACCATGATGGGTTCTCTGACACGCCCGTACTGGGCCCGAGAGGACAGCTGATCATTGATTTTGGTGATGATAGCGAGAATTTCGAAGCCTATATCGATGGCAGCATTGGACTTGAATTTATCTCGTCTGCCGAGGCGGTATCACTGGTTCCTATCCTTGACGAGGGGCAGGTCAGACGTGCGCTGTATGAAGCGGACGCAAGCGAGATTGATGTTCACCAACTCTTCAGCAGCTTTCAAAAACAGGCACGTCAATCAGGCGCTTCCTGAAATCGCGCCATCCGGTGAAAGCAATCACCAGAACAGCGTCCTGCTGGCAGGTCAGCGCGGGTGACGACATCTTTGAAGCGCCGATTGTGGTCAATGCGGCAGGGGCATGGGCTGATCAGATTGCCGCAATGGCGGGTGTGGCGCCATGCCAGATTACGCCAAAGCGGCGCTCGGCGGTGCTGATTCCCGGTCCCGAGGGGTCGTCATCATGGCCAATGTTCGTGCCAGCAGCAGAAAATTGGTACGCCAAGCCCGATGCCGGACGGCTGATGATTTCGCCCGCAGATCAAGACCCTGTTCAACCGCATGATGCGTTTCCCGATGATATGGTGTTGGCAGAGGGTATTGACCGGTTTTGCAAAAAGACAACGATCGAGGTTAACCGCGTAGAGCGATCATGGGCGGGGTTGCGGTGTTTTGCACCCGACCACGATCCTGTCGCCGGGTTTGATCCGGATCATGAAGGGTTTTTCTGGCTGGCAGGACAGGGCGGCTATGGCATTCAAACGTCACCGGCCCTGTCTGAATTTGCCGCGGCGAGCATTACGGGTGATGAGGTCGACACCGAACTTGCCACCGCATTGTCACCGGCGCGATTTGGCGTGAGATCATCCTCTTAAGCCCCCTGTCTGACCAGTTCTGATCCTGCGGCCAGCGCGCGTCACGGGCGCTGATGTTGGCGCCTATACACCCGCCAGCCTCATGCCTGTCCGGCGATTTGCTTATAGCGCTCTTCAAGCATTTTTTGCCGCGCGATGCCTTCGGGCGTGAGGTCGGCTGATGCAGGGATATCAGGCTCAAAATGTCCGTAGTCATCCTTGCCACGCACCAGCATTGCCGTATCCAGATCATGCTTTGTCTGGCGCACATGCGCTGCCAGATATTGCACGTTCAGCCCGATCCGCCGGTCATGGCTCTTGTTTGGCATAGAGGCATGCAAGGTCCAGCCATGGTGGAAAGATGCCTCGCCGGGCTGTAGCGGGCACAGCACCGCGCCGGTTTCATCAACATTGTGAACTGTCTGGCTTTGCAGGAGAACATTGTTCTTGTCATGCTGGCTGATGTCGTGGTCCATGCGGCCAGCCCTATGACTTGCCGGAACCATGCGCATGCAACCGCTTGCTTCATCCGCAACCGACAGTGCCAGCCACATCGTTACCTGATCATCATGACTCAATCCCCAATAGGTCAGATCCTGATGCCAGCTCACATGACTTGGAGAATGTGGCTCCTTGATAATATATGTCACATTATACAGCAGAATGTCCGGGCCGATCATCGCCTCGACAATGTCCAGCACGTCCGGTTTTATCGCCAACTGATAGGGTGAGGTCAAAACTGTATGCGCCTTGAAGCGATAATGCAGGGATTCGCCAAGCTGTTCTTCAGCGCCTTCGAGTGCCTTGCGGTGATGCGCAGCCTCTTTCCTGTCAAGAATGGGGACGCCGGAAACAAAGCCATCGCGATTATAGTCGGATACCAGAGCCGCAATATCCATAGACCCATTCCCTTCGAGACAGTGGGATGGCGGTCATGCCTGCCAAACAAGAAAACTTTACGCCAGCGCGGCGGCAAGGCAACTGGAATTTGCCTGTCATCTCGCGCTTGGAAATCGCCAATCTTGTCAATAGAAGGGCTTGCGCTTGGCACAAGACGTCAAATTCATGCCACTCCTTATGGTAAGTGAAGCCTCATTTGGTTATAAAGACGGGTGCGTTATTGTTGAGGAGGTGCAGCGCTATGCCACAAAATATTATCAAAAGTGCAAAATCGATTGTGATGGAGGCAATGGCGGCGGTTCCGGCGATAGATGTTGCCGAGGCGATATCCCTTCTGAACAGCGATGATCACGTGTTTGTTGACCTTCGTGACAGTAAGGAGCAGGCACAAGGAATGATCCCTGGTGCGATTGCATCATCGCGCGGTGTGATGGAATTCCAAATTGATCCTGAAAGCCCGGCTCACAATCCCGCTTTCAATCAGGATAAGACATATATTTTCTATTGTGCCAGCGGTGGGCGCTCGGCGCTTGCGGCAAAAGTCGCAACAGAGATGGGGCTCGCGCCCGTGCTCAATCTCACTGGTGGTATTGCCGCGTGGAAACAGGCCGGTGGGGATGTTGAATAGAGTATAAATCTGTTGTGCTGACGCGCTTTGCCAATGCAAGAATGCCAATGTAAGAATGTTAGGGTGAACAGCATCGGGTCCGGATCATGACGTCATCATCAATACAGACCGCGGTTGATATTCTCAAACAGCGTTTTGGCAGCCGATTGTCAACGTCCCAATCGGTACGCCAACAACACAGTCACACAACAACACAAGTTGCCAGCCAGCTACCGGATGCGGTGGTGTTTGTTGAGTCGACCGAGGAAGTGGCCGCGGTGATGCAGATATGCCGCGATCATCATTGCCCGATTATCCCGTTTGGCGTTGGCTCATCGCTCGAAGGTCATGTCAATGCGCCGAATGGCGGCGTGTCGATTGATCTCAATGCGATGAACAAGGTTCTGGCGGTGCATGAAGAAGATCTTGACGCGGTGGTGCAGCCGGGTGTCACGCGTGAGGCGCTGAACACGCATCTTCGTGACAAGGGTCTGTTCTTTCCGATTGACCCCGGGGCAAATGCCAGCCTTGGCGGGATGGCGGCGACCCGCGCCTCCGGCACAAATGCGGTGCGCTATGGCACGATGAAAGACAATGTGCTTGGCCTTGAAGCGGTGATGGCTGACGGCACTATTATTCGCACCGGTGGCCGGGCGAAGAAATCGGCGGCGGGATATGATTTGACGCGGCTTCTGATCGGGTCCGAGGGTACGCTTGGGATTATCACCGAACTGACCGTAAAATTGCAGGGCATTCCGGAGAGTATAGCTGGCGGCATTTGCTCATTCCCCACGATTGAGGCGGCGTGCAATGCGGTGATCATGACCATCCAATACGGCATTCCGGTGGCCCGCATGGAATTGCTTGATCCGGTGCAAGTGCGCGCCTGCAACAGCTATTCAAAGCTTGATCTTCCCGAAGAGCCACTCTTGCTGCTGGAGTTTCATGGCACCGAGAATGGCGTCATGGAACAGTCGGAACAATTTGCCGATATTGCCGCAGAATTCACCTCAAGCCAGTTTGTCTGGACAACAGACCCTGAAGAGCGCAACCGCCTTTGGAAGGCCCGACATGATGCGTTCTGGGCGGCGATGGCCTTGATGCCGGGTGGCGAGGGCATTTCCACCGACGTTTGTGTGCCAATTTCACGGCTTGCCGAATGTGTCGAGGAAACACGCAAGGATATTGAGGAAACTGGTCTCATTTCACCGATTGTCGGGCATGTCGGCGATGGCAATTTCCATACGCTGCCGATGGCGATGCCGGACGATGAAGAGGGCTGGAAGAAAATCAGGGCCTTTTCCGAGAGGCTGTCGGCACGGGCGATTGCGATGGGGGAACCTGTACCGGCGAGCATGGAATCGGTCAGGGCAAGATGAAATATCTCCATCAGGAAATGGGTCCGGCGGTTGATTATATGATCGCCGTTAAAAAGGCGTTTGACCCTGACAATATTCTTAATCCGGGCAAGCTGTTTGGCGGCTGAGTCGACTGGCCTTTTCCTGATTGGCTTTTCACTCTTTTGGAATTGTTGTTGTGGTCGTTATTGGTTATCTGTTGTGTGGTGCTGTGCCAGATACCACTTCGTAAATCGGCACGGGTTTGTTCGGACCCTGAATTGTGAAAGATAAAGTCTATGAATGATGAATTGATGACTCAGGTGCGTGGCCGTTTTGCGCAAATTGATCATTGTCCGGTACAAGGACAACGAGTGTTTTTGAAAATGCCGGAGGCGCGCTGACGCTGAACTCGGTTGTCGAGACATCACAGCAATATGCGGCCATTCCCGGATAATCAGGGCCGCGACAACCCCGGCTCGCATGAGCTTGTTCGTGTGATCAATAAAGCCAAGGACGACATGCGGGTGTTCATGAACGCGCCTGACGGCCAGTTTTTTGTTGGTGAGAGTGGCACCGAATTATTGTTTCGCCTGATCATGAATGCCTGCCTTGGCACCGAAGCCGGCGGCATTGTCATTGGCTCTACTGTTGAGCATCCGGCAACCAGAAGCGCTTGTCACCGCTGGGCAACGATCGGCAACAAAACACACAAATTGATTACGCATGATGATGCGCGTGGCCTTGTCACCGCCGCCGACTATGCCGAACATGTGACAGCGGATACCCGCGTTGCAACGATCCTGCACACTCGCCAGTGACTGGCATGGGGATGGATGTTGCCGCCATTTCAGCAGCGATCCGCAAGGTCTCGCCGGAATGTTTGATCATTGTCGATGGTATTCAGCATGCTGCACATGGCCTGATCGATATCAAGAGCTATGATGTCGATGGCTATGTGATCTCGCCTTACAAGATGTTCTCACGCCACGGCTATGGGCTGGCCTGGATATCTGATCGGTTGACCGCATTGCCGCACAACATGCTTGTTGGTGGACCGGAAGATAACTGGGAGATGGGAACCCGGGATACGGGCGCTTATGCGACGCTGTCCGATGTTGCCGATTACCTTGAATGGCTTGGCACACAGCACACAGATTCAACTGACCGTCGCCAGAGATTCGAAGCGGCAGGCGCCGCCATTCACGCGCATGAAAAGGGCCTGACCGATGCGATGATCCACGGTACTGGCAATCTGCCCGGCCTTGCCGCGATGAAAGGTGTCAATATCATTGGCGGAACGGACAATCCGGCACGTGAGGGGCTTGTCTCATTATGGGTTGATGGCATGGCGTCTGTAGATGTGGTCGCTCGCCTGAATGAAGAGGGCATTCGCACGCATCTTCGCAAGGCGGATCATTATTCAGGCAACATTCTCGATCCGCTTGGCCTTGACGGTTGTGTGCGGGTGTCGATGTGCCATTACAATAGCCTGCACGAAGTTGCCCAGTTCTTGGCCGCGATGAAGGACATCACCGAATAGGGCCATGTGATTGCACCCGTCCGGCGGGCGCCACTAGCCGAGTGCTGTCTCGATGTCGGTGATCAGATCTTCCACCGCCTCAAGTCCAACCGATATCCGGATGTCGGACGGGCTGATCCCCAGTGCCGCCAGTTCACCCTCGGACAGGCTGGAATGCGTGGTGGAGTAGGGGTGGCAAGCCAAAGTCTTGCTGTCCCCAAGATTGTTTGAAATGTCGATAAGCTGCAGCTTGTTGAGCATGTCAAACGCCTCGGCTTTGCCACCATCAATGCGCAAAGACACGATATTGCCAAAGCCTGTCATTTGCTGGCGTGCCAGCTCATGCTGGGGGTGGGATGAAAGCCCCGGATACCGCAGGTCGGCAATGCGGGGATGGTTCTCTAACCGTTCCGCAATCGCCGCGGCGTTTGTGCAATGTCTCTCCAAACGCAGCTCAAGCGTTTCCAGCGACTTCAACATCACCCACGCGTTAAAGGCGCTTATGGTTGCACCGGTCTGGCGGTAGAATGGCAGGAAGGTATCATGGATAAAATCCTCACTGCCAAGTACCGCACCACCAAGCAGGCGGCCCTGACCATCAATATGTTTGGTCGTTGAATAGATCACGATATCCGCACCAAGCTCCAGCGGCCGCTGGTACAAAGGCGTGGCAAAAACATTGTCCACAATAACAAGCGCGCCCGCTTCATGCGCCAGCTTTGCCACCGCAGCAATGTCGACAATATCGAGCAACGGGTTGGACGGGCTCTCAAAAAACACCAGCTTGGCAGGTTGTTTCAAGGCGTCTTGCCAAGCGGTAAGGTCGCGCCCATCAACAAGCACCGTCTCGATGCCCCATTTTGGCAGAATTTTTGTCAAAATGGCGTGACAGGCACCAAACAGCGCCTGACTTGCCACAACCCTGTCTCCCGCCTCAAGCTGGCAGGCCATGGCCGCAAAAACGGCTGCCATACCGGTGCCTGTGGCTTTGCATGCCGCAGCGCCCTCCAGCATCGCCAGCCGCGTTTCAAACATCTCAACAGTGGGGTTGCCATAGCGCGAATAGACAAAATTATCCGTTTCCTCGGCAAAGGCGGCGGCGGCCTGCTCTGCCGAGTCATAGACAAAGCCTGATGACATGTAGAGCGCCTCTGCGGTTTCCCGATTGGCGGATCGGTTCAAACCGCCACGCACCAGCTTGGTTGCTTGCCTGTAATCAGTCTTTTTCATGTGATCCAATCAATCTTTCAGCAGCGCGCCATCAAACATCTGTTTTCTGCGCTTTTTCCCGCCTGTGTTACCATTAAAAGTCTGCTTCATTCAATAGCCTATCATCGGGACCATCCGGTGCTGGTGATGCCGCTTTGTGGCGCTGTGTGTATGGCTTTGCCATTTTGATGGCTTGCCGCATGGCGTCACAAACGCCACACTGTTCAGATCGATTATCGGAGAGACCTGACCATGGCTGACATCTATCGCGCCAATTTTTTTCATTCACCGGCAAAGGGCCAGATTGAACGTGTTGATGATGCGTTTTTGCTGATTGAAGATGGCGCTATCGCTTCGGTGGTGACATCACAGGACCACAGATGGCAAGAGCTGCAAAACGAACCGGCAACCGATCTGCGTGATCAGGGGTTCCTTTTGCCCGGCTTTGTTGATTTGCATATTCACGCCCCGCAATTTCCCCAGCTTGGACAGGCGCTGGACGTGCCATTGGAAGTCTGGCTGCAAACCCACACCTTCCCGCTGGAGGCGCGCTACAAGGACCTTGATTATGCCGATGGCGTCTATCGCACGCTGGTGCGAACATTACTGGCGAACGGCACTACCACAGCGATGTATTTCGCAACGATACACAACCCAGCCAGTCTGCGCCTTGCCGAAATCTGCCTTGAAATGGGCCAGCGCGCGCTTGTCGGGCGCGTTGCCATGGACCTTGCCGATGAATGCCCGGATTTTTATCGTGATGCCTCGGCCGAGGAGTCGGTAGCGCTGACGGAAGAGTTCATCGCTGCGGTTCCCGGGCTGGCGGGAAATCACACCGGGTTGGTAAAACCGGTGATTACGCCGCGCTTTATTCCCAGCTGTTCGGACAAAGCGCTTCAGGGGCTTGGCGATATGGCGCATCGCACCGGCGCACATGTGCAGACGCATTGCTCGGAAAGCGACTGGGAACATGGTCATGTTCTTGCGCGTTGTGGCAAGACGGATACCGAAGCCCTTGCTGAATTTGGTCTTCTGGGACGTCACACCATTCTGGCGCATTCCAATTTTATCACCGATGACGACATGGATATGATCCGCAAAAGGGGCGCTGGCGTGGCGCATTGCCCATTGTCGAATGTCTATTTTTCAAATGCGGTGTTCCCGTTGAGACGCGCGCTGGAAAAGGGGCTTCATGTCGGGCTTGGCACCGATATTTCGGGCGGGCCATCGGCATCATTGTTGGATTCGGTGCGCATGTCGATTGCCGCCTCACGGATGATGGAAGACGGCGTTGACGCAAAATCACAAGCTGGTGAGAGGGGCACGCCGGATAGCCGCATTGATTTCCGCACGGCCTTCTGGCTGGCGACGCGGGGTGGTGGTGAAGCGCTTGATCTGCCGGTGGGGTGCTTTACCCCGGGCAATCAGTTCGATGCCATTCTGGTCCGGCTACCCGAGGAATATCATGGCGATGAGGATGCGGCAGGTGATGCGTTACTGCAAAAGATCGTGATGTTGGCAACGCGTGAGTCGATCCATGCCACCTTTGTGGCGGGACGTCTTGTCAACGGGGCAGTTTAGACGGGTCGGTTTAGATGGGCCGGTTTAGATGGGCCAGTGTGAAGAGGCCTATTCCGGCTTTTTCAGCATCTGCGATATGGCCGAGGCAAAGCGCGCCTGATCGGTTTGCGCCACGGTTTTAAAGGCGGCGATCCTGTCTTCAAGGCTTGATTGGCTGGACTCAATCAGGGTGTGGAGTTGTTTTTCACGCCGCGTCCTTGCTTGTTGCTCGGCCTTCAGCCGCGCCAGCTTTTTCTCGTCATCACTCATTTCGGCGCCATCACTCATAGATCTTTTGCCAGATCCAGAAGTTGGCGTCGCGCCGTTTCCAGCCTTGCTCGCAATCCCTGATTTTCCGCCTCGAGGGCCTTTATCCGCGCGGTGAGGGCTGTGTTGTCCTGATTTTCTGCTTCATTTTTTTGCGCAGCGTGCCCTGACTGACCCATGATCAGATCATTTTTGCAGCTGTTATAGATGGTGATCTCGCTGGCACTTGTGCCGCCAAGAACACATTCATGCGCCGCTGTTGGCGCGGCGATGTGAACCAGACAAACTGCAAAAAGCAAAACAACAGCACGCATAACAGGTACAACATCTCTCTCATTAAACAACGCAGACAGGATATGGTGTTGCCTGTCAGTCTGTCAAAACCCGAATGACCAGCGGTGATTTGCTTTTATATCCAGCTGGCGGCCATCGCTGCGATCACCACATAGCGCGCCGTCTTTGCAAAACCGACAATCAACAGGAAGGACAGCAAGGGCGTTCTCAGGATTCCGGCAACAACGGTGATCGGATCACCGATGAAGGGCACCCAACTCAGCAACAGGCTCCAGCGGCCATAGCGTTGGTACCACATCGCGGCGTTGTCGAGCTGTGCCGCACTTGCCGGAAACCATTTTCGATCTTTGAAACGATCAACGCACCGCCCGATATACCAATTGACCACTGCTCCCAATATGTTGCCAAGGCTGGCGACAAGGACGAGCATGGCCACATCCTGCTCACCGGCGATGACCAGTGCCGCAAGGCCAGCTTCGGATTGCGCCGGAACAAGTGTCGCCGCCAAAAATGCCGCCGCAAAAAGTCCAGAATATGCGCCAAAATCAAGCATCTGTGGACCCATTCCTGTTGGCACATTGCCCGAAACAAGAAGGCAGGATCACCGCGCCGGTCACCCGCCGCCTGGTGCAGTGCGGCGGGCCGGACCTGCGCCATAAAGCCGGCCCTCCAGCCGCTCTTCAGGCAACCAATCGACAAGGCGTCTGCGCACATCGAGCAGGCGATCAAGGTCAATGCCGGTGGCAACGCCGAGCCGGTCAAACAGATGTACCGTGTCCTCGGTTGCGATATTACCGGATGCGCCCGGCGCAAAGGGACAGCCGCCAAGCCCGCCAAGTGCCGCATCAAAGCGGCGCACACCTGCTTCATAAGCTGCCATGACATTGGCCAGTCCGAGGCCCCGCGTGTCGTGGAAATGCGCGGCAAGCGGCACTGTGCCGACAATCGTGGACACGTTCCGGAAAATGCGGGCAATTTGTACCGGGTCGCCATAGCCGACCGTATCTGCCAGATTGATTTCCTCAACCCCTGCCAGCGCAACCTGTTCAGCAATCTTTGCCACCCGCGCTTCGCTGACGTCGCCTTCAATCGAGCAGCCAAATGACGTTGCCAAGGCAACACCGATGCTGTGCGCGCCGCGGCCATTGCTCTCGGCGATCACCTCGCGAAGCATCGCCAGCGAATCATCTGTGCTGCGCCTCACATTCGACATGTTGTGCGACTCGCTGACCGACAGCACAAAATTGATCTTGCGCGCGCCAGCGTCCATGGCCAGCACCGCCCCTTTGAGATTGGGAACCAGAACGGTTGGCAGCAGGCCGTCTATGTCCTGCGCCCCCTCAAGCACTGGTTTTGCATCGGCAAATTGCGGCAAAATAGACGGCGGAACAAAGGATGTGACCTCAATCTCGGCAAAGCCGGCTTCTGCCTGCGCCTTGATCCAGTCAAGTTTGATCTCGGTATCGAGCCGGGACGATATCAATTGCAGCCCGTCACGAAGCCCGACCTCACGAATGCTGACACGATCCTGCATCATCATTCACCGGTAAAAACGGCTTTGCGTTTTTCGTTGAAGGCCAGAACCCCCTCGCGCCGGTCGGCGGTGGTCACGGTGCGGTTATAGGCTTCAATCTCGAACGCCATTCCGTCAAGAAGGCCCATCTGCAACCCCTTGTGGATTGCCTGTTTTGCCTGCCGCACGGCGATCGGTGCATTGGCGGCAATGGCACGCGCCGCGTCAAGGGCGGCATCGAAAAGGTCTTCTGGCGCGAACATCGCGTTGGCCAATCCCCATTCAAGCGCCTCGGCAGCGGAAAACACCTTGCCGGACAGGATGAGTTCCATGGCGCGTTTTTCGCCAACGGCACGGGCCAGATTCTGGGTTCCACCGGCCCCCGGGATGATGCCAAGCTTTGTCTCGGTCTGGGCAAAGCGGGCGGTCTCGCTGACATAGACAAAATCCAGCGCGGCGACCAATTCACACCCGCCGCCATAGGCCGCGCCATTTACCGCGCCAATGATTGGCAACGGACAACCAACGACTGCCCGCATCATCCGCTCGTAAACAAGATGCTGGGCAAACCATTCGGCGTCACTCATGCCGTTGCGTTGCTTGAGGTCTCCGCCCGCACAAAAGGCCCGGTCTCCGGCCCCGGTGATGACAACCACGCGATAATCCTCGGCGGCGACCGCGAGGGTTTCAAACAGATGCGTCAGATCCCACGCCATTTGGGTGTTAAAGGCGTTGGAAACTTCAGGCCGGTCAAGCGTTACGACAAGAATATGCGTATCGACAGTTTTCAGGCTGAGCGTGTCTGTTGATTTTATCATCTGTGAACCTCTTACTCTGCAAATGCTGGATCGATATTATCGGGGATCCCACCGGCACACCATACGCCGTTGTAAAATCAGGTCGGCAGTTTGGCGGTGAGAGGGATTCGAACCCTCGGTGGGCTTGCGCCCACACCGGTTTTCGAGACCGGCCCGTTCAACCACTCCGGCACCTCACCTGCGCCATCCGCATCATATCGATTTCAATCCGGAGTGCAACAAGCTGGCAGGTGGTGACGCGACTGGCATGATGTCATCAAATATTTTGCAAATGCCCCCTTGCAGGCAGTATGTCTGGGGGCAAGATTTTGATGATGATCAGGCAAAATGAACCAATGGATGACAGTTCCCACAAAACTGGACCACTTAAAACCGGGCCACTTAAAACGGGGCCCCACGAAACCGGCGCCATGAGTGACGACCGCCGCGATGATGCGTCTGGCCGTCCGCAATTGCCCGATGACAATCCCTTCAAGGATATGGGCTTTATCCAGTTCTGGGTTGTCTCGACATGTTTTTATATGACGTTTCCCCTATCGCTGGCGATCAGCTATCTGCTGCTTGGCAAGCTGCGCACAAAACAGCTTGTCGCCGCGTTGGTGCATGATTTCCTGCAAACCCTGTTAATCGTCATCGCGATTATCGCCGTGATCATCTGGGCGATCTATCAATTTGTCGCGGGGCTGTTTTAGGCGCACGCGTCACGAAGGAGCCAGCTCCATCGTTTCGCGGGGGCGGGTTCCCGGGATGTTTGCAGATTACACGTGGGTGTTACGCGCTTCGATACCCGCAGAAGGCCTAGCGGTTTGACCTGTTCGCATTATCGCAGGCATACAAATGATTTAAGAAATCACCATATGTAAGCTAGATTGCCTGAAAAGCCCCAACACCGGACATGTAACATGCCTGAAATTGATACTTCCTTCGAGCTGAACGCTGACTTTTCCCAACGCGTTGTTATCAAGCCTGATGATTATATGTGGGAAGCCTCGCCGATGCCCGGCGTAGAGAGGATGAAGCTAGACCGTATTGGCAACGAAGTCGCGCGTGCTACCTCTCTGGTGCGTTATGCCCCTAACAGCAGCTTTTCGCCACATGAGCATTCTGGAGGCGAGGAGATCTTTGTGCTTGATGGCGTGTTTGGTGACGAGCACGGTGAATATCCAGCTGGCACATATATCCGCAACCCAATTGGCACCAAGCATCAGCCAGTGATCGGTGCTGAAGGTGCGACAATCTTTGTCAAGCTTCACCAGTTTAACCAAGATGATGTGAAGCAGTTTGCTGTCAACACCAGCGCACAGACATGGCATCCGGGCTTGGTAGATGGGCTAACTGTCATGCTGCTTCATCAACATGAGGGCGAGAACGTTGCGCTCGTGAAATGGGCGCCGAATACACAGTTCAATGTGCACAGGCATTGGGGTGGTGAAGAGATACTGGTTCTGGAGGGCACTTTCTATGATGAGCATGACAGCTATCCTGCAGGTAGTTGGTTAAGAAGCCCTCATATGAGTGAGCATTGCCCTTACACAAAGGAAGATGGCGCCCTTATCTATGTGAAAGTGGGCCATCTGAAATAGCTTTCATAGATGCTGGCCCTTCATAGGTGTTTGAAGAACAATTGAGAAACACGACATGTCAGACGCATTTCAAATAGACACTCGCGGCTTTGAGGAAATTGACGAGAAGCAGTTACTCACGCAAGAGGGCTTAAGCCATCGGCCAAAAGTGCTTCTGTTATACGGTTCTTTGCGTGAGCGATCTTTTAGCCGGTTAATGACAGAAGAAGCAGCAAGAGTTCTGTCGGCTTTTGGCGCAGAGACGAAGACCTTTGACCCAAGCGGTTTACCATTGCCTGATGACGCCGATGAGACAAACGACAAAGTTCAAGAACTTCGGGGCCTAGTTGAATGGAGCGAGGCTATGGTGTGGTGTTCTCCAGAGCGGCACGGATCGATGA
>JAYQTT010000024.1:0-27619 GCA_038147495.1 Alphaproteobacteria bacterium | reverse complement strand
GTTCGGCGAGCCAAGACATCAGCCGTCGATATGGCTCTCTACACTGCTCGCTTTGGTCACCTAACATTTCATCGAACATTCGCGTGTGCTCTGAAACTATGATTTTTTGCTTCTGCAAACATGTACAATCTGGAACGCGACCCTATGGAGTGCCAATTAGATCCAGCTGATATGCAACACGTGCGTTAGTGGCTTGCTGAGTAAGTGTCTCATCAACATTGACTTGACAGCGGCTGCTCAAAAAACCCACCAATTCAATTGGAAGCGTCCATCGGGCTTATTAATCGAAAGATACTGAAAAAAAGCCGTTCTGAGCAAACAATTTATGCTGAAGCAGCAATTCCGGGCATTTGCGCTGCCCTCGCTTTCGGCTTGGGGGTGTTGATTTTTTGGCACAGTGTCCAAATCTGGCAAGGCTACCGGTTTACCATATAGTTCAATTTTCAGTTTTTCATCTTCCGGTAGTTACGGTGCCAGCTCGATCAACTGGCGGATTGCGCTATCGGCCCCGACCATAATGGTCGGATCATTCATAGCCTCAATCTCAGAGTTTGTAGAATTGGGCTGCTGTGTTGTGGAAAATATCTGCGTGCAGATCTGGCTTTATAATGCCGCGATGTGCCGTGAACAGCCCTTGATAATCAGAGTAGAGGCTGTCGACTGGAAAATTTGATCCGAACATACAACGTGTGGCGCCAAACTGATCGAGGCAAGTTTCGATGATTGGGCGGAAATCTGCTTCCTTCCAATCATGCTTGAACATGCCCAAGCCCGATAATTTGCATCTCACTTGCGGCAGAGCGGACAATGACTCAAGCTGTTGTGCCCATCTTGTCAGCCCTGACTCGCTGCGGTCATGAGGGCTGCCGGCATGACATAGGGCAATTTTGGTGTCGGGCACCCTTGCCAGCATTTTGGCCGTTGCCTCGATTAATTCCGGTATCAGTTGTAAATCAAACGACAGGCCTCTCTGCCCCACTTCGGCCATTCCATCTTTGAAGGAATCTGATTGAAGCAGGTCGTTGGTGCCTGTCACCATGTCCTCGCCGGGGGCGCGACCGATAATCTGGCGGACACCGCGAACTGTTGGCAGGGTCTGGAATCTATCAAGCTGGCTGTCGAGATCAGCGGCGGTAAGGTCGCAAAAAACCACCTGTGCGATTGGCCAGTCAGGATTGGCATCAGCGACATCCTGTATCCATTTGGCCTCGGCCCATGCGTCTTCGGCGCCAACCTGAATGTGAACCGAGGCAGCAAAGCCCATGCGTCGCGCATCTTTTTGAAATTCTTCAATCAGGTAATCGCGTTGGATTGGCGTTGGGTCACCAAAGAAGCGCTCCACGCCTTTTGCCATCAACCATGGATAATGAACGGCCTGCAGATCCCAGAGATGATGATGCCCGTCAATCATGTTCGCGGCACTTTTGTCATTCGTTCCAGAATGTCGAGACCCTGCATTTTCCAGAAGTGTAGCAGATCGATGAAAATCCAGTTTTCGGTCAGCTTGTCACCATCCCGCCGGTAAATATCAATGACGCGCATGTCGGCTGGCTTGTCACTTGCAGGCATGCCCATAAAACCGCCTGTTGGGGTGAGGGTCAAATTGGGCCAGCCAAAGAACCCGCCATAATGCCCTTCGGCAATCCGACAGATATGGCCGTTGAAAATGCGATCTTTAAAGCCCGCACGGAACGGGCCGGAATGCTGTTCGGCATAACGCTCAATTGTATAGGTTGCACCGATGCCAGCCGGTCCCCACCAGATCATGTCTTCGTTCCAGCTCCGCCTCAATTCCGTGACCAGCGGTTCCTCGCGCCCGCCTTTCCATGTCTTGATATCGCCGACCATATAGTTGATCGCGGCAAGGGTCTTTTCACCCTCGGCGGCTGGTTGGGCATCGAAAAGCAATCCGTCATGCGTCATCGGCCCAGGTTGAACAAGGTGTGCGCCGGTCTGGGGCGGAAATGGCTGAAGTCCGGCCTGCATCATCAGATGTGGAATATCGAAATACATCGCGGTTTCAGCGATTTGTCCGTCCTTCACCAAATTGAATTCAGCATAGCGCAACATGGCAATCTTGCCCGTTGGCGGAATGCCAAGCCATGATTTGTCAAACAGCCCCATCAGATGCCCCATGGAGACAACCCATACACCCTCATGGCCATCGATCCGGTTCTCACCTGCAAAGAAAATATCCATCCGGCGTTGCATGGAACCTAACGCGTCTCGCAACGGTTGCCAGAATGTTGATGCGAGGGTTTCACCACTCCGAATCTCATTGAAGGGATGAAAGCCCCGCCAAAGGTAATTTGTTGCCACCGTGTCGCCAATTATTGCCGGGATGGCATCATTGGCGGCCTGATCAAGCCTCTGGTAATAGTCTCTAACTATTTGTTTTTCTTTTTGAAGATTTGTCATTTTTATGCCGTGTGCAGGCTTGGAAATGGCGACATAGCCGCTGGTGAGAAAAAAGCTTGCCAAGCCGTCAGGCAAATGTCTAGTGTTTATGCATGCGTATGCAAAAAAGGTCTGCATACGGTCTGGGGAGAAGATATGGCGGAAATTCAGCTTCGCAATTTGTCAAAGCGCTGGGGCAATTTTGTAGGCGTAGATAATTTTGATCTGACGATTGCCGACAAGGAGTTTCTGGTGCTGCTTGGGCCGTCAGGCTGTGGAAAAACCACGACAATGCGGATGATTGCCGGGCTTGAGGATGCCACGGAAGGGGACATTCTTGTCGATGGCAAACGGGTGAATGATCTCGAGCCAAAAGATCGTGATGTCGCTATGGTTTTCCAGAGCTATGCGCTTTATCCAAACATGAATGTTTATGAGAACATCCGCTTTCCATTGAAAGTGCGGAACATAGACCCGGCAGGACAGGATGCAAGGGTGCGCCGCGCCTCGGCGATGGTGGAGCTAGACGAGTTTCTGCACAGAAAGCCGGCTGAGTTATCTGGTGGCCAGAGGCAACGCGTTGCCCTTGCGCGCGCCATTGTGCGCGAGCCCAACGTGTTTTTGATGGATGAACCGCTTTCGAACCTCGATGCAAAACTGCGTGTGTCAACGCGCGCTCAGATCAAGAATCTGTCGCATGAGTTGGCGGTGACAACCATCTATGTGACGCATGACCAGATCGAAGCCATGACGCTGGCTGACCGGGTGGTGGTGATGGAAAAGGGGGTTGTTCAGCAAGTTGGCAGCCCGACAGAAATTTATGACCGGCCAGCCAATGCTTTTGTTGCCAGTTTTATTGGTAACCCGGCGATGAACCTGATTGAGGGTTCTGTAAAAGACGGCGTTTTTACCGCGCCAAATACCGTGATCAAAGGTGTTTCATGCCCGGATGGTAACGTTACGCTTGGGTTCCGCGCTGAAGATGCAAGCGTTGTTGAATCCGGCGGTGACATCAATGCACCGGTCTATTCATTGGAATTGCTTGGCGATGCCACGATGGTGACGGTCCGCATCGGCGGCGCGCTTGTCAGCGTCAAGGTGGATAAGGCCTACCGGGCAGACATTGACGATCAGGTTAGCATCCATGTTCCACAGAATCACTGCCACCTGTTTGACGCCAAATCAGGTGCGCGGATTGGGGGGTGATGCCCCATTTCTTCCCGCAATGTGCGGGGTAAACCGAATGCAGCAATCGAACCTGCATTCACTTTAATATGGGAGACGCAAGATGTTTCTAAAGAGACTAGCTCTGGCTGGCGCTATGGTTCTGATGACAGGTTCGGCAATGGCCGACTGCAACATTTCCGGTCGTGTCAGCATCATTGGCAACGAATTTCCGGCCATTCATGCTGTAGCAGACGGAGCGAAAGCCTGTTCTGGCGGTGAGGTCAAGGCCAACCTGACAGCGGATCATCAAAAGCTGAATGTGGCTGGTATGACAGGCAACCCTGCCGAATACACGACAGCCATTATCGCCAACTCTTCAATCGTTGCGCTGATGAATGAGGATGTAATCCGGCCATTGGATGATCTGGTCGCCAAGCATGGTGCATCGCTGAAGCCAAACCAGCTGATCAAGATCAATGGCAAGGTGATGGCGGTTGCTTTCATGGCGAATGCCCAGCATCTGGTTTACCGTTCAGACATTCTTGAAAAGGCCGGTGTGAACCCGCCAAAGACATATGAGGAAATGCTGGCAGGCGCCAAGGTCATCCGTGACAAAGGCCTGTTGGATTACCCATTGGGCGGTGCTTACAAAGCTGGCTGGAACCTCGCACAGGAGTTCACCAACATGTATATTGGCCAGGGCGGTGAGTTCTTCAAACCCGGGTCTGCTGAAGTGGCGATCAACAATGAAGCCGGTATTGCGGCTCTCGAAATGATGAAGGCGCTCAGCGAATATATGAACCCTGATTTCCTGACGCATGACTCAAATGCCACATCGGCTGAATGGAAAGCCGGCAATGTTGCAATGATGAATATGTGGGGATCACGCATGGGCCCACTTAAGGATCCTGAGCAGTCAACGCCAGAAGTTGTCAAAACAACAACATTGGGCTCGCCAATGACTGTTGGTGGTGGTTCAACACCAGCGACCACACTTTGGTGGGACGGCTGGACAGTTGCCAAGAATGTTTCTGATGCAGATGCAGAAGCAACATTCCTCGCCATGATGAACGGCATCAATCCAAGCCGCCTTGATGACAAGATGGCAACACTTGCTGTCTGGCTGATCGATGGGTACCAGCCAACACCTGCCGCTGTAGGTGTGTTTGCCGCAGCGCAGATGAACGCTACCCCATATCCGATGCTGCCATATCAGGGATTGCTGCATACGGCACTCGGCAATGAAATCGTTGATTTCATGCAAGGCAAGGAAGACGCTGCCACAGCGCTTTCCGATGTCGAGGCCGCATATACGGCTGCTGCCCGTGAAAAGGGCTTCCTCTAGGAAACGCATAGATCTGTCGGGAGAGGTCACTCTCCCGGCAGATTGTTTTTTTAAAACTCGTTAATTCAAAAACAGACTTTTAACTGGGCCGATGAAACATAGTTCCTTTTTCTGGTTCTTCATGCCGACAGCAACCGCAATGTTGCTGTTCATCGCGCTGCCGATTCTATCGGTGGTGACCCAGTCGGTATATACGCCGCATGATGCGGTGCTGATCATCACAGAAAATTGTGATCCCTTCGGATGCAAACAATCAACAACGATTGACCATGAGGCCACCCGGGAACTGCGCGAAGCCGCGCCGCTGGGTAAATTTGTTGGCTGGGACATTTATTTTGACAGGGGGCACCTCGCTGTTACCGAAGTTGCCAAGGCATGGAACGAAGCCGTTGGCGTTAGCGATTTTCTGGGCAAATTGCAGAACCTGCCCTTCTACAGGGCAATGGCCTTTACCCTGACCTTTACCTTTACGGTCACACCTTTGATGTTGATCTTTGGCTTCTTGATTGCGTTGGCGGTCAATTCGCTACATGCACGCTTGCGTGGTGTGACCATATTTTTCTCGCTCTTGCCGATGATCGTGTCGCCGTTGATTGGTTCATTGGTGTTGTTCTGGATGATCGACAGCCGCGGGATCATCGGTTCAGCCTTGCAATGGGTTTTCAGTGATCCCGACCTTTCATTGAAGGCGTCAACTGGTTTGACTTGGGTCATGCTTATTGTCTACGGCGTTTGGCATGCCGCTCCCTTTTCCTTTGTTGTTTTCTATGCCGGTTTGCAAACGCTGCCTCAGGATACGATGGAAAGCGCAAAGATTGACGGGGCGTCTCGTTGGCAGCAAACACGTTATGTCGTCATTCCGCACCTAATGCCCCTGATTACATTCGTCGCGCTGATGCAGTTGATGGATAATTTTCGGGTGTTCGAACCCATTGTCGGCTTTAATTCCGAGGCCCATGCCAGCTCGCTGTCCTGGTTTATTTTCAATGATTTGGGGGGCGAAACGCGACAACTTTCATCGGCGGCAACCTCATCCGTTCTGACCATAGTCGGAGTTGCCATTCTTCTTACACCCGTGCTGATCCGTACTTGGCGCGATTTTCAGGCAAAGAGCTGAGCCATGACCCCACGCAGCCAACGTGCACCGATCCAGCTTCGTATCCTGATTATGGGATTCATTGTGCTGTGGCTTTTTGTTGCCGCGTTTCCATTCCTGTGGACCTTGTGGGGGTCTTTCAAAATGGAGGCGGATTTCTTCTCCAAGGCAGATTGGGTGAACGCGCTTACCGGGCCACGGACCATCGCCGAAAAAGGGGCGGCGTTTACTGGTGACGGCTATCACGGTGCATGGGTTCAGGAGGAATTTTGGCGGTCTGTGGTGAACACCGCGCTTGTCTGTTTCTTTGTCGTGTGTACATCACTCACGATTGGCACTTTGGGCGGGTACGCCCTGTCGCGATCTGCCTATCGCTATACATTCTGGCTTTTGATCACGGCGCTAATCTTCCGCGCCATGCCACCGATTACGCTTGTTGCCGGTTATCTCTTGCCGTTCTTTGAATGGAACCTGTGGGGGCATCTCGCCACCACGATCATTGTGTTGGTCGCAATCAACCAGCCTTTACGCTCTGGATGTTGCACAGCTTTTTCCAGAAGATACCGAAGGAGCTGGATGAAAGCGCCAAGGTTGATGGTTGCACCCAGTTTCAGGCCTTCCGTCATGTCATTATTCCGGTGATGTGGCCGGGTGTGATCACAACCGGCCTGTTCAGTTTTCTTCTGGCCTATAACGATTTCGCTGTGACGTCGATGCTGCTTGCAAAGGAAAACCACACGATGGTGCCTAAAATTGCCAGCTTCCTTGGCACAACGCAGACCGAGGGCAATGTGATGTTTGCCGTCTCGGCGGTGGTCTCTGCGACAGCGCCGCTGTTCATTCTGGTCATGTTCTTCCAGCGTCAGATTGTTTCCGGCCTGACCCAAGGCGCGGTGAAGGGATAGCGATATGCGTGGATCAAGACCAGAACAAGCGGTTTTAAGCCGTGATACGGATATGACCAAAACCGCCGAAACCAAGGCTGTGATTGAAGGCATGGTGGATGGTCTGAATGATCATCGAATTGACGATATTGGCGCCTTCTTCGCTGATGGCTTCCGCTGGATGGGCAATGCGGGATGCGGCACCAAAGAGGGCCTCAAGGCGTTTCAGGATAACTGGCAGCGTCCCTTTCAGGCAGCCTTTTCCGACAAGGTCTGCATTGATGAGGCGCGTCTGTTCATGGGCGAATGGGCAGCCGCCTTTGGCCGACAGGAGGCCACGCATTCGGGCGAATTCATGGGGCTCGCCGCAACCGGACAACGCGTTGAAATTCGGTATATGGATTTTGGAAGGTTGTGGACGGCAAGATTGTCGACAATTGGGTGATGGTCGATTTCCCCATGTATTGGCACAATTGGGTGTGGATGTGTTTAACGGTGAGGGTTGGGAAGCCTTTGACAGGGGTGAGAAAACACCCTCGGCCAGCCTGAACAGCATGTGATTTGATCAAGAGGACAGATGGAATGACGATTGAATTTCTGAAACGCAGCAAACCTGAAGCAGAGCGAGCTGAGGACGATGCCAAGGTGCGCGCTGTTGTCGAATCAACGTTGGCTGATATTGCCGCACGCGGAGACGCGGCAGTACGTGATTTGTCACAAAAATTTGACAATTACACCCTCAGAAATTTCGCCTGACCGAAAGTGAAATCGAGGCGGCGATGAACAAGGTTTCAAGCCGCGATATGGAAGACATCAAGTTCGCGCAAGCTCAGATCAGAAATTTTGCCGAAGCCCAGCGCGCCAGCATGACAGACGTGGAGGTTGAGACTCTTCCCGGCGTTATTCTCGGGCATCGCAACATACCGGTGCAATCGGTGGGGTGCTATGTTCCCGGCGGCAAATTCCCGATGGTGGCCAGTGCGCATATGTCAGTTTTGACCGCCTCGGTCGCGGGTGTGCCACGCATCATTGCGTCGCACCACCGGTTGATGGTGAGCCGCACCCGGCCATTGTCGCCGCGATGAAGCTTGGCGGTGCACATGAAATCTATGTGCTTGGTGGCATTCAGGCGGTGGGCGCGATGGCGATTGGCACTGAAAGCATTGAGCCGGTGCATATGTTGGTCGGACCGGGTAACGCGTTTGTAGCCGAGGCAGCGCCAGCTTTACGGCCGCGTCGGTATTGATCTCTTTGCTGGCCCCACAGAAACCATGGTCATTGCGGATGACACGGTCGATGCCGAACTGTGCGCGACTGACCTGCTTGGTCAGGCCGAGCACGGCTATAACTCACCAGCCTGTCTTATTACAAATTCCCGCAAGCTGGCCGAAGAGACATTGAGTGAAATAGACCGGATCATGCAGATTTTGCCAACAGCCGAGACGGCGTCTGCAAGTTGGCAGGACTATGGTGATGTCATTTTGTGTGACACTTATGACGAGATGTTGGATGTCGCCAACGACATGGCCTATGAGCATGTGCAGGTCATGACAGATCGTGACGACTGGTTCCTTGAAAAAATGCACAGTTATGGAGCGCTGTTTTTGGGGCCACGGACGAATGTTGCCAATGGCGACAAAGTTATTGGCACCAATCATACGCTGCCCACGAAGAAAGCCGGTCGATATACAGGTGGCCTTTGGGTTGGAAAATTCCTGAAAACCCACTCATATCAGAAAGTCACATCAGATGAGGCCGCGGCAATGATTGGTGAATATGGGTCGCGCCTTTGCATGCTTGAGGGCTTTGTTGGCCATGCCGAGCAATGCAACATCAGGGTGCGCCGCTATGGCGGTAAGAATGTACCTTATGGTGAGGCAGCTGAATGATCCAAGGCCCGCAACATGTAAAGACGCTCATCGAACCACTGCGCAAGGCGATGTATGATTTCGCCGAAGCGCCGGTGCGTGCGACTTTGCATGATCTGCTGGCAGACGACTGCGCTGTGCATATGTGCCACCCCTTCGGTGATATGGTGGGGCCAACAGCGTTGTATGATGCTGCATTCAGGCCGTTATTTGAGGCTGCGCCCGATCTGGAGCGCCGCGACCTGATTGTGATTGACGGAACCACGGATGAAGGTGCCCGTTGGGCGGGCGCTTGTGGCTATTACACCGGCACCTTTGCCGCGCCCTTTCTTGGAATACCGCCAACTGGTCATCAATTTGGTCTCCGGTTTCATGAGTTTTTCCGCGAGGAGAACGGGCAAATTGTTGAAATGCAGCTGATATGGGATTTGCCGTCACTGATGATGCAGGCGTCAGCATGGCCAATGGTGCCTTCGCTGGGCCGTGAATGGCAGGTGCCGGGTCCATCAACCCAAGATGGTTTGAGGGTAAATGCAGATCCTGAAGCCGCCTTGCGTAATAAGCAGACTGTCATTGATATGCTTATCACCATGTCACGCCATCCGCGTGAAGGTGGTCCAGAAATTATGCAGCTGGAAAAATTCTGGCATCCGCGCATGAATTGGTATGGCCCTTCCGGCATTGGTACAGCGCGGGGCATCAAGGGGTTCAGACATTGGCACCAGATCCCGTTTTTGAATGCACTGCCCGATCGGCGCGGCGGCACGTCCGATGTGGGTGAGTCACATTTTTTTGCCGAGGGAGATTATGTTGCCGTCACTGGTTGGCCCAATATGGCCATGACCGTTACCGGGGATGGGTGGCTTGGCATTGCACCGGCTGGACAGGCAATCACGATGCGAAGCCTTGACTTCTGGCGCCTGGAAGATGGCATGATCCGCGAAAACTGGGTGCTGGTCGATCTGCTTGATGTCTATGCACAACTTGGCGTGGATGTTCTGGCACGCATGAACGAGTTCAACAAGGTGCGCTCTCTGGCACCGGTTGCATTGGCGGGGGGTGTCTAATGTCTCTGCCGCGCACCCCCTCCTTTTCGCTTGCTGGCAAACGAGCTCTTGTTGCGGGAGCATCATCGGGGATCGGACTTGCTTGTGCTGCCGCACTGGGAGAGGCTGGTGCCGCTGTGACCATCGCCGCGCGCCGAGCCGAGCCGCTGGAGAATGTGGCGAAGCAAATGCGCGCCGCAGATATGCTGGTTGATACCCTCGTGATGGATGTGGCTGATGTAGACTCCTGCGCTTCATCCGTGCGTGAGGCTGGGCCTTTTGACATTTTGGTAAATTCAGCAGGCATTGCCCGCCATGCTCCGGCCACCGAGACGACACATGATGACTTTGATGCCGTGGCAAACATAAACATCCGCGGCGCCTATTTTTTGACGCAGGCCGTGGCCAAGGGGCTGATTGCTGCCAACAAACCGGGCTCGCTGATCAACATCTCCTCACAGATGGCGCATGTCGGTGGTATCGATCGCGCGGTCTATGCGGCAACGAAACATGCGGTTGAGGGCTTCACCAAATCGATGGCTATTGAATGGGGCGCGCATGGCATTCGGGTGAATACCATCTGCCCGACCTTTATTCTGACGCCATTGACCAAAACCACTTTTGACAATCCTGAACGTCGCGCCTGGATTGAGCAAAAGATCAAGCTTGGTCGTGTTGGCGAGGTGGAGGACATCATGGGTGCGGTCCAGTTTCTGGCCTCTGATGCCTCGGCGCTTGTCACGGGCACGGCGCTGGTCATCGATGGGGGATGGACAGCGGGATGAGCAACACACGCGTCACGGCCCAACAGGTTGCCGCCCTTGCCGGAGTGTCACAATCCGCAGTGAGCAGGGTCTTTACGCCCGGCGCATCAGCATCTGAGCTGACGATGAAGAAGGTGCGCGAGGCGGCAACGGAGCTTGGTTACCGGCCAAATTCTCTGGCGCGGGCCATGGTGTCAGGGAAAAGCCGAATGATTGGACTGGTCGTTGCCTATCTGCAAAACCAGTTCTATCCGGAAGCACTGGAAAGGCTGTCCAATGAATTGCAGGCGCGTGGCTATCATGTGCTGGTTTTTCTGGCGGCCCAAACTGCCGGAAGCGTTGATGACGTTATCGAAGAAATTTTGGATTATCAGGTAGACGGCATTATTGCCGCCTCGGTTGCTTTGTCCTCTGAACTGTCAAACAGGTGTCGTGCCGCAAATGTGCCGATGGTGTTGTTCAACCGATCACAGGATGATTGCACAATGTCCGCTGTGACGTCGGACAACTATGCAGGCGGTCGAAAGGTGGCAGAGTTTCTGCTGGCTGGTGGCCACCAGAGGATAGCCTATATCGCTGGATGGGAAGGGGCTTCGACCCAGCGTGATCGTGAAGCCGGATTTCGTGATGCGCTGTCCGCAGCCGGTATGCCGCTGTTCGCGCGCGGTGTTGGAAATTTTGTGCTTGAACAGGCGCGTGTGGCAACAAGGCAGATGTTTGGAGGTTCGCCCGAAACCCGGCCAGACGCGGTGTTTGTCGCAAATGATCACATGGCATTTGCGGTGATTGACGTGTTGCGTTCTGAACTTGGCCTCGATGTGCCAGCAGACGTTTCGGTCGTTGGCTATGATGATGTGCCGGCCGCGTCTTGGCCTGCTTATGATCTGACAACCGTCCGCCAACGTGCCAATCAGATGATCACCACAACGGTCGATATATTACTCGATGAGATCGAAAATGAGAGTGTTGCCCCGCGGCGGGTGCAGATTGACGGGCCATTGATCCAGCGTGGGTCAGCCCGCATCATTGAAGGAAAGAAAAATGAAAGATTTTGACCCTAAATTCCGTGATTTTCCTGATTACATTCTAGGGATTACAAAAGAAATCTGGGAAGACCGTGGCATCGCCACACTGCATGATTACTATGGCAAGGACATGTATCTACGCATGCCTCTTGGAGCCTATCGCGGAAATATCGGTGTGATTGCCAAGACAATGGGCACGCTGGTTGAATTCCCTGACCGGCAACTGCTTGGCGAGGATGTCATCTGGTCTGGAGACGAGGATGCCGGCATGTTGAGTTCGCACCGGCTTTACTGCACCGGAACGCATCTGGGCGAGAGTATGTTTGGCGCACCCACCGGCAAGATGGTTCATTTTCGCGCGATTGCTGATTGTTATGCGATTGCCAACACCATTACCGATGAATGGCTGGTCCGCGATTATGGTGGGGTGGCTAAACAGCTTGGCTGGACAGCAAAAGAAGCGGCTGCAAAATTAATTGCTGATGAGGGTGGCGTTGACAAATGCGCACAGCCTCTAACCCCAAGCACGAATGTAGAAGGCCCCTACAAGGGAACAGGCAATGAAAATGAGTGGGGCGCGCGCTATGTTGATGTTCTGTCTCG
Organism: Alphaproteobacteria bacterium; assembly: GCA_038147495.1. Lineage (GTDB taxonomy): Bacteria > Pseudomonadota > Alphaproteobacteria > Puniceispirillales > Puniceispirillaceae > MED-G116. Next base: position 15,424 of record JAYQTT010000024.1, on the reverse strand, counting down.
AATTATGGCCGCTGATTTTTCGGTAATACCTGAACAATATGATCGTGCCATCCATGGTGAATATCCCGGTCAGGTCTATGCACGCGGATGGGGTGAAGTGGATCAGTTCTGGTTGGGTCTGCGTTCGGCTTTCCCGTCAGCAATATTCACCATTGATCATCAAATCGGCCGTGATGATCCGATGATGCCGCCTCGCGCCGCTGTTCGCTGGAGCCTCCATGGCAAGCATGAGGGGTGGGGAAGCTTTGGCCGCCCGACTGGGGCAGAGGTATATGTGATGGGTGTCTGTCATGCAGAATTTGGTGCGCTGGTATCAGGTGAGGCAAAGATCAGGCGGGAATTTGCGCTGTATGACGAAGTTGCCATCTGGAAACAAATCCTGATGCAAACAGGCGAATGAAATGGGGGAAAGGGCAATGACATCTGATGAGATGGGGTCGCGGATTGTCCGATATGGGGATTTGGTTCCCTGTCGCACAGCCTTTATTGACGCACACACGCCGGGTTCCGATCAAAAGGAAAACTTCACCATCATTGGTGGCGGTGTGTCCGAAGCGGCAGACCAGCATGTTCACATTCAGGACACGCCGGGCTTTAACATCGGTGCCGCGGGGCAGCCGCCGAAATGTCGCAATTCATTGCATACCCATCGTACCGCCGAAGTGTTTTTTGTCTTGTCCGGCCGCTGGCGTTTCTTTTGGGGTAATGACGGCCGAGATGGTGAAGTGGTCCTGACCGAAGGAGATGTGATCAATATTCCAACCGGCATTTTCCGTGGGTTTGAAAATATCGGCACAGATTACGGAATGATCATGGCCATCCTTGGCGGTGATGATGCCGGGGGCGGGGTAATCTGGGCACCGCAGGTCATTGAGGAAGCCGTGGCACACGGGCTTGTGCTTGGTGACAATGGTGTTCTCTATGACAGTAAAAAAGGGCAAACGCTGCCGGAAGGCGTGGAACCGATGCGTGTTCTTGATGATCGGGATATGGCGTTGTTTGCCAAAGTCACATCGGCCGAATTTGTCCCGCGTTTTGTTGCCCGCTATTGGGATATGATGGCATTGGCCTCCGCCGAGCCTGTTTGTGTGATTGGCGAGAAGGGTATGCTGGTTGACCGGCCCGGTTTCACTCTGGAATTGATCCGCGATGGATCACATCCGGCAAACGCATATGAAACATCGCGGCATGAGGTGTTGCTGGTTATGCGTGGACATTGGCGGGTGGAATTGGCGGGAGAAAGCAAGGTGCTGGCTCCCGGCGATGTCATTGCGATTCCGCCAAATGTGTCTCGGTGTTTTGCGCCCTCGATGAGCGGCGAGGCCAGCCTTTTCCGGGTGCGCAACACTGATGATCCTGCTGGCCCAACACTGAACTTCAACACGCCAGCCGCTTCACGCCGCTAGGGAGACCATATCATGACAAAGATTTTGACCAGCCATGTCGGTTCATTGCCACGCACACAGGAGGTGGTCGACTTCATTTTTGCGCGCGAACATGAAAAACCATATGACAAAGCATCATTTGACGCTTGTATGGCCGCGGCCTGTTCCGAGACAGTGCGAAAGCAGGTCGAGGCAGGTATCGATATCGTTTCTGATGGTGAGACCTCAAAAATCTCCTACGCCACTTATGTAAAGGATCGGTATACCGGTTTTTCCGGTGATAGCCCGCGTAACGCGCCCGGCGATCTGAAGCTGTTTCCCGGGTTCCTGAAGCGACTGGCCGACGATGGGGGAACGCCGCAATATGCGCGGCCGATGTGCACCGGTGAGGTCAAGTCCAAAGGCCAGGGCGAATTGGAGGCGGATATCGCCAATCTTAAATCAGCCATGGCCAAGCATGGCGCCAAGCGGGCATTCATGAATGCGGCGTCTCCCGGGGTGATCTCGTTGTTTCTTCAAAATCAGCATTATGCCACGCGCGAGGCATATTTGGCGGCGTTGGCCGATGCGATGAAGGCAGAGTACGAGACCATTGTTGCGGCTGGCATTGACTTGCAGCTGGATTGTCCTGATCTCGCACTGTCCCGGCACATGCTGTTTGCCGACCTCAGTGATGACGAGTTTATCAAGATCGCCAATATGCATGTCGAAGCGCTGAACCATGCGCTCCGCGATATAGATCCAAAACATGTACGCATTCACATTTGTTGGGGCAATTATGAAGGGCCTCATGTGTGTGACATTGACATGGACAAGGTCTTTGGAACGCTGATGCGTGCGCGGGCACGATATGTGCTTTTTGAAACGTCAAATCCGCGCCATGCCCATGAATGGACTGTGTTCAGGGATCGGAAGTCCGAAATACCAGACGACAAGATATTGGTTCCCGGTGTGGTCGATACGACAACCAATTTTGTTGAGCACCCCGAGCTTGTGTCGCAAAGGATCAAGACATTTGTCGACATCGTCGGTGCAGAGCGTGTGATCGCCGGTTCAGATTGTGGCTTTGGTACGTTTGCCGGTTTTGGTGCCGTTGATCCCGACATCGCCTATGCCAAGCTGGCAACCCTTGCTGACGGTGCGGCTCTTGCCAGCGCGCGTCTGTAAAAGGCTGCAATGACACGGCCTCTTGTCCTGCTTCCCGGGATGATGTGTGACGAACGGCTGTTTGCACAGCAGATTGCCGTTCTTGGACGAGACCGAGATGTTATCGTGCCAAAACTCACCGGGGCGACCAGCATGGAAGCGCTGGCGGAGAATGTCCTCGCCGATGCGCCGCCATGTTTTGCTTTGGCCGGTGTCTCGATGGGGGGCATTCTGGCCATGGAGTGTGCCAGACAAGCTCAACATCGTATCACTCATCTGGCATTGATTGACACCAACCCCTTTGCCGAACGCGAGGAAATGAAACAGCGCCGTGCCGCGCAACTCAAGGCGGTCGAGAGTGGGTTGCTGAAAAGCGTCATGCGTGAGGACATGAAGCCGAATTATTTCATTGATCCGGCAGACGGCATTGCGCTTCGTGATTTGTGTATGAAGATGGCACTGTCACTTGGCGCCACGGCCTTTATCGAGCAGTCCATGGCACTTCGTGATCGGCCTGATTATTGCTCAACGCTGCGGCGTGTGACCTGTCCGGCACTGATCCTGTGTGGCCGCCATGACAGGCTATGCCCCGTGGAGAGGCATGAGGCGATGAAGCAGATGATGCCGCATGCCAGATTATGTATTATTGAAGATGCTGGCCATTTGCCTACAATTGAGACGCCTGATCAGGTGACGCTTGCCCTTAAAAACCTGTTGGAGATACAAGATGGATGAGTCCCTTTTAAAGCTGCTTCGTTCGGTGGATACGCCGACTGTCTGCAACGCGATTGAGACAGTGCAAGGGCGGCGTGGCTTTGATGCTTTCACCCGCGGCAACGTGCTCTCATCGGCACCCGGCGCCAGCGCCATTGTTGGCTATGCCTGCACGGCGAGAATTGCTGGTCGGCAGCCGTCTTCGGATCCAGCCGATATCGTGCGCGAGCGGCGGCTTGGCTATTACCGACATGTGGCAGAAGGACCGCGCCCGGCCATTGCCGTGGTTGAGGACATCGATTATCCGGACGCCGTCGGCGCTTTTTGGGGAGAGGTGAATACTACGGTTCACAAATCCCTTGGGGTGTCGGGCGCGCTGACAAATGGCGTCATGCGTGACCTTGGTGATCTTGCTGAAGGCTTCACTGTCCTCGCCGGATCAATCGGCCCAAGTCATGGCTTTGTTCATGTTGTAGATTACGCAAAAGGCGCACGGGTTTTTGATCTTGATATCGCCGATGGTGATCTTGTTCACGCTGACCGGCATGGCGCGCTGGTGATCCCGCCAGCGGTGATTGATGATCTTGCCGAGGCAATCCAGACACTGTTTCGGGCTGAGTTATGCATTCTTGAACCGGCGCGAAAAGGGCCGATGACCTTTGAAGAATTTGAAGCGGCATGGGCGGCTTTCGAAAATGCCAGAACATGAGGGCTCACTCCCGCCAAAGTCGCGCTAGTTCATGGCGTTCATTGTCAGTTCCAGAAGACGCTCGAATACCGGAGGCGCCGAGGCCACAACGCGGCCTCCCTTGCGCAACACGTCTTCAACATCCTGTTCCTCAATGATGCCGCCGGCCTCACGAATCATGAGCTGGCCCGCCAGATAATCCCACGCATTCATATGATCTTCGCAATAGCCGATCAATTTGCCGTCAGCAACATAAGCAAGGGACAGCGCCCCCGAGGCATTCCGGTAAAACACACCGCCATCGGCGACGAGTGACGTGACAAGAGCTTCGATAAATCCGGCTTTGCTCCGGTTGGAATATCCAACGGCAACCGAGCCGGCCTTGATGTCGGCACCGGCGACAACGGTCATTGGGCTATCGTTGCGATAGGCCCCTTCGCCATCATAGCCTTTATACATGACGTCCATTACCGGATCGTAAATGAAGCCTGACATAACGCGCGATTTGTGAACAAGTGCAATCACCACCGTCCAGGCCGGGATGCCGGAGACAAAATTGGCGGTGCCATCAATCGGATCGATCACCCACACATAATCATTGTCACCGGCTGCATAGCCATCTTCTTCACCAAGAATTCCATCCTGCGGAAAGGCCGCTTCGATGCCAGCTCGTATCTGCTTTTCAAGTGCCTTGTCGGCTTCGGAAACGAGGTCCTGATGCCCCTTGCGATCAACTTGAAGCTGGTCCAGACGCGCGAAATATTGAAGCCCCAACTCCCCGGCATCGCGTGCCAGTTTTTCGGCCAGTTGGCATCGGTCATCATGCGCAAGTTTCATCTGATCACTCCTCTAAAGCTTGTATCACCATGATCAGGACAGCCCTGATCCATAGGTGATATCGGCGGGTACAGTTTTATTACTGTTTGATCATAAAACACTTGGCAAGCAGAATATTGTCGGTTTCTAATAAAGACAAAGCTCATTGGCAAAAAAGCGCCGCGAGCCAAAAATATCATTGGAGAGAAAGATGAAGTCTTTAGTTAAATTGACACTGGCTGGCATGCTTGCACTTGGGGCAAGTACGGCAAACGCAGCCGACAAGCTGACATTCTATTGCAGCGCCCAGGAAGATTGGTGCCAATTGATGACCAAGGAATTTTCTGCGGCCACTGGCATCAAGGTTAATATGACACGCAAGAGCTCGGGTGAAACCTTTGCACAGATCAAGGCGGAATCATCCAATCCGAAAGGTGACGTTTGGTGGGGCGGCACCGGTGACCCGCATCTGCAGGCTGCAGAAGAAGGGCTGACTATGGCGTATACGTCGTCCATGCGCTCTGAGCTACAGGACTGGGCGTTGCGGCAGGCGGCTTCTGCCGGCGACAAGACGATCGGTATTTATTCCGGTGCGCTTGGCTATGGCTATAACGAGGACCTTCTGAAGAAAAATAACCTGCCGGTTCCATCTTGCTGGAAGGACCTTTTGAAGCCTGAATATAAGGGCCATGTGCAGATGGCAAACCCGAATTCTTCGGGAACCGCCTACACAACGCTGGCAACTATGGTTCAGCTGTTTGGTGAAGATGAAGGCTTTGAATTCATGAAGGGTCTTCACAAGAACATCAACCAATACACCAAGTCAGGTTCAGCGCCGATCAAGGCTGCGGCAAAGGGCGAGAACACCATTGGTATTGTCTTCATGCATGACGCAGTGAAGCAGGCAGTATCCGGCTTCCCGATCAAGGTGGTGGCACCATGCGAGGGCACCGGTTACGAGATTGGTTCAATGTCGATCATCGAAGGCGCGCGGAATCCGGAAAGCGCGAAGAAGTTCTATGACTGGGCCTTGAGCGCCGATGCACAGTCGCTGGCGCTTCAGGTCAAGGCATATCAGGTGCCGTCAAATAAAGGCTCTGAGACCTCCTCTGCGGCGCCTGATCTCTCTTCGATCAAGCTTATCGATTACGACTTCAAGAAGTACGGGTCGAGCGCTGAGCGCAAGCGTCTCCTGAAGAAATGGGATGACGAGGTGTACGCCCAATAGATCGATAAATAGTGAGTTCAGGCATTGTTTGCCTCGCTAACTAATAGTCACAATCAAAACCCGACCATCACGCTCTGGCTGATGGTCGGGTTATTCTCATCCCTGGTGCTGCCCTGGTATGGTATCGAGGATGGCTTTTTTGGTTTTGAATGGCTCTTTGACGGCTATCCGATGGATAGCGATTATGCCCCACTAGCCTTCCTTCTTGTTCAGGGGGAAAAGCTGTGGCTGGCACCGCTTGTCTTGCCGTTTGTTGTCGCCGCCTATGCGGCAGGGATGCCGCGCCGGTCTCCGGTGATTGCCAATCTGCTGATGATTGGTGGCGGCTTTGGTCTTGTCTGGTTGTGCGCGCAAGGCCTGTTGATCGGCATCCGTGGCTGGCAATTGACCACATTGCAGGCACTTTTTGGTCCACTTGGTGATCGCCAATTCGGCATGGGATATGGGGCCATGCTCTATTTCGCCAGCTGTTTGTTCCTGTTCTCATCCGGTGTTGCACAGCGCCGAGGCACGATGGGAGATAAATTTGTCATCGGCATGATCTTTTTTGTGGTCATGCTGGTTGGCATCTTTGTTTTCTATCCGATCCTGAAGCTGATCATCCTTGCCTTTGTGGATGAGAAAAACGCCTATTCCTTGCCAATTTTCTGGCAAAAATTCAGCGATGACAGGATATGGTCGCTTGCCTGCGTCTATGCTGGCAAAAGATGTGGAGTCGCGTGGAACTCGGTTTTCATGGCCGTTATTGTCGGCTTCCTGACGACAACATTGGGACTGGTTTTTGCGCTTCTGGTAACGCGGACAAACCTGCGCTACAGGCGCTTTATCCGGGCGATAAGCGTGATCCCGATTATTACGCCTCCCTTTGTTATTGGCTTGGCGATCATCCTTTTGTTCGGGTTGTCGGGCATCGTCACGACAACGGTCAGTGACATGTTTGGGCTGACTCCAACGCGCTGGGTCTATGGACTGCCCGGGATCGTCATCGCGCAGACATTGGCCTATACACCAATTGCTTTTTTGGTGTTGATCGGCGTTGTCGAAAGCGTCAGCCCGTCAATGGAAGAGGCGGCGCAAACTCTGCGCGCGACACCGATGCAGGTTATCAATACTGTGTCATTGCCGCTGATCCGCCCGGGGCTTGCCAATGCGTTCCTGCTTGGTTTTATCGAAAGCATGGCCGATTTTGGCAATCCGCTTGTCCTTGGCGGCAATTATGACGTGCTATCGACCGAGATTTTCTTTGCCATTGTCGGCGCGCAATATGATCAGGGACGCGCCGCTGTTCTGGCGATGGTGCTATTGTCCTTCACATTGGCCGCATTTTATATCCAGCGCTTCTGGCTTGGTCGGAAATCCTATACGACCATCACCGGCAAGGGTGACAGTGGTCTGCACATGAAGCTGCCGCCGGTGCTGGCACGCGGGGTGATCACCATTGGTCTTGGCTGGGCCGGGTTCACCTTGATCATCTACAGCATCATTGTTTATGGCAGCTTTGTCGAAATGTGGGGGCTCAACAACAGCCTGACCGTCAAACATTATGTCACTGCATTTTCAGTTGCTTTTGATGAAGAGGGCATCCGCTGGACCGGTTCTGCCTGGAACTCCTTTGGTACGACCTTCATGATCGCCGCCATCGCCGCACCATTGACGGCGGCGATTGGATTGGTGACGGCCTATCTTTTGACGCGGCATAATTTCAAGGGCAAGAACGCCTTTGAATTTGGCACGATGCTCAGCTTTGCGATTCCGGGGACAGTCATCGGTGTCAGCTATATTCTGGCCTTCAACGTGCCGCCGATCGAGATAACAGGCACCGGCGTTATTCTTGTGGTCAGCTTTATCTTCCGCAATATGCCGGTTGGTGTGAGGTCCGGTGTCGCGGCGATGGCACAGATTGACAAGAGCCTTGATGAGTCGTCGTTGACGCTAGGCGCAAACTCTTTTCATACCTTCCGAAAAATTGTGCTTCCGCTGCTCAGGCCGGCAATTCTTGCGGCGCTTGTTTTCAGCTTTGTGAGATCAATGACAGCGATTTCGGCCGTCATCTTCCTTGTCAGTGCCGAATATGACATGGCGACCAGCTATATCATTGGTCGTGTCGAAAATAATGATTACGGCCTTGCGATTGCCTATTCGACAACGCTGATCTTCCTGATGTTGGCGGTGATCATAATTCTGCAATTGATCGTGGGTAAAACCGTGACAACACGCCGTGATGCAGGCGCTGGGGGTGCCTAAATGACAAATAAAACTGTGATGACAAATGCCGCGCCTGTCGAATTCCGCGACGTCACCAAGATTTATGGCAAGGATTTTGTCGCTGTTGATAATATCTCCTTGAAGGTGGAAGCTGGCTCACTGGTCACTTTGCTTGGCCCATCAGGTTGCGGCAAGACCACGACATTGCGCATGATCGCGGGCCTCGAAAGTGTCAATAAGGGACAAATCCTGATCGATGGGGTGGACATCACCCAACTGCCAGCAACAGAACGCGATGTTTCGATGGTGTTTCAGTCCTACGCCTTGTTCCCGCACAAAACGGTTCTGGAAAATGTGTCTTATGGACTGATTTTCTCCGGTCTGTCGAAGCAGGATGCGGCAATCAAGGCGGAAGAAGGTCTGGGACTTGTCGGGCTTGAACATCTTGGGGCGCGCTATCCAAGCGAGCTGTCAGGTGGCCAGCAACAGCGTGTGGCGGTGGCGCGCGCTCTGGTGTTGGAGCCACAGGTGCTTCTGTTTGACGAACCCCTCTCCAACCTTGATGCCAAACTGCGACGCTCGGTGCGGAATGAAATCCGCGATCTGCAACAAAAGCTCGGCTTGACGGTTGTTTATGTGACGCATGATCAGGAAGAGGCTCTGGCGGTATCTGATAAGATCATTGTGATGAACAAGGGGCAGATTGCCCAGATTGGTACACCGCATGAGCTTTATGAGTCGCCAAGCGACCTGTTTGTGGCCAATTTTATTGGTGAGTCCAATATCATCGATAGCAAGATAGAGCGGATCAGTCGCGGCAAGGCGACAATCAAGCTTGGCGAGCAACTGTTACAGGTGAATGCTGGCGAGCTGGAGGCCGGGCCAATCAAAATGGTTGTCAGGCCCGAAGATGTCACCTTGCATGTGAAGAAAATCAAAGACAGCTTCGCCGGGGTGATCGAGACCGCAACCTATGTGGGTAGCAAGACCGAATATCAGATCAGCACCAAGGCTGGCTCGTTCTTTGTGACCTTGCCATCACGTTCCACACAATATGCGGCAGGTACAAAAATTCATCTGTCAGTAGATCCTGACGCGGTGCGATTATTCCCTGTTGAATAACCACCCGTGGGGCGTTGCCTTGCATCCTGCTGTGCGAATACCGCCAGACAGGAATATCTTATTTGTCTGTTAAAAACGGACGCGCTGTCATCGTTTCGGGAATGTGCGTGTTCATCAATGACAGGATGGTTGGTGCAAGCTGCAATTGATCGAGGGGCGCATCAGCCTCTCCATAAAATTCAGCATCGCCAAAATAATAGAGGGCAAAATCCTGTTGAAGCGGGTCGTGGCCACCATGATGGCCGCGCGCATCTTGTCCATGGTCAGCGGTCACGATGACATCATAGCCCATTTGTCGCCATTTGGTGATCGAGGGGGCCAGCATCTCATCAAGAACAAAGCACGCATGATCCATTTCATGACAGTCGTGACAAAATCGGTGCCCCATGCTATCGAGGGTGCAGCTGTGCAGGATGCCATAGTCCAGCGAGAAGCGCTGACAAAGCATGGTCAAAGTTGCAAACAGGTCGGCGTCAGATGGGGTCATCTGATTGATCAACCCATAGCCGGACATTGTGTGAAATCTGCCATGATTGATCGAGGCGCTGTCCGGTTCGTCATATTCAATATCACGCACCGGATCAAAGGGAGCCCGGTTGAAAAATTCAGACCAGAAGGAATGGGTTACAGCGCCGGTGACATGGCCTGCCTTGCGTAATTCGGAAAACACATCCGGATATTGAACGCGGAATATATTCTGGTTGCCTGTCACACCATGAAGCTGCGGCGAGACGCCGGTGTGGATAGAGGCGTAGCAACTTGCCGAAGTGCTTGGCAAAACGGACCGCATCTCCCACCGTCTTGCGTGACCGGATGCAACCCAGCCTTCGAGATTTCCGAACAGGCGTGTCCAATTCCGCAAGGGCACACCATCAATGATGATCAAGAGTAATTTGCGTGCCATCTCAATCGCCCCCCGAACCTTGCCAAAAACGCTCGATCAACTGCCGGCTGTATGCTTGTCCACCAGATTCTGGACCATTGGCGCGAAATGCCAGAAATCGGGTGTCTTCATTCCTGCCTGTTTGCCAGCCTCGTCAAGATAGCGCACGGCGATGATGTCCTTGAGGTTTGGATTCTGTTCAAACACCGCTACCTCTTCCGCGGTCATGGCGCCCCCCTGAAGATTAAGGGAATGAATTGACGCCTCTGACAGGCGGTTGAAATAATCGGGCCGCGTGGCACAAAGATAGCGTTTGGCAGCGACATGATATCGGCAGCAATCAGTGACAATTTTCGGGAAAAACCTCTCCAGAACCGCGGCGCCCGCATCCTCATGATGGCGATCTTCGGTATCATCCATCATGAAGGTGCCAAATTCGCTGGTGAAATGGCCAATATCGTGCAGAAGCGCGGCCACGATGATCTCTTCGGGCTGGCCATCCTGTTCGGCGATCGTGGCACCCTGCAACATATGTTCACCCATTGTCACCGGCTCGCCCAAATATTCTTCATCCCCGCGGCGTTCAAAGATGGAGCCAATGAACGCAACAATATTGTCCGGTGTTAAAGCATCGATGTCGGGTTTCATTCACCGGCCTCCAGCGCGTATGTTTGCATCATCGAATCATAGGTTGAGCGCAAGCCATCCTTGTCTGCATAACACCCCTGAAGCCAGCGTGTCCCAGCGCCGGAATAGCCCTTGCGCGCGTGTAAAACACGTGTGTTATCGACGATAAATGCCTCGCCCGGACTGAGCTTGAAGCTCACCTCCATGGCCGCATCATTGATGATCTCACTGAAACGGCGATATGCGGCGTAGTAATCTTGCATCTTGTCAAAAGGTACATCGGTCACCGCCGCGAGTGAGCGGTTATTGAAACGTATTGCGACCAGCTCGCCATCAGGTGCCAGTTCAATCATCGGCCGGCGGGACGTCAGGCAAACACCGGACTCACCTTTATATTCGAAGCGCGCACAATGATTGGCCAAAAGATCAAACCATGTCGGGTTTTCTGCTTTCAGGCGCATCGCCGCGGCAAAACCGTCAACCACCATATTTTCCCCGCCATCCGCAGAATTTTCCAAACAATAAAGAATTTGCATCGTTGGAACCGGATCGCGATACGGGTTGTCTGTATGTGCCTGAAGCCCGAGACCTGTATAGGCGAGGTTTGTCGGGTTTACTTCGGTCCGAACCTCAAAATGCCGCCCGTAATTTGTCTCGCGGACATAGCCGAACAGGTCAACAATCTGAAACAGGGCACCGGGCGTTACAGGGGCATTGATGACTTTTGCAAAGCCATAGCGCATGACGTTGCCAAGCCATTCTCGAAGCGGCTCTCCCCGGCTGTGCAATGCCGCATAGTCCCCGCACGGAACATTGCGCATAAGTTCGGCATCCCACATCGTCAGTTCGGATGGCAGCCACCCGCGCGATTGCGGAATCTCATGGTCATATGCATGCGCGTCAAGCCATTCCACATCATAGGTAAATGTCTTGCATTCAGGCTCAAGGCGCACATGCAGGGTGCTGTCATCGGCAAGGCTGGCGGCCGCGATCACAGTATCAACAGGGATGTCATGGATGGTGATCAGTCTTTGCCCGTTGCCGGGTGCTCTTGTTTCAGCGTCCTGGGCGTTGTCACGCAACCACGAGGCGTGAAAGCGGCGCGGACCCGAGGGTGTTTCCAGGGTGAGAAAAAGAGCAGAGGGGTCAACCGTTACATTCGGCATCTTACACCTATGATTTGCGGTGTTGCTGATGCCAAGTCTCTATTATTTTTTGGACAAAGTAAAACGGGTTTTATCGTGGGCAAAAACACTGCCCCCGCCACCTGTATGGATGGCGGGGGAGGCTGCAGGGAGACGAGATGTTCGGGATTATTACCGGCGCTTGTCAGCTTGTCCGTTGCTTGTAATAGGTGTCTTTATGAATGATCAGCCCATCCCGAAATGTCAGGATGTCCACACTCAAAAATTCCTCTACGCTGCCATCCTTATGGGTGGCCTTGCGGCGATATTCGCAATAGGCCTTGTTACCCTGAATGGCGCAATCCAGCGTCTGCCAATGCACATTATCGACCTTTTCAAAAAGCCCCGCAAAGACAGCTCTGATAGCGTCAGCGCCCTCAAAACGGATGCCATGCGCCTCTGGCCCAACCGCGTGATCAAACACCGCATCATCGGCAAAAAACGCCATGACGGCATCTATGTCATTGGCATTGAAGGCATCGCCGACGGCATCGACGAGGTCTTGATTTATCGCGGTCATTGATTTGGTCCCTTCCCATGGATCATGTCACAGCTTTTCTTGAAAAATGGGCTGTTCGAGTCAACCAGCACGTTCAGCTCATCAAAATGATCGACATCAGGCACAATATAAAGGCCGATGTCGCGGGTTCCGGTTTGATAGGCCTCGGCATACATTCTGGCCTGACGATGAAATTCACTGGTTTCGCACCGCCAACCACGACCAACTGCGGGGCGTCAGTCGCCGGTGGATGATTTGTCATCGGGCTTTCGGCCTCGGCTTCGGCTGCGTCCATGCGAATGCCGGCGTTGAGCGCCTCGGTCAGACGAACAGGCTCAAGATAGCTGAGCGGTGAGACCGGCATGCCCGCTTTGATCAGATCAGCAGGAAGGCCATCGCCAAAGGCTGGCCAGTCTGTGGCCATCATCATTTGCGTTATATGACCGCCCGCAGAATGACCCATAACGGTTATGCGATCCCGATTGATGCCAAGCGCTTCACCATGTGTCCAGATATGGGCCATGGCCTCGCGCGCTTCTTCGGAAATGCGGGTGATGGTCACATCTGGGCACAGATCATAGCCGACAACAACGACATTGATTCCGGCAGTCGCAAAAGGGGTTGCGATGAAACTGTAGATGGATTTGTCACCGCGCTGCCAATAGCCGCCATGGAAATAGACCAATGTTGGTGCCGCCGGATCACCGCAGCGAAACACATCGAGCTTTTGCTTCGGTCCTGTGCCATAGCGAATATCAAGACTGCAATCGAGATTGTCTCTGGCTTTCTCGCTATTTTCAATCCAGCCCGGGATGACAGTCACTTCATAATCAGGTCTGCCGGCACGAAGGTTGTATTCGGCGTCAAACTCGGCAGGTGAAAAGCGGGTGTGAAAACTAAGATGATCGGTCATTCGATAATTTCCTCTATTGGCATGCTTGATAATATACCACTTTGTCAGACAGGCGTTAGATCACACCTTCGGATGCACAGGCCTTCTCAAGTGCAGCCCACTCGTCCGGATTGGTGCCGAAATGGCGCATCACATGATCCTGATAGGCTGGTCGCGTTGTCAGTCGATCATACCAAGCCTCAACATGTGGCAGGGCAGGTCGCTCGACCTCAACATTGAAATACCGATAGACAACACAGCCAATGGGGATGTCACCCATGGTGAATTCGTCACCACAGACATAAGGACGGTCTGCCAGATGCCTGTCCAGTATCGTCAATGCATCATGCGCTTCCTTGTTCAGTGACGCAATTTTTGCCGGGTCGCGCTCGGCAGGCTGTGTGCGGACTGTTGCAAAGAACAGGTAGATCACCGGCATGAAGGCACGGCTTGCCGACCATTCCATCCATTGATCGGCGATGGCCCGCATCTGTGGGTCTGCCGGTGACAGGGTGCCGGCACCATAGCGGTCACACAAATAGCGAACAATCGCGAGGCTTTCCCACAGGGCAAAATCCCCATCGCGGATTGACGGGATCATCCGGTTAGGATTGATCTTGCCATAGGCTTCGGTATCCAGCTTGCCAAAGCTGCCCCCTGCCAATTGCAGGGTGTAGTCCAGTCCCAGTTCATTGGCTGTCCAGATCACCGGAATGACGTTTGATGAATAGGGCCGTCCCCAGATTTCAAGCATGGCTCATCCCCTTTTCCGCGCCTTTGATTGCGTGCCAAATTTTGGGACAACATGTTCAAACAGGCGGTCCCAGCTTGCGAGGATTTTCTCATAGGAAACGCCGGTATATTGCTGCATCAGCATCACATGATCGAGGCCAAAGCTTTCCTGTTTTTCGGCAAAGCGGTCTGCCACAAATTCTGCATCGCCAACAACTATGATTCCTCGTTTGTTCAGAAAATCAAACCAGTCCATGGCTTCATCTTCTGGGGTCATTTCTTCACCAATATCGAGATAACCATGCTTCGTCCATTCACCGGCAGGCCGCGACCCGCCAAGGAATTCATAATAGGCGTTGATTGCCGGACGGATCGTGTTGATCGCCTCTTCCATCGTTTCACCCACATAGAAAGCCGTGCACACACCGACACCTTCGCCAAGCTGTACCTCGCGACCTTCACGTTTGGACAAGGCTTCGCGGTATGGCTCCCAACAGGCGAGCGTCTGTTTGACGCCTGACGACATTGATATGACGCCCCAGCCCCGTTCGCCTGCCAGCTTGAAGGTTGGCGGGGCATTGGACATCAGCCATACCGGCGGGTGATCCTTTTGGACAGGACGCGGATGAACATAGATGGCTTTATACTCGCCATCAGCATCGTGATAGCGCGGGTCCAGCGGCTCGAAAAAGCGGTTGGTTTCATACCAGCCCGGAACCGGAAACTGATAGAATTCACCTTTGTGTGTGAAGGCCTCATTCGTCCAGGCTTTCAAAATAATTTCCAGACTCTCCTGATAGAGCCGCATGGCCTTACTATTATCGCGCCGGTCTGCGTCACGGTTGAATTGGATTGTGGCCCGCTCATTGATGCCCTTGGCAACGCCGAAATCAACCCGCCCGAGGGTCATATTATCGAGCATCGCCACATCTTCAGCGACTCTCAACGGATGCCAGTCGGGTAGCACGATCGGCGCTGTGCCTACGCGCAGCTTTTTGCAATGTGCTGCCACATGCGTGCACATCTGGATCGGGTTCGGCGGTGCATTCATATAGCCGTTATGCGCAAAATGGTGCTCGGTAAACCAGGCGGTGGTAAATCCGGCGGCTTCAGCCAGCGAACATTGTTCGAGAATCATCTCGAGTGAGCGCGTCCACGGAATGGTCTCACCGGGGCTAAAATTGGCAATCAGGTCAAAACGCATTCTAGTCTCACGCAAAAGTCTTTGGTTTAAAAATCTTCGATTTTTTAACTAAGTAGAATTTTTCTCGAAAAATCAATCAAAATCTTTTATGCCAGATAG
>JAYQTT010000023.1:0-33959 GCA_038147495.1 Alphaproteobacteria bacterium | reverse complement strand
TGAGTTAGTCAATGCGAAACACCGAAGCGCGGTAATTTGTCATGATGGAAAAGACGAAGATTTCAAATTGCCTTTTTATCCGTTTAACGGCACTAATCGCCTTATGAGAAAAATTTTGTCCATTCAGTCCTCGGTCGCCCTCGGTTTTGTTGGAAACAGCGTTGCGGCACCAGTTCTAACGGCGATGGGCCATCATCCAATCCTTGTCGATACGGTCAAATTGGCTGCCCATCCGGGCTATGGTGATAAATATGGCGGCTCGATCAGCGCAGACGCGTTTGAACAGCTTCTTGATGGATTAATTGCCTTTAACGCACTTGCAGACATCAGCCTGACAATGACCGGATATCTTGGCAATGCCGAGCAGATTGCCCCGATACATAATCTGATTACAAAATGGCACGAGGTTAACGCCGACGGCATATATATTCTTGATCCGGTTATCGGCGATGCGGGCTACCTCTATGTAACGCCGGATATCGCCACCGGCATGAGAGACAGGCTTCTGCCGTTGGCCAGCGTCACCACGCCAAACCGTTTTGAACTTGCACATCTGTCCGGGATCGAGGTCAGCGATTATGAGAGCGCCGATGCCGCCGGACGTCATCTTCTTGCCTGTCACCCAAGATTGCGCGCTGTTGTCGCCACCGCGGTTCCCGGGCAGGCCGCAGACAGTATCGGTGATATGGTTATCGCGCGCGATGAAGAAACAATCTGGCTTCCACCCCACGCGGAAGAGACCGCTGCCAGTTCGACCGCCGCCAGTTTGACCAATATCAATTCACCCGACATCAGCGCTGCCGGGCCGGAGCTTGTCCGCAATTTGCCCGGCGGTGGCGATTTGCTGACAGCCATTCTGGCTGGACTTGTCGCACATGACCGCCCGCTTCTTGAGGCAGCGCAAAATGCCAGCAAGACCGCGCAAACAATCATCGCCAAAAGCCGCGGCACGCGTGATTTGGATTTGCTGGCGCATCTGAACGCGTTGCCGGCGTCAGGCTGACATTCTGCCGACCGGCCAAGGCTAATGACCCTTTTTAGCGGCCAGAAATACCCCGCGCGGCGACAAGTTCAGCGATCTGCACCGAGTTGAGCGCGGCACCTTTGCGAAGATTGTCGGAAACACACCAGAACGCCAACCCATTCTCAACCGTTGGATCCTTACGGATACGGCTGATGTAAACGGCGTCCTCACCAGCGGCTTCATGCGGTGTCACATAGCCCTCATTCGCGCGATGATCAACAACGATGCAGCCTTCAGCGCCTTCCAGAAGCGCCCGGGCTTCAGCCTCGGGGATCGGCTTCTTTGTCTCAATAAAGACGGCTTCACTGTGACCAATAAACACCGGAATGCGGACGCAATGCGCGACCAGCTCAATCGACGGATCAAGAATTTTCTTCGTCTCTACCGCCATTTTCCATTCTTCTTTGGTGAAGCCGTCATCCATGAACACATCGATATGCGGGATCGCGTTAAAGGCAATCTGCTTGGTGAACTGTTCTGGCTGCACAGGTTCATTGACGAAGACACCGCGCGTCTGGTTGAACAGCTCATCCATTGCCGGACGGCCAGCACCCGAAACCGCCTGATAGGTGGCAACGACAACGCGGCTGATACCAAAAGCATCATGCAGGGGCTTCAGAGCCACAACCAGCTGCGCGGTTGAACAATTCGGGTTGGCAATGATATTGCGCCCGCCATTTTCCTTCGTCACCATGGTAACGGCATCGGCATTGACCTCGGGCACGATCAGCGGCACATCTTCATCCATCCGGAAGGCCGAAGAATTATCGATGACGATACAGCCAGCGTCCCCGCCTTTGGCGCATACGCCTTTGAGGTATCACCCCCGGCTGAGAACAACGCAATATCGGCATTGGCAAAGTCGAATTTTTCCAGCGACTCAACGGTCAGTGTAACATCTTCACCATAGGACAATTCGCGGCCAACTGATTTTGAAGACGCCAAAGCATACACCTTGTCTGCCGGAAAATTCCGCTCAGCAAGTGTTTGAAGCATTTCCGTCCAACGGCACCTGTTGCCCCGACGACTGCAACTCGATATCCCATTTTTTTCCTCATCCGAAAAGCGCCAATGCGCCCCGGTCATTTGCCCCTAGAGCGCCAGATGATCAAGCGCATCAATCACCGCGGCAGTCATACCATCGGTTCCGGTTTGCTCACAGCCGGGTGCCATGATGTCACCCGTGCGTTTGCTTGCCAGCGTATCACTGACCGCCTGATCGAGCAAATCAGCCTCGGCAACTTGATCGAAACTGTACCGCAGCATCATCGAAAAGCTCATGAACTGGGCCAATGGATTGGCCAGACCCTTGCCAGCAATATCCGGCGCCGAACCGTGAACAGGCTCGTACATCGCCTTTGGCAGGCCTGTCTCTGGATCCGGGCTGCCAAGCGATGCCGATGGCAACATGCCAAGCGAACCTGTCAGCATCGCCGCACAGTCAGACAGCAAATCACCAAACAGATTGTCGGTGACAATCACGTCAAACTGCTTTGGATTGCGGACAAGCTGCATCGCGCAATTGTCTGCATACATGTGACCAAGCTCAACACCTGCGCCTTCGGCAGCATGCAATTCTGTCATCACCTGACGCCATAGAACGCCGGAATGCATAACATTGGCTTTTTCAACTGACGTCAAACGGCCATTACGCTTGCGCGCAAGATCGATACCAACCCGGCCAATCCGCTGAATCTCCGGCGTTGTGTAGGCATTGGTGTCATAGCCTTTCTTGATGCCGTCACCAAGATCATCGATGCCACGTGGTTCGGCAAAATAAGACCCGCCACACAATTCGCGCAAAATCATAATATCGAGGCCAGAAACAACCTCTGGCTTCAGGGTTGATGCCTCAACCAACGCCGGAAAGACAATCGCCGGACGAAGATTGGCAAACAAATCCATTTCCTTGCGCAGGGTCAGCAGGCCACGCTCTGGCTTCAGTTCGAATGGCAGATCGTCATATTGCGGCCCACCAACCGCACCAAACAGGACCGCATCCGCGCCAACACAATCGGCGAGCACTTCATCGGTAAGAGGTGTGCCATGCGCATCATATGAGGCACCGCCGACAAGACCCTCGGAAATGTCAAAATCAAGGCTGCGATTTTTGGCCAACCAATCAATGATTTTCATGTTGGCATGCATAACCTCGTTGCCAATGCCATCACCGGGCAACACCATTACCTTGCGATTTGACGCCATCATATTTTCCCTTCGTCGAAAATTACCCGAACCGCATATACGGTTCTGACGGTATGTCTTTATCAGTGTGTCGGGCTAGAGCCAGGGCTGGCTGGATTGCCGCGCCGTCTCAAAGCTGTCGATCGAACCCGATTTTTCCAAGGTCAGTCCGATATCATCCAGCCCTTCGAGCAGACATTTCTTGCGGAATGGATCGATTTCAAAAGAAACCGTCACACCATTTGGCCGTCTGATTGTCTGATCAACAAGATTTACCGACAATTCGGGATTCTCAGCGTCTGCCGCATCGGCCATCAGCGCATCACGCTCATCGGCAGATACAACAATCGGCAGGATCCCGTTTTTGAAGCAGTTATTGTAGAAAATATCTGCAAAGCTTGTCGAAATCACACAGCGAATACCGAAATCCAACAACGCCCATGGTGCGTGTTCACGGCTTGACCCACAGCCGAAATTGTCACCCGCGACCAGTATCTCGGCCTGTCTGTATGGCTCTTTGTTGAGAACAAAGCTGTCAATCTCGGCGCCATCAAGGGTGTAGCGCATTTCATCAAACAGGTTTTTGCCAAGACCGGAGCGTTTGATCGTTTTCAAAAACTGCTTTGGAATGATCATGTCGGTGTCAATATTCAGAATATTGAGCGGTGCCGCGATCCCAGTGAGCTGATCAAATTTTTGCATTGTTACACGCCCTTCCTTGGCTAGAGATCGCGAACATCTGCCAGATGCCCGGTGACAGCCGCCGCAACGGCCATTTCCGGACTGACAAGATGAGTGCGGCCACCACGGCCCTGACGACCTTCGAAATTCCGGTTCGAGGTTGACGCACAACGCTCACCCTCGGCCAGCTTGTCCGCGTTCATCGCCAAACACATCGAACAACCCGGCTCACGCCAGTCGAAACCAGCCTCACGGAAAATCTGATCAAGACCTTCTGCTTCGGCCTGTTCCTTGACCAGACCAGAGCCCGGAACAACCATCGCGCGCAGGCCATCGGCAACTTTGCGCCCATTCACCAAATTGGCGGCGGCGCGCAAATCCTCAATCCGACTGTTGGTACAAGAGCCGATAAACACCGTATCGATCTTCACATCGGTCAGCTTCTGACCCGCAGACAGACCCATATACTCAATCGCGCGCTGCAATTTGGCGCGTTTCATCTCGTCTTTTTCTGCATCCGGATCAGGCACCGCGCCGGTGATCGGAAGCGCGTCCTCGGGGCTTGTTCCCCAAGTCACGGTTGGCGCGATCTCGGCTGCTGGCAAGACAATTTCCGTGTCATATTTTGCGCCATCATCGGACGGCAGGCTACGCCAATAGGCAACAGCCTGTTCCCATGTCTCGCCTTTTGGTGCCATTGGCTTGTCGGCCAGATAGGCATAGGTTTTCTCATCGGGCGCAATCATGCCAGCACGCGCGCCAGCTTCGATGGCCATGTTGCACACGGTCATGCGGCCTTCCATCGACAGATTGCGAATCGCCGAACCGGCAAATTCAATCACATGGCCTGTGCCACCCGCGGTGCCAATTTTACCGATAATCGCCAGAATAATGTCTTTGGCTGTGACGCCCGGTGCAAGGTCGCCATCAACGGTGATCCGCATGTTCTTTGCCGGTTTCTGATCAATGTCTGCGTTGCCAGCACATGCTCAACCTCGATGTGCCGATACCGAAAGCCAGCGCACCGAACGCGCCATGCGTGGCGGTGTGCGAATCACCGCACACGATTGTCATGCCGGGCTGGGTAAAGCCCTGTTCCGGACCAATCACATGAACAATGCCCTGCCGGATGTCGTCCATCGCGAAATAGGGAACGCCAAAATCGGCGGCGTTCATTGCCAGCGTTTCAACCTGAATGCGGGATTCTTCATCACTGATGCCCTGCGAGCGATCACTCGTCGGCACGTTATGATCGGCCACCGCGAGCGTGCGCTCGGGCGAGCGCACCTGCCTGCCGGCATTGCGCAACCCTTCAAAAGCTTGCGGGCTGGTGACTTCGTGAACGAGATGGCGGTCGATGTAAATCAGAC
This sequence comes from Alphaproteobacteria bacterium, assembly GCA_038147495.1. GTDB lineage: Bacteria > Pseudomonadota > Alphaproteobacteria > Puniceispirillales > Puniceispirillaceae > MED-G116. The sequence continues at coordinate 28,700 of JAYQTT010000023.1, read as the reverse complement.
AAGTGCCATCATCCTGTTGATGCACAACATGTGCATCCCAGATCTTATCAAACAGTGTTTTTGGAGCCGACATGCTTTTCTCCCGATATCTGCCGGCGAGGACATCCTCCCTTGCCGGTCAGGCGAATCAGGAAGAAGATGCCTCGCGGTAATTTGTCTTTTCCGCGATGCGGGCCGCTTTACCCGTACGGCCACGAAGATAGTATAGCTTTGCCCGGCGCACTCTACCACGGCGAACAACTGTGAGGCCGGCAACCTGCGGTGCATACAGCGGGAAGACCCGCTCAACACCCTCGCCATAGGACAGCTTGCGAACGGTGAAAGATGAATTCACACCGTCATTCTTGCGCGCGATGCACACACCTTCAAAGGCCTGAATACGCTCGCGCGAGCCTTCTACAACCTTAACGTCAACACGCACTGTGTCACCAGCTGCAAATTCAGGGATCTCACGCTGCGCCAGCGCGTTTTCCATTTGTTTCTTGCCAATACGGTCAACGATATTCATGGCTCGCTTCCCTTCGCTTCTTTCTGTCCAAACCGCGTCTGCCACCTGGCAGACAAATCAATCTTCAGGGTCTTGTCCCTTTTGTGCCGCCTGAAACCGGGCCCACATATCCGGGCGCCGTTCCTGCGTTTCTCTTTTTGCCTCCGCCAGCCGCCATTCGGCGATTTTCTGGTGGTGGCCCGACCCCAAAATTTCCGGAGCCGCCAAACCTTGCCAAACTCTGGGCTGCGTATATTGCGCGTGCTCCAGCAATCCGGTCTCAAAACTCTCTTCGCGGTGCCCTTCTTCCTTGCCCATCACGCCGGGCAATAACCGGACCACCGCATCCATCACAATCATGGCGGCAGGTTCGCCACCAGACAGAATGTAATCACCGATACTGACTTCCATCATATCGGCCTTGTCGATCACCCGCTGATCAACACCCTCATATCGGCCGCACAAAAACACAGCGCCGGGGTGTTCTGCCAGTTCGCGAACCAGCGGTTGATCCAGAACCCTGCCGCGAGGCGTCAGGTAAATTCTGGGTCCCGGTGCATCAGCCACATGATCAAGTGCGGCAGCAATAACATCGGGCTTCATCACCATGCCAACGCCGCCACCAAGGATGGCATCATCCACAGTCCGGTGCTTATTGCGCGCAAACTGCCGAATGTCCAGCGTTTTCAGCGTCCAAATACCCTGTTTTAGTGATTTTCCTGCCAATGACAGCGCCAACGGGCCGGGAAACATATCCGGAAACAGTGTCAGCACGGTTGCATCCCATGTTGAATCTGTCATCCGCCTACCTCTTTTTGCCCTTGCCAGTGTCCGGGCCAGCATCCGTGCCAACGCTCGTTCGCCCGGCAGACGTATCATCCGCCAACACCAAATCCAGCATACCATCGGGCGGACACAAGATCACCAATCCCTCATCGACCTTCACATCACCACGAAATGGCGGCGCAAAGGGCAACATCACGCTTGCACCGGTGGCAGGCTTAATTTCGGCAATTTCCCCTGCGCCGAAATCGTGAATGCCAACAATCTGGCCAATCACCTTGCCGGCTTCTGTGACCGCGTTTAACCCGACCAGATCAGCCTGATATATCTCCTCATCCGTCACCGGCGGCAGTGCCGACCGGTCATATACATGTCCAGACCGCGCATTTGCTCGGCAATATTGCGGTCCGTAATCTCTTTGGCGCTGACGATGACAGGCCCTTTGGGCGTCACCGTCTTCACCCGCAGGGTCAGTATCCTGCCATCTTCAAGCGATACCGGCCCATATTGGTCAAGAGCGGCCGGGTCATCAGTAAAGGCGCGGATTTTCAGGTGCCCACGAACGCCGTGCACCCCGATAATCCGGCCAAGACATACCCGGCCAGACGGCATTACTCGCCCGCCTTTTCCTCTTCGCCAGCTTCTTCAGCAGGCGCTTCTTCGGCGGCAGCCTCTTCAGCAGCGCTTTCAACAGCTTCTTCAGCACGCGCTTCCTCAGCAGGAGCCTCTTCAGCTGGCGCCTCAGCAACAGCTTCTCAGCAGGGAGCCTCTTCAGCAGCGGCTTCTTCAGCGGCAGCAGCCTCGCAGCCTCGGCCTCTTCAGCGCAGCAGCGCGGCAGCCGCAGCTTCAGCTGCCTCGGCCTCACGCTCAGCACGCTTCTTGCCCGAGCAGATTTCTTTGGCTGCTCGCGGATTACCGGTGCCGCGGCAAGGCCAGCAGTCGCCAGCATTTTATGTACGCGGTCTGTTGGCTGCGCGCCTTGCTGAGCCAATATGTGATACGCTCACCATTCAGCGTCAGCCGCTGTTCATGGTCCTTTGGCACCATTGGATTGTAGGTTCCAACACGCTCCACATAGCGTCCGTCACGCGGGGCCGATGCTTCGGCAACAACGATCCGGTAAAATGGACGTTTTTTGGCACCACCACGCGCCAGTCTGATTTTCAGAGCCATGTTCTAATTCCTCTCATTGGCAACTAAATCTGTTTACTTCTTTTTCCCGGACGGCTTTCCACCCAATCCAGGCAATCCTCTGGGCAAGCCGCCCATCATCCCACCGGGCATGCCCGGCAAATTCTTTCCAAGCCCGCCAAGGCCCTTTGACAAAGCTTCCATATCCGGCGCGCCGCCAGCACCACCCATGCCGGGCATGCCGCCGCCCATCATCGCCTTCATCGCCGCCGCACCAGACTTCCCGCCCAGCTTTTTCATCATCCGCGACATGTCCTGATATTGCTTGACCAGCCGGTTTACATCCTGAACCGTTGTGCCAGAGCCAGCGGCGATCCGCTTTCGTCTGGACGCATTCAACAGGCCAACGGAAACACGCTCTTTTTTCGTCATCGACAAAATGATGGCTTCCTGCCGCTTGATCATGCTGTCGTCGATACCAGCGGCGGCGATCTGTTTCTGCAGTTTGCCGATGCCGGGCAACATTCCCATCAAACCACCAAGCCCGCCCATCTTTTGAAGCTGGCGGATCTGTGACAGGAAATCATTCATGTCAAACTGACCCTTGGCCATGCGTTTGGCCAGACGCTCAGCTTCATCAGCTTCGATGGTTTCAGCCGCCTTTTCGACAAGGGCCACAACATCGCCCATATCGAGAATGCGGCCAGCCATGCGTGCCGGATCAAAATCTTCAAGCGCATCCTGCTTTTCGCCAACGCCAACAAGCTTGATCGGACAGCCGGTAACATGCCGCATCGACAACGCCGCACCGCCGCGCGAATCACCGTCAAGCCGGGTAAGCACAATACCGGTGACGCCAACCGCGTCATGAAATGCTTCGGCGGTGTTGACCGCGTCCTGACCGGTCAGCGCATCCGCAACAAGCAAAATTTCATGCGGGTCGGTGAGTTTTTTGATGTCGCGCAATTCCGCCATCAAGGCTTCATCAATGCTGACACGGCCAGCCGTATCAAGAATCAATACGTCATAGGCCTGCAGCTTTGCCGCCTGCAATGCGCGTTTGGCAATCTGGCCCGGTGTCTCACGATCGACTTCGGGCAGGACACCAACTTCAGCCTGTTCACCAAGCAAGCGAAGCTGTTCACGCGCGGCCGGGCGCGTCACGTCAAGCGATGCCAGCATCACTTTCTTGCGCTCACGGGTGCGAAGCCGAAGCGCGAGCTTGCCCGCTGTTGTCGTCTTACCGGAACCCTGCAGACCAGCCATCAAAATGACCGATGGCGGATTGGTCGCGATATTCAATGGTGCGGCATCACCGCCAAGAACCTCTACCAGCGCATCATTCACCAGCTTGATCACCTGCTGGTCTGGTCGCACAGATTTCAGTACATCGGCACCGACCGCACCCTCGCGCACCTTGGCGATAAAGGACTTTACGACAGGTAGCGCAACATCGGCATCGAGAAGGGCAAGCCGGACTTCACGCAACGCCGCGTCAACATCGGACTCACGCAGCGCACCGCGCTTGGCAAGGCCGCTGAAAACGTCCTGAAGCTTGTCTTTCAGGTTGTCGAACATATCGCCGTCAAACCCCATCTCAATGATGCAAGCCATGCGCTGCAGGGCTGCGAATTACCTTGTCCGATCATCACTACACCACAAACGCGAAAACGGCATCCGTGCTCCGAAAACTTCAAGGACGGATGGAACCCGCTAAGGTCAATGTGTTCGGCGATGGCCGGAATTTCGACTGTGTATTGCGCTTTTTGAGAGAAATTGTCAAGAATGACGGATGTTTTTTATTCTCTCAAAACATTGAATGTGCTGCTTGAGCCGCTGTTTCACCCGTTCCTGTTGCTTATCATTGCCGGATTGGCGCGCTGGCTGCGCAAACCAAGGCTGAAGGCAACCTGCCTCACATTGGCTGTAGCCCTGCCTTTAACGTATGGATTCCTGCCATTATCCGAGACCGGACTTCGGTTTCTGGAAAATCGCTTTGCCCAGCCCGATCTTGCCGGACGCCCGGTCGATGGAATCATTGTTCTTGGCGGGCATACCGGCTCTGGCCTTGTTTCAGAACAACGAAATCAGCCACAACAGAATCAATCCGTTGAACGCCTGACAGCCGGGCTTGCATTGCATCGGCAATATCCGGATGTGCCATTGGTATTTACCGGTTTTTCCGGTGCGCTTGTGCCGCGTGGCTGGCCTCCGGCAAAGATGATCCAGCAGATTCTGGATGATCTTGGTGTGCCTGATGATCGGATCCTGTTTGAGGGGCGCAGCCGCAATACATATGAAAATGGTGTCTTCACCCGTGACCTTGTGTTGCCGCAGCCTGGCGCACGCTGGATATTGGTGACGTCGGCGAACCATATGCCGCGCGCGGTGGGTGCATTCCAAGCCGCCGGTTGGCGCGGCATCGTTCCCTATCCGGTCGATTACATTACCGGCACAAAACAAAATGAATTTTACAATCTTCCGGGCGGCATCGGCAAAGTACGCACGCTGCTGCATGAGGCAGCCGGACTCATTGTCTATCGCCTGACGGGGCGTGGTTCTGATTTTCTGCCCGGCCCGTCCTAGACCTCGCGGTCAGCACCTGCTCCGGTCAGGGCATTGGCGAAATCACGCGCGGCAAAGGGCTGAAGGTCATCCGCACCCTCTCCAACGCCAACAGCATGCACCGGCAGACCGAATGTCTCGGCAAGGGCAATCACAATGCCGCCTTTGGCAGAGCCATCGAGTTTTGTCACGATCAGACCACTGACATCTGCCACGTCCTGAAACGCCTTGACCTGACTGATCGCATTCTGGCCCACCGTTCCATCAAGAACGATGATCGAATCATGCGGTGCCGTCTCATCGAGCTTGCGAATAACCCGCAGGATCTTGGCAAGCTCATCCATCAGCTCAGTCCGGTTTTGCAACCGACCGGCCGTATCAATGATCAGAACATCCGTTCCCGCCGCACGCGCCTTTTCCATCGCTGTATAGGCGAGCGCCGCCGCATCACCGCCCTGATTGCCAGCGACAACTTCGGTGCCGGTACGCTCTCCCCAGATTTGCAATTGTTCAATCGCGGCCGCGCGAAAGGTGTCACCTGCGGCCAGCATGACCGTCTTGCCTTCGGAGCGCCATTGTTGTGCCAGCTTACCGGCGGTGGTTGTCTTGCCAGATCCGTTCACCCCAACCAGCAGGACAACATGCGGCTTGCCAGACCCATCAACGACAATCGGCTTTGCCACAGGTTCGAGAATTTCGGTGATTCCATCCGACAGGGCTGACGCCAGCGATTCGCGCGTGACCGGCCCATCAAATTTATATTTGCGGATTGCCGCGGCAAGACGCATTGCCGATTGGGTGCCAAGGTCGGCAGCAATCAACGCATCCTCAACCTCTTCAAGCGAGGCCGCATCGATCTTTGGTTTGCCCAGAAGTGACGACAGCTGGTCGGTAACTTTCGCTTTGGTCTTGCCAAGGCCGTCTTTCAGTTTTTGTAACCAGCTCATCTCAACACCTCTCAACGAGCAGGCTGTCACCCTGCCGCGCCTTTACCGTCACATCGACCACCGTACCGCTTGCAACATAGTCACCCTGAAGCTGCATTTTGGCAAAATTCCGCCCATGGCCATTGTTGCCAGCCTCGACAAGCATCTGATCGCGACTGCCAACGGCATGGTCCAACAGCCTATGCAACCGGGCTTGGCCATGCTGGCGGAGCGCCGCCGCCCGTTGGCGGACGATCGATCCATCAAGCTGCGGCATGCGCGCGGCCGGTGTGCCTTCGCGCGGCGAAAACGGGAATACATGTAAAAAACTGACGCCAGCACGGTCCACCAGGTCGAGGCTTTGTTGATGTTGTGCGTCTGTTTCGGTGGGAAAACCGGCAATCAAATCCGCGCCAAAAACAATGTCGGGGCGGCGGCGGCGGGCCTCATCACAAAACCGCACCACATCACGCGCCATATGGCGACGCTTCATGCGCTTGAGAATCAGATCGTCTCCATGTTGCATCGACAAATGCAAATGCGGCATCAGCCGATCATCATCTGCCAATACATCCATCAGATCATGATCCGGTTCGGCAGGGTCAACAGATGACAAACGAAGACGCGAAAGGCCCGGCACCTCAGCCAGCAATTTTCTGACAAGCTGGCCAAGACGGGGGCGGTTCGGCATGTCGCTGCCCCATGAGGTGATATCCACCCCGGTCAGCACAATCTCAGCACATCCATCATCCACCAGCCGCCGCGCCGACTCGATTATCTGCATCGCGGGGGCAGACCGGTTATTGCCACGGCCATAGGGGATAATGCAGAACGTGCATCTGTGATCACACCCCTGTTGCACCTGCAGAAACCCGCGCGTGTGACCGGCAAAGCTGTCGACCATATGCGGGGCGGTTTCATTAAGTGCCATAATATCGCTGACCACAAGGTCACCCGCGGTGCCATCGGCAAGCGCCTGCCATTTACGAGCATCCAGCTTTTCCGCGTTGCCCATCACATGATCAACTTCTGGCATCGCTGCCCAGGCTTCAGGTGTGATTTGGGCGGCACAGCCGGTCACCACGATTTTCGCATCGGGGTTCTCGCGGCGGGCGCGCCGAATGGCCTGTCGGGCTTGCCGTTCAGCTTCGGATGTCACCGCGCAGGTGTTGAAAATGATCGCGTCATTGAGGCCGGCGACACCAGCCTGCTCACGCATCACCTCGGACTCCCAAATGTTCAAGCGACAGCCAAATGTTTCCAGCTTCGGGGCATTTCGTTCAGCCATCGGCATCGTCCATCAAAGATGCCAATCTTCCGGCAAAGTGGCCATGACAGACATAGGCCACCGGACCGGTCATGATCACGCGGCCACCGGGCTGCTGATCTTCCTGCCAGTCAATTGATACCGCACCACCATCCATGACAATCCGGTTCTTCCTCCCGCCAAGCCCGCGCCGGGCAATAGCCACACCCACCGCGCACGCCCCGCTGCCACAGGCCATGGTGATACCAACGCCGCGTTCCCAAACGCGCATCCGAAAGGTGCCATCCTCAATCTTCTGGACAAATGACACATTGACTCTGTCTGGAAAAATCGGGGCATGTTCGATCGCCGGACCAATCGCCGGCACATCAATATTCATCACGTCATCAACAAAGATCACCGCATGCGGATTTCCCATCGAATGACAGACTGCCGGCCCCGGGGCGCCGTCAATATCAACGGCAAGCGTGTCCATCGGGCTGGCCAACGGCACGTCCTGCCAATCCAGAAATGCCGGACCCATATCAACCGAGACCAATCCATCGACATCACGCCACGCCCTCAACAACCCCCATCAGTGGCGATTGTCAGCTGTTTTGCGTTGCTTTCCGCCAGCACCAGATCGGCAACACAGCGGGTGCCATTGCCACACGCCTTGGCATGGCTGCCATCACTGTTCAGAATCTCCATGAACAGATCGGCAGTCTCGGCCTTGCGCATGACCAGAATCTGGTCACAGCCGATGCCACGCCGACGGTCAGCGATAGCCTTCGCCGCCTCAACACCAACGCGCAAGGACGTATCTTCGCGTGCATCAAGCACAACAAAGTCGTTTCCAAGTCCATGCATTTTCACAAAATCGGTCATGCCGAGGATATACGCCATATTTGCCACAGTGAAAAGCATTTCACCGCATGACATATGTGGACAATGCTGTCGGGTCCGGCCTGCGGTGAGTGGCTAGAACTCGACAATCACCGGCACATGGTCTGACGGTTTTTCGGCGCCGCGATATTCGGCCTTGATGTCAGCCTTGCGAAGTGCGCCGATAAGATCCGGGCTCATCCAGACATGATCCAGCCGCCTTCCCCGGTTGCTGGCGGCCCAGTCACGCGCCCTGTACGACCACCAGGAATAGATTTTTTCCTCCGGGCCATAGGCAAGGCGGATCGCATCAACCCAGCCGCCTTCCTTGATCAACCGCTTCAAACCTTCGGTTTCAACGGGGGTGTGGCTGACAACTTTTAACAGCTGTTTTGATGACCACACATCCTCGGCCAATGGCGCAATGTTGAGATCACCGACAAGGATCGCATTCTGTGGCGGATTTTCCGTAAAAAAGCGCGTCATCTCCTCGATGAAATCAAGTTTGTGACCAAATTTCGGATTCTCGTCACGGTCCGGGATATCGCCGCCAGCCGGTACATAGAAATTATGTATCTCCGGTCCACCGGCAAGTCGGGCGACAATATGGCGGCAATCAGACTTGCCAGCCCATTCCAAATGACGCGCATCCTCAAGCGGATGACGCGAGACAATCGCAACACCATTATAGGATTTTTCGCCCCTGAAAGCATGATGCATCCATCCTGCCTCGGCCAGCGCGTCAACCGGAAAAAACCCGTCTTCGGTTTTGGTTTCTTGCAGACACAGCACATCCACGTCGCATTCCTTCAGAAACCGGGTGACAAGATCTATCCGCAATCTGACCGAATTTATGTTCCAGGTTGCCAGTTTCATAATGCATCAACTTTCATGATTTTGGCGGTAAATGGGTGGTAAATGGGCGGCAAACGCGATCCAGAGCAATCAAGCCTTGTGGCAATCGCGCTTAATAAAGAGGCTGGGCGAAGAATTCATTCCGGTATTTATGGCCATAGCGCATGTTCTGCAATGTCACAACGGTGGTCACGTCAGTGGCATCCTTGATTGTCCAGCGCCGCAGCTCAAACGGTTCTGCGGTAAATTCAAGCGTTAATGTGCCCGCCGCATTGCCGGTTTTCTTGTCGATTCTAATACTGACAATACCGTCACGCAGGTCGCTTTGCGTTTGATACTCATCGCCGCGCAATTTGACATCTTCCTGCAAGATCAGGGAAAGCGGTGTTTCACTGATCGGATAGCTGGTCACATTTTTACGCTCTGGCCGGTCAACATGAAGCCATACCGGCGTTGTCAGCAGAATAAGAGGCTCATCACTGTCATAGATGATTTTCATCCGGTGCGGACGGCGCAGATGCAGCTCTCCCTCTGCCACCGAGCCGTCTGAACCAACCTGCGTGAAGCGCGCCTTCATCGTGGTGATTTTGGCAAACCATTTTTCTGCCGCATCGACATAATCGGTCTCGGCAATCGCCGGAGACACCATCACCAACAATATGGCCAGGCCCAGCCCAATCCCGTTCGACAACCAGCGCCGCATCATCACCCGCATCACATTCCATCTCCGTCATCCGCCGTAATCAGAACATCACGTTTGCCAACATGATTGGCGGCGCTGATTATCCCGTTGCTTTCCATTTCTTCGATGATCGTTGCGGCCCGATTATAGCCGATTTTAAGGTGCCGCTGCACAAAGCTGGTTGAGGCTTTTTGCTCGCGCACCACAAGCTGGACCGCCTGTTCATAAAGGCTGTTACCACTTCCGCCCATTGCCCCAAGTGCATCACTGTCACCTGTCTCGCCGGTTTCTTCAGCAACCACCCTTTCGTCATATTCAGGCGCACCCTGCTGGCGAAGGAAGTTGGCCACGGCTTCAACCTCACTGTCGTCAACGAATGGGCCATGCACCCGCAAGACACGCCCGCCGCCTTCCATGAACAGCATGTCACCGCGCCCAAGCAATTGCTCTGCGCCCTGTTCACCAAGAATGGTGCGGCTGTCGATCCTTGATGTGACCTGGAAACTGATTCGGGTGGGGAAATTGGCCTTGATCGTGCCGGTAATCACATCCACCGATGGGCGCTGTGTCGCCATGATGACATGAATGCCAGCGGCGCGGGCCATCTGGGCCAGACGCTGAACAGCGGCTTCGATCTCTTTACCGGCGACAAGCATCAGATCGGCAACCTCGTCAATAACGACGACAATAAAGGGCAGCGGCGCAAGGTCCAGAACCTCTTCCTCATGCACAGGTTTGCCTGTTTCCGAATCAAAACCTGTCTGCACACGGCGGGTCAGCACTTCACCATTGGCGCGCGCCTCGGCAAGGCGTTGGTTATAGCCGGTGATGTTCCGGACCCCCATCTTCGCCATGTTGCGATAGCGGCTTTCCATTTCCCGAACCGCCCATTTCAGTGCCGTCACCGCTTTTGACGGATCGGTAACAACCGGGCTGAGAAGATGCGGAATGCCGTCATATACAGACAGTTCCAGCATCTTTGGATCGATCATGATCATCCGGCAGGTTTCCGGTGTATGCCTGTAGAGAAGCGACAGGATCATCGCGTTGATGCCAACCGACTTACCGGAACCTGTGGTACCAGCAACAAGCAAATGCGGCATCCGCGCAAGATCGGCAACAACTGGCGTGCCGGCGATATCCTTGCCAAGTGCCATTGGCAGATCACTGTCATCATCATGCCAGATTTCGTGATCGAGTATTTCCCGCAGCATCACGACCTGCCGGTCAGGATTCGGAAGCTCAATGCCGATAACATTTTGCCCGGGGACAACAGCAACACGCACCGAGACCGCACTCATCGATCTGGCAATATCATCTGCCAGCGCGATCACCCTTTGCGATTTTGTGCCGGGTGCCGGGTTCAAATCATAACGTGTAACAACCGGGCCATAGCGCGCGTCACCAATGCTGCCATTGACCGAAAAGTCACCGAGCACGCTTTCCAGTTCCGCCGCTCGCTCGGCAAGGGCCTGTTTCGAGGGTCCCGCCGCCGCCTTTTTGGGTGCCTTCAGAAGCTTTCTGGCAGGCAAGGTGAATGTCGGGCTGGAGCCAAAATCAAGGCTCTCCTGCTTGCCAGATGAACGGGTGCGTGGCCTGTCTGCGGACGCATCAAGCGGCGTTGCACCGGCCACAAGAACAGGTTCCTTGCGCTGGCCTCCTTTGCTGGCTTTCTTTTTCGCCTGTTTGGCTTTCTTCGGTTTTTCAGTGACAGCATCATCGGAATTATTCCGCGCCCAGCCGCCCTCTGGAACAAGTATCCGGAACAGCTTGCCCACACCTTTGGCAAACAGTTTCGCCGGTGTCGTCAACAACGCAAATTGGGCACGCGACAGCGCCGCAGACCACGCCAATAGCAACAGGCCAAGCACCATACAGCCAATGCCAACATAATGTGTTTTTGTCAGCTCCCAGATCATCGGCAATTCTGGAATCAATGGCTCAAGAGCCTTATGGATGATGGCACCAACTGCGCCCCCATCATCGGTCTCGCCGCCACCATCAATCCCCAGATTGCCACCTGCGATGCCATAAAACCCTGTCGCCAAAAGGCCTAGCGCGAAAGGCGCAACAAGTAGCCTGACCCGTTTCTGGCCGATCCGCTGTTTACGGATAAGCCGGTAACCCCAGAACAGCGGAAACAGCACCAGACAATAGCTGGCATTGCCCAATATATCCCTGACAAATCCGGCCACCAGCGCCCCACCCCTGCCAAGCAGGTTGACCACCTCATAGCTTGAGACAACGCCCATGGCCGTATCGCTTGAACTGCTGGTCACCAGCGCCAGCGCCAGGCCAAGGCCAATCGCAACCAAAAAAATCCCAAGCAATTCCTGCATACGGTGCCGCAGAAATTGCCAGAGAACCGGCGACAGAATTGGTTTTTTAGTTTCAGAATCCATCATGCTCTTGTCAGGCTACACCGGACTGGACCGAATGCCAAAGGCGTGCCACCCGCCGCATTGCTTCATCGATAGATTTATGGTCATGGACCAGCGCCAAGCGCACAAATCCGGCCGCCGGATTGGCCTCGGCTCCAGCCGCGCCCATAAATTGGCCGGGCAACGCCCTGATGCCTTCCTCCGCCATTAATCGCCTCACAAAATCCAAATCATCGCCGACTTCCAGCCACAGAAAAAACCCGCCACGCGGCGGAGTCACACCAAGATGCCGGGCGGCAATGGCAAATGATTCATTATAATGGGCGCGAATCTGTTCAACATGTTGATCATCATTATAAAGATCGGCGGCAACACGCAAAAGCGGTGTCGGGACCAGCGATCCGCTGTTTGCCACCAGCTTTCCATATTGGGCAATGACCTGTTTATCACCAATGATAAAGCCTGCCCGCAAGCCCGCCGCGCTTGAACGTTTTGACAGCGAGTTCAAAACAACCACATGCGACAGCGGGTCGTCATCGCCCGGCCGGGCAATTTTGGCGGCGGCTTCCAGCATGCCGGGCGGCGGCGTCTCACCGCGCCAGATGTCGGCGTAACATTCATCCATCACAAGAAGAAAATCGTGCTTTCGCGCAAGTTCCAGCGCATGCACCAGATAGGGCAGCGACATCACACTGCCCTGCGGGTTCGTCGGGCTGCACAGATACATGATGGTCACGCGATCAAGCAGATCGGAAGAGATGTTTTCCAGATCGGGCAGGAAATCGTTTGATTTATGGCTGTCCAGATAGGCAATTTCGGCACCGCTCGCCAACGCACCGGCCCGCCATGCGTGGTAGAATGGATTGGTCACAAGGGCAACGGCATTGGCCTTGGTATTGCGCATGATGCCGCCCAAAAACGCCAATGGTTCGCGCGTGCCAGGCACTGGCAAAATCTGGCCCCGCAACGCGGCGAATGCCGCCGCATCCGGCCATCGGCGCTCTATATAGCCGCAGACAGCATCAGTGAATTCCGGAATGCCGGGCACCTTTGGATAAAATTGCCAATCCCGGTTATGCGCCGCGACACTATCAACAAGGAGATTGCCGCCAGAAAGTTGCGGCTCGCCAATCGAAAGATCGATCACATCACGCCCGTCAGGTGGAGACACCCCCTCCAATGCCGATCGAAGCTGCAGGAACATATTATCGTTGAAAAGACTATATTCGGGATTGAGCTTCATTCACATGAACCCTTCCGCAACAACAACGCTGCGATTGAATAATGACATAAATAATTTATTTCATCGATGTGGCAAAACCATGATTATGCTACTGTTACCCCATCTGCAGAATCGGAGCAATCCGGCGCGGCGGAGAAAGCCAAATCGCTTTGCCGGGATGTCGCGAAACATAGACTCACCAGCGCCATTGTTCAGGGGCTGACGAAAAGCCGATCTGGGGTTGATGCGGGCCGATTTACCATAATGACAGGAAGATAATGCAACAACAGCCGGCAATTTTTCTGGACCGTGATAACACATTGAATGTCGATATAGGCTATACCCATAAAATTTCCGACTTTCGGTGGGTCAATGGCGCACCGGCAGCCTTGAGCCTGTTCACCAAAGCCGGTCTGGATGTCTTTATTGTGACCAATCAGGGCGGAATTGGCCGCGGCCTGTTCACGGTGGAAATGATGCACGCCTTCAACGAACATCTCTGTGCCGAAGCCGCAATACATGGTGGAAAGATAAAGGACATTGCCTTTTGTCCGCATCACCCTGACGCCATCACGCCCGAATTTCGCACCCCATGCGATTGTCGCAAACCGGGTCATCGCATGCTGACAGATCTGGCAGACAAATGGTCTGTTGATCTTTCAAAATCGGTGATGATCGGTGATCGGGAAAGCGATGTTCTGGCAGGGCAGGCAGCAGGGTGCCACACCTATTTGTTTGACGGCAGTGATCTTCACTCACTCGCCAAAGATGTCCTTGCCACGCATTTTGCGGCACACGCCGGAAAGGGGTCGTGAATGGCTGACATCGTGATAGCAGGGGGTGGCCTGACCGGGGTGATGATGGCGACAACATTGTCATTCACCCCCTATGAAATCCTGCATATCGATTTCAAGGACAAATCCCGCCCCGCAGACAGCATCCGCACCACCACGATCAACGCCGCAGGCCAACGTATGCTGGACGCGCTTGGCGTATGGGATCGGCTTGATGGGCAGGCAACACCTATCCGACAATTGCGCGTCACAGAGGGGCCGGCGCCAAGCGGACTTGCCGCCCGCCGCAAGCGTGCCGGCCTCGGCTGGCGGACAGATGATGCGCCGATGGCCTATGTGGTGCGTAATGATAAGCTGATGCAGGCGTTGGAGATGACGCGCGCGGCGCGCGGAGTCGTCCCGCTGGAAAGTCAGCGCGTAACCGGCTTTAAAAAATCCGATGGGGGCGCGTGCATCACCACCGAAACAACCACCGGCAAAAACGGCGAAATTGAGTGTCAATTGGCTGTCGCCTGTGATGGCCGTAACAGCATAATCGCAAAAACCGCCGGGATCAAACGGCGCGAATTGCCAACCGGACAAACCGCTATTGTCGCAATTCTGACGGCTGAACGCCCGCATGAAAATACCGCCTTCCAGCGGTTTCTTCCGGTGGACCAATCGCCCTGATGCCGATGGGCACGCATCATCTGTCACTTGTATGGAGCCTGCCGAATGAAGAGGCAGAGCGTCTGAAATCTGTCGATGACGCAGATTTTAACGAGGTCTGTAATAAGGCCGTTGGGAATGAATTCGGGTTTTTGACATTGCAATCGGATAGATTGGTCTGGCCGTTGCGACCTGAGATTGTCAGCCGACCTGCAGCGCCCAATCTGATCATCGCAGGGGACGCTGCCCACCCCATTCACCCGCTTGCCGGACAGGGTATAACCTCGCACTTGGCGATGCTGCAGTGCTGTGTGACAGGCTGTGTGAGGCGCATGACAGAGGGCTGCCAGCAGGTCATGTCTCTGTAACATCCGGCTATGTGGCGGGCCGAAGACCGGAAATCATGGCGATGACATTGGCCACCAGCGGCCTCAATGCTGTTTTCAGTAAAATGCCAACAGCGCTTGGCCGTATGGCGGGTATCGGCATGAGCTTTCTTGACAGAGCGCCGGTAAAATCCATTTTTGCCGACATTGCCCAAGGGGCAGGCTGTGCAAGGCAAGCCTGCTCGATGGCAAACTGCCACGTTAGCGGTCTCGCGTGACGCTGGCTTTAGTCGCGACTGTGTCCTGCCGCGGCAAGCCGTTCGATATAATCGGCCATCAAACTGTCCTGCCGTTGGCCATAGTCATAAAGAATGTCCCAGCTGAACAGACCAGAATCATGGCCATCGCTGAAGGTGATCCGGACAGCATAATGACCAACGGGATCAATCCTTGTTATGGTGACATTTCGCTTGCCAGCAGGAGTGGTCTTTTGACCGGCACCATGGCCCTGCACTTCGGCTGATGGCGATTCAACGCGCAGCAATTCAGACGAGAGTGCTGTCGTCACCCCATCTTCAAAACTGACCTGCAGTGTTTTTTTATCCGGGCTGACACGTATTTCAGACGGCCAATGAAGATTGCCGGAATGGGGATCTTTCTGTTCCACGACTTACGCTTCGCTCTCATCCAAGTCACGCGCCTCTTCAACCAGCATGACCGGCACACCCTGCCTGATTGGAAAGGCCTTTCGTAGCTGTCGGCTGACAAGCTCGCCCTTTGTTGCGTCATAATCCAGAGGTCCACGGGTTACCGGACAGACCAGCACCGCCAGCAATGCCGGATCGAGGCCGTGATCCGATGCCGCCGTCTCTTTTTCAGTGTCGCGCGTCATTTCCACCATCCTCGTTATGCAGTGCCATTTCCATAATCGCGATCAGGATATCAGCCCGCTTGGCCAATCCCTGTGCTTCCAGCAACGCCTGCTTTTCGGCGACATCAAATGGGCAGACGGCGGCTAGCGTGTTCAGTATCTGCTCGTTGCCAGATTGTTCAATCTGATCCCAATCCGCTTCGTACCCCATGACCTCAAAATAGCGTTTCATCACGCTGAGAAGCTTTTTGCGATCGTCAATGCTGTCATCCGCCTGTTTCAGATCACCGGCAAACCGGCTCCAGTCAATCGATGCCTGACGATATCCTCTGTCGGTCAATTGTTCTGCCTGTAAATGAAACCGGCAGATACCGGAAAGCGCGATCATGTAGCGACCGTCACCTGATTCCTGAAAATAGGTGATGCGCCCGGCACAGCCAACGTCAAACAATGTGCCTTCTTCATTCAATGGCTGCACCATTCCGATCATCCGATGCGGCGTCTGCAACGCATCTTCGATCATCGCAAGATAACGTGGCTCGAAGATATTCAGAGGCAATTGAGAGCCAGGCAGAAGCAATGCATTCGGCAAGGGAAACAGCGGCAATGACGCCGGCATATCGCGCAATTCCAAGCTCAACGGATTCATCCTGAAAACCTCATCGCCCTGTCAAAAATGGCGTCACTTATGAAAACAGCAGTGTAGATAACTTACGCCGCGCCTTCATCACATCCGCATTGGCGGCACCAAGTGATGCAAAAAATTCCAGAAGTTGCAGACGTGCCGCGCCCTCGTTCCATGACCTGTCTATGCGGATGGATTCGAGAAGCTGGTCCATTGCTTCGGCGTGATCTCCGGTTGCATAGAGGGCCATCGCAAGCTTTTGCCGCGCTTCGAGATTGGCGCCATCAGCCTCAACAGCCGCTTTTGCGGTTGCCAGATCGCCAGCAGCTTCAGATGCTTTCTCGGCCAGTTCCAGAGAATTGATCGCCGTTTGCATGGCGGCATGCGATGTGAATTCCTCATTCAGCTGATCGACCACTTCGCGCGCACCGGCAACATCACCGCTTCCGGTCATACATCTGACCATGCCAGCCAACGCCTCCACCGATTCCGGCTCGAGGCCCATGACCTGCTGGAAATGCGCCATGGCCGTGGCGAAGTCCTGATCGGCAAGCGCGGTCTCGGCGGCGGCAAGCATTTCGGCAATATCCGCACCGGCACCGCCCATTGATGCCAGCTTATCGACAAATTGTGTCACCGCTGACTCCGGTTGCGCACCGGCAAAACCATCGGCAGGCTGTCCATTGACAAATCCATAGACAGTGGGCACCGACTGGACCCGCATTTGCTGGGCTATCTGTTGGTTTTCATCGATGTTGATGCGCACCATTTTGACCTTGCCGGCCTTTGCCGCAACGACCTTTTCCAAGACGGGGCCAAGCTGTTTACACGGGCCGCACCATGGCGCCCAGAACTGTACGATCACGGGTGTTGATGCCGATGCTTCGATCACTTCAGCCATGAAATTATTCATGTCTACATCGACAGGTGCTGTTGGCGCACCGGAAATTATCTGGTCCATTCTTACCTCGATTTTCAAAAGCTGGCACCAATCGCGACGGGCCATTCCAAACAGGGCTGACACCACATACGATTGAAACTTCTGTTATAGTGACTGATTTAGGTGTAAGGCCGCCGGATGCAAGTGCTGCGGTCGCGAAAACCCCCGATAAACGCGGGCAAATCCGTGCCAGCAGGCATAGCCCTCAATGACGACCAACAAAAACGGCGCAGATTACAGCGCGACAAGATGCGGCTCGTGCCCCGTATGCGCAAAAAAGCGGGACAAACCATCCGGCGAGACGCCAAGCGTCATGTCATTGACAAGCGGATGAAAGAACAGCTGCGATGCGGTCATCAATTCGGCATCCAGAAACAGACTGACTTTATTGTCCAAATCATTGATCAGGGTGAAGGGGCTGACGGCACCGGGGCGTACACCAAGCATCTCAAACAAGCGGTCAGCGCTGCCAAAAGACAGGCGGTCAGACCCTATCAGGCCATGCAGCGTTTTCAGATCAATCGTCCGGTCTTCCTCGGCAACAATCAGATAATTGCGTTTTTTCTTGTCGCGCAGATACAGATTCTTCACATGCATGCCATTCAGGTTGCCCCTCAGCGCCTTTGAGTCCTCGACCGTTCGGAGTGGCGGATGGTGATGGACAGAAAATGCGATGCCAAGCTGTTCCAACTTTTCCATCAAAGCTTCCGGACTTGTGGGCAGGCTGTCTTTGAATTGAGAGGATGCGTCCATAATATTTCCTTTGCGCGATTTCCTTCGCGTTCTTTCGCGATTTCAACTACGCGTGATCACAGAACATGGCGTCAATGACGCGCTCTATCCTCGTCATAATGTTACAAAATGCAACTATTGACGCGAATCGGCGCGCATTCTACATCCAATCTAAGTTTACAACGGAATGTAAAGCCTATGGCAAAACTTGGACTTGTCGGCTGTGGCATGTGGGGCCGCAATCTGGCACGAAATCTGGCACAATTGGGGGTTCTTGCAGCTGTCGCTGATCGATCTGCCCAACAGGCTGATGACTTCGCCGCACAATTTGACAGCATCGCCGTTTCCGTTGATGCACTTATTGCAGACAAGACAATCGATGGCGTGGTCGTGGCAACAGCGGCGCCAAGCCATGTTGAACTTGCCGTGGCCATTCTCGCCGCCGGTAAAGATGTGTATGTGGAAAAGCCGTTGGCGCTTGACCTTGATGGTGCCAACAGCATCGCCGCCGCCGCCGCCGAGCATGGACGGCAGGTGATGGTCGGTCATTTAATCCGATATCATGCGGCTTTTATCGAACTGCAAAAGCAGGTCGCCGGTGGTGCCATCGGCAAATTGGGGCATGTTCAGGCAAGCCGCCTTGCCATGGGGCGGATCCGCAACACAGAATCCGTGCTGTTTGACCTGTGCCCGCATGACCTGTCCCTCATTCTGGCGCTGACCGGGTGTGAACCTGTCACCGTGTCCTGCGCCGGGGCAAGCCATGTCACCGATGGTGTCGTTGATACGCTGGCGACAACGCTGGGGTTTGATGGCGGCGTATCTGCCACGATGCAGACAAGCTGGATTTCGCCCTATAAAGAGCATCGCCTTACAGTGACCGGCAGCGCTGGTTCGATTGTTTTTGATGACACCAAAGCTTGGCCGGAAAAGCTTGTCCTTTATCAGGACATTATCCGCCCGGATGGCGAGAGCTTTATCATCGACCGGGCAAGCCCGGTTGCCTTACCCGTGGCCGAGGCAGAACCGCTCAAAGACGAAATGCGGACCTTCATAAATATGTGTGACACCGGCACAAAGGCGCCAAGCAATATTGACGAGGCGCTTGGCGTGCAGCGTGTTCTTCAGGCGATGCAAAACGCACTGGTCGATGTCACCGCAGGCGCCAACACGAAAAATCCGGGCTGAATGCACCGGCAACAGAACAGGAAACAAGCGCATGGGCATTCCCTTCATTGATCTTAAAACACAGCAGGCACGTATCCGCGACAAGATTGACGCGGGGCTTGCAAAGGTGATGGATCATGGTGGCTATATC
Organism: Alphaproteobacteria bacterium; assembly: GCA_038147495.1. GTDB lineage: Bacteria > Pseudomonadota > Alphaproteobacteria > Puniceispirillales > Puniceispirillaceae > MED-G116. The sequence continues at coordinate 9,283 of JAYQTT010000023.1, read as the reverse complement.
ATGGGTCCCGAGGTCACCGCGCTTGAATCCCGGCTGGCGGAATTTGCCGGCACCCGCCATTGTATCAGCTGTGCTTCGGGAACGGATGCGCTGATTCTGGCATTGCTTGCGCGTGGGCTGCGCCCCGGTCAGGGCGTGATTGTGCCGTCCTTCACCTTTGCCGCCAGTGCCGAAGTGATGCCGGTGCTGGGCGCGGTGCCGGTCTTTGCCGATGTTGATGCCACGACCTTCAATCTTGACCCGGACGGATTGCCAGATGCCCTCGCCGCGGCCAAGGCGCAAAATATTGAGGTCGTTGGCGTGATCGCCGTGGGCTTGTTTGGCCAGCCGGCCGATTTTGATTCAATTCGCGCATTCGCAAAAGCCAACAACATGTGGGTTGTCGATGATGCCGCCCAGAGTTTTGGTGCCAGCTGGAACGGAACCAGAGTGGGCCAACTCGCTGACATCACCTGCACAAGCTTTTTTCCGGCCAAGCCCCTTGGGTGCTATGGCGATGGTGGCGCGGTGTTCACCAATGACGATAAAGAGGCCGAGATCATGCGCTCCTGCCGTATTCATGGTATGGGCAAAACCCGCTATGAGCATATCCGGATCGGTATGACCGCCCGCCTCGATACCATGCAGGCCGCCGTCCTTGATGCAAAAATGGATATTTTTGAGGATGAGCTGGTGTCACGCCAAATGGCTGCCGATCGCTATGCTGATCGCCTTGATGGCCTCGTTGAGGTACCACAACTGGCACCTCAGGCAACGTCAAGCTGGGCCCAATATACGATAAAGCTGCCGCAAAATGCCGATCGTGATCAGGTCATTGACGTCTTGAACACACATGATGTGCCGAGTGCGGTTTATTACCCGATACCGATGCATGAGCAGCCGCCCTACCGGCGCTATCCGGTTGCAACCAACGGTCTTCCGGTGACAGCGGCATTGTGCAAACAGGTTCTGGCATTGCCGATGCACCCCTATCTTGACGCGCCAACACAAGACAAGGTGGCAGCGGCCGTCAAGGCGGCAGTTGCGAAAGATGCGTAATTTTTACTCAATTTAACCGTTTGTTTATATTTTATAATTTAGACTTGCAGCCGATGCGTTGGCACACATGCCAGACAGCAGAGAGTTGCAATGATGAAAAAAGCGATAACAACCAAAGACTATAAGAGCGCAAACCGGCGCGCGACCTTTCATCTGAAAGGCTTGCCAATACCAACACCTCACCCGACCAGCCTGACACCCTACAGTGCTTCCTTTTGGGCGCTGATCCTTGCGGCTTGCGGCGGGACCGGGAGTGGCGGAGGCCCAAAAACAACCGGCAAGCTGGTTCCCGCGGCTATCCGTTCGAGTTTCGAGGGTCAGAACATCACCGTTCGCGATCTTCAGAATATCAAGGACGGTGATGATCCGCGGTTTGATCTTGATGGTGCTTCCGGCGCCAATTACACCGATGCACAAGGAACAAATTTTATCATTGTTACAGGCAAATTTGATCACAGTGTCTCGGTTTTTGAATTTGACCAGTCGTCCAGACAATTGACCTTTAGCGACAGCCTTGCCGACGATGACATCAGCCCGATTGCGTTGCAACGGGCTGTCCGGACATATGACCTGCTTATCGGCGACACGCATCATATTTATGTCACATCATATTTTGAGGATGCGATCACCCGCCTGACATTGACTGCCAATGGCCAGTTGATTTTTGATAATCAGGAAGCCTCGGTCATCCGGATGAGTTCGTAAACCATCCTAAAAGTTGGGGTTGCAGCGATGACCAACGGTGATTCAAGAAACATCTATTTCCAAAGGGTCTTTGGTTGGCAACCGCCTAATCGAAGATTGACTCGGTCTGCGATGGTTCGTCGCCGTGAAATTGTTGCTGCCGCGCTGAACACGGCCGAGGAGGTTCGCCGGTTTGAAATTGGTCTTTATTGGCGGAGGGCGCTCTATTTTTGGGGGTTTAATGTCACCATCTTTACCGGTGTCGGAGTGTTTTTGGCAGGTTCTGATGCATCACTATTGCAGGAGGTCATCAGCCTGCTGCTGGCGATGTTGGGTCTGTTCGTCACCATCGCGTGGTGGTTTATGAGCGAGAGGGCAAAAGCTTGGCAGGAGAACTGGGAGCATCATGTCTATATGCTCGAAGATACCGTCACCGGCAGGTTGATGAAAACGCAGTTTGTCGGAAAGAGTTGCTTTTTCTCAGTCTCAAGGATCAACAAGTCTGTGATTATCGCTATCAGCCTGTTCTGGGTCACGGTTGCTTCGTTACTTGGCGCGCGCTTGATCATAAGAATTGAAATCGTGATAGAGGCTTTACAGGCCTACACAATCGCTCTCGTTGTTGCGGCTGGTAGTGTGTTCTTATTTTGTCTGGCAGTGCTTGTGTTGTCCTGCTTGGGCTGGCGCTCTACCTTGCATGGCGACAGGTCCCGTTGCAAGCCGTGCACATGCAAGAATGATGACAAGGATTGCAAGCTCATGCTCACCAGCGCCAACCACCCCACATCACGTGCTGTGGAAGCAAATCACAGCCGGACTGAACCAAGCGAAGCAAGACATCTGTCGGCGTTGAAAAGAAGCCGGGGAAATCCCTGTGGCCAAGGCCATTTGCCTCTTGCAAGGTGTTTCATCCTGGATTATACCATCGGCCAGCGGTTCGCGCAGATGCAGCCCCTTCTGTTTAGGGTGCGACGCGGGTGTAGCTCAGTGGTAGAGCACAACCTTGCCAAGGTTGGGGCCGTGGGTTCGAATCCCATCACCCGCTCCATAGCCCCCAGAGGCTTTGTTTTCCCTCTAAAAAATATCGTTCTTGCAACCATCCGGTGTCTGCGGGTGGTGATGTTGCATGATGATCGGTCAAGACGTTGGCCGATCATCGCAAATATCCTGCCAATCCCCGCCAAGCCCTGAGGCGCCACCCGGGCAATTGCCCGGCCAATTATCCAGCCAATTATCCAGCGGCAAAAAACCCTTGAAGAAAACGGGGGATCAAGTCCAGTATGAGGCAGCGCCACAAGCCAAACGGCCAATGGAATGGCGTTTGTCACATTCATCTTTCTGGTTCACAGGGATTGGCAATAAATGCAGTTAGAAGACTTGCTTTCAAGCCCGCTTTGGTTGCCTGCCAGCGTCAGCCTCGACAGCCTTGTTTTTGAGGAAATATCCGAAGACACCTTGCGCAAATCGCCGTTTCTTGACGCGCGCGCGGTTGGCAGGACCGGCAAGAAACTGCCAGTGCCGCTGAAAACCCTGTTTGAGCAACAGGAAAAAATCTTCGCGGCTGCCGGACCAATACACGAAATTTTTCATATCTCGCATGTGGGATCCACTTTTGTGGCGCGGCTGCTGGAAAATTTTCCAGATAGCATCGTCTATATAGAGCCGCCTATTCTGAAAGGTCTGACCGCACAGATTCAGGAAGACCAGCAGGGGTTGGCCTATTTTGATAGAGATACGCTGCTTCGTATCAATGCCATCATCTATGGGTTTATGTCGGCCAAGGGCCATAAGACAATCATCAAACACACCAGTCAGAATTTGCTGTTACCGCGGGCCCTACAGGGCTTTGGGCTTGATATCCGGCCGGCGCTTTATCTCTATACCGATTTGCAGGATTTCTTGTGTCATGGACTGGCGTCGCAGGGATTGCAGATTGACTCGCACAACAATATTCGCAATCGCGTTATTTTCATGAATGCTGTCGCACTGAACGAAAAATTCATCGTGTCACAACTGGATCCTTTGCAAAAGATGGCCGTGCTGTGGATGGCCGAGATGCTGAAACTGGTCCTTCGAAGCGCGCCTGAGCAAGGTGATGGGCTGTTTGATTTTGACGCTGAGTTTGCGGCGAAGGACCGGACCGCCATCGTGACCGATCTGGCAACGCATTTCTCTTTTGATTTGACGCCGGAGACAGTTCAGGGAATCGCCACCAATCCGGTGTGGGAGAGCAATTCAAAGACCGCAAAAAAACACAGCTTTGAAGACAGGCAAGCCAACATCAAAGCGAATGCAAAAACCCACAAAGAAAGCTTGGCAGCCACACTGAGCTGGACCAGATCAATCTGTCAGAAAAATATTACCTTGCACAAATTGCTGCCTTTCATTGAGGCAGAATAGGCACAAAGGCCAAATTTCAGGTCAGCGCAGAACGTTCAAGGTGGGTTTTGCCGCGCTCTTTGGCTTCCAGTTCTGCGATGATTGTTTGGTCACCGCAGGGCCAGACGCCGTTTTTTTGATGAATTTGATGTTCCAGGCCAAGGTGATGCGTTCCTCATCGGTCTCGTTTGGATACACATAATGCAACAAAGTCGATGGGAAGATGACCATCTTGCCCGCTTCAGGACGCAAGCTGATCGCATCTGAAAATGCGCGCCCGCCAATGACATCATGAATGTGATGATCAAACCGGCTGTTATAAAATTCAATCATACCGCCTGAACCGCTTTTCACCTTTGGCTGTTGGGCATAATAGACGCCGGAGAGATGATATGTGCCGTGATGATGGGCGGCGTTGAATCCGCCTCGGCGGTTAATATTCACCCAGGCGCTTGCCTCAAAGCCAAATTCACCAAGGTCGACGGCCGGGTTGATCATTTTTGCATATTCGCCTGCCATCCGCGGCACCATGGAAGAAAATTTGGCAAAGCCGGGCTCTTTTCGGGACAGCAGCCCATCAGGGGAATGCCAGCTGTCACCTTTATTAGACACCTTTATTGTATCACTGCTATCCCGCCACGCCCGGGATTCAGCAACGATAAGCTTATTCAGTTTTTTTGCGTCCGGTACATCGAACATAACCAATGGGCTGGAAAAAATATGTTCCACAAATTCGAACTTATAGTCACTCATTGCCCGCTCTCCACCTCACAAATTTTCTTCCAAGCCATTGCTGCTATGCCAGAGGCAGTAAAGGTCACATATTTGCTCAATCAGTAAAATGTCAGCGCATTGTGGTTGCGCCAAGTTATCGACCAATCGATGAATAGTGCAAACCGGCTGCTGTCATTTCATCGGGTGCATAAACATTGCGGAGGTCAACAAGAACACGGCCCGACATGGCGTCGGTAAATGCGCCGGCGTCAACGCCCTGAACTCATTCCATTCGGTAATCACCACGGCGATATCCGAACCGGTCAGGCATTCCTCGGCAGTGGTCGCAAAAATCACTGAATGCGGCAACAGATGACGAGCCCGCCCATCGCCTTTGGGTCATAGGCTTTTAATGTCGCGCCAGCCGCAACAAGGTTTGGAATGATATCAAGAGACGGACTGTCACGCATATCATCGGTTTCAGGCTTGAAGGCCAGTCCAAGGATCGCAATGGTCTTTCCTGTTACATCGCCTCCGGCGGCGTCAATGATCCTTTGCGACATTGATGATTTTCGCGCCTCATTGTAACGCACCACCTCATCGACAATGCCGATATTGGCATCATGATCCTCGGCTGTCCGAACAAGTGCCAATGTATCCTTTTGAAAACACGAGCCACCAGCCCGGCCCCGGATGCAGAAATTTATTGCCTATCCGCTTATCAAGGCCCATGCCCGTGCCACATCATGCACATTCGCGCTAACCGCCTCCACAAATCGGCGATTTGGTTGATGTAGGATATCTTTACCGCAAGAAAGGCATTGCTTGCATATTTGATCAATTCCGATGTCTCAAGACTGGTGAAAAGAACAGGGTTTCGATCAGATAAAGTGGTCTGTAGAGGGTTTGCATGATGTCACGCGCACGGGCGCTGGTTGTGCCAACAACAACCCTGTCCGGCCGCATGAAATCACCAATTGCCGCACCTTCACGCAGAAATTCTGGATTGACGCGACGTCAAATTCTGCCTGTGGGCTGCACGCCGGATAATCGCTTCCACCTCCCGGCCAGTTCCAACCGGCACAGTGGATTTCGTCACAACCACAGTATAGCCGGTCAGGTGCTGTGCATTTCTTCAGCCGCCGCATAGACGAAGGACAAGTCGGCATGTCCATTCGCCGCGGCGCGTTGGCGTACCAACGGCGATAAAGACTGCATCTGCCTTGGCAACTGCGGCGCGAATATCGGTCACAAAATGCAGACGACCCGCATCATTGTTTCTTGCCACCAGCTCATCGAGGCCGGGCTCATAGATCGGCATGATGCCATTTGTGATTTGTTCAATCTTGCCGGCATCTTTATCAACACAGGTGACATCAAAGCCAAATTCCGAAAAGCATGCGCCCGATACAAGCCCAACATAGCCGGTTCCGATTACCGCAATTTTCATCTGCTTAGCCCCCCAATTTTACCAATGCAGGGTCAATCCCACCAGCCAACAACATCACGCGTGACCAAGTTCTCGTTCAACGGCGAGCGTGATCACATGGCCAAGGGCAATATGTGACTCCTGAATATGCATCGTACGGTCACTTGGCACTTTTAGCACCACATCGGCAAGATCACATATCGCACCACCCGAACCCCCGGTAAAAGCAATCGTCCGAATGTTCTTGTCACGGGCCGCTTTCATCGCAGCGACAACATTTTCTGAATTTCCGCTTGTTGAAATACCCAAAAGCACATCGCCCTGCCGGCCAAGCGCTTCAACTTGACGCGCAAAAATACCTGCATAGCCGAAATCATTGGTATAGGCCGTGATAAAGGACGTGTCTGTTGTCAGCGCAAGCGCGGCCAAGCCCGCACGGGGGCGCTGATGTTCCAATGTAGAGACAAATTCAGCGGCAAGATGCTGTGCATCAGCTGCAGAGCCACCGTTCCCACATAACATCAATTTTCCACCAGCTTTCAAAGCGGCAGCGATCATTTCAGCCGCTTTTTTTGCGTCAGCACTACATGCCTCAGACGTTGCCAGTTTGACAGCTGCTGATTGGCGCAAAATCTCAGCGATCTCGGACTCGCTAATTTTTGACATTTTTTCATATCCTGCAAAGCTTGACCGCCCCTTTATGGAGCGGTACTCCATGTTAATCAATAGCGGGTCTGCAGATATTGCAAAAGGACAATGATCAGATGATCAAAAAAGCGATCTTTCCTGTTGGCGGTCTTGGCACTCGCTTCCTGCCTGCGACCAAGGCATTGCCCAAAGAAATGCTTCCTGTCGTAGACAAACCACTTATTCAATACGCCGTTGAAGAAGCCGCCGCCGCGGGTGTGGAAGATTTCATCTTCGTAACAGGCCGGAACAAAAGTGCGATTGAGGATCATTTTGACCATTCGCATGAACTTGAATCCACACTCGAAGTCAAAGGCAAGAATGATGCGTTGGCGGTGGTCAATGACATGATCCGCGACGCTGGATCGGTGAGTTATGTTCGGCAGCAGGAACCTGCTGGATTGGGACACGCCGTCTGGTGCGCGCGCAAATTGGTCCATAACCAACCTGTCGCCGTTCTGCTTGCCGATGATCTGATACTCGGGAAAAGCTGCCTTGCTGAAATGGTTGAGCATTATCAGGGTGGCAATATGGTTGCCGTCATGGACATTCCCGCCAATGAGACAAAGTCATACGGCATTGTGACGCCGGGCCATGATGATGGCCGAATTGTTGAGGTTAAGGGCCTTGTCGAAAAACCCAATCCGGAACAGGCCCCGTCAAACATTGCCGTGGTCGGACGCTATATCATTGATCCAGCCGTGTTTGTCACACTTGACGCAAAAGAGCGGGGCGCTGGAAATGAGATCCAGCTCACCGATGCGCTGGCCAAACAGATTGGCCATGGTAAATTTGCTGGATTGCGTTTTTCAGGTGAGCGCTTTGATTGCGGCTCGAAGCTTGGTTTCCTGCAAGCCAACCTCGCCTTTGCAATGGAAAATGATGCACTTGCTCCGGCGCTCGAGGCATGGATCCGGAGCCGGATAAAATGAGTGTTACATCGCTTCATCCAAGCATTCTGCGCGCCTATGATATTCGCGGTGTGGTCGGCGAGACATTGACGGCGGCTGATGCTGTTATGATCGGGCGATGCTTCGCCCACATCATGAATGAACGCAACCTTGGGCGGCATGTGGTGGTTGGCCGTGATGGGCGACTGTCATCACCCGAACTTGCAAAAGCCATAATCCAAGGCCTTGTCGATGGCGGCGCAGATGTGACAGATATCGGTTGTGGTCCAACACCGATGCTGTATTTCGCCGCAAAGGAACTGGCCGCCGATGGCGCCATTCAGGTTACTGGTAGCCACAATCCCCCAAGCCATAATGGTTTTAAAATGGTCATGGACGGTGCGTCCTTCTTTGGCGGCGACATTGCGGACATGGGGGCCAAAATTGCGCAGGGAGTGCCAACTACAGCAGGCGGCACGGTTAAAACTGTCGACATTCTGGAGGCTTATGTAGATCGCCTTTTGAAAAACGCAAAAGTCGATGATCTGTCCGTTGTCTGGGATTGCGGCAATGGTGCGAGTGGTCCGGCAACGCAAGCCGTCGTTGACCGACTTGATGGCACACACCATGTGCTGTTTGCCGAGATTGACGGCACCTTTCCAAATCACCATCCAAACCCGGTAGATCCCGAAACGCTTCAAATTCTTCGTCATGAAGTAAAGGCAAGGCAGGCCGATCTTGGCATAGGTTTTGACGGTGACGGCGACCGGATCGGGATTATCGATGCCAAGGGACGGCAGGTGCCGGGCGACCTTTTGACGGCCTATCTGGCCAAGGATGTGGCAGCTCGCCATCCGGGTGAGGTGATGCTGTTGGATGTCAAATCATCGCAGCTGGCGGTTGATCTAATCAATGATTTTGGAGCGGATGCAAGAATATGGAAAACCGGCCACAGTCACATGAAAAAGAAAATGGCGGAACTTGCCGCACCGCTGGCCGGCGAGATGTCGGGGCATATTTTCATTGCTGATGACTATTTTGGCTTTGATGATGCGATATATGTGGCGGTCCGCGTAATCAGCCAAATGACGAGGACCGGTGAGTCAATCACCGCCTTCATGGATAGTTTGCCGTCCCAGCACGCCACCCCCGAATTACGAATTGATTGCCCGGACGACCAGAAGTTTGACGTGATTGATCAACTGTCCACCCATGTGACCAACCGTCATGGCGAAGACAATATCAATAAAATTGATGGTGTACGGGTCAAGACAGACACTGGATGGTGGCTGGTAAGGGCCTCAAATACAGAGCCCGCCTTGGTAGCGCGTGCCGAAGCCAATGACGCAACCGCACTCAAGAATTTGATCAATGAGATCGAAGACGCATTGGCCTTTGCTGGCCTGAAGATTGATTTCCGGTGACCCGCTGGCATGACGGCCACGAAAAGATTGGAATATGA
>JAYQTT010000022.1:0-34143 GCA_038147495.1 Alphaproteobacteria bacterium | reverse complement strand
TGTGACTTTTGAAGAAGGTGCGGTTGATTATGACCATGCTGATGCGCATGGCTTTATTCGGCTGAACGCCTTGCGGCTTCGGGTCAAACAGATGATGGCGGCAGACACCAATAAATAGGTCTGCCGTCCGTCATGCCTGATATTTTGTTTGTGAATGCTGTTGGACGAGAGTGATCTGTCCCGGCCTATTCGACACAGACATCACCAACGGTGCCGTCCTTATTGACCTGTTTCAGAACAACGCTGCCCGTTGGCGCCAGCGCAAAGCCACTGCGCCTTTGTCCGGTCGGGCATTCGGTTACTTGCACAAGCTTGTAGGCCGGGTTGCCATTACCCTGCTTCACAAACTCGGAGACCGAATCGCTGCTGAGTAGGCCAAACATTGCCAGCACAACCATAATTTCCATTTGTTTTACGCTCCTGTAAATCGCCAAATCCACTTGGCCACACTTCCTTTATGCACGTCATTTGTGGCGTTAATACGTTCCAATCATGTCGAAAAAAATCCCGTCCGGCATTCACCGAACGGGCTGTCATTTCTGTCATATCTGGCGCCGGAAAGATGCCAGATAAAGCTGCCTAGAGCTGGGCCGCAACAAATTCCCAATTGACCAGATGATCAAGAAAGTTTGCCAGATAGTCCGGACGCTTGTTGCGGAAATCAATGTAGTAGGAATGCTCCCACACATCACAACCAAGAAGCGCCGTCTGGCCAAAGCACAGCGGATTGACGCCATTTTCGGTCTTTGTCACCTGAAGCCCGCCATCGGCGTTCTTCACAAGCCAGCACCAGCCTGAACCAAACTGTCCAGCACCGGCAGCCTTAAACTCATCTTTAAACGCATCAACACTGCCAAAGCTCTCAGTCAGCGCCTTTTCCAGTTCCGATGGCATCGCGGTCCGGTTTGGCCCCATCATCTGCCAGAACTGCATGTGGTTCCAATGCTGTGACGCATTGTTGAAGATGCCGTTTTGTGCAACGGCACCGGCCTGATATGTGCCGGTAATAATATCTTCGAGTGATTTGTCTGCCCACTCGGTCCCTTCAATCAGCTTGTTGCCGTTCACAACATAGGCGTTGTGATGCAGATCATGATGATATTCGAGGGTTTCAGCGCTCATGCCAAATTCAGCCAGCGCGTCATGAGAATAGGGTAGATCGGGTAGAGTGAATGCCATGTCAGCCTCCGCATTCTGGTCTTTGGAATCAGGTTACTTCATACACCGCAATTGAATTGGGATAAACACAAAGCGCGAAAAAATGTATATAAGTCTTGTTATCGGCATTTGCCAGTCGAGCATTGACCATAAAACCCCGTAACAGGAGTATTTCGAAAATGGCATCCGACCAAAACAGCAAGTTACCGGGTGACACGCGCCAGCCCTATATTGCGCCCTTTCTGGATCTTGTTCCGGAGATTGATGACACCGCCTTCATCGCCGCCACAGCCGCCGTCATCGGCGCGGTGCGCATTGGCGCCAATGCCAGCATATGGCATCAGGTCACCCTGCGCGGCGACAACAATTATATTCTGGTCGGCGACAACACCAACATTCAGGACAATTGCTGCGTGCATATCGATTCCCGCAAATATCCAACAATTATCGGCGCCGATGTCACCATTGGCCACAGCGCCATCATTCATGCCTGTGAAATTGGCGATGGCGGCTTTGTCGGCATGGGCGCGATTGTGATGGACGGGGCCGTGATCGAACCGGGAGGCATGCTTGCCGCAGGGGCAATGCTGACTCCGGGTAAAAGAGTGCCATCAGGTGAATTATGGGCTGGGCGTCCGGCCAAGAAAATGCGTGACCTGACAGAGGACGAAAAGATATTCAATCAACGCTCGGCAGCACATTATGTCGAGGTCGCCAGAGCGCATCGACTTGGTGCCGCAGGCGCGCCTTTTGGCCATGACATGAATGTCCGCCCACTGCCCCCACGCTAGGCTCCGACAGACCAAAAACAAACCCACAAACGGGTTGACAAATCCCTGACCGTCTTGTCTTTGTGGAACGGCATGTTGGTGATTGTGAACGCACCGAAAATGACGGCCCGGTCCCGGGTCGTTGCATATGACTGGAGTTGGTGACATGAAACTTAAAGACCCCTCATTATTGCGCCTCGATTCTTATATTGATGGCAAATGGATTGACGCAGGCAGCAAGCGTTTTGCCGTCACCAACCCGGCGACAGGCGATGTGATTGCCGAAGTCGCCGATCATGGTGCGGACCAGATCACCGCCGCGATTGATGCTGCGGTGCCGGCGCAAAAAGCCTGGGCGAAAAAGACCGCCAAGGAACGCGCGATGATCATGCGCAAATGGTATGATCTGATCATGCAGAACGCCGATGATCTGGCGATCATCCTGACAACAGAGATGGGCAAGCCGCTGACCGAGGCAAAGGGCGAAATCGCCTATGGTGCCAGCTTTGTTGACTGGTTTGCCGAAGAGGCGCGGCGCGTATGCGGTGATGTTCTGGAAACACCACAATCAGACAAGCGCCTGCTGACCTTCAAACAGCCAATCGGTGTCTTTGGCGCCATCACCCCTTGGAATTTCCCGATTGCGATGATCACCCGCAAGGTGGCACCGGGCATTGCTGCGGGCTGTTCCTGCGTCCTCAAGCCTGCTGAGCAAACGCCTTTGTCGGCGCTGGCACTGGCGGAGCTGGATCGTGCCGGCCTTCCCGCTGGCGTGATGAATATCGTCACCGGCATGGACGCACCGGCAATTGGCCAGACCATGTGCGCCGATCCACGGATCCGCAAGATGACCTTTACCGGTTCCACTGAGGTCGGCCGCATCCTGATGCGCCAAAGTGCCGACAGCGTCAAGAAGATGAGCCTTGAGCTTGGCGGCAATGCGCCATTGCTGGTGTTTGATGACGCCGATTTGGACAAGGCGGTCGCGCAATCAATCCTGTCCAAATTCCGCAACGCCGGACAGACTTGTGTCTGTGCCAACCGGATTTTTGTGCAGGCGGGCATCTATGATGCATTCGCCGAGAAACTGGCGGCAGCGGCGGCGGCACTCAAGGTCGGAAACGGTCTTGTCGATGGTGTTGAACAAGGCCCGATCATTGACATGCAGGGCTTTGACAAGGTCAAGGCCCATGTCGATGACGCGCTTGCCAATGGGGCAACGCTGATGACCGGCGGCAAGCCACATGCGCTTGGCGGCACCTATTTTGAGCCAACTGTCCTGTCAGGCATGACCCGCGATATGCGTCTGTTCAGTGAAGAGACATTTGGTCCGGTTGCCGGCCTGTTCAAATTCACCAATGAAGACGAGGCGATCGAAATGGCGAATGACACCGAGTTTGGTCTCGCCGCCTATATCTTCTCGAAAATGCGGCGCGCATCTCCGCGTCAGCGAGGCGCTTGAATACGGCATTGTCTCGGTCAATACCGGCATTTCTCATCCGAAGTCGGTCCCTTTGGCGGGGTCAAGAATTCCGGCCTCGGGCGTGAGGGATCGAAATATGGAATCAGCGAATTCCTTGAGATCAAATTTGTCTGCCTTGGCATGTAAAGCGAAGCAGCATCTCCCGAAAACCAAAAGCCCGGCGGTGACGCCGGGCTTTTTCGATGCAAATGATAAATTTGAGTCAGCTGTTGCGCAGGCGGCGGATCAGGCTTGATGTGTCATTGCGGCCATGGCCCATCGGCTCAATTCGGCATAATAGCCCGCGACAATTTCAGTGACCGGCAAGGGCGCACCCTTGCGCTTCGCTTCTTCGATGCAAATCCGCAAATCCTTGCACATCAATCCACAGCAAAGCCAAAATCAAATTCTTGACCATGGTATGACCACGGTTGACCATCTGCCGCATGATTGCATGCACCACCGAAATCGCCTCAAGCAGGGCGTCTGTATCAAGCCCTGCCGCGATTGCGAGGAGTTCAGTCCCTCGGACGGTCCCTGCACCAGACCAGCGATGCAAATCTGGTTGACCATCTTGGCCTGCTGGCCCTTGCCGGCATCACCCATGCGCACCACCCGCGCGCCATGGCATTACGCAGTCGGCAGCGCCTGATCAAAAACAGCCTGATCACCGCCAACCATGACCGTCAGCTTGCCATTTTCAGCCCCCGCCTGACCGCCAGATACCGGCGCATCAGAACGCCAACCGATTTGGCGTGGCCGGCGGCATATAATTTTTCCGCGACATCAGCAGACGGTGCTGTTGTCGATATAGACGGCGCCTGCCTTCATTGCCGGGATAGCGCCATTTTCGCCGATCGCGACCTCCAGCAACATCCGGATCATCGCAACGCGGAAAAACAAAATCCGGCATCAACAACCGCTTCGCCCGGCGTTGCGGCATGCGCGCCGCCATGTTCAGCCACCCATTTTTCTGCCTTTACCGCGGTTCGGTTGAAACACTGTTACCTGATGCCCCGCCGCCGCGATGCGACCGGCCATCGGATAGCCCATAACCCCGGAGTCAAGAAACGCAACTTTTTGCCATTGATATCTGCCTTTTGTTTATCTGTGGTTCGATTGTCTTGTCTGCAACGCATCTTTACCATTGCCCGCCGGCTATAACTGGTGGATAACATCATATCAATCAAGCCCAATACATCTATAATCCGGCGTTACAGACTTTGGCAGGATAGCATGACCGTTCTGCAGCCAGCAGGAGATCGAAATCCTCATCACCGAGGCAGAGATCACAGCAGCGCATACAACGCAGCTGGCCCGGATCATTTCCGAGCATTACGCCGATACCGAGCAACTGGTCGTTGTTGGTCTATTGCGTGGATCGTTTGTTTTATTGCCGATCTGGTGCGCCGCCTCGATTTGCCGGTCGAGGTGGATTTCATGACAGTCTCATCCCTATGGCAGCAAGAAGAATCCTCGCGTCAGGTGCGCATCATTCAGGATCTGGACCGCCATCGGCGGGCGCGATGTGTTGATCGTAAGGGGACATCATCGATACCAGTCACACCCTTGCCCAGGTTTATGAAATTCTGCTGACACGCACGCCGCGGTCGCTGAAAATCTGTACGTTGCTGAACAAGCCGTCACGCCGCGAGGTTGACGTCAATGTGGATTGGGTTGGCTTTGACATACCTGATGAATTTGTCATCGGCTATGGCATCGACTTCGCCCAACAGGGCCGCAATTTGCCGCATATCGGGGTCGTCCGCGACTAGTCACATAAACAACGTGGTCCAGCGGAATCAGGCCAGAAGCGCCGCCTCATAAGGATAGTTTGACAAAGCCACGGCACCTTTATCGGTGACCAGAACCTGTTCCTCAAGCTTAACGCCTTCGCGCCCACCGACAGCCCCGATATATGCCTCAACGCACAAGGTCATTCCGGGTTCGAAAACGCCACCATAACCATGTGCCTCGACATCCTCGGGATAGCGGACACATGGATATTCATCACACAGGCCAACACCATGGGCCAGCACGCCATAGCGCAACGCCCGATATTCCTCGGGCAGGCGATGTGCGATGCGCGTCATCTCGGCAAAACTCATTCCGGCCTCGATCAATCCGATATTGGTCATCACATGATCATAGGCAATCTGATAGAGTTTGCGCTGCTCATCAGTCGGTTTTGCATCACCGACAATCCAGCTTCTGGAAATATCACAGCAATAGCCATAGGTGCCAACAAGATCAGTATCAAAGGCCATCATGTCACCATGCTGCATAATCCGTGGGCCACATTCCTGAAACCAGGGGTTGGTGCGCGGCCCCGATGACAATATCCGGGTTTCGATCCACTCACCGCCGCGCTTTATGTTTCCGGCATGCAAAGCGGCCCATTTCATTTTCGAAATGCCGGGGCGCATGGCGGCACACATTTCATCAACCGATGCTTCGCAGGCGGCAATTGCACACCGCATGGCGTTGAGTTCATTTTCATTCTTGATGCACCGCGCATGTTCGGTCAGCGCCTGCCCTTCAAGAATTTCAACGCCGCGCGAGCGCAGATTCTCGTATCCAATATGCTCAATCTTGTCGACAGCAAGGCGTTTGTTGGTACCGGCATGTTGCCGCATGATATCAAGCATCTGGTCGGCAAAGGCCGCTGCCGCATGTGCTGTGTGATCGCCGGTTTCAAAATAGAAGAAGCTGGCCCCGCTTCGCACTTCACCGACCAGCGGCAAATGCGCCGATAAATGTTCACAATTGTGGAAATCCCACAAAACGACCTTGCCTTCAGGCGGCACATAGCAGGCGCGCGCCATATTATGGGCAATCCACAGCTGCATATTGGTGGTGTCGGTCGCATATCTGATATTGAGCGGGTCAAACAATAACAGCCCCGCACAATCATGCTTGCGAATCTGCTGTTGCAGACGGGCCAGCCGATATTCCCTCAAGGCGGGCATGTCAGGTGGCGTCAGGCCAAGCTTTTCCCACTCGGCAAAGGCAAGGTCAGTTGGCCCGATTTCCACGCGGTCATTATCCAGCGGCGTGTTATCAAGCTTCAGATGCGCTTTGCGCGATGGATCAATTTTCCGGTTTGAGCCGACGATATAATCATCCATGAGACGCCCCTCACTGTCAGTTCACAGTCAGACGTTGCACTGGATTTTAGGGCCTATCAAGCCCTATTTGTTGACATTCACCACAATGCGGCCGCGCACCTGCCCATCGAGAATCTGCTTGCCAAGGGCTGGCACATCTTCAAGGCCGACTTCACTGACCATCTGCGCCAGCTTGTCCTTTGGCATATCTGCGGCAAGCGCCGCCCATATTTCGGCTCGCCGGTCCATCGGACAGGCCACCGAGTCAATGCCAAAGACGTTCACACCACGCAACAGAAACGGCATGATATTGCCGCTAAGCTCAACACCAGCCGCATTGCCAAGCGAGGCAAGGCCGGCACCATAATGAAGCTGCTTGAGGATACGTCCCATCAACGCCCCGCCAACCGAGTCGATACAGCCACCCCAGATGCTCGATTCCAGAACCTTGCCCGGATCATCCATCATTTCCTCGCGCGTCACGATCCGTGAGGCACCAAGGCCGGTCAGATAGTCGGCAACGTCGGGACGGCCAGTCATTGCGGCCACCTGATAGCCCTTGCTGGCCAGCAACACTGTCGCCACCGAGCCAACACCGCCACCGGCACCGGTGACAAGAATTTCACCGCTGTCCGGGGTCATGCCGTCATCTTCCAAACGTTTGATCGCCAGCATCGCGGTAAAACCTGCGGTGCCAAGGCACATCGCCTCAAAGCTGGACAGCCCGTCAGGCAGTGGGGTCAGCCAGTCCGCCTTTTCATTGGCGCGGGTGGCATAGCCACCCCATCTGATTTCGCCGCCGCGCCAGCCATGCATGATCACCTTGTCCCCCGGCTTGAACCGGTCATCGGTGCTGTTGATCACCGCGCCCGCAAAATCGATGCCGGGAACATGCGGATAGGTTTTCACCAGCCGTCCAAGGCCGTTGAGAACCAGCCCATCCTTGTAGTTGACCGTCGAATATTCCACCGCGATATCCACCTCGCCATCCTGTGGCAGGCGATCCTCTGCAACCTCCTGAACAGACGCAGAAATTTTATTGTCGTCCGACTGGTCAATAATTAGGGCTTTAAACATTTTCTTTACCTCTGGTATTTTCACCATGGTGTCAGCGTAAATATTCACGCTCGAACGCTAGGCGTTGTGGGTTAACGTGATCGCCAGACACCTGAAATATCGTTGCAACAACATGCCACATCCAGACAAAAAGGCAATGTCACAATGAAGGAATGCGCGCAATGAAAGAGGTCACACCGCAAGAAGCCTTTGCCGCATTGTCAGCTGATGAGACCGCGATCCTTGTTGATTGCCGCAGCCGCGCGGAATGGATTTATACCGGCACCCCCGATCTTTCCTCTATCGGCAAGAAGGTGGTTTTCGAGACCCTCGTTGACGGAACGGACAGCCAAAGAGCGTTCTTGCGCGGATCAGTGATTGCAACGCCGCAGACATCAATCTTTGTGATCTGCCGTGTCGGCGGGCGTTCGCAATGCCGCCATTGCTGCGGCAATTTACTCGAACCCATAATGTGACAGGGCTTTGAAGGGGGTGTTGATGAACATGGTCATCGCGCTCTTTGAGGGCTGGAAATTCCACCAATTGCCCTGGTGCCGAGCTAGCGCATCAATCAGATAATCCGCCCATATTTTACTGGTCGCAAATTACTAATTGCGACAACACTATTCAGGTGCGATGGCACGCGCCAGACTGGCAAGTTCGGCGGCAACTCTGTCTGTGCTTCGATCTGTACGATAGACATGCAATCCGGCAACCGACAACGCCACGACAAACAATGCCGTGCCAAGGCAGAGGATCAGGAGCCGCTTGAAAATTCCAGTGGTGCGCAAGCGCAGGGGCATGGTCGCTATTTCAACTGACTACGTGCTTTTTTCAGAAGATCACGCTGGTTCAGCAGCACATCCGTGACAATCCAGCCACCAGAACCCCGCCGCATAACAAAATCCGCTTCATGGCCCTGCCCTGAGGTGTCGAACAGCTGAATGCAGACGACATAATCGGGGCCAAGCGTAATAATCCGCGGGTGCAACGCATCGGTATGCATTTTCAGCATATCGCCGGTCGTGCGGTCGATAATCCGAAATGTACCGTCGGCATCCCCACCCTGTTCGAAAAAATCAAGCAAGGCCGACTGCAGGGCAATCTTGTCCTCAGCCGTCAGGGGCTGATTTGCCTCTGCTTTTGTTAGTCCGTGCGGCGCGGCATATAGGATACCGCCAAGGATCAATGCCAATAGAAACTGTTTCATTGCGGCCTCCAGCAAAAGAGACCTTATTTTACGGCAATTAGGATTTTGCACCGAATCTGCTGAATGCACCCCATACGGCGTGGGGAAAAATATCCTGCATGTCATTCTCTGGGGATCTTGGCATCGTCAGAAATGATACCTATTTATGCAGAATGAAAGTTATCAGGACCGTTCATTTGCTGCGGCGCTGTGCCGTGTTTCTGCTGCTGATGGCAGCGCCGTTGGCGGCGCATGCCGACCAGACAGACCCGCGCCTTGATGATTTGTTTGCCACATTGAAATCGACCGCGGACAAAAATCTCGCCAGCGAGGTACAGCAAGAAATTTGGGACAAATGGACTTCGTTTGATGCAGACCCCAAGATTGACGCGCAGATGCGCGAAGGGGTCAGATTGATGGAAAGCGGATCACTTCGTCAGGCCGAAGCCGTATTCGGTGATTTAGCGGGCGCCGCTCCGGACTTTGCCGAAGCGTGGAACAAGCGGGCGACGGTGCGTTTCCTGATGGGTGATTTCAACGGATCAAAAAGCGACATCGCTCGCACCCTGGCGCTTGAGCCTCGCCATTTTGGCGCGCTGTCCGGCCTTGGCATGATCCATGCGCATGAGGGTAATTTTGACAATGCCCTGCTCGCCTACAAAGCGGCGGCACGCCAAAACCCCCACATGTTTCAGGTGGAAAAGATCATCCGCCAATTGCAGAAAAAGCTGAAGGGGGAAGCTCTGCAGCGCCCCCTCAACCAGCCCGCTGCGTTAACTGCGCCCCTTTCAGGATCACTTCGCCGGGTTCTTCAGGCTCATCATCGACCATCTCCGCCCGGAAGCCCGGTGCCAGAATATCCACGTTGCAGGCTTCTTTGTGCTTGATGATATTGGGCGACCATTCGCGCGGGCCATAGCGCTCTTGTCCATCTTTGAAAATCTCGATCAATTTTTGGCGAAATTTCCAGCGGCGCCAGCCCAGTCAGCGACTTCCTGAAACAGGCTTACACGTCGCCAGTTACCAAATCCATGGTGAAATTGATGTCGCGGCTTCCATTCAGGATGACCTGACTTTCTGTTTCATGAACAAAGGAATTGCCGGATGGTAGATAGCCTCATAGGCAACATTCAAATCCATTCCCGCCATCTTTGAGGTCACAAGCGCCTCTGAAAGGGTGACAAGATTCGCCGTTGCCAGATAATTCGTGACCACTTTGATAACCGATGCAGAGCCAAGCGGCCCGAGTGTGCAGCACGCGTCTTCCGAGCACCGTCAATGTTGGCAAAGGCGTTCAAGACCGCCCTGTCACATCCGGCAAAAATGGCAATATTGCCGGTCCCATACGCCCGATGGCACCCGCCCGATACCGGACCAATCCAACAGGGATCCAGCGCCGGTCTCTTTGACAAGCGCACCAAGGCGCTTTATCGGCCTCATCGGTGGTGCTCATCTCTGCCATATTTTTCCAGCGGACAGCCCGGCCAAAATGCCGTCTTCAGCCTCCAGAACCGCGGCACTCGCCGCTGGTGACGGCAAACAGGTAATCGTGATGTCGCATGGCCATCTCTTTCGGGCTGTCTGCCCATGCCGCACCACCTGCCGAAATGGCTCTGCAACCGCCTTGTCGAGGTCGCGTACCATGAGATCAAACCGTTGCGAAACCAAACTGCCCGCAAGCTTTCCACCAACATTGCCAAGACCAATGAAGCCAATTTTGCCATTTCCTGTTCTCCGTAAAGGCGTGTTCTTCCGGTCAGTGCCGGAGCGTTCATTTGAACCGCCGAAAAGTCTTTGGCGCAATGAAATTCGGCATGCCTGATGAAATTTTCAAGCCATCTGACCTTTGGTCGCTGGCTTGCAAGCCAGGTTGTTCATGCTAGCATCCGCATTTACCAAATTTCGAGACACAATTATGTTGCAAATCGTTATTACCGCCTTTTCCTTGGGCTGATTTTCAATGCCGCACCGGGCGCGGTGTTTGCCGAAACCATCCGGCGCAGTATGCGTGGCGGATTCGCAGGCACTCTATCTGCAATTCGGATCGCTGACGGGTGATGCTTTCTGGGCGGTGCTTGGTTTGATGGGTATCGGCGTATTGTTGCAAAGCCCCGGCATTGCAGGCGCCAATTGGCATTGCCGGCGCCGCTTATCTTGGGTATCTGGCATGGGATTCTGGTTTGCAGCAAAGGCGACAACAGACACGCAACCCGGCAATGGTGGCAGCATGCCGCGGCACAGCGGGCAGGCGTGATCTTATCCATGACCAGCCGCAGAATATCATTCTATTGGGCGGCCCTTGGCAGTGCCTTTGGCGCAATTGGCATTGCCGATCCACAGCCACTGGATTTCGCCCTGTTTTTTGCCGGCTTCATGATCTCGTCAATCTTGTGGTGCTTTGTCTGTGCGGGTGTTGTTACCCGCGTGTTTGGCAATGCCGGAGACAAATGGAAATTCTGGACATACCGGCTATGCGCCGCCGCCTTTTTCTATCTGGCCTGCGGCACATTATATGATGTTGTGAAGATGCTTTTCTAACACCCGCTTGAGCAAGCTATTCCCGCGTTGTCCAATATTCACTGCCATAGTCATGCAATAATTCCTCGCCCGCGGCGACATCGCATGTTGTATAGAAACGCAATAACCGGTTGTCGTCATCGTCAATTTCCCAAGCGGCATTTGGCGTATCGCTGTGATTATAGAGCATCCCCGCGCCCATCACGCACAGATAATCGCCCGGGTCATCCGGCGAGGTGAACAGATAATCGTTCAACCGGTTGACCTCCTGCAAATCATCATCATCAATGACGATATAGGCGCAGCGTTCAATTGTGCTGCCGGAGGGAAGGTCCTCTGCGGCAAAAACACCAAGCCCGTGCAGGGGCGAATCCTTGATCACATATCTCATGTCCTGCTCCACATACAGGCGCGACACTGATCCCAGCATCGCCTGCCGCGACATATCTACCCAATTTGACTGGCGATGACCAGATCACCCGATCGCGACATTTTCCCGTCAGATGCCAAGCAGGGCGAAACGCGATCGATACTGGCACGCAAATTGCTCATCAACGCATGCGTGTGGGACAGTGACAACATTACTGATTGCTCTTGGCTTTGCCTTTGCCGGTGAAACAGCCGCCAGCGATGCGGTTATCGACTCCAAGATCGATGATGTTCCCGATTGCCTTGCTTTTGCCAGAAAGGCCGAGAAAACGCACGGCCTTCCGGACGGTATCCCTGCAGAGCATTTCAACGGTAGAGGCCTCACGGATACAGGCTGATGGCAGCTACCGAGCATGGCCCTGGACCCTTAATGATGCGGGCAAAGGTCTGTTCTTTGATTCACCACAACAGGTGCTGGAATATCTGGACGCCAATCTGACACATCCCGATACGAGCATTGATGTCGGCTGTATGCAGATCAACACCAAATGGCATGGTGCATTTTTTGAGACCATTGATGAGATGCTCGACCCGGCAAGCAATGTTGCTTACGCCGCAAGCTTTATCACCGACCTCTATCACGCACATGGCAATTGGGATGACGCCATCCGGCACTATCATTCAAATGAGGCAAAACGGAACGGTCCCTATCTGGAACGCGTGCTTGCAAGTGGAACAAAAATCACCCACAAAGCGACAGGGCTGGAATCACGCCAGCTGTCTATCAGGTGCGTTGGCACGGTGCCACCGCCGCCGATGATGCGTTTACAAGGGCGCTGGCCACGGCAAGCAACCGCCAGTATTCGCAAAGCAACGAAGTACCAGTCGCACCGCCGGTGGCAAACCGCCACGTCGTGCAGGCCGACGGAGGCACGGAGCGCGTAAATTCATTGCCTGAGACATCCGGAAATATGATCGCGGCGCCGGTGACACCAACACAACCTGGCGGCAGCAGGGCCGTGGACGCCAGTTTTAGCGTCACCACGCGAGCAAAGATCATCACCGTTTCGCAGATCCAGCCCATGCATGCCAAGCCACACAGAAGCCGGTTGACCCCGATGCCGCGTTGAAGAACCGGCAGCGCAATCTGGCGACCAGTCAGGATCGTGTTCTGATGTTCCGTTCGATGCTGGCGGCTGAACGTTAAACACGTCCGAGCATGGGCTCCTGCGCTGCCATATCAGACAAATCAGAGTACAGGTCGCTTCGTATCCATGTTCGTGGCCAACACGCTTCAGCGCCTTTGCCACTTCCAGAACCTTTCCGGTCTCCTCCATGGGCCCAGCACCTGAATACCAAACGGCATGCCATGATCATCAACACCGCACGGCAATGCATTGCACGATGCAAGTGCCATTGTCAGCATAGGTAATCCCAAGCCAGCGCATGTAGCTGTCCATTGGCATGCCATCAATATCACTCACTGACCAGTTTTCATGGGCAAATGGAATACCGACGAAGCCGGGCAGATCAGCACATCGAAATGCTCAAAAATGCCCGCCAATTCTGCGCCAGCTTTGTCTGTTGCTGATGCGCCGTGGCAACGTCAGAAAGGTAATAGCCAAGCCCGCGCTCGACGTTATCAATCATTCGGTGATAAGCGGTCTCGATGAAGAGCAACCGCCTCGCCATGCGATGCGACGCCATTCACACCGCGCAACACCTCAAAAGCATTATGAACATCTCTCAGATCAGGCGTGTCATCCTCGGCAGTTCGAAAATGATGCTGGAATGTGGCGGTACGAGCGGCAAACAACGCGCGGTGCCCGCGACATTGCAACCTGCCCTAGATCATCCGAAAATGCCACCTTGATGGAACCGAGGTCAGCTGCCTTAATTGGTGCGTCAAGAATCTCATGCGCCGCGGATGAAAACAGATCACGGCTGTCATACCCCTTCATCGCACGCAACAGAAGCACCGCATCGTCAACGCTTCGCGCCATCGGCCCAAGCACGGCGAAAGGCAGTAATGAGGTGGTGTTATCCTCGATCGGCACGATGCCAGGTGACGGACGAAACCCGACAACCCCGCAAAACCCGGCTGGTGTTCGCAAGCTGCCCCCAAAGTCAGAGCCCGTTGCCAATGGCACCATACCGCTGGCAAGCGCCACCGCCGAGCCACCGGAAGACCCGCCGCAAGTCAATTGCGTATCAAAAGGATTGACCGTGGTCCCAAAAAGCAGATTGCGTGTATTCCCGCCTGTGCCAAATTCCGGCGTATTGGTCTTGCCAAACACGATCCCGCCCGCCGCCTTTATCCGGGCGACAGACCCCTGGTCGGAATCGGGTATGTCATCGGCATGTAACAACGACCCCATCGTTGAGCGAATGCCTGCGGTGGCCTCAAGGTCTTTCACCGCAACAGGCAAACCGTAAAGAGGGCCTGTGTCTTTGCCCGCTCCAAGCAGCACTTCCGCTTTGCGTGCCGAGTCCAGCGCCCTGTCAAAATCAGATGACACGATCGCGTTGAGCGCGGGATTTATCGCCTCAGCCCGGGCAATACAGCTTTGCATGATGTCGACAGGCGAGATGTCACCACCCGCAATCATTTGGCACAATTCGCTTGCAGAAAAATCACACAAATCAGTCATAGCCAGCCCTTTAACGCGGCAAAGTACCGTCCTGTACATAGCGCAGAATTTGGATCACCTGCTCCGGCGTTTCGGTCACTGCCAAAGCTGCCGCATCGACTTCTTTCAGGGCATGCTGATGATCGGCGCCATGCATGATCACCAGGGACTTGCCAAGCGCGGCCGCATAACCGGCATCGAAGGCCGCATTCCACTGTTTATACTTTTCACCAAAGTGGACCACCACAATATCCGCATCGGCGATCCCCTTTCGGGTGCGGATCGCGTTCAGCTTTGCGCCTTTAGTGTCGTGCCAGAATTTCTCTGTCTCCGCGCCCATGATGCTGACACCACAATCATCACTGGCGTCATGGTCGGTAACGGGGCTGGCAAAATGTACATCGAGATCGGAGGCGCCCTTGATAATCTGCTCACGCCAGTCGGTGTGAATTTCCCCGGAAAGATAAACCCGGATCGTCATTGATCATCTCCTTTCATCTTCTATGCTTGAAGCACCGGCACACGCATGTGACCGGAGATAACAGAATGCCAGACAAACCCTCACCGTGCCAGCCCACTTCAGTGGTTTCCCGCACTGCTTGCTGATGACGTGGCATCATGGTCTCAAAACCGCACATCAATGCGGGATATACTCATTCTTCCATTTCAAAACGACATTGAACGATATCGAAATGCGCGGCGCATCGGCCATGTTGGGATGCACCAGATGATGCAAAAAGGCTGGCCAGAGATAGAGGTCGCCAGCATTTGGCAATAGCCTGTGTTCTGGATCAACCTGATTGTCGTCTCGAATGGCGTTCATATTGGCCTGTGGACGCGGATCAAAGAAACTGATGGCCGCCGGGTTCAGATCCGAACGAAACGCCTCTGACCCACTTTGGTCTGGAACCGAGACGTAATATGTGCCCGACAACCATGAATGCGGATGATTGTGCAAATTATGATAATCGCCCTTCATGTTGACGTTGCCCCAACCCTGCAACACCCACTCGGGTTCGTAGGACATATTCATTTCCCGGGTATAATCCAGCACAGCGCGATCACAACATTGCCGCAGCCAGACAATCGCCGGATGATCTGTCATGAACAGATTGTCCGCTGTGTAATTTGCCGTCATGTCATCAGTCGCGATGTTCTGGGCAAGCAGGTAGTCGGCCAGCACCGGATTGGCCTGTTCATTCCCCGGCAACCGCAATGACATAAACTGGGTTGGCCACAGCTGGGTAAATTGTGGCGTGCCATCGGCGTTATTGGACATGATGAATCTCCCTTGCAACATCAGCCTGCTTCAACATGACTGTTCTGTGTCACCAAAAATAGATGTAAGCAAACTGCACATTCAGTCAGCAAATTTCTAAATGTGTTCCTTTAATTTGATACTTGTAGTATTTATAACCAGTTTCGCGTTGCCGAAACAAAAAAGCAAACCACCATCGGAGGAACCGAAATGTCTACCTTGAGCCACTATGCAAATCTGCGTAGCCTTTTGCAAAGCATGGAAGAGGATTTGCAATTTTCCGGTTTAAGTGACATCGACAAGAGGGTCGTGTCGACCTTGGTCATTCTTGGCAAAGATAAAGACGGTGCCGTTCATTTGAATGACATCCGGGACCATGCGCTCACCGCCTCAATACCGGCGCCATCTCTTTACAGATCTTTCCAGACCCTGATTGGCAAGGGAATGATTTCCAAGATTGGTTCTGAGCGCTCTGGCCTGTATAAATTAGAGAGCTAAACATCACTTAAAAGACCCAATTGCTACAACCATGGGCGAGGCCGGGCTACACCTTTGTCAGGGCAGCCCATGCTCACATTCAGGTAACAAATAATTATGACATTCATGTGTTGACCTGATGCCGTACCTACCAATGATGACAACTGATCCGGTCCTTTTCTGGACCGTGGCATGTTTGTCTGTGTTTTTTCTTTCTATATCAAAGTCCGGCTTTGGCGGCGCACTTGCCTCGATGAGCGTGCCGATCATGCTGTTCGTGATGTCACCCACCGATGCATTGGCCGTCCTGTTGCCGTTGTTTATTCTGACCTCTGTCGGGGTGTTCTTCATCTGGTACAAACACTGCAACTGGCGCATTGTATCGGTGATGTGCCTTTTTGCAGCGGCAGGACAGGTGGTGGGATGGCTGCTGTTCGACTATTTCACCGAAAATGTGCTGCAACTCCTCATTGGATTTGTCGCCGTCTCGTCAGCGAGCAATTACGCCCTCAATCTATGGCGCGGTCAAAGCGATATCAGCAAACAAGAAGCGGCGGAACGATCATTGTGGCGCCGGGCATCTGTCTGGTGTGGTCTTTCCGGCGTGTCGAGTTTTGTTTCCCTGTCCGGCGGCATTCCTGCCCAAATCTTTCTGTTACCTCACCGCCTGCCAAAAGAAGCTTTTGTCGGCAGTTTCAGTGTTTATTTTATGGTTATTGATCTGTTGAAGGTTCCACTGTTTGCGGAATTGAATGTTATCACCCTTGAGAGCCTTCGCATCACCATGTTCTTGCTGCCGGTGGCGCCGATTGGCATCCTGCTTGGCTGGTGGCTAAACAAGCGGATCAATGACCGTATTTTCTACCATATTTCCTATTCGGCGCTGATGATCCTCGGGGTTAAATTGCTGGCCGATGTGGCGCTTGCCACCTAAGGGTGAGCTATAACCCCGCGATCCAGTCGAGGATTGTCCTGACTGCTGCATCATTCTGGCCGGGTGACACAATATCCCCCGCGATCAGGTGGGAATATTGGTCGTCATCCACCCCCATTTCCACAGTCACCGCCTTGGCAGGGCCGCCCCATCGCGACAGGAATTTTGCCGTGGCGTCAGGATTGACCACCTTGTCGTCCTTGCTGAAATAAAACAAAGCCGGCACCTGAACGTTACTGAAATCACTCTGGTCCACCGCCGCTACAAGGGCCGCCATCGGCAACAAGGCGCGACTTGGATATGACGTTGTCCAGTAGCGGGCATGAAGAGGGTTGCGCGGCTCTGTGTGACGCATCTCGCCGACAATCAACGGCACCCAATGACGGGCAAACGGCCATGTCAACAACGCCGCTGAGGGGGCGCCAATGGCAAAATTGGGCGATATGAAAACAATGCCCTCAACAGCTCTGGCACTTGCCGGGTCCTGCATCGCGGCAGCCACAAGTGTACCCCCCGTTGAGGTTGCCATAACGATAACCGTGTCACCTATTTGTCGGCCAATCTCCAGTGCCTCGCCCACGTCCTGCATCCATGCGGCGACATTGGCCTCGGCCATCGCTGTTGACCCACGTCCATGCCCAGTCAGCCGGGTGAAAAACAGATTGGCCCCGAGCGCCTTGGCAACCCTGTCGGGCACCGGGCGGATCTCTTCGGACGAGGCGGAGAAACCATGAATATAGACCAGCGAGACCGGACTTTTCTGATGGGGTTGACCAGCCCAAATCACACGCTTTTCAACCCCGGCGATGATATCATCAAAGCGGCTCTCGCCCGCCACAAGATAGGCCTCTATGTCATCCCCGATTTTTATCTTTTGATGATCGATGCGAAGTGATGCCGGTTCCCGTGGCCCCGCCACCCACAGCACCCCGACAAACGCAACAAGCACCGCCAGACCGACCAGAAATCTGTTGCGCATGACGTTCATCCCTCTTCCCTCTTGCGCCCCACTTTAACCCGCAACCCTGGCAAGAATGCATGCTTTGGAAAAATTGCCGATGAAACGTGAGGCAAAATCCTCAGTTCTGTGGCGATCCATCAAGACGACAATCGACCCACCAAAACCGCCGCCTGTCAGCCGTGCACCCAAAGCGCCCATCTCCATGGCCGTCTCGACCATCCTGTCGATCTCAGCAATCGACACCTCATAATCATCGCGTTGCGAGACGTGACTGGCGCACATCAATTCACCAAACCTTTTGGCGTCACCCGCCTTGAGAGCGGCAACGCCGTCCAGCACAATTTGGTTCTCGGCAACCACATGGCGCGCCCGGCGGCATTCAGGCTCCGGCAGGCTGGCAATCCGGTTAAAATCTGCCTCGCCAAGATCAGACAAAGATTTCACACCAAGCCCGGCGGCGGCGCGCTGACATTCTGAAACCCGCGCCGCATAGCCACCATCAGTCAGCTTATGGGTGTGACCACTGTGAATGACGATAAATTCATAGTCCTCAAATAATGGCACCAGTTCGTGCGTCATGCGACCAGTGTCGAGCATCAGCGCCATACCGGGCCTGCCAACTGAACAGACATATTGATCCATGATCCCGCACGGCACACCAATGAACTCTGTCTCGATCCGATGCGCGGCCAGCGCCAATTCCACCGGATCATATTGATCGCCGTTGAGCGCAGCAAAACCCCGCAGGCCAGCCACCTCTAGCGCGGCCGAGCTGGAAACGCCCGCCCCCATGGGCAGCGAACTGGCAATAGCGATTTGATAACCGCTGTCATCCGGATCACCCCCATCACTTTGATTGAGAGCCCCAAGCATGAAGTCACCCCAACTGCCCGAGGCAGCCTCATCGGTCTTCAGCTGCAGTGCATTCTCAAAATCTTCACTGATGATATCCATTTTGCCAGCGTCACCGCGCCGCGATATCGCTACCGCAACTTCGAGGCCAAGTGGCACCGGCAAGACATACCCGCCATTATAATCAGTGTGTTCACCCAGAAGATTTACCCGACCGGGTGCGGTTGCAACGGCTTGGGGCAGCGCGCCAAAATGAGACGCAAACATTCGGCTTGCTCTCTTTGAAGGCGGTAATGATGACAGTGATGATGAAGGTGGCATTGGCGGCACCGTTATCTTTGACGGTAATGCCGATCGGGCACCGCACGCAGTAATTCGGCCGCATGTTCCGGCGTCATGTCACGTTGTGCCTCGGCCAGCATCTCATATCCCACCATGAATTTGCGAATTGTCGCCGAGCGCAAAAGCGGTGGATAGAAATGTGCATGAAGTTGCCAGTGATCATTTGCCTTGTCCGTATGCGGCGCGCCGTGCCATCCCATCGAATAGGGAAACTCAGTCGAAAAGAGATTGTCATAGCGAATCGTCAATTCCCGCATCAGCGCCGCGAGGTCGTCACGCTCTGCCGCGTCCAGATCGGTCATCCGCAAAACATGTCGCCGCGGCAAAACCAATGTTTCGAACGGCCAGACCGCCCAATAGGGCACAACCGCAAGCCATGAATCATTCTGCACCACAACGCGACGCGCATGCTTGATTTCAGCCTCGGCATAATCCACCATCATCACAGATCCAGTATCATGCAAATAGGCCTTCTGGCTCTCGTCCTCGCGCATGATCTCGCTTGGAATGAAATCTGATGCCCATATCTGGCCGTGTGGATGCGGGTTGGAGCACCCCATCGCCGCGCCCTTGTTCTCAAAGATTGCCACCCACGCATAATCCTTGCCAAGCGCGGCAGTCTGATCGGCCCAAACATCTATAATCCGGCGAATTCCTGCTACACCAAGTTCCGCCATGCCCAGATCATGACGTGGCGAGAAACACAGCACGCGCGAGGTGCCTGATACATTCATTGAACGGAACAAAGAACCTTCATCCGGCGGCGTGCCCATCTCTCCAACTGCGTGCCCCGCTATCTGCCCAACAGTTTGCCCGGTTGATTGATCTGGCATTTCGTCCGGAAGCAGTGCCGGAAAATCATTGGTAAATACAAAAGGCCCTTCATAGTCAGGGTTCACAACCCCGTTCGCCCGTTTATTGCCCGGACACAGGTAACAATCGGCGTCATGCACGGCGGGCAGGCTTGATGGCGTATCTTCCGACATGCCTTGCCACGGACGATCATTGCGATGAGGTGAGACCAGAATCCATTCTGCCTTCAGAGGATTGAATCGCCGGTGTGGACCGGAGCCAAGCTCGCTCTCATCAACATCCATCATCAACTCTATCTGTCGTCCTGCCTGACATTCCAATTCGATTCGCTTTTTCCAAGGCACCATATCGGCCCGGGATCAGATGATCTTGCCCCAAGCACAGCTTAGAAAGCGGCGAAAGTTCTGACAATATAGAACTGGGATAGAGCTAGGGGAGGCAATAAGGCGGGCACAACTGCCGGGACGAAATGAACAGGTCATTCCAATGTTCGGCTTGCGGGATTTTTTACCAGAGACCAAGATTGAACTTAATATAACCCGGTTCTTGATTTATGGGGTCGCTCTATCGTGGTTCAGAATATATCAGTCCATTTGTGCATCGAAGGCACCGTGGGCGTGGACAGCTATCTTGACTGGATCGTTGAGCGGGCAAAACGCCTGTCTTTGCGCGGCGATGTGCGGCAAGTTTCGGCACACAGGGTTGATGTCAATGTCTGTGGCCCTGAACCGCTTGTTGACGCGATGGAGCTCGCGGTGAGCCTTGGCCCCGCAGAGATTTTAGTAGACCGGATTGAGCGCAAATTTTTGCATGCAAGGATTGACAGTAATGACTTTTGTCGCGTCAGATAGAGCCCTTGGTTATAAACCTCCGCACCTGTCCGGCCTTACCCAAATCCCTGTCTTTTGGTGGATGACCGGACTATCGAGCGGGCGGTTGTAAAGGAAAAACGTTACTGGTCGCCTCCAGTCATGGAAGCCAATCATAAGCAGGGGCCCAAAGTGCCGGAAATACAGAGCATTATCGTTGGCTTATCAAGAGACCTTCCACCAAAGCGCGTGATGCGCAGCTGGGTCGGAGCGCGCGAACTGGTGGTCTGGCGGTCACAATCGGGTGGGCTGAACGCATGGGATAATCGATGCCCCCACCGCGGGATGCGTCTGTCGCACGGATTCGTCCGTGGTGAGCGATTGAATTGCCTCTATCACGGCTGGCAATATGATTCGGACAAGGGCCAGTGCCGCCACATTCCGGCGCATCCCGATCTCGATCCCCCCGACACGATTTGTGCACATCCTGCTTTCATTGCCGAATCACAGGGCTTCATGCAGGTCTCGTTGACAGGCGCACCGCAGATGCCTGAATTGCCAATGGCGATGCAACCCGTGCGCAGCCTGACCATTGCCTGTGACAATGCGGTCGTTATCTCGGCACTGCAGAACAATGCCGAAGCCGTTGTTGACATGAAGCAGGACATGGTGATTTTGCGCGAATCCGGACGCATGCTTGCCGCCGCCATTCAGCCCCTGCCCGATGGCCAGACAAATCTTCATCTATTGCTCGAGTCGGCGGCCGATCGCGCCGAATTGACAGGGGCATCACAATGGATTGAGATGGTCCGGCGCATAGCAGAGCAATCAGCCAGCCAACAAAAAAATACTGGTCCAAAAGATACTGATAAAGGGAGCCGCGCATGACATTGGCCCATGCCCTTGATGATTGGTATTGCGTTGCCATGCTGGATGATCTGCCAGCGGGTGCCACGCGTGAGACGCGCCTGCTTGAACAAGACATCAGCATCAGTAACGATGCCGAATCAGGCATTGTCGTAACGGGAAAAAACGGCAAGACGCACCCCCATCAAATTGCCTTTGGCCATATCTGGACGTCGCTCGGCGCCGCACCGCGTCCATTGTTTGAAATTCCTGAAGGCGATGAACCGGGAAGAAAGTTGGTCCCCTGCGGTGTTGTGCGGGTGAAATGCTCGCCGCTGCGGGCGGTGGAAAATTTTCTCGATGTTGCCCATTTCCCGTTTGTCCACACCGACATCCTCGGGGCCGAACCACACACCGAAGTGGCCCCCTATAAGGTTAAGGTCAGAGAGGAAAATGACGAGGTGTGGGCGACCAAGGTCAAATTCTATCAACCACAAGCCGCCCACAGCGCCGATGACGGCATTGTCACCGACTATGTTTACCGTGTCCCTACCCCGATGGTCAGCGTGCTGTATAAGACCTGCCCCCCAAAGCCCGAAGCGCAGGATGTGATTGCCATTTTCGTGCAGCCGCTGGATGAGGAAACATGCGATGTGTGGCCATGGATGGCGCTTTATGACGATCATTCAACCATGGCTCAATTGATCCAGTTCCAGCAGGAGATTTTCCTGCAGGACCGGTCAATTCTGGAAAATCAGATGCCGCGCAAATTGCCGCTTGATCCGCGCATGGAAATTCCCACGCGCGCTGATCTGACATCGGTGGCCTATCGGCAGTGGCTGAAACGCCGCGGGGCAACCTATGGTGCTGAGGTGGCGCCCGCATGAGTTTCACCCTTTATGATTACGTCCTCTCCGGCAATTGTTACAAGATCAGGCTTCTGGCGGCTCTGCTAGGCGTCAAATATGACAGCGTTGCGGTTGATTTTCATCCGGGCAATGAACATCGCTCCAAACCCATGCTGGCGCTGAATCCGGCAGGCACCCTGCCCGTTATCGTTGCTGATGACATGGTGTTGACCGAAACGCCGGCAATGCTGGTTTGGCTGGCGGCGCGCTTTGATTATAGCGGTAAATGGTGGCCAAGATCCGATCCGCGGGCAGCTGCCGAGATTCAGCAATGGCTTGCCTTCTCGTCAGAATTATCTGCCACCGCCGGTGCCGCACGTCTTCACGCCATTCTTAACAGGCCGCTTGACATTGACGCGGCACGAGCAGCCGCACATCGTGCCCTGCGCCGAATTGAATTACATCTAAGCGAACGGGTCTTTGATCAAGGCATATGGCTGGTGGGGGATCATCCAACAATCGCAGACATCGCCTGTTTTCCCTATATTGCCCTCAGCCCGGATGCAGGGATAGAGCATGATGCCTATCCGGCGATACGCGGCTGGCTGTATGCGATGCGTGGCCTGCCGGGCTTTATTACCATGCCCGGTATACATGCAATGCATGACCAGCGCGGCGAGGAGGACGCCAATGTCTGATTCTGTGCCTTTGCTCCGGCTGTCCAATATCGTCAAGCAATATCCAAGCGTTACAGCAAATGACCATGTCAATCTTCAGGTTGAGGCCGGACAGATTCACGCTGTTTTGGGTGAGAATGGTGCCGGCAAATCAACCCTGATGAAAATTGTCTATGGCGTTACCCAGCCTGATCAGGGCCAGATTGAATGGCAGGGCAATGCGGTTGCAATCAAATCCCCGGCGCAGGCACGCGCCATGGGCATCGGTATGGTCTTTCAGCATTTCTCGCTTTTTGAGACCCTCAGCGTTGTGGAGAATATCTCACTTTCGGTTCCGGGAACCATGGCCGAGCTGGCAACCCGAATCAAAGAAGCATCAACGCGGTTCGGTCTTGATGTCGACCCCTATGCGACAGTGCATTCGCTGACGGTTGGTGAACGCCAGCGCATTGAGATTTTGCGCTGCATTCTGCAAGAGCCGCGTCTTTTGATCATGGATGAGCCAACCTCCGTCCTGCCGCCACAAGGCATCACCCGACTGTTCGAAACGCTTCGCAATCTGGCCGCAACCGGCATTGGCATCATCTTCATCTCGCATAAACTCGAGGAAATTCGGGCGTTATGCGATGTCGCAACGGTGATGCGGGCGGGCAAGGTTGTTGGCGTTGTCGACCCACGCAAGGAAACGGCCAAGACCCTGACAAGACTGATGATCGGGCATGAGATCGCCCTGCCGGAGCGTGCCGAATCAACCGATAAAAGCATGCCCGTTTTGTCGATTAATGGCCTTAGCCTGACCCCGCCAGACCCACAGCAATCAGCCTTGAATGAGATCAATATGACGCTCAATTCAGGGCAGATTATCGGCATTGCCGGCGTTTCCGGTAATGGCCAGGGATTACTGACCAGAGTGCTGTCAGGCGAAGAAATCCTGCCTGCGGAAAGTGCTGGCCTCATTCGGCTGGATGACCGTCCTATTGGCCAGATGAACCCGGATCAACGCCGCCGTCTTGGCTTGCATTTTGTGCCTGAAGAAAGGCTGGGCCGCGGCGCTGTGCCATTGCATTCACTGACCGAAAATACCGGCCTCACCGCCAGCCATGCGGGATTATCGCGCTGGGGCTTCCTAAAGCTTCGATCACGCAACCGCCTTGCAAGCTCCATCATAGACTCGATGGATGTGAGATGTGGCGGTGTTGATGCCACGGCGCAAAGCCTGTCTGGTGGAAATTTGCAAAAATTTATTATGGGGCGCGAGTTGGCGCTGACACCGCGGGTGTTGATTGTGGCCCAGCCCACATGGGGTGTTGATGTCAGCGCGGCAGCGGCTATCCGCCAGAAACTTCTGGATTTGCGCGCCAAGGGGGCGGCCATTCTGGTAATTTCAGAAGAGCTGGAAGAGCTGTTTGAGATTTGCGATCAATTGCATGTGATGTTCAGGGGCAGGCTGTCGCGTCCGGTGCGGGCCAGCCAGACAGATATGGACAGCATCGGGCTTGCCATGGCGGGAGATTTTGCTCAGGTAGAAGCTGGCGTATCTGACGCTTTGTCTGGCAATGGGTCCGGCAATGGGTCTGACAATATGTCTTCTGGGGGCTTCATGGTTAAATTTACGCTTGAGCCACGCAAAGAGCAGTCGCTTCTCGCCCTGATTGTGGTGACTACGCTGGCCCTGCTGCTGACAATGCTTGGCGGCACAATCCTGTTCATGATCTATGGGGTGCCGCCGCTCAAGGGCCTGCGCGCCATTTTTATTGAGCCGCTGTTATCGACATATGGCATTGGTGAGGTGCTGTTGAAAATGGCCCCATTGCTGTTGGTTGCACAGGGCTTGCGATCGGCTTTCGAGCCGGTGTCTGGAATATCGGCGCAGAAGGTCAGCTCATCCTTGGGGCAATCGCCGCATCAGCGGTCGCCATCTATTTTGATGGCAGCACGTCAATATTTCTGCTGCCGGGATGATCCTTGCCGGCATGTTTGCCGGAATCGCCTGGGCGTCAATCGCTGCATTTCTGCGAACAGCATTCAATGCCAATGAAATCCTCGTTACATTCATGCTGACGAGCGTTGCCCTGCAGCTTCTCTACTACCTTGTGACCGGGCCAATGCGGGACCCGATGGGGTTCAACTTTCCGCAATCAATCACCTTCGGCTATCACGCGATGTTCCCGATTTTGATCGAAGGCACGCGGTTCAATGCATCAATTTTCATGGGCATTTTTGCCACTGTCGGTTGCTGGCTGTTCGTCAAGCGAAGCCTTGTCGGCTACAAATTGTCGGTTGGTGGATTGGCACCGCGGGCGGCCATTTATGCCGGCTTCTCGCAAAAAGGGGCGGTCTGGCTTGCTCTGTTGATTGGTGGTGGGGCGGCCGGCTTGGCCGGTGTCGGTGAGGTTTCCGGCCCGCTTGGCATGTTGCAACGCAACGTCTCGCCCGGTTATGGCTATGCCGCGATCATCGTGGCGATGCTTGGAGGCCTCAACCCGATTGGTATCGTTTTCTCCAGTGCATTGATGGCGCTCATTTATGTGGGTGGCGATTTTGCCCGACTTTCAGTGCAGCTACCCAATGCCGTAACCGGAATTTTTCAAGGAATGCTTCTGACATTCTATCTGGGTTGCTCGTTGTTACTGACGTCACGCATTCGCCTGAAGCGATCAGACGCCATCGCATCCGAGGGAGAGGCGTGATGCTTGAGGTTTTTGTCTTTATCATCTCCGGAACATTGGCCGCCTCGACCCCGCTGATCTATGCCGCCATGGGCGAGCTTGTCTGTGAAAAATCGGGCATGCTGAATCTTGGTATTGAGGGCATGATGGCCACCGGTGCCGCCGCCGGATTTGTTCTCGTCGCAACAACCGGTTCGCACAGTGTCGGCTTTTTTGGCGGCATGATATGTGCGATGGGATTGTCGCTGATATACGCCATATTAACCGTCCTGCTGAATGCCAATCAGGTGGCGTCCGGCCTTGCCACAGGCATTCTTGGGCTTGGTGTCTCGTCAGCGATTGGCAAGAAATATGAGGGCACAACCGTAACGCCTCTGGCTGATTTACCGCTTGGTCCTCTCGCGGATATTCCGGTGCTTGGCGAATCGATCTTTCAGCTCGATGCAATGGTTTACCTGTCCATATTGCTGGTCGTTGCCGTTTGGTACGTGATTAACCGGACCAAGCTCGGTCTGCTGATCCGGGCCATCGGCGAAGCGCCTGAATATGCGCATTCACAAGGCTTGCCCGTTCGCTTGGTGCGAATGTGTTGTGTTGCGTTTGGCGGTGCCATGGCAGGCATTGGCGGGGCCTATCTGTCAACAGCATACACCCCCTTGTGGGCCGAGGGCATGATTGCCGGACGTGGATGGATCGTGGTTGCTTTGACAGTTTTTGGCACATGGGTTGTGCCAAGGGTGGCGTTTGGCGCCTATTTGTTCGGCGTCATCTCACTGCTTGAACTTTCGATACAGGCGTTCGGGGTCAATCTGCCGTCACAAATCCTCTCAGCGCTGCCATATGTGATTACGATTTTGATGCTGGCAGCGATTTCGCGTAACGTTACCTTTATTCGAATGAACAGCCCGGCGAGTCTGGGCCAAAGTTTCTCACCATAGGATTACACATCAATAAGGATCGCAACAGAAAGGACCCGAAAATGAAACTTTCCAGATTAATTATGCTGCCTGTGCTGGCACTTGCCATGATGGCTGGCCCGGCAGCGGCAGAGAAGCTGAAAATCGGCTTTATCTACCCATCTCCAGTGGGTGATGTTGGATGGGCCGCAGAACTGGATACCGGCCGTAAAGCAATCGAGGCACATTTCGGCGATAAGGTCGAAACCGTTTTTGTTGAAAATGTGCCCGAGGGACCAGACGCCCAGCGGATCATGAACCAGATGGCAGCAACCGGTGCCAAAATGATCATGCTTGGGTCTTTTGGCTATATGAATGACGGACTGCGTCTTGCACAGCAGCGCCCTGACATGACCTTTATTCATGCCTCCGGATACAAGCTGGCTGATAATTTTGGCAACTTCCAAAGCCGCAATTATGAGAGCTCTTATGTTGTTGGTATGGCCGCTGGCTATGTAACCAAATCGGACACAGTTGGTGTCGTTGCCGCTTACGCCATTCCCGAAGTTGTTGGCATGATCAACACCTTCACCCTCGGCCTGCAGCGCACCAATCCCGATGCCACCGTCAAAGTCGTTTGGCTGAATTCATGGTTCAACCCGTCAAAGGCACAGGAATCAGCTCGTTCGCTGATGGCGCAGAATGCAGATGTGATCTATTCGCTGTATCAGGACACACCATCTGTTGTGACGGTTGCCGAAGAGGAAGGCGTCTATGTGATCAACACCTCGTCTGACATGAAAGCCTATGCACCGAAAATGCTTCTTGCCTCACAAGTGGCCGACTGGCGCTCATATTTCATCGAGCAGGTTCAGGCAACCATCGATGGCAATTTCAAAGGCACCGCTTTTTGGGGTGGCATGGCCGACAAAACAGTGGATGTAAGATCCTTCTCGTCTGACCTTACATCAGACCAGCAGGCAGAACTGAACAAGGTGATGGATTCAATCCGCTCTGGAAGTTTTCATCCTTTGACAGGGCCTGTCGTTGATCAGGATGGCACCGAGCGTCTGGCCGCCGGCGTATCAATCGCTGACAATGACATGCTTGGCATCAACTGGCTGGTAAAGGGTGTTGAAACCCGCATTCCACAATAAAATTCATGCCCCCGGGGTTTTTCGGCTTCGGGGGCATCTCCTAAGCTTGCTAAAATTATGAAAAAGCGCGTTTGACGCTATTCTACAATTCACTCATCGCTGACAAACGTCTACAATTATAGCCATGTTACGGTTTGTTTCCATGGTCGCCTCACATTGGCTTGGCTTTGTCATCCTCATTCATGTGGGCCTATTCATCCTTCAAATGCATGTTTTGTTGCCGATTGAGGATTTGCTGCTGGGCCATCTCTCTCTATATGCAAGCGTTCTCTTTTTACCGCATGCCTCCCGCGTTCTTGCGGCGTGGTTGCTTGGCCCGAAAGCACTTTTGCCCTTGTTCCGGCGGAGGTCTTTTTCACTTATGCCTTGGTCAGCGAACCAGTTTTTGGCATCTCAATTTTGACAACAATACTGGTACCAGCTATCGCAGCGGCGTCACCGGTCATCGCCTTTGAGGCCATGCGCATTGCGGGGATTGATGTTTACCCGTCTGCCACTAGAAAACCAAACTGGCGTGCGGTGATCTTTGCCGGTTGTGTGGCCTCTGTGATCAATTCCATTTCAGGAACGTTGATCAAGACCTACGCCCTTCCCTCAAACAGCATTTTTGAAATTATTGCCAGATACTTCATTGGTGACACCGTTGGGCTTTTCATCGTCATGCTGGTTTTGATGTTTGTTCTTCGACGTCTTGAGCGCAAAGGCAGTATCGCCTGACCAGCACCACAAACCTCAATGTCGCCTATTTTGTTTGCTATCGCGCGGGATAACGTAGCCTATCCATCCAGCTGAGCGTCGAATCCGTATCACCGACAGGCCTGTATTCCGCGCCAAGCGGGTTGGCCCATTGAGTCTCTTCAATCACGGCAAACACATCCCGATAATCAACCGCGCCATGGTCTGGCGTGCCGCGATCAGGGACCGAGGCGAATTGGACATGGCCAATAATTTCCCTCAGATCCCGCAACCGGGTTATGACATCGCCTTCTGTGCGGCCAACATGATAACAATCAAACATCAATCGCAAATTGGGTGCCGCCACCTCGGCGATCACCTCGCGGGCCTTTTCAGTGGTCCCAAGGAAATAGCCGGGGGCATCATGCCGGTTCAATGGCTCAATCAAGATCATCATATCTTCTGCTTCGGCCATCTCGCAGGCCATCTGCAGATTGGTGATGAAGGTGTGGTGCGCCTCTGGTCCCGCGGCAACGCCTGCCATAACATGCACCGCGGCAGCATTAATGGTGGCACCATAGGTAATCGCCTGTTCGATTGCCGCCTTTGCCTCTGCCTCACGCCCGGGCAAAGCCGCAAGCCCGTTGTCACCCGTGTCCGGATTGCCGCGCATGGTATTCAGGCTGATCATTCGTAATTTTGTGTCGGCCAGCGCCTGTGCCACCTGCTCCGCTGGCGTGCTGTATGGCCAATGGCATTCGACCGCATCAAAACCGGCTTGCCCTGCCGCGTAAATGGCATCAGGCAAGGGGCGGTCGGTCCACAGGAAACCAAGATTGGCTGAAAATCTGATCATCAATCCCACTCAATGAAGATTATATCCTCAAACATCCAGACCATCTGTTCGCATATTTCAGCCAAAGAGCGCAATGGTCATTGACCTGTGGCGCATTGGGATGTGACTGGTTTGCTTTTTCCGGATATGATGATCGCGGGTTGGATGCGGTTTCATGCTGTCTATTGTCGTCATGATGATTCGGAACCGACATTGGTTTTTTTACAGTCCCTGACCCCGGCGCGGCAGCGGTAAGTGATCGGCGTGGCAGAGCTGGTGCCGATCACCAAGAAACGGGGCTTTATGACAATCGGCGATCAGCGAGCCAAATTGAAATGGAACAAACAACCGGAGAATTCAAATGATCAAGCGAATGGGGATCACCATACTGGCGGCAGTTTTGGCCCACATACCGCTGGCACTGGCAGACACCGGTGATGGTGAAAAATTATCATCCATGTCCTGGGACCAGATTGTTGCCGAAGCCCGTGGCAGTGAGGTGAACTGGTTTTTATGGGGCGGGTCCGACAACATCAACCGCTATGTCACCGAATATATCGGCGGCATTCTCAAAGACCGGTATGACATCACCCTAAATCGTGTGGGACTGTCTGACACGGTTGCGGCGGTGAACATTGTCCTTGGCGAAAAGGAAAGCGGCGTCATGGACGAAGGTTCGGTCGACATGATCTGGATCAATGGCGAAAATTTCCGTACCATGAAGCAAGCCGGGCTTGCCTTTTGCGGCTATAATGACTGGCTTCCCAACAACAGGCTTGTGAACTGGGACAATCCGGCAATCGCCAATGATTTCGGCGTGCCTGTCGATGGCTGTGAATCACCTTGGTCAAAGGTGCAATTCGCCTTTGCCTATGACACGGCGCGGATGCAGAACCCGCCGCGCTCGATTGCAGAGCTGATCACATGGATCAAGGCCAATCCCGGACAATTCACTTATCCAGCCCCGCCGGATTTCAACGGATCGGTATTTGTCCGCCATGTTTTCTATTATGCGGCCGGTGGCGTCGATGGCCTGCTGGGGCCATTTGATCAGGCCAAATATGACGCTGTCGCCAGAAAAACATGGGCAATCCTGAACGAGCTGGAGCCCTATCTCTGGCGGCAGGGCAAAACATATCCAACCACGATCAACACGCTGGAACAGCTTTATGCCAATTCCGAGGTGGCCCTTGTGTTCAATTATGAGCCGGCATCTGTTGGCGTGAATATTGAGAATGGCACCTTTCCGCCGACCACGCGCGGCTTTGGCCTGACCGATGGAACCATCGGCAATACCAACTATACGATCATTCCCTTCAACTCGCCGCACAAGGCCGCTGCACTGGTCTTGCAGAACCTGCTGATTTCAGGTGAAGCCCAATATGAAAAAGCCCTGCCGACTGTCTGGGGCGCCAAACCGGCGATTGAAATCGATCGCACCAGCACAGATATTCAGGCCAAATTCAGCGCCATCGAAACCATCCGGCAGTGGTGCCTGCCGATGAACGCATAAAGGCAGCCTTGCCGGAATTGCAGGTTTCATGGATTGCAGCCATTGAAAAGGGCTGGCTGGCGAATGTCGGTAATTAGGCATAAGGCAGGCAGGTTGTATTGATGACGCGGCAGCTTCCGGCAAGTCAAAACTCCGACATTCGATCAGGCATTTCTGCCACCCTCTCGGGGCATGAGGCTGCATGACCGATCGAACCAGAATTTTCATTTTGCTTGCCCCGGCGTTGTTGATCATTGGTGTGCTGTTCTTCGGCGGATTGTTGATCGGCATCATGCGAAGCCTCAATTACATGCCGGTCATTGGCCTGACGCAGCCAAATTTCGATGCCTATATCTCAATCTTTAGCAGCCGTGAATTCTATCTGTCCTTTTTGCTGACCTTTCATATTTCTTTTACATCAACGGTGCTGTCTTCGATCTTGGCGATTGGTGCCGCTTGCTTCTGCGCCGCCAATTTCTGGGGCGGGCGATAGTAAATTTCCTGTTCCAGCTGAATCTGACGGTGCCGCATCTGGTCAGGGCAATTGGCATTCTGTATCTGTTTTCACAATCCGGCAGCTTTGCCAGGCTTGCTGCCGAATGGGAATGATTGCGAGGCCAGGTGATTTTCCCGCGCTGGTTTTGATCCTTATGCCATCGGCATCATCCTGCAATATGTGTGGAAAGAGGTCCCCTTTATCAGGTAATTGTCCTCGCCAATATGCAGGCGATTGGCGAGGATTATGAATCTGTTGCCCGGTCCCTTGGCGCAAGCCGCTGGCAAAGCTTTCGCTATGTGCTTTTGCCGATGATATTCCCGTGTTCTCTCTGCTTCGGTGATTGTTTTTGCCTTTACCTTCGGTGCCTATGAAATTCGGCGCTGTTGGGGGCCAATTATCCGGCCGCGCTGCCGGTGCTTGCCTATCGTAAATATACCGATGTTGATCTGGCCGCACGGCCCGAGGCCATGGCGATGGCCATTGTAATCGCTTTGTTAAGCGCGGTGATGCTGTATCTCTATGTGCGCTACACACGGCGCCGGATCAGAGGCTAGGAGGCGCAAGCAGATGTCCAACGTCACCGCCACCACCAACAGAAGCCGTCTGGCTGGCAGTTTTCGATTCCTGACCGGCGCGGTCCTGATCACATGGCTGGTGTTGCCACTGGTGCCTTTGGCCATCTGGTCCTTTGCCAAGGGCTGGTTCTTTCCCGATCTATTGCCACAAAGCTGGTCAATGCGGGCGTGGGATTACAGCTTTTCACAAACCTCCGGGGTGCTGGACTCGCTCGGCCTGAGCATCGGCATCTCACTTGCCGCAACCATCCTTTCGATTATTGTCGGGGTGCCGGCTGGCCGGGCCCTTGGGATGTACCGCTTTCGCGGCAAAGAGATCATCGAACTGGTTATTCTGGCCCCGACCATCGTTCCCGGGATTGCAGTGGGGCTTGGCATCCATTCGGTGTTTATTGGTCTTGGTCTGACAAACAGTGCCCTTGGGGTTATTCTTGTACATCTGATCCCCACCTTACCTTATATGATTCTGGTGATGGCAGGCGTTTTCGCTAATTATGACCCTGCCTTTGAGGATCAGGCCCGCTCGCTCGGCGCAACCCCGTTAAAGACATTCTGGTATGTCACACTGCCGGCCATCTTGCCCGGAATCATCGTTGGCGGCCTGTTCGCTTTCCTCGTGTCCTGGAGCCAATATATCCTCACCCTGCTGATCGGTGGTGGACGGGTTGTCACCTTGCCATTGTTGCTGTTCAATTTTGCTGCTGCTGGCCGCAATGACATCACCGGTGCCATCGGGATGATCTATATTCTGCCCGGCATTCTCATTCTGCTGGCAACGGCGCGGCATCTTTCCGGTCGCAATGGTGCTGTGGGGGGCTTTGGCAAAATATGACACGCGTCAATCTGGATCATCTGACCAAGATTTATCCCGGACAGCACGAACCGGCACTGAATGACCTTTCACTGGAAATTGCCAGCGGTGAATTGACCGCTTTGCTGGGGCCATCGGGGTGCGGCAAGACCACAGCGATGAAGATTATTGCCGGATTGCTGTCGCCGACATCGGGAGACGTGCGATTTGACGGGCGTTCTGTGATGCATGAACAGCCAGAAAAGCGCGGCGTGGTCATGGTGTTCCAGAACCATCTTTTGTTCCCCTATATGAGCGTGGCCGACAATATCGGTTTTGGCCTGAAGATGCGGAAAGCCGACCCGGCAGAGATCAACCGCCGAGTGGCCGAAATGCTGGAGCTTGTACAATTGCCGGGTTTTGGCGCGCGCCGTCCTTCCGCACTTTCCGGCGGCCAGCAACAGCGTGTCGCCCTTGCCCGCGCATTGATTGTCAGGCCGGATGTGTTGTTGCTCGATGAACCACTGTCCAATCTTGACGCGTATCTGCGCCTTGAAATGCGTGACCTGATCCGCAGATTGCAGCAGGAAACGGGCATCACAACAATCTTCGTAACGCATGATCAGGAAGAGGCGGTGGTGATGGCAGACAGGGTGGGGCTGATCCTTGACGGCGAATTAAAACAATATGACAAGCCGGAGGCTTTCTATCAACGTCCTGCCGACATGGTGACAGCACGCTTTTTTGGCGGGATGAATTTTGTCGCCGGCACATCGTCGGGGGGCAGTTTTGAGTCACCGCTTGGCAGAATGCGCTTGCCGGAAGGCACGTTGTCCGGCAACGGTCTCCTGACGTTCCGGCCGGAAAACATCCGCATTGGCGATCATGCGGCAGACGAGAACCGGATTGAGACGGCTGTTTCAGACATGATCTATCTTGGCACCCACACCAGAATGACATTGCGTGTTGGGGAGATTGAGATCACCGCGCTGGTCAATCCGGAAGCTGCCAACGGGCTGGCGGTCGGCGATCGTCTGGTTGCAAGCGTGCCAACAACGGCGCTGTGGGTGCTGGCAAGGTGATTGCACTTGCAGGGATTGACAATTTCCTGATTAGGCTGCCATCCAGACTGACGCTAAACTACGTCAATGGGACACTCCAATCGCGTTGAATATGATCGAAAATTGCGTTCCAAAATTGTGACACTTACCTTAACAACTGATCGATGGATTTATTTGTATTTTACGCTTAGGTCTTGTGGCTACTCTTGTTACATTATTTAAATCAAAAATGGTAATTTTATGAATAATATCATATGGCTGGCAAGCTATCCAAAAAGTGGAAATACGTTACTTCGCTCCATCCTTTATTCGGCTGTTAGTGATAAGTTTGATTTAAACAGGTTAAGTGAATTTTCACCCAGCTTTGCCTCTGTCGCCTCATTACAAGGGAACGGCAACTTCACGAATGCTGGCGATAT
>JAYQTT010000021.1:0-48849 GCA_038147495.1 Alphaproteobacteria bacterium | reverse complement strand
CCCTTGATTGTGGCACGATGAATTTTGGTCATGGCGATTATGTGATGACCAACAGCACATCCATGCTGATTGAGATGGCAAAACAGATGAAGGCAGTTGGAGTCAAACCCGAGATTGAGGCATTTGATACCGGGCATCTTTGGTTTGCCAAACATCTTGTCGAAGAAGGTCATATCGAAAAGACCGCGCTAGTCCAGTTATGCATGGGGATCCCCTGGGGTGCGCCAGATGATTTGAACACCCTCATGGCGATGGTGAATAATGTGCCAAAAGATTGGGTGTTTTCGGTTTTTTCAATTGGCCGCAATGCCATGGCCTATCCGGCGGCAGCCATTCTTGCAGGCGGCAATATACGCGTCGGTCTGGAAGACAATATCTATCTGTCGCGCGGCGTTCTCGCGACCAATGCCCAGCTTGTCGAACGGGCTGTCAATGTCGCCGAAAATATGGGTGCCACGGTCATTGGGCCGGATGCGGTTCGTGAACGCCTCGGCCTGACCAAG
Source organism: Alphaproteobacteria bacterium (assembly GCA_038147495.1). GTDB lineage: Bacteria > Pseudomonadota > Alphaproteobacteria > Puniceispirillales > Puniceispirillaceae > MED-G116. The sequence continues at coordinate 48,346 of JAYQTT010000021.1, read as the reverse complement.
CGGCCACCACGCCAGGGGTAGATGCGGATATGACCAAGCAACAGACTTGCTCCAGCGCAAAGCCACAGGCGGCAGCAGTTATTGGCGGTGGTGTGATCGGCGGTGGCTGGATCGCACGCCTGATCCAGAATGGCGTCAATGTTCGGGTCTATGACCCTGATCCGCAGGCATTACGCAAAATTACCGAGATCATGGACAATGCGGACCATGCGCTGGCCCGCCTGACAATGGCACCACCACCCGCCCGGGGCAGGTTGCTTTTTACCGACAATTTAGCCGATGCCGTTTCCGGCGGCGAGATTGCGGCCGAACTGATTATCGAGGCAGTGCCGGAACGCCTTGAGATAAAGCAGGCCGTCTATGCCGAGATCGAGCAGACAGCGCGTCCCGATGCCGTGATCAGCTCCTCGACTTCCGGCATTATGCCGACGGACCTTCAGGCGAAAATGACAAATCCGGAGCGGCTCATCGTCGGCCATCCATTCAACCCGGTATATCTGTTGCCGCTGGTTGAGCTTGTTGGCGGCAAGCGCACTGACATGGCCACAATCGACAGGGCAAGATCCTTTTATACTGCGATTGGCATGCACCCCTTGCATGTCAGAAAGGAGATTGAGGCATTCATTGCTGACCGCTTTTTGGAAGCGGTCTGGCGCGAGGCATTGTGGCTGGTCAATGACGGAATTGCAACGACTGACGAAATTGACGATGCGATCCGGTTCGGCTTTGGCCTTCGCTGGGCACAGATGGGTCTGTTTGAAACATATCGCATTGCTGGTGGCGAGGCTGGTATGGCCCATTTTATTGCCCAGTTTGGCCCCTGTTTGAAATGGCCCTGGACCAAATTGATGGATGTGCCAGAATTAACGGATGAATTGGTCGATGCCATTTCATCCCAGTCCGATGCCCAATCCGGCATATATTCGATTCGCGAGCTAGAACGAATCCGCGACAATAATCTTGTCGCCATCATGCAGGGGCTGAAAGCCAATGACTGGGGGGCTGGCAAGACCCTTGCCGCGTGGGAGGCGGCGCTCTATGACGCGCTGCCCGCGGCCAGCAATGATGACATCACAAAGCCGATTGAAACGATGCGGCGGAGCGTGCCAGCCGAATGGACCGACTATAATGGCCATATGAACGAAGCGCGTTATCTCGATTGCTTCTCGCAGGCAACAGACGCATTCTTGCGCCTGTGCGGAATTGACGCCGCCTATGTTGAAGCTGGCGGCAGCTACTTCACCGTGGAGACTCATATAAGGCACCTTGATGAGGTGCAAGCCGGCACTGAAATCTATGCAAACACACAAGTGATCGCCGGTGCAGGCAAGAAGATGCATTTGTTCCACAGCCTGTTTGCCGCTGAAGACAGGCTGCTCGCCACAGGTGAGCATATGCTCCTGCATGTCGATATGAACAGCCGCACATCAAGCCTGCCGGGTGACGCCGTTGCCGCACGCCTTGAAGAGTTTGTGAGCACGCACAAAGGTTTGCCAATGCCCGATGGGGCCGGACGGGCCATAGGCAAAAAGTGATCATCACAGAATGTGGAGATACAGATGCAGTTTGGATTGACTGAAGAGCAGGAGCTGATTGTTTCTACGGTTCGCAGCTTTGTTGAAACCGAGATTTATCCGCTTGAGGACGAGGTTGAAAAACTTGGCCATGTGCCAAAGGAAGTTGGCGAGACCATAAAGTCCAAGGTTCTTGAAATGGGCTTCTATGCGCCGAATTTCCCGGATACGGTTGGCGGCGGCGGGTTGAATAATCTCGAATTTGCCCTGCTTGAGCGCGAACTTGGCCGCGGTTCAATGGCGTTGACGCATTTCTTTGGTCGTCCCCAGAATATTCTGATGGCCTGCGAGGGGGAGCAGATTGAACGCTATCTTCTGCCTGCTGTTCGCGGTGAACGGATGGACGCGCTGGCGATGACCGAGCCGGACGCCGGATCCGATGTCCGCGGCATGAAAACCACAGCGAAACGCGATGGTGGCGATTGGGTAATCAACGGCACCAAACATTTTATTTCCGGCGGTGATCATGCCGATTTTTTCATTGTCTTTGTTGCCACCGGCGTTGATGAAACACCACATGGACCAAAAAAGCGCATCACCTGTTTTTTGGTGGATCGCGGGCATCCAGGCTTTGAGGTGTTACCGGGATATCATTCGGTTTCACATGCTGGATATCATAATGTCATTTTGAAATTTGAGGATTGCCGCCTTCCAGACACACAGGTGCTTGGCGCGGTTGATGGCGGCTTTGAAGTGATGAACACATGGCTTTATGCCACCCGAATCACCGTTGCAACAATGTGTGTCGGGCGCGCCAGACGCGCCTTTGACTATGCGCTGAATTATGCCGCTGAACGCGCGCAATTTGGCAAACAGATCGGCAAATTTCAGGGTGTCAGCTTCAAGCTTGCCGACATGATAACCGAGATTGATGCAGCCGACTGGTTGACCCTGTCATCCGCATGGCGGCTGGATCAGGGGCTTCCGCAAATCGCGAAATCGCCTCGGCAAAACTCTACGCCTCGGAAATGCTGGCCCGCGTCACCGATGAGGCAATTCAGGTCTATGGAGGATGGGATTGATGGACGATCTGCCATTGGCCAGATTCTGGCGCGATGCCCGCGTTGAGCGGATCTGGGATGGCACCTCTGAAATCCAGCGCCATATCATCAGTCGAGACCTTTGCGTCCGCTTGGGGCTTAACATGCGGGATCTGTCGCGGCTGTTCCGCCCAAGATCAATTGCCGTATTTGGCGGCTGGTGGGCAGAAAATGTGGTGACCCAATGCCAGAAAAGTGGCTTTACCGGGGACATCTGGCCGGTGCATCCAACCCGTGACGACATCATGGGTGTGCGCTGTTTTCGCAGCGTCAGCGAGTTGCCAGATGGACCGGACGCGGCGTTTCTCGGATCAACTGCAATGCGGTGATCGGTGTAGCAGCCGAGCTGGCGGCAAAGGGTGCGGCGGCGCGGTTTGCTTTGCCTCGGGCTTTGCCGAAACCGGCGATATTCAACTGCAAGATGATCTGATTGCCGCCGCCGGTGACATGCCGTTGCTTGGCCCCAATTGCTATGGCGTCTTGAACTATCTTGACGGGGCTATGCTGTGGCCTGATCAGCATGGTGGCCGCCCGGTTGATCGGGGGGTGGCACTGGTCAGCCAATCATCGAACATCGTCATTAATATGAGCATGCAGGCGCGTGGCCTGCCGATTGCCTATATCGCTTGTGTCGGCAATCAGGCACAGACAACCTTGACCGACATGACACGCACCTTGCTGGCAGATGATCGGGTCAGCGCCGCTGGCCTCTATATAGAGGGCATCATCAACCCGGTTGAATTTGCCGATATGGCAGCCAGCGCGAGAGCCGCCGGCAAATACCTCGTGGCCATCAAATCCGGCAAGACCACCGCCTCGCAAAGCACCGCAAGCTCACACACCGCAGCGCTTGCCGGTGATGCGGCGGCATCCTCTGCCTTTCTGCGGCAATGCGGCGTCATAGAGGTCGACACGCCTGAGGAAATGCTTGAAACCCTGAAGATTTTGCATTTATTCGGCCCACTTTCCGGCTCGCAAATCAGCGCAATGTGCTGTTCCGGTGGCGAGACCGGCATGATCGCCGACCTGAGCGATGCGATGCGTCTTGACTGGCCCCCGATACCGGAGACAAATCAAAAGGCGCTCGCAGATTGTCTTGGCCCGCTTGTAACGATTTCCAATCCGCTTGATTACCACACCTTTATCTGGGGTGATGAAGACAAGATGTGCACCACTTTCGCCGCAATGATGGGCAAATGGGTCGATGCATCGGTGTTGGTAATCGATTTTCCGCGGGCAGACAGATGCTCGGATAAGGCTTGGCATCCGGCGGTCGCCGCGATGAAACGCGCCAGCGCCATGACCGGCACACCGGCAATCATGCTTGGCAGCATCGCCGAGGGCATTTCAGACGATTGGGCAACACAATTGATGGCCGAGGGCGTGGCCCCTCTATGCGGTTTTGCCAATGGCCTCCGGGCAATTGAAAAGGTGGCAAATTACTTGATGCGTCTGCTGACTGGCGGCCGGTAGCGGCGCGCCCGATAGCCAACAGCAGAAAAATGCTTGATGAGGCCAGCCAAAGATCTGTTGCGTACCAAGCCGGCGTCAATTGTCCAGCTGGCGGGCGTGCCATGAGCATCACAGAACCTTGACGATGTTGCGGCCAAATTGACACCGCCTTTTGCGCTGAAGGGCCTTGGCCATGCGCATAAGAGCGAAGCCGGTTTGGTGCGCCTTGGCCTTGGGGCCGAGGCGCTGGCACAGGCTGCCAGCGCGATGGTTGGCGCCAACGGCTTTCTTGTTGAAGAAATGGTTGCCGCTCCCGTGGCCGAACTTCTGGTCGGCATCCGGCGAGAGCCTCCTTACGGGATCAGCCTGACAATAGGCATGGGCGGTGTCAGTGCCGAATTGCTTCGTGACACACAGACGCTGGTCTTGCCGGTCGCAGGAGATGACGTTCACGCTGCAATCAACCGGCTAAAGATGGCACCGTTGCTATTCGGCTATCGCGGGCGACCTGTCGCCGATGTCACGGCGGCGGTAGAGGCAATCATGGCGCTGATCGAATTGGTGATGAACAACGAGACAATTGACGAGATTGAAATCAATCCCCATGCTTGCCGAAACGGAGGGGGGGTGCACCGCCGCCGATGCCGTGATATGGATAAGCCAGAGTTAATGGAGGAACATATGAGCGACGTCATCAGCTAAAACAGGAAGGTGGCATTTTTGAAGTCACGCTTGATCCGGCCAAAGGCGAATGCGATTGATTTGATCACATCGCGGCAGATGGGCGAGACCTTCAAGCATTTTCGGGACAATGATGAATTACGCGTAGCCATTCTGCGCACAGCCGGTGAGAAATTCTTTTCCGCCGGATGGGATCTCAAAGCGGCGGCTAATGGTGATTCCTGTTGTTGCCGATTATGGCGTTGGCGGCTTTGGCGGTTTGCAGGAATTGCGTGATCTGAACAAACCGGTGATCGTTGCCGTAGAAGGCATGTGCGTAGGTGGCGGGTTTGAAATTGCCCTGTCCTGTGACCTGATCCTCGCGACTGAAGCCTCCAGCTTTGCCCTGCCGGAAATTCGCGCGGGCACCATCTGGCCGATGCGGCGACAATCAAATTGCCAAAACGCATTCCTATCATGTGGCAATGGATATGCTTTTGACCGGAAGATGGATGGATTGCAGCGAGGCACATAGATGGGGTCTGGTTACCGAAATGCTTGCCGATGGGCCAGCGCTCTATGCGCGGGCTTGGGAGCTGGCCCGACTTCTTGAATCCGGACCACCGCTGGTGTTTGCCGCAATCAAGGAAGTCGCGCGTGAAGCCGAGGGCATGAAGTTTCAGGACATCATGAACCGCGTCACCAAAATGCAATTGGCGACTGTCGACACGCTGTATAATTCAGAAGACGGGCTTGAGGGCTTCAAGGCATTTGCCGAGAAACGTGATCCTGTGTGGAAAGGCCGATAGCAATCCGGCAAGACGTCTGTCGGCGACGCTAATCCTGCCGACAGAGCCACTGATTTGAAAAATGCCTAGATCAGGCCGCGAATTGTCTCAACAAGCGCGGCATTGATTGCGCTGGGCCTGTATCAAGCCGGTTCTTGTGACGCCGTGCGCCGGGCACGCGCACACCTTCCATGCTTGTCAGCCGGTCCATAAACGCCTCGACATGGCCTTCCCATCCGTCACCGGCAATCAAGGCAGGCGACAGACCAATCACCATCTGCCGCGCGCGGCGGCTCCGCCATCACCATTGTCATTTTTCCGCGCCTCATAGCTGAACTGCTTGCCGGTCAGACCAGCCGCCAGCAATTCAACCATCAACGCTATCGCCGAACCTTTGTAACCGCCAAAAGGCAACAAAACCCCTTTGGCAATTGCCGCCGGATCGGTGCTTGGCTGACCATCGGCATCAAGGCCGGTGCCAAGGGGAACCGATTTGCCGTCACGCGCCGCAATCTGCACGTCACCCATAGCCATCGCCGCAGTGGCCATGTCGTAACAGACAGGCGTCTTGCCCGGACGCGGCCAGGCGAAAGAAATTGGATTGGTGCCAAACAACGCGGTCTTTGAACCGGCTGGCGCCACCATGGGCATATAGGCTGTGCAGGCGATACCAACCAAACCACGATCCGCCAGATATTCCGTTTCTGGCCAGAGCGCGGCAAAATGGTGAACACCTGTCAGCGACAAGGCGGCAACACCGATTTCAGCTGTCGCTTCGGCAAGCACAGGCAAGCCAACCGCCTGCGCCAACGGGGCAAAGCATCCATGCCCATCAACATGGATGATCGCAGGTGTTTTCTTTGTCACCGTTGGCTTGGCCTTGCCATCAACCTTGCCGCTTCGCAACGCCTTCACATAACCCGGCACACGAAACAAACCATGCGAATGAGACCCGTCGCGCTCGGCGCGTGTCATGATGTCGGCAAGGGCGTTGGCGTTGGCATCATCGCAGCCATTTGCCGTCATCACCTCACAAATGAGTGCGTTGATCTCATCAAGGGTCAGCGAAACACTATCACTCATATCGGCTCCCGAGCGCTGGATTCAGTTGCGTGGCAGATTTAGGCTATTTGTACCGCGGCGAGCTAGTACCCCGCTCTGGACGAGCCATCGCCTTAATCGCGGCGTTGATCTCAAGCTTGCCTATCGTCTTGCCATCCTCATCAACGACCGCACCTGCATCCTTGCCAGCATTGGCCAATGTTTGCAGCGCATCTTCAAGCGCCGTATTGACCGCCAGCTTTGGCCCGGAGACGCGCGATGCCTTCGCCATCACTGAACGCACCTGAATGACCCGACCTCGATTGATATCCTTGATAAAGTCAGAGATATAATCATCTGCTGGACGCATGATGATATCCTGTGGGTCACCCTGCTGGATTGATTCACCGTCACGCAGAATAGCAATCTGATCGCCGATGCGCAGCGCCTCATCAAGGTCATGCGTGATGAACACGATGGTCTTGTGAAGCTCTTCCTGAAGATCGAGAAGAATGTCCTGCATGTCCGTCCGGATCAGCGGATCAAGCGCCGAGAACGCTTCGTCCATCAACAGGATCTCAGCATCAGTCGCCAGCGCACGCGCCAGACCAACACGCTGTTGCATGCCGCCGGAAAGCTGTGCCGGATAATGATGCTCAAACCCGCCAAGACCGACCCGGTCAATCCAGCGCTGGGCCCGCTCTTCTGCTTCACCTTCGGCAATACCCTGAATGGTTAGGCCATAGGCCGCGTTCTGGGCAACCGTACGGTGCGGCAACAGAGCGAATTTCTGAAACACCATCGATGATTTATGACGCCTGAATTCGCGCAGATCATCCTGTGACATCGCCAGAACATCCTCGCCGTCAACAATGACCTGACCTTCGGTCGGCTCGATCAGACGGTTGATGTGGCGAATCAGGGTGGATTTGCCCGAACCAGACAGCCCCATCACCACCTGGATCTTCTTCTCCGGAATATCAAGATTGATATCCCGCAGGCCTAGCACATGACGATGATCATCAAGCAGGCTTTGTTTGGTGGCACCCTTGCGGACATGGTCCATCGCCCCCTTGGGATTGTCGCCAAACACCTTGTAGAGGTTACTGATCTTAATTTTGATATTAGCCATGGTCGGCCCCTGACGATGCGCCTGAAGACGCCGTCCATATTCTTGAGATACACGGTCAAAGATGATGGCGAGTGTGACGATCGCAAGACCGTTCAACAGGCCAAGCGCCAGATACTGGTTTGAAATCGCCCGAAGAACCGGCAGGCCAAGGCCCTTCACCCCGATCATCGAGGCAATCACGACCATCGCCAATGACATCATGATGGTTTGGTTCACACCGGCAAAAATATTTGGTAGCGCCAGTGGAATCTGCACCCCGAAAAGACGTTGTTTGTAATCCGCACCAAAGGCATCTGCCGCCTCAAGCACTTCCTTGTCAACAAGACGGATGCCAAGATTTGTCAATCGCACGATCGGCGGGATCGCGTAAATGCACACCGCAATCAAACCGGGCACCTTACCAATACCCAACAGCATCACCACCGGGATCAGATAAACAAAGCTCGGGATTGTCTGCATCACGTCAAGCACTGGCGTAATCGCTGACTGGACGCGGTTGGACCGCGCCATCAGGATGCCAAGCGGGATACCAAGAGCGATACACAGCAAGGTGGCGACCGAAATAATCGCCAAGGTCGCCATCGTGTCTTCCCACATGCCCAGATAGCCAATCACGAGGAAAGAGGCAACTGTACCGGCAACAAGCTTCCAGCTGCGTGAGCCAAGCCATGCAAGAGCAGCGACAACAATAATCACCACTATCCATGGCGCATCGGTCAGCAGCTTTTCAAGCCAAACAAGAAACCACAGAAGCGGTTCGAAAAAGCTTTCCAACGCTTCGCCATAGGCCCGAGAGAAATCGCGAAAGGAGGCATCAATAGCCTTCTTGAAGTCACGCAAATCTTGACGTCCCATTTCGGGAAATTCAGAGAAGAAATCCATTTTGACACCTTTGGATTTTGGTCAGATAGGAAAAATAAAGAAACCTGCCGAACAATCGTCCGGCAGGTCTGTTTTATTCAGCAACCATAAATGAAGCCTACAAAGACTTCTTGATTTTGGCAGCCGCGTCAGCAGACACCCACTGTGACCACAAATCTTCGTGCTTCAGCAGGAATTCAATCGCTGCATCGGCGCCACCAGCCTGCTCATCGGCCATGTAGACCAGCATGCTGTTCATGATTGGGCCAGGGAAGACGCGCTTTTTCAAATAGTCAACAGCTGCGCCGCCACGACCAGCAAACTCGCTGGTGACGACTGTGTGAACTTCTGAATGGGTCCATGATGATGGCTTTGGATTCGCACACTCCTGCTCAGGCTTAACGATACAGCCGTCCCAGTTTTCAGGTCCACCCCATTCACCCATATCAACAGGCACCATGGAGTATTTACCAATCATCGCAGTTGGCGACCAATAGTAGCCAAGCCAGTTCTCACCACGCTCGGCAGCTTTTGCCATTGAGCCGTCAAGACCAGCCGCTGAGCCCGGATCTACAAGGATCCAGCCTTTTGCTTCCATGTCAAAAGCGCGGAACAGGTTGGCGTTGGACAACTGGCAACCCCAGCCAGCAGGACAGCCAACAAAGGCGCCTTTTGATGGGTCTTCTGGATGTGGGAACAGATCTGGACGTGCCAGCAATGCGTTCACGTCATTAACGATTTCAGGGTGCTTTTCAGCTGTATGTGGAGGAACCCACCAGCCTTCACCAAGCTGTGTGATCGGACCTTCAACAGCTGACATGAGGCGACCCTCATCCATAGCTTTGAAAAGCGGCTCACGAACAGCGTTGATCCAGAGCTCGGCAGCAACGTCCGGCTCACCCTTTTCATTCATTGATGTGAATGTTGGCATTGTTGCACCTGCAACAAGCTCAACCTCACAGCCATAGCCTTCTTCAAGAATAATTTTATCAACATTGGCCATCAACTCGGCAGACGCCCAGTTCATTTCAGCCATTGTCATTGATCCACATGAATGGGCGTCAGCAGAAGCCTGACCAGCCATTCCAAGAACAGCGGCACCGGCGACGGCTGCTGCGGTTAGAAGTTTTTTCATTTGGGTTCCCCTCCCAGTTGGTTATCTCGTGGCGCGATTATGTGGCAGGTGATCCTATCGGCACCCGCCCGCTCTTCGCCATCAGCGAATACGGTAGGGTGCAACAGTCAGCGATTAGGGTCAAGGTGCGACATGTCGCGTCTGAAACAAGACAATTTGACATGATCAACGGGCCGCAGCAGATCGGCGGTGCCATCAGCCTGTCATTCATGTGTGACAAGCGATAGCCGCACAAACACCCGCCGGCATACAGCTCTCGATGGCCACCGGTTAACTGACCCGTCACCAGTCTAGTGCCTGTAATCTGGCTCTTCCTCGTCAAGAATGCCCCGAATCGCTTTCATATATATGGCTGGGCCACCTTTATAATCCTCAAATTGCTGCGCCGTCTTCTCGGCAACATCATCCGAGAGGTAGGATAATTCGAGGCCAGTCGCCAGGGCTGTCATATAAGTGCGACAGCCACGTTCAAAGTGATAGGCAAGGTCAAAAGCCAATGCCGGGGAATCACCCACGGTCAGGAAACCGTGATTACCCATCATCATCATCGCCTTGTTACCAAGCAGATGTGATAGCCGCTCGGCTTCATCGCCAAGGCCCATTCCATCAAAACCAAGATCTATCGCAACCCGGTTGTGGAACCGGCAGGTGGTCTGATCAACCGCGGGAAGTACCGGCGATTTCAGCGCACTCAATGCCGTCGCATAATGTGTGTGTAAATGCACAATACAACGCGCCTGCGGATTATTCCGGTGCATCGCCCCATGAATGGCCCATGCTGTCGGATCGACAAGCTCGCTCATCTCGTCCGAGAGCTCGTTCGCATCAAGCAACAACAGGTCACTTGCGCGCATTTTCGAAAAATGCCGACCAAACGGATTCATCAGAAATTTCTGGCCATCAGCTGATACCGCGTAGGAGAAGTGGTTCGCCACGCCCTCATGCATATCCTCGCGCGCGGTCCATCTGAAAATGGCCGCAAGGTCACAACGTGCCTCATCCAAGTCGACAATAATATCGTTCATAAAAAAACGCTCCTCCTGCTTCTGGATGTGTTGTTAAAACTGCCGCAGAGATGCCATGCTTGGCAATGTATTTTTAGGCTTGCGGCAAACCTGATCACCGCGTCTATAATCCGCACCACAATCAAGCACGCCAGCGGCGGCAGCGAAATCATCAGGAGCACCACATGCAACTATGTCAGTCCATCATTGGCGGTGCGCCGCGCCAAAGCGGTCAGGCACCAATTGATAAATTCTATGCCGCTACTGGCGAGGTCATTGCCAAGGTCGAACCGGCGACACCAGAAATGCTGGACGATGCCGTTGCCATCGCCGCCGAAGCACAAAAGGACTGGGCCGTCGCGAAGCAGCAGAACGTGCTGCGATTTTACACCGTGCCGCCGACCTGATGCGGGCGCATAATGAAGAATTATCTCGGCTGGAAGTGCAGGATGTCGGCAAGAGCCTTGCCGAGGCCAGAACCGCCGATGTGCCAAGCGGGCCAGACGCCTTGTCGTATTTTGCCGCGCTCACCCAGACAGAAACCGGCAGCATGCAGCGGTTTGGCGATGCCATTGTGTATAGTGAGCGCACACCTCTTGGCATTTGTGCCGGCATTGGCGCATGGAACTATCCGGTCCAGATCGCCTGCTGGAAATCTGCGCCAGCACTTGCCGCAGGGAATGCCTTCATTCTGAAGCCGTCCGAAATGACGCCGCTGACGGCGAATCGGATTGCCGAATTATATGCCGAGGCAGGGCTTCCTGATGGCTTGTTTCAGGTGCTGCATGGCGATTATCAAATTGGCGTGCGATCTGTCAGCATCCGGTATCGCCAAAATCTCGCTGACCGGTGGGGTTGAGACCGGCAAGCTGATTATGGCGCAAACTGCCGAAACCCTGAAAAAGGTAACGCTGGAGCTTGGTGGAAAATCGCCATTGGTCATTTTTGCCGATGCCGATTTTGACACCGCAGTCCAGACTTGCACTTGACGCGAATTTCTACACCGCCGGGGAAGTATGCTCGAACGCGACACGCGTTTTTGTCGAAGCCAGCATTGCTGATGATTTCATTGCCGCGATGGTTGCCAAAGCGCAGACGATGAAAGTTGGCGAACCTGATGGCTGATGACATTGACATGGGCGCGTTGATTTCGGCGCCGCATCTGAAAAGGTTCTCGACTATGTCAAAAGCGGCGTGGATGAGGGAGCAACCTTGCCACCGGTGGCAAGCGGGTTCACCCACAAGGATTTGAGAATGGCTATTTCATGGAACCCACAATCATGTCGGATTGCCATGATGACATGCGGATTGTCCGCGAAGAGATTTTTGGTCCGGTGATGTCGGTTTTGACATTTACCGAAGAGGCCGAAGCAATTCAGCGCGCCAATGCCACTCAAATTTGGGCTTAGTGCCGGGTGATGACCCGCGATCTGTCGCGCGGCCACCGTGTTGCCGCACAGCTGGAAAGTGGCAATGTGTGGGTAAACACTCACAATCTTCTGCCACCCGGCGTGCCGTTTGGCGGCGTCAAACATTCCGGTTTTGGCCGCGAGAACAGCGTCTATTCCCTCGATGCTCACAGCGAGATCAAGACAACCTACGTCCAGCTCTAGCCAGCAATAGCTACGCGGCCAAGAAGGATGTCCTGAAGTCGGCGAGACTGGCGGGCAGCGTCAAAATCTTCACGCAGACGCTGCTGACCTTTGTCAACAGTCCATTGCCTGATCGCCCATATCGATGCTGGCGCATGGCGCTCCGGCAAGTGCCGCCGGATCACGCTCTGGGACGATCAGGCCGGTTTTCCCATGCTCGATAATCTCGGGATGCCAGCATGATTGGATGCAATCACCGGCAATACCCGCCCGAAGCGCCTCCAGCACCACGGTCGGCAATCCCTCACAATCACCGTTTGCCGCCTCTGACTTGGCACCACCATCGCATTGCAGGTCGCAAGATGCCGGGACAATTGCTCTGGCGTCTGCCAGCCAAGGAATCTGACATTGTCCATGCCGCTTGCGATCGCCCGCAATCGCGATTCTTCCGGGCCGGTTCCGGCAATATCAAGGCGAACACCGGGCGATGTGGCAGCCAGCATCCGCATCGCAGACAACAGATTGTCAGCGCCTTTCTTTTCCACCAACCGGCCAACAAACAGAAATGGCGCATCTTTCGAACGGCGCGTGGGGCGAGCCAGCTGATCGAGTGGAATACCGATATAATGTGTGATCAGCTTGTGCGCCGGAAACCCTGTTGGCGAAGGCGGCGCGCGACAAAATCGGACACGCAAAGATAACCACTTGCATAGGCGTGCATCATCGCAAGTCTGCGCTGGTAAATTGATCCAACAAGTCGCTTGCGTTGATGCGTCAATTTGGTGGCATCACCGCCATGGAAGGTCACAAATAATGGAATGCCCAGCGCCTTCGCCAGCGGCAGACCAAGCGCGCCGCCGCGACCAAAATGGGCATGCATCACGGCCGGTGTGCCGCCACCCTCATCCAAAAACTGTGCAAGGTCGCCGCACAAACCGAATTGTTTGAAGAGCGCCCTGCCGAAAGCGCTTGTCGCCGTGGGTTTTTGCAAGGCGTCAAGCCTGTCATTTTGCCAGCCGAACCGGTTGGCCACATAGACTGGCCGAAGCTGGTCAAAGCCTGTGTAGTGATTTGGGATAAACCCTTCTGACGGTAGCAGCAGCTTGTCCCGAAACACCAGACAATCGCGTCTGGCCACCAGCTCAGCGTCCGGCATTGCCGCCCTCATCCTTGATCAAATCATCAAGCGGCAAAGCCGTGGTAAATTTGATTTGCTCCATGGCGAAGGAAGAGCTTACGTCTGTCAATTGGACTTGTGAAATCAGTTTGCGATAGAAGGCATCATAGGCTGACATATCGGACACAACGACACGGAGCATGTAATCAACCTCACCGCTCATCCGATAAAATTCCACCACCTCGGGCATATCGGCAACCAGTCTGGCAAATTCCGCCAACCACTCGGCGTTATGCTGGTCGGTACGCACGGCAACGAATACCGACATGCCAACGCCAATTTTTTGCGCATCCAGCAGCGCAACCCGTTTACGAATGACACCATTTTCTTCCATCCGCTGAATACGGCGCCAGCACGGCGTCACCGACAAACCCACCTTGCGCGCGATGTCAGCAACGGGTTGGGATGCATTTTCCTGAAGATGATCAAGTATCTGTCTGTCTATCTTATCCATTTAAGGGCCAATCGATAACGGGCGATGCAACATATTGTCATGAAACGCCGCAAACCAAAAAGTTGCAACTTTATCCAATATTATACCCTATTTTTCTAAATGATACCCTGCGGGCCGCACAAAACAAAAAATATTTTTTCATAAGTTCCGGATTGAGAGTCCAAAAAAACCTCGCCCCGTACATCTTGCTCTCGCTGGCTGACCAGTCGGCACTTGCCTTCATCCCAAGCTGACGGCATGATCCGCGGCATGAGCCTTACATCTGACAACCCGCAGATTTTGCTTCCCAATCAGTGGCAGGATTATGCCCTGCTCGACAGTGGCAATTTGCAGAAACTGGAACGTTGTGGTCCCTATCGGTTTGTCCGGCCTGAGCCACAGGCCTTGTGGGCGCCGCGCCTCGGGCCTGATCAATGGCAGGCCGATGGCACCTTCGTGGCATCGCAAGGTGGACGCCGCGATGACAGCGACGACGCCGAAGGGGGCGGCTGGCAATTGCGCGATGGGCTTCCTGCTGATTGGCAAGTTGGCTATCAAAATTTACGCTTCAAGGCACGTCCGACGCCGTTCCGCCATCTCGGTTTTTTTCCGGAACAGGCGTGTCACTGGGATTGGTGCGCCGCCGCCATTGAAACCGCGATCAAGGCCGGACACCCGCACCGTCCGCGCATCCTCAACCTTTTTGCCTATTCCGGAATCGCCAGCCTGCACGCGGCCAACGCCGGTGCCGAGGTGACGCATGTCGATGCCAGCCGCAAAGCGATCGCCCATGCGTTTGAAAACCGCGATGAAGCATGCATGCAAGACGCGCCGATCAGATTCATTACCGAAGACGCGGCACGGTTTGTCGAACGTGAGGTGCGGCGCGGACGCCAATATGACGGAATAATCCTTGATCCGCCGAAATATGGACGCGGCCCAAAGGGTGAAGTCTGGCGCATTGAGAGTGATCTTGTGCCACTGCTTGACAGCTGTCGGCAATTGCTCTCGCAGTCACCCCTTTTCATGCTGTTGACGATCTATGCGATCCGCGCCTCATCGCAGGCTGCGCATTATGCCATGCGTGAAGTGATGCAGGCTGATCCGGCAACCGCTGGTGGCGTGGTGACATCGGGGGAATTGGCACTGGCCGAGGCACAAGCAGACCCAAGGGTTATCTCACAGGCCAATTTTGCCCGCTGGCAACCAGCTGTCTAGCCACGCGCACGCAACGCTTCATAGAGCGCAACGCCTGTCGCCACTGCCAGATTAAGTGAGTCCGAACGCCCCAACATCGGCATTCTTATCGCCTGAGTGCAAGCCGCAAGCAAACTGTCGGGCAGTCCCGCCTGCTCATTCCCCATCAACAAAATCAGCGGCCCCTGATAGTTTGCTTTGCGATAATCATCACTTGCCGGCAACGCCGTGCCGATAAGCTGTCCAGACCAGCCTTTCGCAAAGCGCAGAAATTCCGCCTCGCTACATTGGGTGATGGCAATGTTGAAAATCGCGCCCATTGATGCCCGCACCGCCTCAACCGAATAGGGGTCTGTGCAATCACCAATCAAAATCACACCGCGCGCGCCGGTGGCATCAATTGTACGCATGATGGTGCCAAGATTGCCCGGGTCGCGCACCCGGTCCAGCGCCACCCATATCGCTGCGGGATCATTTTTGCTGGCAGCGACATCCTCAAGTGTGACAAAACGCTGGGCAAACGCACCAAGAACCATCTGCGGATTGTCTTTACGGCTGATCCGTTCCAGCAAATTCTGGGTCATCGGCAAGGCGCGTCCAGCAGAGCGTTGCACTGCCGCCAACAAAGGGCGAACCAGCTTTTCATCTTCCCGACCTGCCAGATAGGCCAATCGATGCACATCCCAGCCCAACTCAACGGCCTCGGTACAAATGCGTGTGCCTTCGGCCAGAAACCATCCGGATTGCCGCCGATATTTGCGCTCATGCAGCGCCCGAAGGCGTTTTACTTCGGCATTTGCGGTGCTGGTAATCGGCTCGGTCACGGTTTCGGTTATCTTTGTCATGCGTCATGGTTTAGCAGAAAGCGGACAGCGACGAAAAAAAAATCTGCGGACTCATTTTTTGTTTTGTTTCCGACAAAAGCTATCGTAATAGGAACAAGGGACGCGTTAGATTGACCAGTCAGCCTCAAGGCTCCCACATTTATCGCTGGACTGGATCAGAGGTTTGCCAATGAGCATTCAGACAATCGAAAGCTTACTGCGCCATGATGATCCCAATCATCCACAAAAAATTGGCTTTCTTCTCCTAAACGAATTTTCGTTATTGGCATTTGCCTCGGCAATCGAACCGCTACGCGCGGCGAACCGGCAATCCAACAAGCGATTGTTTAGTTGGGTAATTGCCAGCGCCAGCGGCGCGCCAGCAGTCGCCAGCAACGGTGTTGAGGTACGTGTCGACGGCGATGCGGCGGCCCTACAAGATTGTAAAATGGTCTTTGTGTGCAGTGGCGTGAACGTGCGCGATAATACAGACAAGAATATTCTTAACCTCATCCGGCGTCTCGACCGCAATGGTGCGGTCATTGGCGCTATTTGCACCGGCACTTATGTCATGGCGGCGGCCGGCCTGCTTGACGGGCGGCGTTGCACGATCCATTGGGAAAATATTGACGGGCTGGCTGAAGAATTTCAGAACTTGATATCACCAACGATCTGTTCTGAGGTCGATGGCACAAGAGTAACCTGTTCGGGCGGTACTGCCTCGCTGGAGTGATGCTCAACCTCATCACTCAGGCACACGGCGCCGCCCTTGCAGCAGAGGTCTCGGACCAGTTCATCCACGACCGCATCCGCGAGCCCACCGACCGGCAGCGTATGGAACTGCGTTCACGCATTGGCGTCAGCCACCCAAAATTGCTGGCTGTGGTAAAAACGATGGAAGACAATCTCGAAGAGCCATTGGCACAAACGGACATTGCTCGGATGACCAATTTGTCGACGCGCCAGCTCGAGCGTCTGTTCCGCAAATATCTGAACACCACGCCAACACGCTATTATCTGAATTTGCGGCTGGCACGGGCCCGGCACCTGTTGCGCCAGACATCAATGTCGATCCTGTCGGTGGCCCTTGCCTGCGGCTTTGTATCGGCCTCGCATTTTTCAAAATGCTATCGTGAGTGCTATGGGTGCACCCCACGTGCGGAACGTGCACCGGCCTGAGGCTCAATCTCAACACTGCCTGCCGATAACGGCTAAGCGGCAGCAGCCTTGATCGCCGCCACCATGCTGGCAAGGCCATTTTTGCGCGTTGGCGAGAGATGCGAATCAAGCCCGATCTCCGCAAGAAATGCTGGGTCGGTGTCCCTGATCTCATCCGGTGTCCGCCCCGGAATAAACACGCAACAACAACGCAATCAGGCCCTGAACGATTGCGGCATCAGACCCCGCATGAAAATGATCTCACCATCTTCATTTGTCTCGGCGGCGAAATGCACCACTGACTGGCAGCCGCGAAGCCGGTATTCATCACTGTGATATTGTTCCGGCAGAGGCGCAAGGCGGCGCCCTGATCGATCAATAGCTGATAACGATCTTCCCAATCATCGAGAAAACTGAATTCATCAGTGATCTCTGCGGCTTCGTCTGCGGCTCTGTTCATCTTCATATCCATCTGTCACGCCCGGCCTGAAATGCCTAGCTGATATTGCGACGCCGTGACAAAGATCAAGAAGCCGTGTCGCGGCATCGGTCGATTTTGTCCCCGGCAGAAAGACCGCGGCCGCGCCCGCCGCTTCCATAGGCCGGAATGTCGCCGGGGGGATCACACCGCCGACAACCAGCTCGATATGCCGTCCTTCGCCGTTATCAAGAATGCGCCGCAAGGCTGGAACCTGACTTAAATGACTCGCGGCCAGTGTCGACACACCAACGGCATCAACATCATGGGCAATCGCCAACTCATATGCTTCCTCAGGGCTTTGGAACAATGGACCAGTAGTTACCTCAAACCCCAGATCGGCAAAGGCCGAGGCAATCACCTTTGGCCACGGTCATGGCCATCCTGACCAAGCTTGGCGACAAGAATACGCGGTGCCCGGCCTGTCGCCGCAACAAAGGCGGCAACGCGATCCTGCAAAATCTCAAGATCCTCTGCGCCCTTCATATGCTGCTTCCACACCCCCGCGAACGCCGTTGATATTGGCCTTGTGCCGGCCAAATTCCGCCGCTACAGCGTCCGACATCTCGCCCTACTGTTGCCCGCGCCCGCGCCGCCTCAATCGCATGCGGCATTAAATTGTCGGTGCCTGCCGCCGCCTTGCGCAGAGCGGCCAACGCCGCCTCAACACGCGCCGGATCACGGGTCTGCTTGATGTGCTTCAGGCTGGCAATCTGTTGATTGCGCACATCACGATTGTCGATCCGGCGAACCTGAACTTCCTCGGCAGTGCCCGTGCTGGCAGCGGCTGATACCGATTCACCCCAACGATAATCTGCTCGCCTGTGTCGATCTTGGCCTGAGTGGCAGTCGCGACCTCCTCAATACGCAATTTCGGCACGCCCGCATCAATCGCCGCGGCCATTCCGCCAAGTGACTCGACTCGGCAATATGTCCCGCGCCTTGGTCACAAGCTCATTCGTCAGCTTTTCGACCAGATATGAGCCACCAAAGGGATCAATAACATGCGCCATATTGCCTTCGGACTGCAGGTGAAGCTGGGTGTTGCGGGCAATTCGGGCGGCATAGTCGGTTGGCAGACCTAACGCCTCATCAAGGAATTGGTATGCAATGATTGCGTGTGGCCAGCAACTGCGGCGCTGCAGCCTCAACGCATGTGCGCGCCACATTATTGAACACATCCTGCGCCGCGAGCGACCATCCGATGTCTGGCAAATGTGTCGCAGCATCAGGATTTCGGGTTGATGGGGCAAATGCGTCTGCATCAATTCAGACCACAGCAAGCGCGCCGCACGCAATTTTGCCACCTCCATGAAATAATTCATTCCAATGGCAAAGAAGAATGACAGGCGCGGCGCGAAATCATCAACCGCAAGCCCTGCCGCGACACCGGCACGGCACATATTCCAGCCCGTCAGCCAGCGTGTAGGCTAGTTCAAGATCAGCCGATGCACCGGCTCTTGCATGTGATAGCCGGATACCGAAATAAAGTTAAATTTCGGCATGTTCTCGCTTAAAATAGGCAAATATGTCCGAGATGATCCGCATCGAAGGATCAGGCGGATATATATGTGTTTCGCACCATGAATTCCTTGAGGACATCGTTCTGGATGGTACCGGCCAGCGCCTCTGGTGGCACACCCTGTTCCTCTGCGGCGACAATGAAAAGCGCCAGAATTGGCATCACCGCGCCATTCATCGTCATCGACACGGTCATCCGGTCCAACGGAATGTCACGGAACAGCATGTTCATATCGGCGATGGTATCTATCGCCACACCTGCCATGCCAACATCATCAGCCACCATTGGATTGTCCGAATCATAACCACGGTGCGTTGGCAGATCGAAAGCAACCGACAGGCCCATTTGTCCTGCCGCCAGATTACGCCGGTAGAACGCATTCGATTCTTCGGCGGTTGAAAAGCCTGCATATTGCCGAATGGTCCAGGGCCGCGTTGCGTACATTGTTGGATAAGGGCCGCGCATAAACGGGGCAAAACCGGGCATATTGCCAGCGACATTCGCCTGCAATGCCGGATCAACTTCGGCCATTGCCGGGATGGCGATCTGCTCGGCCGTCTGACGATCCTCTGGCAGGTTCTGCAGGCCCGCCGGACCACCACCCACATGGGCCAATGCAAAATCTATCTTCGAGAAGTCGGGAAAGGCTTTCTTGCTCATGCTGCCATCCCTCCTGCAAGGATCTGTAAAACCCCGATCTGATCTTTTTCCGCAAGCAAGGAAGCCGCGTCCAGCCATTCGACTTGAGTGGCCTTACCAGCGGCAAGATCGCTCTCAACCAAAGTGATCACCAGATCCGGCCGGGCAGTCTCAATTGCCAGTGCGGCCTCGTCATTCAATGGCAGAGACACAGCCTGCAAACCAGCTATGGCGAGGAGTCGGCGCAATCGGCGCTCAATCTCGGCCTGCTCGCGATCAGCATTTGCCGCCTGCAACAGCAATATCCGGCGAGGATGCGCGGCAACATGTCGGCGCAATTCTTCAATCAAGGCCGCCGGTCTTGCGATGCGGTCAATATCCGGTGCCAGAGCGCTCGATGCCTCGGGCAATGGTGACTGGGATGTCGGCTGAAGATTGACCCCGACCATCTGCAACTTGCCAGACCGCAAAGCTTCGAGACGCGCCGCGTGACCGGCCCTGGCAAGGTCATCAATGCCGCCTTGCCCGGCAAAGCGCACCAACCCGCCACCGGACTCTATCGTCTGGAATTTTTCCCATGCCGCCCTTGCAAGCTGTTCTGTCCGCTGTTCGATAAAGGGGGAACCGGCGGCCGGATCAAGGCTGCTTGCCAGATTGGATTCATTGATCATCATCAATTGCGTCATTCGGGCAAGACGGCGCGCTTTTTCACTCTCTCCGGCAAGATAATCATGTCCAAATGCCGCCATGCAATCAGCCCCGCCCATCGCACCGCCAAGCAATGCGGTGGTGTTGCGAAGCATATTTTCATCAGGATCCAGAAGCGAGGCCATGCGCAAGGATGGCCTGCCAATCAATCGGGGCCGATGGCGTTGATCCATATCCAGCGCGGCCGTCAAATTGGCAAGAAGCTGGCGCATCGCCCGCATCTTGACCATTCCGGCAAACATATCCGCCGGAAGCGCGATCGTTATCGCAGTTTTGGCAATCAGCGAACCAAGATCATCTCCATTTGCGTGACCGGCCCGCAGAATTTCAGCAACCCCGGCAAGCGCACCCGCCAGTTCCGCAACATCGCCAAGACCATGATTGTGCCATTTCCATCCATCGACCAGAAACGCCGCGCTTACCCCATCCACAGACGCGGCAGCGCGACCAGCCGCCAAACTGGCCGCATCATCGGCACCATGCACAAGCCGCATGTCACATGCATTTTGGGAGATTATCTCGCCAGCATGATCAAGAATCGCCCGGCACCATGCATCACTGTTGCGCCCAGCGTCGATTGTCACGCCGATTGCAGACAATATCACCCCGTCAAACAGAACCAGCACCGCGGCAGGGATTGCGTCTTGGGCGATACTCTCATCAATCGTCAACCAGATGCTGGTCGCACCGGTTTCCAGAGCCGCCATCATGCTGGCATTCACCGCCCGTATGGCCGCCATGTCCGCGTTCGACAGGGTTAGCGGCTGACAGATATCCCAACCATGCGAGAGCCAGTTTTGCGGGTTTCGCGGCAGGGCACGCGGGTGCTCGCCACCCTTATCAATTTTTGGTTCGATGTCATAAAACGCCCGAACCGGAAGGCCATCCTCATCCAGCCTGTCCAGTGTCGCAGGATCATCACCGCGCAACAGCCTTTCGACCATCTGCGTCCAATCGGCCCGCGATGTCTCCGAAAAAACACTCTCACCTGATGACATGACGCCCCTTTTGTTTCTATATTTCGCTTTTATAGTCTGCTTCTTTAGTGCCGATGGGCCTGCTACCGGCAAACGAGGTGCAACACACATCCGTTGTGCACACCAGCCTATGCCGCCGGCCCATATGGATTGACCTTTTATCAAGGCCTCATAATCAAAGGATAATAAATGCCAGCGGGTAATGCCACATCTGATTATAGAGGTGATGTTTCGGGCAATTACTGGCATCGCGGCGACCTCTATCTTGTCGCCGCATTGGTCTCCATTGCCGTCCTGCGAAGCCTTGCCATTGTCATAAGCCCTCTGGAACTTGGCGTCGACGAGGCACAATATTGGCTGTGGAGCCAGAATTTTGATTTTGGCTATTTTACCAAGCCGCCTTTGACCAGCTGGATAATCGGTCTTACCCATGCGGTTTTCGGACATCATGACTGGGCCGTGCGCCTCGCTGCGCCATGGCTGCATCTGGCCACGTCTCTGGTGTTATGGCGCGGGGCGGGCTGGCTTTATGGCGCGTCAGCCGGACGCTGGGCAGGGATTTTATGGACGCTGTTGCCAGCCACAAGCCTTGGCAGCTTCGTGATATCAACCGACACCCCGCTGTTGTTATTCTGGGCGCTGGCATTGACATCGCTTGCCGGAATTATCACCGGTAAAATCAGCCCCGGTCGCGGCATGTTTCTTGCCGGCCTTGCCGCAGGCATCGGCATGCTGGCCAAATATGCAGCGATCTATTTTCCGGTCGGTGTGATCATTTTCTGGGTCTGGCAGCGCCTGTCTTCTGCCACCAATTCTTCTACCGCCAATTCTCCCGCCAGCGATGCTGCACAGCCAGAATCTGTCCAGCACATCACCGGCAAGATTGCACAGATTCATCCGGGCCATCTGGTCCTGCTGGCGATTGGCATGGGGCTGGCGGCCAGTCCCAACCTCATCTGGAACCTGTTCAACGATTTCGCCACGGTGCGCCATCTTGGCGACAATGCCAATCTTGCCAAGCAATCACACAGCCTTGCCAGCAGCCTTGATTTTCTAGGCGCACAATTCGTTACCGCCGGACCAATCTGTTTTGCCCTGATGCTGCTGATCCTGCGGCCACCCCTGTCAGACCCACGGCATCGCTTGCTGCTGTCTATGGCAATGCCACCGCTTGCCATCATTACGCTGCAGGCGTTCCTCAGCGAGGCAAACGCCAATTGGGCGCTGGCGGCGATGCCGGCACTGGTGATCTGGTTATCCGGATGGATTGCCCGCCAGCACCACCGATGGGGCAAGCGGCGGCGGGGATCAATGCAATCATTGCCGCACTATTTCTTGTCGCCAGCACCGCGGGCAGCCTTGGTCCGCTGACGCCGGACTCCGACCCGTTGCGGCGCCTGCGCGGATGGCAGGTTCTGGCAGCGGACGTTACCGATGCCCTCGCGCAATCAGGCGCCAACACGGTGATCGCTGACCGGCGCCACCGCGGCCCTGTTGATGTGGCATTTTCACAACACCAATATCAATGTCTATATCCATGACGCCGATGGCATTCCGGGCAACCATTTTGAAGCCAATCACGCCTGGCAACCGGTTGCCGGGCGGCACATCATCTGGCTCGATGGCCGCTCTGTGGCTCCGGCGATAGACGGCGTTGAATGGCAGCGGACCGAAGGCATCTCAAAAGTGGATATCGCCAGCAATGTCACCCGCACGCTGTATCTTCACAAGGGTGTGGAAACCGCCCGCTGATCAGCCAGCCGCTGGCGCCACCGGTTTTGTGATGGCCTCAAACACCGCGAGGGTTTCCGGGCTGACATGATGCTCAACGCCTTCGGCATCTTCCTCGGCGATGGCTTCCGGCACGCCGATTGTTACCAGAAAATCCCTTACGATGCGGTGCCGCTCACGGCTGGCCTCGGCAAGCGCGGTGCCCTTGTCCGTCAGAAAAATAGACCGATAGGGCTTGGAGACAACCAAATCCTCGCGCGCGAGCCGCTGGATGATGGCGTTGACCGTTGGGCTGGTCACGCCAAAGCGGGCCGCCAGATCAACCGTGCGGGCCTCGCCGGTTTCATCAATCAAATCGGCGATCATCTCGACATAATCCTCGGCAACCTCGCTTTGATGCGCCCGCCGGATGCGGTCAAACTTGGCCGCACTTTCACTGATATTGGGATCTGTCTCGATATTCTGTTTGGCTTTTGACATCAGCTCGCAAAGAGTGCCTGTTCCGTGAATCATCGCTGTGACCACTATCGGCCACCCCTCTTTATAAAGAAAGCCAAACAATTTAGCCATGGCAAAGTTGTTTGGAATGGTTTCAAACTAGGGTGATAAACCGCATCCGGCAGGCCTCTATATTGGTTGCGCGGCCCATGCCGGTTGACTATGTTAGGCGCATTCATTTGACGAAGGAATTGACGCAGCGGGCAATGTGGGGCAGGCGTCAAAACCACCACGCCGCATGATCATATCTGCCCGGATATATATCGCGACAACGGGAGACAGGAACAATGGACAAGCAAACGACGACAGAACTTGAGGCGGCCGCCTTTCGTCGCCTCGTTGAGCATCTTCGTGATCGTACCGATGTGCAGAATATCGACATGATGAACCTTGCCGGTTTCTGCCGGAATTGCATGTCACGCTGGTATCGGCAGGTTGCCGAGGGCATGGATATTGAGATGGACGAAGCCGCGGCACGCGCCATCATCTATGGGATGGATTACGCCGACTGGAAGGCAAAATACCAGACCGAGGCCACGCCCGAACAAAAAGCCGCCTATGAAAGAACCACGCCAAATCGCATAAATAAGCCAACCAACCGCGGCGCCCGGGAATTCACAACCGCGCCCGCAAGAAGATAGGATACCGCATGTCAATTATTCCCGGCACCGGGCTGGTGCGCCCCAGCTTGAGCAATTCATCGAACGCATTGAGCGGCTCGAGGAAGAAAAACGCGCCCTCATGGCGGACATCAAGGACGTCTATTCCGAAGCCAAGGCCACCGGCTTTGAGCCTAAAATCATGCGTCAGGTGGTGCGTATGCGGGCCATGGACCGCGATCTGCTGAATGAGCAGGATGAACTGCTTGCCACCTATCGCAATGCGCTTGGCATGGCCTGACCCCGATAAAATAAGAGCCAGAAAATAACCGCCAAAAACAACAGCCGGAACACAGATATGAGCCATTTTGCCGACAGGCTGACCGAAGCAAACCGCCGCAGCGGGACCGTGCTGTGCATGGGGATTGACCCGCATGCGGCGATGATTCCGGCGCTGTTCGGCGCGGCAACGCCCGGCACCGATGGCGGCATTTCGGCCCTTGGCGATTTTACCGCCGCCTGTCTTGAACAGGCCCTTGGCCGGGTGGCGGCGATAAAACCACAGGCCGCCTTCTTTGAACAATATGGCCCCGAAGGGATGGTCATTCTGGCATCGCTTGCCCGCGAAGCCATCGCCGCCGGCATGCTGGTGGTGATGGATGCCAAACGCGGCGATATCGGCAGCACCTCAACCGCCCATGCCGCTGGCTGGCTTGGCCATGATGCGCCCTTTCCCTCGGATGCGCTGACGATCAATCCGTGGCTTGGCATCGACACGCTGGAACCGTTTCTGGAACGCGCCGATGCCACGCAGAGCGGGCTATTTGTGTTGAACCGGACAAGTAATCCGGGCGCTGGCGCGCTTCAGGACAAGCTGTCTGACGGCCTGCCGATCTATCATCATCTTGCCGGAATGCTGGCCCCGCTTGCCGCCGAACGGCGCGGCGCGCATGGCTGGTCATCGCTTGGCATCGTTGCCGGGGCCACCTGGCCGGAAGATGCGCGGGCCTTGCGCGCGATCCTGCCCGACGCACCGTTTCTGGTGCCCGGATTCGGCGCACAGGGGGCCGGACCGGAAAAGGCGCTTGCCGGCCTGCATTACGGCGACCATGGATGGGAAGGCGGCCTTGTCAACAGCACGAGGGGCCTGATCTTTCCCGCCAATGCGGCAGATGCTGCCAGCATAAGCGACTGGAAAGATGCGATTGCAACGGCGATTGACGACAGCAAATCAGCCCTCAACATCACGCCGTAACGCCCCGCCTGTACTCAACCTTCCCCGCATCGTATCGAGCCTGATCCCCAACTCTGCGTCATTGGCGTTTCAAGGGGCTCAGCCTATTAGCATGCCCTCCGGCCAGATGCCCGGCGGCGATGGTTGACGCGGCGTAAAATCACAAGTGCGTTACCACGTCATTTTCCCTGTTAAGGCAAAAATTTAATGCTGCCTAATCTGTCATTTGGTTTCGATGTGGCAGGTGTGGGTTTGTGAGGCGCAAGGCGTTTGGCGCGTGATCAGCGCAACTTGTATCCGGGGGCCGCGCAAATTGTACCCGGGGGCAGAGTGCCTCTCACCATAGCCATGTCGGTTTGATTGAAGGCTTTTGCTGTTTGGTGGCTGCTTTTTGGGGAATCCCCCAAGCGGCAGGATGCCAAAAGGCGATGTTCCGAAAGGCGACGTGTTGTGAGCGAAGTTGAAGTCCAGGAAGGTGAGCTCATCTGGTATAATGAGCGTAAGGGTTACGGGTTTGTGAAGATCGGTGACGCAGAGGTGTTTCTGCATCGTTCAACGCTTGATCGGTTTGGTCTGATCCGGCTTCTTACCGGCGATAAGCTTACCGTGTCATTAACAACAAATGACCATGGTCAGGTCATTCAGGACCTGCTGTCGGTCAACCGGCCGATATCGGCAACGCCGCCAGCGGCGCCTGAACCGGATGCCGATGAAGTGCGCGCCGTGGTCAAATTCTTCAATGATCTGCGCGGCTATGGCTTTGTCACCGCGGATAATATGAAAGAAGATGTCTTCGTGCATTCCCGCGTGCTCAATGATTGCGGCTTCCATTCCCTGATTCAGGGACAAAAAGTCCTGATCAAGGTGGATGATTCGGGCCGCGGTCCACAGGTGCAGGCTGTCCGCCTACTTCAGGAATAGCCCCCCTTAAAATTTCGTATATACTCGCCATCACCACCAGACCGGTGGTGATGCGGTATCATGCGCCTGTGCGCCCCTTCTCCGCCGCAAGAGTTTAAAGGATTGCTAAAGTGCGCGTATCGAAGCTTATTGTTCCCGGCGGAATCCCCCCCTGGATCACCATATTGATTGCCGGTGCATATCTCGTAACAGTGACGCTTGGCATCCGTCAGGCTTTCGGCCTGTTTCTGGTGCCTGTGTCACAGGATCTTGGCACCGGCCTTCAGATATTCTCGCTGGCGATCGCCATGCAAAATCTGGTCTGGGGCTGTCCTCACCACTTTTTGGCGCTCTGGCAGACCGTATCGGGGCGTGGAAAGTGGCGGCGCTTGGCGCCTTTATCTACACCTTTGGGCTGTTGTTGATGGCGCTGTGGGTGACAGAGGCCGGAATGATGTTTGGTCAGGCGCTGATTGGTCTCGGCATGGGAAGTGCCGGTATTTCGATTGCGATCGGCGCCGTGGCGCGTGCCGTGCCGCCGAAAAAACGCTCGCTTGCCCTTGGCATGGTGACCAGCTTTGGCTCGTTCGGGCAATTTGCCCTGTTGCCTGTCACCCAGATGCTGATCGGTGGCCATGGCTGGCAGATGGCGTTGATTATCCTGTCGGTTCTGACCGGTTCCATGGTTGCGGTGGCGCTTGGTCTGCGCGATGACAAGACAAGCAAGACGGCCGATGTCGCCGCCTCGATCACGGCGGGCAAGCGCTCGGCCTTGCGGTCCGAAGCCGCGATTATGTTCTGCTTACCATGGGCTTTTTCGTCTGCGGCCTGCAGCTTGCATTCATCGCCACCCACCTGCCGGTCTATCTTGAAGATGCCGGTCTGTCGCGCAACATTGCCAGCTGGTCGCTCGCACTTGTCGGCCTGTTTAACATTATTGGCGCATTTGTCTGTGGCTGGCTTGGCGGGATCATTTCCAAGCACAAGACATTGGCGACAGTCTATCTGTTGCGCGGAGTGATTATCGCGGCGTTTGTCCTGATCCCGCCCACTTCAACAAGCGCGCTTGTGTTCGGCGCGATGATGGGGCTGTTGTGGCTTGGCACGATTCCGCTGACCAGCGGCCTGATCGTGGTGTTTTTCGGGCCAAAGCATCTCAGCATGCTGTATGGCATCGTTTTCCTGTCACATCAGGTGGGCTCATTCGTTGGCGCTTGGCTTGGCGGCTATCTCTATGACCTGACCGCGAGCTATGAGCTGATGTGGTGGGTGAATGCCGGCGCCGGATTGGCTGCGTTCATTGTGAATTGGCTTATCCGTGAAGCACCGGTCACACCGCAAGCGGCAACGGCTTAGCGATAATCGATGAGGGTGTTGGGTGATCCGGACAGGTCTGGATCACTCCTGCTCACCAAGCCAGCGTTCAGCATCAAGCGCGGCCATGCAACCCATACCGGCGGCGGTAACGGCCTGACGATATATTTTGTCAACACAATCGCCGGCAGCGAAGATCCCCTCAACTGATGTCCGGGTGCCACCCTTTTCGGCAAGGATATATCCCTCATCATCAAGATCGACAACGCCGGCAAACGCAGCAGTCGCCGGATCATGGCCAATCGCCACGAACATCCCCTGCACGGCGATTTCAAGATCATCCTCGCCACTGGTTGAGGCGAGACGAAGCCCGCTGACGCCGCTGTCATCACCAAGCACCTCGGCAACTTCACGGTTCCACAGCACCTCTATGCGATCATGTTTGAGCAGGCGGTCCTGCATAATCTGTTCGGCCCGCAGACTGTCGCGCCGGTGCACCAAAGTCACCTTATCGCAGATATTGGCAAGATACAGCGCTTCTTCCACCGCGGTATTTCCCCCGCCAATCACGGCAACTTCGCGCCCTTTGTAGAAAAAACCGTCACATGTTGCACAGGCCGAAACACCACGGCCATTAAAGGCCTGCTCAGACTCAAGCCCAAGCCAGCGCGCCTGTGCGCCGGTGGCAAGGACAAGGCTGTCGGCTGTCATCTGCCCGCCTGAATCAAGACTCAGGGTAAAGGGGCGGCTGCTGGCATCGATCGCGGTGACGATGTCATAAACCACGCGCGCACCGACATTTTCTGCCTGCGCCTGCATTTCCGTCATCAACCATGGGCCCTGAATGACGTTGGCAAACCCGGGATAATTTTCCACATCGGTAGTGATCGTCATCTGCCCACCGGGCTGCAGACCAGCGATGACAACCGGCTTCAGATTGGCTCTGGCGGTATAGATTGCCGCCGTCAGACCCGCCGCGCCCGCGCCGATGATTACCACCTTTTCATGAGGAATTTCGCTTGTCATCCGGTATTGTCTCCCAAGTTGGCACTGGCGCATCATGCCCCATCATGGCCGGTCAAATTATTAGCCGATCAGAGTAACAGCGATCAAAACCATTTTGTCGGCAGCGTCAAAACAACACGCCTTTGCGCGTGTGCGCGGCGCATTTTAATGGTAGCCTTACCCAATGTCGACACCAAGATCATTTACCCGTGCCTGTTGGACTTTTTGCCTCACCGCCATGATGTGGGTGTGGCTGGCGGTGCCACAAGCCATCGCATCTGCCAAAATTGACGGCGCCACAATTCTGCAAGGCAGTGCCATCGAAGGCGGGATGATCATTGCCAGCACCCAGCCCGGCAGCAAAATCAAAATCGATAATGAAGCCGTGCCAATAAGTGCGGACGGGCTTTTTCTGGTCGGGTTTCATCACCAGACTGACGCACCGGTCACTGTTGAGATCAACACCCCCGATGGCACGACATATCGAACCCGCCTGATGGCCGAACAACGCGATTACGATATTCAACGTATCGATGGCCTTGAAAAGAAAATGGTCACGCCGCCACCCGATGTTCTTGAGCGTATCAAAAACGATTCAAAAGCCGTGCAAGCGGCGCGCCTCCGGATTGCACCGATGGGCGATTTTGCCTCTGGCTTGGACTGGCCGGTCACCGGCCGGATTTCGGGCGTATTCGGCAGCCAGCGCATCCTCAATGGAAAGCCACGCCAGCCACATTACGGGATCGATATCGCTGCCCCGCGCGGTACACCGGTTCTGGCACCGGCAAGCGGGCGCGTGACACTTGTCATGGATCTGTATTTTTCCGGATACACCATTCTGATGGCGCATGGGCTTGGACTGAATTCCAGCTTCCTGCATCTTGATAATGTTGCTGTGTCGACAGGAGAGCAGGTCCAACGCGGCGCCCTTCTTGGCTGGGTTGGATCAACTGGCAGATCAACAGGCCCGCATCTTGACTGGCGCCTTGACTGGATGGGACGGCGGCTTGATGCGGCATTGATCGCTGGCCCCATGCCAGAATAACAACCGTAAAAACCACAGAACATCAGGGAAATTCCACCACAGCATGTCACCTTCGCGCACCATTTTCATCTTTGGCATCGGCTATGTCGGACGGCCACTTGGCCACCTTCTGGCCAGTCAGGGCTGGCACATCCGCGGCACCACGCGGACACCGTCAAAGCTGGCAAAAGAAGCCAAAGACGGCTGGCAGATATATCCGTTCAGCAATGACCAGCCACTTGACGATGCAGCATCTGCGCTTGCCGGTGTCGATGCGGTGGTCAGCACAATTACCGCGATTGGGGGCAGCGACCCTGTGTTGGACGCCCATGAAGATGTGCTGGCGTCCTTTACCGGCTGGACCGGCTATGTGTCGGCAACCTCGATCTATCCCGACAAGCCACAAGGCTTTTGCTATGAAGACACACCGCCCGAACCGGCAACCGCGCGGGGGAAAGCAAGATGGGCCGCGGAACAGCGCTGGCAGGCATTGCTTGATGCGGAAATTTTCCGTGCCGCCGGTATCTATGGCCCCGGCCGCAGCGCCTTTGACGGGCTGCGCGATGGCACCGCACGAATTATCGAACGCGAAGGACAATTGTTCAACCGCATCCATGTTGATGATATTTGCCGCATCATTGTGGCGGCGATGCAGCAACCCCGCCCTGGGAGGATCGTCAATCTGGCTGATGAAAAACCGGCACCGCAAGGTGATGTGGTGCGCTGTGCGGCCAGAATGATTGGGGTTGAACCGCCACAACCACAAAGCCTTGACGAGGCGAATCTGTCACCCATGGCGCGAAGCTTTTATGTGTCGCGGCGCAAGGTTGGCTCACGCGTGATCAAGCCCGAACTTGGGGTCGATCTTCTCTATCCGGATTATGAGAGCGGCCTTGCGGCGATCCTCGCCGCCGAGACAGAAACCGCCGACTAGCCAATTACCGGATCAAGGTTGCCAGACGCATATCGGCCAGCCATCGCCGACAGTGAAAGCGGCTTGATCCGCGACGCATTGCCCGCAGTGCCAAATCTTTCAAACCGGTCCGCGCACAGATCCGACATGGCCTGCATCGCCGGTTGAAGGAATTTGCGCGGATCGAATTCAGACCTGTTTTCATCGGCAATCTTGCGAATAACACCAAGCATCGCAAGACGGCAGTCCGTGTCGATATTGACTTTACGCACACCATTCTTGATCCCGCGCTCGATCTCTTCCAGCGGAACGCCCCATGTTTGCGGCATCTCACCGCCATGCGCATTGAACACATCCTGAAGTTCCTGCGGCACGCTTGACGAGCCATGCATAACAAGATGGATATTGGGCAGGCGGCGGTTGATTTCCTCTACCACATTCATTGCCAGAATTTCACCATCCGGCTTGCGGGTGAATTTATAGGCGCCATGGCTTGTTCCCATGGCAATCGCCAGCGCATCAACCTTTGTCCGTTTGACAAAATCAACGGCCTGATCAGGGTCCGTCAGCAGCTGATCCTCGGACAATTTACCCTCTGCGCCGTGCCCGTCTTCCTGCTCACCTTCGCCCGTTTCAAGCGATCCAAGGACGCCAAGCTCGCCCTCAACAGACACACCGGCGTGATGCGCCATTTCGGTGACGCGGCGGGTGATGTCCAGATTATAGTCATAGCTTGCCGGTGTCTTCGCATCAGCCTCAAGCGATCCATCCATCATCACCGAGGTAAAGCCATATTGAATTGCGGTCATGCAGGTGGCTTCGTTATTGCCATGGTCCTGGTGCATACAAACCGGAATATGCGGGTACATCTCGGCCAACGCCTTGACCATCGCCTGCAACATCACATCACCGGCATATTTGCGCGCCGCGGCTGGCCTGAATGATCACCGGCGCGTCAAGCTTGTCCGCTGCCTGCAAAATTGCCAGCCCCTGTTCCATGTTGTTGATATTGAAAGCGGGCACGCCGTAGCCATGTTCAGCCGCATCATCAAGTAGCTGTCGAAGAGAGATCAGCATTTGTCCAGTCCTTGTGTTTTGGTTTATCTGTTTATGAATGATAGGTGGCGATCACGTCAACTTCATTACTCGAACCAAAGATAAGCGGAACCCGCTGATGCAGGCTCTCCGGCTACATCCAGAATATCCATATCGCCGGTTATCGCCCTGCCGCCAGCCTGTTCAACCAACAGCGCCACCGGTGCCGCCTCGTAAATCAGACGCAGCCGCCCATCGCCATAACCATCGCGCGCATCACCGGGATAGAGGAACACGCCGCCGCGCCGGAAAATGCGCCAGCTATCGGCAACCAGCGAGCCAACCCAGCGCATGTTGAAATTGCGCCACGCGGCCCATCCTTGCCGGATAGACAATCTGTGATATAGGCCGACACAGCCTTGAACCAATGCCGTGAATTGGACGCATTGATCGCGAATTCACCCGTTTCCGGCGCAATCTTCACATCCCAGTCAAGCTGTTGGAACCGGCCGGACTCATCCATTTGAAAGGCATGCACACCCTCGCCCGTTGTCAACAGCATCGTTGTCTGCGGCCCATAAACAAAAAGCCTGACGCCAGCTGATTGCGTCCGGCCTGCAGCGTGCCACCGGCGGCCGGCAATATGGAAAAGATGGTGCCAATCGAAATATTGGTATCGATATTCGATGATCCATCGAGCGGATCGCAGGCGACAATGACCTTTCCGTCCGCTGCAAGAGAGACAGGCTCATCCTGCTCTTCAGACAAATAGACAGCCACACCAGCCTTGGCGAGAGCCGCACTCACCAAATCGTCACACACGACATCAAGTGCCTTTGCGTATCACCATCTGCATTGGCGCTGTCGCGTGCCACACCAAATCCACGTGATGCCTTCGGGTCACGGATCAGACCGGCAATCGTTGCGGCGGCTTCAGCAAGGGCAAGAATGGCATTTGCTCTGGCCTTGTCGAGCGGATCCAGAGTTGCATCGGCATTCAGAAAATCAGCGAGGTCAGGCATGAGTTCAGTCGTGGTTCAATCCAAAGAGGTGTGAAAATAAAACGCCCGACACCAAAGGCATCGGGCGCAGATGTTATTGGTCTATCAGACAGCCGTCCTATTCGCGGTTGCCGAACAGCTGCAGGATGAACAGAACATATTGATGAAGTCCAGATACAGCCGAAGCGCACCAAGATCGATTTCTTTGCGGCAACTTCACTGCTGTCACCGGCGCGGTACATGTTCTTGATGTCTTGCGTATCCCATGCTGTCAGACCAGCAAAAATCACCACGCCAGCAATCGAGATGACGAAATGCATCGCGGTTGAAGCAAGGAAGATATTCACCACGCTGGCAATGATCAGACCAAACAGGCCAATCATCATGAATGAGCCCATCGCCGAAAGGCTGCGCTTTGTGGTGTAGCCATAGATGCTAAGACCGGCAAAGGCACCGGCAGTCACAAAGAAAGCGCGGGCAACACTTGGCATGCTGAAGGTCAACAGGATTGACGACAGTGACAATCCCATCAGCGCGCTGTAGACATAAAACAGAGTGCGTGCCTTGGACGCTGACATGTTGTTCATCCGGGCAGACAGCCAGAAGACCATGCCCAGAGGTGCCAACATCACAACCCATTTCAACGGTGTTCCATAGAGCAACTGACCGAATGAGGTCAGGTAAGTGCCACCATCAGGCCCGGTCACGGTTGCAAGCATCTTTGTGCCGAACGCAAACAAGCCGCTGAACAGCAGCGCAATGGTCATATGATTATAGACGCCAAGCATATAGCTGCGCAGTCCGACATCGGTCTGCGACGCAGTGGCGGCTGCGGTGTTCATAAAACGATTATCTGCCATTTTTAAACCCCCAAATGAGCATTTATCCTGCAAACAATGTAGTGATTGATCACCTTTTGTTCAAGCCTCATCGACAGTGCTTTGATCGGCATTTTTTGGCGAATGATACCGTTCCCGCATGGCGCGGCAGTGCGATCAATCATTGATGCCTGTTTTTTGACGCCTTTCGCGCTGAGACGCCGATTTCAGCTGGCCACACGCCGCCATGATGTCTTGTCCGCGTGGCGTGCGCACCGGCGAGGCATAGCCTGCTTTCAGCACGGTTTTGGCAAACGCCTCAATGCGCTCCGGACTGGAACATTTATAGGCACTGCCCGGCCATGGGTTAAAGGGGATCAGGTTGATTTTTGACGGAATACCGCGGATCAACGCCAACAGTTTGCGACAATCCTCGTCACTGTCATTGACCCCGTCCAGCATGACATATTCCCATGTGATCCGCCGCGCATTCGACAATCCGGGGTAATTCCGGCAAGCATCAATCAATTCGGCCAGATTATGCTTGCGATTGATTGGAACAAGCTCGTTACGCAATTCGTCACGGACAGCATGCAGTGAGATCGCCAGATTGACCCCAAGCTCTTCACCCGCACGCTTGATTTCCGGCACCACACCAGAGGTGGACAGGGTGATCCGGCGCTTTGACAAGGCGACACCCTCGCCGCTCATGATAATCTTCATCGCGCCGGCAACATTTTCATAGTTGAACAGCGGTTCGCCCATGCCCATCAGAACGATATTCGTCAGCCGTCTTTCGGGCTTTCCCGCAGGCCAGTCGCCAAGCTCATCCATCGCCAGCATGACCTGCCCGCAAATTTCCGCAACGTTAAGATTGCGCACAAGCTTTTGCGTGCCTGTGTGACAAAAGCTACAGGTCAACGTGCACCCCACCTGTGATGAGATACATAGTGTGCCGCGCTCATTGTCGGGGATATAGACCGTTTCAGCTTCATTGCCGTCAGCAAAGCGAAGCAGCCATTTGATTGTGCCATCACTCGATTGCAGACGCCGCGTCACCCGTGGTCGCTCGGCGGAAAACATGCCGGCAAAGCGCGCCCGCACATCCTTGCCAAGGTCACTCATTTCATCGAAATTGGTCAGCCCATGCCGCCAGACCCAGCGCCACAGCTGGCGCGCGCGGAATTTTGGCAATCCGGCATCGGTGACCACTGTTTCAAGCGCTTCCTGCGATAGGCCGAGCAGATTCACTGGCGCGTTAACGGCATCAGATTGTGCGTGGCTGGCATCATCCTGCAAATCATCTATCGTGGCCACGGCCTCGGACATTCACTCTTCCTTCGTGATCCTTTTCCAGATCACTGTATATGGGCTGTCTTCGGAGCCCGTTATTTGCAGGTCCGGTCAATCAGGTTTTTGGTCTTGGTAAATCCGGACAATGAATATGTATCAGTTGTCTTGGTGCCGCGACTGGACTCGCCAACGACCGTCATTGTCGAGCCAAGCTTCATGGCCTTGATCATCGCAAGATCGTCCTCTTCGCTCTCGGCATAGGCACGCCCGTCAAGGGTAAACAGGGTGAAACTCCTGCCATCGATGGTGACGGTCACGTTAGTTTGCTTCTTATAGCGATACCCCGCCAAAACCTGAACAACATTGCGGTCCTCGGGAACTGGCCCGTGCGAGACATAAACCCGCGTTTCACCACGGTTCGCCGGGTCATATTTGCCCACACTTTTGGTTGGTGTGCTGCTGACAAAACAGGTTCTTTTGCCGCCATCATCAACACGATACGCAACCCAGTCCTTTTCAATCAGCATCTGAACCGGTTCTGCCGCGGCATGTGCCGCAATCGTAAATGTCAGGGCAACCCCGATTGCCAGTGTTTTGATCATCTCTGTCATTCCCGCATGAATCCTGTGTCTCATGAGTCCCTTCTGTGCAATTCACATCTAGCGCAAATATGCTTTTCTGCTTCTGGTCGCCATTCTTGGCGAGATCACGCCATTTTTATGCCCGCGAAGTGGCAACAATATGCACAACAACATACCCGGGCATTGTTGCCGTGCCAAAATTCGATCACCGCGCTTTATAGGACATGAGAACGGTCATTTCAAAGGCTTTCATCGGGAAAAGAGCCTGATAAGCACAGATAAACGCGAATTCCAGCCCCCCGCAAAACAAGCCATTGACGGCTATCTGTTCAATGTTCGTTGCATAAGCGTTTCGACAATCGGCAGTATCCGTCTTGTGATTTCGGCAACACCTTCTTTGTTCGGATGCATGCCATCGGCTTGATTGAACGCCGGAACAAGCGCCACCCCATCAAGAAAGAAAGGATAGAACAGCACATCCTCACGCGCCCCAAGCCGCCGATAGACCGCGTCAAATTCGTCAGCATAATCACGGCCCAGATTGCGCGGTGCCTGCATTCCTGCCAACAGCACGGTGATATTCCGGTCACGCAACCGGTTGATAATCGCCGCCAGATTTTCATAGGTAGCTGCCGGATCAAGGCCGCGTAGCAAATCATTACCGCCAAGCACAATGATCATGGCGTCCGGTTCCTCGGCAAGTGACCAGTCAAGCCGCGCCAAGCCACCAGCCGTAGTGTCGCCAGACACCCCGGCATTGAACATCTCCACCTCATATCCAGCGGCATCCAGCGCCACCTGCAGCGCATCCGGAAAAGCATCACCATGATTGAGGCCATGTCCGGCGACAAGCGAGTCACCCAGCACCATGAGGCGCAGTGGCGATTGTGTCTCGGCATGCAGCATGGTCGAAAAACCACCGGCAAACCCAAGCACGACAAAGAGCGCGAACACAACAACCCTTACGCGTCTCATAAGATGCAACAGTCTCAAAAAAACACACATCTGGTGATTGACCCCTTTGCCAGACGCCACCATATCGGGTGATGACGACGTGATGAATCTGCATAACAGCATGTCCATTGTCTATGTAGGGGCGATGGCACAAGTGTCCAGATTTGTGCAGAGCTTTTACGAAAAAAACACGCAGGACCGCACCAATGTCATTGCCATCATCATCAGAAACATCCACGCGGCAACCGGTTATCGCACTTGAAGGTGCGCGACTGTCACTGAAAAGTGCCGAGGGCATCGTCGAGATTTTGAAAGGCATAAACCTTGGCATTACTGCTGGCGAGACCGTTGGTATTCTTGGTCCAAGCGGTGCCGGTAAAACCAGCCTGTTGATGATCATGGCAGGGCTTGAGAGTCTCAGCGCCGGAAGAATTGAACTCGCCGGACGCAATATCACCCGGATGGGCGAGGACGCGCTTGCTGCACTCCGCCGCGACAAGGTGGGCATCGTCTTTCAGGCGTTTCGCCTGATCCCGTCAATGACGGCTTTGCAGAATGTCGCCGTGCCGCTGGAACTGGCGGGCAACCGCGATGCCACCAAACTTGCCAGAGAGGCGTTGGAGTCGGTCGGGCTTGGCCACCGTTTGACACATCTGCCGGACCAGCTTTCAGGTGGTGAACAGCAACGCGTTGCCATCGCCAGAGCTATTGCACCGCGCCCGCAAATCCTTCTGGCTGACGAGCCAACCGGCAATCTTGACAGCGCCACCGGCGAGATTGTGATCAACACGCTGTTTGAGGCTGCCAATATTGCTGGCGCCGCACTTGTGCTGGTCACGCATGATGCCAGTCTTGCCGCACGCTGTTCGCGGGTGCTGCACATCGAAGACGGCAAGCTGGCCAGCGACAGTGCCTCTGTATCATGACCAATTCAGTGTCCTCAAAGAACAATAACGCGGCTGTGAGCAGCACCGGCTGGCCGCTTGCATGGCGCTTTGCGCGCCGTGAAATCCGCGGCAGTGTGCGCCGGTTCCGTGTATTTCTGATGGCTTTGATGCTTGGCGTTGCCGCCATCGGAACTGTCGGCTCTGTTGCCGAGGCGATGCGTGACGGCATTGCCGACAATGCCAGAATCCTGCTTGGTGGTGACGTTGAGCTGCGCAGTCGCCACACCGAAATCGATCAAAAGCTGTTGGCAATTGCCGATTCATTCGGAACCCTGTCGACGACCACGCAAATGCGGGCAATGTTGCAGACTGGCGATGAGCGAAAGCTTGTAGAACTCAAGGCCGTTGACAGCAATTGGCCGCTTGTGGGGGCGGCCGAACTGACGGCGAAGAGCGGCGCGACAAAGGCGGCGACATCACTCTTGCCGCGGCGCTGGCCGACAATGGCATTGTTGCCGATGCACAGCTTTTGCGCATGCTGGGGCTGGTGCCGGGTGACCGGGCGCGGCTTGGCAATGCCGAGGTCAGAGTTGCCGCATCCCTGATCTATGAGCCGGACAGATCCGTGAGCTTCGTCAGCTTTGGGCCGGCGCGTCTTGATTTCGAGTGAAACACTCGAAGCTACCGGCCTTGCCCAACCGGGGTCATTCATCACCTATCGCGCGCGGTTGCTGTTGGACAATATGGCCGATGCCAACAGGCGGTGACAGCGCTCGAGACAGGCGCGGCCGAGACTAATGTCCGCGTGCGTGACGTCGATGATGCCGCCCCCGGATTTGATGTTTTTATTGACCGTGCCGAATGTTTCTTGTTCTGGTTGGCCTCACCGCCCTGCTGATCGGCGGGCTTGGTGTGGCCGGTGCGGTGCGAGCGTGGCTGGCCAGCCGTATGCCGGTGATCGCCACATTGAAATGCCTTGGCGCACCGGCACAGCTGGTGTTTCGCGTACATTTTGCAGGTGATGATGGTGGCCAGCCTTGGTGTCTCTATCGGGGTCGTGATTGCGGCGCTGGCACCGGCGCTCGCACTCGACCTTCTGGCAGACTATGTCACCGTGCCGCTGGAGATGGGCCTATATCCGGTGCCATTGCTGATTGCCGCTGGCTTTGGCCTGTTGACGTCCTTTTGTTTGCCCTCTGGCCGGTGGCCAAGGCCGAGAGGTGCGCGGCCCATCTGTTCCGCAGCCTTGTTGAAATGCCATCGGGACGCCCCAAGCCACGTTATCTGGTGATGAGTGGCGCCGCCATCATCGGCCTTGCCGTCCTTGCCTTTCTGGCGACACGCAATCTGTCTTTGACCCTTGGTTTTGTCGGCGGATCGATTGGCTCGCTGTTGTTGCTTGCCGGACTTGGCGAGGTCTTGATGCGGGTGATGCGCAAACTTCCGGCACCAGGATATGTACCGGCGCGGCTGGCTCTCGGCGATCACAAGACCGGGATCACCGGTAAAGTCGGTGATCATCGCCTTGGGCTAGGCCTGTCAGTTCTGGTGGCCGTCTCATTGTCACAGGCAATCTGAGCCGGCAGATTGATGCCCGCGTATCAGAAGATGCGCCGGCATGGTTCTTTATCGACATTCAGCCGCATCAGATCGATCAATTCATGGAAATTGCCGGCAGCAGCGAGGGCGTCACCGACATCAGCAAAACACCAATGCTGCGTGGCAGGGTTATGGCCCTTGCGGCACACCCGCCGCCGACTTTGACCCCAAAACGCATCAGCATGGGTGCTTCGCGGTGATCGGGCGTTGACTTGGCGGCAGCACGCCAAAAGACGCCGAGATCATCGCTGGCGAATGGTGGCCGGAAGATTATGTCGGTCCACCGCTTGTCTCAATGTCCGAGGAGGAGGCCCGCGAACTTGGCGTATGGCTTTGACGACAAGGTTGATTTAATGTTCTGGGACGCAAATTTTCCGCCACCATAAGCAACATCCGCGCAGTCGAATGGGAGAGCTTTTCGCTGAATTTCGTCTTTGTTCTCTCGCCGGTCTCCTTGAGGCAGCGCCGCACAGCTGGATGGCAACAACGCATGTTGCCAATGAAGCCGCTGCCGATCTTGTGGAAGCGCGAGTTGGCGATGCCTTTGCCAATATCTCGGCAATTTCAGTGCGCGAAGCGGTGGCAACAGCACAACGCGTTATTGGACTGCTTGGCAGTGCCGTGCAAATGACCGCACTTGTCACCTTGGTCGCCGGTATTGCGGTTCTGGCAGGAACCGTGGCCAGCACCGAAGCCCAGGTCTCGCCGACTCGGTCATATTGAAAGTGCTCGGCGCCACGCGCCTGTCGATCACGATCGCGTGGTTTCTGGAATATGCATTGCTTGGCCTGTTGACCGCCTTTGCCGCGACAATCATCGGCACGCTTGCAAGTTGGGCGCTGATCACCGGTTTTCTGCAGGCCGAATTCATCTTCCATGGCCAGATTGTCGTGACCACCGCCTTTGCTGGTGCGGCGGCAACGGCGATCCTTGGGCTGGCCGGAGCAATCCGCACGCTTGGCCAGAAACCGGCCCCACTGTTGCGTGACGCCTAACGGCTAACGCGAGGGTTCATTGGCCGTGCGCGCAATTCCAGGGCACGGCCGAGTCAACGCTGTATCAGCTTCGCATCCGTCCGGAATTGGCATCAAACAGGGCTGTGCCTGCAGGGTTGCAGGCAATTGTTGGTCAAGAAGCTCAATCTCCCAGCCATCGATCTCATCGGCAATGTCCTTTGGAACATAGCCTTGTGCCACCGACACGCCGGACCCATGCGCAAAACCGCCGGACGTGACCCAGCCAACAACCTTGCCTTTGTGCGAGATCGGCTCATCGCCAATCACATCCGCGTCACGCGCTTTGACAACGAAACAGCGGAACCTTAAGGCGCCGCCTGTCTCGCGCTCAGCCAGCGCGCCTTCACGGCCAATGAAATCTGCCGCCTTGTCATAGGCCACAAAGCGGTCAAGGCCGGTTTCCAGCCCGTATATTGGCCGGTATTCGCGCGCCCATGAGCCGAAATTCTTTCCAGCCGCAAGGCGTTCAACGCCCGCGACCCAAACAGGCGGATATCATGTGCCGCACCAGCCCGCATCAGCTGGTCATAAAGATTGATGTGATATTCAGGCTTCACCCATATCTCATAGCCAGATCGCCGGTAAAACTCACCCGCCCGATAATGGCCGGCACCATGCCGACATCCATTTCGCGCACTGCCATGAATTTGAATGCGTGCGAGACATCTTCATCGGTACAGGCCTGCAACACCTGACGCGCCTGCGGACCGGCAAGTGTCAGGCCGACAAGCCCCATATTATGCGAGGTAATATTGACCGAGCCGTCATCTGGACGATGCGCCAGAAACCAGCGCATGTGATAGCTTTCGGCAGCACCGGAACCAATGATCAAAACCTGTCATCAGCAAGTGTCGCCAGCGAGAAATCACCGATTACCTTACCATCATCCTTAAGCATCGGGGCGAGTGTCATCCGCCCTTTGGCGGAATGTTGGCAGCAAGCATGCGATCAAGCCAGTCCCGCGCGCCGGGTCCGGTTATGCTGTATTTGGCAAAGCCGGATATATCACCAAGCCCGACAGAGCCACGCACCGCTGCGCACTCTGCTGCGACATGATCAAAATCGGTAGACCGGCGCCACGAGAATTCGTCAGTCACGCCTTCGGGGCAAACCAGAGCGGAACTCTCAAACCGGCCGCCGCGCCAAACTGCGCGCCCGCCGCCTTTTGCCGATCATATATCGGTGTTGTCATGAATGGCCGCGCGGCTGTGAGTTCCTCATTCGGATAGCGGATCGAAAAACGCCGGGAGTAATTCTCCGCACTCTGCATTGGTGAAGGCCATGCTGGTGTAGTCACCAAACCGGCTTACATCCATTGCCCAAACATCAAATCCCGGATCGCCATTGACAATCCAGTTAGCCAGTGACAGGCCAACCCCGCCACCCTGACTGAAACCGGCCATCACCGCACAGGCGGACCAAAAATTGGTCATGCCCTTGACCGGCCCGACAAGCGGATTGCCATCAGGCGAGAAGGTGAAAGGCCCATTGATAATCTGTTTGATTCTGCACGCTCAAAGGCTGGAAAATGTTTAAAGCCAACCTCAAGCGATGGCGCAATTCGATCAATATCAGGCTCACAATTGATGCCCGAATTCCCATGATGTGGCTTCTTTTCGGACCAAGGCTTTCCGGCTCGCTCATAGGTGCCCATCAACATGCCACCGCGTTCCTGACGCAGATATATTTCACCGTCAAAATCCACCGCATGAAGAACTTCGTTGCCTGTCGTCTTGTTGATTTCGGCAACCTCGGGCATGTCTTCGGTCAGAAGATACATATGCTCCATCGCCAGAACCGGCAATTCAAGCCCAACCATACGGCCAACTTCGCGCGCCCACAGACCGGCCGCATTGACCACATGCTCGGCGATAATGGTGCCCTTGTTGGTAAAGACCTGCCAGGTCCCGTCCGGCTTTTGTGACAAGCTTTCCACCTTTGTATGGGTGTGGAATTGCGCGCCATTCTTTCTTGCCGCTTTGGCGTAGGCATGGGTAACACCATAGGGATCCACATGCCCCTCAATCGGGTCATACATGGCGCCAACAAATTGTGATGGGTCAATCAGTGGCATCAATTCATGCGCGCGCTCGGGGCTGATCAGCTCAAGATCGTCCATGCCAAGATATTTGCCCTTTGCGCAAACGCTCTTCAGCCAGTCAAACCGCTCTTCAGTAGCCGCAAGCATCACCCCGCCAGTCATGTGCATGGTGATGTCCTGACCGGATAATTCTTCGATCTCCCTGTAGAGCTTGATTGTATATTGCTGCAGCTTGGCGACATTCGGGTCACCATTGATGGTGTGCATTCCCCCAGCGGCATGCCATGTGGACCCGGACGTCAATTCCGAGCGCTCCAGCATGACCACATCGCTCCATCCGAGTTTGGTCAGATGATAAAGAACCGACGCACCAACAACGCCGCCACCGATCACAACCACACGAGCCGTGGTTTGCATTTTGTCACTCATCGCAGCGCCCCCAAAAATGGCTTTGAATTGGAAAGTTTGCTTGCAGGTCCAAGCCGGG
Source organism: Alphaproteobacteria bacterium (assembly GCA_038147495.1). Lineage (GTDB taxonomy): Bacteria > Pseudomonadota > Alphaproteobacteria > Puniceispirillales > Puniceispirillaceae > MED-G116. The sequence continues at coordinate 6,024 of JAYQTT010000021.1, read as the reverse complement.
ATTCATGCTCATCAAATTTTCAATTAATTGCAATAAAATTGCCTCGGAAAAATGACGAAACCTTCCCCGACAGGGACGGGTGAATACAATCTGTAAAAATAGCGTGCTGCGAGTGTATTTTAGCTTTGACAGACGTTTTGAGGTCAGTAAGTTTTAATAGATACAGAACAACAAACGAGTGGACAAACCACCACCACGCACGCCTCTTGTCTGAAGGCATGTCATATTCAAGGGATCGAAGGATGCGAATCACAGGACAGAATTCCGGGCGCTATTCGGGATTGCGCGTTATCCGGGAAGCCCTCGGCGGACATCGTGGGTGGAAGCCAGCCTGGCGCGACCCGGAACCAAAACCGGCCTATGACATTATTGTTGTTGGCGGTGGCGGGCACGGCCTTGCGACCGCGCATTATCTGGCCAGTCAGTTTGGTGTCACATCCGTTGCGGTGATCGAAAAAGGTTGGATCGGCGGCGGCAATGTCGGGCGCAACACAACGATTATCCGCTCGAACTATCTGCTGGATGGCAATGAGCCTTTTTATGAAATGTCACTGAAATTATGGGAGGGGCTGGAGCAGGACCTCAACTACAACGCGATGGTTAGCCAGCGTGGCATTTTGAACCTGATCCACTCCGATGCCCAGCGTGACGCCTATCGCCGCCGCGGCAATGCGATGATGCTGAATGGCGCCGATGCTGAATTGCTCAACGCCGAACAGGTTCGCGCCGAATGCCCGTTCCTGAATTTTGACAATAATCGCTTTCCGATCAAAGGCGGCCTTGCCCAGCGGCGGGGCGGCACCGTCCGGCATGACGCCGTGGCGTGGGGCTATGCACGCGCTGCCGACAGCCGCGGGGTCGACATCATCCAGAATTGCGAGGTTACAGGATTTCGGATTCAGAAAGGCAAATGCCTTGGTGTCGAGACAAGCAAGGGTTTCATTGCCGCGAAAAAAGTTGGTGTGGCCGTTGCCGGTAATTCAGGCAAGGTGATGGCCAAGGCGGGCATGCGCCTGCCAATTGAAAGCCACGTCCTGCAAGCCTTTGTATCGGAGGGTCTGAAGCCGATCATCCCCGGCGTTATCACCTTTGGCGCTGGTCATTTCTATATCAGCCAGTCAGACAAGGGCGGCCTTGTTTTCGGCGGTGATATTGATGGCTACAATTCCTATGCCCAGCGCGGCAATTTGCCAACGGTTGAAGATGTCTGCGAAGGCGGCATGGCTTTGATGCCGATGATTGGCCGGGCACGTCTATTGCGGATGTGGGGCGGCGTCATGGATATGAGTATGGACGGCTCGCCGATCATCGACCGGACAGATATTGATGGTCTGTATTTCAATGGCGGCTGGTGTTACGGCGGCTTTAAAGCCACCCCGGATCAGGCTGGTGCTTTGCCCATCTTCTGGCCACCGACACAACGCACAAGACAGCGACCCAGCTGCGGTTTGATCGGTTCCAACGCGGTTACATGATCGATGAAAAGGGGTCCGGCGCCCAGCCGAACCTGCATTAGGCGGATAAAAGGCAGAGTCATGATTATAGATCATCCCCTTCTTGGCCCTCGTGACAGTCAGGAATTCACCTATCTCGGTGACGCCAGCCTTATCGACAGGCCCGATTGGCAAGACAAAAAGGCCGCGGACAAATTCTATGAATACCAGTATCTGCGCGACAATCCCCCGGGAGAGCATCGCGAATTATGGTACCATGAAAGCGGTGACCGGAGCTGGCTGGTTGTTACGCGTAACGTATCCACTCATGAAATCATCAAGGTTGAACTTGCCCGCGATGTGGCAAAGGCACGGGGTCGCAGCAGATGAGCGATGACATCACCAAGGGCTATCGTCTGGATGGCGGCCTAATCGACAGATCACAAGAGCTGGGCTTCAGCTTTGACGGCAAGCATTATGATGGCTTTGCCGGTGACACACTGGCATCTGCATTGCTGGCCAATGGCGTTCGCCTGATGGGGCGTTCATTCAAATATCACCGCCCACGTGGCCCGCTTGGCGCAGGTCCGGAAGAGCCCAATGCCATCGTTGAATTACGCGAAGGGGCCTTTCGCGAACCGAATACAAGAGCCACAACAGCCGAATTGTTTGACGGGTTGGTGGCATCAAGCCAGAACCGGTGGCCGTCGCTGGGCTTTGATGCGATGGCGATCAATGATGTGCTGTCAGACTTTTTGACCGCCGGTTTCTATTACAAGACATTCATGTGGCCGGCCAAATTCTGGGAAAAGATATATGAGCCGATTATTCGCCGCGCTGCCGGACTTGGCAGCCTTTCTGGCGAAGCGGACCCGGATTGCTATGACAAAGGCTTCCTGCATTGTGACCTGTTGGTCATCGGTGCCGGCCCTGCTGGATTGGCCGCGGCGCTGACCGCCGGGCGCGCGGGCGCAAAGGTGATTATCGCCGATGAGGATTTTATGCCGGGTGGGCGGCTGAACGCCGAAACACTCACACTTGATGACATGAACGGCGCTGATTGGGCGGCAAAGACGGCCGCCGAGCTGGCCAGCATGTCAAACGTCCGGCTGATGACTAGGACGACGATTATCGGTGCCTTTGACCATGGCATTTATGGCGCGGTAGAACGCGTCACCGACCATCTTGCCAGCGCCCCTGTCGGCAAAGCCCGCCAGATTCTGTGGCGCATCTATTCAAAGCGCGCGATTCTCGCCGCCGGTGCGATTGAGCGCCCGATCGCCTTTGCCAATAATGACCGCCCCGGAATTATGCTGGCGGGAGCGTTGCGCACCTATGCCAATCGCTGGGCGGTGGCAGTGGCGCATCAGGTCGCCGTCTTTACAAATAATGATGACGGGCATCGCACGGCCAGCGACCTTGTCGCCAAAGGTGTTTCCGTGGCCGCCATCATTGATACCCGCGAGGATGCCCCTGCACATCCCGATGTTGAGGTTCTGGCAGGTGCAACCGTCACCGACAGCCGTGGTCGTCTGGGACTGGACAAGATCAGGGTAAGGCTCGCCGATGGCAGCCAGAAATGGATCGCCTGCGGTGCCCTTGGCGTCTCGGGTGGATGGAACCCGAATGTTCACATCACCTGTCATCAGCGCGGACGGCCAGTCTGGAATGAAGCGATTGCCGCCTTTGTACCGGGTGCCGATAGTCCTGTCGGTCTTACCAGCGTTGGCGCCGCCAATGGTGCCTTCAGTACAGCATCTGCGCTGGCTGGCGGTGCGCAGGCGGCTGTCGATGCGCTCTCGCAACTCGGCATTAAAGCCAAATCCATAGCGCTGCCGCAGGCTGAAGACGGACCTGTCAACATCACCCCGTTCTGGCATGTCAGTGGCAAGGGTCGTGCCTGGCTTGATCAACAGAATGATGTGACCGTCAAAGACGTGAAGCTGGCGCATCAGGAAAATTTCCAGTCGGTAGAGCATCTCAAACGCTACACCACACTCGGCATGGCAACGGATCAGGGCAAGACATCCAATATTGCCGGCCTTGCAATCATGGCTGAACTTGCCGGCAAATCCATTCCCGAGGTGGGAACAACAATCTTCCGTCCGCCCTATACGCCAACCGCGATCGGTGTGTTTGGTGGCCGGTCACGTGATGAAACATTCCGTCCGGTACGCCTGACTCCTTCGCATAAATGGGCCACCGAGCAGGGCGCCGTCTTTGTTGAGGTTGGCATGTGGATGCGCGCGCAGTGGTTTCCACGCCCGGGCGAAACACATTGGCGTCAATCGGTCGATCGCGAGGTTCTGGCAACACGGAATTCGGTTGGTGTGTGCGATGTCACCACGCTTGGCAAGATTGATGTTCAGGGCAGCGACGCGGCAACTTTCCTGAACCGTATTTATTGCAATGGTTTTGCCAAGCTTCCGGTTGGTCGGACCCGCTATGGGCTGATGCTGCGTGAAGACGGCATTGTCATGGATGATGGCACCACGGCGCGTCTTGGTGAGACACATTATGTGATGACGACAACGACAGCCAACGCCGTTGGTGTTTTCCGTCACATGGAATTTGCCCGGCAATGCCTGTGGCCGGACCTTGACGTGCAGATCATTTCAACAACCGAAGCCTGGGCGCAGTTTGCCGTTGCCGGGCCCAATGCGCGCAAGGTGCTGGAACGTGTGGTTGATCCGGAGTTCGACATTTCCAATGACGCCTTCCCGTTCATGGCGTGCGGAGAAATCACTGTCTGCGGTGGCCTTCGGGCGCGGCTTTTCCGTATCTCCTTCTCCGGAGAACTTGCCTATGAGATTGCCGTCCCCACGCGTTATGGTGATGCAATGATCCGGCGCTTGATGGAAGTCGGCGAAGATTTTGACATCACGCCATATGGCACAGAGGCGCTTGGCGTGATGCGGATCGAAAAAGGGCATGCTGCGGGCAATGAACTCAACGGCACGACAACGGCGCTCAATCTTGGTCTTGGCAGAATGGTGTCGAAAACCAAGGACAGCATCGGGCTGGTTCTGTCTGAACGCGAAGGACTTACCCGTGATGACACGCTGATGCAGGTTGGCTTCAAACCCGTTGACCCAAGCCAGCCTGTCGTCGCCGGATCGCACCTTATGACAATTGGCGACCCGGCAAATGCGGCGCATGATCAGGGCTATATCACCTCTGCCGCCTATTCACCGATCCTGCAATCATCAATCGGCCTTGGCTTCTTGAAACATGGCGCCAAACGCAAGGGCGAAGTGTTGCGGGCATTGAACCCTGTCGAAGGGCAAGAGGTAATGGTTGAAGTGGTCAGCCCCCATTTCATCGATCCAGAGGGAGACCGGTTGCGTGCATAATCTTGCTCCATTGACAGCGCTTGGCGCGACAGAGGCCCGGATAGACGTTATTCACGGCCTGACAATTCGTGAGATGCCAGACATTGCGCTTGCATCCATATCCACGCGCCTTGGTAAACAGGCCGGTTTCAAGCGCGCTGTTAAAGCCGCCACCGGCATCGATTTGCCGGCACCCGGCACCAGCGCAAGCGCGTCAGGAATGACAATATTCTGGATGGCACCGGACCAGTGGATGGTTGAAGCATCGCATGACCGGCATGAGAATTTGGCCGCCACGCTGGCCACAGCGATCAAGGCGAATGGGTCTGTCACCGAACAGAATGATGGATGGGCACGCTTTGACCTTGAGGGTGATCAATGTTGTGCTGTGCTTGAGAGATTGAGCGCCACCGACAGCGCCGGCATGACAAAAGGCGCTGCCACCCGCACAGCGATTGAGCATCTGGGATGTTTCCTGCTGTGTCGCAAAGCGGCAAAACACTACAGTGTTTTATGTCCGCGCTCCGGCGCCGCTTCGCTGCATCATGCGATCATCTCTGCGGCCCGTTCAGCACTCTAGCGAAAGCCACGCCCAGCCCATTATAAAACAGGCATGAGAAACAGGCCGGGCGTCACCAAAGGGCTAGAACAGCCCTTCTATCTGGCCTTTTTGATTGAGGCGGATGGCTTCGGCAGATGGCACCCGCGGCAATCCCGGCATGGTCATGATTTCACCACAGATTGCCACAATGAAACCGGCACCGGCCGAGAGGCGCACCTCACGGACAGGCACTGAATGCCCGGTTGGTGCCCCGCGCAAATTCGGGTCGGTGCTAAAGCTGTATTGTGTCTTTGCCATACAGACCGGCAGATGCCCATAGCCCTGATCTTCCCACTGGCGAAGCTGGTCACGGATTTTCTTGTCCGCCAGCACCTCATCAGCCCGGTAAATCCGCTTGGCAATGGTCTCGATCTTCTCAAAAAGTGGCATCTCATCCGGATAGATCGGAGCAAAATTGGCCGCGCCGGAATCCGCCATCTCGGCCACACGCGCAGCAAGATCCATCGCCCCCTTCGAGCCATGCTCCCAGTGCCGCGAGACAATCGCCTCTGAACCCTGATCGGCAACATAGGCCTGAAGCGCCGCAATCTCCGCATCTGTGTCAGTCACAAAATGATTGACCGCAACGACAACCGGAACACCGAAGGACTTCAAATTCTCAATGTGACGACCGAGGTTCGGGCAACCTGCTTGAACC
>JAYQTT010000020.1:0-50278 GCA_038147495.1 Alphaproteobacteria bacterium | reverse complement strand
CGATTTGAACGGTTGAAACAGACTTGTTCGTTCCTTCTCAGTGATCCCGGGGCCATTATCGAGAATGTCAATAACGCCAAGATGCCCGGCGCGCCAGATATCTATCTGCAGATCGGTGGCGCCGGCCAGCCGCGCATTGCGCGACAGATTGATCAGGATACGCGACAAAATCTTGTCATCGACAAAAATTTCATCCGGCCCGATATAGTCCACCTCAAGGCCACTCGAAGATTTCAGCATATCAACAACGCCATCCATCTGGATGATCTCTGGCTTTGGCGGTGGCGCCTCGACCAAATAATCAAGCATCGATTGGCAAAGATCGACGGCCTGTTCAAGTGACCGCACCACATGCGGGGCAGACCGTCTTACCTTCGGATCTTCAGACGCCACCAGAGCATCGGCAACAAGGGTTGCAGAACTCAGAACATTGCGAATGTCATGGTTGATTTTGGTGACGGCTTCGCCAATGTCGGCAAGTCTCTCGCGCTGGCGCAGGGCAAACATGGTACTGCGCTGAAGTTGGTCAAGTGCCTTTGCCGCATGCTTGAATTCATGTGAATGGACAACAAAGCGGGGCAAGGGTCTGGCAATGGTGGGATCGATGCTGAAGGCGTTGATTGTCTCGACCAGCATGTTGAGCGGATAAGACAGGTTCCGCCATAGCAACCATCTTGCAAATATATATACCGCCACCAGAAAAGAGGTGAAGATTGTCAAAATTCCAAGAAAGAACAGGGTCAAGTCACGCTTATAGATGATGGGTGATGTGCCGATAATACCGCCATCAAAGCCCGGAAAATCGGTAAAATACCTGTTTTGCGGCACCTCATCTTTCAGCAGATTCACAAAGGATATGAAGTTTTCCAGTTTCAATTGTGGGCGGAAAAAATCTGTTATCGGGATAAGAGACACGTCTGTTGTGGGGGGTGTGCCGACAAGGGCAAGAAATGTGTCGTCTTTCTGGATACCGATGAAATGAATGCTATCATTCAGCAGGTGATCAAGGGATATGGCGGACATATCCTCCGCCGCGGCGATCACCTTGATAATTTTCGGCATCTCCTCATAGAGAAGTTCGGCTTCAAATCGCGAGCGCTGGAATGAAGAGGCGATGATCGAAAACGCCAGTGCCAACAGGATAACAGCGACCAGGCCCACATTAATCCATGATGTGAATTTGGTTCCGCGATCTTGGCTGGCCATGTTTATGAAGGCCGATTTGTTCTGCTTGCCGTCCATTAATCTTTCCCTGAAAACAACCGAATAATAGACAAATTAGCAATTTGACCAAAATTACCGGCCTTCACTCCATAGTATGCAGAAGAAGGTATGGTTGCTCAAAGCTGGCTGTGCCGCCAATTGCGCCAAAAGACAGGCTGTTGCTGACAAAACAGCCATGGTGAAAGAATCGTCTCATTTCTCCAAAATACATTGACAGCGATGCCCTTGCCGCCTACAACGCCATCTCAGTTTTCAGATAACCGACTTTAGTTAAGGAGCGTCGTGATGAAGCGCACCTATCAGCCAAGCGTTTTGGTACGCAAGCGCCGTCATGGTTTCCGGTCACGGATGGCCACCGTTGGTGGTCGTCGTGTGCTGCGGGCACGTCGTGCCAAGGGCCGCGCGCGCCTGTCAGCCTAGAACTCAGGTATCGCGGCAGATGTCTGGTATCACCAGCATTCCGTCGCGCGCCGGCTTTCTGCATGCCAGAAACCGGGGAATCAAGGCGATTTCCCGTGGCGTTGTGATTCAGGCCGCTCCCAACGACAAGCCGCATTGGCGTGTCGGTTTTACCGCAACAAAGAAAATAGGCAATGCCGTGACCCGCAACCGGGCCCGGCGACGGCTTCGTGCGGCGGTGCGTGAATGCCTGCAACCGATTGCGCATTCCGGCACCGATTATGTGCTGATTGCCCGCCATGACACGGCAACACGCCGTTGGGATGATTTGCTGGCAGATATGCGCAAAGCCACAAAATATCTTCATCGCCAGCTTGAATCTGAAAGTTCAGGCGGAGTACCCGCGTCAAATGCCCCCGCGTCAAATGCCAACGCCGATAAGGGGGCTGGCAACACGCCCAACCAGACGTCAGGACGTACATCATGACGTCACGGCCGAGCAAGAAACGACAGCCTATATTGGCCATTGCGGCGATACCCTTTCGGGTGATGATTTGGCTGTATCAGGCGTGTATTTCACCCTTTTTGGGCGCGCAATGTCGGCATCTTCCAACCTGTTCCCAATATGCAAAAGATGCCGTTGAGATACATGGCCCCTTGCAAGGTTCGTGGTATGCGCTAAAACGTATCTTTCGGTGTCACCCGTGGGCACCACCAGCTTTTGACCCTGTCCCTCCGGTTTCGCCGGATGGCGATGACACTCACGCAAGAGCGCCGCGCCCCTCCGCGTTGAAGCGTTCAATAACAAGGCATTTGTGATGAATTCCGATAACCGTAATTTGCTTCTTGCAGTCGCTCTTTCCATGGCGGTGCTTTTGGCTGGCAGGTTTTTGTTGTTGGCCCAGAATTGAAAAAGGAAGCGGCACAGCAACAGCTTCTGGCTGAACAGCAAGCGTGAGCCAAGATGTAGCACACCGCAAGCAGTTGCCGCAAGTGAACAGCCGCAGGCAACGGGACGGCCAGCCAGCCCGAAAGCACAGCAGTGATCGCCGATACGGCAAAGCGAATCCTCATCGAGGCGCCGCAGCTTTCAGGCTCATTCTCGCTCCAGGGTACGCGAATTGATGACATTATCCTCACCGATTATCGCGAGACGCTGGATGCCGATTCGGACAATATTCATTTTCTGAAAAAGCTAAGCACCAATTCACCCTATTTCGCCGAATTTGGCTGGGCGGTGACGGGCAGTGATCATCAGATGCCGCGCGCGGATACGCTGTGGTCGACCAATGCCGACATCCTGTCTACCGGATCTCCTGTGACCTTGCGGTGGAACAATGGCAACGGGCTGGAGTTTGTCCGCACGATCTCGATTGATGATCATTATATGATCACCTTTGAAGATCGGTATCGAGCACGCTTGGAACGCCCATCACCCTATACCCATACGGTTTTGTTCGCAGACATGGCACGCCTGCGACAAGCGGCATCTATATTCTGCATGAGGGCGCTCGGGTGTTTGACGAGACCCTGAGCGAGGAAGATTACGGCGATCTGAAAGACGCAGATGGCGGGGTGATGAAAATCGACCCCGAGATGCCGGTGGATGGATCGGCTTCACCGATAAATACTGGCTGGCGGCGCTATTGCCTGATCAGTCGCGCAATCAGTCATTTGCGTTTAAATCGCTCAATGGCCAGAGCGATCGTTATCAGGCCGATTATATTGACGTGGCCGGTATGGTGCTGGCTCCCGGCAGCACGATCAGCACGACCAACCGCCTGTTTGCGGGTGCCAAGGAAGTCACGCTTCTCGACAGCTACGCAACTGAATATGGCATTCGAATTTTGATTTGGCGATTGATTTTGGGTGGTTCTATTTCCTGACCAAGCCGTTCTTCTATGCGATCAATTGGCTGAACGGCATTCTCGGGAATTTCGGTTTTGCAACGCTGGCCTTCACTGTGATCGTGAAGCTCGTGTTCTTCCCGCTGGCCAACAAATCCTATCGGTCAATGGGCAAGATGCGGTTGCTGGCACCGAAGATCCAGACTTTGCGTGAACGCTATGCCGATGATCGCATGGCACTTAATCGTGAAATGATGGCGCTGTATAAGAATGAACAGGTCAATCCGGCGGCAGGCTGTTTGCCGGTATTGTTGCAGATCCCGGTCTTCTTTGCGCTTTATAAGGTGCTTTTCGTGACAATCGAAATGCGGCATGCGCCGTTTTTTGGCTGGATCCACGATCTGTCCGCGCCTGATCCGACATCGGTGTTCAATTTGTTTGGCCTATTGCCCTATTCGACAGCATTCTTGCCACCGTTCCTGCAGCTTGGCGCCTGGCCTATTTTGATGGGCATCACCATGTTCTTGCAGATGCGCCTGAATCCGGCGCCGCCAGATCCGATACAGGCAAAAATCTTCCAGTTCATGCCAATCTTCTTTACCTTCCTTCTGGCGACATTCCCGGCAGGTCTGGTCATCTACTGGACCTGGAACAACCTTCTTTCCATGGCGCAGCAATGGTTCATTATGAAGCGCGTGGAAAAGGGTTAACCCCGGAACAGCTGGAAGCTGGCAGGCTGCTTTTTGCTGGACGCTGTGATTTTATTGCCGCGGCCAACAACATGGCGGCCTTGCCCCCTATTGGTCTTCCCGAAGTGTGCTTTGCCGGACGGTCGAATGTCGGCAAGTCCTCGCTCCTCAATGCCTTGACCGGGCGGCGGGCACTTGCGCGTACATCGCAAACGCCGGGCCGCACACGCCAACTCATCTTTTTTGACCTTGCACAACGGCTTCAACTTGTTGATTTGCCGGGCTATGGCTATGCCTCGGCACCAAAGGCGGATATTCAGGCATGGACAAATTTGACCCGCAAATTTCTTGCCGGCAGGGCGTCACTCAAACGGGTCTTTTTGCTGATTGATTCGCGCCGCGGGATTGGCAAAGGCGACACTGATGTGATGAAACATCTGGATGATACGGCGGTCTCGTGGGCGGTGGTAATGACCAAGGCTGACAAGCTCAAGCCGCCAGCGCTGGAAAAAGTCTGTGTTGAGACCGAAAAGACCATAGCAACGCATGTTGCCGCTTATCCCGAGCTGTTTGTCACATCGTCTGAAAGAGGTGACGGGATTGCCCATTTGCGGGGGCATCTTGCAATGCTGGCTGACGGTTAGGAACCCTTTTCACCCTCTTTGACCACACCAGGACTTGCGTATCAGGCCCGAATGCCGATATTTTGGCTGGCGCTAAAGGTTTTGCGGATATCCGAATGGGCCCCGCTGGTGACCCGACATAAACACATTGTTTGTTGAAAGATGATTTCAAGATGGACGAAAATCCGGATATCCCGGTAGAGCATATTCTGGCAAAAGCAGGCATGCTGATTGAGGCATTGCCTTTCATGCGCCGCTATTCCGACAAGACCATCGTGGTCAAATTCGGTGGTCACGCCATGGGTGAGCCTGATTATGTCAGCGCTTTTGCCGCCGATATTGCGCTCCTTGACCAGGTTGGTGCACGCCCGGTGGTTGTCCATGGTGGCGGGCCGCAAATTGGCGAGATGCTCAAGAAATTGCAGATCGAATCAAATTTCGTCGATGGTTTGCGGGTGACGGACGAGGCCACGATATCAGTGGTTGAAATGGTTCTGGCCGGCGGCATCAATAAAGCCCTTGTCGCTGCCATAGCCACCGCCGGTGCGCGTGCGGTCGGCATTTCCGGCAAGGATGCGAACCTGATTACCGCCCGCAAATTACTGGCCCAGCCAAAGGCGCGGGACAGCGCAATTGAAGAGGCGATTGATATCGGTTTTGTGGGTGAACCTTCGAAAATTGATACCGAAGTGCTGGATGCGCTGAGCCAGCGTGACCTGATCCCCGTGGTGGCACCGGTTGGGCGCGGCGAGGATGGCATGACCTATAATATCAATGCCGACACCGCCGCCGGTGCTATTGCCGCGGCGTTGGGGGCAACGCGCATGCTGATGTTGACGGATGTTGCCGGTGTGCTGGACAAGTCCGGCAAACTTATCACCGAATTGAGTGTCAGTGAGGCAGAAAGCCTGATCCGCGATGGCACCGTCTCCGGTGGCATGATCCCGAAGGTGGAAACCTGCATTCAGGCGGTGCTTGGCGGCGCTGAGGCAGCGGTGATCATGGATGGCCGGGCGCCGCATTCTCTGCTCGTTGAATTATTTACCGAGCATGGTATGGGCACCATCATCAAAGCTGACTGACAATTCCCGACAATGCCAACAGGCGTGGCAGGCAAAGTGAAAGTTGCATCATGACACAGAGTTTTCCAACCGATGAGATCAAGGACTGGGTCTTCGATCTCGACAACACGATCTATCCTGCAAAATCCAATCTTTTTGTTCGGGTGGCTGTCAGAATCACCGATTTTGTGGCGAATCATTTCAAGGTGCCGCATGATGAGGCGCGGGTAATTCAAAAAGACCTGTTCCAGCGTTATGGCACGACAATGCGTGGCTTGATGGTAGAGGAACAGCTTGATCCAGCTGATTATCTGCATTTTGTGCATGATATTGATGTCAGCGATTTGCCGCATGAAGCCGAGCTCGACTCGATGCTGGCAAACCTTCCCGGGCGCAAGCATATTTTCACCAATGGCACGGTGCCGCACGCCGAGAATATTCTTAACGCCTACGGCATCCGGCATCATTTTGATCATATCTTCGATATTGTCGGGGCCGATTTCGTACCAAAGCCGGAAGACCATGCTTTTAATAAATTCATGGAGACAACCGGAATCGATCCAACCGGTGCCGCCATGATTGAGGATATGGCGCGCAATCTACAACCGGCGGCGGCGCTTGGCATGCGTACGGTCTGGCTGACCAGTGATTATGAATGGGCGGCAAAAGGGGCTGATGAGGATTATGTGCATTTCATCAGCGAAGATCTGAAGAGTTTTCTTGGTACTCTTGTCGGGCAAAACCTTGCCAATCCCGCTTGAAACGCCGATATCTGAAGTAGAACGAATGGCCGTGAGCTGGCCCAAAACATCCGAGAATGCAGGAGACCATCATGGATATGGCACAACTTGAAACCGAAATTGACGCCGCGTGGGACAATCGCGAAAACATTGATGCACAGACAGGTGGCTCTGTGCGTGAGGCTGTGACCGTGGCGCTTGATATGCTCGATCGGGGTGATGCCCGTGTCGCCGAACCGCTTGGCAACCACCAGTGGCAGGTGAACCAGTGGCTAAAAAAGGCGGTGCTTTTGTCTTTCCGGTTGAATGATATGGCGCGGGTGCCATCGGGAACGCATTACCCGGGCAGCGGCGAGGCCTCTTGGTGGGACAAGGTGCCGTCAAAATTTGCCGGATGGGATGACAAACGGTTTCAGGATGCCGGTTTTCGGGCGGTTCCGGGCTGTATTGTCCGGCATTCAGCTCATATCGCGCCGGGTGCGATTTTGATGCCAAGCTTTGTCAATCTGGGTGCATTTGTTGATAGCGGAACTATGGTTGATACATGGGCCACAGTCGGGTCGTGCGCACAAATCGGCAAGAATGTGCATCTGTCCGGTGGTGCCGGCATTGGCGGCGTTCTTGAGCCGCTGCAGGCAGGTCCGGTGGTGATTGAAGATGATTGCTTTATCGGGGCACGCTCGGAAGTGGTTGAAGGCGTTGTCGTTGAGCAGGGCTCGGTGCTGTCGATGGGCGTTTTCATTGGGGCATCGACAAAGATCGTCAACCGCGTTACCGGCGAGGTTCATATGGGCCGTGTGCCTGCCTATTCTGTGGTTGTGCCCGGCGCATTGCCCGGCAAGCCGCTGGCAGATGGCTCGCCCGGACCATCGCTGTCTTGCGCGGTGATTATCAAGCAGGTTGACGAAAAGACGCGGTCAAAAACATCGGTCAATGATCTGTTGAGGGATTGATGGGCGACATCTCGCATGCGGTGGACCTTGCCAGACGGCTGATCCAGTGCCCCTCGGTAACACCGGTTGAGGGGGGTGCCCTCGATCTGCTTGAGGGTGAACTTGCCGCTCTTGGCTTTGCCTGTACGCGCCTGCCATTTGGTGATGGCGCGGCGCGGGTGGACAATCTGTTTGCCAGACTCGGCACAGATGGGCCACATGTCGCCTTTGCCGGTCATACCGATGTTGTGCCGCCGGGTGACATTGCCGCCTGGCAGCATGAGCCATTCGCCGGAACGCTTGTTGATGGCAGGCTCTATGGTCGCGGCGCCGCGGATATGAAAGGCGGGATCGCTGCTTTTGTCGCCGCTGTGGCGCGTCTTGTTGAGGCCAGCCCACCGCAAGGATCGATCAGCCTGATTATCACCGGTGATGAAGAAGGCGATGCCGTCAATGGCACCACAAAGATGATCGACTGGATGCGTGACAATGGTCATGTTCCCGACATGTGCGTTGTTGGCGAGCCGACAAACCCGTCACAGCTTGGAGACGTGATTAAAAATGGCCGCCGCGGAAGCCTGTCATGCGCCCTGACTGTAACCGGTACACAAGGTCATGTTGCCTATCCGCATCTTGCGGATAACCCGATCAATCATCTTTTGGCGATGCTGGCACCGGTGAACGGGAGTGAGCTTGACGGTGGCAATGAATTCTTTGATCCGTCCACCGCCAATGTCACCTCGATTGATGTTGGCAATGAGGCCGGAAATGTGATCCCGGCGGCGGCTTCGGCAAAATTCAATATCCGGTTCAATACCGAACACACGGCCGAAAGCCTGATCGGATGGCTGGAAGAGCATTTTGACCGGGTTGGCGGCACTTGGAATGCTGTCTGGAAAGCATCGGCGCATCCCTTTGTGACACCGCCGGGCCAATTGACCGACCTGCTGGTGGCAGCAAGTGAACAGGTCAGCGGACGGCGTCCGTCCCTGTCCACCAGCGGCGGCACATCCGATGCCCGTTTCATCACAAATCTGTGTCCGGTGGCGGAATTTGGGCTGGTTGGCCAGACCATGCACAAGGTCGATGAACATGTCATGACCGCGGATATTGATGGCTTGACCGACATCTATCATGTGTTTTTGAAATCCTTTTTTGATCAGGCAGACTAATGCAGCATTACGGCTTTGCACTGGCACCTGCGGTGCTACTGACCTATGTGAAGCGCACCTTTCTGGTGATGCTTGGCCGGCTTCCGGTCAAGGGTACCTTTCTGGTGGATGCAGCGGGTTTGTGGCAGGCCATTTGGGCCTCGCTGATTTTCACGCTCTTGGTCTCGCTTTATCCGGGCATGAGCCATGGCGCCGGTCTGATCTTTGCCAATATGCTTATGCAGGTGGTGGCGGTGCTGTTGATGGTGGTGCTGTTTTTCACAGTGCTGAACGCCATGGGGCTACAGGACAGGGCGCTTGGCTATATCGTCCCGTTTCTGTGGATTGAGAATGTCCAGCATCTGTTCGCCGGTTTGGTGCAGAACATCGTTATCGTTACCGGCAAGCCGAATTTGCTGATGTTGATCACGCCGATGATTATCTGGTCAGTCTATTGGCTGTGGCGGCTTGGCCGTGAACAGCTGCAACGCGGTGGCTGGATATCTGCCGGGTTTCTGGCATTGTCTTTTGGTATTGATCTGGTGTTGTTCTTTGTTGTCCAACAGCGGCTGCAATTGCCGACAGGCTAGTCCCAGAGGACATCCTCATAAACAACGTCTTCAAGATATAATCCGCAGGCGGGCGCGGGGGGTCCGGCGGCGGATCTGGCGCAGGCTTCCAAGGCTGCGCTTACATCATCTGCGGACCATTTGCCGGTGCCAACAAGTGCCAATGTTCCGGTGATATTGCGGACCTGATGATGCAGAAATGACCGCGCGGCGACATGCAGATGGATTTCCTCACCCTGCGCAACAACCTGCAATTCATCCAAGGTGCGCACCGGACTGTCGGCCTGACACTGGCTTGCCCTGAAGCTGGTGAAATCATGCCGGCCGATCAACCGGTCGGCGGCCAGCTGCATGGCCTCGGCGTCAAGCGGGTGCTTGTGATGCCATACCCTGTCCTTGAGCAATGCGGGCGGCGTGCGGCGCGCCAGAATCCGATATAGGTAGCGGCGACCGATGGCGGAAAAGCGGGCATGTGTTTGCGCATCCACAGCCACCGCTTTTATCACCGTAATCGGCCATTCGCCGACAAGGGCATTCAATGCCTCGGTGACGCGGTTGGCGTCAAACTTGTCCGGAAGATCGATATGCGCGACCTGACCGGTGGCGTGAACGCCGGCATCGGTGCGTCCGGCGCCCTGTACGAGTGTGGGCTGGCCGGACAAGGTTTGCGCCGCGTCTTCCAGCACTTGTTGCACCGATATTCCGTTTGTCTGGCGTTGCCAGCCAACAAAGGGCGTGCCGTCATATTCGATTCTGATCAGGAAACGCTGGGTCATGGCGTGCCTTGCGGCGTGGTCATGGTGAATGAATATCCCACCGGTAATGGTTGTCCATTCAGGAAATCACGCCCTGACATCGGCTTTTTGCCTGCCGGCTGTAACCGGTGAATGTCCAGCACACCATCGGCTGTGGCGATTCTCAATTGGTCGTCCTCGCCAAGTCCCAAGAAGGACCCGGGCTCTGCCCCTGCGGTTTGCTCAAATGCCGGTTTGGCCGCATGAATTTTCAACCGGCCTTTCGGGCCGTTGAACCAAGTGCCGGGAAAAGGGCTGAAGGCGCGTATTTGCCTGTCGGTTTGCGCGAGAGGCGCGTGCCAGTCAATCTCGCACTCGGCCGTAGAAATCTTCGGTGCATAGATGGCCAGATTGTCGTCTTGTGGTTTTGCAGAATCCAGCAACCCGGGCAGATCTGCCACCACATCGGCAAGCAGGGATGCATTGAGGATCGCCAGTTTGTCATGCAGGCTACCGGCGGTATCATCACTTTCAATTTTACAGGACCGCCGTGCCAGAACCGGGCCGGTATCAAGTCCGGCCTCCATCAGCATCGCGGAAATGCCGGTCTCACTGTCACCTGCGGCGATGGCCCGCTGGATTGGCGCGGCGCCGCGCCAGCGTGGCAACAGCGAGGCGTGACCATTGATGCAGCCAAATCGCGGCATCGCCAGAACGGGTGCCGGAAGGATCAATCCATACGCCACAACGACAAATATATCGGCCTTAAATGCGGCCAGCTCATCCTGGCTTTCCGGCGTTTTCAATGTTGCCGGATGATGCAGGGCGAATCCGCGGGCGATTGCATGCTTTGCCACCGGCACATGCTGTTCATGCATGCCGCGTCCGGCGGGGCGCGGAGGCTGTGTATAGACAGCAACAATCTCATTGTCTTTTGCCAGCGCATCAAGTGCTGGAATGGCAAAATCCGGACTGCCCATAAAAACAATGCGCTTTGCCGCAACGGGCGTTTTGCCGGGGGCTGCGGGGCGCGTCATTGGCTTATTTGGCCTTCGCCGGACTTCCACCGGTTTGGCGCAACTCCTTCAGGAAGCGCCGCACGATCATGTCGCGTTTCAAGCGAGACAGATGGTCGATGAACAGCACCCCGTCCAGATGGTCAATTTCGTGCTGTACACATGCGGCAAGAAGCCCTTCACAGGTCAGAAATTGCTCGGCCCCGTCGACATCAGTGTATTTAACCTCGACAATCGCCGGGCGTTCAACATCGGCGGTGTGATCGGGTATCGACAGGCACCCTTCTTCGAGGATTGAGGTTTCGTCCGAGCGGCTGATGATCTCCGGGTTGATCATCTTATACAGCTCGGGGGCCTCGTCCTTTCCGCAATCCATAACGATAAGGCGCTGGCTGAGATTGATCTGCGGTGCCGCAAGCCCGATTCCGGGCGCGTCATACATGGTTTCGGCCATATCATCGAGGAGCTGGCGCACGCCATCGGTAATCTCTGGCACAGGTGTTGCCACCTTGCGCAGAACCGGGTCGGGAATCGTAATGATCGGAATAAGCGCCATTATCTGCCTCTGCCTGTCTGTTGGTCTGCCTGTCTGTTGGTCTGTCTGTCAGCCAGGCTGTCTGTCGCTGTTCTGTCCTCTGCACGGGACCGTCCCATCAAGTAGGCCAAGGCACCGTTGCAGTCAAGCCATCGCCATGTCACACTCCGGTCACGCTTTGGTCGCAACCGGATGCCTGACGGGGCGCAAATCGACATCGCAGGAACAACATATCATGATGCCTGATCTTTCATTGCTAATCATCATCGCGCTTGGTGCTATCATCCTGTTGCTGGTGGTTATGCTTCGCCGCCCTCAGGGCAATGATGACGTTGCGCTTGGCGAATTGCGTGGCCAACTTGCCCAAATGGCGAGTCAGGCTGGCGAGATGCAGAAGATTATCGCCTCGCAAATGGCTGAATCCGAAGGGCGGCTTGGCAGCCGTCTGGAGCAATCTCTGCGTGACCAGAATGAGCGCACGACCAAATCATTGACGGGCATGGCCGAGAGGCTGGCAGTGATCACCGAGGCCAATGCCCATATAACCGAATTGTCCGGACAGGTAACACAACTGCGGAACATTCTTTCCAACAAGCAGGCCCGTGGCAGCTTTGGCGAGGTGCAGCTGGAAAATCTGGTTCGCGATGCGTTGCCGGACAGCGCCTATTCATTTCAGCACACGCTTGGCAATGGGCGCCGTGTCGATTGTTTCATCACCATGCCAAATCCCCCGGGGTCGATTTGTATCGACTCCAAATTTCCGCTGGAATCTTTTCGGGCGCTGACTGAGGCTGGTGATGAAATGTCGCGCGAAGTGGCGCGGCGCTCGCTGGAAGCCGATGTCAAAAAACATATCAATGATATTGCCGAGAAATATATTGTTCCCGGTGAAACGGCGGAAAGCGCCATTTTGTTTTTGCCATCGGAATCAGTCTATGCCGAGATCAACCTGCAACTGCCAAAATTGGTTGAGGCAAGCAGGCGCGCCCATGTCTACATGGCAGGGCCGGACAATCTGATGCTGGTCCTGCACACGGTAAGGGCGATCTTGCGCGATGCCAAAATGCATGAGGCCGCTGGGCTTATTCAAAGCGAAGTCGACAAGATGATGCAGGATGTATCGCGGCTGGATGACCGTGTGGCAAAACTGGCAACGCATTTCCAGCAGGCGGAAAAAGATATTGGCGACATTCAAACATCGGCCCGCAAGATCACCTCACGCGGTCAAAAGATCAGCCAGATCGATGTTGGTGATGACACGCCGATGAGCCCGGTGAATGAAGATAAGCCTGACCTGCTGGGCTAGCCAAGCTTGCCGCGCGCCTTGAGCGCCTGTGCCAGCGTGCCGTCATCCAGATAGTCAAGCTCGCCACCAACCGGCACACCATGTGCCAGCCGCGTGACATCCAGCGGCAATTCGGCAAGCCGTTCCTGAATGTAATGGGCGGTGGTCTGGCCATCAACGGTTGCTGACAGGGCAAGTATGACCTCGTTTGTTTCTGGCAGTTTGGCCCGCCTGACAAGGCGGTCCACATGCAAATCTTCCGGTCCGCGTCCGTCAATGGCGCTCAGGGTTCCGCCAAGAACATGATACAGGCCGCTGAAAACGGCGGCCCGTTCAATCGCCCAGAGACTGCCCACATCCTCGACAACACAGATTAAAGACCGGTCGCGTCTTGTGTCGGTGCAGATCTTGCAGACATCGGCGGTGTCGAGATTGCCACATTCGGCACATGACCGGATCTGTGTTGCCACATCATGCATCGCCCGCGCGAGCGGCACCATCAACCTGTCGCGGTTTTGCAAAAGGAACAGCGCGGCCCGACGCGCCGACCGCGGTCCAAGTCCGGGAAGGCGGGCAAGCTTTTTGATCAGATCATCAATCGCGTTATCCATCAGCCAGCGCCAGCTAGAACGGCAGGGACAGGCCGGGCGGCAGAGGCAGCCCACCGGTTATGTCTTTCATCCGGCGCGCCATTTCGGCCTCGGCAGTTTCCTTGGCATTGTTGGTTGCCAGCTGGATCATATCCTCAAGCACGTCAATTTCATCTGCATTCACCGCATCAGGATCGATCGACACCGCTTTCACAAAACCTTTGCCATTGACGGTTACGGCGACCGCGTCACCACCTACCGAAGCGGAAAAGCTGGCATGCTCCATCTCGGTCTGAAGCTCTTCCATGCGCGCCTTCATTTCCTGAACCTTCTTCATCATGCCAGCCATGTTGCGCATCATTGTTCCGTCTCCTCATCATGCGCTGCCGGAGGCAACGCATCACCATCGATCTCAATTCGGGGCTTTATTGATTCAATTGTCGCGCCGGGAAACAGCGCCATCACCGATTTGACAATGGGTGCTTCGCTGATGGCGTTCTTCAGTTCAGCTGCCTCTTCGGCGCGCTCTTCGGCCAATGTCTTGCCACCGGGCCCATCGGACACCGATACCAGCCAACGCCGCCCGGTCCATTGGGTAAGGTAGCGGGCAACGTCACCGACAAGCGCGTCCGGCGCTTTTTCTGCCAGCGCCACTTCGAGTGATCCGGGCTGCATCGAGACAAGGCGCAAATGGGTGCGGATGCGTGCGGCAAGCAACACCTCGTCCCTGTCCTCGGCCAGAGCGGCAATATCGGCAAGGCTGTTGACCTCAACAACAGTTGATTTGGTCTCAATCTCGGGTGCGGTTGTCGGCTCAATATCTGGTTGTGTTTCCGGTTGGCTGGCCGCTGGCATTTCTGATGCCACGGCCTGACTGCCGCCACTGGCCAGATGCATTTTCGGTGGTGTGTTGTCGGCCTCGGTGACATTGCCGGCAACGGACGGCGCGGCGACGGCAGACGTTGTCCCAGATTCTGGTTTAGATTCCAGTGTAGATTCCAGTGTCGGTTCTGGCGCGGATGATTGTGGCCTTTGCGCGGGCTCTGCTGGTGTTGCGGGTGCCTTCGATGCCTGTGGCAATTTTTGCAAAATGTCACCGGGCGTTGGCATGTTGGCGGCGTGGGCAAGGCGGATCAACAGCATTTCAAGTGCCGCCACCGGGTTCGGTGCCTGCCTGACCTCTTCATGGCCCTTGAGCATCAATTGCCATGCCCGGCCAAGTCTGGCGATACCCAGCTCACCAAGCGCCGCCACATTGTCACGTTCTGCCTCGCCGAGGTCGTCAACACCTGCCCCTGCGGCGACAAGGCTTGCCTGATGGATGATGTTCAGCAAATCGGCGACCACCATTTCCGGCTCGGCGCCATTCGTGTGCACGCGGGTAAACCCCGCCAGCGCCTGTGCCACATTGCCGGCAAGCACATCGCTGAGGATGGCCATGGACTCTTTCCGGCCGGGCCGGCCCAGCATGTCATCAACAGCATCTTCCTTCAGGTCATCGGACGTCATTGCTGCTGCCTGATCCAGCATCGACAGGGCATCGCGCACTGAACCTTCGGCCGCGATCGCGATTGCCCGCAAAGCACCATCGTCACTGTTGATATTCTCAGCCGCACAGATCTGGCGCAAATGCTGTTCGAGCATATCAGCCGACACCCGGCGCAAATCATAGCGCTGGCAGCGTGACAGGATTGTCACAGGAACCTTGCGGATTTCGGTTGTGGCAAAGATGAATTTCACCGACTCCGGTGGCTCTTCCAGGGTTTTGAGAAGCGCGTTGAAAGCGCTTTTCGACATCATGTGAACTTCGTCAATGATGTAAATTTTGTAGCGTGCCGACACAGGACGGTAACCGACACCTTCGATGATTTCACGCGCATCATCAACGCCAGTATGGCTGGCCGCGTCTATTTCCAACACATCGACATGACGGCCCGCACTGATCGCGGTACATGGTTCACATTTGCCACAAGGTTCAAGCGTTTCCGCGCCAGTGCCATCTTCGCCGATACAGTTCAATCCCTTGGCGAGAAGCCGTGCCGTAGAGGTTTTGCCGACACCACGTACGCCGGTCAATACAAAGGCATGGGCAAGGCGTTTCATCGCCAGCGCGTTGCTCAGCGTACGAACAAGGGCATCCTGTCCGATCAGTGCAGCAAAGGTTTCCGGGCGGTATTTTCGGGCAAGAACGCGATAGGCTTGTGGTGCCGCTTGGCTCATTGTTGACGACCTGTCCTTGCAATCAGCTAGCGGAAGACTGGACGACCCGTAAAGCCCACTGCGGCTGCTTCCTCTCGGACCTGACCGGATTGGCGGGTGTCACGTCCACCCAGCCTTCCTGACATCTATATGAAACAAAGCGCTGGCCCGGACAAGCTATTTATCACCTGCGGGCATGACGAGCTGACAATTATCGGTGTCTGGATAACCGATAAAAACTTTTATTGATCAACATTTTCCGGACGGTTGGAGGGATAGCAACCAAGAATATTTACCTCGCCCTCTTCGCAATAGAACCGCAGCTCTTCCATGGCATGTTTCATTGATGGCGAATCGATATGGCCTTCAACATCGACATAGAATTGCGCATGGTCAGCAAAGCCCGGACGCATGTAACTTTCCAGTTTGGTGATATTCACCCCATTTGTGGCAAAACCGCCAAGGGCTTTATAAAGCGCCGCAGGTACACTGCGCAGCCGGAACACCATGGTGGTCAGCATCATTTCGCCATTTTCCACGGGTGTGGCTGCCTCGCGAGACATAATCAAAAAGCGTGTCGTGTTGTGATCTGCATCCTCGGCCGATTCCACCAACACATCAAGATCATAGATTTCACCGGCAAGGGCAGAGGCGATCGCGCCAACGCGTTTGTCACCGCGCTCGGCAATATCCTTTGCCGCACCGGCGGTGTCCGGGTGCACGATTGGCTGCAAGCCAAGTTTGCGAAGACGTTCGCGACATTGCGCCAATCCCTGGGCGTGGCTGTGAACTTCGACCAGATCTTCAAGACTTGCTCCGCGCGGTGCCAGAAGTTGGTGATTTACCGGCTGAAAATGCTCGCCAATGATGAACAGGCCAGATCTGGGAAGAAGGTGGTGAATGTCGGCAACACGGCCGGCAATGGAATTTTCCACAGGCACCATGGCAAGCCGCGCGGTGCCTTGCTGCACGGCCAGCAGCATATCTTCAAATGACCGGCATGGCATTGGCGTCATCTCAGGCTTTACCGCCTGACAGGCCATATGCGAGTAGGCGCCAAGACTCCCTTGAAAGGCAATTATGTTTTCGGCATCACTCATGTCGGTGTCTCCATCATGTGCGCTGCCCGGTCACAAAGCATGCTCAGGCATAAGGCGCGCGGCAGTATCCAAAGCCTTGGCGCCGCTGTCAATGTCAGGAAACGACTAGTCTGCACCCTTGGCCGAGAGGCGACCGCGTGCAGCGGACAAATCCTCGGCTGTGTCAATGCCGCCCGGTGCCTCGGCGATCATTCCAACGGCGATGTGCATACCGGCTTCCATTGCGCGCAATTGTTCAAGTTTCTCGGCTTGTTCAAGTGGTGACGGCGGCAATGAAACAAAACGCGCCAATGCCTCACGCCGCCAGCCATAAACGCCGACATGATGCAGGAAATCACTGGCACCGGTTGGCACGGCGGCGCGGCTGAAGTAAAGCGCCCGCCCGATGGCACCGACAGCGGGTGCGGCACCGGCATTCCAGGAAACCACCGCTTTTACCACCTGTGGCAACTGAGCCTCCTGCGGTGTGGCGGGGGCCACCAAAGTGGCAAGGTCTGCACCGCTAAGCAGCAGGGCCTCGGATAATATGACCGGAATATCCGGTGACATCTCCGGAAGATCGCCTTGCAGGTTCAACACATTTTGGAATTGGCCATCCGGATCAATTGTCTGAACAGCCTCAAACACCCGATCCGATCCTGAGGGGTGATCAGCGCGTGTCATGACAGCTTCACCACCAGCTGCGCGAATCACTTCGGCAATGTCTTCATGGTCAGTGGCGACATAGACAGGGGCGATATCTGCCGCGAGCGCCCGCTCCCACACATGCTGAATCATCGTTTTGCCAGCAATCTCGGCCAGTGGCTTTCCCGGCAGGCGGCTTGCCGACATCCGCGCAGGAATGATGATGATTTGGTCGTTTTTCATGCTCATAACGCGGCAATTCATCACATCTTTGGAGTTTTGCATAGGGAAAACGCATTTGCAGGCGAGGAAAGGCTTGAGGGGGCCTTGTATTTTGGGTAAGAACACGGAGCAATGTTACATACATGGTCGCGGTGGCGACATGCTGTATGAAGGGGAGCCCCAGAGCGGGGGATGAAAGCATGGATGAATTGGGTTTCAACAAGCTGTTTGCCGGTATCTTGCTTGCCGGATTGTTGCTGATGGCTGGTGTCAAATTTGCCGAAGTATTGGTGCCACACACCGAACTGGCAGAAAACGCCTATGTCATCGAGGTACCGGAAACCACCGAAGTGGCTGGTGCGGCACCTGCCGAGACAGGGCCTGAGCCTATCCTTGCGCTTCTTGCTGAGGCTGATGCCCTCGCCGGAGAGAAGCTGGCGAAGAAATGCACCGCTTGTCATGTTTTTGAAGCCGATGGCGCAAATAAAGTTGGACCTGCACTTTGGGGCATTGTGAATGCATCGAAGGGCCGCGTTGAGGGCTTTGGTTATTCCACTGCACTCGCAGAATTTGGCGGTGTTTGGGATTATCAGTCACTGAATGCGTTCCTTACCAAGCCAAAGGCGTATATCTCTGAACCAAGATGAATTTTGCCGGCCTGAAAAAGCCAGAGGACCGTGCCAATATGATTGCCTATCTCCGCCAGCAGGCAGATGCGGCCGCGCCGTTGCCGACAGCTGAAGAGATCGCTGCTGAAAGTGACAGCTAAACCGGACCAACAAATTCACAGCCAGCTCGACAATGCCGGGCTGGCCGCTTTCCTTGCCGAGCTTACGACAATCAGTCGTCCAATTATTGGCAAGTGGTTCCGCGCCCTCAACGAAATTGAAATCAAGAGTGACGCAACGCCTGTGACCATTGCCGACAAATCAGTCGAGCTGGTACTGCGCGAGGCCATTGCCACGCGCTTTCCGGGTGATGATATCCTTGGTGAGGAACATGACGTCACCCGCGGTGATGGCAGCACCGGCTATCAATGGGTGATTGATCCGATTGACGGCACCAAGGCCTTTGTTTGTGGAAAACAGGCTTTTGGTACGCTTGTCGGGTTGCTTCGCGATAATGAACCTGTTGCCGGGCTCTGTGACATGCCGATGTTGGATGAGGCCTATGTCGGTGTGGGCCAGCAGGCATGGATGAACCGACAGGCCATTGCCCCAAGCATTGTGAAAAATCTTGGCGAAGCAAGACTGGCCACCACATCGCCTGCGGCCTTTTCTGCAAAAGGGCTGGAGCTGTTTAATCGGGTCAGTAAAGAAACCCGGATGACAAGCTATGGCGGTGATTGTCACAATTATGCGTTGCTGGCGGCCGGTTATCTTGATCTGGTCATCGAGGATAGTCTTGCTCCGCATGATATCATGGGCGTGGTACCGGTGATGACCGGCGCTGGCGCTGTGGTGTCCGATCTTGCGGGCAATCCGGTGCGGTTTCCCGAAACCACAAGCCTTTTATGCGCGGCAACCGCTGAACTGCATGATGCCGCCCTTGCCATTATCAACCGCACCTCCTAGCCTCAATGCTATTGTTGGGTGGTTGCGCATAATCGGGGACGTTGATGATTACGGTAGGGTTTTATGGCAGTGGCACGGACGCTGGATGGTGGCAAGAAGGTTCTTGGTGGCTTGGTGCCCGGGGTCGTGATTGTCGATTTGATGTCCGATGCTGGAAAGAACTCTGATATCGCGCTTGTGTGGGCGCCGCCTGCCGGTGCGCTTTCCGGAATTGAAAAATTTGAAAGGGATCATTCTGCAGGGGCAGGGTGTTGACCATATGATGGCCGATGAAACGGTGCCGCGTGACGTGCCGCTGGTCAGGCTTGTTGATCCCGACATGTCAAATGCGCTCAGCCATTGGGCCATTCTCAACGCACTCGATTTCTGGCGTCACGGTCCATATTACCGCGCCCAGCAACAGCAAAAGACATGGGCCCTGCGTGCCCAGCGGCCAAGCACTGGCGGGAGCATTGTTGGCGTGATGGGTGTTGGCGCGATCGGGACGGTAATTGCACAACGGTTTGCTGGCCTCGGCTTCTCTGTTCGCGGATGGGCGCGTACGGCGCGTAACGTTGATGATGTCGAGATGTTTGCCGGTGTCGATGGGTTGGCAGCTTTTGCTGATGGCGCAGATATCATTGTCTCGGTGTTGCCCTTGACGCCAGACACCCGCGGCGTGATGAACAAGGCTTTTTTGACCGGCTTGCGCCCGGTGCCTGTATTATCAATGGTGGCCGTGGTCCACAGATTGTCGATGAGGACCTTTTGCAGGCGCTTGATAGCGGCCAGCTCGATGGTGCTGCGCTTGACGTATTTGCCGTTGAGCCGTTGCCACAAGATCATCCATTCTGGACACATCCGAAAGTCACGGTTTGGCCACATGTAGCCGCGCAGACAAAATCCCGACACGGCCGCCGCACAAGTTGCCGCAGCAATCACCGCCATGATGGCTGGCGACAAGCCTGCAAATCAGGTTGACTGGTCACGCGGATATTAGGCGTTATTGCCAAGCTTTTGATATAGCGGTAAACCGCCCGCAAGCCCATAGCCTCGCCGCCCTTCCGGGCGTCAAGGCGTGATGCCAGATTCCACGCCATGACATCAATATGTGCCCAATTCGCTTGACGTCCGGCAAGTACTGAGGAACAGTGCCGCGGTGATGGCGCCACCATAGCCGGAACTGCCGGTGCTGGACATTGCGGCGAAACCATTATCGAGATGGCGTTCGTAATCATCAAACAAGGGCAATCGCCACAGCGGGTCGGCAGCGTCATTGCTGGCCTCAATCAGTGCGGCGGCGGTGTCATCACGATTGCAGAACAAGGCGGGTAATTCGGTGCCAAGCGCGACTCGCGCGGCGCCGGTCAACGTGGCAAAATCGATGATGAAGTCATTTTCTGATCTGCCTGCCAGCGTCAACGCATCAGCCAGCACAAGACGGCCTTCGGCATCTGTGTTGCCCACTTCCACCTTGAGACCGGCCCGCGTGTCAATCACGTCAAGTGGTCGCATGGCACGATCAGAGACTGCGTTTTCCGCTGCCGCGTCAAGAACACGCAGGCGCACCGGAAGCTTTGCTGTCATGATGGCCAGCGCAAGACCAAGCACCGCTGCCGCACCGCCCATGTCCTTTTTCATCATTTCCATGGCTTTTGACGGCTTCAGATCAAGTCCGCCTGTATCAAGGTGATCCCTTGCCAACCAGCGTGATGTTTGGTCCGGTCTTTCCCATGAGATGTCAATCAGGCGCGGCGGCACTTCGGCGGCGCGGCCAACCGTGGATGGCTGGATATTCAGTCGCGAGGATGTTGCCACTGGTGACCTTTATGCTGGCGTCAAAGCGGTTGGCGAGGGCGGTTGCCGCCTCTTCGAGCTGTTGCGGTGTCATGAGTTGGCTGGAGTGTTGATAAAGGTTCCGGCACAGCCATGTCCCCTCAATCAATCCAAGAAGCCGTGCTTTATTCACACTTTCAGGAAGCTGTAGTAGGTTTGGCTTGCCACCTTTGTCCTTTTCAGGCTGGTAACGGTTGAAGCTGTATTGCGACAGCGCCCAGCCAAGTGCCAATTGTTCGATGTCCGCATCGCCGAGCTTGGCACCGGTTGTCGGCGTTGCCGCCCAAATGCCGCGCGGCAGGGATTTTTGCCAGCCCCGCCCCATCCCAGACAGCGTGTTTGCCATACAGGCCAACGGCCTTTTGCATGCGTCCGTCCGGCCCGGGAATACAAGCCGATCCGGCCTGCCCGGAAAAATTCTGCGCATCGATCCAGTTGCGCATTTCATCGCTGGCGCCAGCGCACCAATCCTGCCACATATCGACATGCACCAGATCAAACTCTGCGGCTGTGTCTTGTGGCGCCGCAATGCCGTATGTTTCGGCGTTTTCCATGTCGTTCCCTTTTTTGTCTTTGGTTGCCATATGTGAAGTCACCTTGAAAAAATATAGATTACGAATGTTGATCGACAAGCCGATAGACGCGCGGCATCAGCAGCCATAATGTCACGCCGCGCATAGCAAGATAAAGTGTAAAGGCGCCCAGCAATCCGGCAAGCCCATAGGGCCGTGCGAGCCACACGACCAGACCAAACACAAGCGCTGCGACAAACATCGCATTGCGCATGTCTCGGCCGCGCGTGGCGCCGATGAATACACCATCCATCTGGAACGCCAGAAAAGAGGCAATCGGAATGATCGCGACCCAATGCCAATGTTGCAATGTCAGTTCAATCAATTCTGTCTGATTTGTCAGCGCCATCAGGATGGGGGTCGCCCCGACAAGGACAACAAGGCTAATCAGAAGGGATGAACCGCCTGCCATCACGTTGGTGCGGCGTACGACAATGTGCAGCATCTGTTTATCCTTGCGTCCGATCGCCTCGCCGACCAGAGCTTCGACCGCGTGCGCATAGCCATCAAGGGCAAAGGCGATCATGCCAAAAAGCACCATGATCAACTGTGCAGCGGCCAACTCAAGGTCGCCGATCCGCGCCGCCATATTCAAAAGAATCGCCTCACAGCCAAGCAGCACAAGCGTGCGCAAAAACAAATCAACGCCAAGAATGAAAAAACGGCCAAAGGCGGGCATGTCAAACCAAGTTGATTTTGCCGAAAACACCCGGCCCAGCACGCCCCGGAGCATATCCCGCCACTGCCAGCCAATCAGCCCAAGCGTGAAGGCAAAGCCAAACCATTGGGCCAGCACCGAGGCAAGTGCAACACCCTCAATCGCCATTCCAAAGCTGACAACAAACAAGATGTTCAGGCCAAGATTGCCGAGGCTGACAACCATGATCTGAACCATGCACAGCTGCATCTGCTGGCGACCAAAGAGACAGCCAAGCAATGCCATATTGGCCAGCGCCGCCGGCGTTGCAAAAAGGCGAATGTCAACATAGCTGTGCATCAGACCTTCAACCGCGTCACTTGCGGTCAATAGCCTTTCTGTCACCACCAGAATGAGTGGTTTTAGCAAAAGGATAGCAAAGCCAATGACAAGGGCGATGAAGATGCTGCGAATGAGCAGGTTTTCAATCTCTGTTTCGTCATTGGCGCCATGCGCCTGTGCGACCAGACCTGTTGTGCCCATCCGCAGGAAGCCGAGCCCGAAATAGAGAAAATTGAAGACCAGAGAGCCAAGAGCGACACCACCGATATAGGAGGGGTCCGGTAATCGCCCCATCATCGCCGTATCGATGGCACCCACCAACGGCACTGTGACATTGGCCAAAAATATCGGCCAGGATATGGACCATATATGTCGCCAGGACGTATGCGCCAGAGGTGCCTTTTTGCCTGTTTTTTCTGATGGTGCAGATGGCATCTGTTGATCTTTGTCCCTGATCACTCATGTGCCGCAATGGCTGGCGGCTGACTCTTTTGAAGCGGTTCCGGATACTGGAAAAATCAAATGATGTCGCCTAATCTAGACCTGTTTTGGGCCGATTAATATAGCACATCGCTTGAAAAAATGGTTTAAACGGGCGGCGAGAGACTTTCACCCCAGAACCGGGGGATTGGCGGGGGCAAGCGTGTCTTTTCTACATAAACCATCTGCGTTGTTTGTGTTGCTTGCGTTGCTGGCAGCGGCAATTCTGATTGGGCATCACACAGTTCCGCCGATGGATCGTGATGAGTCACGCTTTGCGCAGGCCAGCCGCCAGATGCTTGATAGTGGTGATTTTGTCACGGTGCGCTTTCAAGATGAACTTCGTGCGAAGAAACCGGCGGGTATTTACTGGTTGCAATCCGCAACGGCGGGTCTTTTGGACAAGGACCGCATCGCATCCTATCGGTTGCCCAGTTTGCTGGCGCTTCTGGCGGCGGTGTGGGGGACATATCATCTAGCCAGAAACCTGTACCATCATCGACGAGCACTGATTTCAGCGGCGGTCTTGGGAACCAGCCTTGTCGCTTTTGCCGAGGGTCATCTGGCAAAGACAGATGCGGTTTTGATGGCGTTGTGTCTTGGTCAGCAGATGGTGCTGATGAAGATCTATCTTGCGCCGTTTCTCAGGCGGGCACCGCCACGACATGGATGGATTTGGTTTTGGCTCTTTATGGGGGCTGGAATCATGGTCAAGGGGCCAATTGCACCGGCTCTTGCCTTGTCGACGATTCTGGCCCTGTGCCTGTGGGACAGATCATACAAATGGCTGCATAATCTGCGTGTGACACGAGGTCTGTTGATCCTTGGGGCGATGACCTTGCCATGGGCAATTCTTGTGACATTAGCCACCGAGGGGGCGTTTCTTGATACCGCAATAAAGGGTGATTTTCTGGCCAAAGTCGAATCTGGACAGGAATCGCATGGTGCACCCATCGGCAGCTATCTTGTTCTTGCTGGTCTTCTTCTGTGGCCCGGCGGCATGTTGCTACCGCGTGCGCTGGCACAATTGCCGTCATTGCTGATGCATGCCCAAAGCCGCTTTTTGTTGGCGTGGGTTGTCCCGTTCTGGCTGTTGATAGAGGTTATCCCGACAAAACTTCCGCATTACCCGCTACCGGTTTTTCCAGCGCTTGCGGTGATCCTGGTTTGTGCCATTGACATCGTGCCATCACCCATCAAAGCCACCCGTCAGCTTGGATTGCGCATCGGGCGGATATTGTTGCTTATGGGTGATTATCTGATGGCCGGACTCTCGTTCCTTCTGGCCGGCTTTACGCTGTGGGTGGCGGTGACATTCGGCGGCAAGAGCCTTGCCTTTGCCCTTGTTTTTGCGGCGATTGCCATGGCGGTAATCGGTGTTGTGATCTGGCAGAATGTTGTGTGGTTGCGCGGCGGTGGCATTCGGGCTGTTGCCTTTGCGTTGCTCGCCGGGGCGATTTTCCATGTCACATTTTTTGCCGGTGTGTTGCCAACGCTGGCGCGTGTTCATGTGTCGACATCTATCGACCAGACCCTGAAAGAGATGAATTTGAAGCCGGCAGCGATCGCCGCCAGTGGCTTTCATGAGCCATCTCTTATCTTTTTGCGGGGCCGGGATGTTTTGCTGGTCGATGGCGGGGAGGCTGCGCTGTTTCTTGCCGAGGCACCGGGCGGCCTGGCTCTGGTTGAGGCCCGCCAGAATGAGGCGTTTCAGGACATGGCCCGCAAACTTGGCCTTGCCTTGCTACCGCCTGTCCAGATTGAGGGATATAATATCTCCAAGGGACAGGGTGTTTTGATCCTGATGTATCAGACGGAGCCCGAATAACCGGTGTTTGACGCCCGCCGCTTCTGCGGCTAAACAAAGGGCAGTGACATGTTTGTCAATCCATTCAGCCTGAGGGCAGTCTTTATCCATGGCCGCACGCCCCTCCAAAAAAATATCTGATGAGTCGCGCGGAGCGCCTGAAATTTCAGTGCTGGTGCCGGTGATGAATGAGGCGGGCAACATTCGCCCGCTCATTGACGAGATTTGTGATGCTCTGAAGGGGCGCAAATTTGAGATCATCTATATCGATGACGCCAGCACCGATGACAGCCCCGAAGAGCTTGCTGCCGCCAGTGCCGCCATTCCCCAGTTGCGCGTGTTGCGCCATCAGCGCCGCGCCGGACAAAGTGCCGCGATCCGCTCTGGATTGCTGCGGGCCAAGGGTGATTTGATTGCGGTTCTTGATGGTGATGGACAGAACGTGCCGGCGGATTTGCCAAATCTTGAGGCGGCCCTTCTGGCGACAGGTCCGGGTGTTGGAATGGCGGCAGGTATCAGGGCCAATCGGCAGGACAGTCAGATCAGATTGCTGGCCTCACGCGCCGCTAAATGGATCAGGGCAAGCCTGCTGGGTGACACGCACCCCGACAGCGGATGCGGCATCAAGATCCTGCAGCGCGAGCTGTTCCTGCAACTGCCCTTTTTCAATCACATGCACCGGTTCATGCCAAGTCTTGTGCGGCGGCATGGTGGCTTTGTGACCGGCGTTTCGGTGGCGCACAGGCCGCGCATTGCCGGCACATCAAAATATCGCGTTCTTGACCGTTTGGTTGTTGGCATTTCGGATATTGTCGGGGTGATCTGGCTGTTGCGCCGGGCGCCGCGTCAGGGAATGGTTGAGGAGCTGGGCAAAAATATGGGCGACAATTCAGTATCAGGACATGACGCATGACAGATAGCGGCTATCAACAGGTTCTTGCCTATCTCTCTGGACAGATAGAGGCCGCTGCTGTTGTGGTGGCCAAGATACTGACAACGATCCTGCCCTTTTTGCCCGACACCCTTGTCGACAAGCCGGAAAGCATCCTGATTGTCGTTGGCTTTGCCGGTCAGGGGCTGTTTGCGATGCGGTTCATCATTCAGTGGCTGTCATCTGAAAAGCAAGCCAAGTCGGTGATACCAGTGGCGTTCTGGTATTTTTCAATTGGCGGTGGCTCGGTGTTGTTTCTTTATGCCATTTGGCGACAGGATCTTGTTTTCATGAGCGGTCAGGGACTTGGCCTGTTCATCTATCTGCGCAATTTGTATTTTGTGCGCCGCTCAAGCCGCATGAATGAAGACGGCTAGAGGCTGGTTTCACCTTTTGCCATGATGATGTCCCATTGGTCTTTGCTGACCGGGGTTACGGAAAGGCGCGCCTGACGCACCAACGCCATATCCTGAAGACGTTCATCCCCTTTGATATCGGCCAGTGTCACCGGTTTTGACATGCTCTTTACAGCTTTGACCGTGACCATGCCAAACCGCCCGCTGGCATCGGTCGGGTCGGGGTGGTACAGCGCGATCACCTCGACGATACCAACAATTTGCTTCTCATTTACCGAGTGATAGAAAAACGCCAGATCACCAATTTGCATGGCTTTCATGTTGTTGGATGCCTGATGGTTGCGCACACCGTCCCAGCCTTCGCCGAGATCGCCGCGATCAATCTGGTCCTGCCATGACCAGCTTGATGGTTCTGACTTCATCAACCAGAAATTCATCTCTCATGCCTTTCCCTGATAAACCCCTTCATGCCTGATGGGATGTGGTTTATTCGGTGCCGCTATGTCGGGCCAGCAATGCGGCGACCACGTCAGGCAAATTGTCACCGTGATTAACCACTCTGTCCACCGCATTGGTAATCGGCAGATCCAGTCCCATATCCGCAGCCCGCGCGGCAAGCGCCGCGACGGTGTGTCGGCCCTCGGCAAGCTTTTCATCGGGTGTGTCTCCCGATCCGATGGCAAGACCATAAGCCATATTGCGTGAATGTGGCCCGGCGCAGCTCAGGGCAAGATCGCCGACTCCGGCAAGTCCATAGATTGTTTCGGCACGTCCACCAACGGCGATGGCAAAGCGGGCCATTTCGGCAACGCCCCGCGTCACAATGGCAGCCTTGGCGTTATCGCCCAGCCCAAGTCCAACGGCACAGCCAGAGGCAATCGCAATGACATTCTTCATTGCGCCGCCCACAGCAACGCCGATCGGATCATCACTTGCATAAAGGCGCAGATTGCTGTTTTTGAATGCGGCCTGAACGTCATCTATCAGAGACTGTTCGCTTCCGGCAAAGACCAGCGCGGCAGGCAATCCTTTTAACACCTCATCGGCAAAGCTTGGCCCGGACAGAATGCCAGTGGCAAAACTGGCAAGCGTATTCTGTGCAACTTCGCTGAGAAGCTGGCCTTTGTGTGTGCCCCCGGAAATCAGGCCCTTGGCGCAGAATATCACGCCCGCTTCCGGTTTGGCGTGACGTTTGATGGTGTCAATCGTGGCAAGCGTGGCGCTGACCGGCACAACGACAAAGATCAGATCGGCCTCTTCAAGGCAGGTCTCATCGGTGGTTGCGTCAAGCGGCGCAACGGCAGGCACGTTGGCAAGCTGACGGCATTTGCCCTCGGCCAGAATCTGCACATTGTCCTGATTGCGGACCAAAAGCCGCGTTTTCTGTTTGGCTCTTGCCAGCGCCGCAGCAATTGCGGTGCCCCAACTGCCGCCTCCGATCACGATATGTGTTTTGTCTTGCATGTTTTTATCCGTCCATCTCACGGCAAATCAGGGGCGTACACCGCGTCCAGGTGGTGGTGCGGCATTCGGGTCAAGCGGCCAGCGGGGGCGCGGGGCAAAATCCAGCCCATCCGGCTGATCGCGGCGTTCCATTGCGGCCCAGGCAATCATTGCGGCATTGTCGGTACAAAGATGCCCCGGGGGCACGCAAAGGTCAAAACCGGCTTTCTCGGCCTCTTTTTGAAGTTTGGCAAAGATGGCCTTGTTAGCCGCCACGCCACCGGCGATGACCAGCGTTGCCGGACCATGTTCATCGGCAAAGCGCGCCATTGCGCGTTTTGTCCGGTCGGCAAGGCAATCAGCAATCGCCGCCTGCAGGCTTGCGGCAAGGTCGGCAAGGCTTGCATCATTTTGCTCCAGATTGGCGTGGCGCTGGGCAACGGCAGTTTTCAGGCCGGAGAATGAAAAATGGCAATGATCCGCGCCACGAAGCGGACGCGGCAATGGCACCGCCTTTGGATTGCCCGCCGCGGCCTCTCTCTCAATCGCCGGGCCACCGGGATAGCCCAGTCCCATGATCTTTGCCCCTTTGTCAAAAGCCTCTCCGGCGGCATCGTCCATCGTCGTGCCATAGCGCTCATACCGGCCGGGGCCATGCACGGCCAGCAGTTGAGTATGGCCGCCCGACACCAGCAACAGCAAAAACGGGAATGTCATCTGCTTTGCGAGGCGCCCGCTCAACGCATGTCCTTCAAGATGATTGACGGCGTAATAGGGGATGCCTCTTGCCATGGCGATGGCTTTGGCTGCAACCGTGCCAATCAGCACGCCACCGATCAGGCCCGGCCCACCGGTTGCCGCAACCCCGTCAATGTCGGCAATGCCTATTCCGGCTTTTTCCAGCGCCGCATCTATTACCGTATCAATCACATCAAGATGCGCCCGTGCCGCCACCTCGGGAACAACGCCACCATGCGCGGCGTGAATTTGCATTTGTGAGGCGACTTCGTTTGCCAGAATGGTTCTGTCATCGCGCACGACAGCAGCCGCTGTCTCATCGCAGCTGCTTTCAATTCCAAGGATGACAAACGGTTTTGGCATTTTGTCTTGTTCCCGGTTTTGCGGATATGCCGAGGCAACCCTGTTTTCCTCTGTCAGCATAGGCGATGATTGCCGAGGCGATAAGCCGCAAACATGCTTTTGCTTTGCAATAGTGTCCAACGGGCGATACAAAACGGCGATGGAACAGAATTTTGATACCTTTACCACGGCACCTTACGACTTGCCAGCCGTGCGTCACAATGTGGCTCTGTGTCAGGCAGAATTGGTGCGAAGCAAGCTTGGGCCAATCGCTTCTGAGATCGTGCCGATCACAACAATTGGCGACAAGGTGCTGGACCGGTCACTTGCCGATGCGGGTGGCAAGGGTTTGTTCATCAGGAATTGGAAAAATCCATCCTCGCCGGTGAAAGCGAAGCCGCCATCCATTCGATGAAGGGATATGGAAACGCATTTTGCGCCGGGAACTGAAATTGCCGCCGTGCTTGCGCGTGAGGACAGGCGGGATGCGTTGCTTGGCGGCTATGCAACGCTGGACGACTTGCCCGCCGGGACCATTGTCGGCACATCTTCGGTACGGCGGCGGGCCTGCTGTTGCATCATCGCCCCGATGTCTCGGTGAAGTTGCTTCGTGGAAATATCAACCGGCGGATCAAATTGCTCGAAGAGGGGCATTATGATGCGATTATTCTGGCTGTTGCTGGATTGAAACGCCTCGATCTGAAGGTGCCTTACAGCCCCTTGACCCACAGATCATGCCAACCGCCGCGGCGCAAGGCGCTTGCTGTGCAGGTGGCAAGCCCTGGGGACAGTCGGTCACAGTCTGTCCGCGCGGCATTTGCCGGAATGAATTGCACAACAACCTGGCCGAGGTCACGGCTGAACGCGCGGTTCTTGCGCATCTTGACGGGTCTTGCCACACGCCTATTGCCGCCAGCGCCGTCTGCGGTGATGATGGACAGATGCATATTGACGCAATGATCTTGCGGCCAGATGGCGAGGCAGCACACCGTCGCCAGCACACCGGCCCAAGTGACAAGGCGGCGATGCTTGGTGAAGAGCTTGGCGCCGCGTTGCTGGATGACGCCGGCGGCAGGGAATTTTTGGCCTGATCGATCAACGCAATGTCCGGCGGGCAGAAAAAGAGCGAATAATGGCAGATGCAATATTGAACATCCGGCCACGCGAAGACGCGCTGCGTGATGCGGCCAGCCTTGAAAGGCGGGGTGTACGCAGTCTGGTGATGCCGCTTTTGGAAATTGCGCATTCGGACTTCACTCTACCTGCACCAACGGCGATCAGCGGTCTGATTTTCACCAGCCGACACGCGGTTAGCGCCTTTGTCGCCACGCAGGATATGGGTGATTGGGCAGAAAAGCCGGTTTTTGTTGTTGGTCATGCAACCGCGGCCCGCGCCCGGCATGCAGGGTTTAAAATGGTCTTTACCGGCACTGGCGGTGGGGCCGGGCTGGTGCCGGTAATTGCCGGGCAAATGGTGCCGGGATCGGGGATGCTGTTATGGCCCGCCGGTGCCGATAAGAGTTTTGATATGGCGGATGCGTTGCAACTGCTTGGTCTTGCCGTGTCGGTTGTTGATGTCTATGCGGCACGTCCGGTTATCGACCCCGATCCCGAAGCCATACAACAGCTTGCCAGCGGGGCGGTGCTGGGCGTCATCGTGATGTCGGCGCGGAGCGCCCTCTTGTTGAATGATTTTCTGGATGCGCATGGTCTTGGGCATCTGCGACCAGATATCTGTGTGATCGCTGCCAGCCCGTCTATTGCTGTTGCCGCCGGTGATGGATGGCGGCAGATATATACCGCCAAGCAACCGCGCCGTTCTCGGCTTTTGGCAATCGCAACTTTGCTTTATCATCAACGCAGCAGCATCCCAGCCGCAAGGGAGCAATGATCGCCCATGGCCCGATCAAAACGAAGTAAAACAAGCGCCTCTGACGATGTCGTTGACGGAGTCGCTTATGAAAAGGTCAGCCCGGACAATGCAAGTGATCAGGCGCCTGAAATATCTGCCGATGCCGGAAAAGACCAGACGACGGCCACAGCGGATGCAAAAGCAAGTCACGCCGCCAACGGGATGACGCGTTTTGGCCTTGCTATGGCGATGTGTGCGATACTGCTTGCCGGCGGTGCCCTTGGCGTTTCCGCATATCTCTATTACGACATGGCGGGAGCGGCCAAGGCGCGTGACAGCGCGAGCGATGCCTCGCGCACGGCAATTATGGCCAGCATCGAAGATATGACAACGCGGCTTGCCAAGGCTGATGAAAGCCTGAGAGATTTGACCGGACGTCTTGCCACTGCCGAGGCGGCGCTTGCCGCGCAGGAGGCCGAAACTGACAAGCTGGAACAGCGTCTCGTCACGCGACTTGATCAGGCCAATGACGCAAGGCAAGGTGAGGTTGAGGCAATCCGAGACCGTCTTGCAATAAATGAAGAACAGCTTGCGAATGTGATCTCCGGTGCGATGCCTCCGAGCCCGGCCTCAGGAGATGCTCAGCCGGTGGATAAGGCACCTGCTACAACGCAGGCGCCGCGAGTCAACACTGACATGGCGGCATCATTGCCTGCGGGCATCACGCCGGACGACCAGCTTGCCGCAGTGCTGGTGATGGCGCTGTTGGCAGATGATGCGGCTGGCCGTCCGCTTGACAGATGGCTGCCCGCATTGTCGGTCTATGATGAACGGCTGGACCAAAAAGAAAATGCGGATGCATCGGCGCTGGTCAAACAGGTGATTGCCGAAATCAAGGCTGCGCCAGCATCAAACAGCGCCTTGCTTGACGAGGCAGATGGTCTGGTTGCCGCTATGGCGATGGCGGTTAATGAGGCTGGAGAGGATGCCGGTTTCATTGAGCGCACGATTTCCAGCATTGGCAAAATGGTCAGACTGCGGTCTGTGTCTGCTGATGGGGACGATGCCAGAGGGCAATTGACCCGGTTTGAGGCGGCCGTCAACAATCGTGATCTGGGGGCGGCGGCTGATATCGCCGTTATTTGAAGGGGCCACAGGTCGCCGGGCTTGAAACTGGCAGGCACAAGCCCGCTCGCGGAATGCGGCTTGATCTGGCATTGGCCGATCTTGTGACAATCGTTCTTGCCGGTTGACCATTGAAGAGACCGGTGATGCGGGTTCTGTAAAGGCGCAAAACTGATGCTGTTTCGCCTGTTTTCCTTGTGCTATTTCTAGTTGCCGCTCTCGCAGCAAGCTGGCGCCAGACAACCCGGTAGTGCGCCTCGAATGGCTTGACTGGCGCGTTGAAATCCGGACCAGCCTTGCCATCGCCATTTTGGTGATGCTGGCGGCTTTGCTGGTCTTTGCTGACAGATTGTGGCGACGGTTGTTGAGTTGCCCGGCTGGTTTGGCAGCAGTCTTCGTCATCGGCGTGATGCCGCCGGGCATCGGGCCTTGACGCCATTGCTTGATGGCGGTTTCAGCAGGCGAGCCGGGCGAGGCAAAGCGCCAGGCCACGCGCCCAGGAGGGCTGTTGAAATCTGCCCCGCAATTGACCGATCTTCTCTCGGCGCAGGCGGCATCTGGCCGGCGACAAACGGGCTGCCGGACGGTATTTTCGCTCGCTGACCACTTCGGATGACCACACCCCGCGTTTCTGGGCTATATCGGGCCGGCGACTGGCGCATGAAGACGACCGTCCCGACGACGCTGGCGGGCGCGCCACCGCTTGACCTGAAGCCAAAATCAGCGATGGCGGCGGCGCAGGTGCTTGGCCTTGAGGCGGCGCGGGGAATTGGCCGCGGCGGCACCGCACTTGATGTGGTGATTGCTGCGGTGGTCAGGCCAATCCCGCAGACCGTGCCCGCTTCCAGCGCCAGAAAACAGCACGCCTCATTTGCAGGGAAAAGGGACCATTGACGGTGATGGTGGCGAGGTGCCATCTGGCAAGGCTAATATCGCGTGCCCTGCGCCAACTTGAAGGTGCCCTTGCCGAAGACCCCGGCTTTTGGCCCGGTGTGCTGTTAGTGGCCGGTTACTATGCGACACCGGTAACGAAGCGCAAGGCCGAGCTGCTTGAGGCAGGGTTCCGCGCCATGCCGCACACTGCGCTTGCCAATATGATGCGCGACCTGTGGGGTGTGAATGACGGTGCCTATGTCGCCAAACTGATGAAGCTGGTTTCCGGAATGCAGGGCGAGGCGGCGGGTGATGCTGCGTCAATCGCGGCGGCGGCGGCGCTGCCGCTGGAATTGACGGCGAGGCAAAGGCACTTTTTGGCGCGGATCGATGATGCTGAAAAGGATGTCACCGCATGGCAGCTGCTTGCCCGGCTTGCTGAAATGAATGAGGATGCCGGCGTTGCGGCCGCCTTGCGGTCTGCCGGTGATGCGCGCGCCCGCGCGGCTGGCAATGTCAAAGTTGTCACGTCATGAGCAACGAATGGCACAGCCATTGCCGAAATTGTGACGCGTTCGCGACGCTGATTGGCGACGCCCTGACCATTTAACCCCGATGGCGATTGCGGCAGATGTTACCATGCATCGGGCGTTGCGGCTGTGCCCGCACCGACAGATACGACAGACAATTGAACATGGAAATAAACCGGTTACGCACCCCGGCAACCAGCCCGCCCGCTTAGTTAAATGGTATAACGGGTCATTCGTAAGATTAATTGGGGGTTCGATCTCAGCGGGCACCATCCCCCGCTTCCGGGAACCAAAATTGACCGCTTGAAAGCGGCTAGGCCTCCGGAGGCTTTACACCACCATCCATATTTGAAACTGGCAAATTACAAGCGCATTGCGCTGCGTAAGAGCGTCGCTCTGGTGGCTGAAATGTCACATTTTATGAGCTTATTTATAATAATTCTATTTGAAACAGTTGCATTTAAGACTAAAATATAACATAAAAAATCATGGAAATTTCAGATGAATTAAAGAGCTTTCCGCCGCTCATGGCGGCCCTTTTGCATCGTTTGCTGACAGAGGAATTTGATCAACGTTGTCAGCGCCGACTGAAGCTTGCTCCACAGGAATGGCTTGTGCTTCTGCTGATTGGTAAAGGCGAGCAGATTACGGCAACAGCTCTCGCCCAGATGACCGGCATTCATAAATCCAGAATGAGCAGAATGATTCTGCGGTTAGAAACACAACGTGTCATCAGACGTCAGCCTTTACCAGCTGATCGACGATTTGAGGGGCTTGTACTTACCAATGCCGGCATTGCTATCCATCGGGCGCTGCTGCGTGAGGTTCAGTTTTTCCAGACGCACTGCGCCACGTTGCTTGATGATGTGGAGGCGTGGTCGTCGATGTCGGCTCAATGGCTTGACGCTGCGATAAAATTTGGCAGTTTTGATAAGGAAATTTAAAGTTCGTCGTCACCAGAGTATTGGCCAAAAGGGTTGGACAGGGGATGATATACTGATTGTGACGGGCCTTTCTGTTTCCTTGATGTTGGTTCAATCGTCAGAGGATGGCTCCGGTGTGGCGCTGTCGGTAGCATTGCCGCTCTGCTGACGGTATTGTTGCGGTGTCTCTCCGCTCATGCGGCGGAAAGCACGCGAAAAGGCCGAGAGCTCGGAATAGCCAAGAAGCAATGAGATTTCGGTCAGGCTGATGTCAGGCTGGTCTAGGTAATGTCTGGCAAGCTCAAAGCGGGTTTGTTTGACAAGATCATGAAAGCCGAGTTTTTTGGTGCGGACCAGTTTTAAAAACTGCGCCTCTGAGAGCAGCATGCTTTGCGCGACTTGCCGAGACGTCACCGGTTCGGAACCCATCAGCATTAAGATGTGCTGCTTAACAATGAAGCCGAAATCAGCCTCGATTTTGCGTTGAGCCGCCAGATGGTCAATCACACCTTTCAGAAGCCTGTGCATTTGCGCATCACGTTTTGGCATCACGGCATTGAGATGACGTGGATTGATGCCGATCGCATTGATCCGCCGACCAAACTGAATGGGACAGCCAAAGTGCTTTTCGTATTTTGGTCCAACCTCTGGTTTGCCATGCTGAAACCGAACTTCTACGGGTGACCAGTTGGAGCCCAAAACAGATCGCAGAAAATTTATGAAGATGGTAACCATCATATCCGCATTCTGACGATGAGGCGGGATTCGATTATCGCTAACTGCATAGGATAGCCAAAGCAAATCTTCTTCCTGGTGAAGACCAAAATGCGTGTTGCTTTGAAAAATGAAAAAGTTGCTACGCATGTTGTCAATTGCCTCAACCAACGTTTCAGCGGTTATGGCAAGCTGGCCGATCAGACCTAGGTGCGGCGCGTTTAACTTGGCACCGGCATGCATGCCAAAGGCTTCATCACCGGTAACTCTAACGAGTTCATCCAACAGACGACAAAAATGTTCCATCGGGATAACATTGAGATGTCCGTCAATTTGGTGCCGGTTGAGGGCAGATGCATCGAGGGCGTGCATGCGCTGCGTTTCATCTAGGTTGGTCGAGTCGAGAATAGGGATCACCAATGACGCAAGGGTCGTAGATGGAGCGGAAATTTTCATTGGTTTTCAGCCGCCTTCCTAGTGCATCAATTACGAGTGAATATCTTTCGTGTAGGTGTCTGACCCGATGATGTTATCGCCATAAATATCCACGCAGATGAGGGCGCGCTTCCATGTGATCGCTTGATGCGAACATATCTAAAATGTCAAATTGAGCGAACAAAATGTCAAGCGTTAAAGATAAATTGCTCCGCAAACTGATACAAAAGAAGAAGAAAAGCCACCTGTCAAAACAAACAAAAGGGAGGACATCCAATGACAATCAGTCGAAGACAGTTCAACAAGGGCGTTGCTTTTGCAGCCGGTGCTGCTCTTGCCGGGCCGATGGGTTCAGCGTTCGCTGCGCGCGATGAGTTGAACATCCTTTGCTGGGAGGGTTACAACACCGATGAGGTGCTTAGTCCGTTTCGCAAAATGAACCCCGGCGCCACTGTTCGCGCGGAAAGCGGCACTTCTGATCCTGACATGATCAACAAGCTACGTGCTGGCGAGACCAATGTTTGGGATCTAATCAACGTTAACCAGCCTTGGGCACGCGGCCAGTTGTACCCTGAAGGCCTGATAAAGCCGCTCAATAAAGACCGGTTCATGCCTTATTTCGACCAAATGCTGCCAGAGTTCAAGGCACCATACCCATTGGCCTTGGCCGATAATGGTGATTTGATCGGTATGCCGCAGCGCTATGGTCCGTTCTCTTTTGTGGTGAACACGGACAAGATCAGTCGCGCGACTGCGGAGGATCAGGGCTGGAAGCTGTTTCTTGATCCAAAAATGAAGGGTCGCTATGGCATCCTCACCTATGACAATTGGAACGTAATGCTCATGGCCCTCACAGGTGACCAGAACCCATTTGAGCCAATGGATGCTGCTGGTCTGGCGACATTCCGGAAGACTGCTGACGCTATTTTCGGTGGTGCAAAGATGCTGACAGATGACCTTGTGGCAATGAATCTGGCACTTATCAATGGCGAGATCGATGCCTACTTTACAGGCGGTACCTACACCGCTTCACCTGCGCGGCTTGATGGAGCTACGAATGTTCGCGCCATCACACCAAATTCAGGCCCTGTTGGCGGAAAGGGTGGCGTTGTCTGGGTTGAATTGACTTCGCTGGTAAACAATCCGAACCCGTCAAATATTGCTGAGGATTTCCTCGAATATGTTCAAAGCCCTGAAATCTGTAAGGCGGTTGCCTTTGCTGAAGGCACATATAATCCGGTCAGCCAGATGGCTAACCCGAAAGTGATGAGCCTGTTCGACAGTGATGAGCTTGACGCTATCCAAATGGACAGCCTAGCTGAGGAGATGGATCGCTCGTTGGACTATCAGATCGTCCCCTCCTACGATGAGCTGATCAAAATCTACAGCGAAGCGAAGCGTAGCTAGTCACCAAGGCAAGAGGGTCTGGCATCGTTTGGTGCCAGGCCCCGCACAGAGGTATACGCGGGATGTCTGACCCAATCCTTCAATTGAAAAATATCCGCAAGAATTTTGGTGCCTTCGAGGCGATTAAGGATATAAGCCTAGACATAGAAGAAGGCGAGTTTCTGACTATAGTGGGTCCATCCGGTAGCGGAAAGACCACGCTGATCCGGCTTATGGTCGGGATGGATGAGCCGTCGAAGGGTGAAATTTGGTTGCGTAACGAGCGCATCGAAAAGCTCCCCGCCAACAAACGCCCAACCTGCATGGTGTTCCAGTCGCTGGCGCTGTTTCCCCATCGGTCTGTCGGTGAGAATATCGAATTTTCGTTAAAAATCCGCGGTGTTGGCTCGGAGATGCGCCGGGAAAAGGCACTTGAGCTTCTGGATCTGTTGCGTCTGCCGCAATCCTATTATGGCAAGCGCATTCATGAATGCTCGGGAGGCGAACGCCAGCGCGTTGCTTTGGCTCGCGCTCTGGCATTTGATCCAGAAATTCTGTTTTTTGACGAGCCGCTCTCGGCACTTGATTACCGGTTGCGCAAGACGTTGGAAAAGGAACTCAAGGCGCTTCATGAGAAAACCGGTAAAACATTTGTTTACATCACGCATTCCCTGGAAGAGGCAATGGTTATGTCTGACCGCATTGCCATTATGAAGGCAGGTGTCTTTGAGCAGATCGACCGGCACGAGAGATCTATTCACGTCCGGTAAGCCGGTTTGTTGCTGAGTTCATGGGCGAGGTCAATTTGATCCCTTTCAAGGTTGAAGACAACGGTTGGTTGGCCCCGGTGAGATTATGCTTTCAGACTCAGTTAAGAAGGATATTTCTGGCAAGCTCAAAAGGCGAACGCCACCCATGGCACCATTGTCGTGCGCCCTGAATTCATCACTTTCGGCAAAGACAAGCGAGCCGACTTTTCTGTCGGAGGGCAGGTTCTGCAAGATTATGAACTCGGTTCCAGGATTCAATATGAGGTCGAGGCAATTGGCATGGATGTGGTCACCGTTGAAAAGCTTCGTGTCGACATGTTTGACGGGAAACCCGGTGATCAATGCACGCTTAGCTGGGCGATGTCAGATTGCCACCTGATTGTGGGTGAATAGCAGGGGCGGGAGCGAACCGATGGATCGACTGAACAAGCGCATAGCCCATTTTTCCGCGGCACCTGTCTTGATCCTGCTTGTGGCATTTTTTGTGGCACCACTCTTGGTCATTGGCATCTATTCGATTATGCCGCAGAAATCTTTCAGCCTTCTGGCTGTGCCGGATTTCAGCAGCTACAATGCAATCTTTGTTCAGGGCTATCTGAAATCGCTTTTCTGGTCGCTTGTTCTAGCCTTCAGTTCAACGGTCCTGCTTTTCCTTCTTTGTTGGCCGCTGGCATATGCGATGGCCAAGGTCTTCAATCGCTTCACATTGATTATCACAATTGCTGTGGTTGTCAGTCTGTTTGTGTCTGAAAATATCCGACTTTTTGGCTGGCTTTTGACCCTTATGAAAGGCGGTTTGATCGAAGGCATGTTGCGCCACTATACAGGGGTTGGATTTGAAGGCGCGCTTTACAATGTCCCAATCATCATTTTTGGGCTTGTTTATGTCTATTTTCCTTTCATGTTGTTTCCTTTGATGCAGGGGATTGCAATGATTCCGGAAGATACCCGCCAGGCTGCTTTTGATTTGGGTGCCACACGATGGCAGGTGCTACGTGAAATCGAACTGCCTCTAGCAACGCCGGGAATTGTTGTTGGCACATTACTTAGCTTTGTTCTGGCTGCAGGTGCACTTGCCG
The DNA here is from genome assembly GCA_038147495.1 of Alphaproteobacteria bacterium. Classification (GTDB taxonomy): domain Bacteria; phylum Pseudomonadota; class Alphaproteobacteria; order Puniceispirillales; family Puniceispirillaceae; genus MED-G116. Next base: position 12,014 of record JAYQTT010000020.1, on the reverse strand, counting down.
AGTCCAAGCTTTTAGGTGGGCAAACGGTTATCGTCCTTGCTGACGATATTGAGACCGCCTTCACCTATGGCCAGAACTGGCCGCTTGGCTCGGCCCTGTCAATGCTGTTGATCATGATCATTGCAACGATTGCGGTCTTTGGCATCTCTCGGGTCGATATCGACACGATTATGGGGCGCAAACAATCATGAAACCCAGCCATAGCACTAAAATTGTCCTGTTTGCCTATGGTATCCTGGCGATCATATTCCTGTATCTTCCGTTGCTTTCGGTGAGTTTTGCCTCAGTCTCCAAAGCTCGTTATTTGACCTTTCCGATCAAGGCCTATTCCTTCAAATGGTACACCAAGGCATTCGAAAGTGACACCGTGACTGACCTGGTGATCATCTCGCTGAAGGTGGCGTCTATAGTGACTATTATCTCTATGGTGCTTGGCTTTTTTGGCGCGCTGGCGTTTGCGCGTTACAACTGGAGGTTTCGCCGCTTGTTCCAGAAAGTCATCCTGTTGCCGATCTTCTTTCCTCAGGCAGTTTTGGGGTTGGCACTTCTGATCTGGTTCAATTCGTTAGGCGTGATTCCAACCTGGAAGACGGCAATTATCTCGCACCTTGTCTGGATTTCACCGATTACAACGCTGATTATTGCGATCCGGGCCTACAGCTTCGATGCATCCCTCGAAGAGGCGGCACGCGACATGGGGGCCTCGACTTTCACCATTTTCCGCGAGGTTACTTTGCCGCTGTTGATGCCGGGTGTGATATCCGCGGGCCTGTTTGCTTTTCTATTAAGCTGGGGCAATTTTCCGCTCTCGCTTTTCACAACGGGTGCCGACCTGACAATGCCTGAATGGCTCTATGCAAAGATGATCTCAGGCTATTCACCGCTTGTTCCAACGGTGGGCATGCTGTCGATTTCGGTGTCACTTTTTGTTATTATTGCTGCGTTGGCGGTTGTGCATCTGATGCGCATGCTGAAACAGGCCAGAACACACATGAACGAAGAATATGGGAGGGATTAATGCTAACATCAATCAAAGGAAAATCAGTCATAGTAACTGGCGGTTCAAAGGGAATTGGCCGAGGCATCGCAGAGGTGTTTGCCCGCCAGGGCGCTCGAGTGATGATCGCTGCGCGTGGCGAGGCGGCAGCAAAGACGGCCGCAGATGAACTCAATGCACAAGGTGTGATGTCCACCACACATCATGCGATGTCAGTGACTGGAACAGCGTGCAGAAAATGGTTGAGTCGACCGCCGCTGCTTTTGGTGGTGTTGATGTCCTCTGTGCAAATGCCGGAGCATTTCCCCAGACCAAGATGGTCGAGATGGATCCCGCGGAATGGGATCAGGTAATGGGTACAAATCTGCGCAGCGCTTTTTTGACCGTGAAAGCCTGCATCCCTTATTTCGAAAAGGCTGGCAAGGGCCGTGTGATCCTTACCTCATCAATTACCGGGCCAATCACTGGTTTTCCGGGCTGGGCGCACTACGGCGCGTCGAAGGCAGGGCAGCTTGGCTTTATGCGCACGGCCTGTATGGAGTTGGCACGCTACAACACGACAATCAATGCCGTGATGCCAGGCAATATTACACTGAGGGTTTGCAAGACCTTGGTCAGGAGTATCTTGACACTATGGCCGCATCAATTCCTCTCAAGCGTCTTGGTGCGGTCGCTGATATCGGCAATGCAGCGCTTTTCTTCGCATCGGATGAGGCGGCCTATATTACTGGACAGCAAATCGTTGTCGATGGTGGCCAAACCATCCCAGAGTCGCTGGAAGCCATTGAAAGCATCTAGTTGCTGGCCCGACGGCGGGTCATGGCAAAAAATCTGTGAAAGGGAGGAGTGTCTCATGGGAACGTCGGACATGCCGCATGATGAGCTGGTTGCCTGCCTGGCTGAGCTTGCAAACGCATCACTAGGATTATGGGATGTTCCGCGTGATGCGCATGCACGCCTTATCAACCTGTCAGAAAACGCGACCTATCTTGTCGAGGCCAGCGGCGGATATAAAAGTATTCTTCGCGTACATCGTGAGGGCTACCATACGTACCGCGCAATTGAATGTGAGTTGGAATGGATGGAAGCACTTGGCCTCGAAGGCGGTGTGGTAACACCGCCTATTATAATGGCGTCAATGGTGCTCCAATCCAGAGCTACAGAACCAATCGTCTTTCAGACCGTTATCTTGTGATGTTTACGTTCCTCGATGGAGAAGAGCCTGACGAGAATCAGGACCTTGTCAAACCATTCTATCAATTGGGCGCAATCGCCGCAAAAACTCATCTTCATTCGATCGGGTGGCAACGAAAGCAGCCGTTCGAAGGCTGATCTGGGATGATGAGATGGTATTCGGCCCCAAACAAACTGGGGAACTGGCGTGATGCGGCCGGTGTGACGCCAGAGATTGAACATACTCTGAACGCATGCGAGCAGCGTATCTGTGAGCGGCTGGCCGCGTATGGTAAGGGGCCGGATCGTTTCGGGTTGATCCATGCTGATATGAGGCTGGCCAATCTGCTTATTGATGAGGGGCAGACACGGCTGATTGATTTCGACGACTGTGGGCTTGGCTGGTTCTTGTATGATTTTGCAACCGGGATCAGTTTTATGGAGGATCATGTCCAGGTCCCAGCGCTCAAAGCTTCATGGGTTGCGGGCTATGAAACTGTAAGGCCGCTCGAGGATGTCGATAAGCGCGAGATTGATACGTTCGTCATGTTGCGTCGGATGGCATTGCTAGCTTGGATTGGCTCGCATGCCGAGACTGATTTGGCTAAATCCATGGAAAAAGATTTTGCCCGGGTGTCGGCGGATTTGGCCGAACGCTACCTCGCAGATTCTGCCGTCTGATCCTGTCAGTCTCGTGGCAACATAAAGAAACAAAAATGTCAAATTCCCTTTTTTGATGTCAAGCAGGGTCTGTTTAGGATGCTTGATGATGAGGCGTTGGCAAAAACAGGATCACTGTTATGAGTGAGGCAAAATTAGAATTTCTTGAGCGTTCGCGTCAATTCTGGAATCCTGCAAAGACACAGGATTGGCAGGATTTTGGCGTCGATCTGGTGATCGACCGGCGTGAGCGATATCACCTTTATGATATGGATGGCCAACGGCTTATTGATGTGCATTTGAATGGTGGCACTTATAACCTTGGACACCGCCACCCTGAGTTGGTCGAAGTTCTCAAAGCGGGTACCAATCGTTTTGATATGGGCAACCATCATTTCCCGGCACTGGCCCGAACAGCGCTTGCTGAATCGCTGGCCCTTTGTGCCCCCAACCCGGCGATGCGCTATACCATCTATGGATCGGGCGGTGGCGAGGCTATTGATATTGCTATCAAGACCGCACGCCACGCTGCGCAGAAACGTAAGATAGTCTCGATCGTCAAGGCCTATCATGGCCATACAGGCCTTGCTGTAAAAACTGGTGATGACAGATTTTCGAAACTGTTCCTTTCGGAAGATACCAACGACGAATTTGTTCAGGTGCCTTTCAATGATCTAGACGCCATGGAAGATGCCCTGAAGAAACGAGATGTCGCGGCTGTCATTATGGAAACGATTCCTGCAACCTATGGGTTTCCCATGCCAAACGAGGGTTATCTTCCGGCCGTCAAGACGCTTTGTGAGCGCTACGATGCCCTTTACATCGCTGATGAGGTGCAGACTGGTCTGATGCGCACAGGTGAGATGTGGGGGATCACGCGGTACGGTGTTAAACCCGATATTATGGTCACAGGCAAAGGGATCTCGGGGGGCATGTATCCGATCGCCTGTGTGTTGGTGTCCGAGGAACATGCCGGCTGGCTCAAAAAGGATGGGTTTGGCCATATTTCAACGATGGGTGGCGCCGAGCTTGGCTGTGTCGTTGCGATGAAGGTTCTTGAAATTGTTCAGCGACCTCAAATCCGTACAATGGTGCGTTATATCTCGGATTATATTCGTGACGGGTTGGAACAAATCATGGACCTCTACCCGGATTTCTTTATTGGCATCCGACAACATGGCGTGGTGATGGGACTTGAATTCAATCATGAACAGGGCGCCAAACCCGTGATGAAACATCTCTACAACAATGGTGTTTGGGCAATTTTCTCAACGCTTGACCCGCGGGTCTTGCAATTCAAGCCAGGCCTACTCATGACGCAGGAAGATTGTGAAGATCTACTGCGGCGTGTTGAGATCGCCATTGGCCTCGCCGAAGCCGAGGTCATGGGCCGGCACAGGAAAGTGGGGCGCTAGATCATGGCAGTAAAGAAATACATGGTTGGAGCCAGTGGAACCAGACCAGGCGTTTCCTCCGCTGTCGCTAAGGCGGGTGAGCAGAAGGCTGGCCGTCTTGAGCCGGAAATCAGAACCCTGATCGATATTTCTGAATCCCAGCCATCTATGCAGGCTCTGGCCGAACTATACTTGGATCGTGCACGTTGGGCGTCACAGGTGTTTTTGCGATATGACCGTGACGCGGTGATGCGTATCGTTGATGCGGTTGCCGAGACCGCTCATCAGCACGCCCTGAAATATGCCGAATGGGCGGTCGAAGAATCCGGCTTTGGTGTCGTTGACCATAAAAAAATTAAGAACGAATTGACGGCGCATCCGCTGGTTGCTGCCTATGCCGACGTTGACTTTGTCTCACCGCGGATTGACGCTGCCAACAAGATTGTTGAAATTCCTCGCCCGGCTGGGGTCATTTTTGCACTGGTTCCGTCAACCAATCCAATCAGCACGGTCAATTTCAAAATTATTCTCGCAATGCTGACTCGCAACGCTATCGTTCTGTCACCGCATCCAGCGGTAAAGGAATGTTGTATTGATGCGGTCACGACATTGGCCGCCGCTGCCGAAGCCGCCGGCGCACCGCCTGCTTGTATTCAAGTCGTGGATACACCAAGGATCCCGCTGATTGAGGAATTTATGAAATCGGCGAAAACAAACGTTGTTTTGGCAACGGGAGGTACCGCAATGGTGCGCGCCGCCTATTCGTCGTCCAACCCGGCCATTGGCGTTGGTCCCGGCAATGCGCCTGTTTATGTGGATCCTTCCGCCGATTTTAAGAAGGCGGCGCATTACATCGTCGAATCGAAGAGTTTTGATAACTCGGTCTTGTGTACCAATGAGTCAGTTCTGATAACCGTGAGGGATTGCCATGATGCTGTTGAGTCCGAGTTGAAAAAAGAAGGGGCGCATATCTGTTCTGCCGAGGAAACAGCGATGTTGCGGAATTTCTTGTTTCATGCTCAGGGATTCAATATCGAGGCTATCGGTCAGGACGCAATCTGGATTGCCGAAAAAGCTGGTATTAAAGTCTCGCCAAAGACGAAAATTTTGGTAGCTCCTATCACCAAGATTGGGATCGAGGAGCCGCTTTCCAAGGAAAAGCTCTGTCCGGTTCTGGCCATGCATGTAATTAGTTCGCCTGTTCAGGCGGTAGCCTCGGCGCGGGCTGTCTTACGACTCACCGGCGCGGGTCATTCTGCGGCTATCCATGCCCGTGACGAGCGCATGATCTTTGAGTTTTCTTCGCAGGTAGAGTGCTATCGCTGTGTCGTTAACGCGCCTTGTTCGCAAGGTGCGGCCGGTTTTGGAACTGGGCTTGCCCCGACATTTACCATTGGGACCGGTTATTTTGGCCGTAGTTCGGTTGGCGAGAATGTTGGCCCGCAGCACCTCGTTCATTATACACGGATTGCTTGGAATTCGAGTCCGGATGAACCCTTTGGTAATTTTGAGGGCATTCACCAGTCACTTGCTGGCCCTCTGCCAGAGGCGCCATCTGATGGCGTCCCCGGTAAGTCATTCTCATCTGGGCGCCAATCTTCATTGCGAGGTGCTGTCCGGGATAGCGATCTTGATCATGCTGAATTGCGCAGGCTCATTGCCGAGGAGCTGCGTCATGCCTTGCGAGGGGATAAATCCTGATGGCCGAGTTGCGCTCTTTTATCTTTATCGACCAGTTGCAGCCCCAGACGCTCTGTTACATCAGTAGCTGGATGAGAGGGAGTCTGCCGCGACGCAATATGGCAGCCCAGATCATTGAGATTGCGCCGGGACTTGATATTGAGGCGCTGACAGATATTGCGATCAAGGAAAGTGATGTCAGGGCCGGCATCCTTGTGGTTGAGCGGCAGTTTGGTTATTTGGAGATTCATTCGCACTCGACTGCAAAAGTAAAGTCGAGTGCCGAAGCCGTGATCCAAAGCCTTGGAGCTCACGCAGAAGATGCCACACGGCCTAGTATTCTTGCGTCCAAAATTGTCACGCGAATCGACAATCAGCATGCATTTTTGATCAATCGGAATAAGCTTGGATCAATGATCCTTGGAGGTGAGTCTCTTTATCTTCTTGAATGCCAGCCAGCATCCTATGCGCTGATTGCCTGTAACGAGGCCGAAAAGCAGGCGAATGTAAAAGTTGTAGATGTGCGTATGATTGGAGCAAATGGCAGGCTGTATCTTTCTGGTACAGAGGCTGAGATCCGCAATGCCAGAGAAGCCGCTGAGGGTGCTTTGCGGAAGTTGGGAGCCTGATGCGAATGGATATGAACCTTTTGCGACAACAAATCAGGCAAATCCTTGCCGAAGAGATCAGTCAGCTCGCCACGCATGGTAGCAAGGCAGCAGCACCGACTCGTCGTGAGGAGACTGTAAGAATCCAGAGCGATGCTGATCTTAATGACTTTGTGCAACGGCTTCTGGATATTGGGAAGGATGGTCAGTCGCGAGCGGAAATCCTCGCTGGCAGATGGATTTTCCGGCTTGATCGGGTAGGTAGGGGGGCGTCGATAGCAGTGAACGCCGGATCACCCGAGCGTACTTCAGGCCAGATTGTCTCCTTTGAGAGAGGGCTCATTACCGAAGGCCAGATCGCCAAGATGCAGCAAGGCGCAACGCTTGTCGTTGCAAAGGGGGTCAGCCTTACACCGCTTGCTCGCGATGAAGCAAGGCGGAAACAGATAAATATCCAGAGGGCACCGACATGATACTTGGACGTGTAACAGGGCAGATATGGTCAAGCAGAAAGCTTGATACAATGCCAAGCGCAGCGCTGCTTAAGGTCGAAACTGATACAGGGGCGATGATTGTCGCCCTCGACACAATTGGATGTGGCACTGGTGAAAAGGTGTTGGTTACCACTGGATCGGTGGCGGCAGCGCAATTTCCAGATATCCGCGCACCGATCGATGCACTGATCATCGCGTCGATCGACGAGGAGTAAGACTGATGGCGGCAGCGGCAGGTAAAGCAAAGAGGACCGCAAAGTCTAAATCGGAGAAACCTATTTCCAACAACACTCAGAAACAAGGAGTAAAAGATATGTCAACTCAAGCGATCGGGATGGTCGAAACCAAGGGATTCGTTGCTGCGCTGGCCGCAGCTGATGCTATGGTCAAGGCCGCAAATGTAGTAATTGTGGCACGCGAAGAGGTCGGCGATGGACTGGTTTCCGTTGTTATCCGCGGCGATGTTGGCGCAGTTAAGGCGGCGACAGAGGCAGGTGCCGAAACAGCCAACCATATTGGTGAGCTCGTTTCAGTCCATGTGATTCCGCGTCCGCATCAGGATCTGGGCAAGTACTTTAACGTCACCGGTTGATCGGCTAGAGGTATGTCAGCAAACAGTGAAAGGCTAATGTAATGACAGAGTTGCGCGTCTATTTGCCGATTTTTGATTTGCAGCCACAGTTTGCTGCCTATCTCAGCACGCCAACTCGGGCGCGCGCATACCCTCCTTTTGAAGGTGAGCATTCGTTGATTATCGAGGTGTCTCCTGCGTTGGCCATCCACAGGATTTGTGATCTGGCGCTCAAGGTCGCGCCTGAGATGGAACCTGGCCTGTTGTTCACCGAACGGCAATTTGGCCTGCTGGAGTTACATTCCAGTGACAAAGACATGCTGGAAACTGCCGGCAAGGCAATCCTTGACGGGATAGGTGCCAAGCCGCAGGACCAGTTGAAACCGTCGATCCTGTTCACTGATATCATTGAGGACGTGTCCGACCAGCATGCGATCATTTTGAATCGCACGAGAGGTGGATCGATGTTGGTTCCAGGGTCAAGCTTGTTGGTATGTGAAATGTCACCGGCGCTTTTTGCCTGTGTAGCCGCTAACGAGGCCGAGAAGGCAGTGCCCCAAATCGTGATCAATGATGTTGAGATGATGGGAGCTTCAGGGCGAATTTTCTTTTCGGGCGAGATGGAAAATCTGCGGATCGCGCAGCGTGTCATTACAGAGACACTGGAAAAGATCGAGGGCCGGAGCAAATGAGCAATTGGAAAAAGGCATTTCGTTCATTCTACTACGAGAGGGCTGAGGATCCGGAAGACATAATCCTGCCACCAGAGGAAACAGCACTTCTGGTGATCGATATTCAGAACACTTACCTCGATGTTCCTGACGATGTTGTTGAGGCAGCGCGCTGGCAGGGGTTTCGTGACCGGATGCATGAAACGGTCATACCCAACACGCGCAAGCTGATTGATTTATGTCGAGGCCGCGGATGTGAGATCATCTATGCGCGAATTGCGTGTCTGAAGTCAGATGGTCGCGATCGTTCCCTTTCTCAAAAGAAACCCGGTTTCAATTATCTGCTGTTGCCCAAGGATGAATATGACAGCCAGATAATCGATAAATTGGCACCGGAAACCGATGATGTTGTTGTCCTGAAGACGACCGACAGCGCGCTAACCGGCACAAACCTGCGGCTCATTCTGCATAATATGGGAATCAAGAACGTTATCTGTGCCGGCATTTTCACCGACCAGTGCGTGTCAAGTACAGTGCGATCACTCGCTGATGAGAGTTTTAACGTGGTTGTTGTTGAGGACTGCTGTGCAGCCGCAACTATGGAACTACATGAGAATGAATTAAAGTCCATAAACATGATATATTCCCACATTGTCTGGCTTGAAGATATCGAAGGCTTCCTGTCCTAACTTCCCGGTTCGGGGTGCATCGATATTCTCAATTCCAGAGATGGAAAATGGATGGGGTGAATGACCCGGAAGCACCAAAGTAATCGTTGGCGGCGGTTTGATGACTGGGATAATCGGCCGCTTCGTCTCGATCTTTTTTCGAAGGATGATCCAGAGAATGGGTTTACCGCCTGGAAAGGCAAAAACGACCCTGTCCCAAATCTCATAATAGAAGATGGCATGGTCGCGGCAATGGATGGTGTTTCGTCTGATCATTTCGACATGATCGACACTTTTATCGCCCGCTATCACATCGATATCGAAACCGCCGACGAGGCCATGGCTATGCCATCCGACGAGGTTGCGCGGATGCTTGTCGACATCAATGTCCCACGCGAACATCTGACCCGGTTGGCGCACGGAATGACGCCGGCAAAGCTTGCTGATGTGGTTGCGAGACTGTCGGCTGTTGAACTGACATTTGCTTATGCCAAGATGCGCCCGCGCGAGATGCCGGGCAATCAGGGACATGTGACGAATGCCAAGGATGACCCGTTGCAAATGGCAGCAGATGCCGCTGTCGCGGTGGCGCTGGGCTTTGACGAAATTGAGACAACGATGCGGGTTTCACGCAACTCTTGGTCAAATGCGTTGGCTTGCTGTGTGGGCGCTGCTGTAGGTCGGGCCGGTGTTCTGTTCCAGTGTTCGAGTGAAGAAGCCGAAGAACTTGAGATTGGCATGAAAGGGTTTACATCCTATGCCGAAACCGTATCCGTCTATGGTACTGAAGGGGCGTTTATCGATGGCGATGACACGCCCTGGTCAAAAGCGTGGCTAACCTCAGCCTATGCATCGCGCGGGATCAAAATGCGTTGCACCTCTGGTGCTGCGGCCGAACTGCTGATGGGGTTCCATGAGGCCAAATCGCTTCTTTATCTTGAGGCCCGTTGTCTTTGCATGCAACGCGGGATGGGGGCCCAGGGCACCCAGAATGGCGGCATTGATGGGGCGCCGCTCGCGTCAACAATTCCTGGTGGGGTCCGCGAACTTCTGGCTGAAAATCTACTGGCAGTATGGCTCGACCTCGAATGTGCCTCGGGCAATGACGCTCGACACTCTGAATCCGAAATCCGAGTTGGAGCAAAAATTACCCCCTATCTGCTCGCCGGTTCAGATCTGATCTGCTCAGGATTTGGCACCATCCTCAAATATGATAATTCCTTCAACCCGTCATCTTTCAACGGCGAGGAACTTGAGGATTTTCTTGTTTTACAGCGTGATTTTGAAGCCGATGGTGGGCTGAGCTCGGTTGAGGAGTCCAGCATGTTGGCACTCCGGCAGCGCGCCGTAGATGCGCTTGAGGCGGTGTTGGAAGCGCTGGGTCTGGCAGTGCCCACACCAACGATGAAACAAAGCGTTGTCGTGGCATCAGGATCAAATGAGACTGAGACATTCAGCGTTGGTGATGTCGGCCGAATTTCCGCCGCCATCCAGCAAAAAGGCATTACAATTCTCGATGTGATCAAGGCCTTGCATCAACGTGGCTTTTGCAATGAAGCCGAAAATTTACTGTTTCTTCTTCGACTCAAACTTAGCGGAGACTATCTGCAGACCTCAGCCTTGATAAGAGATGATCGGGTGCTAAGCGCGGTTAACCGGCCCAACAACTATCTAGGGCCAGGAACTGGTTATCGTGTTAGCCCCGGACGTCTTGCTGAACTGGCAAAAATTAGGGATGAACTCGACAAAGATACTGTTATCAGCGGGCAGGCGGTTCACGCCGCGTTTGAGGCAAAGAAGATAACCTATAGAGAACTGGGAGACTATGTTCCATCCAGCGATTCTAAGGAGGTGGTTGTCGCCATTTCTCCTGCCTTTGGCACCCGGCTGTTCCAGACTCTTGCCGGGCATTCGCTGGCCGATGTGCTGCGTCATCTTCGTGATGGAATCGAAGCAGAGGGTATGTCCATGCGTGTCATCCGGTGTTGGCATACCGCCGACACGTCTTTTCTGGGGCTGACGGCCGCCCGTCTTTCCGGCACCGGTATCGGTATCGGTATTCAGGCGAAGGGAACAGCAGTCATTCACCAGCGTGGCCGCTTGCCGCACAACAACCTCGAATTATTCTCAAATGCCCCCATTACCACGCACCAACATTACCGCAGTTTGGGCACCAATGCTGCTGTCTATGCACGTGGAGATTGGCCCGAGCCGGTGATCGTGACGAACAACGGAGAAGCCTTGGGCGCGCGGTTTCATGCGCGCGTGGCGCTGATCTATGCGATTGAAACAGCGATGCTTGTTGCTGACAGAATGCCACAGCAGGTCGCAATCACCTTCCTTGAGGACAGCGATGCCTGATAAACAGAAAATGTACCCATTATCGGAAAACCATTCGGATGAACTCCGTGCGGCAAACGGATTCCGTATCGATGAGCTGACGATGGAAAATATTCTAAGTGATAAGGTCACCATGGAAGATATCCAGATCGCTCCGGAAACTCTTAACCATCAAGCTGAAATTGCGGCTGCCGCCAAACGTTATCCGCTGGCGGTAAATTTTCGGCGCGCTGCTGAAATGACGCGCCTGCCCAATGAATTGATCATGGAAATTTATGAAATGCTGCGTCCGGGGCGAGCCGTCGACCGCGCTAGCCTGGATGCCATTGCCCAGCGGTTGCGTAAGGAATTTGGTGCTGAAAAGCTGGCGCTGTTTCTCGAGGAAGCGGCCGAAATCTATACGCGTCATGGGGTCTTTTCAAAGCGCTTCTGATTAACAACGGGCTGGGATGGCACCGCGGTATAGACAGCTGCAGGGAGGCAGTGCGAATGCTACTTGAAAACAGGATCGCGTTGGTAACAGCTGCTGGCTCGGGGATCGGTCAGGCGGGGGCGAGGATCATGGCCAGAAACGGTGCGATGGTTGTTGTCACAGATCGCGATGGAGATCGAGCAGATGAAACGGCAGAGATTATCAGGGCTGAGGGCGGCCGGTGCGAGTCGGCATGTCTTGACGTAACTGCCGACGAGGACATCGCCAAGATCATGGCCAAGATTGAGGAATCTCATGGACGCCTTGACATTCTTCATTCCCATGC
>JAYQTT010000019.1:0-59775 GCA_038147495.1 Alphaproteobacteria bacterium | reverse complement strand
GAACGAACAAGACAGCAGCCTGACTTTCCGGCGGTCATGCCGCGAGGGTATCTGCGGTTCATGCTCGATGAATATCGATGGCACCAATACGCTGGCCTGCTTGAAAAGCATCGAAGATGTCAAAGGCGATGTCAAAATCTTCCCGTTACCGCACATGCCGGTGGTCAAGGATCTGGTTCCCGATCTCAGCAATGCCTATCGCCAATTGACGTCAATTGAACCATGGCTGAAGGCAGACAAACCGGCGCCGGATGGCGAGGAGCGCCGCCAATCCCCTGCTGAACGCGAAAAGCTTGACGGTTTGTGGGAATGCGTTCTGTGCTTCAGCTGTTCTACCGCTTGCCCAAGCTATTGGTGGAACAGTGACGAATATCTTGGTCCCGCGGTTTTGCTGCAGGCGTATCGTTGGGTTGCCGACAGTCGTGATGACCATACCGAAGAACGTCTGGATGCGCTCGATGACAGTTTTGCACTTTATAGATGTCACACAATCATGAATTGTGCCAAAACCTGTCCAAAGGGGCTCAACCCCGGCAAGGCCATTGCCAGCATCAAGAGCGAATTGGCAAGCCGATAGGCGGTGTTCCCGCAAAATCAGCTTTCCGGGCAAACATAAGCCCGACAATCAGGCGAATGGCAACTGACATGCGGGTAATGTGATGGCCATGCCAAAGATGACACCACGGGCATTATTATCCGAAAAGCTTGCGTCCGGTGCCTTGCAGGATGATCCCGGGCAGCAACTTGTCGCTGAAAAGCTTGACCGGCTTCACAGCGCAATTATGTCGCGCCGCAAGGGGCTTTGGCACCGAATGACCGGCAAGTCGGCCCCGATACGCGGGCTTTATATTCATGGTGGTGTCGGGCGCGGCAAAACGATGCTGATGGACATGTTCTTTGCCACTTTGCCGCAACGCGGCGCATCGGCAACAGGGTGGCGGCTGCATTTTCATGATTTCATGGTGCTTGCCCAGGATTTGATCCATGAGGCAAGCGCCAGGAACGCAGCCGCCCCGATTGCCGCGGCCGCGGCAAAGCTTGCGGCAAAAGGCGATGTTCTTTGCTTTGACGAAATGGAAGTGCGTGACATTGCCGATGCGATGATTGTGGCGCGTCTGTTTACCAGCATATTTGACGCTGGTGTAACGGTGGTTGCCACGTCCAACCGCCACCCGGATGATCTTTATAAAGATGGTCTTCACCGTGACCGATTCATGCCGTTCATTGCTTTGCTGAAACAGCATTGTGAGATACTTGCCATTCCTGACGGTGCAGATTGGCGGGCGTCTGTTCTCGCCGGTATGCCGGCTTGGTATTCTCCAGCTGACAGCGGTGCTGACAACGCTTTGCAAACAGCGTTTGACGCATTGCGCGGCAGTAGCGCGACTGCGGCGGAAAGCTTGCGCGTTGCTGGCCGCGACGTTGTGATCAGCCAATGTGCGGGTGACATCGCGCTGGTTGATTTTTCAGAGATATGCGAGGTGCCGCTTGCTGCGCGTGACTATTTGGCCATTGCTGGCAGGTTCGCCGGCATCATGATACGCGGTGTACCGCGGTTCAGTGATGGAAACGAAGCTGCCGCTCGCCGGTTCATGTGGCTGGTCGATGCCTTATATGACAGATCCCGCTTCCTGATTGCCTCGGCAGAAGCCGAAATTGATGATTTATATGATGGCCATCATTTTGCGTTTGAGTTTTCCCGCACCGCTTCACGGCTGGGTGAAATGACACGCCGGGGAAAATTGTTCCAAACCGACACTTAGCATAATAATCGGGTCGGATTTAATGGCTTTTGCCTTGTGTCACCAGCCAGAATTTTGTAAACCCAAGGCAAATATTCGGGGGTTGCCAATCGTCAGGTGATTGCTCGCCCCGCATCACTCTCGCTTACATTGGAATTCGGATCATGGCTCGCAATAAAATCTCCCTTGTCGGTGCTGGCAACATTGGTGGCACCTTGGCACTTCTCGCCGGTTTGAAAGAACTTGGTGACGTTGTTCTGTTTGATATCGCAGAAGGTATTCCGCAGGGAAAGGCCCTTGATATTGCCCAGGCAAGCCCGATTGAGGGTTTCAACGCTTCTGTTAAAGGCGCAAATGATTATGCGGCTTTGGCGGGCAGCGATGTGGTGATCGTGACCGCCGGTGTGGCTCGCAAACCGGGCATGAGCCGGGATGACCTGATTGGCATCAATACCAATGTGATGAAACAGGTCGGCGCTGGCATCAGGATCATTGTCCGGATGCGTTTGTTATCTGTATCACCAACCCGCTTGATGTCATGGTTGGCGTTCTGCAACAGGCTTCGGGTCTGCCAACTTCGCGTGTTGTTGGCATGGCTGGCGTTCTTGACTCGGCCCGCTTCCGTCTGTTTCTTGCCGAAGAATTCAATGTCTCTGTCGAAGATGTCACGGCCTTTGTGCTTGGTGGTCATGGCGACACGATGGTGCCGCTGGTGCGCTATTCGGCTGTCGCTGGCATTCCGGTTCCCGATCTTGTCGCGATGGGCTGGTCTACTGATGCGCGGATTGCCGAGATTGTGCAACGCACCCGCGATGGCGGTGCAGAGATCGTTGGCCTGCTGAAAACAGGTTCAGCCTTTTATGCGCCGGCGTCATCGGCGATCGAAATGGCAGATGCCTATCTCAAGGACAAGAAGCGCATACTTCCATGCGCGGCGTATGTCGATGGTGCCTATGGCCTTGACGGGCTTTATGTGGGTGTGCCGGTCGTTCTTGGCGCAGGCGGCGTTGAGCGGATTGTTGAGATTTCGTTGAATGAAGATGAACAATCGATGTTCGATAAATCGGTTGCGGCTGTGAAAGCGTTGAATGACGTGGTTGCCGGACTTGAATGATTTGAGGCGGACACCCTACCCGCCGTTGCTTTTGGGGGAAGCATTCCATGAATATTCATGAACACCAGGCCAAGGCATTGTTGGCCGAATATGGTGTGCCGGTGCCACGTGGCAAGGCTGTCTTTTCAGTTGATGACGCTGTGGCAGCAGCGCGTGAGCTTGGCGGTCCTGTTTGTGTTGTGAAGGCGCAAATTCATGCCGGTGGCCGCGGCAAGGCGGGTGGCGTCAAAGTGGTGCAATCGCAAGATCAGGTGGCCGAGGTCGCGGCCTCTATTCTTGGCAAAACGCTTGTTACGCACCAGACCGGGCCAGAGGGCCGCGAGGTGCGCCGCCTGTATATTGAGGATGGATGCGACATCGCTGATGAGCTGTATCTCTCAATGCTTGTTGATCGGGGCAGCAGCCGGGTGACGATCATCGCGTCAAGTGAAGGCGGCATGGATATCGAAGAGGTTGCCGCCAGCCAGCCAGATAAAATCCTGTCAGTTGCGATTGATCCGGCAACGGGTTTGCAGCCGCATCACATCCGGCGGCTTGCTGGTGTGCTTGGCCTGTCCGGTGCAAGCGCCAAACAATTGCCGAAATTTCTGCATGGCATCTATACCGCGTTTCATCAGCTGGATGCGTCATTGGTCGAGATCAACCCGATGGTGGTAACAGGCGCGGGTGATCTGCTGGCGCTTGATGCAAAGATGAGCTTTGATGATAACGCCTTGTACCGTCATCCGAATGTGATGGAATTGCGTGATCTGAGCGAGGAAGATCCTGCAGAAGTGCGGGCGAGTGAATTTGACCTGAACTATATCAAGCTTGACGGTGAAATCGGCTGTATGGTGAATGGTGCGGGCCTTGCCATGGCAACGATGGACATCATCGAGTTGAATGGCGCGTCACCGGCCAATTTTCTGGATGTTGGCGGCGGTGCCACCACCGAACGTGTGACCGAAGCGTTCAAAATCATTCTGTCTGACGAGAATGTGAAAGGTATTCTGGTGAATATCTTTGGTGGAATCATGCGCTGCGACATCATTGCCGAAGGCGTTGTTTCGGCGGCTCGCTCACTTGGCCTCGACAAGCCGCTTGTGGTTCGTCTTGAGGGGACAAATGTCGACGAAGGTAAACACATATTGGCCGAATCCGGTATGGCGATCATCCCGGCCGACAATCTTGCTGATGCAGCGGCGAAAATCGTCGCGGCAATCAAATAGTGGGGGCTTCAGATGTCAGTTCTAGTAAACAGTCAGACGCGCGTCATCTGTCAGGGAATCACCGGTGCTCAGGAACCTTTCACACTGAGCAGGCAATTGCCTATGGCACCAACATGGTTGGCGGTGTGACACCGGGCAAAGGTGGCCAGACACATCTTGACCTGCCGGTTTTCAACACAGTCGCCGAGGCGATGGCAAAAACCGATGCCAATGCATCAGTGATCTATGTGCCGCCGCCATTTGCTGCTGATTCCATTCTTGAGGCCATTGATGCGGGAATGCCGCTGATCATCTGTATCACCGAAGGCATTCCGGTGCTGGATATGGTGCGGGTCAAGCGGGCGCTGGATGGCAGCAAAAGCCGCTTGATTGGGCCCAATTGCCCCGGAATCATTACGCCTGGAGCCTGTAAGATTGGCATTATGCCGGGACATATCCACGAGCCCGGTAAAATCGGCATTGTTTCGCGTTCGGGAACCCTGACCTATGAAGCGGTTGCACAAACAACCGCCGCCGGGCTTGGTCAGTCAACCTGTATCGGCATTGGTGGTGATCCGGTCAACGGCACCAACTTTATCGATTGTCTGGAAATGTTTCTGGCTGATGATCAAACCGAAGCCATTGTGATGATCGGTGAGATCGGTGGTTCGGCCGAGGAAGAGGCTGCCGCCTTTTATGCCGCCCAAGACAAAAAGAAGCCGATTGCCGGATTCATTGCCGGTCGCACCGCCCCTCCCGGGCGCCGGATGGGACATGCCGGAGCCATCGTCAGTGGCGGCAGTGGTGCCGCGCCTGACAAGATCGCGGCGATGGAAGCGGCAGGCATTATCATGGCAGAATCACCAGCGGGACTTGGTGAAGCGGTGAAGCGTGCCATCGCGGAATTTGGCAATTAGGATGCAAACAACTTGAAACAACTGTGAGACCGCTTAAACTGGTCTCACGCTGTTTGATTGGGGAATTTATCGAATGGACGATTCCGGGCAAATACCCAATTCTGATCGTAAGGGTGTTGCGGATAATGCTGGCGAACAACTGGGGCCGGATGACAGCTTGTTGTCGGGCGTTAATGCCACTTTTATAGCCGAGATGAATGCCGCCTGGGTGCGTGATCCAAAATCGGTGGATAGCAGCTGGGCACGCTATTTCGAACATCTAAGACAGCTTAATCACGATTGTGCGCTTGTTGAGGCCGGCCCAAGCTGGGGCCGAGAATCGAGCCGTGTGGTTGGTGCAATCGATCCGGATGCCTCGATCAAGGCCGTGGCCGAGGGCCATGTTGCCGGACGACATGTCGAGGCAGCGGATATTCGCGCGGCGACATTGGACTCGCTTCGCGCGGTGATGCTGATCCGTGCCTATCGTATCCGTGGCCATCTTTTGGCCAAGCTGGACCCATTGGCGCTGGAAGAAAAGCCGATTCATCCAGAGCTTGATCCGGCAACATACGGATTTGGTGAGGATGATTGGGACCGACCGATCTTTATTGATTATGTGCTTGGCCTTGAAACGGCAACCTTGCGCGAAATCCTCGCCTTGCTGCGCAAAACCTATTGCAGCACCATCGGTGTCGAATTCATGCATATTCAGGATCCGGCGCAAAAGGCATGGATTCAGGAACGAATTGAAGCGATTGGCAATCGGACAGATTTTACCATACGCGGCAAGCAGGCGATTTATGAGCGGCTTGTCGACGCCACCGAGTTTGAGCGCTATCTGCACAAAAAATACACCGGCACCAAGCGTTTTGGCCTTGATGGTGGTGAAGCCATAATCCCCGCCCTTGAGCAGATCCTCAAGCGTGGCAGCCAGATTGGACTTGGTGAGGTGGTTATCGGCATGGCCCATCGGGGCCGGCTGAATGTGCTGCATAATGTGTTGGCCAAGCCGTTTCGCGCGATCGTCTCGGAATTTCTCGGCAACCCGGCCAATCCTGAAGAAGCAGGCGGATCAGGTGATGTGAAATATCACATGGGCGCTTCGGCTGACCGTGAATTTGACGGTGAAGAAGTGCATCTGAGCCTCGCGCCAAATCCATCGCATCTGGAGATTGTTGATCCTGTGGTTGTGGGGCGTGTTCGGGCCAAGCAACAGCAGCAAAATGATGTTGATCGGACCAAGGTTCTGGGCATTTTGCTGCATGGTGATGCGGCCTTCGCCGGACAGGAGGTGTTGTTGCCGAAACCTTTGCTTTTCGGCGCTGCGCGGATACCGCACCGGTGGCACAATCCATATCATCGTGAACAACCAGATTGGATTTACCACCAGCCCGAATTATTCGCGATCATCCCCTATCCGACCGATGTCGCGAAGATGGTCATGGCGCCATTTTCCATGTGAATGGTGATGATCCCGAAGCGGTGGTGCATATGGCCCGTATTGCCACTGAATTCCGTCAGGCGTTCGGCACGGATGTTGTCATCGACATGTTCTGCTATCGCCGGTTTGGCCATAATGAAGGTGATGAGCCAGCCTTCACTCAGCCGCAGATGTATAAGGCAATTGGTGAACATCCAAGCACCTGTGAAATCTATGCCCAACGGCTGGTGGATGAGGGCGTCTATCGCGAGGATGAAGTCCAGAAGGTCATTGATGACCGGCTTGCCTATCTTGATGCCGAATTTGAGGCTGGGACAAGCTATCGACCAAACAAGGCTGATTGGCTTGAGGGAAGCTGGTCGGGCATGCGTAAAGCACATGGTGTTGAGCGGCGTGGCCAAACCGCGGTTGAACTGATGTGCTTCGCCGTATTGGCAAATCGATCACAACGCCGCCGGAGCATATGACCCTTAATTCAAAATTGCTTCGTGTGCTTGGCAATCGTGCGAAGACCATCGAGGAAGGCACCAATATCGATTGGGCTACCGCAGAGCATCTGGCCTTTGGCTCGCTGCTTCTGGAAGGTAATTTGGTCCGCTTGTCTGGTCAGGACTCATGTCGTGGCACCTTCAGCCAGCGGCACGCTGTCTTTGTCGATCAGAACACCGGAAGAACGTTACGCGCCGTTGATGCATCTTGATCCGATCAGGCTGATTTTGAGGTGATTGACCACCCTCTTCAGAGGCGTCGGTGATGGGCTTTGAATACGGGTTTTCACAGGTTGACCCGAATGCGCTGGTCATGTGGGAAGCGCAATTTGGTGATTTTGCCAATGGCGCTCAGGTGGTCATTGATCAATTCATTTCATCCGGTGAGGCAAAATGGCTTCGCATGAACGCGCTGGTTCTGTTGCTGCCGCATGGATATGAGGGGCAGGGCCCTGAACATTCATCAGCACGGCTGGAGCGATATCTGCAGCTTTGTGCCGAGGACAATATGCAGGTTGTGAACTGCACCACACCGGCGAATTATTTTCATGTTCTGCGTCGTCAGTTGCGCCGCGATTTCCGCAAGCCGCTGGTGATCATGACGCCGAAATCACTGTTGCGACACAAGGCGTGTGTCTCGCGTCTTGAAGATATGGGCCCGGATACAAGTTTCCACCGTGTTCTTGATGAGCGCGACACAAAGGTTCGGCATGGCAAGGCAAAGCGTGTCGTAATGTGTAGTGGTAAGGTCTATTTCGATCTTGCAGCCAAGCGTGATGAATTGGCGGCATGGGATGTTGAGATTATCCGGCTGGAACAGCTTTACCCGTTCCCGACAAAGGCGCTTTCCGAATTGATCTCGAAGACACCAAAGGCTGATTTCATCTGGTGTCAGGAAGAGCCGCAAAATATGGGATCATGGTTCTTGGTCCGTGACTTCATTGAGACAATCATGTCGGAAAATGGCGTCAAGCAACAAAGGCTGGTTTATGCGGGTCGTGACGCGGCGGCATCGCCGGCCACCGGGTCACTTGCGCGGCATAATCGTGAGCAGCAGGCGCTTGTTGCAGCGGCGCTTGGGCTGGACGCTTCAACTGATGCGGCGGCGGCAGAATAGACAATATCTTGGCGATCATGTGTTGGGCCATAGCGACCAACCGATAATGCACAAGGCACCAGAGGAGGGTGCTGAAAATGGCTGTTGAAATAGTTGTTCCAACCCTTGGTGAGTCAGTAAGTGATGCAACGGTTGCGCGCTGGATGAAGAAGGCCGGAGACGCCATCGCGCAGGATGAGCCGGTGGTCGAGCTTGAAACAGATAAGGTCACACTTGAAGTGCCGTCACCTGTTGCGGGCACACTCGCTGATATTGTTGCGGCCGAGGGAAGCACGGTTGAGGTTGGCGCCCTTCTGGCGCGTGTCGAGGCAGGGGCGTCAGCTGCGCCTGCCAAAAGCGGCTCGTCTGAAAGCGCGCCTGCCGAAAAGGCTGCTGGTGCATCAACAGACACAACTTCAGAGCCGACGCCTGCGGCCGCGCCTGTTGCTGCGACAGCCTCTTCGTCAGCGCATCCGCTGTCTCCTGCCGTGCGCCGTTTGGTCGAAGAAAATAACCTCGATGCAAACCGGATCACTGGCACCGGTGTTGATGGCCGGATTACCAAGGCCGATGTTCTGGCGGCAATGAAGGGTGGCGGCGCATCTGCCCCGGCTGCTTCTGTGACTGCCAGCGCGCCGGTTGCACCGCCACGCGCTACCCCGCGCGAAATCGATGCGGCGCGTGAAGAGCGCGTACCAATGTCAAAGCTGCGCCGGGTGATTGCCGACCGTCTGAAGCTTGCCCAGAACACAGCGGCAATGCTGACCACCTTCAACGAGGTGGATATGTCACAATTGATGGCAATGCGCAGTGACTATAAGCAGGAGTTTGAGGCAACGCACAATGTGCGTCTTGGTTTTATGGGGATGTTCACGCTTGCCGCTGTTCAGGCCCTGCGTGAATTCCCTGCGGTGAATGCCGAGATTGATGGCACCGACATCATTTACAAGAATTATTACAATATCGGCGTTGCTGTTGGCACGCCGCAAGGTCTTGTTGTGCCTGTCGTCAAGGATGCAGGCGAGATGACCCTTGCCGAAATGGAAAAGGCGATTGGTGATTTTGGATTGCGCGCACGTGATGGCAAAATCAAGCCCGATGAAATGTCTGGCGGAACCTTCACCATCTCCAATGGTGGCGTCTATGGATCATTGATGTCGACTCCCATTCTCAAATCACCGCAAAGTGGCATTCTGGGAATGCACAAGATTGAAAAGCGTGCTGTTGTTGTCGACGATCAAATCGTGATCCGCCCGATGATGTATCTGGCACTGTCCTACGATCACCGGATTATCGATGGCCGTGAAGCGGTGTCGTTCCTGGCGCGGATCAAACAGATGATCGAAGACCCGCGTCGCTTGATCATGGTGTTTAGCCCTGATCATCCAATAGAAAGCAGGCACAGTCCTCGCGACCAGCTAGCAGAAAATGGCTGAAACACAATTTGACCTGATTGTCATCAGGCTGGCCCGGGTGGTTACGTTGCTGCAATAAGGGCGGCACAGCTTGGAATGAAAGTGGCCTGTGTTGACCGGCGTGATACCTTGGGTGGGACATGCCTGAATGTTGGCTGCATCCCCTCAAAGGCACTGCTTCATGCCTCTGAACAATATGCCAATGTCGCCGATGGTGCGCTGGAGAAACTTGGCGTCACAGTAAAGGGCGCGAGCCTTGATCTTGCGAAAATGCAGGAAAACAAGGATGAGATTGTCGCCGGCCTGACAAGTGGCATCGATTTTTTGTTCAAGAAGAACAAGATCACCCGCCTGCATGGTGAGGCCAGAATTGATGGCACCGGCGCGGTCACGTTAACCAAGGGGTCGGACAAAGGCAGCTATAGCTGCACACGCATTTTGATTGCCACAGGAAGCCACGCTTCCAGCCTTCCGGGTGTCGAGATTGATGAAAAGCGAATTGTGAGCTCAACGGGCGCGTTGGCGCTGACAAAATTGCCAAAGAAGCTGGTTGTCATTGGCGCAGGCTATATTGGACTTGAGCTTGGAACAGTCTGGGCCCGACTTGGTGCAGAGGTAGAAGTCATCGAATTTCTACCGCGTATCCTGCCCGGAATGGATGACGAGATTGCCAAGAAATTTCTGGCAATTGCCAAACGGCAAGGTCTGTCCTTCCGCTTGAAAACGGCGGTGAAATCAGCCAAGGCCAGCAAAACAGGTGTGACCCTTTCGGTGGCGCCTGCCAATGGTGGTGATGCCGAAACGATCGAGGCAGATGTCGCGCTGGTTTCGATTGGTCGTCATCCGGTTGTTGACGGGCTTGGCCTTGAGCAGGCTGGCGTGGCGCTGGACGAAAGAGGCCGGATCAAAGTTGATGCCAGATTTGAAACCTCGCTTGAAGATGTGTTTGCGATTGGTGACGTCATCAATGGGCCAATGCTGGCGCATAAGGCAGAAGAAGATGGCGTTGCGGCTGTGGAAATGATGGCAGGCAAGGCCGGGCATGTTGATTATGACGCCGTGCCCGGGATCGTCTATACCGCGCCCGAAGTGGCAACGCTTGGCAAAAGTGAGGAGGCGCTCAAGGCTGAGGGTATCGCCTATACCAAGGGCAGCTTCCCGATGCTGGCAAACAGCCGTGCAAAGGCAACCGGCCATACCGACGGTTTTGTGAAAATTCTTGCCTGCGCCGAAACAGACCGCGTGCTTGGTGTCCATATCATTGGTCATGAAGCAGGAACGATCATCCATGAATGCGCAACGGCGATGGCATTTGGCGCATCGGCCGAAGACATCGCCCGCACCTGCCACGGTCATCCAACCCTTAATGAAGCGGTAAAAGAAGCGGCCCTGGCCGTTGACGGCCGCGCCATTCATATCTAGCCAAATCCTGCGCTGATGTCAGCGTGCGCGCGGGTGCGTCTGGTCATGCACGCGTTGCAAATGCGCGTCATCGACAGTCGTATATCGCTGTGTTGTCGACAGGCTGGCATGACCCAAGAGTTCCTGAATGGCACGAAGGTCCCCACCCTTGCCAAGAATATGTGTGGCAAAGGCATGGCGAAGCGCATGGGGTGTGACATGGTTTGGCAGGCCAAGGTCATGGCGCAGTCCCTCAACCAATCTTTGCGCGGCGCGCGGGCCAAAGGCTTGGCCACGGTTGCTGAAGAACAGTGGGCCCTGCGGCCCGTCATCAAACGGACAGCAATCAAGATAGTCAGCAACCGCTTCGGCTGTGGCTGGAAGCACCGGTATATCACGCATTTTGCCGCCCTTGCCGGTGATGCTCAGCCAGTCGGACAAAGGCGCATCACCACGGCGCAGGCCAAGCGCTTCAGAAATACGAAGTCCAGCGCCGTACAGAAGCATCAGCAAGGCGAAGTCGCGCTGTTTTGACCAGTCCGCACCGCGCCGCCGGAAGATCGCATCCAGAAGCGCCTTCATATCCGCTTCAGAAATCGATTTAGGCACGGAACGTGGTGGCCGCGGCGCGCGCAGCCAACTCATATCGGCAATGTCGGCAATGCCGGTCTGGCCGCAAAAGCGATAAAAGCTGCGTAGCGAGGAAATACGCCGTGCAATTGTTGTGCGGGCCAGGTCGCGATGCGCCATATCCGCAAGCCAGCTTCGAAATTGCGTACGATTGACAGGCACCGTCTGGCCCTGGCCATGTCCGGCGGTCATCATGAAGCTGGTAAAATCATCAAGGTCGGCCTCATAGGCCGCAAGCGTATTGGCGCCATAGCGCTTTTCATGTTGTAGCCAATTCAGCCAAGCCTCTCGATGCGCTGGCGCGATCATCAATCTGTCTCCGCCGACGCTCTTTCAAGGCAGGCTGTGAGCGCAACACCAACCATTTCAGCCAACAACACCAACAGATCATTGGCAAGGTCGGGTGTAAATGATGTGTCAGTTTTGCCGCCAAGTACCAATATGGTTTGCGCAACCGGCGCCGCCAGTTGATCGGGTAGCGCCACAATTGCACAGCTTTCCGGGGCGCAATCAATCAAGGCCTTTATTGCTTCTGCCGGTGGGCCAAGTGTCAATGTATTGCCTGCGCTGATCTCTGCCAGTGTCGTATCTGTGCATAAGATGGCCCCATCCTGTGCGGCCAGATCATACATAACCGGACTGGCGGTGATCAGATAACAGGACGACAGATCGAATATGGGTGGAAATTCTTCAGCGATCACGTGAAACAGCTGGTTGGCATCCTGTGCGGCCAGCAAGGCCAGCGCTGCGTGATGCAGGCGCTTCCAATTGACCATGTTTTCGGCGGCAAGGCTGATAATGGATTTTTTTTGCTGGCCAATCTTGCGGGCTTCATTGCGCGCCTTTTTCGCAATCGCCGGTGTCAAATCAATGATTTTGCTGTCGGTTTCACCCGATGGAACCGGCTGGCCCAACCCGGCCAGAAAGTCCGGGTTGTCTGCCAGAAATTTCAGAACCTGCTCGGCCGTTACAGTCCGGTCATCGGTGTCTTTGGTCATGCTTGCCGTCCTTGTTCGCTCAGGGTTTGGTTTGCATGGTCTTCACAGCTTGTGCCGGTCTGCGACAGCCCCATTGTCTAGAGGATCGATTGACCGGTCTTTTCCCAATCCGCGAGGAAGGCGCTCAAACCTTTGTCGGTCAGCGGATGTTTATACAGGGCCGACAGAATTTTCGGTGGCAGGGTGGCCACATCCGCCCCCATCAACGCCGCATCAACAACATGTTGTGTACTACGTACCGAAGCGACAAGCACTTCCGTGTCAAAGTCAAAATTGGCATAGATGGAGCAGATTTCCTCAATCAGCCCCATACCATCCTGACCAATATCGTCCAACCTGCCAACAAAGGGCGAGATGAACGCCGCGCCCGCCTTTGCCGCAAGAAGCGCCTGACCTGCTGAAAAACACAAGGTGACATTGACCTTGGTTCCGGCATCACTCAACACCCGGCAGGTGCGTAATCCAGCTTCGGTCAAAGGCACTTTCACAGCAACGTTCGGTGCAATGCCTGCGAGCTTTTTTCCCTCAGACAGCATTGTTTCAAAATCGGTGGCGGTAACCTCGGCGCTGACCGGGCCGGGCACCAGCTCGCAGATCTCGGCGATCGTGTCGATGATGTTGCGACCGGACTGCGCGATAAGCGAGGGGTTGGTTGTTACCCCATCGACAAAACCGCTGTCCTGATGTGCTTTGATCTCACCGATGTCAGCGCTGTCGAGAAAGATTTTCATTTGGACCTCTTACTGTTCATTGTGCCGAAAGCGGCCTTAACATAATTGCTGGCGGATTGTATCCGATGCGTTTCCGTAAATCCACCGATGCAAGCATGCCAGCCGCATGCTAAAAGCAAATGATAACAAAAAGGCAGGCACAGCGTGGCAGACCACAGAAACATTGATGGGGGCAAAGGTAACATGGCCGATCAGGGGTCTTTGTTATCCACTGCGACCTTGCAGATAGTGCCCGCGGTGCCGCTGGTCAATGGATTTGATTATCTTGCCCCGCCGGGAGACCCGCCGCGCCGAGGCAGCATTGTCATGGTTCCCCTTGGTCAGCGTCTGGTGCCCGGAATTGTGCTTGGCCCGGGCAGTGGCGAGGTGCCTCAACACAAGCTCAAAGCCGTGACATCGGTGGCCAGATTGGCGCCGTTGGAACCGGCCTTTGTCGATTTCATCGAGAAAATGGCAAGCTGGACGATGGCCCCGCTTGGCAGCATTGCAAAAATGGTCCTGAGCCAGCCAAAGGCCCTGTTGCCACCGCCGCTGCAGACAGTGTATCGCCTGCCAGATCCGCTGCCAGATCGCCTGCCAGATCACACGAAATTGACCAAGGCACGCCAGCGCGTGGTGGCTTTGTTGCAAGATGTCGGCAGTTTACCATCGCCAGACATTCAAAAACTTGCCGGGGTGAGTGGATCGGTGATCACGACCATGGCACAGCACGGGCTATTGCAAAGCGAACAGATCGCGGCGGACCCGCCTGTTATGCTGCCGCGGCTTGATATTGACGGGGCTGAGCTGACAGAGGACCAAGAGGCTGCAGCAGTGGTTTTGCGTGCCGCGATTGGCAATGGGTACAATGCATTTCTGCTTGATGGCGTTACCGGCTCTGGCAAGACCGAGGTATATTTTGAGGCGGTGCGTACGGCGCTTGCCCGTGATCAGCAGATATTGATTCTGTTGCCAGAGATTGCCCTAACCGCCAGCTGGCGCGATCGCTTTGCCCTTCGATTCGGGGTGGCGCCAACCGAATGGCATTCTGATCTTGGTGAGGCGGGGAAACGGCGGGCCTGGCGTGCCGTTCATCGCGGTGATGCGCGGGTGGTGGTCGGCGCACGGTCGGCCTTGTTTTTGCCTTTTGTATCGCTTGGCTTGATTGTCGTCGATGAAGAACATGAACATGCGTTCAAGCAAGAGGATCAGGTGATCTATCAGGCGCGGGACATGGCCGTTCTGCGGGCCCGGCTTGAGGGCTGTCCTATTGTTCTGGCTTCGGCAACGCCGTCGCTGGAAAGTTGGGTTAATACCGGAATGACAGGCGAGCCACAGCGTTACCAGCGGTTGGTGCTGGCGCATCGGGTGAAGGCGGCGACAATGCCAGACATTATCGGCATTGATCTTCGTGCCACACCACCCGAACGTGGGCGATGGCTTGCACCGCCACTTGTTGAGGCGGTGCAGGCACGGTTGGACGCGGGCGAGCAGAGCTTGCTGTTTTTGAACCGGCGCGGTTATGCGCCGCTGACTTTGTGCGGGCTGTGCGGTGATCAAGTAACCTGTCCGAACTGTGACAGCTGGATGGTGGCGCACCGATTGAAGGGCCGCATGCGGTGCCATTATTGTGGGCATGAAGCGCGTCCTACCACGAATTGTCAGTCTTGTGGCGGCGAGGACAGCATGCGTGCCTGCGGCCCCGGTGTTGAACGCCTTGCCGAGGAAGTGCTGCTGCGCTTCCCGGACGCCAGATTTGCCGTGCTGTCCAGCGATACGGTGACAACGCCGCAGGCCAGCGAGCTTTTCCTGAAGTCGGTAATCGATGGCGAGGTGGATATTATCATTGGCACGCAAATGGCGGCAAAGGGGCATCATTTTCCAAATTTGACGCTGGTCGGTATTGTTGACGCGGATCTTGGCCTTGCCGGTGGTGATCTTCGGGCCGCTGAACGAAGCTTTCAGATGATGATGCAGGTGGCAGGCCGTGCCGGGCGCGAATCACGCCCGGGGGTGGCGATGCTGCAAACAACACAGATCGCCAATCCGGTGATGACAGCTTTGTTGTCAGGCCAGCGAGACGCGTTTCTCGACTCGGAGGTTGCTGCCCGTCAGGCAGCCGCAATGCCACCCTTTTCCCGACTGGCTGCGCTGATTCTCTCCGCTCCGGATGAACAGCGCCTGCATGAAGCCGGTCGGGCGTTGACCCTGACGAAACCGCATTTTGAAGGTGTCGATATCATGGGACCGACAGCGGCGCCCCTTTCCTTTCTCCGTGGCAAATATCGTGCGCGGGTTCTGGTTCGGGCCAAGAAAACGGTCGATATACAGACGGTTATCAGATCTTGGGTGGGGAATGTGAAACTGCCATCATCGGTACGGCTGCACATAGATATCGACCCATACAGTTTTTTGTAGGGGAAGGCCTGCCCGAGATGTTTTGATCCGTAATCGCGGCTTTGCTCTCTGGTCTGCGGAAAGTCAAAATTTCCCCCGTAGCATACTTGCCTTTCGGCTGTGGCTATGATACCTCCACACCGTATTTTCGCCGTTGGCCGCAAGGCTGGTGGATGACATTTTTGTCAGCTGTGGATTGATATCTCAAAGGATGAGGGTAAGTCGTTGAGTTCAGGCGCTAAAGGTCTTGCTGGCCGTTATGCAGGTGCGCTGTATGCACTTGCAGATGATGCCGGAAAAATTGACAAGGTGGTTAGCGACCTTAACGGTCTATCCACTCTTATTTCCGAAAATGAGGACGTGAAGGCCGTGGTTTCATCGCCGGCCATTTCATGGACCGAGCAAACCAACGCCATGACGAAAATCATGGAAAAAGGTGGGGCTGATCCATTGACGGTCAAATTTGTTGGCACAGTGGCCAGCAATGGCCGTTTGTACGCAATGGACCGCATCATCAACGCCTTTTTGGAAGAACATGCACGTCGCCGCGGTGAAGTATCCGCCGAAGTGGTGTCGGCCGTAGCGCTGGATAAGGCGCGTACAGCGGCCGTTGAAAAAGTTGTCGCCAGCCTCGCTGGCAGTGACAAATTGTCTTTGTCGATGCGCGTTGACCCGTCGCTTATTGGTGGGTTGGTTGTGCGTATTGGCT
This sequence comes from Alphaproteobacteria bacterium, assembly GCA_038147495.1. Classification (GTDB taxonomy): domain Bacteria; phylum Pseudomonadota; class Alphaproteobacteria; order Puniceispirillales; family Puniceispirillaceae; genus MED-G116. Next base: position 43,548 of record JAYQTT010000019.1, on the reverse strand, counting down.
CTCGAATGATTGATACGTCAATCAAAACAAACTCAAACCGGCTTTTAAATATTGGTAAAGGGTGTTGCGTGATGGATATTCGTGCGGCTGAAATTTCAGCGATCCTCAAGGAACAAATTGCAAATTTCGGAAGCAAGCTGAAATCGCCGAGGTAGGGACGTCCTGTCTGGTGACGGTATCGCACGTGTTCATGGGCTTGACGAAGTGCAAGCCGGCGAGATGGCTCGAGTTCGAAAGCGGTATTAAGGGCATGGCCCTGAACTCCTGAGGCCGACAACGTTGGTATTGCGGATTTTTGCGGATGACCGGTCGATCACGGCAGCGATGTTGTGCGCTGGACAGCACGATCGTGGATACACCGGTTGGCATACTCTTGGCTGTGCGTTGTCGACGCACTTGGCAACCCGATTGATGGCAAAGGCCCGTTGAAAGACGTCAAGCGGAGCCGCGTTGAGGTGAAAGCCCGGCATTATGCCACGCCAGTCGGTGCATGAGTTGATGCAGACCGGCCTGAAGGCAATCGACAGCCCCCATCCCGGCTGGTCGTGGCCAGTGCGAGCCGTGATCATCGGTGACCGCCAGACAGGAAAGACGCAATCGCCATTGACGCCTTCATTAACCAGAAATCAGTGAACGAAGCTGCAGCAAAGATGATATAAGAAGCTGTTCTGCATTTACGTTGCTGTTGGTCAGAAGCGTTCGACAGTTGCCCAGATCGTTCGTTCTCTTGGAAGAGCAGGGCGCTGGAATATTCGATCGTGATCGCGGCGACCGCGTCAGATCCAGCACCGATGCAGTTCCCTTGCACCATACACAGCTCAGTGATGGGCGAGCATTTCCCGTGACAACGGCATGCGTACTGGCTTACGTCGTTTATGATGATTTGTCAGCAAGCGGTTGCCTACCGGCAGAGAGCCTGTTGCTTCGTCGCCCACCAGGACGTGAAGCATATCCGGGTGACGTTTTCTACCTGCACTCACGGTTGCTGGAGCGTGCGGCGAAGATGGTTGCGGCTAACGGTTCCGGTTCACTGACAGCGCTTCCGGTCATTGAAACCCAGGCGGGTGACGTCGGCCTACATCCCGACAAATGTGATCTCGATTACCGATGCACGTGATCTTCCTCGAGACAGAATTCAGTTCTACAAAGGCATTCGTCCTGCTGTGAACGTTGGTCTTCGGTGCTACGTGTTGGCTCTGCTGCCCAGATCAAGGCAATGAAGCAGGTCGCAGGTTCGGTTAAGCTTGGAGCTATGGCCATCGTGAGATGGCCGCCTTTGCGCAGTTTGCGTCAGACATGGATGCGTCTACCCGCGCCCTTCTGGAGCGTGGTGCGCGCCTGACCGAGCTTCGCCAGCCGCAATACAGCCCAATGAAGGCTGAAGAGCAGGTTGCTGCATCTTTGCTGGCGTGAAAGGGTATCTTGACGCCATTGAGGTATCAGATGCTCTTGTCGGTTCGAGGCTGGTCTTCTTGACTGACATGCGCAGCCTGCAGGCGTGCTTCGACACGATCCGTGATGAACAGAAGCTTTCCGAGGAAACTGAAGGCAAACTTGCAGCCATTGAGGCATTTGCCAAGAGTTTTGCATAAGGTTTTTAGGGTGTGGTACGCCGCATGTGCCACAAACCTGAACATGGAGTTTGGTGAATGCTATCTTTGAAGGATCTGAAGACGCGCATCACAGCGTCAAGTCCACGCAGAAAACACCCCTGCCATGAAATATGTGGCGGCGGCAAACTGCGTCGGGCGCAAGATGCGGCTGAGCAGGGGCGTCCCATGCCGATCGTATGCGTAAGATCATTGCTGGTCTTGCTGCCGTCGACAGCAATACCGTCCCTGCATTGCTTGTCGGTAACGGCAAGGCAGATACACATTTGCTTGTGGTGATGTCGGCTGACCGTGGCCTTTGCGGCGGTTTCAACGTCTATCACCCGCCAGACACGCAACGAAGTTCGCGGCTGCGCCGAGGGCAAAGCCGTCGTTGCTGATGGTTGGTCGTAAATCTGCCGATGCGCTGCGTCGTGAGCTTGGTGATCTCTACATGGATAATCTTGAGGGCATCCAAGGCACATCCGTTGCTTTTGCCGATGCCGACCTGATTGGCCAGATGATCCGTGACGGGTTTGAGGCTGGTGAATTTGACGTTTGTGAAGGCGATTTACAAATAAATTTGTCAGTGCGATTACGCAGGGTGTCACGAAGACACGCTTGATTCCGGCTGAAGTTGAAGAAACCGAATCAGACAAGACTGAAACAACAGCCAATTATGAATATGAGCCAGAAGAAGAAGAGCTGGGCAAGTCGTGCTGCCGCGTAATATCTCAACGCAGATTTACAATGCTTTGCTTGAATCATCGGCGCGTTCGAACTGGCCGCACGGAGGACGGCAATGGACAATGCAACGCGGAATGCGGGTGATCTCTGATCGATCGTCTGACGCTTGTCTATAACCGCTCGCGGCAAGCAATGATTACGAAAGAACTTATTGAGATCATCTCGTGCCGAGGCGGTCTAGCAACAACGAACTTGAATGACCAAGAGGCGGACGGGCCTCACAACGGTTTTAGCTGGAGTGAATGAACCATGGCAAACAACGCAATCGGCAAAATCAGGTCATCGGCGCGTCGTCGATGTCGAATTTGATGGCAATCTGCCAGCCATTCAAAAATGCGCTGGAAGTTGACAATAATGGCCAGCGGTTGGTGCTGGAAGTTGCACAGCATCTGGGCGAATCATCAGTCCGGACAATCGCCATGGACTCCACAGAAGGTCTTGTTCGCGGTGCCGATGCGGTTGACACTGGCGCGCCGATTACGGTGCCTGTTGGTCCGGAAACACTTGGTCGTATCCTGAACGTTATCGGTGAGCCTTGTTGATGAAGGCAAGCCGGTCAAGGCAAAGAAACACTACTCCAATCCACCATTCAAAGCACCTGAATATGTAGATCAGTCAACTGAAGCGAAATTCTGGTGACAGGCATCAAGGTTGTTGACCTTCCTCGCGCCATACGCAAAGGGCGGCAAGATCGGTCTGTTCGGCGGTGCCGGTGTTGGCAAGACCGTTTTGACGGCGGAACTGATCAACAACGTTGCCAAGGCGCATGGTGGTTATTTGTATTACGGCGTTGGCGAGCGCAATGCGAAGGTAATGACCTATCAATGAAAATGGTCGAGTCCGGCGTTATCAAAACTGATGGTGAAGGTCTGAAAGCCGCGCTTGTTTACGGCCAGATGAATGAGCCTCCAGGCGCTCGCTCACGCGTTGCTCTGACCGGTTCGACACTGGCGGAATATTTCCGTGATGAAGAAGGTCAGGACGTGCTGTTCTTCGTCGACAACATCTTCCGCTTCACACAGGCTGGTTCAGAAGTGTCTGCATTGCTTGGTCGGATCCCATCTGCTGTGGGGTATCAGCCAACATTGGCCACCGACATGGGTGCGCTGCAGGAGCGGATCACCACCACAACCAAAGGCTCAATCACGTCAGTGCAGGCGATTTACGTTCCCGCCGACGATCGGACATCTGCACCGGCAATATCGTTTGCGCACCTTGATGCGACAACGGTTCTGTCGCGCCAGATCGCCGAGCTTGGCATCCATCCTGCGGTTGACCCGCTTGACCCATCGTCACGCATGCTTGATCCGCGGATCGTTGGTGAAGAGCACTACAAGGTTGCCCGTAGCGTATGTTGCGCATAATATAAGTCACTTCAGGACATCATCGCCATCCTTGGCATGGATGAATTGTCTGAAGAGGACAAGCTGGTTGTTGCCCGCGCCCGCAAGATTCAGCGTTTCCTTTTCACAGCTATTCCATGTCGCTGAGGTGTTCACCGGTTCGCCAGGCAAGCCGGTTGTCTGGAAGATACGATCGGGGCGTTTCGGCATCATCACGGCACTATGACCATCTGCCCGAAGCTGCTTTCTACATGGTTGGAACCATTGAGGAAGCTGTCGAAAAGGGCAAGAAAATGGCTAAGGACGCTGCCTAATCCGGCGTGCTACAAACCACAGTCAAAAGGCAGATAAAAAGAAATGGCTGAAACAACTCAATCCGAACTGGTTAATTCCACTTAATCGCGGTGCAAAAGGCTGCCAGCCTGGTGGTTGCGCCCGGTGTCGAAGGCCTGTTTGGCGTTTTGCTCGGTTATCGCCTCCGCTGCTGGCGGATCTGATCGGGCGTCATCGATGGTTCGGCGAAAATGGCAAAGTGGTCAATCGCTACATGATTGATGCTGGTCTGCCGATGTACGCTCTGAGTCAGTGGTGATCCTTGCAGAGCGAGCTGAAGATCTTGATGCCGTGAGCGGATGAATTGAAAGCCCGTGCCCAGTCAGCACCGGAAGCAGAAGCCGATTTTCTGAATGCGGTGGGTCGCAGCCCTTTAGCGGCTTTTCGCAAAACCCGAAATTATAAAACCAGATTACCAAAAGGCCCGGCGATGTCGCCTGGCCTTTGTGTCTCAGCGTTAACGTGAAAAAGGCGCTGGCCGTAAAAAGACTGGCCGGGCCCGGAGGCACCGCCCATCGGCTCATTCGTTTTTCGATATAGGGGCTGAAGCTGTCGAGGACGTGCTGGTACACCTTGGCGTTTAAAGGGGACGGCCAGATCAATCAAGCTTGCCGGTGACAACCATCATCAAAATTCAGGCTCGTTTGTTTCGATATTGATGTCGGAGTTCATTGCTGGTGAATTGCAGCAACATCCATTTCCCTGTTTCTGGCCTTATATTGGCCATGCCATAACCGGTCCGCCAAAGTCACAGGTGAATATCGTAATTAAGCCACTCTGTTCATCTCATGCAGAAATTCAGCCTGTTAGTTGATTTTCCTCCATTTCTGGCGAAGGCAAGCCTCAATCGGTGTCTCACCTAAGATCGATCCCCACTCCCTTGTGGCATTCTGTTAGGCTTTGGCGTTGGCTTGTTCTCGATACGCCCGCCGGCAAAGACATCCCCCCACCATTGATCAGAAAAATGCCAACACAAGGCCGATAGGGCCGCTTCATAGGGAATGACAGGTACGCTCATGAGGTAGGTTTCAATGATCCAAACACCACGCCCCTGATCAGATCAAGGGCGGTGGCTTGATATCTATTTTGACTGGTCGAACGGTTCATCTGTTTCTGCAGACGCCGAACCATGTTCTTCATCGGCAGCGCTTGGGTTCTGCCGCGCCAAGTCGAGGGCACCTTTCGTGCCTTCCTCGCGGCCGCCACCGTCCAGCTTTTCATCGCGGGGCAAGTACACTCGATATCCGGGCTGATCCCTTGCCCTGAATTGAGGCGCCTGAAGGCGTGTAATACCCGCGTTGTGGTCAAACGATTGCCGCGCTGCTGATACCGAATTACCGATTAATGGATCCTTTACCAAAGAGCGTGTGCTACAGAATGGCCCGCTTGTGATCCTTGAGCGCCCCGGCAACGATTTCCGATGCAGATGCAGAGTCTGTTATCAACACAGCCAACGGTAGCTACGGGCACATCACCCGGTTTGGCATAGACATGGCTGCCTTCTTCGGCGTTACGTCCGCGTGTCGATACAATTTCCCCCTTCCTCAAGGAAAGTATCGCTACGGCAACAGCCTCATTCAACAAACCACCCGGATTGTTGCGCAAATCCAAAACAATGCCCTGAGGTCATCACCTCAAGTTTTGAAGAAATCATCCACCGCATCAAACAGCCCCGGCTCGTCTGTTCGGAAATGTTGTCAGACGCACATACCCGATTTTGTCGAACAATTCCGAGCGTACTGATTTGATCTTGATTATGTCGCGAACAAGTGTGACGTCAAAGGGCTCGCCCTGACCACGCTGGACCTTGATCGTAACCTTAGATCCGACCTCACCACGAAGCATATCGACAGCTTCGGAGAGCTGCATCCCGATGATGGATTCATCATCGACCGCAATAATGAAATCTTCAGGCTGCAGGCCAGCTTCGGCGGCTGGTGTATCGTCAATCGGCGACACCACCTTGACCATGCCCTTGTCGAGGGTGATCTCGATACCGAGCCCACCAAAGCGCCCCTTGGTTTTCACCTGCATCGATGTATAGTTTTCCGTGTCCAGAAAGGTCGAGTGTGGATCGAGTGAGGTCAGCATGCCGGTGATGGCGGCCTCAATCAGTTCCTTGTCTTCGACTTCATCGACATAGGATTCGCGAATACGCTGAAAGACGTCACCGAACAGACCAAGCTGACGATAGGTTTCCTGTTTTTCATCTGATTGCGCTGTGGTCAGCGATGGCATCGCCATGGCCCCGGCAAACAGCATCAGGCCCAATGCGATGACATGCCATGGACCTATCTGTCGAAATGAAAATCCCGCGCGCATTGATTTCTGCTCCACTCACCAACTGGCATCTGACCGAGATGATGCCACAACCTGTGTCTTTCATTTAATGTTAATATCAACATTTGCAATATGGTGCCAGTGTCACAGTTGCCGATCAGACCCGAAGTCTTGATTTTGTCCGGCGTCTATTGAGCCGGTTGCAACAATGATTTGCCGGTCATTTGGTGCGGTGCGGCGATACCAAGCATGGCCAGCAGGCTTGGCGCGAGGTCAGCAAGCCTGCCATCGGCAAGTTGTGTTTCGGGTGGGCCATTCACCAAAATCAGCGGTACGGGGTTAGTCGTGTGCGCAGTGTGTGGTGATTCGGCGTTTTCATCCCACATGATTTCACAATTCCCGTGATCAGCGGTCAGCAACATCTGCCCATCAACATCTTTCAGTGCCGATTCGATCTCGCCGATACAATGATCCACGGTTTCAACGGCGGCGATTGCCGCCTGCAAATCGCCGGTATGCCCGACCATGTCGGGGTTGGCAAAATTGATGATCAGCAAATCGTGCTGGCACTTGTTGATGCTGTCGAGGGCGGCGGCGAGGACGTCAGCGGCGCTCATTTCGGGCTGCAAATCATAGGTTGCAACTTTTGGTGATGGCACGAGATGACGGTCCTCACTGTTAAAACACGCTTCGTCACCACCATTGAAAAAGAACGTCACATGCGGATATTTCTCAGTCTCGGCAAGGCGCAGCTGGCGCTTTCCCGCATACGCCACAACCTCACCAAGCGTCTGGTCAAGTTCGATCGGTGGGAACAATGCTGTCATCACCTTGTCGAGGGCATCTGAATAAGCGGTCATCCCAATCGCCGCCGACAGCTTTGGCGGGGTGGCATCAAAGCCGACCTCGGCCGGTAGCAACAGCGCCGACAAAATCTGGCGGGCCCGATCTGCCCGGAAATTGATGAAGATGACAGCATCGCCATCCGCCATTCCCTGATAATCACCAATGATTCGCGGTGAGATAAATTCATCACTCTCGCCCGCGTCATAGGCGGCCGCGATTGCTGCGTCTACCCCGTCATGTCGCGGCATGTCACTTGGTGCGTGGACAATTGCCTCAAAAGCGGCAGCCGTCCGCTCCCATCTTTTGTCCCGGTCCATCGCATAATAGCGGCCAATCACGGTTGCAAAGCGGGCATTGTCCGGCAGTTTTGCGGCGAAGGCAGGAAACTGCCTGTCGGCCACTTTTGGCAGAACATCACGGCCATCGGCAAAGCCATGGACACAAACGCTGGCCCCGGCATCTGCAAGCCCTTTGATCACTGCCAGCATATGCTCTTGATGCGAATGCACACCGCCATCGGAAAGCAAGCCCATGACATGCGCTCGTCCGCCGGTTGCGGCCAGTTTGTGACCAAGCGCGGCCAGCTCTGGATGGGCTGCCAGCGTGCCATCTGCGGTTGCCTTGTTCAGGCGGGGGAGGTCCTGCATAACAATGCGGCCGGCACCGATATTCATGTGCCCCACCTCGGAATTGCCAACCTGCCCGTCAGGCAGGCCGACATCCGGTCCGGATGCTGCCAGAAGACTATGTGGATATTGTTTCAGGAACCGGTCGAAATGAGGTGTTTTGGCAAGCTTGACCGCGTTGTTTGCGGCGCTTTCTCGGTGCCCCCATCCATCCATGATGCACAGGACGATTGGCCGGATATCGTTATCCCGAATATCGTTATCAAGGTCAGACATGAAAGCTTTATACGTTGCTGTCCCGGCAAAGTACAGACGCCGCTGGGATCGGGATCAGCCGGCACGATGATAGGGGTGGCCTGCAAGAATTGAGGTGGCGCGGTACAGCTGTTCGGCCAGCATCGCCCGAAACAGCATATGCGGCCATGTGGCGCTGCCAAAAGAGATTACGTCATTCGCGCGCTGACGTAGCGCGGCATCATGACCGTCAGCACCACCAATGGCGAAAAAGACGCTGGCATGGCCGGCGTCCCGCCAGGCTGCGAGTTTGTTGGCGAGGGCTTCTGAAGATGTGTCCTTGCCCTTTGGGTCAAGGGCAACCAAAATCGCATTGTCTGGCACATGGCGCATTAACAATTGCGACTCATCCTGCTGGCGCTTTGGGCCTGCCGGTAGTTTTGACTCGATTTCGATAATGTCGCCGCCCGCCGGAAGGCGCTTCATGAAGCCAAGTGCGAGTTCATGTTCGCTGGCGGTGCGTCCTTTACCAACGGCAAGGATTACAAGTTTCATTGGCAAGCCTCTGTGCTGTCAGGCTATGGCGCACTTGCCATGTTTGCCCGCGTCATCGGCAGGCAATTCCAGTGCTGGCAAGACAATACCCAAAAAGGCCTAGCTGTCGCGCGCGACGGTGACCACTTCCTCTGCGGTTGCGTCCATCCACATATGCTCAAGGCCATAAAATTCACGAACTTCCGGCCGGAACAGGTGGACGATCACATCATTGGCGTCAATCAGAACCCAATCAGCTTGCCGCATTCCTTCAAGCCCCAGCATCTCAACACCGGCCTGCTTGAGTTTGAACTCAAGATGCTCGGCCATCGCCGCGACCTGGCGTGATGAAGAACCACTCGCAATGACCATGAAGTCTGCCATTGACGATTTGCCTTGAAGCGGGATTGTCAGGATGTTTTCTGCTTTGTCGGAATCAAGAGATGCTGTGACCAGGTCCAGAACATGCTGGGGGGTAAGAGTCGAAAGCGCTTTAGTAATGATCTCTCTCCAAAGTTATTGTTGTGCCATGGGCGGGTAGTTGTATCACTCCCCAAAGCCACTCGCCCTTAGCGCGGTTGCTGACGCCGGATGACGGCGCCCGGTAATAAAGCACCAGAGCGGTGGGATGGCCCTACCCCTGCGTCCCCTTTTGCCTAGTCGGCGTGCGGGAAGCCGGTGGGACAGCACGTGCCGTCCAGTGCTTATCGCCTGATAAGAATAGCTTGGCCGGTCAATAACGGCAATGGGAATACGCCGCGCGATATCCTTGTACCGTTTCCAGGCGGGAAACTGGACCAGATTGTCGGCGCCCATGATCCACACGAAACACATGCAGGGCGCCATTTTCTGTATATGTTTCAAGGTGTTGAATGTGTAATTTTCTCGCCTGCCACGCTCTGGTGTGATCACCCGAATAAAAGAATGTGATGCGGTAATTTTTCGCGCATGCGCCAGTCTTTGATCAAGCGGCGCAATGTTTTCGGATGATTTTAACGGGTTCTGCGGCGTGACAAGCCACCATATCTCATCCAGTTGCAGCCCGGTATGAGCAAGAGAGCTCATGTGAAGGTGGCCGTCATGTGCCGGGTTAAAAGACCCGCCAATCAGACCGACATATCGGCGGCGCCGGTCATGAAAAAGCCGTGGCGTCAAATGCCTGCGGTTCCTGTCCTGCAGATTGCAGGCAATGTCACTGGGGGCGTGTCTGGCCATTGCCTCTGACGATATATTTAAAGCTTGTAAGCTGGGCGCCGAAAACCAGGTCCACGCGCATAAAGCCGAGCAGTTGCATTCAAATTTCTGCTCCCATGCCAAATTCCACCGCCTGTGTGAAACTGGAGTCGAGGCATTGACCATGACGATGGCACTGTCAACACGGGCCAGAAAACTCTCAATTTCGGCCTGATCCTCACTGACGATACAATCAGTATGGTGCGAGCCGTATGTGGCAATATGGGTCATGGCGTCCTGCAGGCCATCGACCACCCGGACTGAAATGATGCTGTCCAGATATTCTGTGCGCCAGTCATCTTCGCTGGCCATCCGCCCATCTGCTTTCAATCATACAAACCACCATCAACTCGCCGCGAAGCTGGCACCCGGCTGCAATCAGATCAGCCGCCAGGACCGGCAGCATCGCCTCGGCCCCGTTTTTGTCAATCAGCAAGGTTTCAGCGGCACCGCAAATACCAGTCCGGCGCATCTTTGCATTGACCACAATTTGCCGCGCCTTTTCCTGATCGGCATGCTGGCTTACATAGACATGACAAATGCCCTCAAGATGCGCAAAAACCGGCACTCTGGCCTCGGTTTGAACGCGCTCTACGAGGGATTTTCCACCGCGCGGGATTATCACATCCGTCGCCTGCGGCGGCCAGCATCGCGCCAACAATTGCCCTGTCGGTTGATGGCACAATCTGCACCGCGCCAGCGGGCAGGCCAGCTTCTTCAAGCCCGTCCGACAGCAATTTTGCAAGGCATGATGACGTGTTCTGGCTGTCTGATCCGGCGCGAAGAATCACCGCGTTGCCCGATATCACACATAGCCCGCCAGCATCGATCGTCACATTTCCAAACGCCGTAAATCACCCCAATGATGCCAAGTGGCGTTGAAATGCGTGAATATTCAGCCCGTTCGGCCGGGTCCATTCGGCCAGTGTTGCGCCAAGCGGGTCAGGAAGTGTAGCGATCGCCTCAAGGCCGGCTGCCATCCCTTCAATACGCACGTCATTCAGCGTCAAACGGTCAATCATTGCCGCAGACTGATTTCTTGTCCGAGCAACCTCGAGATAAGCGGCATTTGCCGTCATCAGGGCCTGCACATTCTCCCACGGATATGTTTTGCCTGCGTTCAGGCCAGCGCGTCTTGCGGCATGGCTGCTTTCGGCAAGCACTGTTTGCGCGGCGCGTGCCGTTGCCACCATGTCACTGACCAATTGTCTGGCGTTGGCGTGATTCTGCATTTGCGTTGTCATGTCCATCTCAATTCCTCTCGAGCCCTTCGGGCTCGATGTCACAGCATCAGGCCGAAATATCGACCATGACGAGGTTGTCAGCATGGACGATCTCATCTCGGCCACGGTACCCCAACAAAGGTTCTATTTGCAGCTTTTATGTCCGTGAATGATGTTGGCATCCGCATGAATGACAGACAGCCCATGACCAATCACGTACCGTCAGATTTTCACGATCGCGATCAGGTCGCCACGCTCAAACTGGCCTCGACAGCCACACCCCGCTGGCAGCAGTGAACGCCCTGTTTCAAAGCATTCAGGGCACCTTCGTGAAAATGCAGGGCAGCCCTTCAGTTCGCGCCCCGGCAATCCATTGTTTGCGCGCTGTGGGTGGAATCCAGCGGCATTGAACAATGTGTTGCGCCCCGCCGTCACGAAGCTTTGATCGGATGAAGGTTCTGGCCATCGCAATCACCATATTGCAACCGGCCTTGATCGCAATTCAGGCGGCTTCAAGCTTGGTGACCATGCCGCCAGATGCATATGAGGCATTGGCAGCCCCGGCCATTTCCAGCCCTTCAGCTGTCAGGCTGTGGATTTCGGAATATGTTCGGCGTCTTCCCGGTCTGCTTCGGGTTCGCCGTATAGAGACCATCAACATCCGACAACAACACCAGCAGATCGGCGCCCAGCATTGCCGCAACACGCGCCGCCAGCTGATCATTATCACCATATCTGATCTCGGCTGTGCTCACAGTGTCGTTTTCATTTACAACCGGAACCACGCCAAGATCGAGCAACGTGCCAGTCGTTGCGCGCGCGTTCAGATGCCGCCGTCTTGTTTCGGTATCATCTGGCGAGCAGGATCTGTGCAGTTCTGATGTCATGATTTGCCAAAGCAGTCATCCAGGCATTGGCAAGAATCACCTGTCCGGCGGCGGCGGCGGCCTGCTTTTCCTCTGGCTTCAGCGCCGTTCCGTTAAAGGCAACCCGCGTTGTCCGAGTGCAATGGCGCCGCTGGGAACAACAACAACAGCTTTTCCTTCTGCACGGAGCATGGCGATGTCTTCGACCATGCTGGCAAGCCCGACTATCATTGATCCGATTGTTTTTTCATCCACCAGCAGGGCTGGAGCCGATTTTATGATGACCATTGCGCGCCTCTGCCAAGGTGCTGCCAGACTTGTTTATGGCGACCATAAACAAACTTCCGCAGGACAGGCCTCCTCGGCCTGCGGCGTTGTCAATGATACTGGTCAGACGGCGAGAACATCAGTCACGCCAATTTCAACGACTGAAGACAGGGTCAGCACGCTTTCGGCACCTGCTGCCGAAGCGCTCTTTACCAACCTCCTCGGCATAGTCAACAGGCGTGGCGTCAGAAGCAATCAAGCCGACAATTTTGGCTTTCGGCAAGCGCCGCCATATTCGGCAGCTCCGGCGCAGTATCTTCAGGCTCCTACAGGATCTTCACCAGTGGCATCGACAAGATGCAGCAGCACGCGACACCGTTCAACATATCCAAAAAGCGGTGGCCCAGCCCAGCGCCCTGATATAACGCCTTCAATCAAACCAGGAATATCGGCAACAACAAATTCGCTGTTATCAACGCCGACAACGCCCAGATTGGGGTGCAATGTGGTGAAAGGATAATCAGCAGTTTTTGGCCGGAGCAGCCGAAACCGCACTCAGGAATGTCGATTTGCCAGCATTTGGCAGGCCAAGAAGACCGGCATCGGCAATCAGTTCCAGCCGCAGCCAAACCCACATTTCCTGACCTGTTTCACCGGGCTGTGATTTCCGTGGGGCACGGTTGGTCGAAGATTTTGAAAGGCATTACCCTTGCCGCCGGTACCGCCCTTTGGCCAGCACAACGCGCTGGCCTTCATGCGTCAGTCCGGCAAGCAATGTTTGCTGGTCATCCGACAGGATTTGCGTATAACAGGCAGTCGAAGAACGACATCATCGCCAGAAGTACCGCTGCGGTCGCTACGTCCGGCGCCTGGGCCGTCGGATGCGGCAGCAAAATGCTGTTGGTACCGATAATCGATCAGCGTGTTCAGGCCATTTTACCGCATAGGCAATAACATCACCGCCGCGCCGCCATTTGCCCCCGTCAGGACCGCCGAATGGCACATGCGCTTCACGCGAAACTGACAGCACCGGGGCCGCCATTGCCGGATCGCATATAGATTTTGCCTGATCGAGGAATTTCATGTTTTCGCCTATAAAAAGGGGAAAAACCTCTTTCGGTATCCCCCCTTCACTACGCTGCTGATTTGTAAATCGTCTGTTCGTTATCGAGATCTATCAGCAGCTTCTGCCATCAGCACCACATTGACAAACATCTTGCCGCCGCTCTTTTCCTTGAAGGCGACCTTACCTTCAACAGGTGAACAATGTATGGTCTTTACGCCATTGGTGCGGGATGTACGTGTTCGCGCTGGCGCACGAGGATATTGCCGGCCAGAACGGCTTTACGCCATATTTTTTAACGCCGAACTGCGTCCTGCGGAGTCGCGACCGTGCAGAGGGCTACCGCCCTTCTTTTTATGTCACCATCTCTTGCCAATCCTTCCAGCTGATACGTTCTGCGCGCGGAACGGGTTATTTCTTTGCCGCAGCGCATGCGCTTTTTTCGCGAGTGCCTTCTTTGCTGCTGCTTTTGGCGCTAGTGAGCTTTCTTTGCCGGAGCTTTCTTTTCAGCAGCCGGTGCGGCAGCTTCTGCCTTTGGCGCTGCCTTGGCAGGCGCCTTGCTTTGCCGAGTGATTTACCATGTCTTCGGCGATCGCATTGATCTTCAACAGCGTGGATCCTGACGATGGCCTATGTACAGCGGTGGTTCTTGCGACGCGCTTGCGGCGGAAGATGATGATCTTTGGTCGCGTGTCTGGCGCATTACGGTTGCGCTAACATGGCGCCTTCAACAACTGGCATGCCAATTGTTACCTTGTCGCCATCCACCAGCATGCGACATTTGTCGAGATCACCCCTCGGCGCCTTCCTCAGCAGCAATACGCTCCACAAGGATTGTGTCCGTCTTTGGCAACGCAGTACTGCTTGCCACCTGTTTTCTGTAACATACATGGCGATTATCCCTATCTATCTGTCCTGCGGCGGAAATCTGCCGTTTTACGGAACTATCACCCGGCCAGCAACTGAGCCGTCCTGCACCATGCTGTGGAACTGTTTTGGCTGACGGTATGTTCAGGCAAAAAATGAACCATCGCAAAGCCAGAGCCGGATTTCGAACAGAATATACGCAAAGACAGGCATCATCAAGTGAACAATCACCTTAAAAAACGTGCAATTGTTTGCAAATGCGACAGTTTTACATTTGCCTGCCGGCTTTGTCGGCGCCGGAAAAGACGATCCCGTACCGGGTCATAAGACTCCTGTCCCATTTGCAGATGCAGGAATCGCCTGACCATGGATGTGCCATAATCACGTCTCATCAGCTCTACACCAAGTCCGGGTGCGGTGGGCGGGATCAGAAAGCCTTCCTCCCATTGCAGAGGTGTTTTCAATGAATTTTGCGTGGAAGCCGTCCATTTGCCAATTGATTGGCAATCAAGAAATTCAGCGTACAGGCTGCCAGCTGTATGTTGGCGGCTGGCCTACCAAGCCCACAATAGAGATGCGGCGCGATCTGCACATATTTTGTCTCGGCCATTGCCGCCTCTTTTGCCTTCAAGCAGGCCGCCAACACGACCAAGATTGGGTTTGGAATTGCCTGCGCAAGGTCCAGCACGCGAGAAAATTCAAATTTGCTGCACACAATCTCTCGCCGGTGGCGACAGGAATGGAGAGTGCCATTTGCCACCGCGCCATTTCTTTAGGCATATCTGGAGGTGTGGGCTCTTCAAACCAGAGCGGGTCAAAGGCTCAAGCTGCTTGGCAAGACAGATCGCACCGGCTGCGTGGGAACTGACCGTGTGTACCAAAAAGCCGATCCGCGGCATCGCCAGCGGCCTCGCGGATCAACCGGCAGAAATTGACCGATCGCTGCAGCGCCTTGCAGTCGGGCACGGCCGTCAAACACGGTATATTGGCCAGCCGGATCAATTTAACCGCAGTGCGAAACGTCACGGACCAGCTTTGCCGCTGCCTCTGCGCTTGCCTGTGCGTCACAGTAAAAATGCGCAGGGTCCTGATCAATACGAAGGATATGAATATAGCTGTAGCTGCGCAGCCTTTTCATTGACCATACCACCAAACAATTCGCAAACCAGCAGATCATGTGCCCTTGCCGACAATGTCCCAGCAGGCCATCTCAAGACCGCGTGATCGCCGCTTGCATATTGCTGTCGGGCCGATGTGTGAAGCCGGACCCATGCGCCCGCCGCAGACCGCTCAATATGATGCGGTGACTGCGCCTCAAGATAGCGTGCAGACGTCCTCTGCATTTTGCAGACAATCTCCGGCGCAAGCGGCACTGTAAATTCACCAATGCCAGTGATACCGCAGGCGGTGGTCAATTTGACAAAAATAAAATATCAGCCACCAAAACCGGGCGGTGGATTGGCAGTTATGAAGGTGTCGATCTGTTGCAGTTTCATTGGTTTTACACCTACCATTCCTATGGATGAGTGTTGGTGTATGAAGCCGCTTTCGGGCGTATGATCATGTGCCAGATAACGATTTGTCATAACAGATCGCCCCACTATGCTTTATGTTTGTTGTCAGCCTTTTGAAATCGACGACATCAATAAGAGGAAATCATGATACGCAAACTTCTGGAGGTTTGCCGTAGAATCTGATTTTATTTGCTGTTTGTAATATCTTTTTGGTTTGGCAGTTGGATTCGGGCTGGTGTCTATGTACCAATTCTGACGGCAGAGAGTGGCCTCGACGACAAGACAATAGCAGAGCTAGGTAGACGGCAGAACGGCGCGGGGTTGCCGCCGCGATCTCGAAGGGTCAGACGCACTGCATTGGGGTGATGGAATTATTATGGTGAATGACAAGGCGGTGTGGCTGGACGAGTCAGTCTCGCCCAGGCCGGACTACCAGTTGTATCTTGCCCCTGCCTTTGTGAGACTGAGGCCGGATTTTATCGATATAAAGGCGCAGTCCGTTGAAGTCCAGTTCAATCAAGGCCTTTGCAATTTTCGGCTGGCTGTACCGGCGCATGTCAATGCTGCCGATTTTCTGGCAGTTGTTATCTGGTGTGAGGCATTCTCGCAATTTATTACGGCTGCCGCCTTGTCGTCATAGACACATCGCCGCCGGTTTAAATGTTTGAAATTATGATTTTAGGGTTGGTAGGGACAATGTCACAGGCTGAAGCGTTAGACGGCTCAAATCAATTGCGATGCCGGAACCTGACAGGCTCGGTCTTGATGATATTATTTCCATCTATCAGGCTTTGCGGCCGATTATGCCGCAAGCGGCATCACGCCAGACGCACCAGCGCACTAGGCTTGTCGATCTTGTTGACGACATTGACGCCTTCATCCTTGATGGCTATGGCGTGATCAATGTTGGTGACGGGCCAATTGCCGGGATAGACGAATTTTTTGCCGCTGCCGAACAACGCAATGTTCCGGTCATTGTGCTGACCAATGGGGCAAGCTTTGGTGCGGCGCGGGTCTGGAAGAAATATGTCAATTGGGGCCTGCCGATAAGCGAGAGCCATGTGGTGTCGAGCCGTGATGCGTTGGAGGCGGCACTTGCCCTGCGCAAGGACGAACCATGTTACGGGTCTATGGGCGCCAATAGTTTGCCGCTCGGCCTTGCCGGCGAGGTGCGCCGCGATGCGGATGTGGATTTCTACGAACGGGCCGATGAAATCGTGTTGCTTGGTGTCACAGGATGGAATCTGTCCGACCAATCGGCTCTGGAGGCGGCGCTACGGGCGCGTCCACGGCCAATCCATGTCGCCAATCCCGATGTCGCCTCGCCCCAGCAAAGCGGGTTTTCTGCCGAGCCCGGCTATTGGGCGGCACGCGCGATGATTGCGGCAGAAACAGATGTATTTTGGTATGGTAAGCCGCACCATGCGGCCTTTGCCATGGCGTTTGACAGGCTGCAGACAGTAACCGGGCGTCAATTTGATCCGGGCAGGGTGGCCATGGTTGGGGACAGCCTGCATACCGACATAATCGGCGCATCGGCGTTTGGTTTGCAAACCATATTGATGACAGGCCATGGCCTGTTTCGTGATGGCGGTGCCGGGCTGGCGATTGAGAACTGCGGCATTTATCCAGACTGGATGGTTGCCACGCCGTAATTGTGTAATTCACTATCGCAATGAGTAAGAGGACAGGACATTGGACAGACGCTTTATGCTTGAGGGGCTGGACTGCATGTGCCGCATCGGCATTTATGATCACGAGCGGGCGGCGCCGCAACGCGTGTTGATCGATGCAGAGCTGGTGATGGCACCGGAAACAGAACCGCGCTCTGACGATGTTGGTGATGCGCTGAATTATGATCTCATTCGTGATACGATTTTACGTATCGTGCAATCGCGGCATTTCGACCTTCAAGAGACGTTGGCACGGGCGCTTTTTGATGCGTTACGCGATCTTGAAGGGGTGATTGGTTTGCGCATCCGCACGGCGAAACCCGACGCCTATGACGATTGTCGGCAAATCGCCTATCAGCTTTCGGACCTGTGACGTCGGCTTTATCGGCATTTATGGACCCAAAATGTATGACGATATTTCGGACCTGAGACATTTCTACCAAACCCCGCAAGGCCGTCATGTTGCGGCGCATGTTCGCCCGCATGTGACACGGTTTTGGGAACATGCCACCGGGTGCTGCAATATCGCGCTCGGCTTTGCCACGCCGTTCATTCGCAGTGACCATGTTGATGCCTCGTTGATGCCGTTGCGCCATGGCGCGCATGTGTGGCCGCGCAACAAGCCGGTTCGGTCAGTGTTGGTGGATACGCATGCCCTGCCGCTTCCCGATGTTCAGGTTGATCGTCTGTTGCTGGTGCACGCGCTGGAATTTGATCCCGATCCGGGTCGTCTGTTGTCGGAATGCTGGCGTGTTATCGATGGATCCGGACGGCTGTTGATTATGGTGCCACACAGAAACGGTATTTGGGCACGGGCGGAAAAAACCCCCTTTGGCCATGGCCGTCCCTATTCGCGGCGTCAACTTCGTCAAATGCTGCAACAGCATGGATTTGAGCCCCGCACCATTCGCACCGCGCTGTTTATGCCGCCAACGGCCACCGGCTGGACCTTGAAACTGGCGCATAATATAGAGCCTGTCGGCGCAAGATGGTGGCCTGCTCTTGGCGGGGTGTTGCTTGCCGAGGCAGAGAAAATGCTCTATGCACCCTCTGGCAAGACCAGTAAGCTCCGGTTTGCCCGTTCGCCTGTTGGGGCCCGGTTGGCACCTCGGCCAAGCGGAATTGTCCAGCGCGAGGATCAGGGCTGAATGATGGATACAGATGGGTCGGGCAATCGGGGCAGGCCCGCCAAGACAATGCCGATATATGCAGGAAACAACGCATTGCTTTTTATTTTGGATGATTGATGACGGATAAACTAACCGATTTACGCGCCGCCATTGACCGGCTTGATGACGAAATCCTTGCTTTGCTTGAGGATCGTTTTTCAATTTCTGGCAAAGTCGCCAGCGCGAAAAACGGAAGCGTGACTTTCCGCCCTGGTCGCGAAGCACGGATTATTCGGCGGTTGTGTGATGCGGCGCAGGGGCTGGACAAGGCTCTGTTGCTTGGTATCTGGCGTCATATTCTTTCGGCGAGTGTTGCGCAGCAGGAGGGCAGCCTGCGGGTAGCGGTCCATGGTGCGGCGGTCAGTACCGCACAGTGGCATTTTGCCAACAGCCTGTCATTTTCCGTTCTCGACAATATCAATGAATTGTTTGATGCCCTGTCTGAAACGGCTGATTACATTCTTGTGCCTTGTGACGCCAGCGCCGAAATCGCCAGCCAGATGTATCACCGTGATGATGCGCAGATTGTTGCCAGAACCCCATTATTTCCCATTCCCGGAATCGCGCCTTGCTTCATTATCGGCAATCATGCCGCTGATCCGTCTGATACTGATGCTGAAATCTATGCGCTGAGGGATGGCGATAATTATGCGCTTGCCGAGGTAACAGCCGCGTCGCCTGATGATGTAAATGGTGACAATATAAAATTGATTGGTAAGGTTGCCGTCTGACGATGGGGCATCAATACCCTTTCGGGACAGATAGAATCAAACCGGACAGAGAACGGCGTCATGGCCCAGATTTATGAAAAAATTGCCATCATCGGGATGGGACTGATTGGCGCGTCCATGGCTCTTGCCACGCGGCAGGCAGGTCTTGCCGGGCAAATATGTGGCTGTGATATGTCTGCCGAGGTGGGCGAGAGGGTGAAATCTCTCGGTCTGGTCGATCAGTTTGTAATAGACCCGGTGCAGTCGGTTGAGGATGCTGATCTGGTGGTGATGTCGGTGCCTGTTGGCAGCATTGCCGCACTCAGCGCGCAGATCATTCCGCATATGAAACAGGGTGCCGTGTTGACCGATACGGGTTCAACCAAGCGTTCTGTGGTTCGAGATGTTGCCCTGAACCTTTCCGATTCAATTCGTTGATCCCCTCGCACCCGTTGGCAGGAACTGAACATTCCGGTCCTGACGCGGGATTTGCAGAATTATTTAAGGGCCGCTACTGGCTGGTGTTGCCGCTTGATGCGCCTGAAGATGTGGTTGCGACTTTCGAGACATATGTTACCGGTCTTGGTTCGGTCAGCGAACGCATGGACCCCGATTATCACGACAAGGTGCTGGCGCTGACATCACACCTGCCGCATCTGATTGCCTATACCATTGTCAGCACCGCAACTGATCTGGAGCAGCAGCTAAAGAATGACGTGATTCGGTTTTCTGCGTCCGGTTTTCGTGACTTTACGCGGATTGCGGCGTCCGATCCGGTGATGTGGCGGGATGTGTTCTTGAATAATGATGCGGCTGTGCTTGAGATGTTGCAGCGCTTTTCCGAGGATTTGTCCTATCTCCAGCGGGCCATTCGCTGGCATGAAGGGGACAAGCTTGAAGAGCTGTTCCATCGCACCCGCGAAATTCGGCGCTCAATCATTGATGCCGGTCAGAGCTAGGCCTGTCTAAACGCTGAAATATACGGTGAGGAATTTGGCGTATTCGCGGGCAAGAAGGCGAATCAATGCCGGGTCATGCCACCAGCGATCAAGCTTCAGATCATCCGGATTCACCGGCCATTGATACAAGGTGATATCTGGCATTTTCCGGCTGAAAACAAGAAGGGCACGCGGCATGTGGTAATTCGCTGTGACGAGCCGCAGCGATGCCATGCGGTGCGTTTTTGCCCATTGATAGGCAATATCGGCATTACCGCGCGTGTCCTGAGCCGCATGATCAAGCTCGACACAGCAGAAAAGGCTGTTGGTCTGGTTCTGGTTTAAATCAAGCTCACGCACCAGAATATCGCGATCAACACCCTTGCCAACGCCGGAAATCAGCAATTTGCTGGCAAAACCGTCGCTTAGCAGTTGGATTCCATCAGTCAGCCGTTGCTGTCCGCCTGTCATGACAACAATCCCGTCCGTGTATTCGGGTTGAGTCGACAGTGGCTTCGGCAGGGTCAGCACGAAATGTTGCAGACCGGCGACAAGCACGGCCAGTATCGACACCACAACCAGCGAGATATGGCGCATGCGCCGACGCATTGGCGCTGCGTTCTGTGCCGTCTTGCGCGCCATATCATCGGGTGCAATATCTGTCATGTCAGCCGGTCTTTTGCTCATGCAGAATAGGTCCATTATTCTGGCGTCCGCTCTGCCTGTTTTCGACAGATGCAGAGCATGGCCACGTCCTCAATGGGTATAGATTAGCATCTTTACAGATTTTTGACGTGTTTTCTTGAACGATGGCCCCAAAATTGCGTGCTGGTCTTTCGTAAATTCATGCTTTGCTGTATCGATTGGATTAAGACAAACGAAGTTCTGGACTCTCTGTGATGCTTTTGACCTGCCCAAATTGTGAGACCATCTTCCGCGTAGACAGCCAGTCAATTGGCGAAGACGGGCGAACTGTGCGTTGCTCGGTATGTTCGCATGTGTGGTTTGCCTTGCCGCCGAAAAGCGCGGACAAAACCAGAAAGGCACGCCAGTCAGATGCCAATCTCTGGAACGTCTTGCGTATGCCGCTGGCGTTGCTTGTGGTGCTTGGCCTGCTTGTTGCAGGCGCAATTAATCAGCGCCTTCATGTGACCGCCTATTTGCCCGGATTGATCCCGGCTTTTGATCTTGTGGGTTTGACGATCCGGCCAGATATCAACCGGCTCGAGGTGATCGATGTGCAGGCCGAATATGGCGGTGACACTGTACGATTGCGCGGCGCGTTGAGAAACAATGGTGGATTACGCACCCATGCCGCAAGCCTTCTGGTAACCATTGCCACAGATGATGGCAGGCTTTTGAATGAGCATGTGATCACGCCCGATGACCGTCTGATTGAGGCCGGGGAAAGCACACCTTCTTTGCCCAATTGACGGTGGAACAATCCGAGGAAACCACGATTACCGTGGTGCCGATAGGATCGCGGATTTTCGAGTAGGCACAGCCTAAAAATCGGGGATTTGCTCTTCGGCCAACAGGCTTTCAACCGTGCGCGTCTGCCGAAGCAGATGCACATTACCGTCAAGCACCATCACCTCACCGGCAGGCGGGCGGGTGTTATAGGCAGAGGCCATCACCGCGCCATAGGCACCAGCCGACATCACCGCAAGCATGTCGCCTGATTCCATCTGCGGCAACTGGCGGCCTTGGGCAAGATAATCGCCTGTCTCACACACCGGCCCAACAATGTCAGCAAGGCCAATGTCTGGGCCAAGATCGGCCAAAGGCTCAATCGCATGATAGGCTTCATAGAGGTGGGACGGATCAGGTCATTCATCGCCGCGTTGACGATGACAAACCTCTTATTGTCCCCTTGCTTGATATAGATGACCTCGCTCAGCAATGCGCCGTTATTGGCAACGATGGCGCGTCCAGGCTCGAACCCAAGGGCAAACCGGTGCCGAAAAGATAGATTGAACCAGCGCGCCATAATCAGAAAAATCAGTCGCCGTGCCAGTCTCATAATCAACCCCGACGCCGCCGCCAAGGTCCAGTGTCGGCACCGGCAGGCCGGCATCGCGAAGCCCAGTCCCGAGGTCGAGAAGCGCCCGATACGCTCTGTCAAAAGGGGCTGTCGTGCGGATTTGTGAGCCAATGTGAACCGCCAGCCCCGATGGCGCTATATTCGGATCTTTGGCAAGCTTGCGATAAAGGTCCGCCGCTTCATTTTGGTCAACCGAAATGCCAAATTTTGTCGATCTTTGGCCGGTGGAAATTTTGGCATGGGTGCCCGGTTCAACATCGACATTGACCCGAAGCGCAACCGGCGCCACGCAACCCATCTCGGCAGCAACAAGGCTGATCATATCGACCTCGGCGGCGGATTCAGCATTGATCTGACCAATGCCGACCGACAGAGCCTTGCCAATTTCAGCCTTGGTTTTGCCAACACCGGAAAAGACGATGTTTTCAGGGGCAATGCCAGCCGCCAGCGCGCGGTCCAGCTCGCCGCCTGATACGATGTCGGCTCCGGCCCCTTCACGGGCCAACAGGCCAATCACGCCCAACGCAGAATTTGCCTTTACCGCGAAATGGACCTTGCCTTTTACCGGTGCCACCGCCGCGGCAAAATCCCGAAAGGCCGCGCGAATGCCATCACCTGAATACACATAAAGCGGCGTGCCATGAGCTGCTGCAATATCTGCCAGCAGAATGTTGTCGACGCACAAATGGCCAGAATCATTACGATGAAAGGCGCACATTATCGGATCCTGTCCATTCAGCTTGTTGTTGGTTGTCAGTTGGTTGTGGAGTCTTCAGTTGTAGATTTTTCCGGAATTTCGGATGGACGATAGGGGTCCCCAACCTTGCCGCAGGCGGTCAGACCGCCAACCCCAAGAAGCATGATAATAAAAGCCATTGCAGCCCGGCGCACCATGTCATTTCTCCTGTTCAAACAAGCAGAGCCTAGCTGACGTCTGTTTCGATGTGAAAACGTTTTTTTGCCTCGGCAATGCGCGCCCTGACCTCATCTGGTGCGGTCCCGCCAAAACTACGTCTGGCGGCAACTGCATTTTCCACCTTCAAGATGTCGATCACCTCAGCCGTGATCATGGGTTCTATATTCTGCATTTCATCAAGCGGGACAGCGTCCAGATCACAGCCTTTTTTCGCCGCCAGTGCAACGATGCTGCCGCTGATGTGATGGGCTTCACGGAAAGGAATGCCAAGCTCCCGAACCAGATAATCGGCAAGGTCCGTTGCGGTTGGAAAGCCAGTGGTAAGGGCAGCCAGCATCGCCTCGCGGTTTGGCTCCATGTCAGCGACCATACCGGCTGTCGCGGCGATTGCGATGCCAAGCGCGTCAGCAGCGTCAAAAACACCTTCCTTGTCTTCCTGCATGTCCTTGCCATAGGCAAGCGGCAATCCCTTTAACACAATCAAAAGTCCATTCAGTGAGCCAATGATGCGCCCGGGTTTTGCACGCACAAGTTCGGCGGCGTCCGGATTGCGCTTTTGCGGCAGGATAGATGATCCGGTGGTAAAGGCATCGGACAAGGTAATGAAATTGAACCTGTCGGACGACCAGATGACAATTTCCTCGGCAAAGCGTGACAGGTGAACCGCACAGATTGACGCACAGGAGAGAAACTCGAGGGCGAAATCGCGGTCCGAAACCGCATCCATTGCATTTGCCGCCGGCCGGTCAAAGCCAAGCAGTTCGGCTGTCATGTGCCGGTCTATTGGAAATGAGGTTCCGGCGAGCGCCGCCGCACCAAGCGGCGATTCATTCAAGCGGGCTTTGGCATCGGCAAAGCGCGAGCGGTCCCGGCCAAGCATCTCGACATAGGCCATAAGATGAAAGCCAAAGGTCACCGGCTGCGCGGTTTGCAGATGCGTATATCCCGGCATCAGCGTCTCGGTATGTGATTCGGCCTTGGCAATCAGGGCTGCCTGCAACCCTGCCAGTGCCTCATCAATAATTTCAAGCAGTGCCCGCACCCATAATTTAAAATCGGTTGCCACCTGATCATTGCGTGACCGGGCGGTATGCAGACGGCGGGCGGGTTCGCCGATAATTTCGGCAAGCCGCGTTTCAATATTCATATGAATATCCTCCAGCGTTGCGCTGAAGGTGAACTCGCCGGATTCGATTTCGGTGACAATCTGATCAAGACCCTGATTGATCGCCTTAAAATCATCCTCGCTGATGATCTTACAATGCGCCAGCATTCCGGCATGCGCCCGCGAACCGGCAACATCTTGCCGGAACAGGCGCTTGTCATAGCTGATCGATGCGTTGATGGCCTGCATCAGCTGTGACGGTCCGCTTGAGAAGCGCCCGCCCCAGATGCTAGACTTTCCTGTCTCGCCGTCAGCTTTGCTGTCAGAATTCTGTTTTTCGTCATGTCGTTAACCGCTCGGATACAAACCCACATGCTTTATACGCAGCTTTTTCCGATTTTTCAGCCAAAAACCTTGCTGTCATGGATGGCGACCTCTCGTGGCATGAAGTCAGCGCGCCGTGATGTGGCGGCTGCGGTGTTTTTCTGGGCCTGTCTGCTGGCACCAATTTGCATGCTTTCATCTGTTCCGGCTTCGGCGTCTGGACTTCCGAAGGTTGAGGCATTCACACCGCCTGATCTGTCTGTGGCGATGACTGACGCCAACGGCAAGTCGCTGTCTTTGTCTGATTATGTGGGCACACCAGTGCTGGTCAATTTATGGGCAACATGGTGCGCGCCTTGTGTGGTTGAATTGCCTGCACTTGATCGTGCTGCGGCACAGCTTTCCGAGGACTCAATGCTTGTGCTTGTGTCGGTGGATCGCGGTGGCCCTGCAAAGGCGATACCATTTCTTGAACAGCGTGGCATCAACACGCCGCATCTCGGTTTTGATCCAAAGGGCCAGCTTGCCAGACGATTGAATGTCAGAGGGTTGCCGTCAACGCTGTTGCTGTCAGCGGATCAAAGCAAGGCGTGGTTGTTTGTTGGTCCGTTTGAATGGGACACGCCAGAGGTGCAAGCAGACATCCGGCGGCTTCTCGGAAAATAGCCCTGTCTTTATCAAGGCAATAAAAAAGGCGGCCAAAGAGCCGCCCTTTTCATGAAATTTACCTGATCACCGGATTGTTAGAGAGCCTTCTCAAACTCCGGCACGGCTTCAAACAAATCCGCAACAAGTCCAAAATCGGCCACCTGGAAGATTGGTGCCTCATCATCTTTGTTGATCGCCACAATGACCTTGCTGTCCTTCATGCCGGCAAGGTGCTGAATGGCACCGGAAATACCAACGGCAACATACAGATCGGGCGCCACAACCTTGCCGGTCTGGCCAACCTGATAGTCGTTTGGAACAAAGCCGGCATCGACAGCGGCGCGCGATGCACCCACAGCGGCACCAAGCTTGTCGGCGACCTTTCCAGCATCGCAAAGTTGGAGCCATCCTGCATGCCGCGGCCACCGGAAATGACGATTGGCGCAGATGTCAGCTCTGGACGCTCAGAGCTGGAAAGCTCTGACTTCACATAGCTCGACAGGCCGCTGTCATTACCTGAAGCCACATCCTCAATGGCAGCGCTTCCGCCTTCAGCAGCAACCGCTTCAAAGGCTGTGCTTCTGACGGTGATGATTTTAACAGCTTCGTCCGATTTTACGGTTGCAATCGCGTTTCCGGCATAGATCGGGCGCTGGAACGTATTCGCATCCACAACCGAGATGATATCGGAAATCTGCATCACATCGAGCAGTGCGGCCACGCGCGGCATGATGTTCTTGCCGGTTGTTGTTGCAGGCGCCAAAAGGTGGGAATAGCCAGACGCCAAACCCTGAATCACTGGCGCCACATTTTCAGCAATGCCGTGATTCATGCTGGCATCAGCGGCAACCAGAACTTTGCTTACACCTGCAACTGCGGCAGCTGCCTTGGCCACATCGCCACTGCTGTCACCGGCAACAAGCACGTGAATATCGCCGCCAATTTGAGTTGCTGCTGCGACAGTGTTCAGTGTCGCGCCGGCCAGTTGGCCATTATCATGATCTGCAAGGACAAGAATGCTCATCGCTATATCACCTTTGCTTCGTTTTTGAGTTTGTCGACCAATTCGCTGACATCTGCCACTTTGATACCGGCGGCACGTGCGGCAGGCTCTTCGACCGATACGATCGTCAGGCGCGGCGCAACATCAATGCCAAGTTCTTCAACACTTATCGAATCAAGCGGCTTCTTCTTCGCCTTCATGATGTTCGGCAAAGACGCATAACGTGGCTCATTCAAGCGCAAATCAACTGTGACCACTGCCGGAAGGCTGATCTGCAGATGCTCAAGCCCGCCATCAACTTCGCGGATGACGGTGGCTTTGTCACCACTGATTTCAATGCCGGACACAAAGGTGCCCTGTGCCCAACCAAGCAATGCGGCCAGCATCTGGCCAGTTTGGTTGCAGTCATCATCAATCGCCTGCTTGCCAACAAAGACAATGCCCGGCTCTTCGCGTGCGACGACTTCTTTCAGCAATTTGGCAACGGCCAGTGGCTCAATGTCGTGCGAGGCTTCAACATGGATGCCGCGATCGGCGCCCATGGCCAGAGCCGTGCGGATTGTCTCCTGATTCTGTGACGGGCCGATCGATACGACAACAACCTCATCAGCACCGCCCGCCTCTTTCAGGCGAAGCGCCTGTTCAACAGCAATTTCATCAAATGGGTTCATTGCCATTTTGACGTTTGCAAGCTCAACGCCGGAATTGTCGGCTTTGACCCTGACTTTCACGTTGTAATCAATGACCCGCTTGACTGGTACAAGCACCTTCATATTTTCAGTCCTCCAAGATGACTATTCAAGTCTGTCTTCCAATGGAATACGCCAATGGTTAGATTTAGCCCCTCAACCAGCAAAAAATTGTTCATTTCTGGCCAGAATTTTCTCCGGGACGCCATAAAATGTCTGTTCTGCCATTTTCATTGAGTTTTCTGGCAAGCACAAACAGGTGATCTGACAGCCTGTTGATGTAGCGCATCGCGGCGTCGTTTACCACCTCTTCGCTTGCCAGTTCCGTCATCTGGCGCTCGGCCCGCCGCGCCACTGTCCGGGCAAGATGCAACCATGCCGATGCAGGCGACCCACCCGGTAGAATGAATGAATTCAATGGCTGTAGATCGGCATTCATGGTGTCGATCTCGCTTTCCAGCCGTTTTACCTGCTCTTCGGTGATTCGCAGTGCCGGTTCGCCATTTTCCGGCGTTGCCAGATCGGCTCCAAGGTCAAACAGATCATTTTGAATGCGGCCAAGCATATCATCGGCAAAGGCGGCTGCCTCGTCAGTGCAAGACAGTCTGGCAAGACCAATCACTGAATTTACCTCGTCAACTTCACCAAAGGCAGATGGACGGCGCGCGTGCTTTGATACCCGCATGCCGTTGACCAGGCTGGTTTCGCCAGCATCACCCGTTCGTGTGTAAATTTTATTCAGCTTTACCATCTGTTTTCTGTGTCCAGCTCTTTTCGATAATTCATGATTTTTCAGCCTGAAGGCTGGCGATTATGCGCCGCCGCTCCGCCGTAGCCACATCAGCACGAGTATGACCACAAGGGCAATTGCCTGAAAAATGATCCGGTAACGCATAATCCGGTTTGAGTTTTTGACGTTATATTCGCCGCCGCGTGCCATCGTCAGCACGCCCCAGCCCAATATGCCGGCAACGGTCAGCAAAGCCGCCCACAGAATAACCTGCTCATAATTCATATTTGCCCGGCCCTTGTCCCGTTGCTGTCATTAGATGTGTAGATAGGGACACATGTCCGAAAAAACTATATGTCGCCGATAGAAACACCAAAGCGTCTTGCCGCCGCGACAGCAGTGTTGCGAAGCAGACAGGCAATCGTCATTGGGCCGACACCGCCGGGCACCGGGGTGATTGCGCCTGCTTTTTCAGCGGCCGAGGTGTAATCAACATCACCGGTGAGGCGGAATTTTCCTTCACCGCGTTCCGGTGCGGCGACCCGGTTGATGCCCACATCGATAACTGTTGCGCCCGGTTTGACATAATCGCCGGTGATCATTTCCGGACGACCGACCGCGGCCACCAGAATATCGGCACGGGCGCAGACTTCGGGTAAATCTTTGGTACGCGAATGGGCAATCGTGACCGTACAGCTCTCGCGAAGAAGCAATTGTGCCATCGGTTTACCGACAATGTTGGATCGCCCGACAACAACGGCGTTCAGGCCAGAAAGCGAGCCGAGGTGATCCCTCAAAAGCAACAAGCAGCCATAGGGTGTGCATGGCACCAAAGATTCCTGGCCGGTGGCCAGCAATCCGGCATTGACCACATGAAATCCGTCGACGTCCTTTTCCGGTGCGATGGCATTGATCACCGAATCTTCATCGATCTGGTCAGGCAGGGGCAATTGGACAAGGATTCCGTCAATTTCGTCATCCGCATTCATTTCCGCGATCAGAGCCAGCAGGGTTTCCTGATCCGTGGTGGCGGGTAGCCGGTGTTCAATTGACCGCATGCCAGCTTTGGTGGTGCGTTCAATTTTGTTGCGAACATAAACGGCACTCGCCGGATCCTCGCCAACAAGCACAACCGCAAGCGCCGGAGGCCGCCCGATTGCATCGGCGATTTTTTGTGCTTCCTGTGCAATCTGCTGCACCAATGTTTCTGAAAATGCTTTGCCGTCAATCACGGTTGCATCAGCCATGTCAGGATCCCCCGTCTTTTTGTGCCAGCCTGATATATTCTTGATGCCGGACGCTTTTGGATTTTTGTCATACGCCTGTAAGTTTCTTGCAGGCGACATCTGTTGGTGTTTGCACTCTAATAGCCGCTTGCAAGCCAGCTTAACAGAAGGTTGCGAAGGAATTGTACCGCCAGAAAGGCGACAATCGGACTTACATCAATGGAGCCCAGATCCGGCAGAAATTGACGAATCCGCGAGAGAATTGGTTCATGCAACCGACCCAGAATTGAAATGATCATGCGAACAGCAGGCTGCCAAGGGTTCACAATTCGGAAGGCGATCAGCCAGCCAACAATAATGTAGGCCAGCAAGGTCCAGATATAGATATTGGCAATCTGGTCAATCAATATGATTACAGCGGTCATTGAAAGTGCAAATCCGTGATGTCTGTTGGATGGTTTTCGTACGGAACAATACATGCATCAATAGCAAAGATACAATCCCGTGTGTGTCTTCTAATGTGTTCCTTCATGTGTGAATTGTTGGGCATGCCATATTGAATTCATTTGCCCGTTGCAATGTTGCAGAGTACATCAGCACATATGATGGAAGAACAACCCGAAAGCCGAAAGCCCGAAAGCGCAAAGCCAGAAGCACGCAATGGCAGGCGCCGGTGGCCGCGTTACACATTACCCGCGCTGGCGGTTGTGGTCTTTACTGCACTTGCGGCGGCGGTTTTCCTTGTGGCCGAGGATAAAGCTCGGACCATGTCCGCTGGACTTCCCAATTTCACCGACAGCCCATTTACCTTGACCGACCAGACCGGCACACCGCGCCGCAATGACGATTTTGCCGGAAAGCCGATTGCGCTGTTTTTCGGCTTTACCTATTGCCCGGATGTCTGTCCAACGACGTTGATGTCATTGGCCAATGCGCTTGATGAGCTGGCAACCGATGGAGTGGATACGGACCGCCTTGAGATTCTGTTTATCACGGTGGATTTTGAACGTGATACACCGGAACAGCTGGCAAATTACCTCAGCCTCTTTGATATGCGCGTGACCGGGCTCACTGGTGACGCTGACTCTCTGGCAGATGCACGTAAAGCGTTTGGTGCTTTTGCCCAAAGGGTGGTGAATGATGATGGCGATGTCACCTATGATCATTCTGCGGCCCTGTATCTGTACCGCCCTGACGGGAATTTTGCCGGAACCATTGTATTTAACGAGCCACATGAATTCATGCTCGAAAAGCTGCGGCGGTTACTTGGCTAGCTCCGCGCCGGGCAGCAAACAGCTGATCATCTGACAATATCCCCATCGGGCGATGTCATGCTTGGTACAAAGGTTTAATTGCCAACATAACCTTTCGGCTACTGCGAAAGGTTAAATATTGATCGTAAGTCTACACGGCATGCCTGTGAGACAATTGATCATCGCACTGATCGTGACGATTGGATTTTACAGTGCTCCAATCACGCCTGTGCATGGTGGTCCTGTCGCTCACACTAAACCAGTTCCGCTGGTAGATTATTCGGCAGATCAGTCAATCCTCTGGTTTCTCGACCGACTGCAGGTGCTTGCCCGCCATGGCCGGCATCGGGAAGTCATGCAGTTGGGCTTTGCGGGGCTTGCGCTTCATCCGCAATCTGTTGATTTGCATCTGGCAATTGTGAAGGCCGCCATTCACATCAATCGCTGTGACTGGGTACGAGATCACATTCTCTTTATTCGGCGACACAGTGTTTTACCGTTTCATAAAGATATTGGCCGAGACATGGTAGATGTATGTTTTGGCGGTTGGGTACGGCAACTGGCTGGCGGTGCAACCGTCAGGCACCGCGATGTCAGCGGCAATGCGTCCAAATCCAATTTTGTCGCTGCCGAGCCGGGTTCGGTCATAGACAGCCTGTGTCGCATTTTGCCGGGAATTTGCGCTCCTGAAAGGCGCTTGCCACTGAGATCCCGCAAAAAAACAACTTCACAGATTTGGCTCGATCTTGCTGTGATCAGCCACAAATCAATCGGCAAGGATTTTTTCACTCAATTGTCGTTACAACTTCATCGACACATATCGACAGACGCCAAAGCCAGAGGGACGGGTGTGCGGTTTGGCTTTGACATGCGCCGCCCGATACGCCATCGACTGGCCGCCGATTGGCGCCTGCAGGTTGGCAGCGCCTTCTCAAAGCAGCACAGCACGATAAGGGAGCAGGGCCAGTCGCATGTCATCGCAGAAACCGGTTTGATCTACCGGCCGCGTTGGAACCAGCAAGTGCACGGCCAGATTCTGACGGCATATGGTGCGAACAACAATGCCAATATGCGACGACGGCGCATCCGTCTTGGCCATCTCTTTGATATGGCGGGTGGGCTGCAGACGAATGTCGCGTTCGCCCGAAATTGGATTCGGCGTGATCAAGGGCCTTTTGCCCCGGACAGCGTTCTGGACCAATGGTCGGGCAGTCTGTGGGTGCCGCTCTCCGACAGCGAGCTGGCAGCAGGTGATTTGAAGATGGACGCGAAAATCCGCGTTTCGCTGACGCGGGAGTCATACGCTGCACCGCTTCCGCATCTGGCGAATTTGCATGTCACAAAAGGTCGGAATTTTGGGGCAAGCCTTTTTCTTTCAGGGAATGGCTCATTTCACCCAAAGATAGAAATTTCCTTTGATCTAAATAAATTTTCAACCGCTGATCCACTGTATCCTAAAACAGTGAATTCCATATTTATCAGATTTCATTTTCAAAAATTATACGACCGGTTAAGCACATCATAAAAATACAATTTTTGATTGTATATCAGATATTTGAGTCTCTTTTTCTGCCTATGTTTTCTGAGTTGTTTGAGTAAAATCACACTGAAATTGAGTGTGTGAATTTTCGCTCGACAGGATCGCGGGGGTGGAACAGATCAGCTATGAATATCTTGCTTGGATATGCAAACAGTCTCAGCCGGGACTTTGCCCAGAATCATCTCTCCGGTGAGGGGTCCGGGCTCAATGTGATGACGGCAGGGTCATTTGCCGATTGTCTTCAACTCGCCCCCGACTTCAAACGACTGGATCTTATCGGGCTTGATCTGGAGATGCCGGATATGGATGGTGTTCATGGGTTTCGCGAAATGCGAAAAGCCACTGCCGACCGGGTGCCTGTCGCGGTAATGGGTGCATCAGCGAACAGCCGTCTGATCAATGACTTCCTGCTCGCCGGTGCGGCGGGTTATCTGCCTTACTCAATGAGTGCTGAGGCGCTGCTCGGGGCAATCAGGTTGATCATTGCCGGAGAGATATTTGTGCCCGCAGGCCTGACCGCAGATAACCACACACCGGATAATGCCAACCAGCTTACCAAACGTGAACGAGAGGTCCTTGACGGCTTGCTGTCCGGCAAAAGCAATCGCGAGATCGCACAGCATCTGAGCCTTAGTGAAGTCACTGTCAAACACCATTTAAAGGGTCTGCGCTCAAAGCTGGGTGCAAAGAACCGCACCCATGCCGTTTGCCGGGCGATTGCTCTTGGGATCGGATGAACAGCTTACGCCCCAAAGACCCTTTGCCCGAGGCGCAAGCCGTCATACGTGATTAGCGCGTCACATGTGATCAGCGATTTTGCCGGTTCTCCACCAGATGATCGACCACTGCCGGGTCTTGCAGAGTCGATGTATCACCAAGCTGGTCATATTCATTTGCCGCAATCTTGCGCAGGATCCGCCGCATAATTTTGCCGGACCGCGTCTTTGGCAATTGCGGTGCCCATTGCAGCAGATCGGGTGTGGCGATGGGGCCAATTTCCTTGCGTGTCCATTGGCGTAGCTCTGCGGCAAGCTCATCTGTTGCCTCGACGCCTTCAACCAGCGTCACATAGGCATAGATGCCCTGCCCCTTGATATCATGCGGATAACCGACAACGGCGGACTCGGCCACCTGCGGGTGGGCAACAAGTGCTGATTCGATTTCCGCGGTTCCCATCCTGTGACCGGATACATTCAGCACATCGTCAACGCGTCCGGTAATCCAGTAATAGCCGTCCTCATCGCGGCGGGCACCGTCTCCGGTAAAATACCGACCCGGAAATGTTGTGAAATAGGTGTCGATAAAGCGCTGATGATCGCCATAGACGGTGCGCATTTGCCCCGGCCATGAATGCTGCAGGCACAGATTACCCTCGGTGGCGCCATCAAGCTCGTTATTTTCACCATCGACAATCACCGGCTTTACGCCGAAGAACGGTCGCGTTGCCGAACCCGGTTTCGTTGCGGTGGCGCCGGGTAGCGGTGTAATCAGAATGCCGCCGGTTTCAGTCTGCCACCATGTATCAACAATCGGGCATCGCGCATCGCCAACCACGTCATGATACCACATCCACGCTTCCGGGTTGATTGGCTCGCCAACCGTACCAAGCAATCGCAGCGATGACCGGTCACAGACTTTTACCGGTCCGCGCCCTCGCGCATCAACGCCCGGATCGCCGTTGGCGCCGTGTAGAAGATATTGATCTTGTGCTTTTCCACAACCCGCCAGAAGCGCGAGGAATCGGGATAGGTGGGCACACCAAACATCACCGAAATCGCGCCATTCGCCAGCGGGCCATAGACGATATAGCTGTGGCCGGTGATCCAGCCGACATCGGCGGTACACCAGTAGATATCGCCATCATGGTAATCAAAGACATATTTATGTGTCATTGACGCATAGACCATATAGCCGCCTGTGGTGTGCAAAACGCCTTTCGGTTTTCCGGTTGATCCAGAGGTATAGAGGATGAACATCGGGTCTTCGGCGTTCATTTCTTCAGGTGGACAATCAGCGGACGCAGTTGCCATTGCCTCGTGATACCAGACGTCGCGTCCGTCCACCCAATCGATGGCGGCACCGGTCCGCCGGACGACAATCGCCTTTGTGCAATCTGGACAATTGGCGAGTGCTGCATCGGTATTCTGTTTCAGTGGCACCGCCTTGCCGCCCCTGACGCCTTCATCGGCAGTGATGATCATGGTCGATTCATTAATCCTGAATCCGACCCGCCAGCGCGTCCGGTGAAAAGCCGCCGAACACCACCGAATGCACGGCACCGATACGGGTACATGCCAGCATGGCGACAGTCGCTTCAGGGATCATCGGCATATAAATGGTGATACGGTCACCCTTCTTGGCACCATTTGCCTTCAGCACATTGGAAAATTTGCAGACCTCTTCATGCAGTTCTTTTATAGGTGATGTGTTTGTGGTCACTAGAGGGTCATCACCTTCCCAGATGATTGCTGTCTGCTCGCCCCGTGTCGCAAGATGCCGGTCAAGGCAATTGGCCGATGCATTCAAGGTGCCGTCAGCATACCAGCGGATATGCAAATCTTTGGCGTCATAGGATACATCGCTTATCTGGCTGTAGGGCTTGATCCAGTCGATCCGTTTCCCCTGCTCTGCCCAGAATGCATCCGGGTCAGCCAGTGACTCGGCATAAAGGGCCTCATAGCCGTCATTATCGATATGTGCGTTCTTTGCCAATTCTGCCGATGGCTCAAAATGCTCTCACTCATTACCAACTCCTCCAAACGCGCCGTCAGACCAACCGGTTCACCGGACCTGTGGGCGCGCATATTCACCTTTCCTGCAGTCTAGCCCGCCCTTCCGGCAAACGGCAAGCCAGATAGTCGGTCATATGGCACGCCAAATAAGGACACGCCGCACAACCATAAAGCCCGATCAATCAGCAATCATCATCCAGATCGCGAAGCGCGTCTTGTTCCATTGCCTCCAGCGTTTCGATGTCGGCGGCATCGATAATGGTTTTGCATAGATTTATTGCAAATCCGGCTCTGGCCAGTGATGCCATATGTTTTTGCCTCGTCCTGTCATCACCTGTTCCGGTAAAAAAAGGGCCAAGTCGCCTGCGCCTTGCGAATGTGATGGCGGCGGCAAGTTCCGCATTCACGCTATCGCCATCGGCGGCGTCAATTGCCGTGTTGATTTCGGCGTCATCAAGCGCGTGAAGGCGCAATCGCTGTTTTATCGCGAGTGATGAGCGGCCCTGGCGGCGTTGGCTGCGCGCCTGACTTGCCGCAAACATTGCGTCATCGACATAGCCAAGCCGCATACAAGTTGCGATAACAGTATCGATTCCAGTCATAACATCGGCTTCCGGCATGTCAGCAAGCTTGCGCCGGGCGAACCGGCCAAGCACTTCACGCAGGCGATGCTGTGATGCGCTGTAGCGACCCAGATAATGGACCGCCTTATTCATCAGACGGGTTTCGATTGTCTGTCCGCTCACAGCGATGGTTGATCCTTCATAAGAGGTGAACCGTTAGTCCCATGTGTGCAGTATGTGGTCCGGTGCAGGCTGGCGCAAGCCTCGGCTTGTGAGATATGCCGTTTGATGCAAGGAGCCATTGCGCTTTCATTTCCCGCAGATTATGTTGGCGGCGATGCAATCCAATACACCTGTCAGCGATAAAGAAACGTCAGCCCATGCCGGGGCCGAAGGGCATTCCGGACAGCTGCTCGTGCGTCCGGTTCAAATTGGACATATCAACTGGATCGGGCTTTGGGCGCTCTATCTTCGTGAGGTCCATCGGTTCATGAAGGTGGCCATGCAGACGCTGGCGGCTCCTGTGATCACGTCAGTTTTGTTCTTGATGGTTTTCGCCGTGGCCGTGGGCAATCGTGGTGGGCTCAGCGGTGGTGTCGAGTTCGTGACCTTTCTCATTCCTGGCCTTGTGATGATGAGTGTGTTGCAAAATGCGTTTGCCAACACCTCATCGTCTATTGTTGTCGCTAAGGTGCAGGGCAATATCGTCGATATTCTAATGCCGCCGCTGGGACCGGGAGAGTTGCTTGTCGGGCTTGCTGCCGGTGGCATGACGCGCGGGATTCTTGTTGGGCTTGTCGCGGCGGTATGTCTTGGCCTGATCGGTGGTATCGGGTTGCCATCTGCGCCTCTGGTTGCGCTTTTGTTTTTGATGCTTGGGTCCATGGTGATGGCCCTTGCTGGTATTCTTGCCGGTATATGGTCAAATAAATTTGACGAGATGGCGGCGATCACCAATTTCGTGATTCAGCCACTGGCCTTTCTCTCGGGCACTTTCTATTCCGTCAATCGCCTGCCCGCGCCTTTTGACACGATTGCCACCCTCAATCCGGTATTTTATGTGATTGATGGTTTCCGCTATGGCATGATTGGTGTTGCCGACAGGCCGGTTATTGTGGGATTGATTGCCCTGACCTTGTTGAACCTGATGCTGGGATATGCTTGTTATCGGGTTTTACATAGTGGCTGGCGGCTTAAAAGCTGACGGATAAATTGAGGCGAGTGGAAATCTGACGATGAATGGCACCAAACCGGCAAATGGCATCCTGCCAGTCCAGCAAATTCAGGCCGCGATTGATGCAGGGATGATCACTGCCGATACCGGTATCGATGCCGCGCAGATGCAGCCAGCGAGCCTTGATCTCAGACTAGGCGAAGAGGCATGGCGGGTGCAGGCCTCTTTTCTGCCCGGCCGCGGGATGAGCGTCACCGACAAGCTGGATAAATTTGCTATGCACCGGATCAATCTGCGGGATGGTGCGGTGCTTGAATGTGGATGCGTCTATATCGTCAAATTGCAGGAGTCACTCCGTCTTCCTGATGATATTTCGGCGCTTGCCAATCCAAAAAGTTCAACCGGACGGCTGGATATTTTCACCCGCCTCATCACCGATCGTGCGGTAGAATTCGAATCCGTTGCCCCCGGCTATGAAGGGCCGCTTTATGCTGAAATTTCGCCGCGCACCTTCTCGGTTCTGGTGTGTCCTGGCTGCGCCTATCGCAATTGCGATTGCGCCGCGGACCAGCTGTCATTTCAGATGATGCAATGCATGAATTGCAGGCAACAACCGGCCTTGTTCATGGCAGTGAGGCGCTGGATATTCGTGACGGGGTTGGGCTGAGGTGAATCCTATCCCCGATGAGACAAGCGGCATGATTGGCTGGCGGGCGCGCAAACATGCGGGGCTTGTTGACATCGACGCGCCGCGCAGCTTGCGGTTAACGCCTATTGGGAAAAGCTGACCGAGGCTGATTTGACGGCTGGTGGGTTGGTGCTCAATCCGGATGAATTTTGACATTCTCGCAAGCCGCGAATATGTCACTGTGCCGAAGGGATACGCGGCTGAGATGCGTGCCTATGATACACGTGTTGGCGAGTTCAGGGCGCATTATGCCGGATTTTTCGACCCCGGCTTTGGTATGCCAGAGCTCAATGCGGCACGGACCAGAGCGGTCCTTGAAGTGCGTTCGCATGACGTGCCGTTTCTGATCGAGCAGGGCCAGACCGTCTGTCGGCTTGTTTATGAACCGATGTCGGCGGTTCCTGACAGTCTCTATGGTGATGTTGGATCAACCTCGAACTATCAATCGCAGGGTCTGGTGGCTCGCCAAGCATTTCATTCAGGATTAGGCACCGGCGGAAGCCCCGTTCCGGTACCGGTCGAATCGCGCATAATTCTTGACATCTTTGGTCAAAAGGACCAAGCATTACGCCATTCGAGATTGATGTGCAAAAGCCACTGGCGCCGTCACACGACAGGTTGGTGGTTTGGTTTTTGGCCCATCTGAAATGTAAGACCAGACAGCCGTGATGGCGGCCTGTGAACCGACAAATGTGGTGACTGTGACGACTGCGACACCAAAAGACACGCCGACTGATTACGCTGCATCAGTGCGGTGATGAAGACCTATGGTCGGGCCGAGATCGCGTTTGAGTCCGGTGAGGGCTGTTGGTTGATAAGCGAGACTGGTGAGCGCTATCTCGATTGTGCCAGCGGCATTGCCGTGAACACACTTGGCCATGCCTATCCGCCTTTGGTGAAGGCGTTGCAGGAACAGGCCGGCAAATTATGGCATACCTCGAACCTTTATCGGATTCCGGGGCAGGAACGTGTTGCGGCCCTGCTTGCCGAGCTTTCCGGTTTGGATCAGGTGTTTTTCTGTAATTCAGGTGTCGAGGCCACTGAGGCTGCGGTGAAAATCGCCCGGCGCGCCGCATTTGAACGTGGTGAGCCTGAACGCACCACCATCTTGTGCGCGACAGGTGCATTTCATGGCCGGACGCTTGGCATGCTTGCGGCGACTGACAGGCCGGTATTTCGCACAGGGTTCGGGCCAATGCCGGATGGTTTTGCGCATGTATCCTTCGGCAATTTGAATGCTTTGCGTGATGCTCTTGGCCCGCATGTTGCCGGTATTATGATTGAGCCTGTTCAAGGTGAGGGCGGCGCCCGGCAGGTGCCGGATGACTATCTTGCCGGTGTGCGGGCAGCGGCTGATGAATATGGAGCGCTGGTGATCGCCGATGAGGTGCAAGCAGGCATCGGGCGCACCGGTACACTGTTTTCATATGAGGCCTATGGCATAAAGCCTGACATCATTGCCCTTGCCAAAGGACTTGGCGGCGGTTTTCCGGTAGGCGCCGTTATCGCTAGTGAGGCGGTGGGGAATGCCATGGGTCCGGGAACTCATGGCTCAACCTTTGGCGGCAATCCGCTTGCCATGGCTGTTGCCGAAGTGGTCCTCGAGACATTGTCCGCACCCGGATTTTTGGCCGATGTGCGCCAGCGGGCTGGGGTTCTGGAGTCTGGATTGCAGGCGTTGGCGCGGCAATTCCCGGACAAAATTCTGGAAATACGCGGGCGCGGCTTTTTGCGTGGTATTGTGCTGCATGAAGATCTTGCGGCGGCAAGCCTCGTTGCAACTTTACGTGACCATCATCTGCTGACTGTACCGGCCTCTGAAAATACGGTGCGGTTACTGCCGCCTCTGGTGATCACCGAACAAGAGATCGGTATCGTGCTTGACCGCCTGAAAGCGGCGCTCTCGATGTAAATTACGTCTATCTGCTGTCAGGTAGGCGAAAAGAAAGACGGGTAGAAACATGCGACATTTTCTCGACATCAGGGATTTTGATGCGGATACGTTACAGGCGATCCTTGATGATGCGCAGGCGCAAAAGCTGGCAATGAAGGCGGGCAAGCCAACGCCAACGCCGCTTGCCGGCAAATCTGTTGCGATGATTTTTGAAAAACCTTCGACCCGGACCCGTGTGTCCTTTGAGGTTGGCATTGCCCAGCTTGGCGGAACGCCGGTTGTTTTGCCTGCCGGTGACATGCAGCTTGGTCGTGGTGAAACCATTGAAGATACAGCGCATGTATTGTCGCGATATGTCGACGCGATCATGATCCGTTGTTTCAGCCACAACAGCCTGCTTGATCTGGCCAAGCACGCCAGCATTCCGGTGATTAACGGTCTGACAGAGCGGTCTCATCCATGCCAGATCATGGCCGATTTGCAAACCATGATTGAACGGCATGGCCCTTTGGCCGGTCAGGTTGTGACCTGGCTTGGTGACGGCAACAATGTTCTGACCAGCTGGATTGAGGCGGCGGCATTATTTGGCTTTGAGTTGCGCATTGCGTGCCCGGACGCCTATACCCCGCCGGCTGAATTGCTTGCCTGGGCGCGGGGCATTGGCGGGCAGATCATTCTGTTCGATGATCCGATCGAAGCGGCGCGTGACAGCCAGACGATTGTCACCGATGTTTGGATTTCCATGGGGGATGAAGAAGGCACACGCGCGCAGGATTTTCAGCCCTATCAGGTGAATGCCGAATTGATGCGGGTTGCCGCAGGCGATGCCGTTTTCATGCATTGTTTGCCTGCCATTCGGGGGATGGAAGTCACGGCCGAGGTGATCGATGGCCCGCAATCTGTGGTGTTTGATGAAGCTGAGAACCGGCTCCACGCGCAAAAGGCCGTTCTGGCTTGGTGTTTTGGCGGCAATTGATCTGCCTCTTGTCTGGATATTTTAGCTCTTTTTGTTGCGGGACAGGTTAGATGAACGAGACACCCTCACCAGCGGCACATATTGTTCCCTTTTATCTGGCCAGCGGGGCTGAAAATGTCGCGTTGATCCGGGGGCGGGTGGCCTCAATTGGCAGTGTCGCAACCGATATTCTTGGCCGCCATAAATATCCACTTGCGGTCGCCAGTCTTCAGGCAGAGGCGCTCGCACTTGCCGCCTGTCTGGCCAGCACATTGAAATTTGACGGTGTGTTTACCTTACAGGCCAAAGGCGATGGCTATATCAAGACATTGTTTGCCGACATGACATCAGATGGGCATTTGCGCGGCTATTCGGCGTTTGATGCGGATGCTGGCGCGCCGGTGGCGGACGATCTTGTGATGTCAACTCCGGCAGATGTGCCGGCATTGCTTGGTTCAGGCTACATTGCTTTTACCGTTGATGAAGAAAAGACCGGTGGGCGTTATCAGGGCATTGTGGATCTGGAAGGCGCAACGCTGAGCGATGCTGCAACCAGATGGTTTGCCAATTCTGAACAGCTTGATACGGCGGTAATGGCCGCCGCGCATTGCACTGATGGTGTCTGGCAGGCCCGTGCCATTATGTTGCAGCGCATCGCCGCTGAGGGTGGTGATGCCAGCTCGCAAGCGGATCGCGAACAAAGTGATGATGCGTGGCATACGGCGCGTACATTGATGGAGTCGCTGCGCCGTGATGAGCTGGTTGATCCGTTGCTTGGCCCGGATGCATTGATCTTCCGATTGTTCAATTCAATGGAGCCACATGTGGCGCCAAGCCGTGACGTCATCGACCAATGCCGATGCAGCCCACAGCGCGTGCAGACCATGTTGACGCAGCTTGACCGTGCTGAGATTGTCGATCTGGCTGATGACGAGGACAAAATTGAAATAATTTGCGAATTCTGTAAGACAACGCGCCGGTTTCATATCGACAATATCGAAGCGTAAATTTCTTGCGGGTTTTTTGCCGTTGGTTTTTTTCGCATGATCATGTTGATCATCATTGTGGATTTATTTGGTTTTTTGACGCATCTTTGGAATGTCTGATCTCGGGGAGAGCATAATGCGATTTGGCTTCTTTGCTTTGATAGCGGTGTGTGCCGGCCTGATGGGGTGTGGTGCAAGCACGCCAACCACGACAGCGCCCCAGAAATTTGACAGCGCTTCCTACGCGCCAATGGCGTTGAATGCGCGCCGTCTGGAAATTGTTGAAAATTGGCAAATGCCAATGCAGGAGCCATATATTGGCCATTTCCAGACACCTTATCCAAGCAATATGGTGGCGAAATGGGCTGCCGCTGTTTTGCAACCGGCCGGTGGCAGTGGCGAGCTGGTACTTGATATTTCCACGGCTTCGGTGACACGTGAAAAGCTGCCGCAGCAGACAGATCTCAAGGGGCTGTTGACCGATCAGCAGGACACAAGGGTCAAGGTTGTGCTGGAAGCAAATTTGATGTGGATTCAGCCGGTTGGTGGGGCAAGGGCAATGGTCAATCTGGTCGCCACGCATTCAACAACCGTACCGGAATCCACAACGCCAAACGCTTTCAATATTGCTGTCAGGGACACGCTTTTGGCGGCACTGGCCGCACTCGACAAGGAAGCGCGCAAGGAAATCCGCAAGATTGATAATATCGTGTTGCCCTAACGGCGCCAGAACGCGGGGGTCAACATCACCAAAACGGTGAAGAATTCCAGCCGCCCAAGAAGCATGCCAAAAGACATTCCCCATTTTGCGGCATCCGGAATCGATGCAAAATTGCCGTCTGCACCAATCACGTTACCAAGCCCGGGGCCAACGTTGCTGATTGAGGTTGCGGCCCCGGACAGCGCGGTTGTGAAATCCAGTCCCGCCATCCCCAGCAGGATCGCCAACAACACGAAACACAGGATATAGAGATAGAAAAAGCCCATGACCGAATCCATGACCTCGGGGGCCACTGGACGCTTGTTGTAATAGGCAAGGACAACGGCATGGGGACGCAGCAGACGGCTCATCTGCACCCGTGCGGTGGTGGCCAGAACCTGTAGGCGGAAGACTTTGATTCCACATGTCGTTGATCCGCCACAGCCGCCAATAAACATGGAAATCAACAGTAAGGTTGAGGCAAAGCCACCCCATGCAGAAAAATTGGCACTGCCATAGCCGGTGCCGGTCATGATTGAGACGGCGTTGAAACTTGCATGTCTGATCGAGGCGCCAACTGACATGCCGGATGCATTCAACTGCCAGCACAACAAGCCAACAATGATTGCCAGTAACGCAAGGAACCACCGCACCTGCGGATCGTTGAGCAAGGGGCGCCACCCACCCCGTAACATTGCCAGATAATGGGCAAATGGAAGGCTGCCAACGATCATCCCGAAAATGATAATCCATTCGATGGCAACGGAATCAAAGGCGCCAATCGATGCGGTTCTGGTGGAATATCCGCCGGTCGCAATCGTTGTCATCGCGTGCGCTATGGCGTCAAATATACCCATACCGGCAAATGACAGCATGGCGGCCCACAGGGCCGTTAAAAGCGCATAAACAAGCCCGATGCCACCGGCAAGCTGGGCTGCACGCGGCACCACCTTGTCAGCGCTGTCATAGGATTCGGTACGAAACAGCTGCATGCCGCCAACTGAAAGCATCGGCAGCACGGCCATCGCCATCACGATGATGCCTACCCCGCCAAGCCATTGGAGCAGGGCGCGCCAGATCAGGATCCCGTGCGAGGCGTCCTCTATGCGCTCCAGAACTGTCGAGCCGGTCGTGGTAATACCGGAAACAGACTCGAAAATGGCATCGGTAGGGCTAAGTGCAAGTTCACAGAACATGAATGGCAATGATCCAAAGACGCCGATCAAAATCCATGATCCGTTTGTCAGAAGAAAGGCTTGGCGAAGGCCAAGGTCAAACGCCTCATGCTGTGAGGTCGCCAGCCAGACCGCAACACCAACGAAGGCGGTGAGCAGGGCAGACATCGCAAAGACCTGCCAATCGGACGATCCATAATAAAGATCGACCAGCATCGGAATCAGCATGGCTGCTGCCAGTAAGGTGGTTAGAAGGCCAAGGATATTTAAGACAGGTGCAAGTCGCATTTTCCAACTACCAGCGGGCGATGCATGCGGGGATGGTAACACTGATTGGCGCAGAGATGCAAAATCGTTTCATGACGACAAGCGACAATGGCAATCAGGCCGGGTTCTATTGATATCTAGAGCAGTTTCGCCTGTTCCATAAAACGCTGGCGCAAACTCTCATCCTTGTTGAATACGCCGGTAAATCGGGTCGTCACCATAGACACATCGGGTTTGCGCACGCCGCGTGTTGTCATGCATTGGTGTTGGGCGTCAATCAACAGGGCAACACCGTGCGGTTGCAGTGCCGTCTGGACGCATTCGGCGACCTGTGCGGTCAAAGTTTCCTGAGTTTGCAACCGCCGGGCAAAACTATCGATAACACGGGCCAGTTTTGAGATGCCGACAACACGGCGGTTCGGCATATAGGCAATATGCGCCCGACCAAGGATGGGTACCATGTGATGCTCGCAATGGCTCTCCAGCCTGATGTTGCGCAGCATGACCATGTCGTCATAGCCTTCGACATCTTCAAACGTGCTGTTCAGCAGGGCGGCAGGGTCTTCATCGTAACCCGAGCAGAATTCTTCCCAAGCTCTGACAACACGGCCCGGCGTTCCGATCAGGCCCTCGCGATCAGGATTATCTCCTATCCAGCGAAGTAATGTGTCGACAGCCGCCTCCGCCTCGGCCCTGCTTGGCCGCGGTGTTGACTGTTGTGTGTCTGGGGCGATTTCTGCCCCACCCGTCGCTTTCGCGTCGCTGTCATCATATGGCGTCATTTTCGCCAACCTGTTGCCTGTTGCGTTTCATTGCGGCCGTATCATTGCCCTATATGGCCAAAGCGAGGGGCAAAAGCAACTTGTTTTGGCGCAAAACAG
>JAYQTT010000018.1:0-49476 GCA_038147495.1 Alphaproteobacteria bacterium | reverse complement strand
CCTCGAATGTTCTTGCCAAACATGACGAGACATATATGCCAAAAGAGGTTGCCGACAGCCTGAAAGAACAGGGTGTATGGAAAGGCACTACCGCCAACTAGCGGGTTTTTGTTTCCACCGGAAGGTCGGCGTTTGGGCCTGTTTCTGAATGCTGTATTTCATGTTGCTGCACCATAGATGCAGATGCTGGCATCGGCACATTCGTGATCACCGCCACCTCGCGCGCACGCTCTCGATAAACCGCATATAGCCCACCGGCAAGGATCAACGCCATGCCCGCCCACGCCATCGGCAATGGCCAGTCATCCCAGATCACAATGCCCCAAAACACCCCAAGCGGTATGGCCGTGTACTCAAATGGCGCAATAAATGAGGCTTCGACAACCCGGTAGGCGTTGGACGATGTTACCGACAGCAACAGCACCGCAAACGCGCAGATAAAAATAAATAACAGCTGCATCGCATCAATGGATGCTGGCCCCCGCAACAAAAAGGCCAGTGACGGATTGGCAAGATCATTCATCGGCTGGATAAAATTGAACAGCAGCATCGCACAGCCTGTCACCGCATAGCAGCAATGTTGCACGGCGACCAGTGCCGAGAGATCACCTGCCGACTTCAGACGTCTTGTCCAGATCTGGAATAGCGCATAGCTGAGCGCCGATGCCAGCACGAGCAAAGTTTCAATCTGAAAATCAGCCGCCCCAGGACGAATGATCAGGACACAGCCTGCCATGCCCGCCAAAACCGACATCACGCGATGGACACCAATCTTCTCACCAAGCAAAGGAACCGACAGCAAGGTAATCATCAGCGGTGAGACAAAGAAAATTGAGACCGCCGTTGCCAGTTGCAGGCTGCCAAGGGAGGCGAAGAACAGCACCATCGCCACAACAAGGCACATGCCACGCCCGACAAATTGCCAGAAGGTGCCTGCATCGAGGTGGAGCATGCGGCGCAGACCATCGCTGAACAACGCAATCAGGACAATGCTCATAATCGAGCGGATTGCCACAATTTGACCAAGAGGCAGCGTTTCGCCGAGTAATTTGATC
The DNA here is from genome assembly GCA_038147495.1 of Alphaproteobacteria bacterium. Taxonomy (GTDB): domain Bacteria; phylum Pseudomonadota; class Alphaproteobacteria; order Puniceispirillales; family Puniceispirillaceae; genus MED-G116. The sequence goes on along the minus strand of JAYQTT010000018.1, from coordinate 48,421 downwards.
AGCGCATCATTGACCGGAATGACAGCCATGCCAAGCGCCAGAAAACCAAGTGCGACATAGGGTTTGGCAAACCAAATGGCAAATTTCTGCATCCAAAGCTCCGCGTTGATCCTTAATCGCTGATGCCTCGCTTAACAGCAAACGTGATGGCGTGAAAGGACTATTTTGGGTTGCCTAGAAGGTAAATATCGGCAAGGTTCAAACGTATGGTGAGCCACTCACAATTCTTTTGTGAAAATGACCGGCAGGCAGGAGGCAATTATGGATATATCGAAAGGCACCTGTCATTGCGGGCGGGTCAAGTTCGAAATCCACGGTCCAATCCGTGATCCACGCCGTTGTGACTGTTCTTTGTGTCGGCGCAAAGGCGCGATCATGCTCACCGCAGCGAAAGAGGAATTCCACCTTGTCGAAGGGGAAGAGCATCTTGGCCTCTATCAATGGAATACGAAGACCGCGAAGCACTATTTTTGTAAGCATTGTGGGATCTATACGCACCATTGGCGCCGCTCGGCTCCAGAATATGGCTATAATGCGGGATGCGTGCAAAATCTTGATATTGCCGACCTTGGCGACGTGCCAACCTTCGAAGGTCATAAAATGAGCGTTGTCGATAACGACGAATAATCCGGCGACAACCGCGGCCACAACAAAATTGGAAAATATGATGTCTGAAACCAAACTCAATTATATTGCCGGTGACTGGCTTGACGGGCCTTCGACCATAGAAAACATCAACCCGTCAGACCTTGCAGATGTTATCGGACATTTCGCTCAGGCAGACGCATCACAACTGGACAAAGCTCTGGACGCGGCGCGGCAGGCGCAGAAGAAATGGGCGGCCACAGGCCTTGAGGCCCGCCAGACCATCTTGATGAATATCGGCAATGAACTGATGCAGCGCTGCGAAGAGCTTGGCACACTCCTCAGCCGCGAAGAAGGCAAACCATTTGCCGAGGGCAAAGGCGAAATTTACCGTGCCGGACAATTTTTCACCTATTATGCGGCTGAAGTTCTGCGCCAGATCGGTGACACGGCCGACAGCGTGCGCCCGAATATCGAAATTGACGTTCGCCGCGAGCCGGTAGGCACTGTTGCCATTGTCAGCCCCTGGAATTTCCCGACAGCTACTGCCGTCTGGAAAATCGCTCCGGCGCTGGCGTTCGGCAATGCGGTGATCTGGAAACCTGCCAATCTGGTGCCAGCCTCAGCCGTTGCCCTTGCCGAGATTATCGCCAAACAGGATTTGCCTGCCGGATTGTTTAACCTTGTGATGGGCGCTGGCGGCACTATTGGCCAGAAATTGATTGAAAGCCCGGCTATTGACGCCATCAGCTTTACCGGCTCTGTCGAGGTTGGCAAACAGATCGCGCAATCGGCGATTGGTAATCTGACCAAAGTGCAGATGGAGATGGGATCGAAAAACGCGCTTGCGGTCATGGATGACGCCGATCTTGATCTGGCGGTGGCGGCGGCGCTTGGTGGCGCCTTTGGCGGCACTGGCCAAAAATGTACCGCATCGTCACGGCTGATTGTGCATCAGGCCGTGCATGATGAATTTGTCGACAGGCTGGTAGCCGGGGCAAAGGCAATGGTTGTCGATCATGCCTTGAAAGACGGCACGCAGATTGGTCCGGTTGTCAGCCAGACCCAGCTTGACGAAAATCTGGCCTATATGGACCTTGCCCGCGCCGAAGGGGGCGAGGTTCTGTGTGGTGGTGAACGTGTAGAGCGCGACACCGAAGGCTATTTCATGACCCCTGCTGTGGTCGCCGGAACAAGCAATGAATGGCGGATCAATCGTGAAGAAATGTTTGCGCCGATCGCCTGTGTGAATCAAGGCGAGTGGCTATGATGAAGCGCTGCATCTGGTCAATGACACGCATTTTGGTCTGACATCAGGGATCATCACGCGTGATCTTGCCCGCGCAACAGATTTCCGCCGCAACGCCAAGACAGGTTGCGTGATGGTGAATTTGCCAACCGCCGGAACCGATTATCATGTGCCATTCGGTGGGCGCGGCAGCTCGTCATATGGACCGCGTGAACAGGGTGGCTATGCTGTTGAATTCTTCACCACGGTGAAAACCGCATATATCAGTTCTGGCACACCCAGCTGATTGCCCCGAACCGGACGAGACGAGCATGCATCGCATCGACAACCTGCAATATGCCAATTGGTCGGAGAAAATTTTCCGGCAGATGAATGAAGGCGGCGTTCATGGGGTGCATGTGACCATCGCCTATCATGAGATGTTCCGCGAGACTGTGGCTAATGTTGAAAGTTGGAACCGTTGGTTTGAACAATTCCCCGAATTAATCTTTCACGGACGCACTGGTGACGATGTAAGGCGAGCCAAACAAGAGGGCAAAACGGCCATTTTCTTTGGCTTTCAAAACCCGTCCCCGATTGAAGACGATATCGGGCTGGTCGAGATATGGCACAGCCTTGGCGCCCGTTTCATGCAATTGACCTATAACAATCAATCGCTGCTGGCTACCGGCTGCTATGAAGCCGAAGATCCCGGCGTCACCCGCATGGGCCGTCAGGTTATAAAGGAAATGAACCGGGTCGGGCTTGTTGTCGATATGAGTCATTCGGCCGACCGTTCAACCCTTGAGGCCATAGAGATTTCAGAAAGACCTATCGCCATCACGCATGCGAACCCCGCATTCTGGCATCCGGCCAGGCGAAATAAATCTGATGAAATTCTGCGGGCGCTTGGTCAATCCGGCGGCATGCTTGGCTTTTCACTCTATCCACATCACCTTAAAGACAAGAGTGCCTGCAGCATTGAGAGTTTTTGCGAGATGATCGCGCGCACCGCCGATCTTATGGGCATAGACAATATCGGCCTTGGCTCTGATTTATGTCAGGATCAACCTGACTCGATTGTCGAATGGATGCGGGTTGGACGCTGGTCAAAAGAGATTGACTATGGCGAGGGTTCAGCGACAGATGCCGGTTTCCCGCCAATGCCTGAATGGTTTCAGGACAACAGGGATTTTGATAATATCGAGACTGGACTACGCCAACACGGGTTCAGCGAGACAGATATTGCGGCCATCATGGGGGAAAACTGGCTGCGCTTTTATGACAATAATTTTGGCCCGAAGGGTGCCTGAGATTATGGACAATCAGCAAAACAACCCACAGCGCGCGCAACACACCCCGCTTCGCCCGGCCAGTCAGGTGATGCGACTTGCCCGCATGGGATCATTCCATCAAAGCCGGTTGAGCTTCATGCGGGTCTTGCTACGCCGTCTGAAACGCGAGAACTGGCAGTTTGACCGGCCAATCTGGCGCATTGACGCGAATGGCGTTGGCGTTGCCACCTACCGCGCCCGCGGGCCAGAACGCAGCTACACTCTCGTCTGTTTTGCGCATGATCTGCCCGATGACCAACGGTCTGACCGGGTCATTGCCGAGGCATGGGACGCCACCTTCACACTTCATGACGGCGACCTTGGCGAAGATGACATTGAGCGGCTTCATGCCAATGTTCCCTATCAGGAAGCAGGCCGCATTTCCGGCGCCGAATTGGTGCTTTCGCGGGCCAACCGGTCTGTCCGGCTGTTCGATTATGTTGCCAAATGTCTTGCCAAGGGTGAGCAGCCTGATCTGGCACAGATTGAACCTGTCGGTTATCTGATGCGAACGACCGCGGTCTATGGATCGGGCAAATTTGGTGCAGCCGATCGCGATGTTTGGGCTGATCGGCCTGAATTTGCCGGCTCTTTCCAGCCGGAATTGCTTTCGGTGTGGCTGATCCGTGCCTTTACCATCGACATGGTTGAACATATGGCGGCAAGCCGCGCGCCTGACACGGCGGTAAAGCTGTCGCCTGATATCCGGCGGCGGATCGGTGTTGGCAACTCTACCGGGCTTGGCATGGCGCCGTTTCTCGTCAATCATCCGGCGCTGATCCATGCATGGATTGCGGCCCGCGAAACAGCATTGGCGCGGGTGCGTGACGTCAAACAGGCAACAAGTGAAGAGATTGCCCTGTTTGTCGATCTGGTCAAACGCGCCGCGCTGAATGCCGATGACTGGCATGTCGATCACGAATATCAGGCGCAAAAAATATCCGGTTTACGCGCCGATCTTACCGCATTGATTGCGCATATAGAGCAAAGTGACCTTTCCGCCGACCATGCGTGGGATAAGCTCTATTCATGGGCCGAGGCCAATCTGAGCCTTGAGGGGCAGGAACAGCTCGTGTCCTTGCTTCTCGAACCCTATCCGCATCTTGTCGATGAACTTGCGGCAACGATGTCAGCGGATGAAAGCAATCGTTTCCGCATTGATGGCACGATGAAGGTGGCAACACTCACCGGCATCATTCGCGAGATCTATGACTGGACCGAGGCCCTCGATTTCGACAGCCGCGATGCGCAGGCACGCGTGTGGTATGTTTCTGAGGAAAAGCTGGAGCCACGTCTCGGCGAGCGTTTTGAAGAGCCGATTGCGGATTATGAACAGCCACTGGCCCCCGGGCGTGATGCAAAGCGGGCACTCGGCGATCTTCAACGATTTGATCCGCAAGACAGTATTGCCGGTTTTCTGATGGCACACCCTGAACACCGCCACATCACCCGGCGCGCGCAATTGGTTCAGCATTGTGATTATGGTGAGATCCGCGACAACACGATCGCCGCCGATATGCTGCCGATTGATTTGTTACGGTGCAAATTGTCATTTTTTGGTGCCACAAAGTTCGATCCCCGGTCAGACCGCTGGTTGCGGATCACCATGTTTCAGGGGGCACCTTTTCCGGATGAGCTTGCAAAGCTTGATCCCGATGCGCTTGTCTACCCGCCAGCAGTAGACAGCCGCGCCCGGTGACAACAGCCACACACAGCTGGTCTGTCGGAGAGACACGCAGCCTGACAGTCAAAGCCGCACGCGGCGTTGGCATGCCATGGGGCATCGCCGAGGAAGCAGGATTTGCGCTCGACTGGCTGGTCCGCCATGGCGCACCCGGCGTGACGGCGATGTGCCGCTATCTGTCATTCTATGCCACAGGTATTGAGCAAGGCCGAACCCCTGTCACAATGCCGGGGACAGAGGGTGATGGATGGGTTTGCCCGCTTGGTTTTGGCACAGCACTTTCTGACGGGGCGATCAATTTACCGGATGGTGAATTCCGGTTGCGCGAGCCGATGATCCTGATCCCCTTTTTGGCCGCCTGTGCCGGTTCGGGCGCTGTGCGGCTGACGATAGGCGACATATCCATCGACATTTCTTCAGACGGTTTTCACAGTGAAATGATCCCTCACAGCCTGCTGATCGCAGAAGCCGAGTGCCGGATCGCTTCCATCGCAGATAATGATCTGCCCGCTACCACGCATCCTGTTACCAGAGTCAGTTCAACAATGACCGAATGTATTGCGGTCTTGACGCGCTATGCGCACAACACCTATGCACCCGCAACCGAAGCCTCGCGTCTTGCCGGCGCTGGCGCGGGATTGAGCGATAATGATTGAGTGAGTTTCAGGTAAAGGGCGGCATACCGGCTAGATGACGGTAAAACCCATGATCAAGGCCTTGTCATTGGCATGTTCAGTATCGGCACCCTGATAGATCAGCACCTCTTCATAGGTGGGCGGACTGATCAGTCCGGCATCAACGAGCCCGTCCATAAAGGCACCAAAGCCACGTTGCGCATGGTGCTGTGCATTGACGCCGATGACAGCCTGCGCACCCGAACAGCAATGCCCGACAAGACCGGCTATTGGCGCGGGGCCGAGATGGCCATGGGTGAAGGTGCCAGCGCTGATGATCGCGGCATAATCGGTCGGCAAACCGGATAAATCCGCCGTCAGGTCAGCCTCATACAGCGCGTTGTATAGCTTCTTGTCACGCGCCACGGATAGCATCTCAGGCGAGATATCAACCCCGTCAATGACCAGATCTGCCCGCGCCTCTTTCAGCCGTGCTGCGACAAGGCCGGTACCGCATCCAATGTCGAGGATTCGGCCTTGCGGCAAATCAAGACCGGCGAGGCACCGCACGATTGCGCTTGGATAGATATAGCCCAGCGTTGCGGCAAAAGACTGGTCATAATGACGGGCAAAATCGCGGTAATAGGCAAGATTGTCATCGGGGGTTTCCAGAGCATATGCGCCTTCGAGAAGCCGAATACCCTCTTCATCATCACCGATCATGAAACCCCCAAAAACACTCTGCCGTCATCGGCGGCCCTTGCTAGTCGCCGACAATGCCGCTGATTGACTTGACCTCAAGGAACTCTTCGATGCCCCAGACACCGCCTTCACGACCAACACCGGATTGCTTGAAACCACCAAACGGGCTTCCTGACGCACGGCTGGCGCCGTTTACCTGAATCATGCCGGCACGCAGCTTGGCAGCCACGCGGCGAGCACGCTCATTGCTGCCTGTCTGGATATAGGCGGCAAGACCATAAGGCGTATCATTGGCGATTTCGATCGCCTCTTCTTCGGTATCAAACGGCATCATGGCCAAGACAGGCCCGAAGATTTCTTCCTTCATAATGGTCATGTCGGGCGTTGCATCGGCAAACACAGTCGGCTTTACGAACCAACCACGATTAAGACCGTCAGGGCGTCCGACACCACCGGCAACCAGCCTTGCGCCTTCATCAATGCCCGCCTGAATCAGGCGTTGCACCTTCTCAAACTGGGCTTCTGATACAACAGGGCCGATGTGATCGCCCGATTTTCTCGGCAGATCAACCTTTGTTGCCTCGGCTGTTGCTTTGGCGACTTCTACCGCCCGATCATAGACGCTGCGTTCCACCAGCATCCGCGTGGCGGCGTTGCAAGACTGTCCGGTATTGGCAAAGCAGAACGATGTTCCCCGTGCCACTGCCGCCTCAAGATCAGAGTCAGCAAAGACAAGATTTGGTGATTTGCCGCCCAACTCCAAAGACACCGTCTTTACCGTGTCGGCGGCCGCCTTGCTGATCAGGATACCGGCTCTGGTTGATCCAGTGAATGACACGACGTCAATTTCCGGATGCGATGACAAAATGGAGCCAACACCCGGACCATCACCATTCACCATATTAAAGACACCGGCAGGAAGTCCGGCTTCATGCACCATCTCGGCGAACAGGATGCTCGACATCGGGGCAATTTCTGAGGGCTTGAGAACCATCGTACAGCCTGCTGCGATTGCGGCACCAACCTTCAGAACAACCTGATTCATCGGCCAGTTCCATGGCGTGATAAGAGCCGCCACTCCGGCAGCTTCATGCACCAGTTCCTGACCTTCCAGGCCAGGGCGGACAGGGCGTGACCATTCAAAACCTTCAAGCGCCCGCAAAAACGCCTTTAGATGTGACCGTCCTGCCGAAGCCTGATCGGAATGCGACATATCAATCGGCGCACCCATTTCATCCGAAATCATTTCCGCCATCTGGCCGGAATGCTTCTCATAGGCAGCAAGGAGAGCCTTCAGATATTCTGCACGCTCGGATGGTGTGGTTTGCGACCATGATGGAAACGCGGCGCGCGCCGCCATGATTGCCGCTTCAGCATCTGCGGCACCACCAAGCGATATCACAGCATACGCTTCTTCAGTCGCTGGGTTCAAAACTGGAAAATCCTGTCCGTCAACCGGAGCGACCCACGCGCCGTTGATGTAAAAATTGCGCTTGTCGATCATGTTCGTCTCTTCTCCATCACAAACATTTTGTTGCTTTGATATTTAGTCATTCGATTTGAATTTTTCCACCAGATAAATGCCGGACAAAACCATAATCAGCGAAATACCATGATAGATTTTCAAACTTTCACCAAGGAACACTACAGCCATTAACGCGCCGAAAACCGGCACGAGATTGATGTAAAGCCCTGCACGATTGGCCCCAACGAGCCTCACTCCCCTGACAAAAAACAGCTGCCCTGTCAACGAAGCGACAACACCGCTGTAGATTATCAGTAAAACACCTTTAAAACTCGGCAATATCTGTAAGCCTTGCAGATATTCAACGACAGCACAAATTCCAAGGGTGAATAGAGCAAAGAGTGAGAAAAACGCCAACAGAACAAATGGGCTTGATGCGACCTTTCGGCTTAGTCCAACGGCAAAACCGGCGTAGCAAAGACAGGCGACCAGCATCAACAAATCACCGAAATTGATCGCCAGTGCCGCAAGGGCGTCAAGAGACCCGCCGCTTGTCAAATAGACAACCCCGATAATTGTCAGGCACAAGCCAAATGTCTGCATCAGTCCGAAAGGCTTTCCAAGAAACAGAAAACTCATCAGAATCACAAAGGCAGGGATGGAGCTTTGCATGATCCCAAGATTGATTGCCGAGGTATATTGCGCAGCTGATATGAAAAAGATGGTAAAGCCAGCAAGGCCCACACCACCCATCAGCATGAGCCACAACATATTGGCTCGCAAGATCGGCCAATCCCGCTTGATCTCACGGCGCAGGAACACAGCGAGGACCAGCAAACATAACAGCCAACGTAGCGCCATCAGCAGCATCGGCGACACCTCGCCCACCGAGGCACGCGCAACGATCGTGTGACCGCCCCACATCAACGCCGCCAGCGCCAAAACCAGATGCGGATTTTCCCAGACGCTCTTGCCTATGTCTTTCAAGATGGCAGGCATTAAGCCCTCCCAAGATTCTCCGCCTCAGGAGATTCGGCATTCTTGACCATTTAAATGCTGGTCTGCAAGGCGAAACATGCCGCCTTGGCACGCCTTCACCAACGATCAGAAAGTCATTTCATCAGGATCAACCGGGGGTGATACCGCGCATCCGTTCAGACCGGCGGCGCAACAATTCAATCACCGTCAGCAAAATGATCGACAACAGAACCAACAAGGTCGCAACAGCAAGGATCGTCGGGCTGATCTGTTCGCGGATCCCCGACCACATTTGCCGTGGAATCGTGCGCTGCTCGGGACTGGCCAGAAACAGCACCGCAACAACCTCGTCAAAAGAGGTGATGAAAGCAAAAAGACCACCAGCAATAACGCCGGGGGTAATCAACGGCATCTGCACCTTGAAAAAGGTTAACACAGGCCCGGCTCCAAGTGAGTTCGAGGCCCGCACAAGCGATTTGTCAAAACCAACCAACGTTGCTGTCACTGTAATGATAACGAAGGGCGTGCCAAGCACCGCATGCGCCATGATCACACCGATATAGGTCTGGCTGAGCTGAACTTTTGAATAGAAGAAAAACATGCCAGCGGCGGTGATCACCAAAGGCACAATCATCGGCGAAATCAAGATCGACATAATCAAACGGCGATAGGGCATCTCCGAGCGGCTAAGACCAATCGCGGCAAGTGTGCCAAGGGCCGTTGACAACAAAGTCGCACAGGCACCGATAAAGAAGCTGTTGCGAATGGCGCGCATCCACTGGCCGTTATTCCATGTATCGGCAAGCCACGCCCAATCCAATGGCGCGTCAGGCGCCTGCATGCCATTGTAGAAAATATCCCTGTACCATCGCAAGGAATAGGCCTCTGAGTCGAACGTCAACATCCCCGGGGTAAAGCTGAAATACGGCTCTACGTTAAAGGACAGCGGCAGAACGATCAGCACCGGCAAGATCAGGAACAAGAAGATCAGCCCGCAAATAAAGCGAAAGGTGTAGTGCCAGATACGCTCTGCAGTCGTGGTATAGGGAGGTAGCTGTGCCATGGGTTATCCGAGTTTCATGTTGTCGATGCCGATGATCCGGTCATATGCCCAATAGAGCAACAGCACGCCAGCGAGCAAAATGCCACCAAGCGCCGCCGCCAAAGACCAGTTCAGCGACTTTTGCATGTGATAGGCAATCATGTTTGAAATGAGCTGGCCGTCCTGACCACCGACAAGGGCCGGTGTGATGTAGTAACCAATCGCCAGAATGAACACCAGCAATCCCCCTGCGCCAATACCGGGGACCGTCTGCGGCATATAAACCTTGATAAAGGCCAGCGTCGGCGTTGCCCCAAGCGAGCGCGCCGCCCGCATATAGGATGGCGGGATCGTCTTCATCACCGAATAAAGTGGCAGGATCATGAACGGCAACAGAATATGCGTCATCGCGATAATCGTACCGGTCATGTTGTAGATTAGCGAAAAGCGGCTGTCATCGGCGGTGATGCCAACCCAGACCAGCAAATCATTCACCACACCTTGCGATTGCAGAATGGCGATCCATGCCGTTGTCCGGACCAATAGCGATGTCCAGAACGGCAACAACACCATGATCATCAGCAGATTGGAATATCGTAGCGGCAATGTCGCCAGCAGATAGGCCACCGGATAGCCAAGCAACAGACACAGCAGCATCACCGAGCCGGAAATGAACAAGGTTCGCATAAACAGCTTTACGTAAATCTGGCGCTTTTCATCCTCGGCGACAAACCCCTGATCGACGGTGTAGCGGCTATCGAGCGATGTTGCGTAATATCCCGGCGTCAAACTCTCATTGGTCAGCTTCATCGCCTGCCAGACTTCGAGATCGCCCCAATCCTTTTTAATCTTGATCAGGCTTTCCTTGTAAGGCGCCTTGGCTTTTTTGACCTTGCGCGCGGTCGAGGTGAACAGCGAGCGCGTTCCCGACAATTCCTGATTCACACGGGAGGCCACCTTACCGATCGTGCGGTCCTCACGGTTCTGCTGAAGGTCCGCCGCCAATAGGGCAAACATCTCTTCAGTCGGCTCGCTGACACCATCCCACGCCTTCAATTCAGCCGTCAGATTCGGCATCAGACTCTCGAAGGTGTCGTTATAAACACCCTGCCACATCAGTGCGAGGATGGGGATCACAAAGCTGATCAGCACGAACGCAAGCAGTGGCATGACCAACCCGGTCGCGCGTACCTTGCTGCGGAACATCGCCTGCGCAAGCTTCTTCTTGAGCGGCGTGCCGTCAGCGGCGGTCAAAGGTGTTGTGGATATTTCGCTCATGATCAACCCGGAGGAACAGTGCTTTATCAGAATTCAACTAAATCTATTAATGGAAGGGGTGACCACAGATTTGTCCCATGGTCACCCGATTTTTGTATCAGAGCCGGTTCAAACCAGCGTCTGGCCTATTGTGCCAGCCATGAGTTGAAACGCTCGTTCAGCTCGTCCTGGTTGTCTGCCCAGAACTCAAAGTCGTTCTGCAGGGCGTTCTTGAAGTTGCCAGGTGCAGTTGGCATATGCTCGGCCATCTTGATAGCTGGGTTGTCATGATATGTTCCGATCAACGGCACAGATGACGCACGGGCTGGACCATATGAAATCCATGATGCCTGAGCGGCAAGCTGCTCTGTTGCAGTCGAGAACTTCACGAAGTCCATAGCGGCTTCTTTGTTCTTTGAACCTTTTGGAATGACCCACAGGTCAAGGTCATAGATCTGACCGTCCCAAACCATTTCAAATGACTGGTCCTCAGCAGCAACAGCGTTAAACACACGTCCGTTCCACGCGGTTGTGAAGATCACTTCGCCGTCAGCCAAAAGCTGTGGCGGCTGCGCGCCAGCTTCCCACCAGATCACGTCATCCTTGATGGTGTCCAGCTTTGCAAACGCACGATCAACACCCTCTGGAGTGCCAAGCACGTCATAAACTTGGCTCACTGGAACGCCGTCGGCGATCAGAGCAAATTCCAAAGTGACCTTTGGTGACTTACGCATGCCGCGCTTGCCCGGGAAGGCGTCAGTGTTGAAGAAGTCTGCCATTGTCTTTGGCGCGTTCCAGTTACGAACCTTGCTTGAGTCGTAAACATAGACTGATGACCAAACGATGTTGGCAACCGCACAATCATGCAATGTGCCGGGCAAGAAATCGTCAACAGCTGGCGTGCCGTCTGGTGCGGCTGGCAGCATTGAATGGTCGATCGTCTCAAGCAGGCCCTCGTCACAGGCGCGGATGGCGTCTGAAAGTTCAACGTCAACAACGTCCCATGTGACGTTACCGGACTCAACCTGCGCCTTGATTTCGGCGATACCCCCGCCGTAATCCTCGGAAATGATGTTGTTGCCAGTGCTGGCCATCCATGGCTTGTGATAGGCTTCTACCTGTGACTTGGTGTAAGCACCGCCCCAGGATACGACCGTAAGGTCGGCAGCTGAAGCCGCGCCGACAACCAATGTTGTCATTGCCGTTGCAACCACTGCATGTTTAATGATTGAAGACATGATGTCTGTGCTCCCTTGTTAAATGGACATTTTCTGCCCTTGGTTTGACGCCTACTCGGCACCGTTAAACTCATCGGTGAAACCGATAAGAAATTATTAAAATATCCTAGCCATAATTACTGCGGATAATCAAGCGCGCGGCAATCGCTTATATCCCAGCCCACATAGACTTCTGCCCCGATGTTCAGGCCGAGCTTGTCCGATGTGTTTGGCACTTTGACGACAAATTGATCATCACCAGCAACATTCATCCGGCAGCGGATATGATCACCAAGATATATCAACTCTTCTATGCGGCCATGAAGCGCACTCATCCCGCGTGCTTTCTTGTCAGTGACGATACAGCGCTCCGGCCGGATAGACAGCAGGGTTCGCTCACCCGCCCCACCGGTGTTAATCGCCAGCGCCTTCACATCATCACCGCTGTCGAGCGTTACCGATGCAACGCCCTTTGAGACAGATTTCACCGTTCCGGTAAGCCGGTTATTTTCACCAATGAATTGCGCGACAAACGCATTTTCCGGCTTTTCATACAAGGTGACCGGATCGGCAAGCTGTTGGATCACCCCATCGTCAAAAACCGCAATCCGGTTCGACATTGTCAACGCTTCGGATTGGTCATGGGTCACATAAACCACAGTCACACCAAGCGATTCATGAATATGCTTGATCTCATATTGCATATGCTCGCGAAGTTGTTTGTCGAGCGCGCCAAGCGGTTCATCCATCAGCACAAGCTCCGGCTCAAACACCAGCGCACGCGCCAGCGCAATCCGCTGTTGCTGACCACCGGAAAGCTGGGCCGGCTTGCGATCACCAAAGGCCCGCATCTGTACCATATCCAGCACCTTGTTGACCTTGTCAGTGACTTCACTGTCACCAAGCTTGCGAACCTTCAGCGGAAAGGCCAGATTTTCCGCCACCGTCATGTGCGGAAACAGCGCATAATTCTGGAACACCATGCCGATGCCACGCTTGTGTGGAGGAATGTTGTTGATCGGCCGCCCACCAAGCTCGATGTCGCCATGCGTTGCCGTCTCAAAACCGGCGAGCATCATCAGGCAAGTGGTCTTGCCCGAACCCGAAGGCCCAAGCATCGTCACAAACTCACCGGCTTCTATGTCGAGATTGAGGTCTTTGACGACAAGCGTTTCGCCATCATAGCTTTTCTGAACACCATTAAAGCGCACAAAAGGCTGTGTGCTATCCATCATTTATTGCACCATAGTCATCGTGAAAACATGTTGTGGAATACAAGCACGCCATCGCGTTGCTTGGCAAGAGCCGAAACCCCATAAACCACAGGAAAACACACTGTGTCGGACGCACAATGAAACCACCCCCTCAATCAATGCCATTTGATATTGACCGATGCTGTCAAAATGGCTAATCGGGCCGTATCGAAATCTGGAGTATTTATCATGGCTGACGATCAAATGATTCACGTCACTCGCTGGCACAATGGCGAGAAGAGCTTTTCCCCTTTTTCTGACGGCGAAATGGCCCGGCGCCGCGATGCGATGCAGGCGATCATGGACAGAGACAATATCGATGCCTGTCTGTTCACCTCATATCATAACGTCTGTTACTTTTCGGGCTTTGTGTATTGCAAGTTTGGCCGGCGTTATGGCGCGGTCCTGAATGGCGATGGTGTCACCACAATCTCGGCGGCGATCGATGGTGGCCAGCCCTGGCGGCGTTCGGTCGGCGACAACATCACCTATACAGACTGGCGGCGTGACAGCTATTTCACCGCGATCAAGGATTTGCTTGTTGGCGTGAAGCGGCTTGGTGTCGAATTTGATGAGGTCAGCCTTGATCTGAAAACGCTGCTTGAACAGCATTTCCCCGATGTAGAGCTTGTTGATTGCGCTGCCTCGGCGATGCAGCTTCGTACGATTAAGAGCGCCGAAGAGCATGTGCTGATCCGCAAAGGCGCTGATATCTGCGCCGTTGGTGGCCGTGCGGTGATGGCGGCGGTCAAGGCTGGCGTGCCCGAGCATGAAGTGGCGATTGCCTCAACCAACGCAATGGTCCGCGAGATTGCCAATTCCTTCCCCTTTGTCGAACTGATGGACACATGGACATGGTTCCAGTCCGGTATCAACACCGATGGCGCGCACAATCCGGTGACCAACAAGCTCATCGAAGAAGGCGACATTCTGTCATTGAACACCTTCCCGATGATTTTTGGCTATTACACCGCGCTTGAGCGCACCCTGTTCTGCGGCTCTGTGTCGAACGCGCATAATGATCTGTGGCAGAAGAATTGCGCCGTGCATGTCAAGGGCATGGAATTGCTCAAGCCCGGTGCGAAATGCAGCGACATTGCCAAGGAATTGAACCAGATGTACGCCGAGTGGGATTTGCTGAAATACCGCTCATTCGGCTATGGCCATTCCTTTGGCGTTCTGTGCCACTATTACGGGCGTGAGGCATCTGTTGAGCTTCGCGAGGATATCGACACCGTTCTGGAACCGGGAATGGTCGTGTCGATGGAGCCGATGATCATGATCCCCGAGGGGCAGTCAGGCGCCGGTGGTTATCGCGAGCATGACATCCTGATCATCACCGAAGACGGCAACGAGAACATCACCAAATTCCCGTTTGGCACAGATGAAATGATTGTCGGCCGCTAGACCGGGCCCTCAGTCAAAACAAGAAAAACCCGGGCTGGTCCACCAACCCGGGTTTTTCTTGTTCGGGTTTTACCTACCCCACCACGAGGTCGCGGGCGGAGCGGCTGAGCCGCGTACCGGCGCCATTTTCCATGACAAAGCTCTCGCCAAGATTCATCGCCACGCCGGTCTCGCTGTCCATCAGGATCATATGCATGAAAAACACCATGCCCTCTTCCAGCACCACCGGATTGCCGTGATAGAACATCGGCCAATCCATCCAGTTCGGCGCAAAGGTCGTGCCCATCGAATAGCCGGTGGCGTTCAATCTTGCATGGTTGTAGCCGCGGTCATCCATCACCCTTGCATAGGCATCAAACACATCACCCACCAGATTGCCCGGGCGGTATGCGGCGTGGCATGCCTCAAGCGCCTCAACACAGGCGGCATGCATCGCCACATGTTCCGGCAACGCCCGGCCAACCGGAATGGTGCGCATCATCGCCGCGTGATAATGCCGGTAGACCCCGGCCCATTCGAGAGTCAGCTGGTCTTCGGCATCAAGCTTGCGCCGTCCGGATTTATACCGGCACAACAGCGCATCCGGCCCCGAACCGATGATGAATTCATTTCCCGAATAATCGCCGCCACCGGCAAAGATGGCGCCCTGCATCGCCGCCAGTATCTCGCCTTCATCGGCGCCCGGCCCAACCAGCGCATGCGCCGCATCCAGCGCGTCATCAGCAAGCGCGGCGGCACGGCGGGTATAGGCGATTTCTGCCGGTGACTTGACCAGACGCAGGCGCGAGACAAGTTCCGATGCATCAACCGGTGTGGCAAAGCCGTCAAGGGCCGCATTCAGGCGCATCGCGTTGCGCCCGGTCAGGCCATAGGCCTCATATTCAACGCCAAGCTTGCCGCCTTTCAAGCCAAGCTCGTCAAGGATCGCGCAAAGATCATCCGCCGGGCTGGCGCCGTCACGGTCAACCCAGATGCGGATATCACCAATGTTCGAAGTGTTCTGCGCCTGCCGCAAATCCGGCGCCCGCGTCATCAGCACCACACGGCCATCGGCGGTCAGCACCAGCGTCTGGAAAAACACGAAACCGAATGTGTCATAGCCGGTCAGCCAATACATCGATTCCTGCCGGAACATCAGCAACGCATCAAGACCGTCTTCGGTCATAAGCGCTGTCAGGCGCGACTTGCGGGCGGCGAATTCTTCTTCGGTGAAATGGAGGGCCATGAAAGTTACCTTCTTAAAAGTGATGATGTTTGAAACACGGGTGAGGTTGCGTGAGATGCGATTACGGCTTGCGGTTATGATGTATCCGGCCAATGACGTTGAGCAATAATTGTGCCGCGAGTGTCGTGGTGCTTCCCGACAAATCATAATCGGGCGCCACCTCGACCAGATCAAGACCAACAATATCGCCGCGCTTTGTCAGCCCATCGAGAAACTCAAGAATTTCGTAATAATAAAAGCCACCATGTGACGGGGTGCCGGTACCGGCGGCGATAGAGGGATCAAACCCGTCAATATCGATCGTCACATAATAGCGCGCGCCAGCTGGAATCCGCTCCAGCATGCCGTCAGGGCCGAGCGCGCGGAACTGGCGCACAGACTGAATGTCGGATCCCATGCGCCGGGCGTCCTCATAACCATCTTTGGCGGTTGAGGATACGTTGCGGATGCCAATCTGCGACAGACCTGTGACATAGGGCTTTTCGGCGGCGCGGCGCATCGGGTTGCCATGCCCGTATTTCACGCCATGCCGTTCGTCAACAAAGTCAAGATGCGCGTCAATCTGAACAAGGTGAATGGGCGCCTCATCAGAAAAGGCGTTGATGCAGGGAATGTTGACCGAATGATCACCGCCAAGAACCACTGGCACGGCTCCGGCGGACAGAATGGCCCGCACGCCAGCTTCGATATTGGCATGGCTCTTGATCGTGTCGGTATGCACAATATCGGCATCACCGATGTCAACAATCCGAACCTTGTCCGCTTCCAGATAGGTGACGTCATCCTCATGGTCATAGGCACCGGCATGGCCGAATGAGAACAGGGTCGACGCCTCGCGAATGCCGCGCGGGCCAAATCTGGCACCGGCGCGGAACTGGGTTCCGAAATCGAATGGCGCACCAAGAATGGCAAAATCGGCGTCAATCGCGCTCCAATCCGGCTGATAGGGAAATTTGCCGAAACTGCACAACCCCACGAAAGGCAGGTTTAACCGCCCCGACTCATATCCATGCTTGCTCATCACCCTGCCCTTTCCTTCAGACGCACCACCAGAAACGTGATTATACCGGCCTGCCTCTGGCTGGCTTTGTCACCGCCGCAATCCGCTAACGCTAGTCGAAAAATTAACTCGCCAGCAAACGTTTTTTGCTTTGATTTAAGCCATGAGCTGGCACATGATCATGCGCCAAATGTTCCGGCTACAATGCCCGGGGCACAGCGATCGTTTAAAGGTAAAGCCGATGCCAAAAAAACTCACCGACGAGCAAGTCGCTTTCTACGAGGAAAACGGCTTTGTGCATCAGATTGACGTGTTCTCCGAAGACGAAGTTGCGGGCTTTGTTGCCGAACTTAATGATGCCGAAGAACGCTATCCGGACGCGCTGGATAATGCCGGACGCAACAATGCGCATTATGTGCTGCCGGTGTTGGACCGGATCACCCATGATCCGCGCATTCTGGATGCGGTGGAAGATTTGATTGGCCCGAACATTATGGTGATCGGCACCACATTATTTATCAAAGACCCGGAAACAAGCGGCTTTGTCAGCTGGCATCAGGACGCCCGCTACGCCGGGCTGGAGCCGCATAATTGGGTGACTGGCTGGCTTGGGCTGTGCGATGTATCGCTGGAAAATGGCTGCATGCAGATGATCCCCGGATCGCATAAGGCACCGTTGCGCCCGCATGTCGATACATTTGACGAAGACAATCTTTTAACACGCGGTCAGACCGTCCCCGATATCGATGAGGCCAGCGCCGTGCCGATTGAGATGAAGGCCGGGCAATTGTCATTGCACCACCCGCGCATTGTGCATGGTTCCGGCCCGAATTTGAGCAAGCGTCGCCGCCTTGGCTTTGCCATGCAATGTTTCATCGCCCCTGATGTAAAGGCCGAGATTGGCACCTACTGGGCGCAACTGGCACGCGGAGTCGATGATTACAAACATTTCCCGATTGCACCACGCCCTGATGAGGTGATGGCCCCTGACGCGGTCGCACTTCGCCACACCGCAAATGAAGAACTGGCAAAAATCCTTTATGCCGGCGCTGAAAAGAGAGGCAAATATTAATGACTGCAAACCCTCATATCGAAGCCGCAGCCGCCGCTACGACAGACGCCAAAATCATTACCAACAAGGCGCATCGCCACCTACCCTTTCCCGATGCTGCCCATCTGTTGAACCGCGAGAATATGCAGCGTGCGCTCGAGACCATCAGCAACTGGCCGGGCTATGCGCCGACCCCGCTTCATGATTTGCCGGAAATCGCCAAACATTGCGGTGTTGCCCGGGTCGTCTACAAGGATGAATCAAGCCGCATGGGGCTTGGTGCTTTCAAAGCGCTTGGCGGTGCTTATGCAGTGGCCGATCTGGCAAAACAGGAGAGTGCCAAAGGTGGCGATGTAAGCGCATTGACTGTTGCCACCGCCACCGATGGCAATCACGGACGCTCGGTTGCCTGGGGCGCACAGCTTGCCGGTTGCCGCGCCAAAATCTATATCCACCAGCATGTCAGCAAAGCCCGCGAGGACGCAATGAAGGCCTTTGGTGCCGATGTGATCAGGGTTGAGGGCAATTATGAATTGTCACTTGCCGTCTGCAAGGAAGAAGCGGAGGCAAATGGCTGGCACATCGTCTCTGACACCTCATGGGAAGGGTATGTCGATGTGCCGCGCAGCATCATGGCCGGATATACGGTGATGGGCAAAGAGATCGTTGATCAACTTGGCGATACCAGATTGACCCACGCCTTTCTGCCTGTTGGCGTTGGCGGGCTTGCGGCTGGCGTGGCGGCACCATTATGGGCGCATATGGAAGAAAACCTTTGCAATCTCATCTCGGTGGAATCGGTGATGTCACCCTGTTTTGCGGTATCGATTGAAGCGGAAAAACCGACCTTGTTCGACATCACCGAGGAAACGCTGATGGCCGGACTTTCCTGCGGCGAGGTATCCATTCTGGCGTGGGAAATCCTGCAACCAACGCTGAGCCATTGCATGATGATCAGTGATAAGGCCGTTGCCCCCTTGATGCGCTGGTTCCATCAACACAATCCCTCAATCGAGGCGGGCGAATGCTCCACCTCGGGACTTGCCGGGCTTCTGCAAGCGCATCGCGACCCGGCGAAATGGCAGCAGCTGGGGTTTGATGAAAATTCGGTGGTCTTGCTGATCGGCACCGAAGGGGCAACCGACCCCGATCTCTATCAGCGTATTATCGATGGAGAGGCAGCATGATCACGGCCAGCACACCGCCATCGCGCGGCTTCAGTGAGGCTGAATTTGCCGCCCGTTGCGCCGCTGCCCAAGCGGTTATGCAAAAGCATGATCTTGGCGCGATGCTGTTCGCCTCGGAGTCTGAAATCCGGTATTTCACCGGCTTCATGACCCAATTCTGGCAAAGCCCGACCCGCCCGTGGTTTGTTATCCTGCCACCAACCGGAAAGCCGGTTGCGGTGATCCCGACAATTGGCGTGCCGTTGATGCGTGATTGCTATGTTGATGATATCCGCAGTTGGGCATCACCCGCGGCCAGCGATGACGGCGTAAGCCTGCTTGCCACAACCATCCGCGAGATCATGCAAAAAGGACGTCTTGGTGTGCCGATGGGACGGGAAACCGCACTTCGCGTACCGCTTGCCGATATCCTTGGTCTGCAACAGATGCTCACCGATATCGAATTCACCGACATTACCGCAGAAATCCAGCATATCCGCATGGTAAAGTCACCGGCCGAGATCGCCAAGACACGCCACGTTTGTCAGCTTGTCTCAAACGTCTTTGCCAGTGTTCCGGATTGGGTCCATGCGGGTCTACCGCTATCCGGCCTGTTCCGGCAATTCAAGGCAAGGGCATTGGAAGCCGGGGTCGATGACGTCAGTTATCTTGTCGGCTCTGCAGGTCCGGGCGGTTACTTTGATATTATCGCGCCGCCTTCTGACCGGCCATTGGCTATTGGTGATGTATTTATGCTGGATACCGGCAGCGTCTGGGACGGCTATTTTTCAGATTTTGACCGGAATTTTGCCATGGGGCACGCCAGCGATGCGGCACAGGCGGCGCATCAGACACTCTATGATGCCACCGAGGCCGCGTTGGCAATTGCCCGGCCCGGCATCACCGCACGCGACCTCTATCACGCCATGGATGCGGTCTTGCGCCCGGACGGGGACAGTGACGGCGGCGGTGATGATGTTGGCCGTTATGGTCATGGCATGGGCATTCAACTCACCGAGCCACCCTCGCATACCGCGTGGGACGATACAGAGATAAGCGCCAATATGACGCTGACGCTTGAACCATCGATCATCTATGAAGGTGGATTTTTGATGGTTGCCGAAGAGAATATACTGATCACCGAAACAGGTGTAGAATTGATGACAGATCGCGCCCCGCGTGACCTGCCAATCATCGGCTGAAGACGAGTACAGGAGAGACCGGCATGGATGACGTCACAACCCGCACCCCTGAATTTCAATTCTATGATTTCAAGGTCATTGAGCCAGCAACCCGTGCCGCCCAGCTTGGTCTGGTCACATTGGAGACTGATCTGACAATCGAGGACGAGCTTCGCTTTTTCTTCAGCCATGCAGCCAAAGGCGTGCAAAAGGGCGGCCTGTCTTTGCTACACAGCCGGATCCCCTGTGATGACGAGGTAACAGCGGAAAATCTACAACGCATGGAAGGCCATTTTGCGGCGTCTCTGGCGCTGTTTCCGACTGGCCATCAGTTCGATGTCATTGGCTACGGCTGTACCTCGGCCTCTTTGCTCATCGGCGAGGACCGGGTGCGCGACCTGATCACCGCGCATATTGACGTGCCACATGTCACCACGCCGATCACCGCGGCAAAACGCGCTCTGACGCATCTGGGAGCAAAGCGCATCGGCTATCTTGCACCCTACATATCGGAAATTTCGCAAAAAATGTGCGCTGATTTTGACGCCGCAGGCTTTCCTGTTGCGGCAGCAGCAACCTTTGGTGAAGGCCAGGATTCGGTCGTTGGCCGGATTTCACCAGCATCAATCAGCGCCGCTCTTGACCGGCTGGCAAACAGCGCCAACGGCATGCTTGATGCAATTTTTGTATCCTGCACATCGCTGAAATGCGCGTCAATCATCGAGTCTACCGAGCAGACACTCGGCATTCCGGTGATCTCCAGCAATTCTGCGCTGGCGTGGGACATGGCCCGGCTGGCAAATGTATCGGTTGCCGGTCCGGGCAAAGGGCGCCTATTCCAGAAGGATTGACCGGTCCACCTCGGCAAGATTGGTTCGCCCGCAAAGCGCCATCGTGCGGTCAAGCTCGGTGTGCAAAATTTCCAGCGTTCGGGTAACGCCGGCCTGCCCCGCCGCGCCAAGCCCATAAAGAAAGGCACGCCCGATCAAGGTGCCTTTGGCGCCCAGTGCGACAGCGCGCAAAATATCCTGTCCAGTGCGAATGCCACTGTCCATCCAGACCTCGCATTTATCGCCGACTGCATCGACAATTTGGGGCAAAGCGGCAATCGCCGATGGCGCGCCGTCAAGCTGGCGCCCGCCATGGTTGGACACGACAATCGCATCAGCGCCAACATTCACTGCCTTTTTCGCGTCCTCGACATCCATGATGCCCTTGATGATAACCTTGCCGCCCCATTGACGGCGCACTGCCGCGACATCATCCCAGGACAGGGATGGATCAAACTGGCTTGCCGTCCAGTCGGCGAGTGAACTCATATCCTTTACGCCCTGAACATGGCCGACAATGTTACCGAACTGACGCCGCTTCGTGCCAAGCATGCCAAGGCACCATGCCGGTTTCGTGCACAGATTGATGATGTTGGACAGAGTTGGTTTTGGCGGCGCGCTCAGGCCATTATGGACATCCTTGTGACGCTGGCCAAGGATCTGCAAATCAAGCGTGATCATCAGCGCCGAGCAATTCGCATCGCGGGCACGCTCTACCAGCCGGTGGATGAAATCACGATCCCGCATCACATAGAGCTGAAACCAGAATGGCTTGCTGGTGTTGGCGGCAACATCCTCGATTGAACATATCGACATTGTGGACAGGGTGAACGGAACGCCATATTCCTCGGCCGCCTTGGCCGCCAGAATTTCACCATCGGCATGTTGCATGCCGGTCAAACCCGTTGGTGCAAGGGCAACTGGCATCGGCAAGGTCTCGCCAAGCATTGGCATAGCGGTGCTTCGCGTGCTGACATCGACAGCGACACGCTGGCGGAATTTTATTGCCTGCAGGTCGCTTTCATTGGCGCGGTAAGTCGACTCGGTCCAAGAACCGCTGTCCGCATAATCATAAAACATCCGCGGCACACGCCTTTCGGCATGTTTGCGTAAATCCTCAACACAGGCAAAAGTGGGCATCAGCATCTCACAGGCTTCAACACGGTCACAGCACAAGCATCACAGCCGACAGCCATGGTGTGCGCCGCCACAATAGACCAAAGCCGGGCAACGCAAAAGACCTATCACGCCCCGCGTAACATCCGGTTCATCAGCAAGACCGGCACGAGACCAACGATGACAATCATCAATGACGGCATCGCCGCCACCTCCAGCATTTCATCTTTGGCAAATTGATAGGCGTATGTGGCAAGCGTCTCAAAGTTGAAAGGCCGGAGCAGAAGCGTCATCGGCAATTCCTTCATCACATCGACAAAGACCAACAAACCACCAGCCACGAGCGACCCGCGAAGCAGAGGCAGGATAACCCGTTGCAGGCTGCTGCCGAATGTTTGCCCGAGAACGCGGCTTGCACTCATCATATTGTCCGGAAGCCGCCGCACCCCGGAGAGCATCGCCCCATAGCCAACCGCCTGAAACCGGACCAGATAGGCACAGAACAAGACACCAAACCCGCCAAGCAGGACACCCTTGATGTTTCCGTTGCTCAGCGCCGAGATGAATTGATCGACAAGCCCTGCGAAAATCAAAACACCGATGGCCAGCATGGTTCCGGGAAACGCATAGCCGGTTGAGGCGACAAGCGATATTGCCCGTGTCCACCTACCAGCACGATAGGCCGCCGCCAGCACAATCACAGTCGAGACCAGCATCACGACACATGCAGCCACACCCGCGACCAGAACCGAGTTCCTGACGATGGCGGCAATCTCGACAAACTGGATGGAAAGCGATGACGCGAAAACAAATTTCAGCAATACCGCGACCGGAATTATGAATCCGAATAACAGCGGCAAAAAACACACGGCATAGCACAACACCCTGCTCCACCCCTTGATATGAAGCCGGGTCACCGGAACAGGTGGCCTCGCGGTACCGGAAAATTGCTGGCGGGAGCGGGCATACAGCTCCAGCCCCAGAAGGCTGATGATAAAGACAAACCCGACGAGGGAAATTTGCGCCGCAGCGACAATATTATTCATCCCCAGCCAGACATTGAAAATACCAAGCGTGATTGTCTCGACAGCAAAATATTCGACGGTGCCAAAATCGGAAACAACCTCCATCAAGACGAGCGCAAGCCCAGCCATGATTGCCGGCCGTGCCAACGGCAGACCAACTGTCCAAAATTGTGATTTATTGTGGACCAGCGCGATCTCAAACAGGCTCGCCGATGTCAGGCGAAAGGCGATCCGCGTCACCATATAGATATAGGGATAGAGCACCGATGCCATGACCAGCGTTGCCCCGCCAAGCGAACGGATTTCCGGGAACCAGTAATCACGCGCCGTCTGCCAACCAAAGGCCTCGCGAAGCATCGTTTGCAAAGGCCCCGCATATTCAAAAAAATCGGTGTAGGTGTAGGCGATGATGTAGGCCGGAATTGCCGCAGGTAATAACAGCATCCATTCCAGATGCGCCCGCCCGTAAAACTCATAACGGCTGATCACCCAGGCTGTGCTGACGCCGAATAATATCGCCAGCACCCCAACCCCAGCCATCAAAATCAGTGTGTTGACAACATATTTGCCAAGCACCGTGTCAAGCAGATGCTCCCACAGGCCGCCGCTCTCGCCAAGAGCTGTAACCAGCAGCGCCAATACAGGGCCAAGCAACAGACAGCATAAAAGCCATGTGCCCAAGGACCATATGTCAACACGGCGTTTCGGGATCCGCGTCCAGTTGGAAAGAAAGGTTGCAACCATGAGGTTGTGTTTACCCTATTTGCGAATGATTATCAAAAGCAAAGCGCCATAAATCGCATGGCTGGCTGGGAAATTCCCAAAAAATGCTCATTGACGCAACGCTTTGCCACCGGCTTTTGCAATCTGAGAAGAAAAACAGACAAAACGCTACGCAAACAGCTTGTCTTTCAACAAAATTTTCCCCATATCCATTAGCGTTAATTGTTTCTTTACGGTTGTTTTTAAAAATGGATGAAGCGTTACTGATCTCAATCCTGCAGATCATAGCTATCGACATAGTCCTTGGTGGCGACAACGCCATAATTATTGCACTAGCCTGTCGCAATCTCCCCGAAAAACAGAAAAAAGCTGGCATCTTATGGGGTACAGCAGGCGCAATCATCTTGCGCTGTATCCTTGTGTTTTTTGCCACCACATTACTTACCGTGCCCGGGTTGAAGCTGATTGGCGGGGTCCTGCTACTGTGGATTGGTGTAAAGCTTCTTGTTGAGGAAACCCATATCGAAGAAGGGTCAATCAAACAGCCACCCAATCTGATGGATGCCATACGAACCATCATTATTGCTGATTTTGTGATGAGCCTCGATAATTCGATCGCCATTGCCGCCGCCGCCAAAGGCAATATTGGCGTGGTGATCTTTGGTCTTTTACTCAGCGTTCCGATCATTATCGGTGGCAGCGCGATCATTCTGCGTGTCATGACACGCTATCCGATTATCATAACCGCAGGCGGTGCCCTGCTTGGCTGGCTTGGCGGCGACATGATCAGCACCGATCCATTATGGGCCGAGAGATTGGCAGCATGGTCACCACATGCAACGCTGATTGGCGCAGTTCTGGGCGCGGCCATTGTTGTGGCCCTCGGTGAGTTGCTGGCGCGCCGGGCGAAAAGGCAATCCGTTTAATCAATTAAAGCGTGCATCTCCATGTGATCATCAATCAACAAAGGATGCCCGTTTATCAGGCATTGGTCAGGGTTTTTCACATGGAAGCCCCAGCAGACATTGGCTAGGCTTAGAATATGAGTAAAGCAAACCACACAATTTGTTTCATTGGGTTTGGCGAAGCTGGTCATGCGATCGCCACAAGCCTCAAGGCTTCTGGCATTACCGAGGCGGATTTGCACGCCTTTGATTTAAAGCTGGACGATCCGACAAAGGCCGAGGACATGCGCCGCCGGATGCACGCCGCCGGTGTCACGGCAAAGCCCGACATAAAAGCCGCCTTGGAGGGCGCCGCCCTTGTGATCAGCGTTGTCACCGCCGATCAGGCGAATGCCGCTGCCACTGCTGCGGCGCCGCATATTGGTGTAGACACCCTGTATTTTGATATGAACAGCTGTGCACCGGGGACGAAGCAGGCTTCGGCCACGCTCATTGACGGTGCCGGTGCATGCTATGTCGATGTCGCGGTGATGGCCCCGATTACGAACCGAGGCCATCAGACCCAGATGCTGGCGGCCAGCCCGCATATCGACGCCGCCAAAACTCTATTCGATCTGCTGCAAATGAATGTCGAGATCGTAGGTGACAAGGTAGGTGAGGCATCAACCATAAAGATGCTTCGTTCAGTCATGATCAAGGGCATTGAAGCGTTGACCGCAGAATGTTTTCAGGCGGCCTGCCGTGCCGGTGTTGCCGATGCTGTGGCCAAATCACTCGACGCCTCGGAGACAAATGAAAGCTGGCTGACGCGGGCAAGCTTCAACATGGAACGCATGACCACACATGGTATCCGGCGTGCCGCTGAAATGCGTGAGGTGGTGAAAACCCTCGAAGATTTGGGCATATCGGCGCTGATGACAAAGGGCACAGTGGCCAGACAAGATGCCTTCGGTAATCTTGGCCTTGATTTGACACAGCTTGATGATCTGCATGACCGGATGGCCGAGATTGAGGCCAAATCAAATGGCGGTTAGCAAGGTCAGGGCAGCAACTCAAACAATAGTTTCAGCCCGTAAAGACAGAAACACACGCCCACCAAGGCATTGATCGGGCGATACAGCATCGCATAGATGCGGCCTGCCGCGCGACTTGAGAACAATGTGGCAAACAGCGCATGTCCGGCAAATGACAGACATCCGGCCATAACGCTGAACGTTGCAATGTGCGGCGCATCCCGCGCCACAACAGGGAACAGCGAAATCACCGCAAGCCATGTTGTCATCACCTTGGGATTGGTCATCATCACCAAATACGCCTGCCAGAAGGCTGCGGACATTGGCCTGTTTTCCACCGCCTCTATGATGATCGCATGCGACAACGCCTTGCGGATGTAACGTACGCCAAAATATTGTAACAACAACCCGCCAAGTGCCGTGATGAGTGATTTTGTGATCGGAAATGCGGTGAAGAGTGCTGCCGCACCGATCAACACGCCAATCGCCCAGCACAACAGCCCAAGGCCACAAGCCAATGCACAGGCCAGTCCGGCCTGCCGACCTGATCCCATTGCCGTGGCAATGGTATTCAGCACATTCGGCCCGGGTATAAAGACATTGAGCAACAAAAAGCCCAAGGGCGGCAACAGATCAATCACCAACATTTATTTATGCTACTGCAAATCGGCAAAGGCCGCCTGAAGTCGTTTGACACTTTCAGCAACGAGGGCGCGCGGCGTGGCAATGTTAAATCGCATAAAGCTCTCACCGCCAGCACCAAAGGTATGGCCATGACTTGCCGCAACACCCGCATCCTGAATACGCCGGATAAATTCATCCGATGCCATGCCGGTATCGGCAAAATCAACCCAGCACAGATAGGTCGCCTGCAGCGGCATCACATTCACACCGGGTATTTTCGCCATAGCATCACAGAATAGCTGGCGGTTGCCATCAAGATAGGCAAGCAATTGATCAAGCCACTCTTCGCCATGTTTATAAGCCGCTTC
Source organism: Alphaproteobacteria bacterium (assembly GCA_038147495.1). Lineage (GTDB taxonomy): Bacteria > Pseudomonadota > Alphaproteobacteria > Puniceispirillales > Puniceispirillaceae > MED-G116. The sequence goes on along the minus strand of JAYQTT010000018.1, from coordinate 21,428 downwards.
GGCGATAACCATGCCAAACCGGTTGACCGACATGCCGGCCGCCTTATGCGTTTTGGCCAGCCGTTTGCGAAGCGCATCGTCAGAAACGATCATGCTTCCGGTCATGCCACCGGCAAGATTGAATGTTTTACTTGAGGCAACCAAGGTGACCAACCGATCCGCCGCCTGCGGCATGGCCAGCGGCGCCACAATATGCTTGTGGCCCGGCATGACCAAATCGTTATGCACCTCATCGCTGATCAGGATCAGATCATGTTTGATACAAAAATCGGCAAGCGCCGACAGCTCTTCCGCTGTCCACACACGCCCACCCGGATTATGTGGAGAGCACAGAAAGACCAGCTTTTCATCACCCTTGAGCTGCGCCTCAAGAGCTTGCAGATCCATGTGGTAAAGACCATCCTTTTGCACCAACGGCGACTCGACAAGGCGCCGGTCATTCGCATTCACGATGTTGCCAAACCAGTGATAGACCGGCGAAAACACGATCACACCCTCACCCGGCTTGGTAAAGGCGCTGATGCATAACGCCAACCCATTGACCAAACCATGCACCTGCAGCAGCCACCCCGGATCAACCGTCCAGCCATGTCGCCGTTGCATCCAGCCAGCAAGCGCCTCTGCATAGCTACGCGGATTGTCATAATAGCCATAAATCCCATGTGCCATTTCGGCCTTGAGGGCGTCATCGACCTCTTTCGGTGGCCGAAAATCCATATCAGCCACCCACATCGGGATGCCATTTTCCGGTGAGACGCCATAGCTGGCCTGCATACTGTCCCATTTGCTGGAATGTGTGTTGCGGCGGTCTATGATTCGATCGAAATCTATTGTCACTTTGATAACAGTCCTGATTAAAGAATTTGTCACCGACCTGCCAGAGTCATTTACATACGCTCATGCACCGGCCATAGTCAGCTTTGTTGAGGCTATCATCCGCCATATAAAAAGAAACGCAAGCCCATTCACGCAAAGGTTACCTATGTCTGAAACGATTAGAATTCTTGATGATTTGATCGGCTTCGCCAGTGTCAGCCGAGATCCCAACCGGGAATTGATCGATTATGTCGCAAACCGGTTGTCGGACTGCGGGACAGAGGCGGTCGTTATTCCGGATGAAACCGGCAAAAAAGCCAATCTGTTTGCCAGCACCGGACCGGCTGATCGGGGCGGTGTCATGTTGTCCGGCCACACCGATGTTGTTCCCATCGATGGGCAGGAATGGACCAAACCGCCGTTTAAGGCCACACATGAAGATGGTCGCATCTATGGGCGCGGCTCTGCAGATATGAAGGGGTTTTGTGCCGCCGCTATCGCGAGCTTCGAGGCGGCGACCAAACTACCGCTTCACACGCCACTCCATCTTGCCCTGTCATATGACGAGGAAATCGGCTGCATCGGCGTTCGCTCGATGATCGAGATGATGGCAAAGGCACCGTTCCGACCAGAAATGTGCATCGTTGGCGAGCCAACAGAAATGGGCCTTGGCACCGGTCATAAGGGGAAGACTGCAATCCGTGCACATTGTCATGGCCGGGCTGGACATTCGGCGCTGGCACCGCATGCCGTCAATGCACTGCATCTTGCCTGCGACCTTGCGGCTGAAATCCGGAAAACGCAGGAGGATATCCGCCTCCATGGCAACAAGGATAACGATTACAACATTCCCTACACGACCTTGCATGTCGGGCGTATCGAGGGTGGTGTGCAGCTGAACATTGTTCCGCACGAGGCGGTGATTGATTTTGAAATCCGCAATCTTGCTGAAGATGACCCGAACCAGATCATCAAGACGATCGAGACACGCATCGCCCCAATCATCGAAAAGGCACGCCAAATTGCCCCCGAGGCGGCAATAAACTTTACCATCACCAACACCTATCCGGGAATGAACACCAATCCAGAGGAAGATGTGGTTGCCTTGCTGAAATCACTGACCGGCGCGAATACAACGATCAAGATGTCGTTTGGCACAGAAGGCGGGCTGTTTTCCCGCGACCTTGGCATTCCCACGGTCATTTGCGGGCCCGGCTCGATGGATCAGGGACATAAACCGGACGAGTTTGTCAGTGAAGCGCAACTCGCCATGTGTGACGACATGCTGGCCAAGCTGAACCAGCGTCTGGTTGCCGGATTATAGTCTGCATGCGCGCGCAAACGGCCGGTTTTACAGCGTGGCCTCAAGCCCGTTGATCAATTGCTCGACTTCGGCGTCATTGGTGTAATGCACAAAGCTTAGGCGCAGCACACCAACGGTTGGATCACCACCCATCGCACTGATTGTCCGCACCGCATAGAAATCACCGGCCCCGGCCATCACCCCATGAGACGCCAGTTCGCGCGCCACTGTCTCTGGTGGGCGCGGCGTCATCAACGCCACCGTCGGCACGCGGCCCGTTGGGGTTTGTAGATGATTATTGCCAAGCACCCGAACATCGCCACGATCCCGCAAATAGCCAAGTAGTGGGGCCAGGGTCTTGTCCTCATGGTCGCGCTGCAATTTGGCAACAGCCCTTGCCCGCGCCGGGGCATCGGCAGATTCGGCAAAATGATGCGCATAAAGGGCGTCAATATAATCTGCCATACCAGCACAGGCGGCGATCTGGGCATGATCCGGGCCAGCTGGTGTAAAGCGCTTGGTGCGTGATTCAGCGTTAAAGAAATGCGCCTGATTTGGCAATTTATCGGCAAGGCCACGCCGCACCACCATAATCCCCTGATGCGGACCATATGTCTTGTAGCTGGAGAACAGATAAATATCCGTGCCAAGCGCAGCAACATCCGGCAAGCCATGCGGTGCCATGCTGACTCCATCGACACAAGTCACCGCACCTGCCTTATGGGCCATCCCGACAATCTCGGCTACGGGATTTTCCTGACCGACAATGTTCGAGCAATGCGGGAAACATACCAGCTTTACCGCCCCGTCCAGCAAGTTTGCCAACGCCGCCGGATCAAGCTGCCCAAGGTCCGGATCAACATGCCATTCACGCACCTCAATGCCGCGCTCTGCCAAACGCCGCCAGACACCACTGTTGGCCTCATGGTCCTGATCGGTGACGACAATCGCATCCCCCGGAGACAAATAATCGGCGAAAGCCTTGGCGAGAACATAGGTGTTCTGGCTTGTCGAGGGACCGAAGCTCAACTCATCGCTTTCGACATTCATCAGCGCCGCCAGCCGGTTGCGCGCCTCATCCATCTCATCGCCGCCATCCTGTGACGCCTTGAAAAACCCATAGGGCTGGACCTTGCGTTCCGTGTAGAAGCGATGCAGGCGGTCAATCACCTGTTTGCATGTGTAAGACCCGCCTGCATTTTCAAACAAAGCCTGCCCTTTGAGCGAGGGTTGGGCAAAAGCCGGAAACTGCGCCCTTACAAATTCGATATCCAACTCTGCCACTGCTCAAACTTCCTTTTGGCTTTAATCAGGTGGAACGCGCCGCCGCCCGCAATCCCGACACCGTTGCCCGCGGGCTGATCGCCTCTGTCGGTATTCTTATTTCAATCACCGCCCCTTTTGGCGCATTACGGGAACGCTCAAAGGCATCGGCAAAGTCGGCAGTCTTGAGCACGGTTTCACCATGCATGCCATAGGCCTTTGCCAGCGCGGCAAAATCCGGATTGACGATGTCTGTTCCTGATACGCGTTCAGGATATGTGCGTTCCTGATGCATGCGGATGGTGCCATAGCTGCTGTTATTCAGCACGATAAACACCGGCGCCAACCCCGCCTGCATCGCCGCGCCAAGCTCGGTTCCGTTCATTTGAAAATCACCATCACCGGCAAAACAAAGGACAAAGCGGGATGGATCATGCGCTTTTGCGGCAATCGCCGCAGGCACACCAAAACCCATGGTGCCACTTTGTGGGCCAAGCATCCGTGCCGAAGCGCCGAACTTCATGAATTTATTTGGCCATATGGCAAAATTGCCGGCACCATGCGTGATGATTGCATCATCCGGCAGAGCATTTTGCAGATAGGCCATGATCTCGCGCATGTCGACATCACCGGGCTGCTGCGGTGCGCCAAAGCTGTCGAGATAGGCCGCACGAGTTTCTGTGGCCCAAGCGGTTCGTGACGCCTTTTCATCAAGCCAAAGATCAGCCAGCGCCGCCGCCATGCGGTTCGGTCCGGCATGAAGCGGCAAATCAGCCACATAGATCTTGCCAAGCTCACGGTCTGATGCGTGGCTGTGGATAAGGCGCGCCGCCATGCGGGGTGTTTCAAAAATGCTGTATGCACCGGTTGTCATTTCACCAAACCGGACATTCAGCGCCAATATCAGGTCAGCCTTGCCAAGCAGATCCTTCATATAACCAAGCATGCCAACACCGGCATCACCCACATAGCAATCGGCATAATTGTCGATCAGATCATGGAAACGGAAGGCGGCAACAACCGGAATGTCATTCGCCATCGCAAATTGTTCCACAGCGCGCGAGGACGCCTCTTGCCACCTTGTACCACCAACGATGATCAGCGGGCGCTCTGCCTCTGCCAGCATCGTCTTGACGCGCGCAATCTCGTCCAAAGACGGCGCAGGTTCCGGAATCGCCACCGGCCCGCACGGCATGGCATCAGTCATTGCCGTCAGCATCGTTTCCGGCAAGGCAATCGCCACCGGCCCGGGCCTTCCGGACAAGGCCGTTGTCCAAGCACGACTTACAATCTCGGGAATGCGGTCAGCATCATTGATTTGCACGGCCCATTTGGCGATAGGGCCAAAAAACGCCTCATAATCGATTTCCTGAAAGGCTTCACGCCCGGCCATATCATTGCCGACCTGCCCAATGAACAGCAACATCGGCAGCGAGTCCTGCATTGCCGTGTGAACACCAACGGCGGCGTTTGTCGCCCCCGGACCACGGGTCACAAAACAAATACCGGGCTCACCGGTCAATTTTCCCCACGCCGCCGCCATATAGGCCGCGCCGCCTTCCTGACGGGCAAGGATAAAGTCAAAGGCATCACGATGGTCATACATCGCATCAAGCACTGCCAGATAGGATTCTCCGGGCACACCAAATCCCTTGCGCGCACCAAGCCCCACAAGGCATCGCATCAAAAGCTCGCCACCACTGCAAGGCGGATTGTTCGGTGTTGTCGGCATCATCAATCACTCATCTCATAATTCACAGACTTATACGAAACGTGACAATCGGCCAGCCCGCAAGGTATTTCAGCTTTCTGAAACAACCTTGGCAACCGCAGCCGCAAACGGCTCATGCTTGCCGCCGCACAAACCGGCAATGTTGATCCGGCTGTCACCGACCACATACATAGCGTGATCATCGCGAAGGCTCTCAACCTGCTCCGATGTCAGACCAAGGCGTGAGAACATCCCCCGATGGTCTGCGATGAAATCAAACCGGTCCGAATTGCATTGACGACGCAGCGCATCAGCCAAATCACGGCGAATGGTCAGCATTGTCTCCCGCATTTCTGTAAGTTCTGCCATCCATTCGGCGCGCAATTCAGCATCATCAAGGATGATCGCCACAACCGCGGCGCCATGATCCGGCGCGAATGAGTAGTTCAACCGGTTCAGCACGGCCAGATTTCCAGTTGTCACCTCGGCAATTTGCGCATCAGCACAGATCACCATGGCACAACCCACGCGGTCACGATAAAGCCCGAAATTCTTCGAGCATGATGATGCGATCAGCATCTCCGGCACCTGTGATGCCATTGCCCGCATATTGGCCGCATCCTCATCCAAGCCGTCACCAAATCCCTGATACGCAATGTCGATGAAGGGAATGACATTCTTTTCAAGAACCAGCGCCGTCAGCGTGGCCCATTGTTCAGCGTTCAGATTGGCCCCTGTCGGGTTGTGGCAGCATCCATGCAGCAACAGAAAATCACCCGCTTTCATACCAGCGAGATCAGCCATCATGCCGTCAAAATCAACCATACGGGTTGCCGCGTTAAAATAGCTGTATCCGGCGGTTTTCAGCTTCATCGCATCGGCCATTGCAAGATGCGACGGCCAGGTCGGATTACTGATCCAGATGGTGCTTTCCGGTGCCAGTTTACGGATTAATTCATAGAGCTGACGGATGGCGCCTGTGCCTCCGGGTGTTTGCAATGTCGCAACACGCGCCGGATCGACCGCATCAGCAAGCACCAATTCGCGCATTTTGGCGCGAAACAGATCATCCCCGCCAAGCGACTTGTAAGCCTTGCTTGTTTGCTGTTCATGCAGCCTCAATTCGGCTTTCCTGACCGCTGTCATGATCGGCGTATTCCCTGTTGGGTCTTTATAAACGCCAACACCAAGGTCAATCTTCCCGGATCTTTCATCGGCGGCGTACAATTTACCAAGACCAAGGATGGGATCAGGCTTTGCCGGAGTAAGTTTTTCAAGCATGAGTGTCTCTTTCAGTTATCAGGCAATCGTTAAGTGGGTGGCGATCTAGCTGGAAGCCGACAGCGATCGGCAACGCACCGGAAAGTCGTCAGATTGGTATGGCAAAATTTTTAGGCATTTTGGCGCAATCATGCAATGGCTTTTCACGATCAGGCACCTGCCAGCGCGCGTCATGCGTTATCGCTTAACCTCGGGGATTAGTCCGCGCGGCGAGAACCGCAGCACCAGCAGCAACACAGCACCCATTGTCATCAAACGCGTATGCGCCGCGCTGTCCAGCAAATGTTCACGCAGCCAATGACCATCAGGCATCCCAGACGTTACCATATTGATCAGCCAGAGCCCCATCGGTTCTGCCTCAATCCAGAAGAACCAGATGACAAAGCCACCCAGCACCGCCCCGAAATTATTGCCTGAACCACCAATGATCACCATCACCCAGATCAAAAAAGTGAACCGCAACGGCTGGTATGATGTCGGGGTAAACTGGCCATCAAGCGTGGTGAGCATAGCCCCGGCAATGCCAACCACGGCAGAGCCAAGAACGAACACCTGAAGATGACGCTGCTTTACGTCCTTGCCCATAGCGCTTGCCGCGATTTCATTGTCGCGTATGGCGCGCATCATCCGGCCCCATGGGGAACGCAGCGCCGACTCGCACAGCCACAAAATGGTCAACAGAACCAGCGTGAACAGGATTGCGTAGCTGATCTTCACCACCAGCGATGACGCATCAACAACGCTTAACCCGATATTTGCCGCAAACTCCTGAAACGCCAATGATTGATTGAGATCGGTCTCATAGGGGACCGGGCGTGACAGACCTGCCACATTTTTCACCCCACGGGTAAGCCAATCTTCAAATTTGAGAAAATAGATGATGATTTCGGAAATGCCCAATGTCGCGATGGCCAGATAGTCAGACCGAAGACCAAGCGAAATTTTGCCCACAACAAAGGCAACGGCGGCGGCGAACACACCCCCGACAGCCCAGCTGAAGATGATCGGCATACCGGCACCGCCGAGAAAGCCTGTCCGCGCCGGGTCAACCGCTTCAATCGCGCTCACTGCCGGGTCGATGATCATCCGCATGAGCGTATAGCCGACCAGTACGGTAATGCCGGTAAGCCAATAGCGGCGGCGACCCTGATGCGCAAGGCGGCGCCACATGAACAGGCCGGCAATGATGGTGACAAGGCCAGCAATCAAACCGCCAACAATTCCGGCACCACCTGCGGCCCATGCCTCTGGCACCGGTGCTTGTGAGACCAGCACCCCGGCAAGCCCGCCAAGCGCAGCAAACCCCATGACACCTACATTGAACAGGCCGGCATAACCCCACTGGATATTGAGGCCCAAAGCCATGATCGCCGAAATCAGACACATATTCAGCAACGAGAACGTCACGTTCCAGCTCTGTACAACGCCAACGAGACACAGCAAACCGGCCATCAACAGATAGAGCAGCAGGTTCCGTTTTACGGCATGTCCCTGATTTGTCATGTGCGATGCATTCATCATAGCGATTTTCCACTGAAAATGCCGGTTGGCTTGACCAGCAGAACGATCACAAGAATCACAAAGGAAACAGCGAATTTATAGTCGGTCGAGAGCAACTGGACCATACCTGTCGGTTCCATATTTTCCGGCAACACATACATAAAAACCTTGCGATAGGCGAAGGTGATAATCAGTTCCGAAAAGGCGACAACAAAGCCGCCGACAATTGCGCCAATCGGATTGCCCACACCACCAACAATCGCTGCCGCAAAAATCGGCAAAAGAAGCTGCATATAGGTAAAGGGCTTAAAGCTTTTGTCGAGGCCATAGAGAACACCGGCAATGGTCGCCAGAGCACCAGTCATAATCCAGGCGATCATTACCACCCTATCCGGATTGATCCCCGACAACAGCGCCAGATCTTCATTGTCCGAAAAGGCGCGCATCGCCTTACCGGTGCGTGTCTTGTTAAGAAACCAAAAGACAAGGGCAACGACAACAAAAGCGGCAATCACCGTCACACCTTGCGTTGTCTTTATGGCCAAACCTTCATTGAGGCCGGTCATCTCTTTAAAAGCACGCGCCTTGATAATGAAGCGCTCACCATCGGTGAATTTTCGATCACCCGGGCCAACAATGAAACGAATCAAACCGCCGGTGATCAACATCACCCCGATCGACACAATCAGATAGATCGACGATGCCGAACGCTGGCGGCGATAGTATCGGTAGACAAGCCGATCAATGGCAAGGCACAGCAACACCGCACCAACAATGCCAATCGGGATCGCCAGCAAGGCGGTTGGCAGCGGGTGAATGGAAACACCGTTGGCCTGCAACACATAGGTCACAAGAATTGTGATCATCGCACCAAAGGCCATGGTCTCGCCATGCGCCAGATTGGAAAAGCGCAAAATGCCGTATATCAGCGTCACACCAAGGGCACCAAGCGCCAACTGGCTGCCATAGGCAAGCCCCGGAACAAGGACAAAATTGCCAAGAAGGACAAGGGCGTTGAGAAAATCGACCATCATCACCCTCCCAAAAACGCCTTGCGGACTTCTGGATTGGCCAGCAACGCCTTACCGCTGTCGGTATAGGCATTACGCCCCTGAACAAGCACAAAACCCTGATCGGCAATTTCCAGCGCCTGACGCGCATTCTGTTCAACCATCAAAACGGCGATACCGGTTTTCGCGACTTCAATGATCCGGTCAAACAATTCATCCATCACAATTGGCGACACACCGGCCGTTGGCTCATCAAGCATCAGTACGTCCGGCTTGGTCATCAGCGCACGGCCAACGGCCACCTGCTGGCGTTGACCACCAGACAATTCGCCTGCCGGTTGACGCCGTTTTTCAGCCAATATCGGAAACAGGGAAAAGACCTGTTCCATCGTCTGGCTGATATCGTCTCGCCGGATGAAAGCCCCCATTTCAAGGTTTTCCTCAACGGTCATACTGGTGAAAACATTGTTATTCTGTGGCACGAACCCCATGCCCTTGAGAACGCGTTCCTGTGGTTTCAATCCGGTGATATCTTCACCGTTCAGGGTAACCGCGCCTTCGCGCAAATTCAGCATGCCAAACATTGCCTTCATTGCTGTCGATTTGCCCGCACCATTTGGCCCGACAACCACGGCGATCTGGCCTCTTTCAACACTGACATTGCATAAATGCAGGATATCAGCCCCACCATAACCCCCCGGTCATGTCATGCCCGACAAGATAACTCATGCCGCACACCCGGTTGCCTTGGCCTCATCCGCGATGCGGTTTTTCATGCCGGTTCCAAGATAGGCCTCAATCACCGCTTCATTGGCCTTGACCTCGGCAGCCGTACCACTTGTCAGGACAGCGCCTTCAGCCATAACAATCACCGGATCACACAGCCGCGAGATGAAATCCATGTCATGCTCGATCATGCAGAATGTGTAACCGCGCTCTTTATTCAGCCGCAAAATTGCATCGCCAATGGTGTTCAACAATGTCCGGTTAACACCGGCGCCAACCTCATCAAGGAAGACAATCTTGGCATCAACCATCATTGTCCGACCAAGTTCGAGAAGCTTCTTCTGCCCGCCAGAGAGATTTCCAGCCAATTCATCGGCGACTTGACCGATCTGCAGAAAATCGATCACCTCATCCGCCTTGTCCCTGATCCGCGTTTCCTCGGCCTTGACCCGGGATGGCCGGAACCACGCATCAACAAGCCGTTCACCGGATTGATTACCCGGCACCATCATCAGATTTTCCCGCACAGTGAGGGTTGAAAATTCATGCGCAATCTGAAATGTGCGCAGCATGCCCCGCGCGAACAGCTCATGTGGCGGCAAACCGGTAATGTCATCACCATCGAGCAAGACCCGACCGGATGTCGGTTTGTAGACACCCGCAATCACATTGAATAATGTGGTCTTGCCAGCACCATTGGGGCCTATGAGACCGGTAATTGATCCGGTTTCAATGACCAAAGATGCATTATCGACAGCATGAATGCCGCCGAAATGTTTGGACAGGTTTTCAACTGTAATCATAATAAGAAAACGGCGACCCGAGCCTTACGCGCGGATCGCCGTCAATTTTGGTCTTAGTGGGTTTTGACAGTTACGAATTTGCCACCTTCAACAACCTGCTCAAGGTAAGCACCGCCTGTTTCGCCCGGGCCAACAAGCTCGATCTCGCGGGCACCGACATAATCGATGTCGCCACCTTCGGCCAGAATCTTCAGCGCCTTGCCAAGCTCGCCAGGGTGAATTTTCTCACCAGGTGCGTTGGCAACGTCAAACACCTTTGCCTTGAAAACCTGGCTGTCGGTTGAACCGGCTGCCTGCATCGCCAGCATGATCAATGCTGCCGAGTCATATGATTCAGCGGCATATGGTGTTGCTTCAAAGCCTGCATCAGCGGCCATCTTTTCGAAGATCGCATAACCTTCGGAAGCACCACCGGGAAGCAAGCCCCACGATCCGTCAAGATCTGGGCCGATTGCTGCTGGCAGAGCCGGACCGATCATACCGTCAGACATGATGAAATTTTCGAAAGCACCGCTGTCAAGCGCACCCTGCATGATGCCCTTACCACCACGATCAAGATAGCCAACGATCACCAGATGATCACTGCCGCCTTGCGCCAATGCGGCAACTTCCGCGCTGTAATCGCCTTTGTCATCTTCGTGTGATGCAACGACGGTTACCTTGCCGCCAAGGGCTTCATAGCTGCCCTGAATGCTGTCGGCGAGGCCTTTACCGTAATCGTTGTTTGTATAGGTCAAAGCAACAGATTTGATGCCTTTGCCCATCATGATTTCAGCCATGACCTGACCGCCACGTGCATCTGATGGTGCTGTACGGAAGAACAATCCGTCATCTGGAATGTCCGTCAATGCAGGCGATGTGGCTGAAGGTGAAATCATCACAATGCCCTTGGCTGTACCAACATTCTGCAACACAGCTGTTGTTACGCCCGAACAGTCGGCGCCCATAATCGCCGACACACCGTCAGATGTTACCATACGCTCAGCTGCGGCTGTCGCAGCAGCGGCGTCAACACATGTCGAGTCGGCACGCACAGAAACTGCGGTGGAGCCACCCATAAAGTTGCCAGAGTCGCTGGCTTCTTTCATCGCCAGCTCAGCGGCTGTTGCCATATTTGGGGCCAGTGATTCAATCGGACCTGTAAAACCAAGCAGAACGCCAATCTTGACGTCGGCTGCCATAGCAGGGGCGGCAAGCAAGCTGGACGCCACCACTGCAAGTGCAAATTTTTTCATCGTTTTCTCCCAACAAAGAAACATTAAGTCCTTTAGGTATCGCTCACTCATCTCAGTTTCACAAGTCTCAAAGCGGCATGGATTGGTGGAATCTGAGCTTTTATCCATGTGGCCAGACACAAGAAACAGGTTTACACAGACGGAAAAAACCGCAATCTGTTGAAAACCTCAGCACTTCCGCCACTTATTGGACTTTTTGATGGCTTTGTCACACACAACCCGCAATTTGCCCAAGAATCCCGGCCCCGCCGGTTGGAATCGGCTTTTGCCGCCACCAGCCGCTGCAAAAAGGCTTGAGGAGGCTGTTTCAGCCGATTGGCTGATCATTGGTGGTGGATTCGCCGGTCTGTCGGCGGCAAGACGACTGGCACAAATTGCAGGGGGCAAGGATAGAAATCGTTCTGCTGGAGGCTGGCCGGATTGGTGAAGGGCCAGCGGGCCGGAATTCCGGCTTTATGATTGATTTGCCGCATGTGCTCTCCTCCGAAGATTATGCCGGCAATCTCGATATTGACCGCGAGCAGATCAATATGAACCGGCGGGCCATTGATTTCGCTCTTGATGCGGCCGAGGAATATGGCCTCGATGAGGAAATCATCTGCAAAAGCGGCAAGATTAATGGCGCAGCAACCGCGCGTGGCGAGGCTGCCAATATCACCTATGCACAGCATCTGGCACGGCTGGACGAGCCTTATGAAATCCTTGACCAGCAACAGATGCGAGAACGTTGCGGTACCAGTTTCTATCAACAAGGTCTGTACACACCCGGCACGACAATGTTGCATCCCGCCGCCTATGTGCGGGGGCTGGCCACCGGTCTTGCCAAAAGGGTTTTGATTTGTGAAGAAAGCCCGGTCCTGGAGCTGGCTCAAAACAGTGGTATCTGGCAGGCAAAGACGCCATCAGGTTGCGTCAGCGCTCCAAAAATCATCATGGCGACAAACGGCCATGTCGAGAGCTTCGGCTTTTTCAAACGTCGGCTTATCCATCTGTTTCTTTATGCATCGATGACGCGCCCGCTATCGCCTGACGAGGTGAAACGGCTTGGCGGCGATTCTCGCTGGGGGATCACCCCTTCTGATCCTGTCGGAAGTTCAATTCGCCGTATTTCCGGCCGCTCAGGTGACCGTATTCTGGTCCGCAATCAATCAACATATGCCGCCAGCATGGAGGTGCCGGATCACTACGCCGCCGCAAAGCAACGTCATCATGCGAAAAGCTTTGCCGATCGTTTTCCCGATCTTTGCGATGTTGGTATGGAGTTCAGCTGGGGCGGCAAGCTCTGTCTCAGCCTGAATGACGTTCCGGCTTTTGGCGAGATTGAGGACGGCATCTTTTCAGCTTGTTGTCAGAATGGGCTGGGCACCGCGCGCGGTACGATGTCGGGGATGTTGGCGGCGGATCTGGCCTGTGGCAACCGGCATGACAATCATCAGAGCCTTGCCAAGATGCTGTCTCTGCCTGCACCGCGCAAATTGCCGCCAGAACCCTTTGCCACAATCGGGGCGTGGGCAACTTTGAAATATCGTGAATGGCGGGCTGGCAGGGAATTATAACCCCGCCACAAGTCCCGACACAGATGGCTCTGCGCTCAGCCCGGATAACCGACTGTTTTTAACGCCGCGGCAATCTCGTCAAGGATCACCGGATCGTCAATCGTCGCCGGCATCGTCCATTCGACACCATCTGCAATCTTCGCCATGGTTGCACGCAACACCTTACCGGATCGCGTCTTTGGCAAGCGATCAACAACCACAACAATATTGAAAGCAGACACACGGCCGACCCTCGTTTTGACAAGGTCGATGGCCTCGGCGCAGACAACTTCATGCGTTTTTTCGCAATTCGGATAGAGGCAGATCAAACCAAGCGGCAATTGCCCTTTCAGTTCATCCGCAACGCCAATCACCGCGCATTCTGCAACATCCGGATGATCGGCAAGAACCTCTTCCAGCTGGCCGGTTGACAGGCGATGCCCGGCAACATTGATCACATCGTCAGTGCGCGCCATGATGTAGACATACCCATCTTCATCACGATAGCCAGCGTCCCCTGTTTCATAATAGCCAGGGAATGTCGTCAGATATTTTTCGACAAAAGCGTCATCAGCCCCCCAGATTGTCGGCAGGCAAGATGGCGGCAGGGGCAATTTGATTGCAATCGAACCAAGCTCATTCGCACCAAGCGGCGCACCTGATTCATTCAGGATCGACAGCTCAAAGCCCGGCATCGGTACCGAGGGTGATCCCAATTTTACTGGCAGCGGTTCAATCCCCATGGGATTGGCACAAATTGACCACCCTGTTTCGGTTTGCCACCAGTGATCAATGACCGGCACCTGCAATTTGTCCTGTGCCCAAACTATTGTATCCGGGTCTGCCCTCTCGCCCGCCAAAAACAGATATTTGAGAGACGAGACATCATGTTTCTGTAGAAACGAACCATCGGGGTCGGCACGCTTGATCGCACGGAACGCTGTTGGCGCTGTGAACAACACCTTGACCTTGTAGTCTTCGATGATGCGCCAGAAAACACCAGCATCGGGTGTGCCGATGGGCTTGCCCTCAAAAAGCACGGTTGAACAACCAACAATCAAGGGGGCGTATACGATGTAGGAATGCCCAACAACCCAGCCGATATCCGATGCGGCCCAATAGACCTCTCCCGGTTGCATGTCATAGATGTTTGGCATGCTCCACGCCAGTGCCACCGCATGTCCGCCATTGTCGCGCATAACGCCTTTCGGCTGGCCAGTCGTGCCAGAGGTATAGAGGATATAAAGCGGATCGGTGGCCTTCACCGTAACAGGCGCCATTTCAGCAACACCGTCATGCGCTGCGTGCCATTCAATATCACGTCCCGCGACAAGAGATGCCGTCACCGCCTCGCGCTGATAGATCACACAGCTGGTGACCTTATGCGTGGCAATATCAATTGCCTCATCAAGAAGCGGCTTATATTCCACAATGCGGGTTGGTTCATGACCACATGATGCGCTGACAATCATTTTGGGGGCGCAATCATCAATCCGTTTGGCAAGCTCTGCCGCGGCAAACCCGCCAAACACGACCGAATGCACAACGCCAAGGCGGGCACAACCAAGCATGGCAATGACCGCTTCGGGGATCATCGGCATATAGATGATGACCCGGTCGCCGGCGACCAGACCATTGCCCGCCAGCATACCGGCAAATTTTGCTGTCGCCGTCTGCAGTTCAGCAAAGGTCAGACTGGATTTGCTATTGGTAATGGGCGAGTCATAGATGATCGCCTTTTGCTCACCTCGTCCGGCGGCCACATGGCGGTCAACAGCGTTGAAACAGGTGTTCATCTCACCATCAGGAAACCAGCGATAAAAGGGCGTGTTACTGCTGTCGATTGCGGTTTTTGGCGGCGTCACCCAATCAATATCCTTTGCCGCGTCATGCCAAAAGGCGCCACTATCGGCAACAGCCTTGCCATAGACCGAGGCATAATTCTTCTCAACCATCTGACTTTCCCCTATCTCGCATCAGGCATTTTCGTCACACCATGCTGGCGCGCCTGTTCCTGCTTTACGCCATCCAGCTTAGCCAAAAAATTACGTCCAGAGAAACCCTCAGAGTGATAATTGCCACAAGTTTTTCACTCGACCTGCGGCACCGGCACCGCGAACGAACGCCAATACATTCCCACAGCAGGCAAATGGATGACGTTTGGTGTTTTCGCTTGCCAATTTGTTCTGCTAGATTGACGCATCATTCATGACCAAAGAGATTTCAAGATGCCTGTAACAAGACACGCCATAGACATGGTCAACGAAGCGCAGGCAAAGATTATGCGCATTGCTCCTGAAGATGCCGCACGAATGCGGGATGAGGGTAAAGCACTTCTGGTCGATATCCGTGATATCCGCGAGCTCGACAGGGTCGGCAGGATCGCCGATGCTTTTCATGCACCGCGGGGGATGTTGGAATTCTGGGTGGACCCCAAAAGCCCTTACTTCAAGGATGTTTTTGCCACCGACAAGGCCATCATTCTGTTCTGCACATCTGGATGGCGATCAGCCCTTGCCGCGCGCACCCTGAATGACATGGGAATGGAAAATGCCTGTGATCTTGATGGCGGGCTGAATGCCTGGGGCGAAGCCGGCCTGCCAATCGCCAAAACAGAATGAACAAAACAGAATGACCAAAACAAAATGAAAGATGATGCTGTAATGTGCCGGTTGTTTTGGCTCATACCCACCTGCCCCGACTACACTCAGGTACTTTGAGATGCGTTTACTTGTTTATGGTGACTCAAACAGCTGGGGCTATCTTGACGATGGCAGCGGCCATCGGTTTGACGGACGTTGGCCACGCCAGCTGGCAAACAGCTACATGGCCAAACGCACCGCGAACCACACGCCGATTGACGTCATTGAGGAAAACCTGCCCGGGCGAATCACTCATGGCACGGACCCGCTGGAAGGTCCGCAATATGACGGTGCCGTGCCGCTGCTCGCCATCCTGATGTCGCACCAGCCGCTTGATCGTGTGCTGATCATGCTTGGCACAAATGATCTCAAGGCCCGTTTTGACCGCTCGGCAGACGATATCGCCGAGGGCGTGTTGCGCCTTGTCGATATTGTCGGGGCAAGTCTCTCCGGGCCGGGTGGATGGCACGGCGAGACGTCACCGGCAGTGACCGTGATCTGCCCACCAATGCTTGGCGCGCGTGTCGATGATGATCAATGGATCAGATATGAAGAATGGCGCGGCGGGCTGGAAAAATCGCAAATGCTGCCCGCTGCACTTGGCCGTGTCTGTCATGACCGGGGGATTGATTTCATCAACGCGAATGATGCCGCCGTCTCATCTGATCGTGATCCCATTCACTGGCGGGCGGAAACGCATACCGCATTTGGCGACATGGTCGCCGCTCACCTTCTCAACATGACGTGAGATTGGCGCGATGATGCTGCGCTTCGGCCTGCCGATGATATTTGTGTTTTTGTGGTCCTCTGCTTTCGTCACCGGCAAGGAAGCGGTGATATATGCCACGCCTTTTGCCCTGTTATTGCTTCGATTTGCCATTGTTGCCCTGCTGTTCGGGGGCATGTTCGCTCTGGCTGGTGGATTGTCACAATCCCAGACAGGTTCACCCCCATCACAGGGGACTGATTGGCGATCAATACTGGCAACAGCAACTGTTGGGGTGCTGTTACATGGCGGTTATCTAGGTTCGGTATTTTTGGCGCTCGACATGGGTGTGCCGGCAGGCCTCACCTCACTGATTGTATCGATGCAGCCATTGCTTTCATCCTTTTTGGCAATCTTCCTGTTCGCCGAGGCCATGCGAAGGGTGCAATGGCTGGGGATTGGCCTTGGCCTGGCGGGCGTGACAATTGTCTTGATGCCCACAATCGGCGGGGCGTTTCCACTTGCCGGTTTGGGTGTCGCCTTCTTGGGATTGCTGGCGATTACGGCGGGAACGCTGATGCAGAAGAAAACCGGCGGAAAAATGGGACTGTTGAAAAGCAATTTCATTCAGGCCGTCGCAGCCGCCGGATTTTATCTTGTGATAACGCCACTCCTCGAGACACCGCAAATAGATTGGCAATTGCCCTTTATCCTTGCCATGAGCTGGCAGATTCTCGCCGTGTCTCTGGGCGCCTACATGATTTTGATGATCCTGATCAAGCGCGACAGCATGGCGGCAACATCGTCACTGCTGTTTCTGGTGCCGCCATCGACCGCCATCATGGCTGCGCTCTGGTTTGGTGAGCGTCTTACCATGACCAGTCTTTGTGGCTTTGCACTGGCCAGTGCGGGCGTTTATCTGGTGACGCGCTATTCGTCACCAGCCACGCCATAGCTTGGCGCAGCCTCGGGGTTCAGCGCGCGCAAATTATAGGCTTCCATCTGTGGCTCATAGGCCTGCCAAAGGCTACGCAGGACCTTGCCCGGGCACTCATCTGTCCAGTCAACACGCAGATCAACCAATGGCCAGCTGTTGCGATGCGCAACAAGCAGACATGCAGAATGTGTTGGCCCTTCTTCGCCACCGGCGCTGATCCCGGCTTCAAGGGCACAAAGCAATCTCTCGGCAAGTTGCAGATCGGCCCCGGCCTCAAAAGAAGCAACCATCGCCGCCGGAACATCAGTGGTTGAGAGCAAATTGCCAGCGGCAACACAGCCATCACCCGTAACAACCGCATTCGTACCCAGAATATTTTCACCGGTGAAATGCGCAACGCCGCCATGCAGGTCAACGATTGCTACCTGCCGATAAGCCAGATGCGGGCGATCCTTGAGAACCAGTTCAAGCGCCTCGGTGGCCGATTTTCCTGTCGCCAGATGCGCCAGCGCATCCGGCCCGATTGACGGGTCGGTAACATTCTGTGTTGTCACCGCGCCTGCACCGGCACGCACATGAGGGCATCTACTGCCAACAGAAATGCTGCTGGTGGTAATGGCCACTCCGGCCATGTTGGTCTTTGGGCAATGCCCGACAATCGAAAAAGTCATATCTGTAAATCCTCCCCAAAATCAGTGATGGGCGTTATGCCCAGCGTGCGTGACGCCGCAAAACCAGCCACCCCTAATCACATAGCATACGCGCCAGATATTGCGTAAATTCGTGGTTCTCCCTTTCCAGCCAGCTCAATGGCCCCGGCGCGGACATTGGTGCTTTTGCACCGGCAAAGATGCCCTCGACAACATGCTTGTCCTCAAGCTGAACATCATCAAGGAATGCCTTTGCGTTGGCGATATATGCCTCGGGGTCAGATTGTGCCGCCAGCACTTCAGGGGCAATGGCCGCGCCGTAACGGATGCGGGTTTTACCGACACCATCGGGTTGCAGCGCAAGATACCACAAATGATCCGGGGCCAGCACATACATGTGGCAGGGAAAGACCGTTGGCATCACCGAGATATTGCGCCATTCGCCTTCAAGGCTGGTATTGGCAGGATGCGCCGTGCCTACCGGTGCGTTACTGGTTTTCTTGAACAGCTGACTGGTGAAATGCGGAAAGCTTCCACGGTCATCGAAGACCGTTTCCTCAACCGGAAAATAGGCACCGACTGTGCCCTTGTGTGCGACCGGGAGATGGTAGCCTTCCATGAAATTTTCTGTCAGACACTTCCAGTTCGTGTCCCAGACATGATCCTCGGTAAAAATGGTCACGTAATTCTGCATGTTATAGGCCTGCAGCCGATCTGTCAGTTCGGCAAGACAGTCCGCAACCGGCTCTGCATCGGCGTCAAGCGAGACATAAATCCAGCCCAGATATTCCTCGCATCGCGCCGCAGGCAGGCGAATATCAGCCTTGTTGAAGCACTCTGTCTTTTCCATATGGGCGGCGGCAACAAGCTGGCCTTCGAGATTGTAGGTCCAGGCATGATAGGGACAGGTAAAGCGGCGGGCATTGCCGCGCCCCTCGACAAGACGCATCATCCGGTGACGGCAAATATTGGCGAGCGCCGACAGGGACCCGTCATTTCCGCGAATGATAATCAGTGGCTGATCACCATGCTCAAAGCTCATGTAGTCGCCGGGCTTCGCCAACTCATCAGAGCGGCCCGCGCACAGCCACGCTTTGCTGAAAATGCGCTCCTGCTCAAGCGCCGCGACCGCATTAGATGTGTAGACCGCTTTTGGTGGTGCAGTCGCCGCCGAAAGAGGTTTTTCCGCCAGCATCTTGAGGTCGGCCAATATCGCCTGAAGCTCATCAGATGGCCGTACGCCAGTTGTTTCCATCAAACAGCCCCCTTTTATGACTATTGGTGATGGCTTAGCCCAATCACTTCTGGGCATAGCCAACGGCTATCCGATTACTCAGCCCCACTATTTGGGCCGCCTAATCTGGAATGACCGCAGTTACCTCAATTTCAACAACCCATTCAGGGCGTGCCAGCGCTGGCACTACGATGCCGGTCGAACAGGGATGAACGCCCTCAAGCCATTTTCCCATCTCCTGATACACCGCTTCGCGATACCGAATGTCCGTCAGATACACAACAATGCGGCAGATGTGATCAAGGCAGCTTCCGCCCTCCTCCAGCAGCATCTTGATATTCTGCATGGTCTTTTCAGTCTGCTTCGCCGCATCCCCGACATGCAATGACTCGCGACTGTCCAAATCCTGTGACACCTGCCCACGCAAAAATACCATGGTCCCACGCGCAACAACGCCCTGGCTCAGGTCATTGTTCAGATTCTGCTCGGGATAGGTTTTCTTGGTGTTAAAAGGGCGAATACGTTTATGTGCCATGCTATTGTCCTTACTTTTCTTGCTTTATTGTTACTTTTCAACGCTCTATATAAATTTTTAAGTGATTTTTATAGAGCTTTTCAGTCATTACCTGCCAGTTATTAATACTTTTCACAATTTACCATTATAAATTAGTATCTTAGAAACAGCTAAACTGCCGGAAATTCGGCGCGTGCCGTCTCCAGATAGGCGGTGCGCAAACTGCTTGTAATCGGCCCCGGCTCATCGCCGCCAATCTTCACATCATCGATGCGGCCGACAGGCAAAACATATATAGATGCGGCAGTGATGAAGGCTTCATCCGCCTGCTTGGCCTCCTCAAGTGTATAAACTCCTTCTTTGATCCGGACCTGATGTGCTTCAGCCACGCGGAGCATCGTCTGGCGGGTAATGCCATGCAGGATTTCATTGCTGACCGGCCGGACATACAGCACCTTGTCCTTGATAAAGAAGAAACTCGACGAACCTGCTTCGGTGACATAGCCATCCTCATCAACCATCAAAGCCTCATAGGCACCGGCCTCATGTGCGGCCTGCTTTGCCATCACCTGACCAAGCAAATTCGTTGTTTTGATGTCACGGCGCGCCCAGCGGATATCGGGAACACTGGCCAAGCTGACCAATTTTGGCGGGGCATCTACGGCAAATTTCTCGCCTTGTGTGAAGGCAAACACATTCGGGATATAGCTGTCATTATAAAGATAATTGCGATCACCCTGCCCGCGGGTGACATGCAAATACAAGAACCCCTCACGCTGGTCATTTTCTTTTATCAGACGCATCAGCACATCAAGCATTTCCGCCCGATCCATGGGGGCGGGAATATTCAGCTCACCAAGCGACCGGTCGAGACGGTCCATATGTCCTTTGAAATCAGCAAGCTGGCCATCAATAATACCAAAACCTTCATAGACGGCATCGGCAAACAGAAGCCCACGATCAAAGATCGATAATTTGGCCTCGCTTTCCGGTATGAATTCACCGTTCAGATATACGATGCGTTCCATGAAATCCAACTCCTGCGTAACGGTTCTTGGAAGCCACTCTAATCCCAGACACATCCATTTGGAAATGGTGAAAATGCAGGCCTATGTGACGAGTTCAGGCCATCTCGAACAAAACCGCGCCCAATTGGCCGGATCAATGACCAGCTGCAGCGTCTCATCACCGCTATCGCTGAAATCTGGTTGCATCACCCGGCTGTGTTCATACAGCCATGCCCGTGCTCGCGCCATCTGAAGGCGATAGCGTCACCGTCAGCGTCAAAGACCACGCTGGCGAGATGCCGGTCAATTGCCCCGCCAGCGCATCATCAATCCTCACCGCTGATAGCCGAGGTCAATGCCGCCCCCGTCAAACATATTCAGCACGGCCTCTATGTCGGCAGCGTCCACGTTGTCCGATTTGTTCAGAATGTGGATCACCCGGGCGGCCGCAGTCGTCCTCGGACAAGCCAAGATCGACCAGCACCGATCGCACATCTTCTGCTTCCTCTTCAATCATCGGTGACGAGGCGTCATGCTCAAACAATGATATAAGAT
>JAYQTT010000017.1:0-61922 GCA_038147495.1 Alphaproteobacteria bacterium | reverse complement strand
TGGTTGGGCATAAATTTGGTGAGTTCGCGCCAACCCGTACCTATTACGGGCATGCGGCCGACAAGAAATCCAAGCGGTAGAGGGGCGTTATGGGTAAGCAAGCTAAACCAAGAGCATTGGCTGATTCAGAAGCGAAATCAGTACTGCGCAACCTTCGGGTCAGCCCACAGAAGCTGAATCTGGTTGCCGCGATGATCCGCGGAATGGACGCCAACAAGGCGATGGCCGCGCTGAGCTTTTCGCGCCGCCGCATTGCTGGCGATGTCAAAAAGGCATTGCAGTCGGCGATCGCCAATGCCGAGAACAATCATTCGCTTGACGTTGATCGTCTCTATGTAAAAGAGGCGCATGTCGGTAAGGCGATTGTGATGAAGCGTTTTAAGGCCCGTGCACGTGGCCGTGGCGCACGCATCCTGAAGCCATTTTCGCACCTGACGATCATCGTTGGTGAAAGAGGAGAGCAGTAGATGGGTCAGAAAGTTAAACCTATTGGTCTGCGCGTTGGTATCAACCGCACCTGGGACTCACGCTGGTACGCTGGCCGTAATTACGGTGAGCTGTTGCATCAGGACATCCAGCTGCGCGCCTATTTGATGGATCGCCTGAAGCAGGCAGCCATCAGTCGCGTTATTATTGAGCGCCCTGCCGGTCGCGCGCGTGTCACCATCCATGCAGGCCGTCCGGGTTTGATCATCGGTAAGAAGGGCCAGGATATTGAAAAGCTGCGCTCTGATCTTTCCAAGCGGATCGGCGGCGAAGTCAGCCTCAACATTGTTGAAGTGCGCAAGCCTGAGATTGACGCAAAGCTAGTTGCCGAGAATATCGCGCAGCAACTTGAGCGTCGCGTAGGCTTCCGTCGTGCAATGAAGCGCGCTGTGCAGTCAGCGATGCGTTTGGGTGCGCTTGGTGTGCGGATTAACTGTGCTGGCCGTCTTGGCGGTGCAGAAATTGCCCGTACCGAGTGGTACCGTGAAGGCCGTGTGCCATTGCACACACTTCGGGCCGAGGTTGATTATGGTGAAGCCACTGCCTTTACCACCTATGGTGCTTGCGGCATCAAGGTTTGGGTATTCAAAGGCGAGGTTATGGCTCATGACCCAATGGCTCAGGACAAGCGCCTCGCCGAACAGCAGTCCGGCCCAGCGCCGCGCGCTAACGGCTAGGACGAGGAGACAGATAGATGCTTTCGCCAAAGCGTACAAAATTTCGTAAGGCTCACAAGGGCCGCATCCATGGCTTGGCCAAGGGTGGCACTCAGCTGAATTTCGGTGCATACGGTCTCAAGGCTGTAACACCAGAGCGCGTCACCGCGCGTCAGATTGAGGCTGCACGTCGTGCCATTACACGTCACCTGCGTCGTGCAGGTCGTGTCTGGATCCGGATTTTTCCTGATGTGCCGGTCTCTTCAAAGCCTGCCGAGGTTCGGATGGGTAAAGGTAAGGGTTCACCTGAATATTGGGTGGCAAGAGTAAAGCCTGGCCGCATCATGTTTGAAATTGATGGTGTTTCATGGGATCTGGCTCAAGAAGCGCTGCGGCTTGCCGCTGCAAAGCTGCCGCTTGATACCCGCATCGTTCGCCGTCTTGGCGACAGTGAATAGAGGAGTATTGGATAATGGCAATTGTCAAAGCTGAAGAACTCCGCGCCAAGACAGCAGATGAGCTGAAGACCCAGCTTGTTGGCCTGAAGCAGGAGCAGTTTAACCTGCGCTTCCAGACCGCAGGTGGTCAGAATGAAAATCCGGCACGCTCGCGGGTCGTGCGTCGTGAAATCGCCCGTATCAAGACGATCCTTGGCCAGAAGGCCAAAGCGTCGGATGCAGCAAAGTAAGGGAAGCAAGCTATGCCAAAGCGTACCATGCAGGGCACTGTTGTAAGTGATAAGGCGGATAAGACCGTTACCGTTCGGGTAGAACGTCGGATCATGCATCCCGTCTATAAAAAGTTTATCACCAAATCGAAGAAGTTTGCGGCGCATGATGCCGAGAACCGTTTCAAGGAAGGTGATTTTGTCCGTATTCGCGAATGTGCACCCATTTCGAAGTCGAAGAACTACGAAGTGGTCTATGACGACGCAAACAAGGGTTAAGGGAGACTGACATGATTCAAATGCAGTCAAATCTTGAAGTTGCCGATAACTCAGGTGCGCGTCGCGTCCAGTGTATCAAGGTGCTTGGCGGTTCAGGCCGCAAGGTTGCCGGTGTTGGCGATGTGATTGTTGTCTCTGTGAAAGAGGCGATTCCACGGGGCAAGGTGAAAAAAGGTGATGTGCACCGCGCTGTTATCGTGCGCACTGCCAAGGAAATCCGTCGTGCAGACGGCAGCGCCATTCGGTTTGACCGGAATGCTGCGGTATTGCTCAACAAGCAGGATGAGCCGATCGGCACACGTATCTTTGGCCCTGTGACACGTGAACTGCGTAGCCGCAAGTTCATGAAGATTATCTCATTGGCACCGGAGGTGCTGTAATGGCTCAGAAGTTTAAAATCAAAAAGGGTGATCGCGTTGTCGTGACAACCGGTCGTGACAAGGGCAAGACCGGCGAGGTGCTTGAAGTTATCCGCGCCGAATCTCGTGTCCGTGTTCAGGGGTGCAACCTCGTAAAGCGGCACACCCGCCCAACCCAGACTGACGCAGGTGGCATCATTACCAAAGAAGCCCCTCTGCATATTTCGAATGTTGCCCATATTGACCCGGACAGCGGTAAAGCTACCCGCGTTGGTCTTGAGGTTAAGGACGGCAAAAAAATCCGGGTCGCTCGTCGGTCCGGCAAAGCCCTGGATTAATCGGGGCGAGGAGAGAAAGCTGAGATGAAAACGCGTTTAGAAGAACATTATCTGACGGCTGTTCGCCCGGCTCTTATGGAAAAGTTTGGCTACAAAAATGCCATGCAAGTTCCAAAGGTGGAAAAGGTGGTTGTCAATATGGGTGTCGGCGAAGCTGTTCGTGACTCCAAGAAAATTGAGCATGCCACCCGTGAACTGGCGGCCATTACCGGCCAGAAGCCTATTGTAACCCGTGCCAAGAAAGCCAACGCGGCGTTCAAGCTGCGTGAAGGCATGGCCATTGGTTGCAAGGTTACACTGCGTCGTGAACAGATGTACGAATTTCTTGATCGTTTGATCACCATTGCGCTGCCGCGCGTCCGGGATTTCCGCGGGTTGAACGGCAAGAGCTTCGATGGTCGTGGCAACTATGCCATGGGGATCAAAGAGCAGATCGTATTTCCGGAAATTGATTATGATCAGATCGATGAGGTCCGCGGTATGGACATCATCGTTGTAACCTCCGCACAGACGGACGATGAAGCACGCGAATTGCTGAGCGGCTTTGAGTTTCCGTTCGTCAAAGCGTAAGGGCAAAGGGGTTTAGGAATGGCTAAGAAAAGCGCCGTTGAAAAGAATGAAAAGCGCAAGCGCATTGTGGCCCGTCGGGGTGACCGCCGCGCCGCGCTGAGAGCAATCGTCAAGGACAAGTCGCTTCCAATGGAAGAGCGTTTCCAGGCGGTTATGAAACTGTCTCAGGAGCCACGCGACAGCTCACGGATTCGTATTCGGAACCGTTGTGAAGTGTCGGGTCGGCCACGCGGCTATGACCGCAAACTGAGAATGTCACGGATCGCACTTCGTGATCTGGCCTCTATGGGTCAGGTACCTGGTGTCGTGAAGTCAAGCTGGTAAGAAGAGGGGAGATAAAAGATGTCTATGAGTGATCCTCTTGGAGATATGCTGACACGCATCCGTAACGGTCAGCATGCACGTAAAACAGTTGTTTCCAGCCCGTCTTCACGCTTCCGCACGAATGTGCTCGAGGTTCTGAAGCGGGAAGGCTACATCCGCAACTATTCAAGCGTTGATGTGCGTCCCGGAATCAAGGAACTGAAGATTGAACTGAAGTATCATGAAGGTGAGCCGGTGATCTCTGAGATCAAGCGGGTATCTCGCCCGGGTCGCCGTGTCTATTACGGCATTCGTGATCTGCCACGCGTCTATAACGGTCTTGGCATTGCCATCCTGTCGACGCCGCGTGGGGTTCTGTCTGATAACGAAGCACGCACAGCCAATGTTGGCGGTGAAGTGCTCTGCCACGTATTTTAAGGAGCGGTTGGTATGTCTCGTGTTGGAAGCAGTGCGATTACCATTCCAGCTGATGTGACATTGTCACATGACGGTGGCCTGGTGGTTGTCAAAGGAAAGAACGGCGAGTTGAGCGCGCCGCTGCACAGCGATGTGACCTTATCTGTTGATGATAATGTCGCCACGCTGAAGCCAGCGCGTGATACGCGTCAGGCAAAAGCGTTGTGGGGAACCATGCGCGCCCAGATCAGCAATATGGTCGTTGGCGTGTCAGCTGGCTTTACCCGTAACCTGCAAATCAACGGTGTTGGTTATCGTGCAGCGATGCAGGGCAACAAGCTGGTGTTAAACCTCGGTTTCAGCCATCCGGTTGAAATGGATGTACCGGCGGGCCTTTCAGTGGCTGTGGAAAATAACACAACCATCGTTATCAGCGGTGCCGACAAGCAGTTGCTTGGTCAGTTTGCCTCTGAGGTTCGCGGCAAGCGTCCGCCAGAACCTTTCAAGGGTAAGGGTGTCAAATATGCCGACGAATATATCGTCCGCAAAGAAGGCAAGAAGAAGTAGGGTCGTCTCATGAACACAGCTAGAGAACTTTTCGAGCGGCGCAGACGCCGTAACAGAACGGCCCTTCGCAAAGATTCGACTGGGCGTCCCCGTTTGAGCGTGCATCGTTCATCGAAGCATATTTACGCTCAGGTGATCGATGATGGTGAGGGGCGCACGATTGCGGCAGCCTCAACCCTTGATGCGGGTGTAAAGAAGGCCATCAAATCGACCAGCAACAGCGAAGCAGCAGCCGAGGTTGGCAAGCTGGTAGCTGAGCGGGCCAAGGCAAATGGTGTTGAAACCGTTGTTTTTGACCGTGGTGGTTACATTTTTCATGGCCGTGTCAAGGCACTGGCAGACGCCGCGCGTGAAGCCGGCCTGAAATTCTAGGGAGCACGATTTATGGCACGCAATAATGACAGGCAGGACCGTAGCGCACAGCGCGAAGAGCCGGAACTGCTGGAAAAGCTGGTTGGCATCAATCGTGTTGCAAAGGTGGTTAAGGGCGGTCGTCGCTTTGGCTTTGCTGCGCTTGTCGTTGTAGGCGATGGCAAAGGCCGCGCTGGTTTCGGCACGGGCAAGGCGCGTGAGGTTCCAGAGGCCATTCGCAAAGCAACTGAAGGCGCCAAGCGTAACATGGTACGTATACCATTGCGTGACGGTCGCACTCTGCATCATGACATCAAAGGTGCATATGGCGCCGGACGCGTGCTGCTTCGTGCGGCATCTGCCGGTACCGGCATCATCGCTGGTGGCCCGATGCGCGCTGTGTTTGAAGTTCTTGGTATTCAGGACATTGTTGCCAAGTCGATTGGCAGCTCAAATCCGCACAACATGATCAAGGCGACATTCTCGGCGCTTAACGATATGCAGGCACCACGCGCCGTTGCGCAAAAACGTGGCAAGCGGGTTGCCGAAGTGCTTGGCAAGCGCTCTGAACAGAGTGGCGAAGATCAAGCCGCTGCATCCTAACAGGAGAGTTTAAAATGGCTGCCAAAGAAACGGTACGCGTAACACAAACAAAAAGCGCTATTGGCCGCCTCGGCGCACAGCGTAAAACGCTGATCGGCCTTGGCCTGAATAAAATTGGTCGCACACGTGAGCTGGAAGATACGCCAGCTGTTCGTGGCATGATCAACAAGGTCAAGCATTTGGTTCGCGTTGAAGGCGAATAGCATATTGGTTAGGGGTACGGCTCAGGATTGAGCTGTCAGGAGCAAGAGATGAAACTCAACGAAGTCAAAGATAACCCAGGCGCGACCAAAAACCGGAAGCGGGTTGGTCGGGGCATTGGCTCTGGCACCGGCAAAACATCGGGTAGCGGTCACAAAGGTCAAAAGGCGCGTTCAGGCGTGTCTATTAATGGGTTTGAAGGCGGCCAGATGCCAATTCACCGGCGTCTTCCAAAGCGCGGTTTCAACAATATTTTCCGCAAGGATTATGTTGAGGTGAACCTTGGGCGTTTGCAGGCCGCTATTGACGCTGGCCGCGTTGACGCAAGCAAGCCGGTCGATGCCGGTACATTGGTTGGCGCTGGTGTGATTTCAAAGGCACGTGACGGCATTCGCATTCTTGCCAAAGGTGCGTTGACAGCCAAGAAGCTGGAAATTCATGCAGCAGGCGCTTCAAAGGCGGCAATTGCCGCAGTTGAGGCAGCTGGCGGCAAGATTGTTACGCCTGCAGCTGGCGAATAAGCGGTAAACGGCTAGGCACAAGGTAGCATCACACAAATGGCATCAGCAGCAGATCGTATGGCAGCCGGAGCAGGGCTGGGCGCGTTGGCCAAGGCCGATGAGCTCAAGAAGCGCCTGCTGTTTACTCTTGGCGCGCTGATCATCTACCGTCTCGGTACCTACGTTCCGTTGCCGGGGATTAATCCCGGGGCGCTTGCTGACGTGTTCTCGCAGCAATCATCAGGCATCCTTGGCATGTTCGACATGTTCTCGGGCGGTGCGCTCGGTCGGATGACCATTTTTGCCTTGAATATCATGCCTTACATCACCTCAGCCATCATCATGCAGCTGATGACAGCCATCGTGCCGTCAATGGAAGCGCTGAAGAAAGATGGCGAGGCTGGCCGCAAACAGATCAACCAATACACACGGTATCTGACTGTTTTGCTTGCTACCGTTCAGGGTTATGGCATTGCGGTTGGTCTGGAATCGGCGTCCGGCGTTGTTTCTGATCCCGGACTGTTCTTCCGTCTGACAACGGTTGTCACCCTTGTTGGCGGTACGTTGTTCCTGATGTGGCTTGGCGAGCAGATCACCAGCCGGGGTGTTGGTAACGGTATTTCGCTGATCATCTTCTCTGGCATTGTTGCTGAACTGCCAAGTGCGCTTGCGGGCACATTGGAGCTTGGCCGGACTGGCGCGCTGTCAGTTGTTTTGATCCTTGGCCTGTTCGTAATGGCTGCGGCTGTGATCGCCTTTATCGTGTTCATTGAGCGTTCTGTGCGCAAGATTGTCGTGCAGTATCCAAAGCGCCAGCATGGCAACAAGGTGTTTGGTGGTGACCAGTCATTCCTGCCGTTGAAGATCAACGTTCCCGGCGTTATCCCGCCAATCTTTGCGTCATCGCTGTTGTTGATGCCGATCTCGATTATCAATCTTAGCGGTAGTCAGGGTGGTGGTGCCGAATGGCTGGTGACATTGAACGCGCTTCTTGGACGCGGTCAGCCACTCTATCTTGCGATTTACATCGGCTTGATTGTGTTCTTCGCTTTTTTCTACACCGCAATTGTCTTCAATCCAGAAGACACAGCTGAGAATTTGCGCAAATATGGCGGCTATATCCCGGGCATTCGTCCTGGCAAGACAACCGCCGATTATCTGGACACAGTTCTGACCCGTTTGACGGTTCTTGGTGCGGCTTATCTTTCGGCTGTTTGTATCCTTCCGGAGATTCTGATTAGTCAGTATTCGGTGCCGTTCTATTTCGGTGGTACATCTTTGCTGATTGTGGTGACGGTGACGTTGGACACAGTTGGCCAGATCCAGTCACACTTGCTGGCGCATCAATATGAAGGTCTGGTCAAGAAACAGCGGATCAAGGGGCGGGGAAGATGATTATCATTCTCTTTGGCGCACCCGGTGCCGGTAAAGGTACACAAGCAGCAGCATTGGTGGAAAAGCGCGGCCTTGTCCAGCTGTCTACAGGCGACATGTTGCGCGCTGCGATTGCTGCCGGGTCTGAGCTTGGGTTGCGGGCCAAGGAAATCATGGACCGTGGTGATCTGGTGTCAGATGACATCATGGTTGGCATGATCGCTGAGCGTATGGACGCGCCGGATTGTGAAGCCGGGGTTATCCTTGACGGGTTTCCACGGACAGTGGCGCAGGCTGAAGCGCTTGACGCAATGTTGGCCGAACGCGGCAATGCCATAGACCATGTGATCGAAATCAAGGTAGATGAGGCGGCGCTTTTTGCACGTATCGAAGGCCGCGCCGCCGAAACCGGTGGTGCGCGCAGCGATGATAATGCAGAAACATTGCGCAAGCGTCTTGCGGTCTATCATGACAATACAGCGCCTTTGCTGCCCTATTATGAGGGCAAGGGATTGCTGCGTAGTGTTGACGGGATGGCGTCCATTGAGGATGTTGCCAGTCATATAGAGAAAATTCTGGGTTAACCCGGGATAAGTTTTGGGATTTGAACAAGCGTTGAGGTTGACTGTCAGGAGCAAGAGCTTATAATTCGCCGCTTTCTAAATTTTAGAGCGTTGGCGCGCTATGGGCTTGTTTGAGAGTGCAAACCTCGATGACAGTCTTTTTGATAAAGGAGCCAGACTGTGGCACGAATTGCTGGTGTTAACATTCCGACCAAAAAACGGGTCGAGATTGCACTGACCTATATCCATGGCATTGGAACGACGAGTGCCAAGACCATTTGCGCAAAAGCAGGCGTTCCTGACGAACGTCGTGTTGCTGATCTCTCGGAAGAAGAGCTGTCAAAGCTGCGGGATATCATTGATGCTGATTTCCTTGTTGAGGGTGATCTTCGTCGTCAGACTTCAATGAACATCAAGCGCTATCTGGATCTTGGCTGCCTTCGTGGTCTTCGGCATCGCCGTAACCTGCCAGTCCGTGGCCAGCGCACACACACAAACGCCCGTACCCGCAAGGGGCCTGCCAAGGCCATTGCCGGTAAGAAGAAATAACCGCTAGGGACGAGGAGTCATATAATGGCAAAGCAACCAAGCCAAGGTCGTGTTCGTCGTCGCGAGCGCAAGAATATCACCAGCGGTGTCGCGCATGTGAATTCAACCTTTAACAACACCATGATCACCATCACTGACGTTCAGGGCAACACTATTGCCTGGGCATCTGCTGGCGGCATGGGGTTCAAGGGTTCGCGTAAATCGACACCTTTTGCGGCGCAGATGGCAGCCGAAGATGCAGGCCGCAAGGCAGCCGAGCATGGCATGAAGTCGCTTGACGTGCAGGTCCGTGGGCCGGGTTCTGGTCGTGAATCTGCATTGCGGGCGCTGCAATCAGTCGGGTTCAACGTGACATCGATCCGTGACGTCACGCCAATCCCGCACAACGGATGCCGCCCACGCAAGCGTCGCCGCGTATAATCAACGCTTTTGATGCTGCTGCTCACCGCCGGCCCTCTGGGCCGGACAGGTGTTTATAGAATACCGCTCTTATGAAGGGACAACGCCAATGATTGAAAAGAACTGGCTGGATTTGAAAAAGCCTGACGAACTCGAAGTCAAGGTTTCCGAGTACAACCCAAGCCAGGCGGTGGTTGCCGTCGGCCCATTTGAACGTGGCTTTGGTGTTACCATTGGTAATGCTTTGCGGCGCGTTTTGCTGTCCTCATTGCAGGGCGCAGCTATTACAGCCGTGCAAATTCAGGGTGTCGTTCACGAATTTTCATCGATCCCCGGTGTGCGTGAAGATGTGACTGATCTGGTGCTGAACCTGAAAGGTGTCGCCATCCGGTTGGAAGAAGAAGGACCAAAGCGCCTTCGTCTCGCCGTTGACGGACCTGCGACAGTGACAGCCGGCATGATTGCCGAGACAGCCGGTGTTGAGATCATGAATCCGGATCACGTGCTGTGCCATCTGGATAAAGGCGGCAATCTCTCGCTTGAGATTATTGTGGCAACGGGCAAGGGCTATGTTCCCGCCAGTGCACATCGCACAGAAGATTCACCAATCGGTCTTATTCCGATCGATGCGATCTTCAGCCCTGTTCGCCAGGTTGCCTATAAGGTTGAAAACGCCCGTGTTGGCCAGATCACAGACTATGACAAGCTGTTGCTGACCATTGAAACAGATGGGTCTGTCACACCTGAAGATGCTGTTGCCTATGCGGCGCGTATCCTGCAAGAGCAGCTGCAAACCTTCATTAATTTTGAAGAGCCGAAGGAACAGAGCCCGGCCGATGAGGCAGAGGATCTTCCATTCAGCCGCAACCTGCTGCGCAAGGTTGATGAGTTGGAGCTGTCCGTACGCTCGGCAAACTGTCTGAAGAATGACAATATTGTCTATATCGGCGATCTTGTTCTGAAAACAGAATATGAAATGCTGCGGACACCGAATTTTGGCCGTAAATCACTCAACGAGATCAAGGAAGTGCTGAAAGGCATGAATCTTGAGCTCGGGATGGATATCGCGAATTGGCCACCAGAAAATGTAGAGGAATTGGCCCGTCGTCTGGACGAACCTTTTTAAGGTTTGCGCCGACTTTGGACCTGACAGGGGTTAAGGAGAAGAACAATGCGTCATCGTAATGCAGGGCGGAAGCTGAACCGCACTTCACAGCACCGCCAGATGCTGTTCCGGAATATGGCTCAGGCGTTGATCAAACACGAGCAGATCGTCACAACCTTGCCAAAGGCAAAGGAGTTGCGCCCTGTGGTTGAACGTTTGATCACACTTGGCAAGCGTGGTGATTTGCACGCCCGCCGTCTGGCGTTTGCCCGGCTTCGGGATGATGCCATGACGAAGAAGCTGTTTGAGGTTCTTGGTCCTCGTTATCAGGAACGTCAGGGCGGTTACACCCGCGTGCTGAAGGCCGGTTTCCGTTATGGTGACTCTGCGCCAATGGCCGTGATTGAGCTTGTTGACCGTGACGAAGACGCCCGCGGTCAGGACTCAGGCCCGATTGTCGGTGCTGATGGGGATGACATCGAAGAAACCGCAGCATAGACAGCACGTCTGTTTTGATGTTGTGAAACAGGGCTGCCTTTGGCGGCCCTTTTTCTTTGCGAAGCTGTATCGGTTCGGGCCATTATGTCGTGATGAATGAACTTGATTTTGGCGCTTCAGCCGATGCGATGCCGTTGGCTGAACGTATGCGCCCGCAAAAGTTGGACGATGTTGTCGGTCAGGAGGCGCTGATCGGGCCGGACGGCCGACTGCGGCGAATGCTGGACAGCGGCACATTGTCTTCAATTGTTTTCTGGGGGCCGCCCGGAACCGGCAAGACGACCATTGCCCGACTTCTCGCCGATGAAGCAGGCATGGCTTTTGAACCCGTGTCTGCCGTCTTTGATGGCGTAGCGGAGTTGCGCAAGGTATTCAAGCGGGCTGAGGACAGGCTCAAGACCGGACAGCGGACCCTGCTGTTCGTTGATGAGGTCCATCGCTTCAACAAAGCCCAGCAGGACGGTTTGTTGCCGCGGGTTGAGGACGGCACCGTGACCCTTGTCGGCGCGACCACAGAAAACCCGTCTTTTGCCCTTAATGGGGCGTTGCTGTCGCGGGCACAGGTGCTGGTTCTTGACCGGCTTGGCAGTGCGGCATTGGAAACATTGCTGACAAGGGTTGAGGCATTGAACAATGCGCCCCTGCCGTTGACCACAGAGGCGCGGCAAGCGTTGATCGCGATGGCTGACGGTGATGGACGCTATCTCTTGACCATGGCGTCACTTTTGGTGGGGATGCCAGCGGATCCGTTGTTGGATACCGCCGGTCTATCGGCGGTGGTCGCCAGTCGCGCGACCGCCTTTGATCGTGCCGGAGACCAGCATTACAATTTGATGTCGGCGCTTCACAAAACATTGCGTTCATCGGATGCTGACGCAGGCCTTTATTGGCTGGCACGGATGTTTGCCGGGGGCGAGGACCCGCATTATATCCTGCGCCGCCTGACCCGCTTTGCATCAGAAGATATTGGCCTTGCAGAACCGGAGGCGCTTGGACGCGCCCTTGCCGCATGGCAGGCATTTGAACGCCTTGGCAGTCCAGAGGGCGAATTGGCGATTGCGGGCCTTGTCATCTACCTAGCCACGGCGCCGAAATCAAACGCCTCATACAAAGCCTTCAAAGCCGCATCAAGGGCGGCGGCAAAAACCGGCTCATTATCACCACCGGCGCATATACTGAATGCGCCAACCGGTTTGATGAAGGATCTGGGTTATGGTGCCGGATACAGCTATGACCATGATGATCCAGACGGGTTTTCCGGTCAGAATTGCTTTCCGGACGGGATGGATCGGCAGCGCTTTTATCAGCCGGTTGAGCGTGGCTATGAACGCGAAATAGGCAAACGACTTGCCTATTGGGACCGCCTTCGCGCGGAAAAACAAACGCCATCCACGGCAGATGCCAACAACGCCGAAAAGGGAGACGGCTGAATGAATGTCGGCATGTATTTGGCGGTAGCGGCTGGTGGTGCGATCGGCGCAATGCTGCGTTATGCTGTGGCGCAAGTGACAGCGGTGGGGATGTTTAATATTGCCGGGCCAATGGCAACACTTGCGGTCAATATCGCCGGTAGCGCGATAATGGGGCTGGTTGCCGGTCTGGCGGCATCCGGTTTTATTCTACCCGAAGCGTGGCGCGGGTTTTTGGCCGTTGGCCTGCTTGGTGCCTTGACGACTTTCTCCAGCTTTGCGCTTGATGCTGGTGCGTTATTTCAAAAACAGGGTTTGGCGATGGCGTGTATTTATGTCGGGCTGTCCGTTTGTCTTTCGCTCGCCAGCTTTGCTTTGTGCTTCTGGCTGGTCAGGATGCCGTCATGAGCCCCGATACCCCGTCAAAGCCAGACCCGCAGGCACAGAACAGCAAACCTGAATGGTGGCTGGTACGCGTGCCGGATGATGCGGATGACAGCCGATTTGACCGGTTCTTGCGGCGGCTGGTTCCCGGTTTGCCACAGGGCGATATTGAGCGAATGCTGCGTTCTGGCCTGATCCGTCTTGATGGAGTAAAGGCAAAGCCCGCAACGCGTCTTGCCAGCGGCCAAGAGGTGCGTTTGCCGCCGCATCTTCACACTGTGCAAAAGACAAACAAGAGTGCGAGCGCAAACAAGGATGGCCGTGATGCCGCCGCGCCGCGCCGCGATAAGGAACTCGTCTCGCAGTTTGAGTCGATGATCATCGCCGAGGGCAGTGATTGGCTGGCCCTGAACAAACCGTCTGGTCTTGCGGTTCAGGGGGGAACCGGCACAAGGCACCATATTGATGGGATGCTCATGGCGCTGGCGGCAGATGACCCTGAGGCACGGATGCGGCTTGTACATAGAATTGACAAGGACACATCAGGCATTTTGATCCTTGCCAAGGACAGGCAGGCAGCCCGCCGCCTGACAGCTGATTTTCAGCGTCACAATATTGAAAAGACCTATCTTGCGCTTGTTGTAGGTGTGCCGCCAAAAGCGATGAGCATTCGGCATCCGTTGGCCAAGCAACCGGGACGCAATGGTGAAAAGATGATGGTGACACCTGATGGACAGCCGGCGCATACCGAGGCGCGCCAGTTGGATGCCATGGGCCGCAAGCTGGCTCTGATGGCGCTCAGGCCATTGACCGGCCGCACACATCAATTGCGTGTGCATATGGCGCATGAGGGGTTTGCCATTGCCGGGGATGGAAAATATGGCGGTGCAGAGGCACATCCGGGTGGCATAGTTGCGCGCAAGCTGCATCTGCACGCCTGGCGGCTTCAACTTGCCGATGGCACGCTTGTCGAAGCGCCACTTTCCAACCATATGAATGAGAGCCTTTCAGGGCTTGGCCTGCAGGTGCCGAAATCCGAATGGCCGTTTGAAGATTGATAAAATGAGTGCCTCACAGGACGATTGAAATGAGTGTCAGAAAGCGGTTTTACAAAGCGGTAAGTGTTGGTGAGGATGCCACAGGCTTTTTCATAGAGCTTGATGGGCGCATGGTGCGGTCTCCGGCGAAAAGCCAATTGGTGGTGCCGGTCAGTGGCCTTGCGCGGGCGATTGCCGATGAGTGGGACGCGCAGGGTGAAGAAATCGATCCTGCCTCGATGCCGTTGTTCAGCCTTGCGGTTACAGTGGTTGACCGGGTGATGCCGCAGCGTTCCGAATTGGTAAAGGAAATGCTGGCCTATGGCGGTAATGACTTGCTGTGCTATCGGGCGGATGATGACGATGAACTGGCAGCCCATCAGCATGAAAAATGGCAACCCTGGCTGGATTGGTCAGCAAACAGCCTTGGCGCGTCATTACAGGTGGCAACAGGGATTATGCCGGTACGCCAGCCACAGGCCGCGCTGAGCGCCTTTGATGCGGCAATTGGTGCGCATGATGATTGGGAGCTTGGCATGCTGCACCGTGCGGTGGCGCTTGGCGGTTCACTGGTTCTTGGGCTGGCTTTTCTGCGCCGCGAAATGGATCATGCCGCGTTGTTTGAGGCGGCCTTTGCCGATGAATTGTGGCAGGTACAGAAATGGGGCAGTGATTATGAGGCTGAAGACCGCCGCACCGCCATTCAAGGCGAGCTTGCCGAGGTGACCAGATTTCTCGATTTGTTGCGCGCGGAGGCAGGTTGATGCGCGCCGCGTGCAGCCCGGCCGCCCTTGCACGGCTTGGCACATTGGCAGAGGCGGACCTTGGTCCACACGCCACTGTAATTCTGGGGGAATTGCGCGCGGCAGCGGCAGGCGGCATGGGCGCCACATGCGTCATTCTGGCGGCAACGCTGGTCGATATCGTCAGCCATGAAGAGGCTGGTCCGGCGGGCTATCTTGACGGCATGGCCTTTGCCTATGCCGGAAACAAGGCTGCCTTGTCGTGGTTGCGTGGGCGCCGCAACAGCCTGCTACATCATGAGGGGCCGAGCGATGGTCTGATGGGTGAAGCGGTGGCCGATGAATGGATGCGCCGTGATGCAGACCGGGCGATCACCACATTGCTGGATTATCTGGACGATCTTGATGTCGCAGGTGGCAACGGCGATTAAGCGCCTTTGCCGCGCTGACGGTTCTGCCTTTCAGTCAGGAAAATGCCTGTGAAAGCTCGTCTCAAGCGCTGTATCCAGCTTGTTCATGGCTATGTCCAGACCAAGCTGTGACAGTGACGTTACCCCGCCATCACGCACCCCGCAGGGGACGATCGCATTAAAAGCGGATATGTCGGGATGGTTGTTGATCGCGATGCCATGCCATGTGACCCAGCGGCTGATCCGCACGCCAATTGCCGCGATTTTGTCCAATCCGGATGCTGCATTCCGGCTTTCAACCCAGATACCGGGGAGTCCCTCGCGCCGCATGCCATCTATGTTGAAACCGGCAAGCACATCTATGATCCAGCCCTCCAGGCTATGCACATAGGCGCGAACATCCGGATTGCGGCGTTGCAAATCCAGCATCACATAGGCAACGCGCTGGCCCGGGCCATGATAGGTCCATTGCCCGCCGCGCCCGACTTTGTGGGTGGGTGTGGTGCCGGGGGTGAGAAGGTCGCTCTCGTTGGCCGAGGTGCCGCCGGTGTATACCGCTTGATGCTCCAGCAGCCATATTGCCTCATCACTTTCACCGGCGCGTATGGCCGTAACGTGATCCTGCATCGCCTCCAATATGGGGGCATAGGGTTGCAGCCCGTCAAAGCGACGAAATTGTGGAGCCATCTCTAGCGTCCGGCAACCGACAGCGGCATATGCCTGTTGACGTCCTTATAGAGGAGGTAGCGGAAGGGCTCATCGCCAGTGGCGATACAGGCCTGCGGGCAAAATGCACGAAGCCACATATAATCGCCCGGCTCAACATCGACCCAATCATCATTCAGTCGATAGCTCGCGGTGCCTTGCAGGACGTAGAGCCCATGTTCCATCACATGCGTTTCGGCAAAGGGAATCACCCCGCCCGGCAAAAAGGTGACGATATTCACATGCATGTCATGACGCAGGTCTGTCGGATCAACAAAACGGGTGGTTGACCAGACGCCGTCACAATCGGGCATCTCAATCGGTGCGGTTTCGGCATCGCTGGTGACAAAGGCCGTTGGCGCTGGAACGCCATCAACCGCCTGATATCGTTTGCGAATCCAGTGAAACACAGCGTTCTTGTCGCCGTTGTTGGCTAGCTGCCAGTCGGCGCCGGCAGGGATATAGGCATAGCCGCCTGCCGCCAGATCATGCCGGCTGCCATCAATCTCGAGAGTGGCCTCACCAGCCACGAAAAACAGCACTGATTGTGCGGTGTTGTCATCATCCGGTGTGGTGCTGCCGCCGCCCGGACCAACCTCCATGATGTAGTGCGAGAAGGTCTCGGCAAAGCCGGTCATCGGGCGGGCAATGACCCACAGGCGTGTTGCCTGCCAGTGCGGCAGAAAGCTGGTGACGATATCGGTCATCACGTCGCGTGGGATCAGCGCATAGGCGGTGGTGAAAATGGCCTTGTCGTCCGGCCGTTTGCTTTGCGGGGGCAGGCCACCGGCAGGTGCATAATAATGTCGGGTGGCCAGCGCGGCGGTGACTTTGGATGTGTTCGGCATGATGCGGGTGTTCCTTTGCTCTGCCGGTGATCATAGCATGAAAAACCAATAGCACGAGGCGCGACTGTGTAAAAGCCCGGCAACGCGCGGGCAATGCGCTGGCCAACTGCGCTGATACTGCGCTGGCAGGGCGAAGGTGCTGGCAAAAGTTCGGCCAAAGGCAATCTAGGTCGCAAGGGTTAAAATCCCTTGTGGTTTGCACACATTAACCGCTTGATTAAATGCGGCCATGATGACATATAGATGGCACCTTCAGCGTGCGGCCGTGGCGGAATTGGTAGACGCGCAGCGTTGAGGTCGCTGTGGGTTAATAGCCCGTGGAAGTTCGAAATGGTTACATACGTCACAAAGGGAATCATGATCACCGGCGGCCGTTGCAAGATTGTGGGGCAGGGTCTATAGGGCTTCGTGTTGGTTCTTCACGTCGTTGTGTGACCGCCACAAGCGCCAAGACTGCGCCCCCGCTAAGTCCGCAGGCTCGTCTTTACGGCCAGTGGTTTCCGGCGCACGCTCTCTCGGAAGAAGATGAACAGGCTACTGGCGACAATCAGAAACATGCCGAACAGCGAATAATTGTCGGGGGATTTCATCAAACAGAAATAGCCCCACGCACCGGCCATAAACAGCAATGAATATTCGAACGGCGCGATGATCGCCGGCGTGCCGAGCCGATATGCCGAGGTGAGTAAAATCATCCCCAGACTTCCGATTGCCGCCACACAGCCGATCATGATCACCACATTGCTGTCGGCAAAGCTCCACCCCCTGACAAGATAGCCGCCACCGGGAAGGTCGGCCTCGTCAATGCCAAACAAAACAAGGCACAAGCTGGCCACAGCGCCAAAGGCCGCGCTGCCGATATAGAGATGGGTCATCTGTTGCCAGATCGTATCCTTTTCTTTGGTGTAACGCGCGATCATCATTGAAATTGAATAGGTCAGGGCAGAAAAAATCGGCAGCAGTGAAATCGCGTTGAAACTGTCGGGCGAGGGCTTGACGATGAAAAGAACGCCGGTGAAGCCGATTATGGTCGCCGCCGCTCTGAACGCGCCAACCTCTTCGCGCAGGGCAAATTTGGAAATGAGTGTGATGAACAGCGGGCTGGCAAAAAACAATGCTGTTGCCTCGGCCAGCGGCATGCCGGTCAGGGCAAAATAGAAACATAAAAAACCAGAGAAAAACAAAATTACCCGCGTCGCCGACAGGAACGGGTAAGACGATGAAAAGTCAATCGGCCGGTTTGTGAATTTCATGAATGCCAGAATGACCAGCGTGCCAAGCAAGCCGCGGAATGTCAGCACCTGAAGCAGGGATCCGTCGTCTGCCAAATGTCTGATCAGCACGTCCTGGACGCTGAACAACACCATGCCGAGAAGGATAAAAGAGACACCTCTGATATCGTCATTCACCATCACATTTACTCTCATCACGGTCACTGGTGTGCTGAAGAAGCCTCCTCCCAAAAGGCTGGTTTGGCAAGATAGGTTTTACGATATTTCAGTCGTTTACAGAACAAATTCCGCGCTGTTTTGGTGGGCAGCTCACGGGTGTTGGCGCAGGCGCATCCTGCCATTGTGCGTTTTTGACATCTGGACCACAGCCACACACATATCATAATATATCAGTGGTTTTGGCACCGCGGATCACCCATCCGCCTGCCACTGATCCGCCGGTCTCTTGCCTCTGGAGTGGTCTCGCAATGAATGCTGTTCTCATCGCCATTACCGTTACGATGGATAGTCTTTTGCTGGGCAAGCAGCGCGCATTTTCAACCCTAAAACTGATGCTTTCAGCCAGTGTTGTGCATGTCATGGCATTTGGCTTTGGCCTGCTGCTGGGCGAAACGCTCGTCGGGTTGGTTGGCAAGTTTGACCATTGGGTTGCGCTGGTTGTCTTTGGACTTCTCGGTCTGTCCTGCCTCAAGACAGCGGCTTTTGCCGAATATCAAACCGAGCCTTTTGTCGAAAGCTGGCCAAAGCTGCTCTTGATGATTTTTGGATTGTCCATTGATGCGGCCGCGGTGGGCGCAACAAGCGGCGGCTTGATCGTCAAACCGGTGGCAACCCTTGTGGCGATCGGTCTTTCCGCCCCGTTTTTTGTTGTGCTGGGCAGGGGGGTTCTTCATGCCCTGACAACCAATCACGCCCGCCTTTTGAAGTTCTTTGAGGGCATCCTGTTCTGGGTCGTTGGCGCGACAATCGTCTTTTCCCACACGCAAGGCGGCTTTTAGCCAGCCGCGGGCGCAGGGGAATTCCACCCCCTTCAGCGCATTTTGATAACGCGGCGATAGAAACGCCCGCAAGCCTGCTGGCCTACCGGCCTCTGGAGTTCAGCCAGCCCTCGGCCCCGGTTTTCACAAACTGGCCGGTGTTCAATTCCTGAAACGCCTGATGCAGTTCGGCTCTGGTGTTCATCACGATCGGGCCATGCCACGCCACCGGTTCACGCAGGGGCGCACCCGAGATCAGCAGGAACCGCACGCCATGCTCGCCAGATGTCACCTCAACCTCATCGCCTTCACCAAAGACCACAAGCGTCCGGTTTCCAGACTGGTCGCGGATTTTGAATTCTTCGCCGTTAAATTCCTTTTCGACATTGACGCCAAAAGGAGCGGACGCATTGCCGAAATGCGCGCTGCCCTCAAAAATATAGGCAAAGCCCTGCCGCCGCGTATCAAACGGAAAGCGTTTGGTCACAGTCGCCGGCATCGCGATATCCAGATATGACGGGTCTGTATCAATCCCGTCGACAAGGCCGCGATAGCCGCGATAGTCACCCGCGATCACCCGAATATGTGTGCCATCATCATCGGTCAGATTGGCGATGTCCTTTGACTTGATGTCCTGATAGCGCGGCGTGCACATCTTCTGGCTGCTTGGCAGATTGGCCCATAATTGAAAGCCGTGCATCTGGCCGGCTTCGTTGCCGGTTGGCATTTCCTGATGAATGATGCCTGACCCGGCGGTCATCCATTGCACGTCACCATCGCTCAACACCCCTGTGTTGCCAAGGGAATCGCCATGTTCGACATTGCCTTTCAGCACATAGGTAATCGTCTCAATGCCGCGATGCGGATGCCATGGAAACCCCTTGATATAATCCGATGGCCTGTCGTTGCGGAAATCGTCCATCATCAGAAATGGATCAAACGGATCGGTGTCGCCAAAACCAAAGACACGATGCAAATGAACGCCGGCGCCTTCGGTATGAGGGGTTGCTTGAGAGTTGAATTTTACGGGTCTGATTGTCATTGGACTGATACCTTTCATCTGACCAATAAATGGGGGCGGTTGCCGCCAAACGCAATATCTATCGGTGGCGCTGATTGTCGCGCGTGACTATGCCAGCGCCTCGCTGATCACACGGTCCCAACTATCCTCGTCAATCCGGCGGCGGACCAGCGTGACAGAGCTGTACCACGGGCTGTCCTGACGCTCCCGCAGCCACCTGAAATCAGCGACAGCGGACAGCATCACAATCGTCGGCACACCCAACGCACCGGCGAGATGCGCGATTGATGTGTCCACCGTGACAATCTTGTCCATGAGAGAACACAAGGCCGCGGTGTCGTCAAAATCAAAAAACTTGTGCCCCTTGCTCACATCAGATGCTGTTTTGATGTCGGGAGATGCTGTCAATATTTTATGGTCATCCGGACGAATATCTTTTTGCAGACAGAAAAAATCACAGTCCTTTGGCAAATGCCGGATGATATCGGCAAGAGCGATGCTCCGGTTATGGTCATCGGTGTGTGTTGCCGAGCCGCTCCAGACGAGGCCGATGCGCGGCTTTTTGCTGTCTTTTAAAAGTGCTTTGAAGGATTGCACCCTTTGCGGGTCCGGCACCAGATATGGGCGTGCCAGTTCCGGTGTATCAGCATTGATGCCAAGTGCCAGTGGAAGGCTCATCAGCGAGCACATAAAATCACATTTTGGAAGCTTGCCGCGCCGGTCAATGACGGTGTTGACACCCTCAATCTGCTGGCACAATCGCACCAGGGGCTTTTGTACAGCAAGGGTGATAATTGCACCCTTTTCGGCCAGCTGGCGTGCAAGACGGACAAACTGAATGCTGTCACCAAGTCCTTGTTCGCTGAACAGCAGGATTGATTTACCCGCGATTTCAGCTTCCCCCGTCCAATAGGCGGCCTTCATATCAGGTTTGCGTTCGGTGAATTGTGAATTGTCCCAGCGTGATTCATAAAGCTGCCAGCCTTGGTCAAAATCACCCTCACGCAACAGTACAAGCGATTTGTTCCAGCGGGCGTCAACAAGGCCCGGATGCAAGCGCAGCGCGGTGTCATAACTGGCGATAGCCTCTTCGAATCTGGCAAGTCCGGCTTGCGCTTTGCCAAGATTGTAATGGCACAGCGCATCATTCGGCTTGAGCGACAGGCTTTTCTCAAACGCGGTTTTGGCGTTCTGGATTTGTCCTGCCTCAAAATAGGCGGCGCCCAAATTCTTGTAGCCAATCGAATAATCAGGCTTGATTTTCACGGCTTTCAGAAGTGAGGCAATGGCGTCATCAAAACGCTTCAGATGTGTCAAGGCAATGCCAAGGTTGGCATGGGCCATGTGATTTTGCGGCTGCATCATGATTGTCTTGTTAAAGTCGGCAACGGCCTTTTGGTCTGCGCCAAGGCTTTGCATCGCACAACCCCGAAGGAACAGCGCATCCGGCAAATCCGGTTTTATTTTGAGGAGGCGATCACATAGCGCCGCCCCGCCTTTAAAATCCTTTAGATGAATTTTTGCCGCCGCAGCGTAATAGAGCGTCTCCGGATCATTTGGCCTTTGCAGAAGCGCCTGCTGGTAGAGGGGCATGGCGGCCTTTGCATCACCCTTCTGGTGCAGGTTTTTCGCTCTGGTCAAAAAATCAGACAAACTAACAAATCCAAGTCAAAAGGCCGTTGATAACGATTGTTATGTCTTAGGCCAAAATAGAAACACTGCGTCATCATACAGTCTGAAGATCGATAGTCACCTTCAACCTTCTTTGCTGGTGGGTGATCTCAAGGCTTCTGACTTTCCGGATGTTCCCGACAGCCCGGCCAGAATGGGGCAGTTCGGTCGGTCGTCGCCCTCACATGCGTTGGCAAGCGCGCTAAGCTCAGCGCGAAGCGATTGTAGCTCCAAGAGCCGTTCGTCTATTTCCTCTATTTTGCTCAAGGTCAGCGCCTTTACCTCTCGGCTGGAGCGCGCTTCATCCTCAAAGAGACCTAAAAGTTCACGGCATTGCTCTATCGAAAAGTCGAATTTTCGGGCGGTGCCCACAAATTTCAGCTTCGCCAGATCAGTATTTTCATATTCACGATAGCCGTTACTCTCGTTCTTCTGCGGCGTCACCAGCCCGATATTCGCATAATAGCGGACCGTTTTGACGCTAAGCCCTGAACGCGCCGCGGCTTCCTTTATGGTCATCATATCTGCCTCCAATTATGCCTGAATGTGGGTTTGTATAATCATGCTTGGGCGGGCATTTTACGCGGTCATTTCTTGCGTATCACATCTTGAAAAAAACGCTTTACTCTCCCCCTTGGGGAAGGTTTAGTCTGCGCCAAATATAGTTTGGGATCAAGATAATGGCTGCTTCACTTGCGATTAACTGGCAATGCCGTCACACATGGCGTCAGGCATCATACAACACCAGCTGGTGCCTTCTTGGGTGCGCTATTGGTGATATGGGGACAATTCTGTTCTTTCAGCTTACCGGAATTCCATGGCCCGTGCTGTGGATCATGATCCTTGCCATTTTCAATGGGTTGCTGACGTCCATCGCACTGGAAACCTTTATTTTGGCACGCCAGATGCCCCTTGGTCTGGCGCTGCGGACTGCCTTGGGCATGTCGCTGATCTCGATGATTTCGATGGAAGCGGCAATGAATGTCACTGATGTTTTGCTGACCGGTGGTGCGGTTCTGACATGGTGGGCCGTGCCGATTATGCTTCTGGCCGGTTTTATCACGCCACTGCCCTACAACTACTGGCGTTTGAAGGCGTTGGGCAAAGCCTGCCACTGACTGCTTTTTGGTCAAAACAGAAAAAAGACTTTTGCTGATTCCGTCATGGACATGTCCGGGTGCGAGTGGAACGATAGTTACCACTTGTGGAGTTCGCCACCAGCCTCCGTTACCAAAAGGCAGCATGATATGGACGATAAGGTTTTTGCGTCAGTTCGAATGACTGATAACATCCAGACGCCTGAGTTATTTGGCAATATTCAGGCCACGAATGGATTGCTGCCAACACGACGTCGCAGAAAATATTTGAAGTCACGACTGTTTGCGATGCTTGTTCTGGCTGCAGCTGGCGCCTGCATTTTTTATCAATATATGAATTAATGAACCCAACCTAAACGGTTTGGGGTCAGGTGGGTCGTTGCAGGTAATCTCTGCTCCCATTCTCATTTCAATTTGGTCAAACGGCAATTGTCATGCCGGGGTGATCAGGTATAAGATATGCAAGATGTTCAGCATAGCCATATGCTTTTTGCTCTTATATTTTGTGATGATCAGGGGATTTTCTGATGGCGACACCCAGTCCAAATGTAAAAGGTTTTTTTGACCCAGCGACAAACACTGTCAGCTATGTGGTGTCAGACCCGCAGACATCGCATTGTGCCATCATCGACTCGGTTCTTGATCTTGACTATGCGGCCGGTGACATTTCCTACGAGCATGCAGATGAAATAATTGCCTATGTCAAAGCGCAAGGGTTGACGCTGGATTGGCTGGTGGAAACGCATGTTCACGCCGACCATCTCTCGGCGGCACCCTACATTCAGCAGGTGCTTGGCGGGCAGATTGCCATTTCCCGTGAAATCACACAGGTGCAGGACATTTTTGGCAAAGTGTTCAATGCCGGTACTGAATTTGAGCGTGATGGCAGGCAGTTCGACAAATTACTCGCGGACGGCGACACTTACATGATTGGCACTATCGAATGCAAAGCGATCCACACGCCGGGCCACACGCCTGCCTGTATGGTCCATTTGATTGGTGATGCCCTCTTTGCCGGTGACACATTGTTCATGCCTGACGGGGGTAGTG
This sequence comes from Alphaproteobacteria bacterium, assembly GCA_038147495.1. Classification (GTDB taxonomy): domain Bacteria; phylum Pseudomonadota; class Alphaproteobacteria; order Puniceispirillales; family Puniceispirillaceae; genus MED-G116. The sequence continues at coordinate 38,553 of JAYQTT010000017.1, read as the reverse complement.
CCCGCGCTGATTTCCCCGGCGGAGATGCACGCACGCTGTATCGTTCGATCATGAAAATCCTCGCTTTGCCGGATGAAACCCGCCTGTTTGTCTGTCATGACTACCAGCCGGGTGGCCGTGACATTGCATGGGAAACGACTGTGGGCGAGCAAAGGGCCAACAATATCCATGTTGGCAACGGCATCAGTGAAGATGATTTTGTTGCCATGCGCGAAGCCCGTGATGCGACTTTGTCGATGCCGAAATTGATCCTGCCATCAATTCAGGTGAATATGCGCGCAGGGCACATGCCGCCCGAGGAAGATGATGGTGAAGTCTATCTGAAAGTGCCGGTTAAGGGCCTCAGATAAAAGCTCTCAGATAAAGATCGTGAGGGGGCGGAGATATCTGCGCTTCTCTTCCTCGCCCTAGATCCCCCTATCTGGCCATCTTTTGGCGTTTTGAGGGCATTTCCCGCAGACGATCTAGAACCGCCGCGCAAGCCGGTCATAGGCGCGTGATGTCAAAATCCGTCGCATGACCATCATGATCTTGGTTGACCATGTGACACGATATCGTAATTTCGGCCGTGCCGCGGTTGCGGCATGCATGACGGCTCTGGTCACGGCGTCAGGCATCAATTCGAACATGTCCTTTTTCGGTGTGTCCGCGGACAGCCGAGGGATCACGACCTTTTCATAGTAGGACGCTCTGGCGGATGCGCGCCAGTCGATCCACTGTTGAAAATTTTTGTAGGCATTTTGGCGGATGCGTGTGCGAATTGGCCCTGGCTCTACCAAGATCAGATCAATGCCAGTCCCTATCAGTTCGAGCCGCATCGTGTCGGTCAAGCCTTCAAGAGCAAATTTGGTGGCATTATAGGCGCCGCGCACTTTCATTGGTGCAAAACCAAGAACCGAAGAGTTTTGGATGATGCGGCCATGTCCTTGCTCACGCATTTTGGCGATGGCGAGACGTGTAAGCGTGTGCCAGCCAAAGAAATTTGCCTCAAAGATGGCGCGCAACGCATCTGTTGGCAAATCTTCAACCAAGGCGGGGATTCCATAGGCGCCATTATTGAACAGCACGTCCAAAGTTCCACCGGTAAGGCGCATTGTCTCTTCAAATCCGTTCCGGATACTTGCCTCATCCTCATAATCTATGCGCAGGCTGGCAATTCCATGCTCACTGGCGATTGCCTCACAATCCGCCTGTTTGCGGCAACTCGCGATGACCTGCCATCCGGCTTTGTGGAATGTCAGGGCAGTATCGAGGCCAATCCCGCTCGAACAACCGGTAATGAGAATTGACTTGTTCATTTTTGCTCTCTTGGTCACAGACACTCAACAATCCGGATGTCACGCTCGGCACCGCCATCAAGGGCGGCAAGGGCACGCTGGTAGTCTTCGCTGTCATGCATTTGGCGCGCGGCCTCAATGCTGTCAAATTCGATCACAATGACGCGTTGGGCAATGCCGTTCTCATAGGTTTGTATGGGTATACCGCGCGATATGACACGCCCGCCTGCCGCCCGCACAGCCGGGCCAGCAATCTCTGCATAGGCTGCGAGCTTGTCTGCGTCAGGGGCGCTTTGATAATGGGCAATCCAAAGAACTTTGCTCATGGTCATCTTCCGTTTTAAAGGTGGGGGTGCAGAACAGGAAAGCCCTATGTTTTGTGGGCGTAGATGCCGATCCAAGGCTCGACTGTGCCTTCCATGCCACGGCTCGCGCCTGAGATGATGTGATCGGTCTTAAAGCCCGCATCGTTCAGAATAGACGTCAGCTCTTCCTGTTGATAATAGGCATAGAATCGGCCCAGTGTATCACGTTTCTCACCGTCACCGGTTTTCAGCGCAATGAAGAACAAGCCTTCGGGTTTGAGCGCCCGATATATCGCCTCAATGTGATGTGGAAAATCGGATTTGGAGGCGTGAAGCAAGCTGAAATTTGCCCACACGCCATCATAGGTATCAATATCATCAAGGTCGGCAAAGCTGGCGACTGTTGCGCCGAGGTCAAAGGCGTCATTTGCCGCCTTGACCATTTCTTGTGAGGCATCAACGCAAACCGGGTTCAAGCCATGACGGCGGAATTCCGAGGCCGATGTTCCAACGCCACAACCAAGATCAAGGACCACGGCGCCAGCGGGAAGGCGCGATACAAACCCGGCAACAGATTCCAATTCGGGAAGTTTATCGACAAGAGCCCGGTACCGCGCCACATTTGCATTGTACACATCAACAGTTCTAGCGTCGGTCATCCAAGTCTCACGTGGCTGTTATCTCCATTCGGAGGACGGATCACTTATCCATCCGCTCCACGCTAGCGCAAAATCTGTGACTTGCATAACTGAAGATGGGCTATTCACTCGCGCACATTGAAAGAAGAGGGCTGACAAGGGCAGCGATGACCAGAGCAAAAACAATAACACCGGCAACGCCGTTTTCGATTGCGGCGGAAATCTTTTTGTCGAGGTTCGGTTTGCGTTCCTCCTCATCATCAGATGGGAATAACTTTTGATTTTCAGCGTCAAGCCACTCCTGATATTCGCTGGCGAAATTTGGACTTTGCGCGCGATCAAGAATTTGCTGGGAAATGTCATCACGAAGGCCAGCAACCGCCTTGCGCAATTCAGCAATGTTCTTGCCCACATGAGCCCAAAGCTGGAACGTCTTTTCATCGAAATCAGGGATAAGATTTGCAAAATTTGATGTATCAGGTGGGTTGAGAAAATCGGCTGGCATAATGCCAGCATAGCGGCTTAGCAATCTGGATTTGAGATGGTCCAGCGCAATTTGTCGATGATCTTCATTGCCAATTTTTTCTATGGCGTGCTGGCACATGCTTTCATTTTGGTCCAGCAACTCATAAAGACTGTCGACGGCCTCATGGATGATTTTCGTTGGGTCTTTGATTTCAAGCAAAAGGAAGGCGTCTATGCCTGTTTCCAGCTTGCTGGCCCATTCTGTGGCATCAAAATCGTCTGTCATTTATTCTGTTCCGCGGCCTGCTCGAGGATACTCTTTGACTTCAATTTTCCGTTGTCATAACGACGGCTTGACCCGTTATGTAATAATCCACAAGCCAGTTTTCCAAAGATTTGACGATTTTTTTTCGCTTTTTATGGCCTCCACCTGTGTTTGGCCGGAAATTTTATCCGCCACTGTGAAAAATGGACGTGAAATTAGCCAGAATCTGGGTGTTGGTTATGTTTTTTGACCATTTTGACATCGACTGCTGGGTCGGCACTTTGCATGAATTGGGGTTTATGCCTATGCTGAAAAGGCATCATTTGCGTCAATTCTTTTGGGATATAGATAATGAAAATCATGATGCGTCGCTTTTGCGTTTTGTTGTTTTTGGCGGTTCTGCCGATTGCGTCCGCCATCGCCCATGACACGAAAAACGTTCCCTGCAGCGTAGACACGCAATTTGGTGATGATGCCAATGGCGTCTTCACGGCATTTGTTCTGAAATTCCAGTATAAGAACACCAGCCGCCGGACAATTGGCGGCGTGTCGGTGCTGGTACGCGATAAAGCGGGTGAAATAGTGAATAATTCTGACGCCGATTGTAACATAGCTGCTGCCGGTCTTGAGGCAGGCGATGCGGGGCAATGCGAGAAGGTGCTTCAGGTAATTACCGGCAAGATGTCGCAAAAGGTTGGTTACGACATCTGGGTGAAGATGATTGATGACCAGAAGCAAAAGCTCTCTGGTGCACACAGCTGCGAGGTTACTGGCGTTCGATACAAATAGGCGGACGATCAATCCCGCCGTTTATCTCGGTAGGAGGCTGGTTACAGAGACTCGGAGACGGCAACGGCCTGATATTTCGGATCGTCCAGAAGGCTGTTGATATCTTCTTCTTCCTCGCTGGAAAACTGGAAACGCTTGCCAAGTAGTTCCTTGCGTTTTTTCAGCCGCAAGACCTTGATCACTTCAGCGGCTTGAAGGTGAACCTTGGTGATTGCCGCGCTTGCGGCCTTGGCGTCAATCGGTTCGATATATTCGCGGTCCATGGCCGCCCGAAGCCGCTGCAGGGTGTCGCCTTTTACACTGCCGATCAATGACAGCGCCGATGAGGCGGCACGATCCAGAGTGTCCAGCATCACTGTCATTTCCGATTCATCAGGCTTTGGAATGGAGCCGCGATATCTGATCGGGTCATCATCAACGCGCTGCATCTCAAGGTTGGCCTCGCCAAATATTTCGAGGACCCGCTCAAGGATGTCGGGGATCGCAACGGTAACTTCGATGAACTTTGCCCCACCGACGACCTCAATTTTGATTGAGGCAAAGTCGGCGACAACGCGCAAACTTTCCTGCACCATGGTTTTTTCACCATAGAACAAGGTTCTGTATTGCCTCACTGAGCCAATTTCGAGCAATTTTGGAAGATATGCATCAACGCAATCATTGATCCTGTGTGATGCGGCTTCGGAATAGGAGTCGCCCTCAACAATATCCACAAGCATTTTCAGCCCCAAAACGAATTCAAGCACTAAATATGAACGCGCAGACCATACAATCAAGCCAAATACGCAGTCAATATTTTGAGTAATAGATGCTCTGCAAATCTCGGGCCAATTTTGGCGTAATTGAACTCGGCATAATTTAAGCGGCTAAACCAAAAGTGGGTCAGCTGATGCGTATTTCGCCCGCCGCCGGGTCAACTGTCACCGTCTCGCCGGTTTTGACCAGGCTGGTGATGTCACCGTCCTCGAATCTGTCCACCATGCTTAAATTAGCCAGTGCGGCACCCTGTACCAGAATGGTGTTGGCGCTGTTTAAAACAAGAGCCTTTGGCGCAAGTTTTCGGGTTGTCATTTCGTGCAGCATCCAAGCGCTGGCAACGCCACCTTTAGCCGTGTTCAGAACCAGAATCACATCCACATAGGATTGGCCATGCAGCTTGTGTTGCGGACGCGAAAAAATCCCGTTGATCCGGTCAAGGTCATAGCGGGCAGAAAAATTGTCATCGGCCACAAGGGCTGTGCCTGTAACAGATGGGCCAACGCCAACGTGACATCGTAAAAGCCGTGTCATATCATTCGTCCTGAAATAGCCGCTGAGATGCAATCATGCATGCTGGCCAAGGCAGGCCTGTAGCCATAGCCACCAAGAATATTGACGATTTTGGCTGAGTTGCTGAGTAGATTTACCCACCCATTTGCCTCGCCAATTTCCCGTGCATATTGATTGTAGAAACAGGTGCCACAAAGCACCGTGCCACCGGCACTCTCTATTGTCTCAACAAAACCCATCCGTGTGGCATCGCCATAAACTTGTGGTGACGTACAGACGATCAGCGGTGTTTTCATCTGATGGCCCATGCACAGACTGGCAACGCTTTGCATTTCAACAATCGACAATTGCGGCGCGGCCAAAACGACAACATCAAGCTTGTCACCATGTCCGGGAAAACCGGCGCGCAAGGCGGCGATATCCTCATCTGTGATGACCTCAACAGGAAGCTTTTGCCCATCGACAGCGGCGAGGGTCGGCGCCTCGGGCGTGATGCCAACGATATGAAACAGTGGCGTTGAGCCATAGCTGGCCATTGCCGCCCCAAAATGTTTGATTTCATCCGAGGTTGGAGCGTTTTCGATGCCTTCAATCACTGGAACTTCCCAGTAAGAGCCAGCCTTGCGCCCGATCACCGCACCAAGCACGCCCCAATCGGTCAATTCAGCAGGTTGATCGGAAATTCTGTAGCGGCGCGTGGCCATGCGTTTTTCATCAAGATGCAGGCCATAGCGAGGTGTCCGGCCGGTCAAGCCTGCGGCAAGCGCTGACGGCCCACCCTCGAAATTAGAGCGTGCGCCGCAAACGCTGTTGCTGTAGATCACCACGCCGGTATCACCATAGGCAACATGTTCACCGCGCACAGGTGGCATTATCGTCTGATAGTTGATGCAGGTGTTTGTCATCATAATGCCGATCGACTCGCAGGCGGCGATGAAACGCCTTTCCAGCGTGGCCATCTCCTCGGTCTGGCCAAGCGGGCGATAATGCGACAGATCAACCCCGCGCGGGTCAGTGATCATCGGGATGGCGACATTGCAATTCGAAGCGGCAATCGACTCCATGAATTCCACGCCTGCGTCGCCAACGGATTCCGGGTCAGCCATCATATGCGCCTGGCTTACCGGCACCATGTCTTCAGCATCAAAGAAGCTGCCGACCTTGATCTGGTGGTCAATCGCCCATTGCAGAGCCGAACCCATTTCACCGGCTGCCATCGCCTGTTCTTCTGTGGTCAAGCGCATCTTGTTTTATCCGGGTTGTCTCAGACCGACTCGATCAAACGAATATCACGCACAGCACTGTCGCCAAGCGCTGCAAGCGCTTCCTTATAGCCGGGGCTGTCATAGGCGGCGCGAGCAACATCGATGTTCGGAAATTCGACAAGAACGGTGCGATTTTCCTCGCCTTCCTCCTTTGTTATGGAGGGCATGCCACGTGCCAGAAAGGTGCCGCCCGCGGCTTCGATCGCCGGCAGTGCCAGTGCTGCATAGGCGGCAAGCTTGTCAGGGTCAGAGATGCTGCGATAGCAGGTGATCCAATAGGCCTTTTTCATGATTGGTAAACCTCATTTGAAAACAAACAGAAATTACGGCTCGGCCGTCATTACCATGCGCAGAACAAGAGTGGCAGGCGGCTGGCTCTGGCGCAATCAAAACTTCAACCTTAAAGGCGTCTAAAACTTCTTTGGGCCATTATCCGGGAAGGCTCAAAACCCAATACAGATAAATCGGCACCGTCACACTGGCAATGACCGTGGTAACCAAGGTCGCGGTGGCGGACCGAACGCCATAAGCCCCATAATTATCAGCAACAACGAAAACATTGGCGGCAACCGGAAGGCACGCAGACGTAATTGCCACCTTGACCCAAAGGGGGTCGACCCCGGGCAAGGCCAGAAAGAGACATGCGATAAGGAACGGATGTGCAAAAAGACGGAAGAGGGCAATAACAGATATCTCGCCGATTGCTGATCGCACCTTTTGGCCAAAAACCGTAACACCCAACGCAAATAGCGCCACCGGCGTTGCCGCATTCGCCAAAATGTTCAACGTCCGATCAATCAGCAAAGGCATGGTAACGCCCGAAGCCGAAAAGGCGATGCTGGCGGCGATGGCCAGCAAAAAGGGGTTTTTCGTCATTGTGACGAGTGCATTGGCAAAATTGCGGATCGGGCTTTCGCCTTTGTTTGATACGAAAAATGCGGTGAGGCCAAACAATATGATGCTGTCGACAAACAGGATCACCGCCAGCGGCACCGCCGCCTCGTCGCCAAAGGTCAATATGCCAAGCGGGATGCCCATATAACCATAATTCGGGTATGCCGCATTCAGCCCAAAAATGCCGTATTCACTGCGTGTCAATTTGAACAGTTTTGCCGCCAGAAACGATGCCAGCAAAAAGACGCATAAGGTGGCTAGTTCAAATCGCCAGATAAACCCCCAGTTCAACATTGCCGTTGGCTCTTTATCGGCCAGATTGACGAACAGCATTGGCGGCACGGCAACATAGAAGGCGAATTTGGAGAGGGTGCGCGCGTCAGATCTCTCCAAAAACCCGATGGCACGGGTGAACATGCCAAGAAAGATCAGGGCAAAGAAAGGAACGGCAATAGAGAGAACGACTGACATAAAAATTCTGACAACGCTGAAACTCGAAACACAGGAGTGATAGCACAGCCATCGCCGTCAGCGACAGTTTTGTTGTCATCCGATGATCAGACAGTCAGATGCAGGTTGCGGCGGTGTCGATCCCGCCGCAAACACCAAATCTTACATTTTGCGGAATTTCATGTGGCATGCCTTGCACGTGCCAACAACAGATTTGAATGCCGCTGTAACAGCGTTTGCATCCCCGGCTTTTGCCGCGCCGATCAATCCGTCAAGCGCGTCAACATGATTGCTTGCCGCAAGCGTGAAGCCAGCAAAATCTTCCCAGATTTCAGGCCGTGCATCAGATACACCGCCGCCGCTTCCCGCTGGAAAGGCGTCCGGTATGGCAACGCCCCAGCTCCGCATTTTGTCCGCTCTTTCGGCAATCTCTGCATATTCTTCCATTTGCATCAGTTGCGAGATTGCCTTGAGGTTTTGCTGCGAGGCTTTGAAACCGTCCATGCGTTGTTTGACGACACCGGTGGCGCCATCATGCGCGCTGAGCTGCGCCATACCAGCGATGCTGGCGCTAAAAGTGACTGTAAGTGCCAGTGCAATTCTTGCTTTACGGTTCATTGAGTTTACCTCTCTGCATCCTGATTTCTGGATTAAATTAGGGGTGGTGGGGGTTTCATTCAAGATCACGCATATAATCGCCCGGCAGTTTGGCCTATCGGAAAAGCATGTTGGCGGCTTCAAGGCCGGTCAAATATGCGGTTTCGATTCTGGCGGCGCCAAGCCAATCACCGGCGACCGCGATGCGGCCACAGGCTGATTTTCGTGGTGCGTCTGGATTGGCAGACTTTACGATCTTGGCATATCGCCAGCGGTGGCTCGAGGCGAATACTGGCTTTGCAAGCGGTGTGTGCAACGCGTCTGCCAGCGCGGCGAAAAGCGCTGTCGATACGTCTTGGCTGTCATCTTCCAGATGTTCGCGGCTCCAGTCAGCAGATGCCTGCACGACAAGAGCGTGATTGTCTGCCTGCGCGCCGGGGCGCCATGCTTCAAAATTTGCCCACGCGACAGGGTGATTTTCAAATTGAAATGGTTGATCTTTCGCTGGCAGGTCTGCGCCGCTCTCAAAACCAAACATTGCCGTCCAGCAGGGCGCATATTCGGCACTTTCTGCCGTGGCCGCCAATTCTGGCGCGATACCGCCAAGCAAGGATGCAGTTTGTGGGGCAGGCGGGGTGACGATAAGGTGCGCGGCCGTGGCGTAGATTCCCTGATCGGTGAAAAGTTGAATGGCCGCACCGCTGGCATCGATACGGTTGATTTCAACCGATTGAATAATCTCCAGCCCCTGACCAAGGAACACGGCGAAATCGCGCATTGTTGGGCTTCCGATAAATGCTGTCTTTGTTCCGAACTGCCAAGAGGCGAGAGAACCATCCGCAAGAGCGGCTTCGCACGCGCTCTTAAATTCCGGTGTGCGCGCGGTTAAATATTGTGCGCCATGGGTGAAGGTGAAGCCCCCGGCGCGGCGTGTCGCCATGCGCCCCCCGATGCGGCGACCCTTGTCAACGACAAGAACGCTGCGGCCAGAATCTTGGGCGCCCCGTGCTGCGGCAAGGCCGGCAACACCTGCGCCAATGACAACCAGATCATAATGTGATTGGGTTGCGGCCTCTGGAATGGCGGGGGCTGTGGTCATTTTTGCACTCCGTACTGGCGATTTATGCCATTGCCGGTTTATATTGTGGGACCTGTGAAAGCTTTCCAGTATTAGCGATAAATAATTCAGATACGTCTCACCTTGGGAGAATTGTTCATGTTGAACGATTTGCCAGCCTTCAAAGCCTTACAGGCTGCTGCGCAAGACATTGCCGACAAACCGCTCGCCGCCATGCTGTCTGATGCAGACAGATCGCGTGCGCTGGTCTATCAGGCCGCCGATTTGCGGGTTGATATGTCGCGCCAGAGGGTCACGCCGGATATTCTGGCGGGGTTGTTCGATCTTGCCGGTGAAACCGGTCTCATTGGCAAAATTGAGGCTCTTTTTGCCGGTGAGAGGATCAACAAAAGTGAAGATCGGCCTGTCATGCATATGGCGCAAAGAACGCCTGAAAGGCTTGCTGGAGAGGAGTTTTCGCGACTGTCAGCCTTTGCCGACAATGTGCGCGCTGCGCCGATCACCGATGTAATCAATATTGGCATCGGCGGGTCCGATCTGGGTCCGGCGATGGTTAGTGCCGCACTGGCCCATTATGGTTCCGGTCCGAATTTGCATTATGTGTCAAACGTGGATCCTAGCCATCTGCATGACATTTTGTGCCGCTGCCAGCCGGACAAGACGCTGGTTATCGTCACATCAAAGACCTTTACCACTGCCGAGACCATGCGCAACGCCGCGCTGGCCAGACAATGGCTTGGTGATCATCCCGCGCCGGGCGCACTTGCCAGTCGGCTTGTTGCGGTTACGGCAGCACCCGAAAGGGCGCGGGCCTGGGGCGTTGATGCGCGCCAGATTTTTGATTTTGATGAGGGGGTTGGTGGCCGTTATTCGCTGTGGTCGGCGGTTGGCCTGCCGGTGATGATTGATATCGGGCCAAAACGCTTTGCCGAGATGTTGGCCGGGGCGGCCCGTCTTGATGACCATTTCAAAACCATGCCGCTGGCCAGCAATGTGCCGGTGATCATGGGCTTGTTGCGCGTGTGGAACCGCAATTGTCTCTCCTGTCCAACGCATGGCCTCATGCCTTACGACCAGCGCCTTGCCTTGCTACCGGCCTGGGCACAGCAATTGGAAATGGAATCAAACGGCAAATCAGTCGACCGCGATGGCAAGGTGATCACCTATGCCACCACGCCGGTTATCTGGGGTGAAGCCGGTACCGGATGCCAACATTCATTCTTTCAGGCGTTGCATCAGGGAACCGATATCGTCCCGCTTGATATTCTGGTGCCGCTGAAGGCAAGCGGAATGACATTGGATGGGGATTGGGATTCCAGTCACAGAATTCTGGTCGCGAATGCGCTGGCACAGGCCGAGGCTCTGGCCGTTGGCAGTGAAAACAAGGCAGAGCCGCACCGGCATTTTGCCGGTGGTCGGCCGTCAAGCCTGATCACTTGGGAGGCAACAACCCCTGCGGTACTGGGCCAATTGCTTGCCCTTTACGAGCATATCACCGTGGTCAGCGGATTTGTGTGGAACGTCAACAGCTTTGACCAGTGGGGCGTTGAACTTGGCAAGGTCATGGCGAACCGGTTTTCTGCGGTGCTAGCCGGCGAAGCAAAAGCCGATGATTTGAGCGCCACCGCCGCCGACCTGTTGGCAGATATCATGGCAGGCGCGCCGGGCAAAAATTGATGCACACGCCGCGTGCCTTTATTGGCATTGACTGGTCGGGGGCAAAGGGGCCTCGCCAGCCGGGGATTCAGGTTACGCTTGCCGAAGCAGGTGATGTGACACCAGCCCGGATGAACTGCCCGAATGGTCAGGCGTGGGGGCGTGAAGATGTTGCTGTACTGCTTGAGGAATTGGCGCTGGCGCGCGCCTCGGATGGCCCTGTTCTGGTGGGTATTGATTTTGCCTTTGCCCATCCTTTTGTTGATCAGCAGGCCTATTTTCCCGGTCTTGACGGTGGTGATCAGCCGCAATCGCCGTCTGCGCTGTGGCGTTTGATTGAAACTGTCTGCAAGGATGACCCGCATCTCTATGGAGGGGCGATGTTTTCGACCACGCCATGGTCCGACTATTATCTCTCGCCCCATAATCACGCTGCATCAAAATATGCCAGTCGGCGACGGCAGGCCGAAATCGTCGCCCGTTCCAGTGGACGCAGTCCGTCACCAACATTCAAAGCAATAGGCGCGGATAATGTAGCAACCGGGTCAATGGCCGGTATGCGGTTGTTGCATCGTCTCAAACACAGCCTTGGCGATCGCGTTGCGATTTGGCCATTTGATCATGTGGGGCCTGAAAACTGGCATGACCTTGGGCTCATTCTTGTTGAAATTTTTCCAAGCCTTTATTTTCATATGTCTGGCTTTAATCCGGCGCGGGGGGCGGCGGCCAACCCCGAATTTCTGTCAGCGGCACTGGCAGCCTATGGCAGTCGCGGGGTGGACGACAATTTTGTTCCACTTGGCAAGGATGCTGATGAGGCCGATGCGATGATCTCGGCTGCAGCACTGCGCCATTTTGCCCAACGGAATGGCTGTTGGGATGTGCCGGTTGAACACCGCCCTGCGATCCTGTCCGAAGGCTGGATCTTTGGCGTTGGCTTACCGGACTAGGGCGGGCAGATCACTCATTCTCCAAGCTTTCATAGAACCACAAGCCGCTCTCATGATCTGTGGCAAATAGGGTGAGAATGCGATGCTGGGTTTTTGTCGCAAATTCAAGACTTTCATCAGCTATGACAAGCGTTCGATAGCCCTTATGCATGATTGCTGCAATGAAATCCGGACGTTTGGATTTGAAATGAAATTTACGAAGCTTTTCCATCTTCGTCGATAGATGTATGTCAAATCTCACATCAAGATCTGGTCGGTTCATGAGCTTTTCATGAAGGTCAATGAAGTAAGAGTTGCTTGAACGAAAATATATCGCGTTACCCCGTTTGGAACGATAGAGCTCGCTTAGCGAATTGCCGCGAATAAGTTCCCAATTTTTTAATCTGATCGGAATCAAGCCCCGCGAGGCTTTGTTCAGCTCCGAATTTTGACGCGCAGGGGAGGCGCTCACCCTTTTGACGTCCTGCTTGCACTCTCCCCAGACATATTCAACATCTATGTAGCGCGGGAAATGGATCTTTGTTGCCACTTTGCCGGTGGTCAAATGATAGGCGTAAAATTGCTTATATTTGACCATGTTTCCTTTAATGGTTTCGGCATGCCCCTCATAAACCCATTTTATTTTCTTGCTGGTATGTTCTGTGACCCTGCCACTATTTTTGTGAATTGAAAAACTACTGAACCGGTCCTTGACCTGTGTGCCGGAAAAATAATGAAACTGTTTTTCGGCGATCCAGGATTTGGCGAAATCTGTTGAATAGCCGGTATTGCGAAATTTCGAAAAATCACAAATGAGCTTGAAATTGTCTGGCAGGGTTTCCGCCTGCAGCCGTGGTGTGAAAAATGCCAACATTGCCATCAACAGCATTGCCACCATTATGGCCTTGGTGACGAGGGATCGTGAAAAGATAATCATGGCTTACAACCTCCAACGCATAAACATGGTCAGGTGATTGTAGGTGCGGGGTGTTTAATTTATCGTTAACCCAAAGAATAAATCCTTTGGGCGTTTTCTTCTGTCATCGGGTGCGAACATTTGGATGATTGCATTGCCAGCCGCAAAGCACATATTCTGTGATGGATCAAGAAGACGTAAATGTGAAATGTGAGATAATGGGAGTATGGGATGCCATCATTGATTGACAGCGTTGACCCGGATGGGTTGCTTGAATATTCGGTCGTGTTTACGGATCGGTCCCTGAATTCGATGTCACAGAAATTCCAAGGGGTTATGCGCGATATTTCGGCCGCGTTGAAGCGCGCCTACAATGCGCATTCAGTGATCGTAATCCCCGGTGGTGGCACCTATGGCATGGAGGCAATCGCCCGCCAGTTTGGCGACAATCAGCATGTGATGATCATTCGAAATGGATGGTTCAGCTTTCGCTGGAGCGAGATCATGGAAAAAGGCAGGATCGCGGCGAGCACAAGTGTTCTTGCCGCGAGCCAGCAGGATGACGGCAGTAACCATCAGGCGCCTTTTGCGCCAATGCCTGTCGAAGATGTTGTCGCCCGTATCCGTGATGAAAAGCCTTCGCTGGTGTGCGCCCCGCATGTTGAAACCTCGGCCGGCATGATGCTCCCCGATGAGTATATCCGTGCGGTTGCCGACGCGGTGCATGACGTTGGTGGCTTGTTTGTGCTTGATTGTGTGGCATCGGGAACGATGTGGATTGATATGGACGCTTTGGGTGTCGATGTCTTGCTCAGCGCCCCCCAAAAGGGATGGAGTGCATCGCCTTGCAGTGGTCTTGTGATGCTGTCCAAGACGGCGCGAGAGCGCATAGATGAGACCGAAGCCGCCAGCTATGTATGTGATTTGAAGAAATGGCTGGCGATTATGGAAACATATGAAAATGGCGGTCATGCCTATCATGCCACGATGCCGACAGATGCGCTTCTGACCTTTCGGGATACGTTGCTGGAAACGGAGGCTTATGGCTTTGACAAGGTGCGTGAGGAACAGATTGCGCTTGGCACTGAAATTCGCGCCCTGTTGGAAAGCCGTGGCATAAAATCTGTTGCTGCAAAGGGGTTTCAGGCGCCAAGTGTGGTTGTAAGCTATACAGATGATGATGAGATCAAAAACGGCAAGAAATTTGCCGAGGTCGGTGTGCAGATTGCCGCTGGCGTGCCTTTGCAATGCGGTGAGGGCGCGGATTTCAAGACCTTCCGCATCGGTTTGTTCGGCCTTGATAAGCTGCATGACTGCGCGCGAAGTGTCGCCAATTTCAAAGCGGCACTCGACAAGGTGATACCTGCATCCTGACAAGGGGTGTCGACCCGTTTTTGATGTGAAGGGGGCAGGGCATGCCGAAAATCGATCTGGAAACAGTCAAACGTCGCACGCGGATCCCCTATCCGGAACCATATCGCTCGATAACGGAAGGGTATGAGCAACGCCGTGTGGGTGATGCCGCTGGCTTGACCCAGTTTGGCGTTAACCGGGTGGAGATGGCGCCCGGGGCGAGCACCGCCCTGCGGCACTGGCACGAAGAGCAGGATGAATTTGTGCTGGTCATTTCTGGCGAAGTTGTGCTTGTTGAAGAGGGGCAGGAGACCGTGTTGGGGCCGGGTGATTGCGCGGGCTTCAAAGCCGGTGTGGTAAACGGGCACTGCTTTGAAAACAGATCAACATCACCGGTGATCTTGTTTGAGATCGGCGCCAATACCCAGAACGATAATGTGCATTATCCCGATGTAGATTTGCGGGTTGAAAAGCGGGGCGATTGCTTCTCCGTCCTGCACAGGGATGGGCGTCCCTACTAGGCGTCAGATCGCCTGTTGCCGGGTTTACATATGCGCCGCCATCCAGCTGGCGCTGTGCCAGCGAAAGATCAGAAAGGCGAGGGCGGTGATCCCCGCCATCAGCGCATAATTCAACAGGCGCTTTTTGCGGTCAGGAAGGTCGGACCGGTCAATCCGTCCCATCGCCAAAAACATGCCGCCGACGGCAATAAGAAAAAGAAATCCACCCCACAGAACCGTATCCATCAAAATCCCTCTTTGTGTTTGGCCTTCATGTTTGGCCTTTTTGTGCCTGTCTGCAAGCCAAAGATGCTGCGCCGCCCCATCTGTGCGGCCCAACCCGAACGACTTATTTCATCGGCTTTTTGATCAATTGCTCTTTGGCTCGGCGTGACAGGGCCTTGATTTCGATTTCCCGCCGACTTGCGCTGGCGCGATCACGTGCCACCTCGCGGAACACCAATTTAAACGGGCCGCGTCCACGCGTGTATTTTGCACCAGTGCCAGCCTCATGTGCTGAAATCCGCGCAGCAAGATCATTGGTGATGCCGGTGTAAAGGGTGCCATCAGCGCATTGCAGGATATAGACGGTCCAATTCATGTGCGGCTGGCACGGTATGATATGATTGTGGCCTTTGCGGTGGGAAGGCCCTTCCTATTCAACAGGAACAAACCCATCGCCATCGAAATAGAACAGATTGCCCTCGCCAATATCGTTCCATAAACCATGAAGCGACAAGGTTTCATTTTCCACAGCCTTGCGAACAAAGGGGAAAGTCATCAGGTTCTTCAGTGACACCAAAACCCCCTGAAGCTCCAGGGCGCGAATCCTGTCTTCCTCACTCTCAAGATGAAGTACCTGTTCATAGCCGGGACGCAAAATATCCATCCATCTGCCGACAAAGCTTGAGTCTTTCTCAAGTTCGGGGGCAGAGCCGTTGCACATATGATAACAACCGTTAACGCCGCCACAGCTGGAATGGCCAAGAACAACGATATGCGCCACTTTCAATGTGGTAACGGCATATTCCACTGCCGCCGATGTGCCGTGATAATCGCCGCTGGGACTAAAGGGCGGGACAAGATTGGCAACGTTTCTGTGGATAAAGAACTCGCCGGTGTCTGACCCGAAAATTGCTGTCACATGGACCCGACTGTCGCAGCATGAGATGACCATGGCGCGTGGATGTTGGCCACCCTCTGCCAAATGTTTGTACCAGACCTTGTTCTCGACAAATTTTGTCGCCTTCCAGCCTTGATATCTCTGGATCAGGTAGGGCGGAAGGGGGGTGATGAAATCCATTTGTTTCCTCATCTGTCTTGTCTGTGACAAGCTTACCCCGCCAGCCAATTCAAATCCAGTGCACTCATATATCCAAATCTTCCGGGTATCGCTTTCGCAGCTCCTGAATAATGTCATCAAGAAATTTCGCCGCAGCCACAGGCAGGACGCGGCCCTTCAGATAGCCAATATGCAAGGTTCCGGCAGGCACATCGCCCGGATCGATTGGCCTTGCAACAATGCCGTCCATGCCGGTGCTGTAGCCGGTGCCGTCTACAGCGCTGTCTGGGCCTGCCATGCCAATGGGGATTTGAAAGGACAGGGCCTGATCATGCAGGAGATAATTGTGCATGAATTCAAAGCTGTCCGATGTGAGAATCGTATTCAATTTAAGGTTGCGCCGAATTAATGCCGCATCAATCAACTGGCGAATGCCGCTTTTGCCATTGGGCAGGATGACAGCATGGTCAACGCAGTCACGAAGGCGGATCATGTCGCGCTTCGCCAGTGGGTGGTCATGATTCATCAAACAGTGGATCTGCTGTTTGACCGCAGCAACAACGTGGAAATGAGATGCCCTGACAGGTGCAAATGACATTGCGATATCAGAGTCCATCGACAGCAGGGATGCCTCGGCTTGATCACCATAACAGCGGGCCAATTCGAACGTTACAGCTGGATGCACGCGGCGATAGCTGGCCACGGTTTCCGGAAGGAAATACCGTAGGGCATCGGCGCCGCTGGACACGCGGACATGACCACGCCGAATCCCTGTGAGGTCGGCAATCTGCGATTGGACGCGGGCAAGATCAGCCATCTGTGATCGAATATGCTGAACAAATATTTCGCCGGCAGTGTTAAGCCGGACACCAGAGGGCAATCGCTCGAATAGCGGCTGTCCGATTTCATCTTCAACCTGCAAGATTCGCCGGTTCAGCGCTGTGGACGTGATGGCCAGCTTGTCGGCTGCTTTTCGAATTGAACCCTCGCGGGCGACCATATCGATGAAGCGCAAATTCGTCATAAACCGCATTTTGATAACCCTCCAACCTAGGCAGACGCTGGGTTATAGCATCAGGTGTGCAATTTTTGCATCACAATACTGCAAAATTAGCAGAATTTTAATCACCTCTAGCCTGCTATCAAACACTCCCCTGACTGGTCGGAGTGGTGGCGCCGGGACGCTGTGTCAAAAGACCACCACGAATTTGCCCGTGCTTTTGGGCTGTTGCGGGGAGAGTGAGGAAGAAATGACCATGAAGTATATTGTCGCAATCATTCAGCCGGGGCGTTTGACCGCCGTGCATGAAGCGTTGACAGCCATAGGCATCGAAGGGCTTACGACCTCGGAGGTGCAAGGCTATGGCCGCCAGAAAGGCAAAAGCGAAATGTATCGCGGTGCCGAATACACCGTCCATTTCCTGCCAAAAGTCAAAATCGAAATCGCGGTCGACTCAAAGATGGCTGAAAAGGTGGTTGAGACCATCAAATCGGCAAGCGAGTCGGGCAAGATCGGGGATGGCAAAATTTTCACGCTGGATCTTGAATCTGCCCTGCGCATCCGCACGGGTGAAACTGGCGCAGACGCGCTCTAGGGAATACGGAGTTTTTTCCAATGTTTAATCGTTCTATTTCAAAATTACCGACGGTTGGCGCGATGTCTGCCGCTGTCTTTGCCGCTGTGGCCTTTATCGCGACCCCTGCATTCGCACAGGAAGTCCCGGAGCATGGGGTCTATATTCTGAATTCCGTATTGTTCCTGATGGCGGGATTCCTCGTCATGTTCATGGCCGCTGGGTTTTGTATGCTTGAGGCTGGCCTCGTCCGGGCGAAGAATACGACAATGCAATTGACCAAGAACATGGCGTTGTTCTCAATTGCGGCAATTGGCTATTACCTGATTGGCTACAATTTGATGTATCCGCTTGGTACTTGGTCTGTCGAAGGCGTCCTTTCCGGCCTGTTCCCTGCAATTGCCGTGATGGAAGCGGTGGGGGTTGCGCCTGATGCCGTTGACGATTTGTCTTATGCCACAACCGCATCGGATTATTTTTTCCAGCTGATGTTCTGTGCGGCGACGGCGTCGATCGTCTCCGGCACCCTGGCTGAGCGGATCAAGCTGTGGCCATTCCTGTTGTTCACTCTCATTCTCACCGCCTTCATCTATCCGCTGCAAGCCAGCTGGAAGTGGGGTGGCGGTTTCTTGATGAAATGGGTTTCCTCGATTTTGCCGGGTCAACAGTTGTTCACTCGGTAGGTGGTTGGGCAGCGCTGGCCGGTGCCTTTGTTCTCGGTGCACGGACCGGGAAATATAAGGACGGCCGCGTTGTTCCAATGCCCGGTGCGAATCTGCCGCTGGCGACATTGGGTACGTTCATCCTGTGGCTTGGTTGGTTCGGTTTCAATGGTGGTTCTCAACTTGCTATGGGCACTGTCAGTGACGTTGCCGACGTCTCACGCATCTTTGCCAACACCAACGCGGCGGCGGCTGGCGGCTCTCTGGTGGCGCTTGTGCTGACGCAAATCATGTACAGGAAAGCTGACCTCACAATGGTACTGAACGGCGCGCTTGCCGGTCTTGTATCGATTACCGCCGAGCCGCTTACCCCGTCACTTGGCGTGGCAACCCTGATTGGCGGTGTCGGTGGTGTAATCGTGGTGATTGCTGTGCCACTTCTGGACAAGTTTAAGATCGATGACGTTGTCGGTGCGATCCCTGTCCATTTGATAGCTGGCATCTGGGGCACCCTTGCCGTGCCGCTGACAAATAGTGACGCGTCATTTGGCACGCAAATCAGTGGCATCGTGGTTGTTGGCGTCTTCACCTTTGTTGTGTCATGGCTTGTCTGGACCGTGATTAATATGGTGGTCGGTATCCGGGTCAGCGAAGAGGACGAACTTATCGGGCTTGATCAGGCTGAACTTGGTATGGATTCCTATCCGGAATTCTCCAAGCAGGTCTAGCGACCAAAAGATCATGAATAAGAAGAGGCCGGCATTGGAAATATGTCGGCCTTTTTCTGTTTTAAATCGCAAGGCGTGACAACAAGAGATATTCTTGTCTGTGGCATTGCCATCTCGAAATATTGGGGGCATCGTCTAGGGCGATACCCCTTTCTTCTTGAAAAACCTAATCCAGAGTGACCAGATCCATGACCTTGTCCAAGCCATCTATTTTTGTGACGCGCCGCTGGCCGGTGGCGGCAGAGGAAGCTCTTCGCGAATATTTCACACCAACCTTTAATTCCTCAGATCAGCCGTTGGACAAAAAGGCGCTGATGGAGGGCTTCGCCAGCCATGACATTGCCGCGCCCACGGTCTCTGATGCGATTGATGCAGAAATCATTGCCGCTGCCGCTGCCGGGTCTTGTCGTCTCATTGCCAATTACGGCGTTGGCGTCAATCACATTGATCTGGCGGCTGCCAAGACACATGCTATTCCCGTCAGCAACACGCCGGGTGTGTTGACCGATGCCACCGCCGATCTGACGCTGACATTGATGTTGATGTTGTGTCGACGCGCTGGCGAGGGAGAGCGGGAACTGCGTGCCGGCAACTGGACCGGTTGGCGACCGACGCATCTTGTCGGACAGGCGATGACAGGAAAGCGGATCGGCATTATCGGCATGGGACGGATAGGCAAGGCCGTTGCCCGGCGCGCGCATTTCGGTTTCGGCATGGAGGTTTGTTTTTACAACAGGTCACAAGTTACCGATGTTGCCGATATGAATGCTGTACAAATGGACAGCGTGCTTGAGGTGTGCGCAGCAAGTGACTTTGTCAGCCTGCATTGTGCGGCAAGTCCAGATACGTTTCAGATCCTGAATGAGACGGCTCTGGGTGTGATGCGTGATACAGCCTATGTGATCAATACCGCCCGCGGTGACGTTGTTGATGAAACAGCCTTGGCAACAGCATTGAACAGCGGCGCAATCGCAGGTGCCGGACTCGATGTGTTTCAAGGCGAGCCACAAATCAATCCAGCCCTTCTTTCGGCACCGAATACCGTGTTATTGCCGCATCTGGGATCAGCGACAATCGAAACGCGCACAGCAATGGGAATGAAAGTGGTCGAAAATGCCCGTGCCTTTGCCGCAGGACAAGCGCTGATCGATCCCGTCGCATGACGAATCCCACGCCAAAAGCAACGGATGGATGGCGTGCGATCGCATGCGGCGCGTTTGATTCGGCCCTTGCGGCTGGCCATCCGGCGAAGATTACCGCACGCGCTGTAGGCGATATGCCAACGCCTGCCACAGCAGTGATTGCGATTGGCAAGGCGGCGACGGCGATGGCGCTGGCGGCGCGGCAATGTGGAAATTTGCTGGCTGATTGCCCGGGCGTGGTTGTCACGAATGATGAAAATTATGCCGAAATTCCGGGACTGGAATGTTTTGCCAGTTCGCATCCGGTACCAGATGAACGTGGATTGAAGGCCAGCGCGGCGGTGCGTGCCTTGGCACAGCGGCTTGGTGCTGAAGATCATTTGCTGCTGCTTGTCAGTGGTGGCGGTTCAGCCCTCGTTCCGGCCCCGGCAAGCGGCATTTCGCTGGCAGAAAAGGCACGGTTGAATGAGGCGCTGTTGGCCAGCGGAATGGACATCCATCAGATGAATGTGGTCAGGCGATTGTTTTCAGCGCTCAAAGGTGGCCGGTTGGCGCGGTTGGCCTATCCGGCAAAATTGACCCAATTTCTGCTGTCCGATGTGCCGGGTGATCGGCTGGAGTCGATTGCCAGCGGCCCTGCCGTTGCTGATCCAACGCCGTTGACAGAGGCGCATGACCTGATTACCCGCTATCGGCTGGACCAGCTTGATTTTGTGACCCGCCATATGGCGGCGATTGCCAGCGGTGAGGCGGATCAACCGGTGCGTCCCGGCGACCCTGAGATGGCGAATGTCACCAGCCAAATTCTGGCAAGCAATGGCATTTGCCAACAGGCAGCGGCCCAGACTTTGGCACCGCAGGCGGGTACGGCGCTGGACGATATGCCTGAGTTGGAGGGAGATGCCGCCGAATGTGGCGCCCGACTGGCCCGAAAGATAATCGCGGAAAGCCAGCATCGAGATGGGATGTTTTTCGGCGTTTCCGGCGGTGAGACAATTGTGGCGCTTGGAGATGGGCCAACTGGCAAGGGTGGGCGGTCACAAGAGCTTGCACTGGGCTTTGCGCTGGCAATGGCAAAGGCTGAAAAAGCACCCGGCAAATGGCTGGTACTGGCCGGTGGTACTGACGGGCGCGATGGTCCTACAGATGCCGCCGGTGCGGTTATCACCTCATGTTGTGATCTTGATCTCGATGCTGCCCGTCAGGCGTTGTTGGTTCATGACGCCTATCCATTTTTGAAGGCGCATGGCCTGTTGTTGCAGGTGCCACCCACCGGCACCAATCTTGGTGACCTTGTGATCGTCATGGCATCGGCTTGAAAAGATAAAAGCCGGAAGAGGAAAAGCAAAAAACCCCTTCCGGCTCCCGAGGCCCGTTCAGTTTCGAGGATATGAGACAACCCCCCCAGGCTATCCCATATCCCCATTGGCATCTGAACAGGAACTGGTTCTGTTCGGCTTGACGCTATTCAGCGGCAACCGCGGTTTCATCATTTTGAAACTGTGCCTCTTCGGTGGATTCGCTCAGTGCAGTTGTCGAAGACTGGCCGCCTTTGACGGCAACTGAAATCGCATCAAACCAACCGGCGCCAACTTCACGCTGGTGGCGTGTGGCTGTGTAGCCTCTGGCCTCTGCTGCAAATTCTGCGTTCTGCAGTTCGCAATAAGCCTCCATGCCACGGTCACGATAGCCATTTGCCAATTCGAACATCGAAAAGTTCATTGAATGGAAGCCGGCAAGGGTGATGAATTGGTATTTATATCCCATGGCGCCGATCTCGCGCTGGAACCGGGCGATATCCTCTGGAGACAGGTTGGCCGACCAGTTGAAGCTTGGCGAACAATTATAGGCAAGCATCTGGTTTGGATGTTCCTTGTGGATTGCCTCGGCAAAGCGCTTGGCCTGATCAAGGTTTGGCGTCGATGTTTCCATCCAGATCAGGTCTGCATATTCGGCAAAAGCATTGCCGCGGATAACGCAGCGCTCAAATGATGTCTCTGGATCGAGCCGGAAGAACCCTTCCTCGGTCCGCTCGCCTGTCAGGAAAGGCTTGTCACGCTCATCAACGTCCGAGGTGATCAATTTCGCGCTTTCGGCATCGGTGCGGGCAACGATCATTGTCGGTACACCGCAAGTGTCGGCGGCAAGACGCGCCGCATTCAGATTGGCGACATGCTGCTGAACAGGGATCAGGACCTTGCCGCCCATATGGCCGCATTTCTTTTCTGATGCCAGCTGATCTTCGAAATGGACGCCGGCGGCACCAGCCTCGATGTAGCTGCGGGTGAGCTCAAACGCATTCAGCGCGCCGCCAAAGCCGGCCTCGGCATCGGCAACGATCGGGGCAAACCAGTCGATATCGCCAGTCCCTTCAAGCGTTTGAATCTGATCGGCCCGCTGCAATGTGCGGTTGATCTTGCGCGCAAGCTCTGGCCCGGAATTTGCCGGATATAGTGACTGGTCCGGATACATTGAGCCGGCGGTGTTGGCATCGGCCGCGACTTGCCAACCGGAGAGGTAAATCGCCTTCAGACCAGCGCGTACCATTTGCATTGCCTGATTGCCGGACATCGCCCCCAACGAGTGTACATAATCTTCGCTGTGCAACAATTTCCATAATTTATTGGCGCCGTTGCGGGCGAGGGAATATTCGATCTGCACAGAACCAGAGAGCTTTTTTACATCCGCCATTGAATAGTCGCGTTTAACGTCATTAAACCGACCGTTATCGGCGCCGGTATGTGTCTCAAATGCCTGATTTTCGTTCATCTTGTTTGCCATGATCTTGGTTCCCTGCTCTTCAGCCTCGTGGGTTTGCTTGTTTCGTCTATCCGGAGGTGCCGGTGTAAAAGACAGTTTAAAAAAACGGTGATTGAAACGCTCTGTCTCGCCTCTTGTCCCGACCAGATCCCGCGACAGGGCCGCAGATCGTTACCAGAACCATCTCCGGATAGACCAGGGCGTTGCCAAAGACGAGGAAAAAAGTGCAAATTTGAAAATAGTAAAATATTTACTTTTTCAATTTACAAATTTACCATACACAAATGTGACAATGCTGATGAGCAGGCTTTCGATCATAAGTTCAGGAGCTGGACATGCAGGACAAGATCCTTGTTGGACATAAATTGCGTCGGTTTCGCCAGTCCGTCTCGATGTCGCAGACGGCGATGGCTGACGCTTTGGATATCAGTCCGTCTTATTTGAACCTGCTTGAACATAATCAACGTCCGCTCACCGTCAGCCTGCTTTTGCGGCTTGGTAATGCGTTTGATATCGACCTGAAGGAATTTGCCGAGGATGACAGTGCCGCGCTGACGACAGAGCTTGGCGAGGTTTTTTCCGATCCGGTGCTGGCAAATGAACCGATCAGTCGCCGCGAAATTCAAGATCTTGTGACAGCAGCGCCCGGCGCGGCGCGAAGCATCGCCAATCTGTTCCAAGCTTATCGCAAAGTGCGTGCAGAGCTTGAAATCGCTGCGGGTGATGGCCGCGTTGGGACAGAGGCAAATAATCCGGTTGAGCGTGTGCGCGACGTTCTTCAGCGGGCCAATAATTATTTTGCAGAAATGGAAGAGGCCGCCGAGAACTTTAATCTTGCGCTTGGCAAGGCGGCGATTGGTGACGGCAGTGTCGATGTTGAACATCTTGCGGCCTATGCGAGGAGCGAGCTTGGGCTACGCGTGCGGGTGATGCCTGTATCGGTGATGGGAACCCAGTTGCGCCGCTATGACCAGCATCGCCGTGAAATCCTGATCAGTGAGTCCCTGCGCCGCCCACAGCGGCTGTTTCATCTTCTGGTACAATTTGCCCTGATCACGCAGAGCAAGGCCATCGACAGCCTGATCACTGCGCATGATCTGACAGATGCAACGTCGCAGTCACTTTTCAGAATAAGCCTTGCCAGTTATTTTGCCGGTGCGGTGATGATGCCCTATGAGCCTTTCCTGAATGCGGCGCGCGAGCTTCGACATGATCTTGGGCTTATTGGGCGTCGGTTTGGGGCGAGTTTTGAGCAAGTGTGTCACCGATTGACCAGCCTGAATGCGCCATCATCGCGGGGGATCCCGTTTTTCTTTATCAGGGTTGATGATGCCGGGAATATCTCAAAGCGCCTTGCCGCAGGAGGGATGCAGTTCGCCAAACATGGTGGCACTTGCCCGAAATGGACTGTGCACAAGGCATTCCGGTCGCCTGAACAGCTTCTTTTTCAGACCGCAGAACTGCCGAATGGCCAGAAATTTTTCACCATTGCGCGCACTGTGCCACGGCAATGGTCTCCGCCGGATGAACCTGCGCCGGAATTTGCTGTCGCGCTTGGCTGTGAGATGCATCATGCGCGTGACATTGTTTATGCGGATCGTTTCGTTCAGACCAAGGGCGCAACACCACCAGACCCGATCGGTATTGGCTGTGCGGTTTGTGAACGCATGGAATGCGCCCAGCGGGCGCATCTGCCGATAGGCCATGAGGTCAGGTTTGATGGACATATGCGCCGTGTTGGCCTGTATGATCTTGGTGTCAAATGATCGAGACAACGCGCATCTAATCTGGGTAATAATATTACTGTCTGGCAGCGTCAGGCTATTTTGAAATAATATTTCAATGTACCGATTGCGTCTGGAGACAAGGTTCCCAAGCCGATTGTTGTCTGTTAATGTCCGGCATGAATTCGCGATAAACCACCTTGCCCGGTTGTTGTGCCGGGCCATGATCAGGGGCGCGCAATGGCGGAAATCAACGAGCTGAATGACAGAACTGAACGGCGCGATGATGCCGGTGACCGGCTGGAGTCGCTCTATGGCCTGACGCCAAAGGTGGAGAGTGCGATCATCACAGCCGTTGATGAGGGCGTTGACTACCGGGCGCGGGCATTGGTGGGACCGCTACACCCCGCGGATCAGGCTGATCTGATTGAACGTCTGCCCACAAGAAAAGCCGAAATCCTGATCAAGATGCTTGGCAGCCATCTTGATCCCGAGATGCTGTCATATCTTGATGAGAGCACCCGCGATGCGATCGTCGATGTCATCGGTGTCGAAGAGCTGGCCCGCCAGCTTCCTGCCCTGCCAACTGATGACGCAATCAATATTGTCGAGGAGCTGGAACAGGACGAGATTGACGATGTGCTGGCAGCCTTGCCTATCGAAGACCGGATGTTGGTTGCCGAAGGCCTGTCCTTTCCCGAGGATTCTGCCGGCCGAATGATGGAGCGCGAAATCGTCACCGTGCCAGCCTATTGGACGGTCGGTCAGACGATTGATTATCTGCGAAGCTCATCCATTGAGAATGACGAGTTCTATTTGATTTTTGTTGTCGATCCGGCGCGTAACCCGATTGGGGAAGTGCGGCTTGGCAAACTTTTGTGTACCGCCAGACCGCGGCGCATTTCTGAAATCATGGATACGGATTTCCGCAAAATACCCGTGCATATGGATCAGGAAGAGGTGTCAATCCTGTTCCGCCGATATGGCATGGTGTGTGGCGGCGTCGTCGATGAGCATGGTCGCCTGGTCGGGATGATTACGATTGACGACATCATTGATGTTATCGATGAAGAGGCACAAGAGGATTTGATGGCGCTTGCCGGGGTTGGTGAGGCGAATGTCCGTTCAAATCTTTGGGAGACGTTGCGCGGGCGTTCATCCTGGCTGTTGATAAATCTTCTGACTGCCATCGTGGCGTCTGTGGTCATCGGACTGTTTGACGCAACGATTGAACGGCTTGTTGCTTTGGCCATCCTGATGCCGATTGTTGCGTCTATGGGCGGTAATGCCGGAACGCAAACGGTTACCGTGGCGGTGCGCGCGCTTGCGCTTCGCCAGCTTGATCGAACCGCAGCGATGGTCTTTATCCGGCGGGAATTGATGGTGTCCACCGTCAATGGGGTGATTTTCGCGTTACTCTCGGCGGGAATGGCCTTTGTCTGGTTTGGCGATCAGGAAATCGCCGCCGTGATGGCTGTGGCAATGTTTGCCAATATGGTGATTGCCGGGTTGAGTGGCACGCTGGTTCCTCTTGGCCTTGTTCGTGTCGGTGTTGATCCGGCGGTGGCCTCAAGCGTTTTCATCACGACAATCACCGATGTGGTTGGCTTTTTTGTCTTTCTTGGGCTGGCTGCAATTTACATCATCTAGGCGCTGCCAAGAGCGTGTGATAGCCATTGCGGCAACAGGGTTTTTCCCGCCAGCCTCTTTAATTACACCGGCCAAAGGCCCATCTGCGAAACAGACCGGCGGCATGGATCAGTATGACAGTTCATCTTAAAAAATTATCAGTCGGCTCGGAATCTCTGGCCAGTCTGCGCGATTGGCAAACGGCACGACTCAATGCGGGTGGAGAGCTTATCCACATCACCCGCAACACGCCGCGCCGTGGCGATGAGGTTCTGGATGGAGGCTCGATCTTTTGGGTGATCAAGGGTGTGATGTGCGCGCGCCAGCCGATTGCCGAATTGCGGCCGATGCAACGCGCGGATGGCAAGCCCGCATGTGGAATTGTTCTGGCACCGGGTTTGGTGCCGGTTGAACCCTTGCGCGTCAGAATATTTCAGGGGTGGCGCTACCTTGAGGTCAAGGACGCGCCAGCCGATCTTCCAATGAACGCAGACAGCGGTGAGACCATGCCACCGGAAATGGCGGCAGAATTGCGTGAGCTGGGTCTATTGTAACACAGCGCGCAGGCGATGGCTGATTAGCCATTATCCTTGGCAAATGTCACGGCAAACATTGGGTTGCCATCAAACAGATGCTCGCGCTTGGGGCCGTTCATCAGCTCAAAACGCTGCATCGAAATCGGACTTGCCATGCGGTATCCCTCAGCGGCCAGATTGCGCCGGTGAAACTCCAGTGCAGCTGCTTCGAAACTCTCGGCAATTATCGTGATGCGATCTTCATCAGCCATGATGACGGCTCCATTGTGTCTTGAACTGTGAGGGCAATATGACAAACTCCATCGGTTTTGTCAGTCTGTTTTCAGAATTGCCGCCACTTTTTGTGAGATTTTCGTGATATCTCTTCTGATCGGGACTATTGCCGCCGCCATTCCCATGGGGGCATGAAACTGCCACGCCATATGCCCAGCTTTGCATTTGCCGCGCTTGTTTCTGCGCTGACATAGGCTGTGGAATAGTCGCGATAGGCAAGGGCGTGACCATTGCCAACCAAGGCGGCGCCGATGTCTGTATCGCCGGCAAAACATTGCATGATCAATCGGCCATAGCGGTCAACATCGTGAAGTTTGCAGTTCAAAGCGTCAGCGCTATCAACGATATTCTGCAAGGCTTGCTGTGCCGCCTTGCCACATGGCCAGTCATCGCCACGCGCATCTTTGCATTGCTGCTTGATTTCCGGAGCGTCAATCCCGAATAGCCGGATTTTTAATTTGCCACTGCGAAGCGAGTCGCCATCGCTCACGCGGGTGACGATAACGCTGCCGGACAGATCGAAAAATTGCTTTGTTTCACTCATGCCCATTTGCGGATAAGCAAACAAAAACAGCGCGAGCGTTAGAGGAAGGGCGAGCTTCAAAGGGCGGAAGTGCAAAAACATGAGTGAAATTTAATTCATTTCACCATTTGACTCCAGCATCTATCCAGCCATTTTGATAATAGGGCTAATGCCCTTTTCAATCGATGTAGGGGTTGTCCTTGAACGGATCATCCGCATCATCGCCAGCAGGATCGGTATCTACCCATTCCGTCTCGGGATTCAGACTGGCCGCCATTGCTGTTGATGCCTCGGGAATCGCAACAAACGGGCCTTGTGCAGCGCCAGGCACCGATGGCCGCGCAGTCATTCGCACAACCACGATGAGGGCGGTAACAACCTGTGTGGTTGCCAGCAAGGGGAAGAAACTCGCCGTTCCGAGATATTCCAATGAAAGCGCCGCCATTGGCGAGCCTGTGACCGCGCCGGCCCCGCTCATCATGATCAGTCCTGAGGCAACGGCTACCATCTGGCTTGGTGTCAAAAAGTCATTCGCATGGGCGATACACAATGAGTACATCGGAAAGAGCAAGCCGCCGAACAGAAACATGCACCCAAGCAATACCAGAAAGTGCAATGATCCGAACTGCCATGCACATCCAAGCACCAGCGCAGCGGTAGCGGCGACGCCAAGAATAACGATACGGCGGTCAAATCTGTCTGAAAGCCGCCCTACCGGATATTGCAGGAACAGAGCGCCCAACACCGGTGCTGTCAGGAAATAACCAACCTCGGTCGGGGTCAAGCCGGTTGAGCGGGCATATACCGCCCCCATACCAAACAGCATGGAAATGGCCATGCCATTGATTATCAGGCCAATCACGGCAAGTGGCGAGATATTGTAAAGGCGGCGCATGCTCATGCGCTCAGGCGCTGAAAACTCAGGTGCGTTGCCCTCGGTGATAAGAATGGGAACAACAGCGATCGACACAAGGACCGATGCCAACAGAAACAGGCTTAATCCATTGCCGTCATCGAACGAGATCATCATTTGGCCGGCCGCAATTCCTGCCATTGTGACGATCATGTAGAGTGACAGCATCTGGCCACGCGTTTTATTTGTGGATTTGTCATTCAGCCAGCTTTCACAGACGATGAACATGCCGGCAAAGCTCAAGCCTGTCATGATCCGCATTGTGGTCCAGACAATAGGGTCGAGAACCAGCGCATGCACAAGAACAGCGGCGGACGCAATTGCGGACATTGCACCAAATACCCGCACATGACCAACATTGCTAAGCATGGTGGGCACAAGGGTGGAGCCAAAAAACATGCCAAGGTAATAACCAGCCATGATCACGCCGGTTTCAATGTTGGTGAATCCAGCTTCTGTCGAGCGGACGCCAAGAAGCACAACCTGCAGACCATTACCGGCCATAATGAGAAGCAGGCCAAAAAACAGAGTCCACGAAGTTGCGACAGATCTAAGCATGCCGATCTCTCACTTTCCAAATGACATCAAGCCAGCACCTTGCGGCAGGCGTGGCTTCACATGTCATACAAGCTGTTAACGAAAGAAATTAGAGGGGGTGGATACGCCCTCAAAACCCTTTTCGTCTGTCTTGAATTCTACAAAATCCCGTCGTTTTTAAACCAAAGCCTTTTTTGTCCATTTATCATGGATCGGCATCGGTTTTCGGCGGGAAAATACGATCAAACAACACCTGAACTTTTTGTCGTGACGTATCGAGCGCGGCGATCAGTTGGGCTTCTTCAGCAACATCGTTTGTCTCGACCAGAAAGCGAAGAACCGCGGGCGAAAAACTTTCGGTATTTTGGCCGACATTACCAAGGCAAAGGCGCAGGTTATTCTGCACATTGGCGAATAGAAGGCTCGCTGTTTCCAGCTCGTTTGCGTCCTCTGCCGACAATTCATCGGCTGTTTGCAATGTGGTGATGATTTCGAATGGGCTTTGTCCGGTGCCAGTAAAATGGTCAGCATGGGCAAGACGAAGGCCTTGTATCAACAAATCCAGTTCGGCAAGCCCACCGGGTAATTTACGAAGCTGCAAGGCAGGCGCATCACCATAATTATCGCGCAATCGGTCGCGCATTTCATGAATGGCCTTGCTGACGTTTTGAAGTGGCTGTTTGGCACCAACGATGGCTGTAACTGTCTGTTCAAGGCGTTCTTTCATGGGGGTGTCCGCTGGGCCAGCGCATATAATCCGGCCTTTCGCGAGCGCCAGCTTTTCCCATAACCACGCATCTTCGGCGTAGTAATCATTAAAGCGCTGAAGGCTGACCGCAATGCTTCCCTTTTCGCCGTCCGGCCGCAGCCGCATATCCACCTCGTAAAGGCTGCCTTCGGCGCTTGCGCTGCTGAGCCAACTGACAAAAGTCTGGGTCAAACGCGCAAAATAGGCTGAAGCACCGATTGATCTTGCGCCATTCGACACGGCGTTGTCGGCGACTTCATAGACCATGACGAGATCAAGATCTGATCGTGCCGTTAACATGCCCACTCCAAGGCGACCAAGTGCGAGAACGGCGCTGCCCCCGTCAATCTCACCGTGGCGGCGTTGCATGTCCTGACAGGCAAGGCGGTGGACCATCCTGACAACGGCATCGGCAATTGCGGTCAGGGCGATGTTCAACCCACTTGTGGGCAAAACACGGCTGAGTGCCTGTACTTCGGCGCGGAATTTCCATTCGCGTGTCCGGCGTTTGATTTCGTCCAAAGCGGCTTCGATATCTTGACCTTCAATGGCTGTTTCGAGCTTTGCCAGAAGCATCGATGCATCGGGTAGGGGGTCGAAAAAATCGTCAAACAAAACGAGGTCAAAAAGCGTCGGGTGGCGCCGCAAATAGGCTGCCATACGCGGCGACAGGACCAACATGTCACATAACAGCCGTGTCAGTGGGCGATTGTGGTCCAGCAGCGAGAAAATCTGCACACTGGCGGGCAGTCCTTCCACAAATTGGGCAAAGGCGGCGAATTGGTCATCTGGCGCATCGCCGGCCGCCAGATTGGTCAGTATTGTCGGCATCAATTGCTTCAGGAGTGTCCGCGCCCGCTCGCCCCGGGTTGTCGCAATACGTCCAGCAAGCCACCCGTCAAGCGTTGCCGAAATGTCCGCAGGGCGGGAAAAGCCGTGGGCTGTCAGCCAGTCTTCGAGCTGTTCATGGTCATCGAGAAGCAGCCCGGCATCTTCACCATCTGCGTCTCTTTCCTGTGCCGTTTTATCGCCCGTACCACCGATATTCTCGTCAAGCAGCTTGTGTGATGTGTGTGTGCCGACAGCGGCCATCACTTTGGCGAGCGCTTCACACAGATCATCAGCGCTGGCATGTCCCAGAAAACGGGCAAACAGGGCCATCTCATCATTGCCTCTTGGCAGCGAGTGGGTTTGCGTATCACCAATCATCTGTAGCCTGTGCTCAACGCGGCGAAGTCCATGATATAGTCTGCCGAGCGTCATGGCCTGATCGGGCGTTATCCAGTCTCCTTCAGCGAGGGCGCCAAGGGCAGACAATGTGTCAGACAAACGAATTTCAGGAGCGCGCCCGCCAGCGACAAGCTGTAGAACATGGGTGAAGAATTCGATTTGCCGAATACCGTTTTTCCCGGATTTCAGGTTATACCCCAGCCACCCGGCAGGTTGCGGTGGACGGCGCAGCATCGATTTCATGTCATCCAAAACGGTGTAATCAAGGGTGCGCCGCCAGATGAATGGCTGAATATCAGCCAGAAAACGGTTGCCAAGCGCGATATCACCGGCGATTGGCCGGGCACGAATGAAGGCGGCGCGTTCCCATGTGCGGGCAATGGATTCATAGTACCCAAGGGCCGCGTCAATCTGAATGCTGACAGCCGTTGCCCCCGGATCCGGCCGGAGCCGTAAATCAACCCGCCAGCCAATGCCATCACTTGTCGACTGCGAGAGCAAACGGACAAGTGACCTTGTTTGTTCCACATAAAATTTCTGGGCAGTTTGTCGATCGGTGAGGGGGTTGTTCACTGGATCATGCAGGATGATCAAATCGATATCCGAGGAAAAATTCAGCTCGCCAGCGCCAAGTTTGCCCAAGGCCAATATCACCCAGCCGCATCCTTCCAAATCGGCCTTTTGCGGGCCGCATAGGCCACGCTCTGCGGCGCGTTTGAAAAGGTGCTGCACGCTTGCCTGGACTGCGGTTTCCGCGGCGTGTGACAACCATGCCATTTGCGTTGCTATATCATCCGTCCCGGCAATGTCAGCAAGCGCCACCGCAAGGGCGCTGCGCTGGCGCAATTGACGCAAGGCGCTGATGAATTGTGTTTCATCACCCCCTTCATTTCCAACTTTTGCCAAATCTTCACAGGCTTTGGTGATCAGCTTGTCGGCGTTACCGCTCAGGATTGGTGCGATGTCGTCAGGATGGCGCCGCACCAATCCCTGAAGATATCGCGAATGAATGAGGCTTCGGGCCAGATCCTCGGCGCTGAAGGGCGTTTTTCCGAGATTAGGGATGGTTTTGGCCTGATCAATCAGCTCTGCCAGTAACGCCTGCTGTGTGGCGTCCACGATTGGCAGGCCGGGGCACAAATATTCTGCAGCGGATGTGGCAAAATCTTCAGTCATCAAAAAACCATAGCAAAGCCAATCAGTCAGACAAGATGTTACCGCCAGCCCGCAAATGCCTGAGGGCGCGAATTACCCGCCACATCAGCGTTGATGACGCCGCAACCAGGCCAAGCAACAGGCCCGACCATACACCGACAGGCCCATAGCCGAGGCCAACGCCGATCAAGGTGCCGCCACCAACGCCAACCAGCCAAAAGCTGGAAATGGCAAGAACGGCTGTGATGCGCGTGTCATTCATTCCACGCAATATAGAGTTTGCGATGCCCTGAAGCCCATCCGGTATTTGGAATAGCGCGGCAATCAGCACCATTGGCATGGCCAGCGCCACGACTTCGTCAAGCAAAAGATCATCGTGATTGAGATAGATATCGATCAGCTGAAATGGCGCAGCAAGCAGAATGACCATGGTAATCGAGGTCACAATGATTCCCACAATGATCACCGACAACGCGCTCCGGCGCAGATTTTCGCGGTCACCCGCACCGGCAAAATGTGCAACCCTTATTGTGCCCGCCTGACCAAGCGCGATTGGCACCATGAAGGCGATTGCGGCAATCTGGTTGGCGATGGCGCTGGCCGCGAGCGCTGCCGTGCCAAAAATTCCGATAATCAGTCCAATGGCAATGAACATGCCGCTTTCGGCCACAATGGTCAGGCCGATCGGAAAGCCGATACGGGTGATGCGCCAGGTCACATGCCAGTCCATGACCCACAGGCGGCGAAATGGTTGCGATGATCGATAGGGCTCGGTTGTCGCGATGTAAAAGGCAAGTGCGATGCTGATCAACAGCCATGTAAGGGTGGTCGAAAGGGCGATCCCGGCAAGACCCATTGCCGGGAATGGGCCAACGCCATCGACGAGCAGGTAATTGCCAAGAGCATTGAAAAGCATCCCACTGATCGAAGCGATGACTTGTGGCAGGGGTTTCTGATGGGCAACCACATATTGGCGCAACACGAAGAAAATGAAATTAAAGGGCAGGCCAATGGCCGACCAGAACAAGAATTCCGATGTCATTGCCGCAAGCTGTGGGTCCTGACCAAGCCAGACAAGGATGGTTGGTCCGGCAAGCATTATTGGTGCCGAGGCAATCCCGATAATGAATCCAATCAGAAGCCCCTGACGAAGTGCCCGGCGAATTTGTCGGTCATCATCCGCCCCAAGGGCTTGGGCAATCAACGCGCCAACGGGCAAGGTGATCCCGAGCGCAAAGAAATAGAGAGGTTGATAATAGCGCAGGCCAAGTGAGCCTGCCGCCAGATTGACGCTGTCGATCCAGCCCATCGCGATGATATCTGCGGTCGAGATGCCGATCACCGCAAGAGCGCTGACAACAATTGGCATGGCCAATCGCAGATTCTGCCAATGATGCGTTGACCAATCCAGCGTTGGTGTTTGTGGCGCGCTGGTGGACGGGGATGAAGGTTGCATCAACTTTGCTTTCACACTGGCCAAAATGTTTCACTGGCCCAAATAATTCGCAGGCCCAAATAATTCACTAGCCCAATAATTCACTGGGCACGCCAAAGGCCAGTCAGCAGGAGCCAAAAACCGCCACACAGGATCCATCATCGGCCAAGATGCAGGCATTTGCCCTGCATTGTCGCCGTGGCTGGCAGTCTAGTAGTATTTACTTAAATGTTGGAAGAAAAGATATGCTAGTCTTTGCCAGCAGGCGGGTGATGGGTATCATTTGCCTTCATCGATGCATAAAGGTTGGAACGCGACAATGGCTGGACAGAACAATGACGGTGGCGGGACTAAAAAAGGGCCGTCTGGACGCAGCTATCGCGGCAAGGCCGGTCTGACGCGCCAGCCGAAAAAGATGCGTGGACGCAAAGTGTCATCACAGCGCTGGCTGACCCGGCAGTTGAATGATCCATTTGTCGCCGAGGCAAAGTCGCGTGGTTTTCGATCACGTGCTGCCCTGAAACTTGAGCAAATTGATGACCGCTACAAGCTGTTCAAGCCGGGGATGGCGATTGTCGATCTTGGCTGCGCGCCGGGAGGGTGGATGCAGGTGGCATCAATGCGCACCAAGCTTGGTCAGGGTCCGGCTCGTCTGGTTGGAATCGATTTGCTGGAAACCGAGACAATTGTTGATGCTGATATCTTTGTCGGCGACATGATGGACGAGGCTATGCTTTCACAGGTGCGCGATGCAGTGGGTGGTGCCGCCGATGGCGTGTTGAGCGATATGGCCGCGGCCACCACAGGGCACAGGGCGACAGACCATCTCCGCACCACGGCGCTTCTTGAGGCGGCGCTTGATTTTGCGCTGGAGATCCTGAACAGGGACGGTTTTTTTCTGGCCAAATGTTTCCGCGGTGGGGCAGAGCGCAGCGTCCTCGATCTTTTGCAACGCAATTTTGCCACCGTGCGGCATGTCAAGCCTGCGGCAAGTCGACAGGAATCTGTGGAAAGCTATGTTCTTGCGACCGGCTTTCACGGCGAGCAGGCCGCGTCTGATAAAGCTGATGCGGAGACCGACTCAGGTGATGAATCAGAGGCCGCGCAATCATCCGATACGCAGGGCGGTTTTTCCCCGATTTAGGGACTATGATTCATCGGGCGGCTTGGATATAGTGCGTGGCCACCGACCAGGCGGCCCATATTCGGGCGCCACCACGAGAGGCACCCATGAAAATTCGTGAAGCTTTGACGTTTGATGATGTTCTTCTTCAACCGGCGCGTTCGGCTATTTTGCCAGCAGAAACCAATGTATCAACGCGCCTGACACGGTCATTGTCGCTGAATATTCCATTGATCTCCGCGGCGATGGACACGGTAACGGAACACCGTCTCGCCATTGCCATGGCACAGGCTGGTGGTATCGGCGTTATTCACAAGAATTTGAGCATCGAAGAGCAGGCCGCCGAGATTGCCCGCGTCAAACGATATGAGTCTGGCATGGTTGTTAATCCGCTGACAATTACCGCTGACAAGACCCTGGGCGATGCGCTGGCACTGATGCAGGAAAACAATATAAGTGGCATTCCGGTTGTTGATGGACGCGGCGCGGGGCCACAAAAGCTGGTTGGCATATTGACCAATCGTGACGTTCGGTTTGCCAGTGACAGATCACAAAAGGTTGGTGACTTGATGACGCGCGAGGTTGTAACCGTGCGTGATGGGGCAACGCAGGAAGACGCGAAACGCTTGCTGCATGAAAACCGGATCGAAAAGCTTGTTGTGGTCGATGGTGATGGCTGCTGTATCGGTCTGATCACCGTCAAGGACATGGAAAAGGCGACAAATCATCCGATGGCGTCAAAGGATGCGGCCGGGCGGCTTCTGGTCGCGGCGGCAACTGGTGCCGGGCCGGATGGGCTGGCAAGGGCAGAGGCGCTGATCGACGCTGGTGCCGATGTGATCATTGTTGATACAGCGCACGGACATTCGGAGGGCGTGCTGAAGGCGGTGACAGCCGTTCGCAAGATGGCCAATGCCGCACAGGTAATTGGTGGCAATGTTGCTACAGCCGATGGTGCGCGGGCGTTGATTGATGCCGGCGCGGATGCGGTCAAGGTGGGGATTGGGCCCGGGTCCATCTGTACGACACGTATGGTTGCTGGTGTCGGTGTGCCACAATTGACAGCAATCATAGATGCCGCAGAAGTATGTCACGCAGAAGATGTGCCGGTGATTGCTGATGGCGGGATCAAATATTCGGGTGACCTTGCCAAGGCGATTGCGGCAGGCGGTGATGCGGCGATGATCGGTTCATTGCTGGCTGGAACCGATGAGACACCAGGCGAAGTCTATCTTCATCAGGGGCGCTCCTATAAGGCGTATCGCGGTATGGGCTCGACAGGGGCCATGGCGCGCGGGTCGGCAGATCGCTATTTTCAGGCTGAAATTTCCCAGCCATTGAAGCTTGTGCCTGAAGGTATTGAAGGGCAGGTACCCTATAAGGGGCCGGCAGAAAATGTCCTGCACCAGTTGCTCGGCGGGTTGCGTGCGGCGATGGGGTATACTGGAAATGCAACGATTGCTGATATGCAATCGAATGCCAAGTTCCTTCGCATCACCGGCGCTGGGCTTGCCGAGTCACATGTGCATGACGTCACGATCACCCGCGAGTCACCCAATTATCGCCCCGGAATGTAAGACGGAGATGGTGAAGCGGCGGCCCGCCAGATGGACCGGGCAGGCGCAAACCGATTCAGGAATGAGTAAATGACACCAGCCGCACGTTTTGCTGCCCTTATTGAAATTGTTGATGCGATGCAGGATGGCCAGCTGGCCGGGCATGCCTTGCGGCGTGACCTGCAAAAGCGCCGCTATGCGGGATCTGGAGACAGACAGGCAATCAGCCACGCTTTTTGGCAATTGCATCGCCATTGGGCGCGCCTGTTCTGGCATCTTGAGACCTGTAAAGCAGAGGTGACGCCGCGCAGTATCGCTATTGCCGCCGCGATTTTGGTGACAGGCATGTCTGCTGCCGAGATTGAGGCTCTTTTCGCGGGTGAT
The DNA here is from genome assembly GCA_038147495.1 of Alphaproteobacteria bacterium. GTDB lineage: Bacteria > Pseudomonadota > Alphaproteobacteria > Puniceispirillales > Puniceispirillaceae > MED-G116. Next base: position 1,993 of record JAYQTT010000017.1, on the reverse strand, counting down.
GACAAGCATGGCCCGCATGCGCTTGACGAAGATGAAAAACAACTCGTTGCTCGTTTGTCTGAGCAGGGGCTTGACGATCCGGCGATGCCGCGTGATGTGGCGCTTGAATGGCCGGCATTTTTGATTGCCGATACCGAGGCGGCTCTAAGGGCGCAAACTGACGAGGAATTGCGTGCCCCTGCAAGGCGAGGCGGCAACCGATATACGGATAAACCCACTCAAACTTGCAGATCGCCGCGCCCTTCGCGAGACTTTAGCAGGGCGTGGGATCAAGTGCCACCTTGCCAAGCTCTCCCCTCTGGGCATTCGCTTGGAAAAGAGAACGCGGACGGAAGAGTTGCAAGAATGGAAGAAGGGGCTGTTTGAATATCAGGACGAAGGCTCGCAGATTGCGGCGTTGCTATGCGATGCGCGCCCCGGGATGCAGGTTGCCGACATTTGCGCCGGTGCCGGTGGCAAGGCTCTGGTAATGGCGGCGCAGATGCAAAATCGTGGCCGTGTGCTGGCCCTTGATACCGATGCAGAACGCCTTGAGCGCGGCGGCGAGCGTTTGCGCCGCGCCGGTATCCACAATGTTGAACGCAAACATGTTGATGAGGGCTGGGGCACCAAGCGCTGGCGTGGTAAATTTGACCGGGTGGTCATTGATGCGCCCTGCACAGGTTCTGGCACATGGCGGCGTCAGGTCGATGCAAGATGGCGTTGCAGCCAGGATCATGTCAGCCGTTATACAGGCCTGCAGGCAGAATTGCTCGAAAAGGGACGTGGTATGTGCGCCCCGGGCGGGCGGATTGTCTATATCACCTGTTCGGTTCTCGCCAGCGAGGGCGAGGCGCAGATTGAACGGATATTGGCCGATGCACCTGAATTGGAGCTGGCTGATATCAACGGCATATGGCAGGACTGCATCACACCGCTTGGGGGTGGTGAATGCCCACCATTAAATGACGGGATGTTACGGTTGTTGCCGGGACGCGATGGCACGGATGGATTTTTTATGGCGGTCTTGCAGGCGCGTTTGCGCTAGCCGCCAGAGCGCAGGATGGTAGATCATGAATGACTCGGTTTTGATTATTGATTTCGGCTCGCAGGTCACACAGTTGATTGCGCGCCGCCTCCGTGAAAATGGGGTCTATACCGAAATACTGCCCTGCACGACGGCGCCGGAAAAGATAGAGGCGGTGAAGCCGCGAGGCATTATCCTGTCGGGAGGTCCGGCGTCAGTGGCGATGGCCGACACACCGCGGGCGCCACAGGGGATTTTTGATCTTGGCATCCCGATCCTTGGCATTTGCTATGGTCAGCAGACGATCTGCCAACAGCTTGGTGGACGGGTTGAGCCGGGCAGCAGCCGTGAATTTGGCCGGGCGGAGCTGGAAATTACGGCTCCATGCCGCCTGTTTGACGGGGTGTGGGATGACACCAAGACGCATATCGTCTGGATGAGCCATGGTGACCATGTGGCGGCCTTGCCCGATGGATTTCAGGTGGTTGCCCGGTCTGCAGGGGCGCCATTTGCTGTAATTGCCGATGAAAGCCGCAATTTCTATGGTGTGCAATTCCATCCGGAAGTTGTTCACACTGAAGGTGGTGACAAGCTTCTTGCCCGCTTTGCGCTTGATATCTGTGGATGTTCGGGAAGCTGGTCAATGGCGGCCTATCGGCACCGCGCCATCGCCGCAATCCGCCAACAGGTGGGTGATGGAAAGGTGATTTGTGGGCTGTCTGGTGGTGTCGACAGTTCAGTTGCCGCGGTGTTGATCCATGAGGCGATCGGCGATCAGTTGACATGCGTGTTTGTTGATCATGGGCTTTTGCGTGCCGGTGAAGCCGATGAGGTGGTGCGGCTGTTTGGCGATCATTACAACATCCCGCTTGTGCATAAAGACGCATCTGAGCTGTTTTTGGGCCGCCTTGCCGGTGTCGATGACCCGGAACAAAAGCGCAAGATCATTGGCAGCAGCTTCATTGAGGTGTTTGATGCCGAGGCGGC
>JAYQTT010000016.1:0-463762 GCA_038147495.1 Alphaproteobacteria bacterium | reverse complement strand
GTCAGGTGCCAGCCCGTTTCAGTTACGTATTGCTCCACTAGTAGATAAAATCCCAGAATGGTTTACAGAGTATGAAAGAAACTCTATATTAAGAGTTCAAATCTTCATATCCACTCAGTATATTTGATCCTGATTGTTGTGATTTGCTCTGCGGTTACGCCGTAAAATTTTCACATTTTTCCAAGAAAGTACTTGACATTATTGAGTACTTTCTCTATAATAGTGAAGTAAAGGAAACAAATTTATGAAAATTCATGATTTAGAACAAGATATTATGAAGTGCTGGAATGTCTGTGATGATATCGATATCGTTACATCCGACTTCGTAGATTCCCCTGAGTGGGAAGGAATGGATTCAAAGGTACAGGATGCACTGATGAATCGTTACTTTGGTATCAAAGAACTGTATGATGTGAAGTTTCAGAGATTATGGAGACACCTTCAATCCTGATCTACAAGAATACCGCTTGAGATACTAGGAAACGTGCAGGGAATTCACAAGTTGATTGGGATCATGCTTTACCTAGTAAACTCAATTCAGTTTCTGATGGAAGTTTAAATATGGATATCCTTCTTTCTCTGATGATGAAAAAATAAAAGTATGGTAGATCTAAGTATTAGATATTTTGGAGAATCGATAGGGTGCATGTAGGACGTATAGTGAATGTCGAAAGTAAACCTCTCAATGAATTTAACATGGATACGACATATGTTCGTAGTAGAAGTGCAAAGTGTCGAAAGAAGCAACCATCAATTGAAAATTTTTGAAGAAGTTGCATCCAAAACCAGATATAAAAACATATCGTTGTCCTCGCCTGTCATGATAGTGTAGACGATATGAGAGAAAAGGAGTTATGTGAAGTGGAGACAAGATTTTACGTCTTACATCATTGTCATAAGACAGGAAAGTTTATTACATTGGGTTGCATATATATAATACTGGTATGAGTAATTTTAGAATAACCCCTAATATCATGAGAAATCATGTGAATTATTCGAAAGGATAAAATAACATGGAATTCTTTTTTGGAGTCATTGCAATTTTCGTGATTGTTTTCTGGTGGATACTGAAAGGAGAAGATGAATGAAGTGGTTAATCGTATTTGTCATGATGAATCATTCACCCTTTGCAGTAAAGAGTCTGCAATTTGATACACAGAACGAATGCAAGGAATATATCAATGACCTGTCAATAGTGATCGTCTTGCAATAGAGTGATTTCGATTACTGCGAATGATGAGATTGTGAAATGTTGCATGTATGCCTGCAAAATAGAATTACGAAAAAGATGAATGAATGGAATTAAGACCAAGTTACACTCCAATGAGTTAAGAAAGATTCTTGTAGAGAATCGATTAGAATTCTTTATCAAGAAAGAAAAAGATAATATTGTAAAAGTTAATTTTATCGTTAAGGAAGGGTGGTAAATTTCTAAAGAAGTAACAGAGTGGGAATATCCTAATCCCTTTATATCATTTGAGAAAGGACAATGTATAGGATATATTAAACAAGGTACAAAAGAATTACTGAGATTTAATAAACCCTCTAAGCAGTTCAGTAAGTCACGAAGAAAGTTCGTAGAAGTTACAATTTAACACAACTAAAATAAGAGTAATTTCGTAGTATACTCTATAGATAAACTAAGGAGAAATCATTATGAAAAGATTATGTACTTTTGCACTATTGGTATCATGCAGGAACAAATTCTAAAGAAATTCCTGGGTTGACTGGATGCCAAATTCATTGCAATGGGAACATAATATAAGAAATTGCCCAGGATGCAAGACCGGCAACGGGTAATCTTCGCGCTCGATAAAGGCCGACCCTAACGCCCGAAAACTACCACCAACGCCAAATAATTGTTTTGCACCAAAAGTTTCAATCCAGCCAACCTCACGCATCGCAGCAATGATTTCAGCCTCGCCCGCAGTCGATAAATGGCCATAATTCAGGCTAATCGAATGCATAATCTCACCGTCTTTTAGCGCCACAATCTCGATACTGCCGCCGCCAAGATCGGCAACAAGACCATTCGCCTCAGGCACATTCAAGATCAGGCCGCGCGCAACATGGGCGGCTTCTTCCTGCTGGGACAGGATATGGATTGGCTGGCCAAGAATCGCCTCAGCAGGACGGCAAAATTCATCACCATTTTTCGCCCGCCTAACCGCCGCAGTTGCCACCGGATAACAGCTATCGACCTGCATCGCGCGGATAATCGCGGCAAAGCGGGTCAGGGTTTCCAGCGCAACCGCAATCCGGTCGCTGGCAAGCAAGCCCGTATCATCAAGGCCCGCACCAAGCTGACAGTTCGAGCGTTCATCAAACAGCGGCGCCGGATAGGCACCGTTCTTGCCGTAAACAACAAGCCGCACCGAGTTTGAACCGATATCAATCACCGCAATACGGGCGGTTGGCGGCACTGCATCCTGATCAGCAATATGCGACAGCCGTTCAGCCACAGTCATGGATCGTTGTTTCGGTGACGAACTCATTGTCTTGATCTCAAAGCCCTAGCTATTGCTCTTGCGCATTTGCCAAACTGCCAAGACCCGAAAGGCTGGGGTTTGACATAAAATAATCATGGCATGAAAAACTTGCCTCATCGGTTGCAGGATGCACATAACTGCCATCGGGCTGCAAGTACCAAGAATTTTTTTCATCGCGCAGCATGGCCACCATAATCTGATGCAATACCTGTTTGCGAACCGTTGGATTTTCCAGCCGCATAAAACATTCGACACGCCGGCGCAGATTACGCGGCATAAGGTCCGCCGATGAAATGATCACGGTATTTTTTTCTGACAGAAATTCGCCGCCATTCGCAAATACATATATGCGGCCATGTTCGAGGAACCGCCCAATAACCGACCGCACGGTAATCGTTTCCGACAGCCCGGCGACGCCCGGGCGCAAACAGCAAATTCCACGCGCCAGAATTTCGATCGGCACACCGGCCTTGGAAGCCTCATATAAAAGCGTGATCAGCCGGTGATCAACAAGCGCATTGCATTTCAACCAGATGCCCGATGGCACGCCATTAGTGCAATTATCAATTTCGGTGCGAATCATGTCCTCTAATTGCGGCGATGACTGGTGCGGCGACACGAAACAGCGTTTCAGCTTTTCCGGCTTAACATGGCTGGTCAGATATTTGAAAATTTCATAGGCGTCGCGGCCAACATCCCGATCACAGGTAAAATAGGACAGGTCGGTATAGATGCCGGCGGTAATTGGATGATAATTACCTGTTCCGACATGGGTATAGGACACCAGATTGCCGTGTTCACGCCGCACCACAAGCGACATTTTCAAGTGGATTTTGAGATCTGCCAGCCCATAGGCCACCTGCACACCAGCGCGGCCAAGCGCGCGCGCCAACTGGATATTATTGCGCTCGTCAAAACGCGCTTTCAGTTCAATCACCGCCGTCACGGACTTGCCGTTTTCCGCTGCCTGAATAAGCGCCTGTACGATCGGTGAATTTGATGTCGTCCGGTAGAGGGTCTGGCGAATAGCCAAGACATCCGGGTCGGTCGCGGCCTGCTGTAGATAGCGCACCACAACTTCAAAACTCTCATAAGGATGGTGGACAATAATATCCTTATTCCGAATTGCGGCAAAACAATCGCCATTAAAATCCCTGATGCGCTGGGGAAAGCGCGGAACGAAAGCCGGGAACAGCAAATGCTTTGGCACGTAATCCAGCAATTCAGAAAAATTATTCAGCGCTACCGGCCCATCAGTGTCAAAGAAATTACTCTCATCAATCCCCATTGCGGTTTTCAGCAAACGCCGGATTGGCGCTGGCGCATCCTTTGACAGGGTCAACAGCACAACATTGCCGCGCTGGCGCGCGCGCAAGGCATTCTCAAATTCATGAATCAGATCATTCGCTTCATCGTCAATCTCGATTTCAGAGTCCCGCAAGATGTTGAACATCGCAGCCGACACCAGCCGGTGACGCGGATAGATTTTAACAATGCTGGCACGGATTACCGCCTCGACCAGAACCAGCCGCAGACCATCACCGGGCAGTTTGACGAAACGCGGCAAATTTGCCGGCAGCAAGATTACGCTTTGCATCGGCTTGTCACTGGGGCTGATCAGCTCAAGCATCATGCCTTTGCCATCATTATGGAAGAACGGAAAGGGATGCGATGGGTCAAGCGTTGTCGGGGTGATCAATGGCAAGACATTATCAATGAACCATCTCTCAAGCCAGTGCCGGTCGCCGTCATCATCGGGGATTTCCGGCAACACATGAATATTCTCATCGCGCAAACAGCCAAGCAATTGCGGCAGCACCTGATTTTGCCGCATCATCAATTTCGTGCTGCGATCCATGATCTGCGCAAGGAATTTTCGATATCAACATCGTCTTTGGGCAGGCGTTTGAACCCGCGATCGACAAGCTGGCGGATACCGGCAACCCGCACCATGAAAAACTCGTTCAGATTATCCGCTGAAATCGCCAAAAACCGGATACGCTCACCAAGCGGCTTTTCCTCGTCCTCAGCCAATGACAGGACGCGCTCATTAAACGCAAGCCAGCTCATCTCACGATTAAAAAAGTGGGCGTCATCCTGAAGCTCATCCAGAATTGGATCGGTTATTTTGCGTTTCATCTCATGCCAGTTCTGGCGCGCACACACGCCATCACGATAAATTCACATTCATTCATATTATGCTGTTGGATTGTTATAGAAATATTACAAAACCCAAAGCACAAAGATTATCCGGCTATATTTTCTTAAGGTTCGGCATCCGCGCCAAAGGCCAGCTTGCCAATAATCGGGCAGTCGGGGCGCGAATCCCCCTGACAACTGCCGGCAAGATGCTGCAATTCATCGCGCAAGGCCTGTAATTCAGCAAGTTTCCAGTCAATCTCGGCAATTTTTTCAAGGGTAATTCGCTTTACCTCAGCGCTGGGCCGCTGGTCATCCTCATAAAGACTGAGGAGATCGCGGCATTGGTCGATGGAAAAACTATAGCGCCGCGCCCGACCAACAAAGCCCAGCTTGGCGATGTCAGGCTCGGCATAAAGCCGGTAGCCAGATCCAGACCGCCCCGCCGGTTCCACAAGCCCGATATCGGCATAATAGCGAACCGTTTTCACCGTCAGGTCAGCACGCTTTGCCGCATCACTAATCTTATACATATCTGCCTTCCATCCTGTATTTTGCGCATTTTTAACGGGCCAGCCTCACCCCTTTGGCAAAACCTTCCTTTTACAAGAACCTTATGTCTAAACTAGGTGCGATTGTCGGCTTGCACAAGGCTTTCAAAACCGGCGTTTTTTATCAGATTGCCAAATCAGGTTGGCAAATCAGATTGCCAGATCAGATTGCCAGCGCGACCAGCTTAGACATGGATGATGCGCTGCGCCAGATAGGGGTTATCAAACCCGGCCGCCATGCCGCGCAATCCGCCAAGCGGATCGCTTGAGAGATAGATCGGCACGGTTTCAAGATAGGAACGCCGCCGCCCATGATCATCAAACCGATCAAAAAAACCACTATCGCCAAGCAGACCAGCCAGTTTTGGCACAATCCCGCCGGCAATCACCACACCGGCCCGCGCCCCTAGGCTTAGCACCGCATTCGCCGCAACCGTTGCAAGGCTTTGCAGCATCAAAGAAACCGCCGCCACTGCAGCCGCGTCACCGGCAAGAGCCAAGCCACCAATGTCTGGGGCTGGCCGCTTTTCGCCAGTCTGGCTGTAATAGACCGCCTCAAGCCCCGGCCCGCTGATAATACGTTCCGCCGAAACATGCCCAAACTCTGCGGCCAGATCGGCCAGCACTGCCTGTTCGGCCGCGTTGCGCGGGGCATAACTGACGTGACCGCCCTCACCCTCGATTATCTGAACCTGTTCACCAGCTGGCACCAATGCCGCAACACCAAGACCCGTTCCCGGCCCGATAACCAGCAATGGTGTTAAGGGATCACCATCGCCACCGCGTAAAATCTGCCGGTGTTTTTGTGGCAACGGGCCGCCTTGCAGCAGGTCGCGCTGCGCCAAAGCCTGTGCGGTAAAATCATTCACCAGCAAATAACGGCGCGCACCAATAGCGGCGGTTAGCGCAGCAGCATCAAACTGCCAGTGATTATTGGTAATATCGACAGCAGCACCCGTAACAGGACCTGCCACGGCAAGCCCGAGCAACTCGATATCCAGCCTGTATTGATTGCAATAATGCAACAGTGCCTCACCAGCTGTCGCAAAATCGGCGCAGGCCAGCACTTCAGGGTCTTTTAGCGCTGCCGGATCACAAGTTTGCGCCGCATCAACACGCTGATGCGCAATCCGCACCGACGTGCCGCCAATATCAACAACAAGCCGGGACATCACTGCCAGCCTCTGGCATTAGCAAGCCAGCCAAGCCCAGCCTCGGTCGATGCCGCAGGGCGATATTCAGCGCCGATATATCCTTCATATCCAGCCGCATCCAATGCCAGCAGAATATCTTGATAGCATAGCTCACCATGATCAGGCTCGCCCCGATCTGGCACCGCGGCGATTTGCACATGGCCAATAAAATCGAGGTTGGTTTCAATGCGCCTGATCACATCGCCCTGCATAATCTGGGTATGGTAACAGTCAAACATCAATTTTATATTGCCAAGCCCAACCCGCTTAATGGTCGCAATACCGGCCTCGATGGTGGATAGATGATACCCCGCAACATCACGCTGGTTAATCGGCTCGATCAAAATGGTTATGCCATGGCGCGCCGCCATCTCGCCAGCATAGGAAAGCTGTTCGCAATAAGTGGTTTCAGCTGTTGCACCAGCGTCGGTACGGCCGGCCATTACATGAACCGCACCGGTACCAGTCTTGGCGGCATAATCAATCGCCTCGTCAATGTAGCGGCGCGCCTCGGCGGTGCGTCCGGGACAGGCAGCAAGACCAAAATCACCCGCATCAACATCACCGCGCCGAGTGTTTAGCCCCAGCATTGGCAATTTGGTGGCGGCCAGCGCGGCTGTTATCTCGGCCGGCGGCACATCAAAGGGCCAGTGGCACTCGACCGCGTCAAACCCAGCCTTTGCGGCAGCCTCAATCGCGGCTGGCAACGGCAATTCAGTCCATAAAAACCCAAGATTGGCAGAAAAACGCAACATAACCAGCTCCTCAAAAACGCCCGCCGAGAATGCCGGTTTTATTGATAGAAATCAATGCAACTGCACCGCGATATAACACCCCCAACACAAAAACAGATCAATAAGCGGGTGACGTTTGGCTGCGCGCTTTGTATGATCTTCGGGTGTGATCATGCATCGGCATTGCCGTGGTAAATAAGATCACAAATGACGCAATGATGGGACAGGGCATGAAACAGACAGGTCAGGACATTATCAAGGAATTGCAGGAACGCCGTGAACAGGCGCGCCTTGGCGGTGGCAGTGCCCGTATCGAACGCCAACACGCCGCTGGCAAGCTGACCGCACGTGAACGGATTGATGTTTTGCTCGACCCCGGTTCGTTTGAAGAAATTGATATGTTTGTCGTGCATCGTACCCGCGATTTTGGCATGGACGGCAACACGATTGCCGGTGACGGCGTTATTACCGGATCAGGACGGATTAATGGCCGCCTGATTTATGTTTTCTCACAAGATTTCACCGTTTTCGGTGGTTCGCTATCCGCCGCCCATGCCAGCAAGATTGTCAAGGTGCTGAAACTGGCAATCCAGAATGGCGCACCGGTTATCGGCCTGAACGACAGTGGCGGCGCACGCATCCAAGAAGGCGTTGACTCGCTGGGCGGCTATGCGGATGTGTTTTTGCAAAATGCGCTTGCCTCGGGCGTTGTGCCACAGATATCGGTGATTATGGGCCCTTGTGCTGGGGGTGCGGTTTATTCACCGGCAATGACCGATTTTACCTTCATGGTGCGGGGCAGCAGCTATATGTTTGTCACCGGCCCGGATGTGGTGAAAACTGTCACAAGCGAGGATGTAACCGCCGAACAGCTTGGCGGGGCTGACACGCATACCACATTGTCATCGGTTGCTGATGGGGCGTTTGACAATGATCTTGAGGCGCTTGCCGAAATTCGTCGCCTTGTCGGGTTTTTGCCATCGCATAACGCTGCCCAATTGCCGCAGCTTGACCGCGATGATGATCCGGCCCGCACCACACCCGCGCTTGATAGTCTGGTGCCGGAAAATGCAAATATGCCCTATGATATGCGCGAGCTTGTTACCAGCCTTGCCGATCATGGTGATTTCTTTGAATTACAGGCTGACTTCGCCAAGAATATCCTGACCGGTTTTGTTCGGTTGAACGGCGCGCCGGTGGGGGTGGTGGCGAACCAGCCGATGGTGCTTGCCGGATGTCTTGATATTGACTCCAGCCGCAAGGCCGCGCGCTTTGTTCGCTTTTGCGATGCCTTTAACATTCCTGTTCTCACCCTTGTCGATGTTCCCGGTTTCATGCCCGGAACCGCACAGGAATATGGCGGCATTATCAAACATGGCGCCAAGCTGTTATTCGCCTATGCCGAGGCCACCGTTCCAAAGGTTACATTGATTACCCGCAAGGCCTATGGCGGTGCCTATGATGTGATGAGTTCAAAACATCTTCGCGGCGACGCAAACTACGCCTGGCCAACTGCCGAGATTGCGGTGATGGGAGCCAAGGGTGCCGTCGAAATCCTCTATCGATCAGAGCTGGGGGACGCCGCGAAAATTGCTGCCCGCACGGCTGATTATGAGGCACGTTTTGCCAATCCTTTTATCGCTGCTGAACGCGGCTTTATTGATGATGTGATCATCCCGCAAAACAGCCGGTTCCGCATCATTCAGGCGTTTGAGAAACTGCGCGGCAAGCGCCAGCAAAATCCGGCCAAGAAATTTGGCAATATTCCACTTTAGCCCGGTTCCACACTGATGATGTTCCCCACTATCAACCGCCATCCCGTGACGCACCAAGCAGAGAGTTTGCCATGTTCGAAAAAATCCTAATTGCCAATCGCGGCGAAATTGCCTGCCGGATCATGCAGACGGCGCGCAAGATGGGCATCGCCACTGTTGCTGTCTATTCCGATGCAGACCGCACGGCAAAACATGTGCAGCTTGCCGATGAGGCGGTTGCGCTTGGCGGCATGACTGCGGCGCAAAGCTATCTTCAATCCGACAAAATCATTGCAGCCTGCCAGCAAACTGGTGCCCAAGCCGTGCATCCGGGCTATGGCTTTTTATCCGAGCAGGCCGGTTTTGCAACCGCGCTAGCGGAATGCGGCATTGAATTTATTGGCCCACCAGCGAACGCAATCGCGGCAATGGGCGATAAGATCGAGTCTAAAAAACTGGCAAAGGCGGCTGGTGTCAGCACGGTTCCCGGGCATATTGGGGTGATTGCAAGCGCCGACGAGGCGATTAAGATTGCCGATGAAATTGGCTATCCGGTGATGATCAAGGCCAGTGCTGGCGGCGGCGGCAAAGGGATGCGGATTGCCCATTCATCTGGCGAGGTCGCCGAGGGCTATGCCACCGCAATGCGCGAAGCGGCATCCAGCTTTGGCGATGATCGGGTATTTATCGAAAAATTCATCACCAGCCCGCGCCATATCGAAATTCAGGTGCTAGCTGATAAGGCCGGAAATTGCATCCATTTGAACGAACGCGAATGTTCAATTCAGCGGCGTAACCAGAAAATCATCGAAGAAGCACCATCACCCTTTCTTGATGATGCAACCCGTCAGGCAATGGGCGCCGAGGCCATAAGGCTGGCAGCGGCGGTGGGCTATTACAGCGCCGGCACGGTCGAATTCATTGTTGATCGCGAGCGCAATTTCTATTTTCTGGAGATGAATACCCGCCTGCAGGTCGAACATCCGGTGACCGAATTGATCACCGGGTTAGATCTGGTCGAAGAAATGATCAATATTGCGGCGGGCAAGGAATTGCGTTATGCGCAAACGGATATCGGCATCAATGGCTGGGCCATGGAAAGCCGCCTCTATGCCGAAGACCCTTATCGCAATTTCATGCCGGCAATTGGCCGCCTGTCGCTTTATCGCCCCCCAGCCGAAGACACGCATGATGATGGCACGATCACGCGCAATGATACCGGCGTTGGTGAAGGTGACACAATCTCGATCTATTATGATCCGATGATTGCGAAATTATGCAGTTGGGGCAGTGATCGCAATGCGGCGATTGGCCGGATGCAGACCGCGCTTGATGCCTTTACCATGCGCGGCATCGGCCATAATATTCCGTTCCTGTCGGCCGTGATGGAACATGACCGCTTTATCAGCGGCGAAATCACCACTGCCTTTATTGATGAGGAATATCAGGACGGGTTCAAAGGCGTGATCGCATCAAAGCCGCGTCAACGCCATCTTGGCATGATCATTGCCGCCGCCGCATATGGCGAGGCGGCACGACTAGCGGGCAGTGATACAGCCCCAACCCACCCACGCCATGATGACAGCCGTAACCAGCAGATTGTACAATTTACTGATATCGAAACTGGCGCGCATGATCGTGAGGCGGATTTGGCACTGACAATCTGCCGGTCGGATGATGCTGGCTATGTCATCACAATCGCCGCAGATCCTGATAACGAAATCCGCCTGAATCTGGAACAGACGCCGGGGAGCCCGCGACTTACCGCCCAGATTACCGAGCGTGACGACACCGCCGCATATGTTTGTGAATTATGGCGACAGCAGGATCGCTGGCATCTCTATTACCGGGGAACCAATTTATGCGCGCATGTACGGGCACCGCATATCGCCCAATTGGCGCACCATATGAAGCCGGTCGAACGTCCCGATACATCGAATATGCTGTTATGCCCGATGCCGGGCAGCCTGATTAAGGTATTCGTCAAAAATGGCGATATTGTCGAGGCTGGTCAGACCTTATGTATTGTTGAGGCGATGAAAATGGAAAATGCGCTCATCGCTGAAAAACGTTGCAAGGTGGATAGTCTGCTTGCTGGTGAGGGCGATATATTAAGCGTCGATGCCACCATCATGACGTTTGCCCCTGCCGACTAGCTGTTCGGCGAAATTGCCAGCAACCCTTATCGCGGCCAGTGAAACCTCGCTGGCGGCAACAACATCGCCAAGGCTGCTGGCCATCTGGGGACCAATCATCAGCAGGTTTTTACTGGCACTGCCATCAGGCCGGATGATTTGGTTATCCGCAGTGACCCGAAGCCCTTTTCCAAACGCATCAGCAACGCCGATACCGGCTGTTACCAAACTGGCAAGAAACGGGTCTTGGCCTGCACCCGTGCAATTAATCACATAATCAACATCAAGGCAGCGCCCCTCACCAGCAGCGCCCGTCAGATCAAGCCGAAGCGGCGTATCATCGCCCGGGTTAATCGCTGTCAGCCGTGCATGACAGATATCCAGAATACCCGATTGCTGCAGCCGCGTTGCCGCGGCGATGGTTTGCGGTGCGGCGCGATAACGGTAGCGCGACCACAGCCACCCAAGACGGCGCATTAACCGCCGCCGATCATCATCATTCAATGCCGCCCATTGCTGGTTAATGTCGATGCGCAATTCCTCAAAGGCCGCTTGCCAGCGCGAATCCTCTGGTGGCAGATCGGGCAGATAACTGCGGAACCGGCGCAAGATTTTTGACGGGCGTGGCGGTTTTGGCCAAATTGGCGGCCCCTGTTTTACCCAATCTGCCTGTACTGGCGGCAGGTTACCATGTGGTGCCAGCAGATAAATCTGCGCCTGATGATTGCGCCGTGCCAACGCGGTAATCGCGTCCAACGCGGTCAGGCCACTGCCAATAATGGCAATGCGCGATCCGCTGGTTACATGGTCAAGCCAGCGCCCATCCCACGGATTTTGCACCAGCAGTTTTGCCGTCGCTGGCGATGCCATAACCGCGTGATTAACCCGGCACGGCCATTGCGGCGTTGGATTGCCAGTTGCCAGAATGACATGATCGGCGGTGATCAGGCGGCCATCATCAAGGCTTGCTTGCCAGCCGCCGCTGTCGGCCGTGCCAAGGCCGGTTACAATTTGCTGGTGATGGGTGATACCATTATGCGGCGCACCAGCATCGGCCAAAACCGTATCAAGGCAGCTTTTCACATAACGGGCAAAATCACGACGCCGGTAAAAATTACCGGAATTCTGCACAGCCTCCGGATCATCGGTGATATTCGCTTTTGCCCAAAGGCCGAAATCATCACGCTTTTCAGGCCATATCCACATCAGTGCGGCACGCACATTCAGCCGGAAATCCTTATCGTCACAGCCATAGGCATTGCCCGCACCAAGCGCACCCGGCCCGACAATCGTGATCGTGGCCGGTTTTATGCCAGCTTGAACCAGATGAATTACCGTCACCGCAGCAGCAAAACCACTGCCAATAATCAGGATATTTTGATCGGCCACAGCCAAATTCCTTTATTGCCCTTCGGCCTGATGCCAATCGTGGTCAGATCAATTCATCGCTGCGGTCATCGGTTTCGCCAAAGCGTTTCAGAACCGCCGGTCGGGTGCCTTCATAGACCTTATCAAGCGATGCCGCGATACGGGCATTTTCACGCTCAAACAGGCTATTGCCGGCAAGGTCGCTCTCGACAATGAAGGGGCCGAAATTTTCCACCTCAAGAACCCACATGGCCTGCGCAAGCCCAAGTTCCTTTTTCCAGTGAAGATTGCTGACCTGTTTGACACCGCGGCCCAAAAGCGCGCCCGTTCCATAGCCAACCGTGGTCAGATAAATGGCACCATGCGGCACGAAATGCTCGCGGTAATCCTTGGCGCTCATTCCGCCTTTGCCAATGATCAGCTTGGCCCCGGATGCGGCCAGCCACGGGCCGATCCATTTGGAAAACCGAAAGGATGCGGTTGCTGTTACCGCACCAAGATCAAAGCTGCCATCATCATGCTGGGTGGCAGCGGGCGAGCAATGAAAATTGGCCGCACTCTCGCCGGGTAACGCCAGCGGCATTGCAACGCCATCTTCCAGCACGCGTTTATAAACCCCTTCACGCGCGGTATAGACAGTCCCATCAAGATAAACAATATCGCCAATCACCAGATCGGCCAATGCTTCGGCGGTGGGGTTCGCGCTGAGGCGAATTTTACGCGGTTTGCTCGGCTTTACCATTCGACTGTCTCCCGCCTCTGATAATCGGTAAACCATTCAGGGTCAGTGCGATATTCAACCCGCCCATCATCAAAAATCCGTGCTACCGCACGGCGCGACGACAAACAAAAGGCATGAACACTCATTTGCATCCCGCCAGTATGGCAATAGCCAACCTCGATATTGCAATCAATCACCATTGATTTGCCAACGAACCCCATCGCGCCCATACCGATGTTGTTGCCCAATGTCTTGAACTCATCCTCAAGCGCGGCAATTTTCGGATCAGGATTACGGTTGCCAACGACACGCAGACAGGCGGCACGCTTGCCAAGCACCATGCAGCTGTCTTTTGAGCCGCCAAGACCAATGCCGATAATCGCCGGTTGACAGGCCAGACCGCGCTTGCCAAACGCCACCAGCGAGTCGAGGTAAAACCGCTTGATGCCCTCGATGCCGTCACTTGGAAACAGCATCCGGTAATCAGTGCCAAACAGGCCGCCCTTATGAACGGTAATCAGATCAATCCAATTGCCGTTCGGTTCAAACCCATATTCGATTTCCGGCGCCCCAATACCGACATTATTATCATGGTCAGTTCGCCATAATGGATGCACCCTGTTTGGCCGCAATGGCACCGATTGTGTTGCGTTTGCCGTCGCACGCCGCAGCGCCGCCTCAAGCGCGACCGGCCCACCATCAATTTGCGCCTCATTACCCATTTTGACATACCATCGAGGACAGCCAGTATCACCGCACATGGCGCGGCTGTCTTCTTTTGCGGCTGCGTAATTTTCCAGCATCGCCTCAAGCACAAAACTGGACAGGTCACCATCCTCGTCATTGGCGGCCTGTTGCAAACCGGCAAGGTAATCATCGGGAATTTCAATTGCTGCTTTCGCCATCAGGCTTTCAGCGGTTTGTTGAATAAGCTCGATATTGATCATTGTGCGGCCCCCACCAGCGTTTCGGCCTCGTCCGCCCCAAGCAGTGACTCGCCCGGCTTGACGATGGTGAATTTCACTGCCTCGCGGGAAACTTCAATGCCCTTATCACCCGATGTTGCAACAGTGAAATAGGATTGGTCAAACGATCCGGCGTCAGGGAAATCTTCGCGGAAATGCGCCCCACGTGAATTCTCGCGCGACAGGCCAGCCTTGGCAATCACCTCGGATGTATCAATCAGGCTTTGCAGACTTAACCAATCATGCCATGACAGGTTAAAGGCCAGATTATCGGCAGCAACGCCAACCGTTTCCATTTCGTCTTTCAAGGCAGCGATCTTTTCAATGCCGCGCTGAATACCAGCAGCATCGCGCATCACCCCGACATCATCCCACATGATATCCATCAGCCGTGTGCGCAATTCCTGAACATTACCCGGTTTCGCCGAGAACGGAATAAGCGCGCGCGCCAGCTCTTCATCAAGAACGGTCTCATCCGGATCATGCAATGCGCCCATTTTCATCGCATCAGCGCCCATTACATCACCGGCAATACCGCCATAAACAGTAGAATTCGCAACACCATTACCGCCAAGACGATTTGATCCATGCGCGCCGCCAGCATCCTCACCAGCAACATAAAGGCCGTGAAGGTCTGTGCGGGTATCAACGTCAACAACAACCCCGCCCATCAGATAATGTGCGGTTGGCACCACCTCGACCAAACCGGCAGCAAGATCAAATCCACTATCGGCGCAGCGCTTGACCATACCTTGGAATTTCTTGGCAACAACGTCCGGCCCAAGATGCGCCATCGAGATATAAACCCCGCCATAGGGCGAGGTACGACCCTGCCGCATTTCTTCGTAAATGGCGCGGCTGACAATATCGCGTGTGGCGCGCTCGCCCGCATCATCATAATCAAACATAAAGCGGTTATTCTCGCCATTGATCAGATAGCCACCAGCCCCGCGAAGCCCCTCTTCAAGCACCGTGCCAGTCATTTTTGTTTCGTCACCCGCCATCAGGCCGGTCGGATGAAACTGCACCATTTCCATATCACGCAGCCCAAGCCCGCGGCGCAATGCCATCGACAATCCGTCCATGCTCTTATCGCCGGATGGGGTGTGATATTTATACATTGTCGGGCCGCCACCGGTTGCCATCAGCACAGTTTTCGCCCGCACCAAACGGAACGTGCCGCGCCGCATATCAATAAACAAAACCCCGGCAAGCGCGCTGCCATCGCGTGACGGGATCAACCCGATTGCGCGATGTTCCTGCAATTTTTCAACGGGGCGCGACAGCACCTGTTCCATCAGGCGGCCAATAATCTCGATACCGGTCAAATCGCCCTTATGGGCGGTGCGGTCAAAGGTCTGTCCGGCAAAGGCCTTTTGATGCAGCGTGCCATCACTGTTGCGGTCGAAAAAACAGCCGATTTCATTTTCCAGCTCATGAATACGGGTTACTGCCGTGGTGACAAGTCGCCAGGCCATATCCTGATCAGGAAGCCATTTGCCGCCGATGATCGTATCCATGAAATGACGCTCGACCGAATCTTGGGGATGCAGCGCCACATTATAGCCGCCCTGCACCATCCGCGTGCAGCCGCATTTGCCGATCAGCCCCTTCACCGCGATTGTAACTTTTTGATCCGGTGCAGCCTTTTGCGCGTGAAGGGCGGCAAACAGACCCGCCCCGCCAGTGCCCAAAATCAGAATATCGGTATCATGTCGTTCAATGATTGGTTTCATCAGATTAAATCGCTTTCAAAAAGAATAGTGTCGACACCAGAAAGGCCAGTGCGACGGCCGACGCCGCCATGGTTTTCTGATGCGGGCTCCATGGCAGAAATTCCAGCGCCATAAGCCGCAGCCCGCCAAAAAGATGGACGGCCAGCAAAAACACCAGCCCAAATTCAGCCAGTTTAACAATCGTCAAATCGGTAAAACGCAGAAAGCCGTCAAGGCGCACCGGCGCCGACACGGCAAGAGACAACATATAGAAATGAACCGGCAAAAATAGCGCCAGACTAAGTCCCGATAGCCGGTGCAGCAAAAAGGCAAACCACAGAGGGTGCGAGCGGTGCGGCCTTATCATAGCCCGCCTCCTGCAAAGGTAACGCTATAAACCGCCTTGCCGCCAAGCCCCAGCAACGCCGCAAAAACTGCCCAGCTGAACAGCGTTAGGGCGCGCCCCCTAAGCCCTAGCCATTCAAAGCTGATTACCCGCACGCCAATGGCCCCATGCACTGACACCGCAACAACAAAACTGCCGTAAAATAAAAACCATGCAACAGAGCCTTGTGTACGGGCCAGAATTTCGGCAACCGTCAAGCCGCCCTGAACCGCATAGATCATGACCGCAATATGGCCGATTACTAGTGGCACCATAATCAGCGCGGTTAGACGCTGTGCCATATATAAACGAATATCCAGCATCTAGCGGCTCCGCCGGAACAATGCCTTGGTCGTTTCCCGCTTTAATCCAGCGATCGACAAGGTGGGGTTAAGTTCGTTCGGACAATATTGCACACAGCCTTGCTGAGAGTGGCAATTGTGACATCCACCGTTCGAGCCAACCGCCGCCAGCCTTACATCCTGACCGGCATCACGGCTGTCATTCAACAACGACCATGACCGGTTCAAGGCTGCCGGACCAAAATAATCGGGGTTCGACTCGACCACATCACACGCCGCATAACAGATCGCACAATTGATACATTCAATCGCCTCACTCGCCGCAATGCGCATCGGATCATCGGGCGTAATCGGCGCCATCGGATCGTCCCGGGTGGCACTGGGATGAAACACCGCCTCGGCAGCAACCCATTTTTCGAAAAACGGATCCATATCGGTTGCCAGATCCTTAATCACTGGTAGGTTCCGCAATGGCGCAACTTCCAATTCATCACCGGCGACAACCTTGCTGACATGCGTGCGGCAGGTCCAGCGCGGCGCACCATTAACCATCATCGCACATGATCCGCACATCCCAACACGGCAGGCGAACCGGTACGATAAAGTCGGGTCAATATATTGTTGAACATACGCCACGACATCAAGCACCGTCTGGTTTTCACGCGCCGGCACCTGATATTTCTCAAAGCGGCCATCATCGCCGCTTTCGCGCCAGATCGACACGGTCATCATTTGCGTTTCATCCGCCACCAGATCACTCCATTTGATTAAACTATCAAAACTATAAATTTAATTTTTTCTTTAATAAAATAAATAATACTTACTAATTATGTAAGAATAACTTACAATACGATCAGCGATTAATCATTAAAGGCCGGATTATCCTACCATGTCCATCCGCCAGCTCCGTACATTGCTCGCCATCCAAGATCACGGCTCGTTCAGCGCCGCCGCCGCCGCTTGTCATGTCACCCATGCGGCGGTAAGCCAGCAGATGAAGGCGCTTGAAACATTATGGGGTGTCGCGCTGTTCGACCGCAAGGGCCGCCGCCCTGAATTAACCCCGACCGGCCGCGCGCTGGCCGCCAAGGCCGATGAAATCATCCGCGCTTATGATGGCATCCTTGCATCGGTGATCGGTGATCAGGGGTTTCAGGGCGAATTTGTACTTGGCGCGGTGCCAACAACCCTGACCGGGCTGGTGCCGCTGGCACTATCGCTGCTGCGCCAGCGCCATGCCGATTTAAGGGTCACGATCTATCCGGGCCTATCACGTCAATTGATGCAACAGCTAGATCGCGGCGCGATTGATGCGGCGATCATCACCCGCCCGGACTTACTACCGCAAGGGCTGGCCTGCCTTGATATTGCGGCCGAACCGATGCAGCTTTTGGCCCCCCCACAAACCGACAGCGATGATCCGATTGAGCTGTTGCGCACCCGTCCTTTTATCCGGTTTGACCGCAATGCAATTTTTGGTCAGATGGTCGAGGGGTGGCTGCAAAAACACAAGATAACTGTCCGGGATTCGATGGAGCTTGAGGGGCTGGAGGCAATTTCCAGCATGGTGATGGCTAATCTTGGCGTCTCGATTGTGCCCAAACGATGTGTGCGCAATATGAACCCGTTACCGGTCAAACGCCTTGCCCTTAGCGGCAATCCACCGGCACGCCAGCTTGGCCTTGCCTACCGTGATGGCACGCCGAAACTAAGCGTTATCAAGGCTGGCGAAACGGCACTTCTTGATGCGGTTGCGATTGGCGAATTCTCATCGTAGACGGGGCCTATTTGCCCGGCTTAATCGCCAGAAAATTCAGCGCGGATAGCATCATTATGCTCGCCCAAATCCGGCACCGCACCAAGCGTTGGCAACGCGCCATTTAGAATTGCGCCCGGTGCCAACAGCTTGACATCACCAGCTGAGGTACGCACCGCAACAAACCGGTTTTGCGGGTGTTGGGCAAAGACATCCATATCGTTTAACCGGCCAAAGGCAATTTGCGCAGCCTGTAATTTATCGGCAATCTTGTCGATTGAATATTGGCTGAACACCCCGTTCATGATCGCATCGAGTGCGGCGCGGTTCTGCACCCGATGCACATTACTGTCAAATTTCGGATCTTGCGGCAGGTCGGGCTGATCAAGGACATCGCTGCAAAGCCGCACCCATTCGCGCTCATTCTGGATCGAAATCAACAGCATTTTTTCATCACCGCAACGATAGGCACCATAGGGCGCAATTGTCGGATGATGCAGGCCCGGACGGCGGATTTCCCGCCCGCCATAATGATGCTGCAAATACGGAACATTCATCCAATCGGCTAGCGCATGAAACAGCGAAACCTCAATTGCGCGACCCTCGCCGGTACGCCCGCGCGCCACCAGTGCCTGCAAGATTGCGGCATGCGCCGTCATCCCCGCCGCGATATCACAAACCGACACACCAACCCGTCCGGGCTCTTCAGGCGCACCGGTTATCTGTGCCAGACCCACCTCGGCCTGCACCAGAAAATCATATGCCTTCATCTGGGCAAACGGGCCGGACGCGCCATAGCCGCTGATATCACAGGTAATCAGCCGCGGATCAGCCGCGCGTAACGCCGCCATGGAAACCCCAAGACGGTCCAGCGCACCGGGCATTAAATTCTGGATAAACACATCTGCCTTGGTCAGCATGGTTTTGAAAATCTTTAAATCGGCGGGCTGTTTCAGATCGAGTGCAACCGATTCCTTGCCGCGATTCAACCAGACGAAATACGAACTATAACCATGCGCGTCAGCGTCATAATTGCGGGCAAAATCGCCTTCAGGGCGCTCGACCTTGATCACCCGCGCCCCAGCATCGGCCAGACGGCTTGCCGCATATGGTGCTGCTACCGCCTGCTCAAGACTGACCACAAGCAACCCTTCAAGATCACGATTCCCCATTTGCCTCTCCTGCCCCTTATGCCGACGTGAATTAACGTAAAATAACCCGAACCAAATTAGGCCAATGCCTCAAAATCACGAATAATCGCCTCGGCCCGTTTGATCACCGGCACATCAACCATCGCCCCATCAAGCTGAACCGCAGACGCGCTGGTCGCAACAGCGGCCATCACGCGCTGTGCCCACTCATAGTCATCCTGACTTGGCCGAAATACAGATTTCGCTGGCGCAATCTGTTTTGGATGGATCAGCAGCTTGCCACCAAAGCCCATGTCACGGGCACGGCGCGCCTCACTTTCAACGATTTCGGCATCATCAAATCGCACCGCAACCCCGTCAAGCGGCGCTGCCTTTTGCCCCAGACGCGAGGCAACAACGATCTTGCCACGCGCATAATATAACGATTCCCAATGCGGCTCGGCGCCAATATCAAGCGAGAAATCCAGATGACCAAATGCGCATTGCAGCACTGACGGGTGTTGCATCATCGCCTCAACCGCCGCCAGCCCGATCGCGCTTTCAATGATTGGCACAATCGGCATATCAGCCCCAAGCGTTTTGGCAATCACATCCAGATGATCCGCAGATTCGGCCTTTGGCAGCATAATCATCTGCGGTGGATTTTTTACCAACGCCTCCATATCCTTTGCAAACCAGCCGCTGTCAAACCCGTTACACCGCACCACCAGCGGCACCGGCAAATCAGGCCGGTCACCCAGCGCCGCATGGGCGGCTGGCTTGTCGGCATCAGACACCGCATCTTCAAGATCCATGATCACCGCATCGGCGCCGCTAGCCGCCGCCTTTGACAGTAATGCGGCGCGATGTCCGGGCACAAACAGCGGAACAGATAGAGGTTTTGCTGAAGTCATAATTTTGTCTTTCTAGTGATTTGCATCTAGGGGGTGACAGTTGCTGTCATGGTTATATTGCCATCAGCGCCGCGAACACAGGCCGCCAGTTTCGCATCTTCAGGATTGGCATCGACCATAATAGGATCACCGCAGACCAGCGGGCGCACCCCGCGATAGGCCATATGTTGCGGCAGCTTTCTATTTACCGTGCAGGCAAGGTTAAGCATCAGGGTTGCCTGCAAAGGGCCATGAACCAACAGCCCGCCATGCCCCTCGACATTCATCGAATAAGGCAGGTCGTAATGAATACGATGACCGTTGAAAGTCAGCGCCGAATAGCGGAACAGCATCACACTATTCGCATCAACCTGCCAGCGATGTGCGGCCTTACTATCCGCAATCGGATCCAGCGGCGGTGCGGCCGTTACCTCTTCACGGTAAACGACATCATGGCGTTCGCGCAGTTTCAGCTGACCATCAACCGAAAATTCATGCGTCACTGCAACGAAACACAGATTGCCACTTTTGCCTGATTTAAAGGTGATATCGTCAATGCGGCTTTGCTTGCTGACATGGTCACCAATACTGAAATCACCGTGAAATTCCAGCCAGCCACCTGCCCACATTCGCCGCGCATAGGGGATTTCGGGCAGAAAATCGCCGCGTTTTGGGTGGCCGTCAGGCCCCAGCGCATCCGGATCAACCGCGTCAGGGGCCAGACACCAATGCATCCCGGGCGGCACCGCGGTACCGGCAAAACAATGCGCTCCCAGCGTATGTTTGAAATGATTAACCATGCGCGGGGTAATCACATCATTGCTTGTTACGCTGTTACCAATCCAGTTGGAAAAATCCATCAATTTGCTCCTATGCTTTGACCCGCCATATATCCAAAACCAAATTATCGACCAGATAGAATGACCGGCTAGCGTTGTAGTTTGCTGGCCAGATCCGATGCTGAAACACCGCCAAGATTATTCGTCATTGCCCATAAATCATGCGCCGCCGCCGTGCCGATTAACGCCGCGCCCTTGGCCAGCAGCCGCTGCCCCAGAACCGCTGGATCAATTGGTGATAAAAGATCAAACGACTGGCTAGATGTCTTGCCGTCTTTCAGCCGCACCTCAACACGCGCCGCACTATC
Organism: Alphaproteobacteria bacterium; assembly: GCA_038147495.1. Classification (GTDB taxonomy): domain Bacteria; phylum Pseudomonadota; class Alphaproteobacteria; order Puniceispirillales; family Puniceispirillaceae; genus MED-G116. Next base: position 442,385 of record JAYQTT010000016.1, on the reverse strand, counting down.
GGCAATGCTGTCATCGCCGACCACCTTGACCCGTTCAGCAAGCGCCATCAGATATGTGTCCTTGCAGGCCGCATCATGATAGCTTTCATAAGCGGCAAGATTGATATTTTGCAGCACCATCGCCGCCAGAAAGACATAGCTGAATTTAATTTCAAGGCCGGTTTGCGGTGTCTTTATATCACAGACATTCTGCCACCGCGGGGTGATATTGACCCGCACCTCGTCAACATCATCGGCGGCAATCTTGCCACCGGCCTGCAACAAAAGCAGTGCCTCGATCATCGCATGGGTGCCGTGGCAGCAGGCGTGTAACTTGTGACTGACGCTAGCAAAAAAGAACTTATCAAATGACCAGTCAGCAATTTTGCCACTGCCAGCATTGTCGGCGTGATGTGCGGCCAGAAAGCTTTGCGCGCCAGCAAAGGCATCGGTGCTGGCGGTAAAGCCGCGTTTGGCAAGGCTGGCCGCCTCAATCCCGTTTGCCGCAGCCGCCCCCGCATTAAACGGTTTACCCATTGTGCCAAATTGTGATTTAAGCCCCGACGCACGGGTGCTAACCAGACCCAGTGCCGCCGACAGCGCATCGCGGTCAAGCTGATAAAGCCGCGCCGCGGCGATGGTGGCACCAAAGGCGCCTGACGTTGCGGTCTGATGAAATCCGGCATCATAATGATCACGCCCAAGAACCATACCAATCCGGCAGGTTGCCTCGGCGCCAAGCAGAAATGCGTCAACCACATCACCGCCCGATGCCCCCATCTCTTCAGCCGCCGCCAATGCCGCCGGAAAGATTGCCACAGACGGATGACCGATATAGGCAAAATGCGTGTCGTCATAATCAAGGGCGTGCGAGATCGTGCCATTCGCCAGCGCCGCAGCACGCGCTGGCACGCGCAATTTACTGCCGGTAACGGCGGCCTTGGCAACCCCACCTTCGGCCGCAACAAAATCACGGATGATGCGCGCCAACGGCTGATCAGCACCAGCAAGACTGACCACCATCCAGTCGAATAGTGATAATTCTGCCATCTTGCGGGCATCTTGCGGCAGGCGGTCAGGCCCCATTTCGGCAAGGTCAAGAATATGCGGCAGTAGGGCTGAATCGGGCATTGCTGAACCTATAAAATCGTTACCATGTCAACTCAATATTACGTCAAATATTTTCAAATGGTCGGCCTGCCCAGTCTAACCAGAACAGCCGGCCTTTACCAAGCGCCCGATAGCATTTTACCCATATCAAATCAGGCGATATATGACAGTGGTGTATTTTGGGCAATCGGGGCTAGCCGGGCATTTTCCACGTGGCTGTTGTCATCGCGGCAAGTTTGCCATCGCTGCCCCATAAGCGGCTTTCCATGAAAGATAGCGACCGCCCCTTTTTGATAAACCGCCCCTCGACGGTTGCCCGCCCCGTTAAAACAGGGCGCAGATACTGCGTTTTCATTTCGATGGTGATCCCCATGCCAGCGGTTTTGTGCAAAAGATGCCCCATCGAAATATCCATCACCGCCGCGATGATGCCGCCATGAAGCGAGCCTTGCGGGTTCATCAGCATCTCAGTGACCTCAAAGCTGATACGAAGATGATCCTTGTCAGCATCAGCCGCCGTTTCTGGGAGATAGTCAAACTCCAACCCGATAAATTTTGACAGGAAGAATTTTTCAAAGACCTGTTCACTGCTTTCGAGAACAGACTCGATATGATCGCGAACCTGAACTGGATCGACTTTACGTATTTTCGTCAAAATATAATCTCCTAACGGGTCACTTTCATGTAAATATCGCGCTTGTTTTACCGTCACAGAACACATCACGACGCCTAAAATGGCCGCCAAGAATTGCACTGCGTCAGGCGTTTGTCCATAGCGAATGTCGGCTATCATACCGCTGATTTCCCTATGGATTTTGATCAGATTATCCGATTGCCAGATCACGCTGGACCGGCGGCGCAGCCGCGTCCGGAAATATCAAGAAAACCCGCCATATGCCCGAATTTGCGCTGGCCTTTCAAGGGGCAGATGCCTAATCTGGGGCCGGTTAGGTTTGGTGGCAGCATGATCTGACCGCCACGCCCCATCAAAGTTGATTTCTGGCCCGATTTACGTGCGGTTATCGTCAAAATGAATTTATCAAAGAGGTAGACAATGAGCAGTGGCAACAAGACCGCCCTTATCACCGGATCTGGTCAAAATATTGGTCGCGGTATCGCCAATCAATTGGCGCTAGCCGGCTTTAACATCATCGTCAATGGCAGCCGCAATCAAGAGGCGGCCGAAGCGGTTGCCGCCGAGGTGCGCGCGCATGGTGTCGAGGCATTGGTGGCAATGGGGAATGTTGGCATTAAAGCCGAAGCCGAAGCAATCGCCAGCGCCGGACTGGATCATTTTGGCCGGATTGATGTGCTGGTCAATAATGCAGCAATACGCCCGCACGAACCATTTCTGGAGATGCGTGACGATGCGTGGCAAAAGGTCATGGATGTCGATCTGAACGCCGCAATCTGGCTATCACGCGTGATTTTACCCGGCATGATCGACAATGGCTGGGGCCGGATCATCAGCTTTTCCGGCATGAATGCCCAGCGCGGTTATCCGGGCGCCTCGGCAGTCTCGGTTGCCAAACACGCGGTCTGGGGGCTGACCAAGGCACTCGCCGTTGAATTCGGCACCAAGGGCGTTACCGCCAACATCATTTCACCGGGAACATTTCCGCCTAACGACGCCGACATTAAGAGTGATGCAAAATTTTCGGCATTGCTGAAGGCAAACCCATCAGGCCGGCTTGGCCGCACCGAAGATATTGGTGGTATGGTGGCCTATCTCTGCTCGGAAAATGGCGGTTTTGTGAATGGTCAGATGCTGCAAATTAATGGCGGCGTGGTCATGCAATTCTAGAACAAAATTACCAGTAACGCGCCTGATCGGGGTGCCAGTATCAGGTGCCAATCCAGTCTAAAAAACCGTCGCACCCACCAACGGGCGTGACGGTTTTCTAATGCTGCATTATCGCCAGATCATGAAAAACATGAGGCTCTATAATCAGCTGCCTGTCCAAACCGGCTTGCGCTTTTCCATAAAGGCGCGCCGCCCCTCGATATAATCGGCACTGTCGAAACAGGCCTGCACCATTGCCTCACACGCGGCCAGATCGCGCTGGCTTTCATCCATGCGGGTCTGATTGGCGATGAATTTGACCGCATCAACGGTCAAAGGCGCATTGGCGGTAATCATTGTTGCCATATCGTCTGCGGCCGCCTCAACCGCGCCATCTTCGGCAACCCGGTTGACCAGTCCCATGATCCGCGCTTCTTCAGCATCAAAGCGGCGCGCCGTGAAAAATATTTCCTTGGCAAAGGCTGGCCCAACAAGATTGGCCAGCCGGTTAATGCCCAAAAATCCATAGCCAAGACCAAGCCGCGCTGCCGGAATGGCAAAATTAGACCCCTGACCACAAATGCGAATATCACAGCAAACCGCCAAGGCAACCCCGCCGCCAACACAGAACCCGTCAATTTGCGCAATCGTTGGTTTGGGAAAGGCCTCGACCTTGTCATAAACGCGCTTGGTGGTGGCGTTATAATGGGCAACCCCCTCAGCACTTGCGCGCTCGCTTTCAAATTTCGATATATCGGCCCCCGACACAAAGGCCTTGCCACCAGCGCCTGACAAAATCAGCACGCGCACTTCGTTGTCAGCGGCAAACCGGTCAAGCGCCACTTCGACCGCTTCCCACATTTCCAGCGACACCGCATTCCGCTTTTCCGGCTGGTTAAAGATGATACGGGCGATGGCGCCAGATTGGTTTACGATAATTTTATCTGTCATGACGTCGGCTGTCCTTTAACTGATTTTTTCTGGTATTTGATCGTTTCTGGTATTTGATCTTTTTGGGTGACGGGCTGATTGATCACGCCCCTCATGTTAAATTGGCACTGCCGAGATGGTCATGCGACCATGCCGGCTTGAGTTTTGGACTCTATATGGTTTTGGCCTCACGCAGCGCGGCGATTTCGGCCGCACTATAGCCCAATGTTGATAGAATATCATCGCAATGACCACCGGCAAGCGGCGGCGGTGCCGCAAGATGGCTTGGGGTCCGGCTCATCATAATTGGCTGGCCGACGAGATGCGTGTCACCGCGCTCATGGCTTTTGACCGGCTGTGCCAGCCCAAGATGTTTTACCTGCGGGTTCTCGAACGCCTGACCAATATTATTGATTTCACCAGCTGGAACACCGGCTTCGTTCAAGATATCAATCCACACAGCCGTCGTTTTCGTGCCGGTAATCGCCGTGATCGCGGCATTCAGCGCGTCACGATTTTTCGACCGGTCAGGGCCCGTCGCATAATCAGGATTTGTGATCCAATCCTCGCGTCCAAGCGCGGCCGCAAACCGTTCCCAGATCAATTCACCAGCAACGGCAATATTCATATACCCATCACTGGTGACAAAAACGCCGGTTGGAATTGAGGTCGGGTGGTTATTGCCGGCCTGTTTGGCGATGTCGCCATCCATAAGATATCGCGCCGCCTGAAAATCAAGCATGAACATTTGCGCTTGCAACAGCGAGGTTTGCACCCATTGCCCCTGCCCCGAATGAGCCCGTTCCAGCAGCGCAATAAAGATGCCCTGCGCCGCAAAAAGACCTGCACAAAGGTCGGCAATCGGAATGCCAACACGCATCGGCCCTTCGCCCGGCGCACCGGTAATCGACATCAGGCCGCCCATACCCTGCGCGATCTGATCAAACCCCGGACGCCCGCTATAAGGCCCGTCCTGACCAAAGCCAGAGATTGACGCATAAACTAGACGCGGGTTGGTTTTGGACAATGTTTCATAGTCAATGCCGAGCCGGTTTTTAACGTCGGGGCGGAAATTCTCAACAATGACATCGGCCTTTGCCGCTAGCTGGCGAAAGATTTTCATACCAGCTTCACTTTTCAGATTTAGCGTAAGGCTGCGTTTGTTGCGATGCAGGTTCTGAAAATCTGGCCCATCACGAGGCCCGCCAAGCTGGGCGTCATCTGCTGGTGTTTCGATCTTGATTACATCCGCGCCCCAGTCGGCCAACTGGCGAACACAAGTCGGCCCCGAACGAACCCTTGTAAGATCAAGCACCAGATAATCCTTCAACGCGCTGCTGGCAGGCGGCGTTCTGGTGCCAATCTGACCGGCATGGGTCGGGGCGTTTGATGGTTCTGTCATTTCAGTCTCCAAAATCAGGTCGGCAAGTTAAAAAAGTAAGGTTCGGGCTGTGATATCCGAATAACATAGCCTCACCAAAAACGCATCACCCAGCCAAAAACGGGCCGCCCAGATTAAATTTACCAGATTAAAGTTACCGGATTAGAGTTACCGGCAATTTCTGCTGACAATTATTGCTGACAATTATTGCTGAATTATTGGGCAACATTGGGCAACATTGGGCTTTACAAGGTGATAGGCGGTGAAATTGTATTTTAAATCCATATTGTTGTATACTATCGGAACAATATTCAGGCTTGTCAAATATTGTATTTCGTTTTTTTACGTCAGCTAAATGCGATAAACCCCAAAAATGGTAAAAAACACCAAAATCGCCTGAGCGCGATCAAGAAAGCGGGCGTCTTTGCGCTGTATGGCCGTTTGGTCATAAAGTCGAAATCAACCCCTTCACCGGCCTGATTAACCTGCTCCATATACAGCTTTTTATAACCACGATCGGCACGAACCGTATGCGGGGGCTGCCAATGCGCGCGGCGGCGTTCAATTTCATCATCATCCACCAGCAATTCCAGCCTTCGATTGGGCACGTCGAGGCGAATTTGATCACCCGTTTCGACCAGCGCCAACGGCCCCCGATCGCTGCCTCGGGGGCTGGCATGCAGCACGATATCGTTCCAAAGGCGGTACCGCTCATCCGGCAATCCGAGATCTGCACCATCGCCTTAACCCCCGTTGTCGCCAGCTTTTTTGGGATCGGTATATAGCCCGCCTCGGGCATTCCCGGGGCACCCTTTGGCCCGGCATTGCGCAGAATTAGAACGCTGTCCTTGGTCACATCAAGATCGGGGGTGTCAATTCGGTTTGCCAGATCTTCTAGCGAGTCAAAAACCATGGCTGGCCCCTGATGCACCAATAGATCAGGCGAGCAGGCCGATTGCTTGATAATCGCCCCATCGCCAGCCAGATTGCCACGCAAAAACGCAATGCCGCCCCCAACGTGAATCGGATCATCAAGACCATGAACAACATTTTGCGGAAACGCGGCGGGCATATCCTCGATCTCGTCGCCAAGCGTGCGCCCGCTTACAGTCAGGCAATCAAGATGCAACAGCGGCTTTAGGGCACGAAGGATCGGTGCCATACCGCCAGCGCGATGCAAATCATCCATATAGAACTGGCCGTTCGGTTTCAGATCGACCAAAACCGGCGTGTCATTGCCAAGCGCATCAAAGGCGGGCAGATCAACCTCAATACCGAGCCGCCCCGCCATTGCCGTTAGATGGATGATGGCATTGGTTGAACCGCCGATTGCCAACAGCACCCGAAGCGCATTTTCAAATGATTTTGGCGTCATGATCTGGGATGGGCGCAGCTGTTCTGCGGCCAGCGCCATCGCCCGTGCACCGGCCATTTCGGCGTGGCGCAAACGGTCTGCTGCCACCGCTGGGATCGTGGCACCGCCGGGCAACATCATGCCCAATGCCTCGGTAACACAAGCCATCGTGCTTGCAGTTCCCATTACGCCGCAGGTTCCCGCAGTTGGTACCAACTGGCCCTCAATCTGATTAATGTCAGCCTCGGTAATACGGCCACCACGATAATCGCCCCAAAACCTGCGGCAATCGGTACAGGCACCGACACGCTGTTCACCAACCGTTCCCGACAACATCGGGCCGGTTACAATTTGAATTGCTGGCAGATCGGCACTGGCTGCCGCCATTAATTGCGCTGGCACGGTTTTATCACAGCCGCCGATCAGCACACAGGCATCCATTGGCAGCGCCCCGATCATTTCTTCGGTATCCATTGCCATCAGGTTGCGGAAATACATGCTTGTCGGAAAGGCAAAGGACTCATGCAGCGAAATGGTCGGAAATTCCATCGGCAGGCCGCCAGCCAGCATCACGCCACGTTTGACCGCCTCGACCAGCTTTGGCACATTGGCATGACAGGCGTTATAATCGGAATAGGTGTTGGCGATGCCAATAACCGGACGCGACAACGCATCATCGCTATACCCCATCGCCTTGATAAAGGCTTTGCGAAGGTAAAGCGAAAATGCCTCATCGCCATAACGGGTCAGGCCGCGCTTCATGCCTTTTTGCTGGTCAGTCATTTCATCCCCCAAAAAAATACCGCCGGACTATAGCAATAAATGTCGATTTTGCTTTGCTGTTTTTGATTGTTCAAGACGGAAAAATCGGCACCTGTAAGCAAATTCGGACTGGAACTATTTTCGCTTGATAGCGCCTCAGCATTACGCAAAGATTATCCAGCATCATGCAACGATTAAAAAACCGCCAAGCCTAGACAATAACCTGCCCATATTCCTGTCACCGTGTCCATGCTGTGTTAATTTTATCAACCTTCGTTACCGAGCCTCATCATGCCATCAGCTTCTTCTGCTCTTATTCAAACGCTAGCCAATAATGGTGTCGAGGTTATTTTCAGCCTGTCCGGCAACCAGATCATGCCGCTTTATGATGCGTGTATTGATGCCGATATTCGCATCATTCATACCCGCCATGAAGGCGCTGCTGTCTATATGGCCGAAGCCTACGCCCAAATCACCGGCAAAATTGGCGTCGCCTTGGTGACGGCTGGCCCGGGGTTATTAAATGCGGTCTCGGCGCTTTATTCGGCGGCGCGTTCAGAAAGTCCGGTTTTGCTGATTAGTGGGGACGCTGCTGTGAACATGGACGGGCGGGGCGGCTTTCAAGAACTCGATCAATGTTCGGTTACCGCACCAATCACCAAATATTCAACACGGCCAAATGCGGCGGCCGCGATCCTGCCCGAATTAGAACGGTGTATTACCGCCGCCCTTGGTGGCAGCCCGGGGCCAGTGCATCTTGCGCTCGCCTTTGATATGTTATCACCAACCACAGATTTAGAACCGGCTGCGGTAACCGCAATACCCCCTGCATCAGGCGTTAGCCACGATGATCTTGACCATATTATTCGTGCAATTGAGGCGGCGAAATGCCCGCTTTTCATAACCGGCCCGCAGGCAAATAAAACCCGCCAACCAGCCGTTAATGCCGCGCTTGAGGCGGCGTTGGGACTGCCGGTTATCTGTCTTGAGTCAGCCCGCGGTCTTTCCGATAGTTTTTACGGCGATCTGACAACCACGCTAAAAGCCGCCGATCTGATCATTCATCTTGGAAAGCTGGCAGATTATTCCACCGGCATTCATGCCGGTGGCAGGATTACCGCAGGAACGCCGATTATCTCGATTTTGACCGACGATCAGGCCGCACCAAATCCGGCGCATGACAAAAACCCTATCCAGCTTATGCGCACTGGCAGCATTCCGGCGGCGATGACCCAGCTTGCCGCGGCAATTACCGATCGTGATATTAATGTAGGCGCCGATCATTGGCCGGCCGCAATCAGTGCATCAATTACCCGCCGTCTTGACTGGCAGGCGGACGGCAAAGGCCGGCATCCAGCCGCCCTGACCACACAGTTACAGGCAGCGATTAACCGCGCCCCTGCGCCGATTCTAATCGCCGATGGCGGCGAATTTTGCCAATGGGTTCAGGCCGGATGCGTTGCCCCACGCCGCATAATCAATGGCCCATCAGGCGCAATTGGTGGCGGTATTGCCTATGCGATTGGCGCCGCGATTGCCGCACCGGATGCGCAGATTTTTCTGGTGATGGGCGATGGAACGGCAGGATTTTATCTTGGCGAGATGCATACAGCCGTGCGCACAAACGCCAATATCACCGCGATCATTGGTAATGACTACCGCTGGAATGCCGAGGTGCAAATCCAGATTGACACCTATGGACCGGACCGCGTCTATGGCTGCGAGCTTGATGAAAAAGCCGATTATGCAGCGGCGGCAATCGGCCTTGGCGCCTTTGGCAAAACGGTTGGGCCGGACGATGATCTGGACGCCGCCCTTGCCGCCGCCAGCGCGTATCAAGGGCCAGCTTTATTAAATGTGCTAATAGACGGCGTGGCCGCCCCCAAATTTGTGCCCCTCAAGCTATAGGGAAACTTTTCGGACGATATGCGCATCTTATAGCCTGCGCCTCATCCTATCCGGCGAAATTTGCCTCACGCGCCCGCACCAGTGCAACCAGCGTATCATTATAGGGTGTCTTAATGCCCATTTCACGGCCAAGCACCGGCACCATGCCGTTGATCGCGTCAATCTCGGATCGTTTGCCAGCCATATGATCAAGCCGCATTGACGGATTGGCGTTGGGCATATCGGCGGCAAATTTGGTGCCATAGGCAACTGCATCGCTAAAGGAAAATGCCACGCCACGTGCCCGCCCGATTTCATAAGCCTCAAGCATACAGCCAAGCGCCACCGCACGCCGGTCATCATCGCTGAACAGCTGGCCGATTGTGCAGTCAAATGCCACTGACGGCGCACTGCACATGACATTGCAAATAAATTTTTCCCAGACAAGCTGATGAATATCAGCAAACGCCTTGGCTTTAAAACCCGCCCCTTGCCATAGTGATTCAACCCAGACCAACCGGTCAGTCATACCGCCATCCATTTCGCCGATCCGAATCTGGCGCATCGCGTTATGATGGATGTGACCCGGCCCCTTGATTGACGCGCCAAACCCTTCGGCAACCCCAAGCAGCACGTTATCGGTTGGCATGAATTGGGCAATCCGCTCGCCCGCACCAAGCCCGTTCTGGATTGTCAGAACCAGTGCGTCTGGCTGCATGATTTTGGCGATTTCAGCCGCCGCGCTGCCGACGCCATTGGCCTTGGTGGCAATCACAAAAAGATCAATCGGGCCAAGATCGGCAATTTGGTGAACCGCTGTAATGCCGTTGATTATGCGGTCACCACTAGCCCCTTCAAGATGCAGCCCGTTTGCCCCAATGGCGGTGATATGGTCGCCCCAGAGATCAACTACCGATGTCTGATATCCAGCCTCGGCGAACAATCCGGCATAGACCGAGCCCATCGCACCCGCCCCAACGACGGCGATGCGTGGCGCGTTCTTTGATTGAAACCCACGATTGGATTCAGCGCTGGCCTTTGTCATTGAATATCTCCCCCTATTTTAAAAACCATGACAAAATGAAAATCTTAGCAACGCGCCCATCAACAGCGTCAGCCCTCGGCCACGACAATCGTTCCGGCGGCGATCAAGGCATCAATTTCTGCATCACTAAGGCCCGCCGCCACCAGCACCTCACGCGTATGCTCGCCAAGCGCCGGCGGTAAGCCAGCAACCCCAACTTCGCGTGACCGGCTGAATTTAATTGGCGAGGCAACCCCCTGATAATCATCCCGCGCAAGCACCATTTCGCGTTCGGCCGTTTGCGGATGCAGCAGGGCTTCTTCGATATTACGCACCGGGCCGGCCGGCACCCCGGCAGCAAGCAGAGTTTCGGCAAATGATGCCCCATCGACCTTGGCCAGCGCCGTGGTCAGCAAATCGGTCAAGGCCGCACGATTGACCACGCGGTCGGCATTATCAGCAAAGCGCGGATCATCGGCAATTTCACCCTCGCCAAGCGCGTCACACAGGCGGCGAAACGCACGATTATTCCCGATCCCGATAAAAATATCATTGGTCGCGGTTGCAAATTTATCATAGGGCGAAATGTTCGGATGCGAATTGCCGGTGGCGCGCCCCGGTTTCTTGCTTAGAAAATAATTGGCATTATGCGGATGCATCAAGGCCAGCGCCGAGTCATAAAGCGTCATGTCGATATATTGACCAAGACCTGATGTTTGACGTTCGTGAAGAGCCATCAAAATCCCGATCACGCAATATAGCCCCGTTCCCATATCAACGATTGGCGCGCCAAGACGAACCGATCCGCTTTCGGCCATTCCATTGATCGACATCATGCCAGTCATCGCCTGAATTACCGCATCATAACCGGGCGCACCGCCTAGCGGCCCGGTCGCGCCAAACCCTGATATGCGGCAATGGATAAGCCGGGGAAAGCGGTCCTTTAAAACATCCTCATAGCCAATACCCCATTTTTCCAGAGTGCCCGTCTTGAAATTATCAATCAATATATCGGCGTCTTCTAGAAGCCGCAGCAACAGATCACGGCCAGCCGCGCTGGCAAGGTCAATGACAATGGATTTCTTGTTGCGGTTCACATTGATAAAATACGACGCCATATCACGGGCAAATGGAGGCCCCCACCCACGAACCTCATCACCGCTTGCCGCCTCAATTTTGATAATCTCGGCGCCATGATCAGCCAGAATCTGCGTGGCATAGGGGCCGCCCAGAACGCGGGTCAAATCAATCACCTTAACCCCCTCAAGCGCGTGCTGACCCAAATTTGATTTTGCTATTGTCATGTTTTACTTAACGCCCCTGATTCTTGTCGCCCAACCATGTCGCCCAACGGGGCCACTGGTCAAGGCTGATGCCCTAATATGATTTTGGCAAACCAAGCACACGCTCGCCAATATAGTTTAGCACCATTTGCGCACTGACCGGTGCAAGGCGCGGAATCAGCGATTCGCGAAGCAGGCGCTCGACATGATATTCCTTGGCATAGCCCATGCCGCCAAGCGTCATCACTGCATTTGTTGCCGCCTTAAATCCTGCCTCAGCGGCAAAATATTTTGCCGCATTCGCCATACCGCCAGCTGGCGCACCGCTATCATATAAATTTGCCGCCTTGGCAATCAGCAGACTGGCTGCTTCAAGCTCAATCCAGCTTTCGGCAAGCGGATGCTGAATGCTTTGATTTTGTCCGATAGGGCGGCCAAAAACAATGCGCTCGCCAGCATAGTCCACAGCCCGGCGAAGCGCCGTCTTGCCAATGCCAAGCGCCTCGGCAGCGATTAAAATCCGTTCAGGATTCAGACTATCCAGAAGATAGGAAAACCCCTTGCCCTCTTCGCCGATCCGGTGCGCCTCTGGAACCATCAACCCATCAATGAAAATCTGATTACTATCAACCGCCGCGCGCCCCATTTTTTCGACCTCGCGCACCTCGATGCGGTTCCGATCAAGATCAGTATAGAACAGCGTCAACCCGTCAGTTCGCCGCGCCGCAGGATCGGGCTGGCTGGTGCGTGCCAGCAGCAGAATTTTAGAAGCAACCTTGGCGGTCGATGTCCAGATTTTCTGCCCAGACACAAGATAGCCGCCCTCAACCTTGTCAGCGCGCGTGCGAATATTACCCGTATCCAGTCCGGCATCAGGTTCGGTCACCCCAAAGCAGCATTTAACCTCGCCCTTGATCAGCGGCGGCAACCATTCGGCGCGCTGTGCCTCGGTGCCATAAACCACAATCGGGTGCGGTCCAAAAATATTGATATGAACTGCCGATGCCGCCGCCATACCGCCGCCTGTTTCAGCAATTTTCTGCATCATCAACGCCGCTTCGGAAATTCCAAGCGCGGCGCCGCCATAGGCCTCGGGCATGGCAATTCCAAGCCAGCCACCAGCAGCGATTGCAGCATAGAATTCTTCGGGAAACCGGCCATCACGATCAGCCGCCAACCAGTAATCATCGCCAAAATCGGCCATAATAGCGGTGATGGCATCAATGATGGATTGCTGGGTCGGCGAATAGGCAAAATCCATCCTGTTTGATCTCCTTAATAATCAGCGCCAGTAATCAGCGCCGCCTGACACACGCCGCCTGACACACGCCGCCCTAGCTGGTGCGCGTTCACTGGTACGGATAGCCTGACCAATGAGACGGCCAGAGGGACAAAAATATCTGGCACTTACAGTGAAATGTTTTTTGCCAAAACCCAACAATTTTTTCGCCTTACAGTCACAATAAATATAACGCGGATAAAAGGGTATGCGGTCATGCCAGAATTTGTCATTGATCAGCCGCAGGCTTTGCCCATGACGGCGGCCGTTTGGCAAAAAACGCATCAACCCCTTCGCCGGCATCGGGGTGTTCCCAGCAATCGGCCAATGCGGCAATCGTCATATCAATAACCGCATCATCAATGGCCGGCGTCAACCTGCCGATCAGGCCCTTGGCCGCCTGCATTGCGCTTGGGCTGGTGGCAAGATATGGGGCAATCATGGCCTTGGTGGCGCTGGCAAAATCTGACGCCGGAACGAGGCTTGTAACCAGTCCAATGCGATACGCCGTCTGGCTGTCAAACCGCCGTGCCGACATAAATAATGCGCGCGCCGCCGCTGCCCCGATACGCGCCACAACATAGGGGCTGATCGTCGCCGGTATTAACCCAAGGCGCGTTTCGGTCAGGCCAAAGATAAGATTGTCCGTGGCCAGCACTTCATCACAAACCGCCATCACGCCAATACCGCCACCAAAGGCGTTGCCATCAACCGCGCCAAGCAGCGGTTTTGGAAACCTGTTCATCACACGTAACAGATTGGCCAACGTCGCCGCTTCGGCCATGCGTCTGGCGCGCGGCGCATCAATTTGCTGGCGCATCCATAAAAGATCACCCCCCGCACAAAAACTGCCCACTGCCGTTTGATTGCCCGCCTCTTGCTTGTCTGCCGGGGTGGCTTTCAGGCAAACAAGCCGGCAATCGGGATCATCCCCAAGCCGGACAAAGGCGGCATGAAGTGCAGCAATCATTTCAGGCGATAGCGCGTTATGCCGGTCAGGCTGATTCAAGCAAAGATAGACAATGCCGCTGGCCTCATGGGTTTCAATAATTGGCCCCGAAATTGGCCCCGAAATTGACGAATAAGACATGATGAAATTCCTTTGGGAAGCGTAAAATAATCAATGTTTAACCGGCTCTCATTTCGCCAGATTTGGCGCTAGCGGGTTCGGCGTTTCCCCGCGAAGGCTGGTGGCAAATTCTGCCGCAACGCCAAGCGCATCAAGATCAAGCCCGGTCGCAAAACCCGCACCGGCCAGCATATGTGCCACCGCCTCGCTGGCGACATTGCCAGCTGCACCCGGCGCATAGGGACAGCCGCCAAGCCCGCCAACCGACGCATCAAAACAGCGCAGCCCATAGGGCAGGCTTGCGCTAATATTGGCAACTGCATGACCGCCCGTATCATGGTAATGGCCGGCAAGATTTTGCCCGTCAACCGACCGCACACACACATCAAGAAGTCGCCGGATTGCATCGGGTTCGGCCATGCCAATCGTGTCGCCAAGCGAGATTTGATAACAGCCCATATCCATCATTCTGGCCGCCAGATCAGCGACAATCTGCGGCGCGATCTGCCCCTCATCTGGGCAATGGACAACCATGCTGATATAGCCGCGCACCGCAATTTTATGCGCCCGTGCCGCCGCCATTACCGGTTCGAACCGATCTAGGCTCTGGGCGATGCTGCAATTGATGTTTTTTTGGCTAAAACTCTGCGATGCCGCCGCAAAAATACCGATCTGATCAGCACCGGCAGCCACCGCCCGCTCAAAGCCGGTCATATTTGGCACCAGTGCGGCGTAGGAAATATTGGGCTGGCGCGCGATTCCGGCCATGACCGCATCACCATCGGCCAGTTGTGGCACCCATTTTGGGCTTACAAAGCTAGTTGTCTCAATATGGCTAAAGCCGCATTTTGACAGCAGATTAACCAGCTTGATTTTCGCATCAGTCGGGATTGAAACAGGCTCATTTTGCAACCCGTCACGCGGGCTCATCTCAAAAATTCTGACACTGTCTTGGTTCACTTCGATTTTCCATTTGGCTATGGTGCGCGCTTAGGGCTAACATAACCCATCTTAAGGCCAGCGGTCGGCATTTAATTCCGTCGAACCGGCCAGCCATTACCCTTGTTTGACCCACCATCGGAGCATTTTTCCATGAGTAAAATCAATATCCAATTTACCCTTTTTTCGGCCTTCTATTCGCCGTTGATTTCAACAATGACCGGCGGTTTTCTGAAAGATGAGGGGCTGGATTTTGACTATACAATTGCCGCGCCCGGCGTGACCGCAATCACTGCATTGGATGATGGTACCGCCGATGTTGTGCAATCGACCCTTAGTCAGGGGTTTAACACCCTCAATAAGGGCGAGGTTCCGGCTTGTGTACATTTTGCCCAGATCAATGAAATGGACGGGTTCTTCCTGACCGGCCGTGATGCTGATCCGGCTTTTAGCTGGGACAAGCTTGAGGGTGCAGAGGTTCTTGTTCATCATGGCGGCCAGCCGATGACAATGTTTAAATATGCTTGTTACAAGGGCGGCATTGATATCAATAAAATCAAAATCATTGATGCTGGCAATGGCGGCGAAATGGACAAGGCCTACCGGGCTGGCACCGGCCAATATATCCACCAGCAAGGCCCGGCCCCGCAGCAGCTTGAGGCGGATGGCGTTGGTCATGTCGTCACCGCCCTTGGCCCGACAATTGGCCCTTGCGGCTTTTCCAGCCTTGCCGCCAAGCCTGAATGGCTGGAAACCGATGAGGCCAAAGCATTCACCCGCGCCTATATCAAGACCCGCAACTATATGAATGATACACCTGCGGCCGAAATTGCCCGCGCTCAAAAACCTCTATTCCCAAATATTGACGAGGCGGTGCTTGCCGATTGCATTGGCACCTATCAGAATATGGGCGTTTGGACACGCCATATCGACATCACTGACGCGGGCTATGAGGCGATGCTCGATATTTTTGAATATGATGGAATGCTGAAAACGCGCTATGCCTATGATCAGGTCTGCGCGCGGCCGCCTGTCGTTTAACTGGCAGAAATACCAGTCTGGCAGAGATATCCATCTGCAAAGACAATGACACTATTTTCAGGGGCTAAGCGGTTGCCTTTTGGCGTGCGCTTGCCCCTCTTTACCAAGCGCGATAAAGCGTTCCATAAAGGGCTTGGCTTCATCATCGCGGCGCACCGCGGCATAGAGCTGGCGCACAAGACCCTGTTTGGTAACCGGCAAGGTGACCAGCCCATCGCCGACATCCGCCGAGCGAATAACCCAGTCCGGCAATACCGCGACCCCCTTATTCGCCCCGACCAGCATCAGCATCACTGCGGTTAATTCGACTTGCCTGATAAGTTTCGGCTCAATTTTGGCTGGAATTAATAGCTGGCTGAAAATATCGAGGCGCGTCCGTTCAACCGGATAGGTGATCAATGTCTGGTCACTGAAATCCTGCGCGTCGACATAGTCCTTTCGCGATAGCGGGTTGGCGGTGGCCGCCAGAAATGTCGGCGCATAGGGAAAAAGCTGATGGAATTCAACACCGGGAATATCCTCCGGGTCAGACGAGATGACGATATCAACTTCCTCATCAACCAATGCTTTTAATGCCCGAAAGGCCAGCCCCGGCCGAATGTCGATATCAACGTCGGGATAATCTTGGCGAAACAGGTTCAAAACCGGAAACAGCCATTCAAAACACGCATGACACTCAATCGCAATATGCAGCCTGCCAGCCTCACCACGCTGAAGATTGTCAAATTCTGCCTTTAGCAAATCAATCTCGGGCAAGATGCGCTCAGCCGCCCGCAAAAACTGCAATCCCTCGGCAGATAGCCGCATCGGTTTGGTGTTTTTGACAAAGAGATCAACCCCAAGCTGATCACGGATCGCCTTGATCTGATGCGATAGTGCCGATTGCGTAATATGCAGCTGTTCTGCCGCCTGTGCCACGGATCCGGCAGAATGAATTGCCATGATGGTGCGAAGATGACGAAGCTCAATGTTCATGAGTATTTCTCATAAAGTTTATGATTATTATGAAATTGTTTCATTATCACAGTTCTGGCACAAATTATTTAAGCAAACAAGCCCAGATCAATGACGAGACGGGGGTACCAGTTGCGCGAACCAGTTGGGCATAAAGGAATTCTGGAGATATAAATGAGACATCAGCCGCCAAAAATTTCATTTGAGTTTTTCCCTCCAAAATCATTGCAGGCGAGTTTTAATCTTTGGGAATCGCTGAATGTTCTGGCGCCATTAAACCCTGAATTCGTCTCGGTAACTTATGGTGCGGGCGGCACAACCCGCCAGCTTACAAGAGAAATGACCGAAACCATTGGCAAGAATTATGGGCTTGATGTTGCGGCGCATCTGACTTGTGTGAATGCCAGCAAGGTCGAAACATTGGCTATTGCCAAAAGCTATGTTGATGCTGGCGTGAAACAGATTGTTGCGTTGCGCGGCGATGCGCCAAAAGGCAGTGGCGGCTTTCGCCCGCATCCAAACGGTTTTATAGATTCGGTGGATCTGGTGGCAGGTCTTGCCGCGGCCAACATTAAGACCATCCATGTTGGCGCCTATCCCGAGCCTCATCCAGAAGCCCGCCATTCCAATGCTGATATTGACTGGCTCAAGCGGAAAATTGACGCCGGTGCCACTTCAGCGATTACACAGTTCTTTTTGATAGCGAGCTGTTCCTTCGGTTTCGTGACCGCTGTGTCAAGTCTGGCATTAGCGTGCCGATTATTCCGGGCATTTTACCCATCGAGAACTGGGATAATGTCAAACAGTTTTCCCGCCAGTGTGGTGCCAGTATTCCAGCCAGCCTTGATGCCGAGTTTGCCATGGCAAAACGCAATGGCGTCGAGGATATTCTATCCGTTGTTGTGGCGACTGATATCTGCGCCGATTTAATGGATAATGGTATTGATCAGTTTCATTTCTATACTATGAATCGGCCCTATCTGACCCGCGATGTTTGTCTTGCGCTTGGGATTGTGCCAGATACGAAACTGGCGCTTGTGGCCTAGCCAGAATACCTCATCGTCGCAAGCCCCGAACAAAAACCGTCAGCGCTTGCCAGCCTTTACACCGGAAAAACCCCTTGCCTTCACGGGCTGCATTGTTCCAAGGTTTCGGCTGTTAATATGCTTGAGCCGGTTCATGGATTTGCATCCCCCCACATCACCAGAAATTTTTGGGGATACGCCACCGGGCCGTATTGCCGCAATCATGCAGCGGGTCAAGACCATTGCCGTGGTTGGGGCCAGCGACAATCCGGCGCGGGCCAGCTATGGCGTGACGTTATTTTTGCGTGACCGCGGCTATGATGTGATCCCGGTAAACCCGAAATTGGCTGGTGGCATGATTGATGATTTGCCAGTTGTTGCCACGCTTGCTGCCATCGACCGGCCGGTTGATATGGTTGATGTGTTTCGTGCGAGTGATGCGCTGCCGATGATTGTTGACGAGGCCATTGCGATCAAGGCCAAGGTGTTATGGACGCAGCTTGGCGTTGTGCATGATGAAGCGGCGGGGCGCGCGCATGATGCGGGTCTTGAGGTTGTGGTTGATCGCTGTCCGAAAATCGAGCTTGCCTAACCGCTGCCCGCCCTCAAACTGATATGCCAAAATATGGTTTTTACCATTGAGGGGCTGCGCTTTTCGTTCATTTTGTTCTATAGTTAGAGCCAGATGATAAAGACAGACAATGGATAAAATCATGCGCACTCCGGATAATTGGCACAATCTTCACCATTGGTCAGCACGCATTGATGATGACGGGCTTGCGTGGCTGCAAATCCAGATAGACGGAAAATCGGTTAATGTCCTGACCCATGCGGCGATGGACGAGCTGGCGATACTTGTTGAAGGGTTGGAAGCCGCCGATAATCTAGGCGGGGTTGCGCTGTTATCAGGCAAGCCGGGCGGCTTTGTCTATGGCGCCGATATCCATGAGTTTGAAACCTTGAAGACCGCCGAGGATGTTGCCGACCATATGGAGATGGTGCATGGGCTATTTAACCGGATTGCAGGTCTGGATGTGCCTAGCTGTGTTGGCATTGACGGCATTGCATTAGGGGGCGGACTGGAAATCTCGCTTGCGTTTGATCGTCTATTCGTTACCGCATCGACAAAAACTAAACTTGGATTTCCTGAGATTAATCTCGGGATTATGCCGGGCTATGGTGGTACTGGCCGCGCCTATCGACGGGTTGGCACCAAATCAGTGCTGGATATGATGCTTACCGGCCGGCCCGTTGGCAGTAAGGATGCCCTCAATAGCGGCCTTGCCGATGAAATGGTTGATAGCGCTGATGATCTTGCTGCTGCGATGCGCCGATGGATGCTTGACTGCCGCCGCGTTAAACCCGCGCATATCCAGCGTGATGCCACGGCTGACACCGATGCCATTAAAGCGGCACGCGAAACCTATCTGAAACGCGCCCGCGCTGATCACACGCCAGCGCCCTTTGCCATCATCGACCATGTCGAGACCTATGGCCATGATGCCAGCGCCATGTCGGCTGGTGAGATGGGCATCTTTCCTTACTTAATGGTTGGCACGGCGTCTAAAAATCTGCGCCGCGTTTATTATCTGACCGATGCTGTGCGGAAATCGGCACGCGGTGACAGCGGCATTGAGCGACTTCATGTGGTTGGCGCAGGTGTGATGGGCGGTGATATTGCTGCGGTTGGCGCCATGTCAGGCCTTGAAGTCAGCTTAACCGACATGAATGCAGCGGCAATTGACTCTGCGATTGACCGCGCCACAAAACTATTTGAACGTAGACTTAAATCTCCCGATAAAATCGCGGCTGCACTTGGCCGTTTGCGCGCCGACAAACAAGGTCATGGCGTTGCCGACGCCGATCTGATCATTGAAGGCAGTTGCCGAAAAACTGGCAGTAAAGCAGGCAGTATTTCAGGCATTGGAAGCCGCCAGTAAACCGGATGCGATCCTTGCCACCAATACATCGGCTATCCCTCTTGAAGATATTGCCACCAGTTTGAAATCGCCTGAGCGTTTGATCGGATTGCATTTCTTTAATCCAGTTCCGGTGTTGCCACTGGTCGAAGTCATCTGGTCAAAATTTTCCAATCAGGACATGGTCAATCGCGGGATGCAATTTGCTGGCAGGATCGGCAAACTGCCAATCCGCTGTAAGTCGGCACCCGGCTTTCTGGTTAATCGTGCCCTGCTTCCTTATATCTTCAAGGCGATTGAGGCGGTGGCAGCTGGCCAGTCTGCAGATTTGATTGACGAGTCACTGGTTGATTTTGGGATGCCGATGGGACCGGTTGAACTTGCTGACCAGATTGGTCTTGATGTCTGCCTTGATGTTGGCGTTGTGCTGGGCATCGCCCCGGCGGCCAAGGATCTGCTGACCGAAAAATGCGCCGCCGGAACCATTGGGCGCAAATCAGGCAGCGGGTTTTATGATTGGGATGGCAACCGCCCGATCCGGCCGCGTCAGCCGCACGACGCTGCGAGTATGGCCGCAATTGCCAAATCAATGCTGGCACCGATGATTGACGAATGCCAGCAAGCGATTAATGAGGGCGTGGTAGACTCGGCCGAAAGTGCCGATGCAGGCATGATATTTGGCATTGGCTTTCCCGGTTTTCGGGGTGGCCCGCTAAATTGGGCCAAGTCTTGAATTGAACCAAGTCATTAAGAGGGATCACCGTTAGATTCCTAGCAATTTTGAAGATAGATCATGCTGAATACGCATGATGATTTATGAGATGGATCGAGGATTACGATGACTGACATTTTTATTCTGGCGGCACAGAGATCAGCCATTGGCAGCTATGGCGGCACCTTGAAAGACACCCCGCCTATCGAGCTTGCGGTTCCGGTGGCAAAAGACGCTATTGCCAAATCAGGCGTTCCAGCTGACGCCATTCAGCACGCTGTTTATGGTCATGTTATCCATACCGAACCGCGCGATATGTACTCACCGCGTTGTATTTCCATTGGTGCTGGCGTCAGTGAAACTGCGCCCGCATTTCAGGTCAATCGCTTATGCGGTAGCGGCCTTCAGGCGATTGTTAGCGCCGCCCAACTGATCCAGCTTAGCGATTGTGACACGGCGCTTGCTGGCGGGGTTGAGGTGATGAGCCGCGGTGCCTATATCCTGCCCGCCCAGCGCTGGGGTGCACGGATGGGTGATGCGGGCGTCATTGATATGATGACTGGCGCGCTGCAAGACCCGTTCGGGCTGGGCCATATGGGCATTACCGCAGAGAATATCGCCGCCGATTTTAACATTAGCCGCGACGATATGGATGCGTTTGCCGCGCAATCACAAGCCCGGGCCGCCGCCGCCGATGCTGCGGGATATTTCACTGGCCAGATCACCCCGCTAGATCTGACCCAACGGCGCAAAACCATTACCTTTGAGCGTGATGAATTTATCCGTGGTGACACCACCAATGAGAGCCTTTCCGGATTGCGCCCCGCATTTGCCAAGGACGGGCTGGTAACAGCTGGCAATTCATCAGGGATTAATGACGGCACGGCATCATTGATTCTGGCAAATAAGGACGCGCTAAAAACGCATAAAGCCGTAGCATTGGCGCGGATTGTCGCCTATGGATTTGGCGGCGTACCGCCACGCATCATGGGCATGGGGCCGGTACCGGCAAGCAAAATGGCGCTGCAACGCGCCGGACTGACGATTGATGATCTTGATCTCATCGAAAGCAATGAGGCCTTTGCCGCACAGGCCTGTGCCGTGTCGCGTGAGCTGGGGTTTGATCCGGCGCGCGTCAATCCGAATGGCGGTGCTATTGCACTGGGTCATCCGGTTGGTGCAACCGGCGCAATCATTATGACCAAGCTGGTGCATGAGCTGCACCGGATCAATGGCCGTTACGGTATGGCAACCATGTGTATCGGCGGCGGTCAGGGCATTAGCGTCATCATTGACGCCAAGCCCTAATCCCATGGCGGCATCAGTACCAGTAATAGACCAGAGCCGAAAATAACGGAGCCAGTATTATGTATAAAGCGCCCCTCGAAGATTATCAGTTTTTGTTAGAGCGGATCATTGGATTTGATGCGCTGATGCGCGCAATTGGCAATGACGAGGTCAATCAGGAACTGGCCGATGCAGTTCTTGAAGAAGCTGGCAAGCTGGCCGGTGATGTGATTGCCCCCTTGAACCATAGCGGCGATATCATCGGTGCCAAACGGCTGGAAGATGGGCAGGTCGTAACGCCTAACGGGTTTCGTGATGCCTATAGGGCGATGGGGCAAGGCGGCTGGACCGCGATGGAAGCCGCGGCTGATTTTGGGGGGCAAAATCTGCCAATGACGCTGACCACTGCGGTGAATGAGCTATGGCAATCAGCAAATATGGCGTTTGCCCTTTGCCATCTTTTAACCCAAGGGCAAATCTATGCTTTGCAGAAATCGGCCAGCCCCCTGTTACAGCAAACCTATATCCCGCCGATGGTCGAAGGACGCTGGACCGGCACAATGAATTTGACCGAGCCACAAGCCGGCACCGACCTTGCCGGCATCAAGAGCCGCGCCGTACCGAACGGCGATCATTATCTGATCAGCGGCCAGAAAATCTACATTACCTACGGCGAACATGACATGGCCGAAAACATCGTCCATTTGGTATTGGCGCGCACACCGGATGCGCCTGACGGCATCAAGGGTATTTCAGTCTTTATCGTGCCAAAATTCCTGCCCGATGCAGACGGTCATTTCACCAAGCCGAATGATCTGCGCTGTCTGTCGATTGAAAAAAAGCTGGGCATTAAGGGCTCGCCAACCGCCGTCATGCAATATGGCGAGGCAGGCGGGGCTGTCGGTTATCTTGTTGGCGCCGAAAATCAGGGTATCGACATCATGTTTGGCATGATGAACCATGCGCGAATAGCGGTCGGGTTGCAGGGGCTTGCGATTTCCGAGCGCGCCTATCAGCAGGCTAGAACCTATGCACGTGACCGTGTTCAAGGCGTGCCACTAGATGGTAAAAAAGGCGATGCGATTGTGCATCACCCGGATATTCTGCGCCTGCTTGGCGGCATGAAATCTGAAATTGAGGCCATGCGCGCCCTAATGATGGTTGGCGCCGCCGCGATGGATAAAGCACGCTATGCCGATGCCGCTGAAAAGACCGAACTGGACGCCCGAGTTGGCCTGTTAATCCCGGTGATCAAGGGATGGATGACCGAACGTGCCCAGCAAATCACATCAGATGCACTGCAAATTCACGGCGGCATGGGGTTTATCGAGGAAACCGGCGCAGCACAGCATTATCGTGACGCCCGTATTCTGCCAATCTATGAAGGCACGACTGCAATTCAGGCAAATGATCTGGTGTTCCGCAAAACAATCCGCGATAATGGCGCCGCAGTTACCGCGCTGTTTGATGAAATCAACCGCGATATGAGCGCACTTGAACAACATCCGAATACGGCAATTGTCGCAGCGGCAAAAGCTGTTATCGAGGCAAACGATACCGCGCGCAAAACCGTTGCCCAAATTATCGCCAGCGCCAATAACCCGCGCCGGCCAGCCACTGCGGCCAGCAATTATCTGATGCTGCTTGGCACATTATGTGGTGGCTGGTTGATGGCGCGTGCCGGTGCCAGTGCCGCTGATGCGATTGCCGCCGGTGAAACCGGGACGGTTGGCAATGATGATTTTATGGCAATCAAGATCACCACGATGCAAATCTATATCACGCATCACCTGCCAAAACTCTTTGCTCTTGCCCGCACCGTCGGTGATGGTGATGCGCCGGTATTGGCGATGCAGCCGGAATGGCTCTAATCTTTCGCACAGGGTATTAAACCATGGGGTTCTGGGCCGAAGCGATCTGGATTATATCTCGCAGGCTAGGGCTTTTCGGCATCTTTGAAAATGACCTTGGCCCACGCCTCCCACAAACGCGATAGCGCCGCATAATCAGCCTCGCCAAGCCCGTTTGCCTCGGCAATTTCATACGGCGTATGCGATGCCGAAATGGCAAAAAGCGGTACACCAAGCTGTTGCGCGGTTTCCAGTGCAAGGCACGAATCCTTGCGCGCATTCGTCACTGACATACCGCCGTCAAAATCGGCATATTTCATCCGTTCCTGTACGCGGTGAACCAGCGGGCGCAGCATACCCTCCTCGCGGTTCAGGATCGAAATGAATGTGTCGCTGGAAACCTCCAGCTTCTTTGACATTGAAAAAGCCTCGATTAGCACCACCATAAGCGCGTGCATCACTGCATTATTAACCACCTTGATGCCCATTCCCGCGCCAATCTTTCCAAGGTCGTAAATGTCTGCCGCAACGGGTTCGAGGACCTGCTTTGCAATGACTTTGGCGGCATCATCTCCGCCCATAAAAAAGGTCATCTCGCCACTTGCCATACTGGCGACACCGCCAGCGATTGCAGCATCGACAAACCCGACATCATGCCGCGCGCACAATGCGGCACAATCAATCGCTGTTTGCGGGGTGACCGTGCTGGTCTCGATAATCAATGGCGGTTTGCGCGCCGCGGCAAGAAGCTGGGTCGTTACCGCCAACGAGATATCAGGGTGCGGCAATGACAGGATGATTACATCCGCCGCCATTGCGACACCGCCAATATCATCATGCGTGATAACGCCATTTGCCGCTGCCCGGTTACGCCGTTCGACATTCTGATCATGGCCATGAACAGGCGCCAATGCGGCAAAGGCGGCGGCGATGGCACCTCCTGCATTGCCAAGGCCAATAATACCTATAACAGGGGCTGGATTTAACCGGTCTATCATATGTCTATCCTCTTCATTTACGCCCCTTGACTTTGGCTTTGCCATATCAGGCTTTTGCCCAAATCAGTCGTCTATAGGGGGCATCAATCACCGCCAATATCATCGCTTAGGCCATCATCGCTCAGGCCAGCCGTTTCGACAACGGCGTGAAACAGGACATTGGCGCCTGCTGCCGCCCAGTCATGGCTAATTTCTTCGGCTTCATTATGCGACAACCCACCAACACAAGGGCACATGATCATCGCGGTTGGCGCAACCTTGCTCATCCAAAAAGCATCATGCCCAGCGCCTGAAACAAGGTCCATATGGCTATAGCCAAGCCGGTCTGCAGCGCCGCGCACCCGGTCAATACAGGCCCGGTCAAACGCCACCGGATCAAACGCACCGGCAAGCTCAATATCAATCCCCAGCCCAAGCGAGGCCGCAATTTCATCTGCACCGGCGCGCAGCTCGGCATTCATTGCCGCAATCACCGCCGGATCGGGGCTACGGAAATCGATGGTAAATATGGCCTTGCCCGCGATGATATTGGTTGAATTCGGGAAAATTTCGCAATGCCCGACCGCACCGACAGCGTGCGGGGCGTTCTTCATCGCAATCTGATGCGCCAACACGGTAATCTGCGCCATGCCAAGGCCGGCATTTACCCGTGATGCCATCGGCGTTGATCCGGTATGCGCCTCTTTTCCGGTCAGGGTAATGCGAATCCAGTTCAGCCCCTGCCCATGGGTAACGACGCCAATATCGATGTTCGAATCCTCTAAAATCGGCCCCTGTTCGATATGAAGCTCAAAAAAAGCAGCAACTGGCCGCCCGCCGACTGGCGCATCACCGACCCAACCAATCCGTTTCAATTCATCACCAAAACTTGCGCCAGCCGCATCGGTGCGCTGATAGGCCCACTCCAGACTATGCACACCGGCAAAAACGCCCGATGCCATCATTGGCGGGGCAAACCGGCAGCCTTCTTCATTCGTCCAGTTAACAATCTCAATTGGATGGCGGGTTTTCAGTCCCGCCTCATTCAGGCTGCGAATAATCTCCAGCGCTGCCAGAACGCCAAGCGGCCCATCATATTTCCCGCCCGTTGGCTGGGTATCAAGGTGGCTGCCAACCATGACCGGCGGCAGACTGTTATCCAAACCATCGCGGCGGGCAAACATATTGCCCATCTGATCAATTTGAAGCGCCAACCCCTCGGCCTCACACCATGTCTGAAACAGCCGCCGCGCCGCCGCGTCATCATCGGTAAGCGCCTGCCGGTTATTACCGCCTGCGATACCCGGGCCAATCTTTGCCATTTCCATCAGGCTGTTCCATAGCCGGCTTGCGTCAATTCGCAGATTACGGCCGATCATATGCGCATCACTATTCATAATAATGGGTTACCTCCTACCGGTTTTAAGTCTGTTTGGTCGATCCTTGTCTGGTCTTATTTTGGCGCCTCATTTTTGGCGGCTCATTTTGGGGTGGGCACATGAAAGGTCAATGACGCCCATAGCGATTCCCACATTTCATCGCCCGCATCAGCCCCGCGCAACGGCCGCAAAATCACACTATCAACAAGGTAGTCGCGTCCGGCCAATAGGGCAAAACGCGCGCGGCCTTCCTGATCAGTTTTATATTTTGCTGTCTCCACATGGCGCGGATTATGCCGGGTGAAAACGGTAATCTGGGCATTGGCCAGCGGCTTGCCGCCTGCATAGAGCCGGATTGGCATCATTTCTAAGGGCGGCAATTGATAGGGATTCGCCTCGGCAACAAGCTCGATCGCCAGACCAAGATGGCGGTCATTTCCAGCACCGGCCGTGCCAGCCCCACCAACATTGATCAGGCTTTTTGCAAAACGTTGATAGCGCTCGGTGATCTTATCCAGCGAAAAGCCGAGGCTTTGATGCTGTTCAAACGCCTGATCAAAGCCTTTTTCGCGGGCAAAATCATCAAACTTTGTGGGCGATAAATAGACCATACGGATCGGCGCAGTTTGATGCAAAATAATGCCAAGGCCCGCCGCACCAGAGTTGATTTTTCCGGCCGGACGATCACCATAGCGGCCAGAAATCTCTTGCCGTTCCAGTCGATCATCCGGCTTGTCATTGATAGTCGGCCGCAAAAGCGCAAATGCCTCGATCTGATCCGGAACATAAATTGCCGATGTCCCCAAAAAATCAGTGCCAATTAGCAAATCTGCCGTTAAGGTTTGATTGGATTTGGGCTGGAACGACGATGGCTCAATCCAGAATTCATGGGCCTGTGATGATGCTGATATAGCGATAAGAAACCCGGCAAATGCCAATCCTATTTTAGCTATATTACAGGTTATTTTGACGATCTTTCGCGCCGCCACACTCACCATCATAACAGCAGAAATAATCATACCATCCTCAAAAGACCATAAAGTTGAACAATTCATGTTTCGCAAAGACTTCAGACCATTGATTGCCAATTGTAAAGCCTTATCATGCCATCTTGGCCTGTGCCTTTTCCTGTTGCTAATCAGCCCGTTCAGCATGGCAGCATTGGCCCATGAAATCCGGCCAGCGGTTGCCGATTTATCACTGTCGAACGCGGCCGGCGGCGACGCCGAAACTGGCACATCCAGCCGCCTTCACATCAGCATTGATTTGAATGCCGAGCTGTTTCTTGCCGGCCTTGATGCCAGCCTAGTGCGCGACACTGACGACGCACCACAAGGCGCCGATTATGACGCGCTTCGGCAATTACCCGCCGCTGAATTGGCCGCTGAATTCACCCGGAAATGGCCCGAATTCAAACAGAGTCTGACCGGTCTTGCCGGCACTGCAGCGGACGGTGATTTTCGGCCACTCGATTTTCAGCTTGAAACAATCACCGTTGAGGATAATCCGGCTATCACCCTGCCTAGAAATAGTAGGCTTGCTATATCAGCCATGCTTGACCCCGCCGATAAAAGCGTCCGCTTTGGCTGGGCTGCTAGCCTCGGGCCATTGGTTGTTCGCCAGCAAGATCCGGCGAAAACGCCTGAAACCCTCTATACCGGCTATCTTGAACCGGGGGCGATAACCCCGCCAATTTTAACCAGTGGCACAACGGCTCAACCGGCCCTAACCGTCGCGCTTGATTATATTAAAATTGGTTTTGTTCATATTGTGCCAAAGGGGCTTGATCACATTCTGTTCGTGCTGGGGCTGTTTTTCTATGCCGCACGATGGCGGCCACTGCTGGGGCAGGTCACGCTGTTTACACTGGCACATACGGCAACATTGATGCTGGCAAGCACCGGCTATATTGAGGTGTCGCCGGAAATTATCGAGCCATTAATCGCGGCGTCCATCATTTATATTGCCTTTGAGAATTTGCGCAGCACCCGTTTAGGCGGTGGACGGCTGGCGGTGATTTTCGGATTTGGGCTTCTTCATGGGCTTGGCTTTGCCAGTGTGCTTGGCGATATCGGCCTCGCCAGCAACCAGTTTATGCTGAGCCTAATCAGCTTTAATATCGGTGTTGAGCTGGGCCAGCTTGCTGTTCTTGTGCCTGCCTTTTTGATATTCGGTGTCGCCGCGGGCAACGCGCTGTGGTACCGGCGCCTGATCGCAGTTCCGGCGTCATATGTAATTGGCGGCATCGGCCTTTGGATGCTGGTGACACGCCTAATCGGCAGCTAGAGCTCACAATGGAGCATCAAGCCATAAAATTTTGCGAATGCTGAAAAGCGCATTGCGTCACGGCGCGGAATTGGCAATGATGGGACAGGGACAAAATGTTTCAAAATGGCACTGATAACGTCAAATCATGCCAGACCATACCACGACAAGAGCGAATAAAATCGGCGACAGGCCAGATTGCATTTCGAGGGAGACAAAGATGAAAAAACTTATGACGATTTGCGCTGTCACGGCGGCGATGGCCGCAATGCCGGCAATGGCCGAAACGGTTAAGATCGGCTATATGACCACATTGTCTGGCGGTGCCGGCATTATTGGCAAACAGATGCAGAACGCAGTCAATCTGGCTATGCAGCACAAGGGCGGCAAGCTTGGCGGTATGGATGCCGAAATCATCTATGCCGATGATCAGCGCAAACCCGATATTGCCAAACAGCTGGCGAACCGTTTGCTGAAAAGCGATCGGGTGGATATTGTCGCCGGCGTTATCTGGTCAAACCTGCTGATGGCGATTCACAAGCCGGTAACCCGTGCAGGCAATTTGCTGATCAGCTCGAACGCTGGCCCGTCGCCGATTGCCGGTGATCAATGCCACGAGAATTTCTTTTCCATGTCATGGCAGAATGACCAAACGCCAGAGGCCATGGGCAAACATATGCAGGATGCCGGCATTAAATCGGTCTATCTGATGGCGCCAAACTATCAGGCCGGCAAGGACATGCTGTCCGGCTTCAAGCGCTATTACAAAGGTAATGTGGTTGGCGAAGTATACACCAAGCTGGGCCAGTCTGATTTTCAGGCCGAGCTGTCGGCATTGCGCGCCGCCAAGCCTGAAACAACGATGATTTTCCAGCCGGGCGGGATGGGGATCAATTTTGTCAAACAGTGGAAGCAGGCGGGTATGGATGGGGTTAGCAAACTCTATCAGGTCTTTAGCGTTGACGGGGTATCATTACCGGCGTTGAAAGATTCGGCGCTCGGCATCCTTGGCACACAAACCTGGTCACCCGATCTTGATAATCCGATCAATAAGAAATTTGTTGCCGATTACAAAGCTCAGTTTGGCGGCTATCCGTCTTTCTATGCGGCACAGGCCTATGACACGATCTTGGCGATCGATTATGCAATTGCAAAATCTGGTAGCAAGGACACCGCCAAAATGCGCGCCGCACTGGCAACAGGCGATATCCCAACCACCCGCGGCAATCTGAAAATGAACACAAATCATTTTCCGATCCAGAATATCTATCTGCGTGAAACAGTGAAGGATGCTGACGGCGTTGTCACAACCAAGGTGATTAGCACTGTCTTTAATAATCACGCCGACTCATATGCGGTAAATTGTAAATTCTAAATCCTAAAAAAACCAGCCAGCGGCCGTTTCTGTGCTGCTGGCTGGGAACAAACAGTCTGCACAACGGCGCGGCTAGCGCGACTGGTTACGGCCTATGACCCTTACCCTTATTCTTGAACAGACTTTCAACGGTCTGCAAGCCGGCGTTACCTTGTTTCTGGTCGCTGCCGGTTTGACCCTTATTCTGGGGATTATGGATTTCGTCTTTCTGGCGCATGGTGCGCAGGTGATGATTGGCGCCTACGCAGCGGCGGCGATTACCCAAGCCACGGGCAATTTCTTTGTCGGGCTGGGTCTGGCCATTCCCATTACATTTGCTAGCGGCTATCTTCTCGAATTATTAATCATCCGGCATCTTTATCGGCGCGATCATATGGAACAGGTCTTGGCGACCTTTGGTCTGATCCTGTTTTTTAACGAGGCTATTCGTATTGGCTTTGGCCCGGCCGCGATTTATTCAGATTTGCCGCCATCGCTGTCAGGCTTTGTCGAGATTTTACCTGAAACACCCTATCCGGCTTTCCGGCTTGGGGTGATCGGTGTTGGCCTTATCATTGCGCTGGGGATTCATTTATTCGTGTCTAAAACCCGTATTGGGGCGATGGTGCGCGCCGGGGCAAACAATCCGGAAATGACGGCCGCGTTGGGGGTTAATATCAAAATTCTGTTCCGGCTGATCTTTGCAACCGGTGCGTGCCTTGCCGGTGTGGCTGGCATGATGCTGGGGCCGTTGACTGCGGTGCAATCGGGCATGGGTGAGCCTTTGCTGATTCTATCGCTTGTGGTGATCATCATTGGCGGTATTGGTTCGGTTCGCGGCGCCTTTGTTGCGGCGATTATCGTGGGGCTGGTTGATACCCTCGGGCGGGTTTTTCTGCCATCAATTTTGCGGTTATTTGTCGAGCAGGCAACCGCCGACGGTGCCGGGCCCGCATTGG
Source organism: Alphaproteobacteria bacterium (assembly GCA_038147495.1). Taxonomy (GTDB): domain Bacteria; phylum Pseudomonadota; class Alphaproteobacteria; order Puniceispirillales; family Puniceispirillaceae; genus MED-G116. The sequence continues at coordinate 411,883 of JAYQTT010000016.1, read as the reverse complement.
CGTCAATGCTGGTTTATATTCTGATGGCAGTGGTACTGATTTTCCGGCCAACCGGCCTGTTTCCAGCCAAGGGATAGTGACATGACCGGATTATTACAATTTTTTGGTCTGATTCACGCTGGCATCCGCGACAATAAATTGCTGTGGCTGCTCATTGCCGGATTTGCGCTTTTTCCAATCGTCACGCATCTTGTTGATCTGCCGTTCTGGAACGACGTTGTGATGCGGATCATGCTGCTTGGCATGGCGGCCATGGGGCTTAATCTTGTTCTTGGCTATGGCGGCATGGTTTCGTTCGGTCATGCGGCCTTTATTGGTATTGGCGCTTATTGTGTTGGCATTGGTCAGTTTTACGGCCTGATGAATGGCTGGGCGCATATCCTGCTTAGCATCGCGGTTTGCGCCAGCCTGGGGCTGGTGATCGGCTATTTGGCGCTGCGCACAACTGGCATCTACTTTATTATGATCACGCTTGCCTTTGCGCAGATGCTGTTTTTTCTGTTTGTTTCGCTGGAACAATTTGGCGGCGATGACGGCATGAGCATTGACCGCGCCGAATTTCTGCTGATCGATCTTTATGAGCCATTACGGCTATATTTTCTGATCTGGGCGATGTTGGCACTTGTTGCGCTTTTGTTAATGTTTGTCGTGCGATCACGCTTTGGGGTGACCTTGCGCGCCATTAAAAGCAATGAGTCTCGCGTTGAAGCGATGGGGCTTGTGCCACTTCATTTCAAAATTACCGGCTATGTAATTTCGGCCGTAATTTGCGGGCTGGCGGGAACTTTGTTTGCCAGTTGGCAGGAATATGTATCCCCCGACATCATGCATTGGACACGGTCAGGTGAGTTGATGATCATCATCATCCTTGGCGGGCTTGGAACGCTGGCAGGACCGCTGCTTGGCGCGATTGTCTTTTTGCTACTTGAAGAATTTTTACCATTAATGCTTGGGGCACTGGCACCAGCCTATGCCGAGAACTGGATGGTGTTATTTGGCCCGCTGTTAATCATGGTGGTGCTATTTGGACGCGGCGGATTGGTCGGGCTGATCGACCGCAAGATTCTGCCCCGCCTTGGTCGGGGTAAAACAGCGGTGAAATGATGACAAATCCGGTTCTAGAACTTCGCAACCTAACAAAATCATTCGGCGCATTGACCGCGACAAATGACCTGTCATTAACCGTAATGCCGGGGGAAATTCATGCGTTAATTGGCCCGAATGGCGCTGGGAAAACCACCTTGATCCAGCAGATTTACGGCGCATTAAAACCTGACAGCGGTCAGGTGCTATTAAATGGGCGCGATCTAACCGGCCTTTCGGTGCCAGCGCGTATCCGCGCCGGAATTGGCCGATCGTTCCAGATCAGTAATGTCTTGATGGATTTTACCGTTTTGCAAAATGGGATCATTGCCGAGCAGGCGCGCCGTAGCCAAAGTTTTCGATTTTTACAACCGGCTTTCGCGGACCGGCAATTGATTGACGGTGCCATCGCTATCCTTGATCGGGTTGGGCTATCCGGCCGCGCTGATGTGATGGTTAGTGATCTGGCGCATGGTGAACGGCGGATGCTAGAACTGGCGCTGGCAATGGCCGCGGCGCCCAGCCTTTTATTGCTGGATGAACCAATGGCCGGTGCCGGGCCTGACGATGGCCAGCGCATGACCGAAATCATTGATGGGCTTCGCGGCGATGTGGCGATTTTACTGATCGAGCATGATATGGATGCGGTGTTCCGCCTTGCCGACCGCCTGACAGTCTTGGTCGAGGGCAGTGTCATTGCTGTTGGAACCGTCGACGAAATCAGTAATAATCAGGCGGTGAAAGCGGCCTATCTTGGCGATGAGGACTAGGTGATGCTGCATCTTCACAATGTTCAGTCAGGCTATGGGGCGGGGCAGGTTCTATTTGGTGTATCGCTGGCGGTTCCGGCTGGCAAGGTTGTCTCACTGATGGGCCGCAACGGCATGGGCAAAACCACCACCATCCGCACGATCATGGGGCAGTTGCCCTTGATCGCGGGGCGTATTGAACGCTTTGGCGATGACCGGCCAGATCAGCTGCCATTTCAGATTGCGCGCGCCGGTATCGGGCTGGTGCCTGAAGGGCGGCAGATTTTTTCCAATCTGAACGTCGCTGAGAATTTACAGACCTTTTATCTGCCACCGCGTGATGATACGGCATCGCACTGGCATTATGACCGCGTGCTGGCATTATTTCCGAGGCTTGCCGAACGACGCGATCATGCGGGCAATCATCTATCAGGTGGTGAACAGCAAATGCTGGCGATTGGACGCGCGCTGATGACCAATCCAAAACTATTGATCCTTGACGAGGCAACCGAGGGGCTAGCCCCGATCATCCGCAATCAGATATGGGATTGTCTTGCCACGCTAAAGGCCGAGGGGCAGTCGATCCTGATTATTGATAAAAATGTCAAAGCCATGGCTAGGCTGGCCGATCACCATTATATTCTGGACAAGGGGCGCGTTGTCAGGGACGGGGATTCAAAAACATTGCTTGGAACCGATGGGCTGACCGCGCGTTATCTTGGAGTTTGAGGAAGAAAACAACCGGTGCGCCGGATAGGATTTAACATGAATGCCTTTATTTGTGATGCTGTTAGAACTCCGATTGGCCGCTTTGGTGGCGCACTCTCATCAATGCGTCCAGATGATATGGCCGCGCATGTGATCGAGGCATTGCTTGCGCGTTACCCAGATTTAAACAAGGGCGCCATTGACGAGGTGGTTTTTGGTGCGGCCAATCAGGCTGGTGAAGATAACCGCAATGTCGCGCGGATGGCGTCGCTGCTGGCAGGGCTGCCGGTTGAGGTGCCTGCAAGCACGATTAACCGCCTTTGTGCATCGGGCATGGATGCTGTTGCCACGGCAGCACGAGGCATTCGGGCAGGTGATTATCATCTGGCCATTGCGGGCGGTGTTGAGAGCATGAGCCGCGCGCCCTTTATCCTGCCAAAATCTGAAACCGCCTTTGCGCGTAAGGCCGAGATTTATGACACAACGATTGGGTGGCGGTTTGTAAATCCGGCAATGAAGGCCGCTTATGGGGTCGATTCAATGCCCGAAACAGCCGATCATGTTGCAGCTGATTATCATATCAGCCGCGCCGATCAGGATGCGTTTGCGCTGCGCTCGCAGCAACGCTGGGCAGCTGCGCACGCCGCCCAGAAATTCGCTGACGAAATCATTCCCGTGCCAGTTCCTCAACGCCGCGGTGATCCGGTTATATTCGATACTGACGAGCATCCCCGCCCCGATACCAAAGCTGAACGGCTTGCCAGCCTTGCCGGGGTAAATGGTGACGGCTCAACGGTAACCGCTGGCAATGCATCGGGCGTCAATGACGGGGCAGCGGCGCTGTTGCTGGCCTCGGCCGAAGGGGCCAAGATGCATGGTTTGCGGCCAATGGCGCGGATCTTGGCAACAGCTGCCGCCGGGGTGGCGCCGCGCGTTATGGGAATTGGGCCGGTGCCTGCCACCAGAAAAGCGCTGGATATGGCCGGTCTTTCGATTGAAGATATGGATGTGATCGAGATCAATGAGGCCTTTGCGGCGCAGGGGCTTGCCTGTCTTCGCCAGCTTGGCATTGATGATGATGCGCCGCACGTAAACCCGAATGGCGGGGCGATCGCGATTGGCCACCCGCTTGGCATGTCTGGTGCACGGCTTGTGCTGACGGCAGCTTATGAGTTAAAGCGGCGCGGCGGACGATATGCGCTTTGTACCATGTGTGTTGGCGTTGGTCAGGGCGTCTCGATGATTATCGAGGCCGTCTAACTGCCCGTCTAACTGCCGGTAAATTCTGCTGGGCGCTTGGCCAGAAACGCGCGCACCCCTTCAGCATAATCATCTGATCTGCCGCACGCCTGCTGCATGACTGCCTCATCATCAAGATGCCCATCAAACGAATTGCTGGCAGCGGCTTGCATCAATTTTTTTGTCCCCGCATAGGCGGCGGTCGGGCCAGATGCAAATTTTGTTACAAGGTCATGCGCTGCCGGCATTAGTTCGGCATCATCATAGCTTTTCCAGATAAGCCCCCATTCAGCCGCTTGCGACCCGGATAGCGCCTCACCGGTTAGCGCCAATCCCATGGCACGCGCCATGCCAAGACGGCGCGGCAAGATCCAGCTACCACCGGCATCAGGCACCAGACCAATTTTCGAAAAGGCCTGAATAAAGCGGGCATTATCTGCCGCCAGAACAACATCACAAGCCAGCGCCAGATTAGCACCTGCCCCTGCCGCAACCCCGTTCACCGCACAGACCACCGGCACCGGTAATCCGGTAATCAGCCGCACCAGCGGATTGAAATAATCATTTAATGTCTGCCCCAGATCAGGCGGCCAATCGCCAGTATCAGGATTGCGATCGCCAAGATCTTGACCCGCACAAAAACCACGCCCCGCACCGGTAATCAATATTGCGCGCGCCGTGCCGACATTTTCCAACGCCGCCCGAAACGCACGATGCATTTCGATATTAAGCGCATTTAACCGGTCGGGTCGGTTTAGGGTAATTTTGACCCAATGATCGCGCTTTTCAACAATGATCGTATCGCTCATATCATCCCTGCCATTTGCTGTTATTTGGTTTCTCTTAAGGGCGCGCGCCATGACCTATTTTTTTTAGATATATTTTGCCAAAATGACGCGAAACAGGTCTTTGTTGCGGCGTGATAATCTTGCATGATCACAAGCGACCTTCGCAAGCATTCTGGCACTGGTTTCGTCAGTTTAGGTGAAGATAATCATTTGCATAGATCGGCATCCACAAACGGCCCTCATGACAATGCGGCGCCATTGCAAACCCAAAAGGAACAGCCATGACGGTAAAATTCTGGCGCGATGATAATGTGTTTTTTGTCGAGCTTGCCAACCCGCCGGTCAATGCTATCAATCTGGCTGTACGCAGTGGGCTGCATAACGCGCTGATGGCGCAAAAGGCCGAAGCCGGGATTGACCGTGTTGTGCTGATGGGAAGCGATAGAATCTTTGCAGCCGGAGGTGATGCACGCGAATTTGATGCCCCGCCGGTGGCACCACATTTGCCGGATATTCTGGCGATGATTGAGGCATCTGAGGTTCCATGGATTGCACTGATAACCGGGGCCGCGCTTGGTGGCGGGTTGGAACTGGCGCTGGCCTGCCGCTATCGGATCGCTGTACCAAAGGCCCAGCTTGGCCTTCCCGAAGTGCTGCTTGGCGTTGTTCCGGGTGCTGGCGGTACCCAGCGCCTGCCACGTCTGATCGGGTTTTCTGCCGCGCTGGAAATGATCACCAGCGGCAAGCCCATGACCGCACAAATCGGGCTTGCGGCGGGGCTTATAGACCTTATTGATGATGCGCCAAAAGCCGCCGCAATCGCGATTACCGCCGATGATCTGCGCGCCATAACGCCGGTTGGCAATTTGCCAAACAGCACAAGGGATGACGCCGTATTAGCAAAAATCCATGCTGGCCTTAGCCGCCGCGCCGCTGGCCAGATTGCACCGGTAAAGGCGGCCGAGCTTGTTACCCTCACCAGCCATACATCCTTTCTTGACGGCATGGCCGCCGAACGTGATTGCTTTCTTGCGCTTCGTCAATCCGCACAGGCACGGGCACTTCGGCATCTGTTTTTTGCCGAGCGCGGCGCAAGGGCACCAGCTGACCTTGCCGCGCATCGTTCCACTATTGGCGAGGCCGTTGTCGTTGGCGGCGGCACGATGGGGGCGGGTATTGCCCATGCCCTGATCAGCGCCGGCATCAAAACGGTAACAATTGAGAATAATGACGTCGCCGCCACTGCGGCCATTGCACGCGCTGAAGGCCTGATCGAAGCCGGGATGAAACGGGCCCTAATCACGCCGGCGCGCGCGGCTGAAATGCGTGCCCGCCACAGCGTCTCAACCGATTATGCCAGTGCTGGCAACGCCGATATCGCCATCGAAGCGGTGTTTGAAGATATGGCGGTCAAGCAAGCCGTTTTTCAGCAATTGCAGATGGTCATGCCAGCCACTGCCGTTTTGGCAAGCAATACATCCTATCTTGATATCAATGCGATTGCCGGTGTGCTTGATGATCCATCACGGCTGATCGGGCTGCATTTTTTCGTCCCCGCCCATATCATGAAACTGCTCGAGATCGTAAAGGGTGAGGCCAGTGCGCCGGGTGCTCTTGCTGCTGGATTCGCGCTGGCCAAACAGCTTGGCAAAATTCCGGTTGTGGCGGGGGTTTGTGATGGCTTTATCGGCAACCGGATATTGGCACGATACCGTGAGGCGGCTGATCTTTTGCTGTTGACCGGCGCAACCCCGGCGCAGATTGACCACGCCATGACCGGCTTTGGCTATGCAATGGGCCCCTATGCGGCACAGGATTTATCCGGACTTGATATCGCCTATGCGAACCGCCGCCGCCAAGATGCCAGCCGTGATCCAAACAGGCTTTATGTCAGGATCGCCGATCTGATGGTTGATGCTGGCCGCCTTGGCCGCAAAGCCGGTCTTGGCTGGTACAGATATGATAATGCAGGGCAGGCAAGCCATGATCCGGCGGTAGATAATCTGATCATCGATGAGGCGGCGACGGCAGGCGTAACCCGGCGCCATTATAGCGATGATGACATCACCCACCGGCTGTTGCTGGCAATGATTAACGAGGCGGCGTCTATCCTTGACGAGGCAATCGCAGAAACCGCCACCGATATTGATCTGGTGAGCGTTCTTGGCTATGGCTTTCCGCGATGGCGCGGCGGGCTGATGCATTATGCTAACCAGATTGGCATGGAAAATATTCTCGCCGGATTAGAGGCGCTATCCGGGGAAAACAGCACGATCTGGCAACCGAATAGATTGATCAAAGACGCCGCGGCGGCGGGACGTGATTTCGCGTGATGGAAATTCGTTTGGCACAGAATATAACTAGCACCATAATCATCGGGATTTGTCCCAGCCAGACAGGTTCGCATTGATCTTCTGGCCGTAATGACTTAGCTGAAATAATCTGGCGGCTGGCGGCAATAACCTTGTTACATTAGGGCAGATATGGACGGGCTCGATCATCTGTGCAACACCGTGATTGATCTTTGGCATAGGGCAGCCGCAGGATCAAATGATCACAAAAACAGCCTTTGGCAATTTGCGCCGCCACCAGATGATCTGATCCGCCAGACCGTTCTTCGACATCCGGCCGCCGCCGCGACAACATCTTGCCGCATGGGATTATGGGAAGGATCCCCACACTGCCACACTGCACCACGCAATCATCGCCGCGCTTGATCTTGTCCAGTGGCAATTTGCCTATCGCGAAGACGAGCTTGACGAGGGGTTTTTTGATCATTACGGCTTTTTCGAATTGATCGGCCCAACCGGCCATTTCACCTCAAAGCAACTGAATGCCTATATCGGTTATTGGGGACCAGAGCTTTTCTATCCGGCGCATTATCACGAGGCAGAAGAGCTGTATTTTGTGATCAGTGGCGAGGCAACATTTACCGCCGATGGTGCCGCCAGTTCGGCTTTCGGCCCAACCCAGCAGAATATCACGCAAGCTGGCAAATCCGCCGCAAAACCACCGGCTCAAGCTCAATTTTAACGCGAGGCTTTGGCGCGGGTCCGGCAAACATGGGGCGCCAAAATTATGCCCTTAAAACCGGCCATCACCCCACCGGCCACTAACCATTACGTCGTTAGTTCTTGCGGATGAAAGCTGTCGCCGCTAACCCGGTGCCAGTAAGACGACAGGCGCGGATCATCAACCGGCTTGCCGTCGATCAGCGCATTCACCTCGACGCGTGGATAAATCTGGTCGGCAAGCAGAATTTTACTCGCTGACAAGCGGCGCACTATATGCCGCCGGTTAAGCTGGTTGGTGTGGGTAAGCCCTGCCGCCTCGAGCATTTCCACAACCGCATTCATACTGTTTTTATGGAAATTAAACACCCGCCTTGCACGCGTTTCAACATCAAGCACGCGGTATCGTTTCGGGTCCATCGTGGCAACCCCGCTAGGGCATCTGCCAGACGCACAATCACGCGCCTGAATACAGCCAAGCGCGAACATGAAAGGCCGCGCCATATTGCACCAATCCGCGCCAAGGGCACAATGCCGGACAATATCATAAGCGCTGATAATCTTTGCCGAAGCGGCGATCTTAACGCGGTCACGGATCCCTGCTCCCCGAAGACAATTATCAACAAAGACCAGCGCATCGCGTAGTGGCGATCCAATATGATCGGTAAATTCAACCGGCGCCGCGCCAGTGCCGCCTTCGGCCCCGTCAACCGTGATAAAATCGAGCATAGTACCGCTTTCCACCATCGCTTTGACAATCGCAATGACTTCCCAAGGATGCCCAACGCATAATTTTATGCCAACCGGCTTGCCGCCCGAAAGATCACGCAGATTTGCGGCAAAAGCCAGCAATTCATTTGGTGTTGAAAAAGCACTATGACGCGCCGGCGACACGACATCCTGATAGGCAGGAATTCCGCGTGTCTCGGCAATTTCAGGCGTGACCTTTGGTGCCATTAACATACCGCCATGCCCCGGCTTGGCACCTTGGCTTAGTTTTATTTCAATCATTTTAACCTGATCCAGCACGGCGCGCTCGCGGAACGCCTCGGGATCAAACTGCCCATCAGCGGTCCGGCAGCCAAAATAGCCAGTGCCAATTTGCCAGATCGTATCACCGCCCCCCGCAAGATGATATTTCGACAAAGACCCCTCGCCGGTATTATGTGCAAAGCCGCCTAGCTTGGCCCCAGCCGATAATGACTGAATTGCTGGCGGTGACAATGCACCAAAGCTGGTTCCCGAAATATTTAGCACCGAAGCATCATAGGCCTTATCGCCTTCACCGACCCGGATACGGAAATCTGACGAGTCAATTTCTGCGGGCTGAAGCGAATGATTAAGCCAGTTGAAATCTTCGGCATACATATCTTTGTCGGAACCAAAGGGGCGGGCGGCGGTAATGCTTTTTGCGCGCTGATAAGCCATCGCCCGCTGATTGCGCGAATAAGGCAGCTCGTCTGTATCAGATTCCCAGAAATATTGGCGCAATTCTGGCCGGATTGACTCGAACAAAAACCGGAACCGGCCAATCAGCGGATAATTACCAAGAACCGCACGTTTCTTTTGCGTGTAATCATAAAACCCGACCCCCGCCAGCCCGGCCAGCACCGCGGCAAATCCCCAAAAAGCGGGATAGGCGAGGCTTGCCAGCCCAGCCGCCAATGCGCCTAGCAGCGCATAAAACATCAGCGAATAGCGTCCAAACAAAAATTCCATGACCACCCCCCAAACGACACTTGATGCTAAATTACGACCTAATCAGCAACCGGATGCAAGCCTTTTGATCACAGGCGCGTGTCAATTCAATCAGCAGTTTATGGCTATTTCTCCAAGAAGCCCGATCGGCGCAAGAACGCCAGCATATGCGGGCGCGATTCCTTGCTCAGCATCGCCGACATTTGTTCACTCCAGCTTTGGGATTTCTTATTGTCTGTGCGGGTTTGGTAATAATGGCGGATCGCATCATCATAATCGGCCAGCTGGCCAAGATCGCTGTCGGTGCCATAGCTGTTTTCACGAAATACGATATCAAGCGGCAGACGAGGTTTGATTTCCGGATTTTGATCGGGCCAGCCGAGGCATAGCCCAAAAACCGCATAGCTATCTTGCGGCAACCCCAAAACCGCTGATACCGCAGCCGGATCATTGCGCAAGGCACCAATATAGCAAATGCCAAGACCGGCCGATTCTGCCGCCACCACAATATTTTGCGCCACCAGTGCGACATCTACCGTTGCGATGATGAATTGTTCGGTAAAGCCGGTATTCGCCTCGGCGCCATGCCAATCACAACAGCGCGAAGCTCGACTAATATCGGCGCAGAACACCAAAAATTCAGCCGCCGATTCGATAAAAGCCTGATTGCCAGCCAATTCTGCTAGGCGCGCCCGCTTGACCCGATCGGTAATACGGATGATCGTCGCCGCCTGCAGAAAATTGGATGATGCGGCAGCCTGACCGGCAAGAATAATCTCGTTCAACAAATCAGGTGCAATCGGCCTGTCTTTGAACTGGCGGATCGACCTATGAGATTTTAACAGCTCGATTGTTGGGTTCATAAGGGCTACCTCTTATTAAATCGGTCAGAGTATCAATCTGTCAGGCTATCAACAAATATGCACCTCTGCTGGACAGCTATTCGTTGCGGGCCCTAATCACATCAATGATTGCATTGGTCACCTGCTCAGATGTTGCCGTGCCGCCGAGATCGGGCGTATGAAAATCAGGATTGGCCGTAATCACCTCGATCGCTTCCATTAACCGTGCAGCGGCATCGCTCTCGCCAATATGCTCAAGCATCATCGACGCGCTCCAGAACGTTCCCACCGGATTGGCGATGCCCTTGCCGGTAATATCAAAGGCCGAACCATGGATCGGCTCGAACATTGAAGGGCTGGTCCGCTCAGGGTTCAGATTGGCCGTTGGCGCAACGCCAATTGATCCAGATAAAGCCGCCGCCAGATCCGACAGCACATCGGCGTGAAGGTTGGTCGCAACAATCGTATCGAGGCTTTCCGGCTTCATCGTCATTCTGACTGTCATCGCATCAACCAGAATTTTATCCCATGTCACGTCAGGGAAATCTGCGGCAACTTCGGCGGCGATTTCGTCCCACATAACCATACCGTATCGCTGGGCATTTGATTTCGTCACGACGGTCAATAATTTACGCGGCCGTGACCGCGCCAGCTCGAACGCAAAACGCATGACACGTTCGACACCAACCCGTGTAAAGACGGCCAGATCAGTGGCCATTTCATGCGGCTGGCCACGATGGCTACGGCCGCCCTGACCAGCATATTCCCCTTCGGAATTTTCCCGCACGATAACCCAGTCAAGATCCTTTGCCGTTACACCAGCCAGCGGACTTTTGATCCCCGGAAGAATGCGCGTTGGGCGGACATTGGCATATTGATCAAGCGGCTGGCAGATATTCAACCGCAAACCCCAAAGTGTCAGATGATCAGGAATATCTGGCGCCCCAACCGCACCAAAGAAAATCGCATCAAAATCACGCAGCTCATTCGCCCCATCAGCAGGCATCAGCGCGCCTTCACGCTTGTAACGGTCACTGCCCCAATCAAAGCTGGTCACATCCAGTTTGAACCCGCCATCACGCGCGGCAAGAGCATCAAGAACCTTTAACCCAGCATCAATAACCTCAACGCCAATGCCATCGCCCGGAATAGACGCGATTTTATATGTCTTCATTTATGTCCCCGTAAAATCTGCAAATTAAAATTCTGACAAGCTGCCATGGTTAGATCTATATGGCAGAGACTGGTGAACCGCGGCGATCGCTTCCAACGGTAAATATTAGGCGGATATTGTTAGCATGACACCGCACCATGATCAGCAAAAAAGCGATGCGCAATCAACAATCACATGACCGGCATCCTCTGAAAATCACGCGGCCTTGTCGAGGCGTTCACGTTGGCCAGTCACGCGGTCGATAGGATGACGCTATAAATTACTCAATCCGGATCCAAAAATAGAAGGTTTTGCATTATATACCGTAGTTTGGAAATTTTTTTTAACTGCCTTCATTTTTTTCGCTGGCCAAAGCAAATTTTTCTATATCTTTGCAATCTTCAATTCATGCATTCAAGACGAGGCAGAAACTATGTCAGCAACTTTTCAAAATCCCGAAACATTGGTGCTTCACGCCGGTAACTATCGCCGTGACAGCGCGACGAACGCAGTTGCAGTACCGATCTATCAAACTACCAGCTATCAGTTTGACAGCACCGAACATGCTGGCAATTTATTTGGTCTTCGCGAGCTTGGAAATATCTATACGCGGATCATGAACCCGACCAATGCAGTGCTGGAAGAACGGGTTGCCGCGCTTGAGGGGGGTATGGTTGCGCTGGCGGTTGCATCCGGATCATCGGCCGTCGCGCTTAGCATTCAAAACCTATGTAGTGCAGGCGATAACATTGTTTCGTCGCCGCATCTTTATGGCGGCACTTGGAACCTTTTTGCCAACACGTTCAAACAGCTTGGCATTGAGGTACGCTTTGCCGATGCGGATAATCCGGAAAGTTTTCGTGAACTAACCGACGAGAAAACCCGCGCTTATTTCGCCGAGACCCTGCCCAATCCAAAGCTGAATGTTTTTCCGATTGCCGAGGTTGCCGAAATTGGCAAGAGCCTTGATATCCCGCTTATTGTGGATAATACCGCCGCGCCAATTACCTGCCGCCCAATCGACCATGGTGCCAGCGTCGTTGTGCACTCGCTGACCAAATATATTGGCGGCCATGGTACCTCAATTGGCGGCATCATTATTGATAGCGGCAATTTCGACTGGACCCGGAATCCGGACCGGCATCCGCTATTCAATACACCAGACCCAAGCTATCACGGCGCGGTTTGGGGCAGCCTTGTTCCCGAAGCATTAGGCGCACCAATCGCCTTTGCTATTCGTGCCCGCGTTGTGATGCTGCGCGACCTTGGAGCAGCGATTTCACCAACCAATTCGTTCCAGTTAATTCAAGGTCTGGAAACACTGCCATTGCGGTTCCGCGTTCATCAGGACAATGCGCAACGCGTTGCCGAACATCTGGTTAAGCATGAGGCGATCCTGTCGGTAATTTACCCAAGCCTGTTTGAAGGCGCACAAAAGGCCAAGGCCGACAAATATCTAAACCGTGGTTACGGGCCGATCGTTGGGATCGAGCTTAAGGGCGGCGAGGCAGCTGGCCGCAAGTTCATTGATAATCTGAAGATGATCTATCATGTTGCCAATATCGGTGATGCGCGCACCCTTGCCATTCATCCGGCATCGACAACCCATTCACAGCTTTCCGCCGACGATCAGTTAAAGACCGGGGTGACACCGGGCTATGTCAGGCTTGCGGTCGGGATTGAGCATTTTGACGACATCATCGCTGATATCGAACAGGCACTTGCCGCCGCTAACAGCTAGCCGGTTTTACCCAGAAAAACAAAATGGGCCGCGGCGATGCTGTGGCCCATTTTTACCGGACAACGCCCCGATTAATTTGTTAAAAACGGCCTGATTTCTTCGGCGATAATCTCGGCGATCACGTCGCAATCATCAATTGTGAAAGTCAGCGGTACACGCATATCAAGGGTTTTTTCCAGCACCCGCAACGTCGTTGGCAAAACCGGGATATCATCAATATAACGCCAGCTATCATAGCGGCTGGTAAAGGCCTTTGGCTCAGCATCACCAAACCATTTCAGCTCAACCCCACGTTTGGCACAGGCCGCAACAAAATCGGGAACCGCGGACGCTGCCACCGCATCAGCACGGAATTGGATTGACGAGCCAACATAAAACTCTTCTTGTTTGCGCGGCGGAATAATCACCCCGTCCATTGCCGATAGATGCCCATGAAGCCGATCATAAAGCTGGTTCCAGCGCGCCAAATTATCTTCAAGCATCGGCAGTTGCGCGCGTAACATCGCCGCACGCAAATGATCCATCCGTCCCGAATAATTAGGCGCATGAAGCCGCACTTTTGAAATATTTCTTCGGCCGGTATCGCGCCATGACGACCATAGAGCATATAAGAACCGGACGACACCACCGCAACCGCCGCCAGTTCGGCATCATTAGTGGTCAAAAAACCACCCTCGCCCGAATTCATATGTTTATAGGTCTGGGTTGAAAATGCCGCCACCTTACCGAAATTGCCCGAGCGGATACCGCGCCATTTTGCTCCCATTGTGTGGGCACAATCTTCAATGAGGCTGATATCATGCTTGGCACATACCGCCAGCACCCTGTCCATATCGGGAATATGACCCCGCATATATGATAAGAGCAGATGTTTGGCACCGCTGGCCGCGGCCTTTACATCCAGATCATCACAATCAATATGATAATTCTCATCAATATCGACTAGAACTGGCACAGCGCCAACATTATGAATAGCACCTGGAACCGGGGCCAGAGTATAGGCATTCGCCAGCACTTTATCGCCAGGTTTAACCCCGCAAATTCGCAAGCCAAGCTGAATAGCATAGCCCCCCGAAGTGCAGGCAACGCAATACGCCGCCCCCTGCCATTTCGCATATTCCATTTCCAAGGCAGCGACGTCGCCAACTTCATCGGGCAGTAGATTATACCGGTGCAACCGGCCGGTTTGCATAATTTCGACCGCACGTTTGATGCCGGCTTCGGGGATTCCCTCTTGCTGGGTAAATGGTTTGCGAAACACCGTTTGCGTCATTGGCCTTTACCTCTTTTATCAATGGCGGAGGTTGCTTTAACCCGCCAGCTTTGGGAAATAATCCTCCAGCACACTTTCACGGTTAACATCTGCGGTACAACAATGCAAACCGCCACCAAAGGCATAGGCATCCCGCAAATCAACCTCGATAACATTCATCCCGAGCTTGTCCATCTGCTCAGCCTGATAGACCTCGGATTTTTCGACACAAACTGTTTTCGGATCAAGCACCAGCACATTCATGCTAAGCCAAACCGACGAATAGCATAGCGCCGGCGGGGCATTATGCGCGGGCTGTGCCGCATCAACAATTTCCCACCCATTATCATGAAACATCCGGCGCTGTTCTTCTGGCAGGCGGCGTTGCGGATTGTTCAAAATCAGGCCGGGACGAAGCGGGGTAAATGTCGCGTCGATATGAATTGGATATGGGTCTCCGGGAAAATTAACCGCATGAACCCGGTGATCAGGAAAATGCCGGCGCAGCCATTCAATGCCTTTTAAATTTGTCGTAAAGCCGTGCTGGACAACAAGGTCCTTGCCAAAGCGCAAAACATCAGCAGCATCAAATAACGGCTCTTCTTCCGTCGTTACAAAGAATTTCTCGGCGGCCCATTGCAGCCGTTTTGCAACACCAATTTTCTCTGACAGATAATCTGGATGGTAATCAGCATCAGTCAGGCGCGGCTTTGGTGCGGCCTCATGGCGGAAATTTGGATCTTCATTCCAATATTTCTGCATCAGCGGGCGGTAACAAAGATATTCAAACCAGCGACAGCGGTATGACATCGTCGCTTCGAGAATTTCGTTCCCAACTGTCAGCAGCACATCGCGTGGCGGCATACAGCCGAACTGGCTTTCAGTATGAAAATCAGGAGTGGTCGCTGGCTGGGAAAAATCAATCGGCGTCGGGCGATCAACCTTGATCCCGCGCGCCGCCAGCATTGCCGCAAAATTATCCAGCAATTCATTGGCGCGGTCGATCGTTTCCTGCGGACGCCGACCCCACTGGCCACGCATGTCGCTATCTTCTGGCACCTTGGCATCGAGGGCTGGCTCTTCTGGCGGGATATGACAATCATCAGCACGTCCGACGATGACATGTTTCAACGGATCCCATTCATTCCAGCTATTCACGATTGTTGACATCATTTTCTCCTCGATGGCGCAACGGCGATCACATAGATTTAAAAAAAATCACCCGCAAAAAATCACCAGCGTTCATACAACAATTTCCCGCAGTCCAAAACAATATATTACGCGGCTTTGGCACTGGCCTATCCGGCAAAAAAGACTTGCCTCTTTTATCGCAACTGTTGATATAGAGCGAAGGCACGAACGATGGCGTCGTTCCAGCTGCATCGAAAAGGGTGCGGTTGCGCCTTGCATATTAAAGTCCTGAACGCCGGGGCCTTCTTTTGAACACGTCAATGGAGGGTCTAAATGACTTTACGACCAGAAACCTACCGTTTTCATAACGGTGAAAAAGCAACAGCGCAATTTTCCAACAGCGAATATGAATTCCGAATAGCCGGTTTGCGCCGGATTATGGCCGCCGCCAATGTGGATGCTGCCGTTTTTACCTCAATGCACTCGATCGCCTATTATTCCGGCTTTCTTTATTGCGCCTTTGGCCGGCCTTACGGGCTGGTCGTCACAGCCAATGATCATGCCACAATTTCTGCAGGCATTGATGGCGGCCAGCCATGGCGGCGATGCTTTGGCGATAACATCACCTACACCGACTGGAAACGCGATAATTTTTGGCGTGCAGTTGGATCAATGACCGGCCAGAACTGTGCTATCGGCTATGAGGCAGATCATCTCACCCTTGATCAGAATGACAAGCTAAAGACATTTCTATCGCCTTCCAGCATGATCAATCTGTCACATGACGTGATGCAGCAGCGGATGCATAAATCAGCGGCAGAACTGGCACTGATCAAAGCCGCTGCCAAGATTGCCGATATTGGCGGCTATGCTATCCATGATGCGGTAAAAGAAGGCGCACGTGAAATTGACATTGCTATGGCTGGCCGTGATGCCATGGAAATTGCGATTGCCGCAGCCTTTCCCGATGCCGAATATCGCGATACATGGGTCTGGTTTCAATCCGGTCTCAATACCGATGGGGCCCATAATCCGGTTACCAGCCGAGCCTTGCAACCCGGCGATATTCTATCGCTCAACAGCTTTCCGATGATTTCCGGCTACTATACCGCACTTGAACGAACGATGTTTTTAAAAGAGGCAGATGCGGCCAGCCTTCAAATCTGGAACGCCAATATTGCCGCACATGAATATGGCATGAGCCTGCTGCAACCCGGCATGAGCTGCAGCACGGTTACCCAAAAGATCAACGCCTTTCTGCAAGAGCGCGATCTGCTGCAATATCGCAGCTTTGGCTATGGTCATTCATTCGGCATCCTGTCGCATTATTACGGCCGCGAAGCCGGGCTGGAACTGCGCGAAGATGTTGATACTGTGCTGAGACCGGGCATGGTGGTGTCGATGGAACCGATGCTGACCATTCCGCATGGCACGCCGGGTGCTGGCGGGTACCGTGAGCATGATATTCTGATCATCACCGATGATGGCCATGAAAATATCACCCATTACCCCTATGGGCCGGACTTCAACATCGTTGGCTAAGCCAGACGGGCCCCAACAGAATTGGCCAAATTGACAGATGCCAAGCCTGCATTCCATGGCTTGGCATCACCTTTGCCGTTGCAAGTCGGCCGCCAGTCGTCCTATAAATTTTTTGAGAGATTACCACCGCAAAAAGATTGCTGCTAGCCGCGAGGAATTTGCCATTATGGAAATTGCCGACGAAATCACGATCCCTGCCACCCGTGCCGCGGTCTATGAAGCGTTGAATGATATTGAGATCCTAAAGGCCTGCATTCCGGGTTGCGAATCGCTTGAACGCGAGTCCGACACCAAACTGGTTGCCAAAGTTGTGCTGAAAATCGGGCCCGTTAAGGCCAAATTCAATGGCTTTGTTACGCTTGACCAATCAAAGGCACCGGACGGGTTTAGCCTGTCTGGCGAGGGCGAAGGCGGTCTTGCCGGATTTGCCAAGGGCGGCGCTGATGTGACATTAACCGAAGATGGTGACACGACAATTCTGCATTATACCGCAACCGCCGAAACCGGCGGCAAGATTGCCCAGCTTGGCAGCCGGCTGATCACCAGCACGGCAAAAAAACTGTCCAAGATGTTTTTCGAGAAATTCGAAAAAGCCATGATTGGTGAGGTGGAAATTGACAGCGCAAGCTAGCACCGGATTATCCCGGCCTGCCGCCTAGCTGCGCATATGGGCGCCATTTGGATCATAAGCAGGCGCGCCCAGAATTTCGGCATCATATAGCGTGCCCAGAATCTCTACCTGTAATTTCGTGCCCGCTTTGGCATAAGGCGTTTTGACATATCCCATCGCCATTGAGTGACCGATCCGGTGCGCGTAACCTCCCGATGACACATAGCCAACCGCTTGCCCGTCTTGCAGGATTGCCTCATCATTTGACACGTCGATATTATCGACATCCAGCAGCATCGTGACAAGCCGTTGATCCGGCCCTTGCTGCAGAGCGTCTCGGGTCGCTGCCTTGCCAACAAAATCTTTATTCCAGTTGATAAAGCCATCCATACCGGCCTCAACCGCGTTAAAATCGGGGCGATATTCCAGCGTCCAGACGCCCCAGCCCTTTTCCAGACGCATCGATAACAGGGCGCGCGCACCATACCAGCGATAGCCAAGATCAGCACCTGCTGTCTCGATAGATTCGGCAAGCCTAAGCAGATATTGCGGATGGCAATATATCTCGAATCCCAATTCACCAGAAAAACTAATCCGGTTCAAAATCACCGGAACACCGCCAACAAAACAGCGTCGCAAATCGCGAAATTTCAGCGCGTCCGCACTGACATCATCGCGGGTTATTCGCGCCAGCAGCTGGCGTGACTTGGGCCCTGATAGCGCGATGCCATGCCAGTCATCCGAGACATTGCGATAGCTGACATCACCGGTAAGATGCGCCTCGAACCAGCGCCGATGCGCCTGCTGCATTGCGCCAGATCCGAATAGCATGAAATGATCTTCACCAAGACACGCCACCGTCAGATCACCATATAGCTTGCCCTTTGGCGTCAGCATCGGGGTCAAAGCCAGCCGGCCCGGCGCCGGCACACATCCTGCCAGCATATGGTCGAGATAGGCCCGCGCACCGGCACCTTTGAATTCATGTTTCGAGAAATTGGCAATTTCGATCCCACCTACGGCTTGCTGCACCGCTTTGATCTCGCGGCCAACATAATCATGCGACCGGTTGCGCTCAAAGCTGGGCGTCTCATAGGCATCATCTGGCCCATCGGCGAACCATAGCGCATGCTCAAGCCCAAATCCCTGCCCCATGCGCGCCCCCTTTGCCACAAGCCGGTCATAAAGCGCAGTGGTTTTTGCAACCGGCCTTTGGGCAGGGTTTCGTTCGGGAAGGTCATAACAAAACGCCGTTCATAATTTTCGGCAGATTTTTCTGTACCCCAGTCAGGCGTGGCAAATTCGCCAAATCGGGCAACATCCATCGCCCAGACATCAATTGACGGTTCACCATCAATCATCCATTCAGCCATTGTCAGCCCGACGCCGCCACCCTGGCAAAAGCCCGCCATCACACCAACCGCAACCCAGTAATTCTTCATGCCGGGAACTGGCCCGATCATCGGGTTACCATCCGGGCCAAACGTAAAGGGGCCATTGATAATATTTTTGATACCGGCCGCGCCAATGGCCGGGATACGCTCGAACGACATTTCCAGCCGGTCGGCAATGCGGTCAAGATCAGGATTTAATAATTCATGCCCAAAATCCACGGCGTGCCATCAATTTTCCACGGTGTCGATTGCGGCTCATAAGTCCCAAGAAGCATTCCCTGACGTTCCTGCCGGAAATAGATATTCGCCTCATAATCAATGCCAGCAGGCAGGCGTCCAGCACCGCCCGGTGCCATCCGTTTCACAATTTCATCAATATCCTCGGTAATCAGATAATGATGTTCCATCGGCTGAACCGGCAAATGCAATCCGGCCATATGGCCAACCTCACGCGCCCATAACCCGCCGCAATTGACAATTTGTTCAGCATTGATCTTGCCCTTGGCTGTGGTTACATCCCAGCTGCCGTCGGGGCGCTGGGCAAGGGCAGTAACCGGCGTATGGGTGAAATATTCGGCGCCATGAACGCGCGCCGCTTTGGCGAATGCGTAGGTCGCACCCGATGGATCAAGATCCCCGTCCTGATCATCCCATAAGGCAGCATAATAATGTTTAGGGTCAATTAGCGGGTGCCGTTCGCCGAGTTCCTGCGGGCTGATAAATTCCTGATGAAGCCCCATATAGCGCGCCTTTGAGCGCTCGCGCTTTAGGTAGTCATACCATTCCTTGGTCGATGCAGCATAAAATCCGCCCGTGATATGCAGCCCAACTGAATGGCCAGATGTCGCCTCGATTTCTTTATAAAGATTGATCGTATAGCTTTGTAACCGGCTGATATTCGGATCCGAACTGATCGTATGAATCTGCCCCGCGGCGTGCCAGCTTGATCCAGAGGTAAGCTCGTCGCGCTCGAGAAGCACGACATCCTTCCAGCCAAATTTCGCAAGATGGAACAGGATCGAGCAGCCAACGACCCCGCCGCCAATAACCACCACTTTGGCATGGCTGGGAAGCGGCTTTGTCGTGCCTGTTTCTACGTTGCCGATTTCGGGCATTACGCACCTCCTTGATCAACACGCAAATCCGGCTGGCTAAAACCCTAACTCCTATTTGGTAAAAGCAAAGTAAACATGGCGTCAAGCTTGCAATGTTTAAGTATAAATCTCGCTCGAATAACGGGTTGCCAGAAATGCGTCGAGCCCCTCACTGCCGCCTTCATGGCCATAGCCGCTGAATTTCAGCCCGCCAAACGGCGTTTCCACCGAATGAACATGAAGCGAGTTTACTGCAAGCATACCAGTTTCAATCTCGGTTTTTAAAATGCCAACGGTTTTGGCGCTATTGGTAAAAGCATAGGCCGCAAGACCGAATGGCAGGCTGTTTGCCCGCGCGATCACCTCGTCGATATTTGCAAAAACTGCGGTCGGCGCAATTGGGCCAAACGGCTCTTCGGTCATGATGCGCGCGGTATCGGGAACATCGCTTAACAGGGTTGGCTGATAAAATGACCCCGGGCTTTGAATCCGGCCACCCCCAACCAACAGCTCGGCGCCCTTTTGAAGAGCATCCGCAACAAAACCATCCATGATGTCAATCCGGCGTTCGGCAACAAGCGGGCCCATTGTAACACCCGCATCAAGGCCATTGCCGGTAGTGACCGCCTCGACATGTTTTCTAAACGCTGCCAGAAACTGATCACGAACTGGCTCTTCGATGAAAAAGCGGGTTGGTGAAATACAAACCTGACCCGCATTGCGGAATTTGCCCATCGCGCAAAGCTGCGCCGCGGCATCAATATCAGCGTCTTTGAACACCATCACCGGCGAATGGCCGCCAAGCTCCATCGTGCAGCGGATCATATTTTTGGCAGCAAGCTGTTGCAGATGAATGCCCACAGGCACGCTGCCGGTAAAGCTGAGTTTACGGGGAATCGTCGAGCCAAGCAGATGTTCTGATACTTGTGCTGGCACGCCAAAAACAATATTCAGCACACCCGCAGGCAAGCCCGCATCCACTAGTGCCGCACCAATTGCAATGGCAGTAGCCGGCGTTTCCTCGCTTGGTTTAATCGTGATCGAACATCCGGCAGCCAGCGCACCAGCAACCTTGCGCATCACATTTGTTGCCGGAAAATTCCATGCCACAAAGGCAAGCGCTGGCCCAACTGGCAATTTGCGCGCCTCATGCTGCATGCCCGGAAATCGTGACGGAATGATCCGCCCATAGACACGCTTGGCCTCTTCTGCGTACCAACGAAGCAGATCAATTGCGACCTGCATTTCAATTTTCGCCTCGGCAAGCGGCTTGCCCATTTCGCGCGTTAGATTGGCAGAATTAACCTCAAACCTGTCCTCAAGCAGACGTGCCGCCTTTTCGAGAATGGCCTGCCGACTATGCGGGGTCATCTTGCGCCACAGGTTGAACCCGTCAAGGCTGCTTTCCAGCGCCCGATCAAGGTCTACCGGACTGGCATGAGGCACCTGGCCGATCTCGGTACCATCAGCCGGACAGATAACCGGCTCACTTGTGCCGTCACTGCCCAACACCCACTCACCAGCAATTAGCATTTTCAACTCTGGATAGGACATAGTATGGTCTCCATTTCTATGGCGCGTGGGCCTGTCGCCGGATTGCAAATTACAGTCATAAGTCTAAACGGTGCTCTTACGTCTCATCCAAGCACAATATCGTTTGAACAACCTAACCGACATATTTCGGTTTTCAAATGACTATCATCCGGGCATGGGAGTAAACCGGCTTGGGGATAGGCTGGGGGCTGGCGATAGATCGAGGTTTTGCAGCAAAATCATACTTTTCTTACGTTTTAAATTTACATTTGCGCAGTTTTACGAAAATCTAAACTTAATCCATAAGAGAACCCTAATGACTCCCCCAGTAGAAGATCATCAAAACAACCCATCGTTTCTATCATCATTGCAATATGGGCTGATTGCGGCTGCCGCCAGTTTGATGACGATATTGTGCATCTTATGGAATCTTGATGCGCCAACCCGGTTGGGCATTGCGTTTCTGACCGAACAATATATGGGCTTTCAGCTTGGACTGGCGCTAACGATCCTATTTTTGACCCCGTCAAACAGCTTGGTTCGCGACCTGATTGGCGTTCTAGCCGCCGTTGTCTGTTTTGCCGGCCTGACCTATATGGCGTACAATTACGACAATTTGCTGGCCGAACAGGCCTATCGCCCGCCGATCCTGACATTGCTGGGCGGCATCGTTGTTTTGGGCGTTGTTGAAGGCGTGCGCCGGCGCGCCGGCATGGCGCTTTTTGCGATCATTCTGGTTTTTCTGATTTACGCTCTTTTGGCAGATCGAGTGCCCGGCACGCTGGTTGGCCAAGAAATGTCGCCGGTCAAGCTGGTGCAATATCTGGGCTTTGATCCCGGTGCCGTTTTTGCCACTCCTTTGGCGGTTGGCACTGTCATTGTCGTGCTGTTTGTATTCTTCGGACAGTTGCTATTCAGTGCCGGTGGCGGCGAATTCTTTACCGACCTTGCAATGGCTGCAACTGGCCGGACACGCGGTGGCAGCGCAAAAATCTCAATCATCGCTTCAGCCCTATTCGGCTCCATCTCCGGCAGTGCGGTCTCGAATGTTGTGACCACCGGCGTTGTCACAATTCCGCTGATGCGGCGTGGCGGCTACTCAAAAAACGATGCTGGCGCAATCGAGGCAATTGCCTCAACCGGTGGCCAGCTGACACCGCCAATCATGGGAGCGGCAGCATTTTTAATGGCCGAATTCCTTGAAATTTCATATCTGACAGTTGCCGCCGGTGCATTGCTGCCCGCGGTCATTTATTATTTCAGTGTCTTTGTTCAGGTCGATCTAATCGCCGCGCGTGACAATATCAAACCGGTGGAAGATGACACGCCAAATATTGGCGCGGTTTTACGTGAGGGTTGGCATTTTATCCTGCCTATGCTGGTGCTGGTGCTGGCATTATTCTGGCTGCGATATGATCCGGAGATGGCCGCAATACTGGCCTCGGCTGCGGTCATCGCAACTGGGATGCTGCGCGGTTATAAGGGCAAAAAACTGGCCATTTCCGAGATTCGTCAGACATTGATCAGCACTGGCACATCGATGGTTGATCTCATTCTTATCGTTGCCGCCGCAGGCTTTGTTATCGGCGTGTTGAACGCGACAGGCCTCGGCTTTGCTTTGACCTTGTTATTGCTGGAGGTGATTGGGCAGAACCTGTTTGTGATTCTTTTTGCAGCTGCATTTATCTGTGTTCTACTTGGCATGGGTATGCCGACTTCGGGCGTTTATGTGCTTTTGGCAGCACTGGTTGCGCCATCGATTGTCGAGGCTGGTGTGAACCCATTAGCTGCCCATCTCTTCATTCTTTATTTTGGCATGATGTCGATGATTACGCCGCCGGTTGCACTTGCGGCATTCGCCGCTGCTGCCATTACCAAGGCCAACCCGTTTTCTACCGGCATTGCGGCCATGCGGATCGGCTGGGCGGCCTATGTCGTGCCATTTGTTTTTGTTGTGACGCCAAGCCTTCTACTGGATGGTGACAGCCTCGAAATTGCCATGGCTTTGGGCTTTTCATTGGCCGGCATTTTCATGGTTTCGGTTGGCATCGTCGGTTATTTTACGCGGCGATTGCCAATTCTTTTACGCTTGCTTGCGATCATTTTGGGGCTGTTATGCCTGCCATTTCCGATTATTGGCACGCTGGTGAATATGGCGGCATGTGCCATTGTCGCAGGGCTTGCCTTATTTGCCGCGCTACGGCCAAAAAGTTTCCAGCCTAAAACAGGAAGAACGAGCAATTAATGGGAGGATACAATGCTCAAAACTTTTAAAACAATGCTTGGTGCCACATTTGGCCTGGCCCTTTTTACTGCGCCTGCGATGTCCGAGGTGATTACGATCGGATCAGGATCACAAGGATCACTCGGCTTTAACACCGGCCAATCAATTGCAAAAATTGTGAACCAAGAACTTGGCATCACCGCCAGAACACAGCCACTAACTGGTTATCTGCCGCTGATCAATAATGGCGAGCTTGATTTTGGTTTTGCCAATGCTGTCGAGGTTGGCTTTGCCAGCACCGGCACTGGCACTTATGCTGGCAAACAAAATTCAAAACTTCGCCTTGTTGGCACAATGTTCCCACTGAAAACTGGCCTGATGGTGGTTGCTGATACTGGAATTGAAACCATTGCCGACCTGAAAGCAAAGGCATCCGGGCTACGCATCGCATCTGAATATAAGGGATCGACGATCATTCCCTATTACATTGAAGGCGGGCTGGC
Source organism: Alphaproteobacteria bacterium (assembly GCA_038147495.1). Lineage (GTDB taxonomy): Bacteria > Pseudomonadota > Alphaproteobacteria > Puniceispirillales > Puniceispirillaceae > MED-G116. Next base: position 387,588 of record JAYQTT010000016.1, on the reverse strand, counting down.
AAACGGCGGCATGGTCTATGATGATTTTGTAAAGGTGCCAGTATCCAATTTCGTGAAAGGTATTTTTGCCCTTGGTGATGGTCTGGTGGATGTTTCACTTGTCAGCCTGAATTCAGGTGCGGGCAAAAAATCCAATGCCCAGCTTCGTGATCGTGGCGGCCTTAAATATGTCTCGCTCGATAATTCGCCCGAGGGTCAAGCAAAGTTAAAGCAATTCATGCCAGCGGCAAAAATCATTTCGATGAAAGCCAACCCGAATATTCCGGGCCTGCAAAAAGACGTCAATATCATGGAAATTCCATGGATGATGATGACGAATACAGATGTCTCCGATGAATTGGTCTATAAAATAACCAAAGCCATTGTTGAACATAATGACAAGCTTGGCGCCAGTTTTGGTGCTTTCAAAAATGCCAAATCCGCCGCAATGGCACCAACAAATGCGATGCCATATCACCCGGGCGCCCTACGGTATTACAAGGAAGCAGGGATCAAGGTTGGCGATTAACGCTGGCTAATAAAAGAAGGCTCTGGCGGCCTTAACCGATATGGTGAAAGGACCGGCAGTTGCCGGTCTTTTTATTTAGCGCGCAATAGCCGGCAGAAATCTGTTGGTGGGGGAGTAATTCTACTTAGTGACGATATGCGTCAGACCCGCAACCCGTCTGCAGTTGCCTCGACAAATAATGACGCTAGCGTCGTCCGGGGGCGGTTAGCCGGAAACAGAAAGGCAAAATCATAATGGATCGTCGGTTTTAGCGGACGGATCACGACATTTCCGCTGCTGTTTGATCTTGCCGTAAACGGGTCGGTAATCGCAATGCCAATGCCATGCTCGACAAATTCATTCACCGCCACCGCAGTTGTTTCAAACTGCGGTTTATACTCGATGCGTGCCTCAGCAAATAATTGGTCGATCCGCATCCTGCCAATCGTTCCCTGCGGCAGCCCAACCATTGTTTCACCAGCAAGATCAGCAATATATATCCGTTGCATCTTGGCGAGCTTGTGACGTTTATGCAGGACGCAAACACCCGGAAAACTGCCGATATGGACAAGGTGTGCGCTTGGATATGTGAATGGCAAAGCCACCGCACATAGGTCAAACTGCTGGCCCTCAATGCGCCGCTCTAGCTCAACCCTGCTGACCACATCAACATTAACCGAGACACCGCTAGCCGTGGCCTTGAAAATACTTAACGCCTTGGGCATAAGCCCGCGGGCAAGAGTCGCAGAGGTAAGCAATTGCAGATGCCCCTCTGAAACCTGGCGAAGTTCATTAGCCTTGCGGACAAGCCTGTTCAATGCCTCAGCAGCCGAATCCGCCTCGGCCAATAGCAATTTACCCTCGGCCGTAAGCCGTAACCGCCGTTTGCTTCGGTCAAATAGGGTGATGCCGAGCTGGCTCTCCAGCGCGGCGATATGCCGGCTCATCGCCGACTGATCGGCGTTCAATATGCGCGCAGCATCCGTCATACTGCCCGCCCTAGAAACCGCCCGAAATGTCTCGATCCAGCGAAATGGCAGATTTTTCATCACTTACCTATGTAAAAAACGCATAAATAATTTGCTATTTTTCATTTTTTTTCATCATTTGTATAGCCTAAGCTTTGAGCAGGCTTTTGACAGAAACAGGGGGTTGAAATGAGCGCAAATAATCAATTTGAGGTTATACCAACAGGCGCCGCGCTTGGCGCCGACATAGTTGGGTTGGATTTGACGCAAGAAATTGATGGCGACGTTTTTAAAAAAGTGACTGCTGCATGGGATCAGCATCTAGTTCTCCGATTTCGCAATCAAAATTTAACTGAAGACCAATTTGTCCGCTTTTCCCAATATTTTGGCGCTCTTGATAAAGCACCAACGCGTCCAGTTAATGGTGCATACCATCCAACACGGGAAGAAATTGCCGTAATCTCAAATATAGTCAAGGAGGGTGTTGCAATTGGTGGGCTAGGCAATTCTGAACTGGTTTGGCATCAGGATATGACCTATAAGGACCTGCCGCCAAAAGCGAGTATTCTCTATGGCCTGACCACACCTGCAACCGGCGGTGATACTCATTTTTACAATCTGAACCGCGCCTATGAAACCTTGCCAGACGCGCTGCGAGAACGGATTAAGGGATTGTCATGCAAGCATGATGCAACACGCAATTCAGCCGGCCAGCTACGCGCCGGTTTTGACGAAACCTATAGTAACGAGAACAGGCCAGGTGCGGTGCATCCATTGGTTATCAAGCATCACTCAACTGGGAAAGAGTCGCTCTATGTTGGACGGCGGCCAAATGCCTGGATTGTCGGGTTGAATGACCAGGACAGTGATCAGCTATTGGACGAGATTTGGCACCATATCGAAACCGGCTCACACCACTGGGCGCAGCAATGGCAACCAAACGATCTTGTCATATGGGATAACCGTTACACGCTGCATATGCGCGGCGACCTCGACCCGAACCAAGACCGGCTTATGCACCGCACGCAAATCCGAGATGAGCGGGCGCCTGCTGCTGCGTAACGCCAATCATCTAACCGGCAAATGCCGCCATATGGAACCGCTAAGAGGCGGCATTTGTCTGACCATGATTTACCATCATACAGCCTGAAGGCGGGTTATCTTCCGGTCCCTTTTCCCAGCTAACCGGCTTTTGACACATGGGCGTACCCAAATTTGGAATTAATAGATCTTCTTCTTGTTTGTGCCGTTGCTTTTGTAACAGCCGCGATAACCGGTATAACAGGTGTTGCAGGTGGCTTGCTGCCCGCAGTTTTCCTAACACCAATCATTGGCATCACGTCGGTATTGCCAGTGCTGGCAATCATGCTGCTGTTTGGCAGTATATCGCGCGCATGGATCAACCGCGCTGATTTTCACCGCGAGGCATTTTTGCGTGTTGCCATTCCGGCGATCCCAATGGTCGTGCTAGGGGGCATCTTCTATGCGCAGCTAGAGGCAAAAATGATTGCGCTAATGCTCGGCAGCGTTGTGTTAATTTCAATCCCGATCCGGCGAATTGCGAAATCATACAAAATCAAAACCTCTCCATCTTTACTGAGTTTTGTTGGTGGCATTTTTGGATTCCTGGCCGGCTCATCAACCGGCCCCGGCTTGTTGCTGGTGCCGTTCATGCTGGGTTATGGGCTATCAAAGGCAAGCTTTGTTGCGACCCTAGCGGTGATTGCTGCGATGACGCATATCGCACGTGCCCTGACATTTGGCAGCATAGGTCTAATCGGACAGGACATCCTGACCCTTGGCATTATTGCGGGCATTGCCACCATCCCGGGCGCAATGCTTGGCCGGCTAATTCTAGAGCGCATCACAAACCGCAACCACGAGATACTGGTGGATCTGATGGCGCTTGGTGGCGGCGGTAACTTTCTATGGATTGCTTTTCAATAAGGCCATCTTCGCTAATTTGGCGCCATATAAATCTACTACAAAAATTAAATGGCAAAGCGATAATGCCCGAGCAAGCACTACAATTGCCTAATCATGGGTTGGTCGCAAGTTATTGCGCGCCGAAGATAACAACAACAACCCGATTAAAAGCGCCGGCGACGCGCATACCAAAAAGCCCAGCTTATAACTTCCCGTCAAGCTCAACACCAATGAATAGAGAAGCGGCAAAACCAGCCCGCCACATTGACCAAATGATAACACGCCACCAGTGACAGCGCCCCGCATTGATACAGGGGCCAGCCTTGCCGCCTCAGCAAGCGTCACCCCATGCCATGAAAAAACCGACGCGCTCACTGCAATAGCCACAAGCGTTACATGCCAATGCATCCAAACCGGACTAAATAAGCTAACCGCTGAAACCGAAAAAAACATCAGAACCGCCAAAAGGCCAAGCATAATTCTCGGGGAAACATACTGACTGCTCAACCAACCCCAGAAAATACGTCCAGGTATGGCTACCACAGTTGCAATTGAAAAAACGGTTCCTGCTTCAACCAACGTGAAGCCAACTGGTCAGGTAAACCACAAAATAAGCAATAAAAGTGGTTTGTAGTCCAACGAAGGCAAAGGCACCGAATGCGAGACCTCTAAGTTCAGATTTTTTAATAACGAAGCCTATCGTTTCAGGAAAATCGGACAAGTGAAATTTCCGCGTCAGGTCTTTATCACTATCAAACTCACTGCGCGCTAATTCCAGAAATACAGAAAAAAGCAAACAACCGACTCCGATTACAATAAGTGCGAACCGCCAACCATAAGTTTCAGTTAACATTGGACCAAGCAATCCGGCTATTAACAGAGCAAACGGAACTGCTGTTTGTTTTGCAGAGAAAACCAGTGGGGCATATTTACCAGGCGCATATCGGCTTAACAGGTGAGAGCTTGCCGGGGTTGAAGACGCTGATGCACCAATAGCTATTGCCGATACAATCATCAATGCGATGGACCCTGGAGCCGCTAGAATCAATCCAATTCCGGTCAGCAAAAGTGACACCTGACTGACACGGAGCGCTCCAAAGCGCACAATAATACTCCCACAACCTGCCTGTACAAAAAGTGAAACCGCGGCGATCATGCTAACATACACACCAACCCATGACGCCTCTACTTGAAGCTCAAGAATAATCGCCGGCGCAAGCACCGATGGTAAAACCTTGCCAAGCGTAACAAAGGTCTGCTGAACAAACATCGAGCCAAGCGCCAGATATAGCCATGTCATTGTGATTGGACCTTTGTTGTCATTGAAGCAGTGACCATTTATTTCCAGTCACCAGACTGTTGCGGATTACTATAGTGGGTCTGTTGAGTTTCATGCCAGCAGAACTGCCGAGCTAAATATCTAAATTAGTATTAAATCATTCCACATCAATATGGAATAGTTTACGCACCGCAACGGCTTGTTGACTGTAACCATAGAAGGCAATCGGTTGCGGGGGCACGCAACCGCCGTTACCTGCACCTTGATTATGCAATCGTTTGATACGGCGATAGCCAAAATAAGTTGGTTGACTTCAAAACTGATGGTGAGGATTTAGACTTAGCTACGTTGATTTGTATTATCGCCTTCGAACCTGCTCTGCGTCATCCCAAGCAGTCAATGCTTGATAGTCTGGAACAAAACCAAGACCTTTTTTTGCATCAGAAGACACAACCTGCTGAGACGTAACAACATCAACTACTGCGGGCGCGTTTTTAATGGCGCGCGAGATAGCTGAGTTCAAATTACTTATATCTTCCACTCGCTCACCATGCGCTCCTAACGCAATGGCCATCGCCGCATAATCTGAGTGGCGCAGGGTTGTACCAATAACGCGTCCACCATAATTAGCTTCCTGATCAAACCGTTCAATATTCCAAGCTGCGTTGTTTGAGATAATAAAGACAACCTTAGCTCCATGACGAACGGCTGTGTCGATTTCCATGGCATTTATGCCATAGGCACCATCACCATTAACAGAAATGACCATTCTCTCGGGATAGGCCAAAGAAGCGGCTATGGCGAAAGGAACCCCCACTCCTAGACAACCAAATGCACCAGCATCCATATAAGTATCAGCTTCCAGCCCAATACGTGCGAAACTTAACAAGTCCCCGCCATCTGCAACCGCGATGTAGTCGTCGGTGGCGGCTTGAGCTATCGCATAAAAAATTGCCATAGGATGGATTTTGCCATCAGGGCCAACATTATCATTCACCCGGGAAGCACCCTTCTGAATTCGCTTCAAATGCTTTTCACGAAGGTCATCTAACCAACGACTGTCACGATTACCTGCATTCATTTTTAGGGCGTCACTCAGCGCGTCAAGGCTTGTTTTCACATCAGCAAGTACCTCAACATCACCACGACGATTGTCGATTAATTCACCAGTCGTGTCAGCGAGACGAAGAAATTTAGCTTCAGGAAAGACTGCTGGTGATCCAAAGCCCATTTGATAGTCAAGCTTTCTGCCAACCGTAATGACAAGATCGGCACCATTCATTGCCGCCGCCCTCATTGCACCAACAAACGCTTTGTTGTTGCGGTCAATTAAGCCGCGGCTCTCTTGTGTGTCCAGATACACAGCATCGATAGTGTCAAGGAAGCGGGTCAACTCATGCCTAGCATTTTTACCACCGCGACCCGTAATTACTAATGGGCGCTTGGATTGACGAACCAGATGAGCGGCTTGTTCAATCAGCTCAGGATCAGGACATAACTTACGCATCGGCTTTGGGATCATCCAATCATTTGGGATTAAACTTTTCTTAACTGAAGTTCGGAGAATGTCAGTGGGAATTTCTATATAGACCGGACCAGGTTCACCAAGATCACCAAATGCACGCGCAATAGCTTCATCAAACTCTCGAATAACTTGTTCAGCGACGCGCGCAGTTCTTGCATAACGGCATATCGGAGCTAATATCTCCGTGTGGGGTATATCTTGAAGCGGACCCATGTTCGCTTGAGGCCTTGAAGTACAGCCTCCGATGAGCAGAACCGGCATGCGAGCCAAAGCAGCATTAGCCATTGCCGTGACACAATTAGTTACGCCAGGACCTGCAGTGACCATCGCAACCCCCAGTTGACCAGTTAATTCTGAATGTGCATGAGCCATATGTACGGCTGCACCCTCGTCACGCACATCAATGATGCGAGTGCCTTGCTTGCCAAGACAGTCCCAAATTGGCTGGATATGACCTCCCTGAAGACCAAATATCCGGTCTATTCCTCTTTGCTTCAACAAGGACGCAATCCATGCAGCGACACTATTTGCGTCTTGATTCAGATCCTGAGACATTTAGCTCTCCATTAGTTTTGGACGCCTTCAGCGAGCATATCACGAAGAATACGGTGCATAATTTTCCCGGTAGTATTTCGAGGCATTTCATCGGAAGTTATAAAAACAATTCGGCGTGGCCTTTTGAAACCAGCAATTTTATTTTTGGTCCACTCAATCAATTCAGCTTCACTTAAACTAGCGCCAGTTTTCAAAACCACCGCCGCGGTAACAACATCGCCCCACTTGGAATCTGGACAACCAACGACCGCCACGTCCTTCACCGCTGGATGAGCACCAACTACAGCTTCGACTTCGGTTGGGTAAACATTCTCACCGCCAGTGATGATCATATTCTTCTTACGGTCTATCAGTTTGATGAACCCGTCAGAATTTCGAACTGCAATGTCACCAACCGTCAAATAATGCCCATGAAACGCTTCAGCTGTTTTTTCGGGCAAATTCCAATAGCCACTGAAATTATAGGGAGAGACGGAATATAACTCCCCAGGCTCGCCGTCTGGCACTTCATTTCCCTGTTCATCAAGAAGCTTTATAGGGCCCGCACCAATAACCTCCCGGCCAACCGTACCTAATTGATTGAGTTGCTCATCAGGATGAAGCATGGTCACCCAAGCAGCCTCGGTTGATCCATAAAGTTCAAAAAGACCGGCATTTGGAAAAATATCCATGATTGCTCTTTTCGTTTCGACCCTTGCGGTAGCAGATGAAATCATCAATTTGCTGACAGTTAATAAATTTTTTCTATTTCTAGTTTCAGACGGAACATCAAGTAACATGATGTAATGGGTGGGCGTAAGCGAGGTAAAACTCGTTTTATATTTTTCCATCGCATCCAAACATTCCCCAGCATTGAAACTTCTGGCAGAGAATATTGTAGTTGTGGCGCCAACGCTAAGAAGACTAATAAAAAAGTAAAGTGAATTTGCATGGCACATAGGCATAACCAAAAGCCCTTTGTCACGCTGAGAGAATCCAAGCTCTACACAAGTCATCATAGCAATAAGGGACGCCGACTGGTGATCACGGATTGCGCCCTTTGGGTTGCCCGTGGTGCCAGAGGTGTACATCAAACACCATTTGTCAGATCCTTCCATCTCGTTCAATGACGGCGCAAAAGATGTGGCCTCTATTAGAGCTTCATAGCTTTGCCAACACTCTGGCCCCGACACCCCCATATATAAAGCTAGTTTTAAATGAGGTTGGATATCAGGCTTTACTGTCTCAAGTAAATCTATGAAATCGGTTTCAGCAATTATCGCTGCAATTCCACAATCCGATAAGATATAGCTAATTTCAGGCGCGCTTAACCGGAAATTCACTGGTACAGCTATCAAGCCAGTCTGCGCCACAGCCACATAGATTTCAGCCCACTCGAGGCGGTTATAAGCCAGTATTGCAACCCTGTCGCCCTTGTATAGTCCAGCTTTTAAAAGACCCGCTGCTAGCCGAGTAGACCGATCATACCAACTTTGGAAGGTTAATTCTTTGGTAAGGTCCCGCACGCCTACCGCATGAGGCCTGACGCGGGCCTGAGCGGCGAGCATTTGATCGATGTGCAGCAGTCTGCTCATCTTTTGCCCGCTACTTTTTCATTAGGCAAAACTGTGCCTTCGTAAGTTTCAAACAACCGCTTCGAAGCGCTACTTGCATGATCAAGGGCGAGCCTCTCCGCGGTTGCTGAATTTCCTGCAACAACTGCAGATAATATGGCTTCATGTTGTTGCCATATGTTTTGAGGCGACTCAACGTGCCTCAGCACCTCTCCCATCGCTCGGCGAAGATATTGCCAATGGATACGTGCGCTTGTTGCTAAAAGTGGGTTATCTGCAGCATCATAAATCAAATGGTGGAAAGCCTCATCAAAAGTAATCTGTGCGACGATATTACTTTGGGAAATGGCTGCTCGGCCTTTTGCTAAAATATCCTCACCAAGCTTTTCTATTCGGCTCACTAAAACAGTATCAAAGCTCAGTTTTTGGGCAGCTTGTCGGGCGGCCAGGCCGTCTAGGGCACTTCGGATATCATAATGCTTCTGCATCAATTCAGGGTCAAATGGAGCAACATAGAGGCCGCGTTTATCACTTTTGGTAACCAGCCCGTCTAAGGATAGCATTACCATTGCTTGCTGAACTGGCTGTCGAGAGACTCCCAGTCGTGCTGCAACTTCTTCCTGACGAAGGTGCATGCCGGCTTCAAGACTACCAGACACAATTTCATCCGCGATAGCGTTATAGACCTGCGCAGATAGAGAGGCAGGTCGAGTTAATGGCTTCACATTTGCACTTTCTAAATTCTGAATTCTGAATTCTGAATTCTGAAAATGCCAAAACACAAAGGAGGTGTCAACCACACCTGTCTCTACAGCTGCAAACTAATCATCAAATTTTCCAGTAAAGTTGGCAAAAACAAATACCCCCTGGCCGAAAGCAAGGGGGCGCAAATAACAATGGTTGCGGGGGGACGCAACCGCCATTATTTGTCGCTTAACTTCGCAAAAATTGAGGGGCAATTTGACCGTTCTAATATCGCACAGGCCAACATCTAAAACGCTGGTGCGGGATGATAGATCATAGAACTTTGGTGGTATTCTCGGCGCACCATATCCCTAATCAATTGTTTTAAAACGGCTATTCTGAACAACAATAACCATGCCAATCGGCACCACAAGGGTGATAAGCAAAACCGTGATGAGCAGCATGCCTAATTCGGAATAGTCGGCCGTAGTGACAATCGCATCACTTAGCTTGTCTTTAACCTCTCGTGTGATAACAAAGGCCTCGTTCAGATATTTGGTGGCAAGCGCACTCGCCGAAAGCGCCAGATTGGTAAATGACGCAAAAACAGCAAAAAATGTTGCCTTCATATGGACCGGAGCATTCCGCGCAATCCAGGCTAGAAGGGGTATCATCGAGACCTGCCCGAGCGGGGATTCAACAGCGGTATTGATAATCGCAATAAATTTCGCATCAACAATGCCACCGCTAAAAGTGGCGGTCCATTCATGCAGGCCATAATACATACCAATACTGGGCAGAAAAAGCGCGGCACCGGCAATGGATAAGATAACAACAATGCGGGCAATCGAATTATTCGCCATAAACGGGCGCAACAGGATAATGCCAGCAAGGGTCAGAATTGATGCAATAAGAGAAAGAATGGACAGGAATTGTTCATTGAAAAAAAGCTGGTCAATTTCAAACCATGTCAGTCCCGGCCCCGGGCTTGGCATTGCCCGGAAGGTAAAAATAATGATCGCTGTTCCAACAATCATTAGCCGTTTTTCAGGCGTTAGAAAGCGCACCAGCCGGTTCATTAAAAACAAGATAATACCCACTGATCCGGCAAAGACAATTTCCTGTGCATGGCTGATACCCGATGTACCAACACTTACTGAAAACACCACAAAGACCAGACTGCCAAGCAGAATTGACCAGTTGATCTCGGGCCGTTGATGCGGGCTTGCTGTGGTGTAATATGGTTGTCGTGCTCGGGCATTTCGATAGGCATGTTGCAAGCGTGCTAAACCGACCCCGGCAATCGAAATCACCGGAATGATCAACGCATAAAGATAGATATTAGCATAAAGATCAATCCGGGCAGCGGCATCAAGGCTATCGACATCAGCAAACATAATTACATTGGCAAGTGAAACCAAAACTGTGCCACCAATAATAGCAAACCGGCCAAGTGTCTGCATCGTGGTATGCATGATTTTTAACTGGTCCGGGGCGATACCATTACCATTTTTGTCCTGTTCAGGAACCGCCTCAACCGTCATTGCATCGGCCACAACATCCTGAATAACATAGCCAACCGGCCCCAAAATAACACTGGTTATAAACCATGTTTCAACCGGCATGATGCTGTCCATAAAGCCGGTATGACCAATCAGCCCGTACATGATCAAAAGGCTAGCCGCAATTACCGCCGCGCCAAGCCCGACCAAATAGGCTTTATAGTTCCAAATCAAATCGACCAGATGTCCAAGCGGCATTTTTAACGCCCACGGCAAGCCCGCCCAAAAGCCAAGGCTGGCCAGAAATGCAGCAGACAGATTCAAATAATCCTTGATAAAAAAAGTGCCCACAATCGCAGTCAGGCCAGAAACCCCAGCGGCGAGATAAACCATAAGAGGTGGAAGATAGCTCCAGCGCAGCTGCTGTGGAAGTTCGCAAAGACCCTGAATAGCCGAATGAAGAGCATTGTTCATAAAACTAGTATTCTGCATTCCGAAAATTTTTCAAGTTGCAATGAAGTTCTGCCAATCCACTAGCCGCAATGGTGCGATTAAACTGCGTCCATCACACAGGCCGGGAACAACTCTTCAGGCGCAACAAGGCGGGCAGCCAAATATTGTTCCATTGAGTATCTGCAAGCAGTCTCGAGTTCTTTTTGGTTTTGCGCGTAGCCATAGGGCCAATAATCTGGGCCCATTGCAGACATAGTTTTCTCCATCGCTTCGTTCAGCCAAGGCAGGGATAGCCTATTGGCAGATCCCAGCCAGACCTCACGCAGGTCTTGCATCGCAATGTTGCGCGCCTCGGTGAATGCGCCCAATAACGCAACCGGAAGATCAGGGTTCTTATCAACCAGTGACTTGCGTACAGCAATGAGGTGCATGATTGGGAAAAAACCTGTTTTTTTATGATATGCCCGTTCAGCTGAACCAAAATCTTTGACGATACGCACAATCTCAGGATTGCCATCGAGGAACGCGCTCGGAGGGTTGGGGGCAAACAACGCATCTATATCGCCACGCAGCAAGAGGTCCTGCAGGGTTTCACCATCCCTAATCGCCTCGACGACCATACCTTCGGGCAGATCAAGTGATAATCGCTCATGTCGCACACCGGTATCTAGCGCACCTGTGCGCCAATGGATGCCAGCCGGACTAACCCCATATTCATCAGACAGCAGACCACGCATCCATAACGCAGCAGTCATTTGATACTCTGGCACACCGATGCGTTTCCCGGCCAAATCTGCAAGTGTTTCAACACTACTTCCAGCACGCGCATAAAATCCGTTATGACGGAACGATCGGCTAACAAAGGCCGGTATTGCGGTGTAAGCACTCTCGCCGCGTGATACTTGCAAAATATAGCTTGAGATAGAAAGCTCCGTGATGTCGAAACGCGCCTCTTGGACAGCGATCGGAAAGAGCTTGCCGGTCGGCAGAATGTGACTTTCAAATTCCACGCCGGGAATAGAAACCCGCCCCTTGTGCAGCGGCATACATCTGTCATGATCCCAGGTTGCAAGTGTCAGCCGCATATGTTTATCCCCCATCTTGTTACAGCAGATTTAATGATCTTGTATTCGTTAGCAATACCTAATGGTACGCTAACCGGATTCGTGCGACTGCACAGTTCCCAAAATTGGACTTACACCAATTCTTTTAGCATTATTGGCAGACCTTTTAAGTAAATTGTAAATATAGACACCAGCCAAATGAAGGATAGTAAAGGTGGCAGAAAAGGAACCGAGAAAAATATCCGATCTCATTCGTGAACGATTTGCCGAGCCGAGTGACATTGGCAAAGACCGTTTGTCAAGTGGAACACATGCAACGCAGCTTGCGCATCGTTCTCACCGTCGTTTCAAAAATACCCCGGTTGCCGAGGATACCTTACAGCTTTTATATGCTTGCGCCCTATCAGCGCCTAGCAAATCTGACCTGCAGCAAACGGCGATCATCCACCTAGATGAACCCGTCGCAAGGGACTTTATCCAACGCAGCATTCCGACAATGCCGTGGATTTCCTCGGCGCCAGTATTTCTATTGTTTTGTGGGGACAGTCGGCGTATTCGGGATGTCTGTGAACTTCACAATACCGGCTTTGCACATGATCCACTGGATGCGCTTGTTAATGCGGTAGCGGATAGTGCGATTGTCTTGCAGAACTTTATCATTGCGGCTGAAGCGGAAGGACTGGGCTGCTGTCCGATAAGTGCAGTTCGCGAGATCACTGAAAGCCTTGCAGACTTCTGCGCCCTTCCCGATGGCGTCTTTCCTCTTGCCGGATTATGCCTTGGCTACGCTGAAGATGATCCCGCCATCAGCGTCCGCTTGCCGGCGAGGGTCATTGTGCACAAAAATAGATATGACGCATCGTCTTTGGCTGATGAGATCGCTAAATATGACCGGCGACGCCAGCAAAAAAACCCATATAGAAATCAGCGACAGGCAGATAAATACGGGCTTTCAGAAGACTATGGCTGGTCACGCGACAAGGCGCGCCAAACTTCGACTACGGACCGCGTTTCCTTTAGCAATCATGTGCGAAAACATGGCTTCAAACTCTAGCTGTTACGAATCTGAAAAACACCGCTTTCAGTCGTTCTAGGCATATTAGCGACGCACGCTAACAAATGTTTTAAAGCCAAGAACGAACGGGCAAATAAGACGGCGACCTTGGCGCATTTGCCGTTCATCAGAAACAGGTTGCATAGTCCGGATCAAACGCTTTTATTACTTAGGATCGAATAATCAGATAATCGGAAATTCGCCAACGATCATTCATCAAACAACAGGAATATCAAAAAAACCTTGTACCACTATCTTAGAACAAACCGCCCCCTAATAATGGGACAAAACGGCGCTGTTGCGACCAACCATCCACAAGCAACAGCCATCGGCATTGACATATTGCGTTCAGGTGGCAACGCATTTGATGCTGCAGTCGCAGTTGCATTAGCACTCGGGGTTGTTGAACCAGCAATGTCTGGCCTCGGTGGCGATGGCTTTTATCATGTCTGGCTGGCCAATACCGGACAAACCATAGTTTACAACGGTACTGGCCCCGCTCCAGAAGCCGCCAACAAAGACTGTTTTGCCAAAACTGGCATTCCAATATCGGGCCCACTCAGCACCTCAACGCCCGGTCTTGTCGGCGGGTTATCGGCGCTTCATCAGAACCATGGAACACAAAGCTGGTCACTGTTATGTAACGCTGCGGCTGAGCTTGCAGATAGCGGATTTTTCGTCACCCGCGCCTACCAGACATTTGCCGAAGGCAACCTCGGAAAGCTTAATGCCAACCCAGTCAGTAGAAAAATATTTACCGATGATGGCAGTGTCCCGGCCGTTGGTGCAAAAATTATTCAGCCGCAACTCGCAAGCAGTTTGCGGCAATTAGGTGATGACGGTGGAGATGGATTTTACCGAGGCGCATTGGCAAGAATATTAAGTGAGGATGCTCAATCTAGCGGACTGATGCTCACTGACTCAGATTTTGCAAATTTCCACCCCGAAACCCAGCGCTCAATCAGCACAACCTATCGGGGGTTTGAGATTTTCCAAACGCCGCCGAATTCCACAGGCTTTGTATTTCTGCAAGAATTAAAAATCCTCGAACAATTCGACATCACAAACTTTGATTATGGCTCAGCAGACCTCATTCATCTGATGGTAGAGATAAAAAAGCGCGCCTTTCTTGATCGTGAGCACTATGGAACCGATCCACGGTTTACCGATACAAACGTTGGAGAACTTCTTTGCAAAGACCATGCGTCAAGCAAGGCAGCAACGATCGACATGTCAATATCATCGAAAATTCCATTGGTGCACGGCCAACAAAAATCCGCGAATACCACGTATTTCTGCATCATTGACAAAGACGGGAATGCTGTTTCTGCAATACAAAGCATAAACAGTGCGTTTGGTTCAGGTGTCACCGGTTCAAAAACCGGCATATTATTCAATAATAGGATGGCATATTGGCACCTTGACGATGAACACCCCAATTTGCTGCGTCCCGGCAAGCGTGTCAGGCACACGATGAACGCCCCTATCATCACTCAAAACGGCAAGTTGTGGGGGGTGTTTGGCACACCAGGCGCAGATAATCAGGTTCAGATCAATTTTCAGGTTGCGGTCGCCTTGATGGATTATGGCTTTGATCCACAACAGGCCGTGGAAGTTGCTCGATGGACAAGTTCCCAGCCAAATCAAGCAGCCAATTGGCCGCATGACGGAAACTCATGCCTGACTCTAGAGCGCGGTATTGACAGCGACGTGTTGAGAGATCTTGAGCAGCGCGGCCATGACATAAAAATCGTGGCTCCACTTGCTGGCCCCTGTAGCGTGGCCTGCATTCGACTATTAGAAAGTGGAACAATGATGGCTGGCAGCGACCCGCGCCGTGATGGGTGGGCGGCGGCATATTGAATGGTTCAGCTTTATTAACATGATTGGCTCCGCTCTTGTCCTCCTGGCGCGACAAGTTGCTATATTTTAGTATCGTGGCGTTAAATGCTTGGCACAGATCAGAGAAGCTGGCGGTGGGATAATCGGGTTTGTGCTGCAAAAACTGCGTGCCAATCATGCAAAAACAACCCTTCTTTGCAAAATCTATTGTCGCTAAGCCCTACAAGTAGGGAGAGGGTTCGGTATGCGATAATTAAAACCCGAGGTGAATTTTTCTAGTCCAGTCGCAAATCATTGACTCTTACCCCTTTCTAAATCACCTTGGAAAGGTATAGGACCGAAGGGTGCTTTACCCTAAGTAAAAAGCGTCCAGACAGGGAGACATTAAAATGAAAAAGATACTAACATCTATATTTATGGCAGGATCCCTCCTGCTTGGGAG
Organism: Alphaproteobacteria bacterium; assembly: GCA_038147495.1. Taxonomy (GTDB): domain Bacteria; phylum Pseudomonadota; class Alphaproteobacteria; order Puniceispirillales; family Puniceispirillaceae; genus MED-G116. The sequence goes on along the minus strand of JAYQTT010000016.1, from coordinate 372,254 downwards.
TGGTGCAGTCTATGCTGACAAATCGGGTGGCACCCTATCATTCCTCGTTCAGCCCGAACCGCCAACTTTAGCATCTTATGTATCAACCTCGGGGCCGATTGGCCTAGTAATGCCGAAAGTCTATGAAGGGCTTTTTGACTATAATAACGACGGCTCAATGGTGCCAATTCTCGCTGAAAGCTACAAGGCCAGCGCTGACGGTAAAACCGTCACTTTTAACCTTCGCAAAGGCGTAAAATGGCATGATGGCAAGCCTTTTACCTCGGCTGATGTGCAATTCTCGGTCATGGAAGTGCTGAAAAAAGTGCATCCTCGAGGACCAAACTCATTCCGCGAAGTAACCAGTATTGATACGCCTGATGAGCATACAGCTATTTTTAACCTAAAAAAGCCTGCCCCATACATGATGCGCTCATTCTCTGCTTATGAGTCTCCAATGGTACCCAAGCATCTTCTAGAGGGCCAGGACATCAAAGCTGCGCCATTAGCAAACAAACCTGTCGGCACCGGTCCGTTTAAATTTGTCGAATGGAAAAAAGGTCAGTATATCCGCCTAGATAAGAACAAGGACTATTGGCAAAAGGGGTTACCGCATCTTGACCGGATTGTTGGTCGCTTCATTCCTGATGCATCAACCCGCACAGCTGCAATGGAAAATGGCGAGGTTCTCTATGCTGCCTATAACGCCATCCCAAATATTGATGCCGTCCGCCTGAAGGAACGTGATGACATTGACGTAACCACTGAGGGTTATTCAATGATCAATCCGATGGCGTTGATTGAATTCAACACCAAGGAAGGCCCGTTTGTGGACCCGGCAATTCGCCGCGCAATTTCAGTTGCAATTGACCGCCGGTTTATGATCGACACAATTTTCTTTGGGTATGGAAAGCCAGCCACAAGTGCATTGAGCAGTAACTTCAAGGCAACAAACCTACATGCTGAAATGCCAAATTACCCTGAAAAGGGCGATAAGGCTGCAGCAAATGCAATTCTTGATAAAGCCGGGTACAAGCGTGACGGCAACGGCGTTCGCTTGAAAGCTGTTCTGGACATTATTCCATACGGTGAGGACTGGCGCCGTGCTGGCGAGTATCTGAAGCAGGCACTCGGCGATATCGGTATCCAGTTGGATCTGCGGTATGAGGATGTTCCAACATGGCTGAAGCGTGTCTACCACCGCTATGACTTCCAGATGAATGTGAACTATTTCTACCAGCTGCCAGATCCGGTTCTGGGTGTTCACCGCCATTATGGCACGGATCAGATTCGCAAAGGCACACATTTTGTTAACTCATCACGCTACAGCAACCCAAAGCTGGATGCTTTGCTTGATGCCGGTGCCGGTGAGCCAGATGCTGCGAAGCGGACAGCCACATATAAAGAAATCCAGCAGATTTTAGCGGATGACATGCCTGTCGTGAATTTGTTCGAGCTTGAATTCTTGGTTGTTTACAACACCAAGCTGAAAGGTGCTTACGACTCTGCAATGGGTGCCTATGGCTCATTCAGAGAAGCCTATATTGACGACTAAGACATAATTTTTGCTGGGCCAGAATTTAATGTCTGGCCCAGTATTATTTATTTATTCGTCTACCTTTTTATCCAGAGTTGCCGGATAGGAATGCCAAATGACAAAATCGACCAAAATTTTTAAATATGTTGGCAAACGATTATTGCAAGGAATACCAATCATCCTTGCCATCGTTATCATCAACTTCTTTCTTCTGAATTTGGCTGAAGGCGATGCGGTTGACGTATTGGCTGGCGAGGCTGGCTCGGCAACCCCCGAATATATGGCGCAGTTGCGTAAGAAATTTGGTTTGGATCAGCCGTTACCTGTGCAGCTGATGGTGTATCTGAAAAATGTTCTAAGCCTTGATCTTGGGTATTCTTTCAGACATGACATGCCCGTCAATGAATTGATCTTTGACCGCTTTACTGCCACCGGTTTACTGATGACCAGCACGATTATTCTGGCTGTAGGCTTTGGCATTCTGCTGGGTCTTCTGGCTGCAATGCGCCTGAACACATGGAAAGATGCCGTTATTACCGTGTTTGCTCTGATCACCTACGCGACGCCACTATTCTGGGTGGGGTTAATGATGATCGTTGTCTTTTCGCTAAATCTTGGATGGTTCCCCACAAGTGGCATGACCAATATTGCAGCCTTCTATGAGGGCTGGGACTATGTTGTGGATGTGGCTCGCCATCTTGTTCTACCGACGATTACTTTGTCACTTTTCTATCTGGCGTTATACACGCGAATGATGCGGGCCTCGATGCTAGAGCAATATGGACAAGATTACGTCGTGACTGCGCGGGCAAAGGGCCTGACCGAACGGCGCATCACCTATGTCCATGTTTTGCGTAATGCGCTTTTACCTGTTGTGACCATGGCTGGCGTTCAGGTTGGCGCATTAATTGGTGGTTCAGTCATTGTTGAGTCTGTGTTTGCCTGGCCCGGGTTAGGAATGCTCGCGTTTGAGTCGCTATTTGCGCGAGATCTAAACCTGCTGCTTGGCATTTTCCTGCTATCCTCAATGCTTGTCGTGGTGGTGAATCTAATTGTCGACATCATTTACTGCTTCCTCGATCCCAGAATTGAGGTGAATTAAGATGGGAAATTTCTGGACGCGATATAAGCGAAACCATGCTGCTGTTTTTGGGTTATTTGTTATCGTTCTGATTATCGTGATGGCAATAACAGCAAGCTTTCTGTACCCAGAAGACCCGTTCCGTTTGGTTGGCAAGCCACTGTCAGAACCACTAACCAACGGTTTTCTACTTGGCAGTGACTCGCTTGGACGTGACGTCGCGTCAGGTATTGTCCATGGTGCCAAGACATCATTGCTGATCGGATTTGTTGCCACGCTTGTCTCGGTGTTTATTGGAATTTTCTTTGGTGCCTTTGCCGGTTATTTCGGCGGCCTTATTGACGATATTCTGATGCGTGTAACCGAAATTTTTCAGACAATCCCATCCTTTATTTTTGCCATTTTGCTGGTGGCGATTCTGAAACCGTCAATGAGCAGTATTGTTATTGCGATTGCGGTTGTTTCATGGCCGGGGGTTGCAAGGCTCGTTCGAGGCGAATTCTTGGCCGTCAAGAATCGTGAATTTGTACAAGCATGCCACACGCTGGGAATGAGTGACCTTCGTATTATGCTATGGGAAATCCTGCCAAATTGCCTTAGCCCAATTATTGTTGTTGGGTCTTTGATGGTGGCAACCGCCATTCTGATCGAGAGCGGGCTGGCCTTTCTTGGCCTTGGTGATCCAAATGTCATGAGCTGGGGCTTTCTGATTGGTGCAGGTCGTACCATGTTGCGGTCTGCCTGGTGGGTTTGCACCTTTCCTGGTGTTGCTATTTTGATAACAGTGCTGGCGATTAACCTGATTGGTGAGGGGTTGAATGACGCACTCAACCCCCGTCTGAAAGAACGGCAATGACAAAAAGACTTCTCTCGATAAATGATCTTTCAATTCTGCTGCCAACTGGTGCTGACCGGGAGTATGCGGTTCAGGATATTAACCTTGAACTGAACGCGGGTGAGACCGTTTGTGTTGTTGGTGAAAGTGGGTCGGGAAAATCACTAACAGCGCGTGCCGTTATGGGTCTGCTGCCGGCACCGCATGTGCGTGTTGGCAAGGGTGAGATTATCTTTGGTGACGAAGATTTAACCAAAGTCACTTATGAGCGCCTTCGTGAATTGCGTGGCAGTGAAATCTCAATGATTTTCCAAGAACCCATGACAGCGTTGAATCCAGTTATGACGATTGGCGCTCAAATTGATGAAGTTTTTCGGTATCATGTATCAATGTCGGCCAAGGACCGCGTCGAAAAGGCTTTAAGCCTACTGGTTGATGTTAATTTGCCCGACCCTGCGAAGATCATTGACGCCTACCCGCACGAGCTTTCGGGCGGTCAAAGGCAGCGCTCAATGATCGCTATGGCACTGGCACTTGGCCCCAAAATTTTGATTGCTGATGAGCCAACAACGGCCCTTGATGTTACAACACAAGCGCAGATACTCGAGTTGATTAGCGATATGCAGAAACGGCTTGATACCGGCGTTTTATTCATTACTCATGATTTCGGTGTCGTTGCTGATATAGCTGATCGGGTTATTGTCATGCAACATGGCAAGATTGTTGAAACCGGAACCACCAAGCAAGTTCTGCAAAAACCAAAACACCCTTATACCAAATCGTTAATTGCTGCCATCCCACGGTTAAAGCCACGCAAAGCAAGATCAAGAGCAGCCGAAGTCGTCCTGAAAACCGAAGACATTTGCAAATCATTCGGTGGTGGTAGAAGTTTTTTTGGCTTTGGCAAGCCGAGCCGCGATGTTAAGGCCGTTCAAAATGTGCAAATCGAATTGCGCCGCGGCGAAACCCTTGGCGTGGTCGGCGAGAGTGGCTCAGGGAAATCCACTCTGGCACGTTGTGTAATCCGGCTCATTGATAGCGATGCAGGCCAGATCAAACTTGGCGATGTTGACATCACCAAATTAAGTCGCAACGAACTACGCCCATTCAGAAAGCGCATACAGATGGTGTTTCAGGACCCGTTTGCGTCATTGAACCCACGTATCAGGGTTGGTGATATCATTTCCCAAGGCCCTATTCTGCAGGGCGAAGATAAGGATGAAGCTTCCAAACGCGCCTATGAACTTCTGGACATTGTTGGCCTTGATCGCAGATCATTTGATCGCTTTCCGCATGAGTTTTCTGGTGGACAGCGCCAGCGTATTGGTATTGCAAGAGCATTATCCCTAAGGCCAGATATTCTGGTTGCCGATGAGCCAGTTTCAGCGTTGGATGTTTCAATTCAGGCGCAAATTCTTGAACTTCTGGATGAGATTCGGGAACAGATGGATTTATCCATGCTGTTCATCACGCATGATTTGCGTGTCGCGGCACAGGTTTGTGATTACGTTGCCGTCATGCAATATGGCAAGATTGTTGAGACCGGGCCAACGGCTGAATTATTCGAAAATCCAAAAGACGCTTATACAAAATCATTGCTTGCTGCGGTTCCGGGAAAAGACTGGCATTTTTGAATATTGAAACTACGGAAACTGCGAAAGCTACGAAAACAATGCGCCAATAACCTATTTCCCGTGGTCTGATCCTTATTATTGTGAATATGAGATATTTGTGATGTCGAACCCCAAAACCCTTAATCCGGTGAACACGATTCACGGGCTTTATCGAAGCTATCAGAACAAAAGCACCAAGCCCAGCATAGTAGTCCAGGCCTATCTGGCTGAAATAGAACGACTAAATCCCCGTCTTGGGGCTTATCAAAACATATGGGCTGATACGGCACTAGAAATGGCGGCGGCGGCGGACAAATCATTGGCTGCGGGCTTTACTGCAGGACCATTCTACGGGGTGCCTTATGCCTTGAAAGACATTTTTAATGTAAAAGACACGGTGACAACCTGCGGGTCGGCGGCGATGCTTGGTAATATCGCCGTCACTACCGCAACAATGGTTCAACGGCTGGCAGCAGCTGGCGGGATTATTCTTGGCAAAACCAAAACGGTTGAATGTGCCTTTGGCGGCTGGGGAACCAATCAGAAAATGGGAACCCCGATGAACCCATGGGATAAGGAAACACACCGTATTCCGGGAGGGTCATCATCGGGAACGGCGGTAGCGGTTGCCTCGGGTATGGCGCCCTGTGGCATGGGCAGTGACACAGGCGGATCAATTCGTTTGCCGGCTGCCTATTGTGGGCTTGTTGGCCTGAAGGTAACGGCGGGGCGTTTGCCGTTGGATGGTATCATGCCGCTATCGCAATCGCTTGACACACCCGGGCCAATCGCCCAGACGGTGCTTGACTGCCTAATCATGTTTGATGTGTTAGACGGCCGCGAAGGTTGGAAAATCATCCAAGACATGGACAATAATGATGGCTTATATGCAGTTATGAATAGGGGCGTCGCTGGATTGCGCCTTGGCAGCCTTATCGATAGCGAGCGTCAGCAATGTTCGGACGAGATGCTTGCATCCTATGATATGGCTTTGGATCGTTTACGCGCGATGGGGGCTGAAATTATACCGTTTGAAAACCCAGTATCCTACGGCGACCTGGCCGATGATAACGGGATGATTACAGCGGTTGAGGCCTTTTATAATCATGGCCATTTCTACAAAAACCCAGATTTGCCAATGGATGAAGATGTGCGCACACGAATGCTATCAGGAGAGCAATATCACGCCCATGACTATTTCCGTGTTTTACAACGACGGAAAGAAACCATGGCCGCCTTTAATGATGCCATGCGCGGTTTTGATGCGCTTGTGATGCCGAGCAGCACAAGCACTGCCCCAGCGTTGGCTGATGTTGATCAGGCGATATCACCGGGCTATTTCACCCGGCCTTTTAATTTTCTGGAAATGTGCGGCCTATCGCTGCCAATTAACCTTGCAAGTGACGGCATGCCAACCAGCCTACAAATTGTCGGTAAAGCCAATGATGAAGCGATGTGCCTTCGTGTTGGCGCCGCCCTTGAGCAGGATTTACCACCAATTGGCCGGCCTGATTTATCCTAGGGCTCAACAAATTTACGCACAACATTTCTTAGTAATGTTGAAATATTATTTTCATAATTGTTCCAAGGCAATGACCCGCAAAAGGTGATTGACCCAACTGCAAATACCTGTCCGCCGCTAGCTGTTTTAAAATAGACCATATCAGCGCGTTTTACATCAGCTTCGGGGCCACCAGACAAATTTGTTAGATGCGTTAACATTTCCTCAGGAACAAGAATAAACCGGTTATTCTCATCAAAAGATTGCGCCAGAATGGTGATATCCTCACCCTCATCAAACTTTCGATCGCACCGATCAAGTTCAAACCCGGCCGCACCATGTCCACTAAAGCCGAAATCGCCAAGCAAATCGTCATTTATGCCGTCAAAAACCCAGTCCATATTTTTGTCGTAGCAAACGCGCTTATAGGGCATGCCAACAAAATTTCCCTGCGCGGTAAAGCCAATGCCAACTAGCTTTTGCGGCGGGCGGCCATTGCGCCGCCAAAGGCCACCGTAACTGCCGTCAAAGGCATTATAATATTCCCCTGGTTCAGACGCCCATGCGCGCAACCCGTCTTCAGACCGCCTGATTTCAAGCAAGGCCGGATCTTCAGAATGGCGCACAATCCGCCAGTAAAATCCATTGCCGCCAAGATAAATAAGCCCCCCACCGTCATCCCGGTAATCTCTCAACGCATCAAGTGTTGCGCTGGTGTGATATTCAGGATGGCTTCCGGTTAAGACCGCTTTATAGCCTGAGATGGCGGCCACACCGTCACGATCAAGCTCATCATCGGTAATAATGTCATATGCAATTTCCTGATTATGCAACCATGCAATCAAATGGCTATCTGCCTGAAAATGGCGAAGGCCAGAACAGGTTGCTTCGCCAAAGGTTAGATAGCCGGGCCGAAGATTGAAAAGAACACGTTTATGTGAGGCATGGCAAATGCCCGAGCCGTCGGTATGGTTATTGTAGGTCGACAGCCCATAATGCCGGTATTCGGAGGGGTTATTCGGGTAGGCATTCCATGCGCTGATCTTTTCAAGCCATGATGGCGCAAAGTCAGGGCGGGCATGATTGCCATAGATCGTGTAGGTAAACGTCGAGACCAGAACACATAAATCTGCACGGCGCTCGCCAATTGGTGGACACACAAAAAACGGCATAGCATCATAATGCCCTTCGGCCTCGATGCGCATAATATATATGCCGGAGGGCATATCATCGGGAACCACAAAGTCAAAATCTCTGTCCCATCCAAAATCATAAATATCGTCATCGTGGAACAAGATTGCAGCATAATGGTCTGGATTGTGTCGCCAGCAAAATTCAGTTGCGTCCCACTTATGACCCGTGACCCCCCTTGTAGGGGCGTTCTTCAATAAAAGATCAGGCCCGGTATGGGCCTTAACCGACAGCGATGATATGGATTGGGCAAAATCCCATTTCGCAATTAACGTGCCGTCAACCAGAATTTCTGGCGCCTCAATTTTCCCATTAAAGCAACAAGGGGCGTCACCAAATCCTGCCGCGATGCGAACCGATGCCGTCACTGAAAGTGGCAGCATCTGGACACTGCCCAATTCTGTGTGGGCACTTTTTGCACCATCAATATTTGCGGTTGCAGTCATCATAGATTTTACATCAAGCGCCACCATACCCGATGCTAAAACCTTGAGCTCTAGGCTGTGCCATTGGTTGCACTTTACCAAGACGGATGAAGAAACCGACATGCCACCTGGTAATTTGGCAGTGATCATACCCTTTGGATCAAGGATAATCGAAACATTACCCCAAGCGAATAACGTTTGGTCTGCAGCCACGAGAATCGTCGGCATAAACCATAATTTTATCGAAAGTTCAGTGTTGATTTGCGCCCCTAGATCGGTCGTACTTTGGGCAAATGAGCCTGGGGTAAACCCCTGATAGCGCGATGTGAAAGACGATGATTTGAAATGAATGCTGGCATCTTCTTCGACAATGCCGGGCCCATCCGGGTTCGGATCTGCCGAAATCGAGCGATGCAATGTTGCCTTAAAATCTGAAACCGCACGGCTGGAAACAAAAAATGTGATAGTCTCGCCAGGCCTTGCCGACAATTTATCTGAATATCCGGCAATAAATACATCTTGCATGATTGCTCAATCCTGTTCGATGGAAAAGAGGTTATTAAGGCTGCATGGCGATAGCCCTCACTCATACTGAAACACGCGCTGTTGAAATGATCAAGGCCGACTGATATGAAATCACTGCGCTAGAAACCCACTGCTGGGCAGGGTTAGTTGAAACTGTGATACCGGATTATTTCGCTAGCATTTACCCTGCAACAAAAGCAGCGACAAACACAAAAAAAACCGCCTCAAATGCGAGGCGGCTAGGTATCTAATATTAAATCAAATTATTTGGTTGCGGGGGCAGGATTTGGTCAGACCCTACGATTAAAAAATGGGTTTGAGGGTAATAAATGGGCTTACCTTGCCTTTACTAAACCTTAATTTATGTAGTGATTTAATTAGCTATTTAACAGCCACCCAACCAATCATTTAGTCAATGAAGGTAGCAAATTCATCAATCGACACCCGCGCCGAATGCACTCGATTGATTGGAGCCTCAGTATCTTGAAAGCCGATAGCAACGCCACATGCAAGCATCAAGTCGTCTGGCGCCAGTTGCTGCGCGCACATTTTTATGAAAAAACGTCCGGCCCTGGGCACAGCGTGTGCAAGACCATGGTCTTCACATAACAGCATCAGGCTTTGCAAAAACATGCCAAGATCCATCCACTGGCCATAGCTAAGCGACCGGTCAATATAGGCAAACACGCCAACCGGCGCATTGAACATCAGCGCATTTTTGGCAAATTGCTCGCCGGCCAAACTTTGTCTTCCCGTTCGATCCCAAGAACGCGGTAAATATCCTCGCCAATTTGCAAAGCGCCGCGCATCAAATTCAGTTTAAGCGGTTTTGGATAGACCGAATATTCAGGCGTCGACAGTGGCTGATTTTGGGCAATCGCATCGCAGGTAGTGGCCTTCAGGCTAGCCAGCGGGTCCCCGTCAATATAAATAGCTGCCACGGCTGCAAGTTACCATTCGACGGGGCGCGGGACGCCTGTTCGATAATGGTCCGTAACAATTTGCTATCAACTGAGCTGTCCAGAAAGGCGCGACAGGATTTGCGGTGCCGCAGGGCGTTTTCGACTGTCATTGCTACCTTCATTCTTGCTTTCTGCTTGCCCTTATCATCAAACAACCGCGTGGCTTGTCAACACGCAATATTTTCTCCCCAAACGGCTTCAATCCAGTCCCTTTGATGGCGGCTTTTCCGAAATCAGCAAACATCATCACGAATGCCCAACTGATCGCAACAAGGCCACAATTTCAAAGGTGAACCTGTGCTGATACTTTTCGTCACATTAACGAACTTTCCCAAGCTGAACGGGAGGGATGCATACAGAGATTGTTGCGGGGCACGCCGCCACAGTTATTTACATTTTGATTTTACGGCATTTTAGGAATGAATTACGTTTAACAACAATGTTTTCTGAAGGCTCCAAAATTCTACCTTAAGCACTCATAACCTTTAAATATGTTATCCGAATAATCAATCTAACACAGTCTGTCTCTGAGAATAACCTTCAACAACTGTCAACGGGCGGTAGTTATCAGGGATGTCTTAAAAGAGGCCCGTAACAACTTTAAAGCTTGAGCGTCAGTTAATTAGTTTGAGCATTCACAGTTTCAAATAACCAAGCTATTTCGCAGTGCTACGATCTCATTCCATGTGTTTTCAGGCAAATCAATTATACCGCCGGCCTCGTGCCTTAAACGTCGCTCTCTCTGCCCAGGGATTTCGACTTTCTCAAATCCTGGCGCCGGTTTACAGCTAATGATGTCGTCAAAAATTACACTCGCTCGTTTGCGAAGACCATCAAGTGGTGTCATTGCACTTGTATTGATCATCAACAAAAGCCAGTTACCTTCTGTCTGAACTGGGCCAATTAGAGCCTCGGAAATCAATTCTGCAGCTAGGGCTAGTCCATAGCCTTTTTGTCCTGCCGCAGGCAAAATTGATCCACCATCAAAATAATCTGCAGGTGTCACTGAAGCCATACCATTACGATCAATAATACAATTTTCAGGGAGATAACCACCAGCATTTTGCGCAGCATAAATCCAGCCACCAGCAATCATTGACGTTGCAAAATCCAACACAAGTGGCCCGCGTTCATCGCCAGGAAAACCAATGCAATAGGGGTTAGTTGGTAACTTTGGTTCGCACCCGCCATATGGAGCCACCTGCCGCCAAACCTCTCTGTTGCCACCACCGATTAGGATCGATAAAAAACCATCTTCGGCACAATGATCAGCAAAAGAACCATGCCTTCCAGTATGACCAACATTTATGATTGACGTAACACAGATGTGTTTAGTGCGCGCAACCTTGGCGGCTGACTTGTAAGCAAGATCCATAGCGGGTATGCCATGCCCAGCCTGCCCATCAATGATAAGGAAAATTTCATCCTCACGGCTTACAAATGGTCCAGACTCTGGCTTCATGTAGCCCGACCGAAATTGGTCAACATATTGCAAGATACGCATAGCGCCATGCGATTCAACACCGCAAAGATTGCTGTCGACAAGATGATCGGCGATGAGCTCTGCGCGCTCGAGCTCACAACCACAGTTGTTTAGGATTTCCGTTATTATTCCTCGGGCTTCGTCTACTTCAATCTTTACTCTGACTCCATCATAGATGATTTTTGAAATGCTCATATTCTATCGCTTTCGGCCATGGGCTTTCTATCATCTAAGGAACAAGGTTGAATGCAGAAAAGATTAAAAAGGTAATTTGGATACTATTGCATCGCGAACAATTCCATCGGGCGTGTGAACCAGAAGCGCAGTGCCGTAATCCCAGTGTGTTTTAAGGATCATCGACATACCAATATTGCAGTTCAAACGCGGCGAATATATTCCAGATGTGATCTGCCCAACCGGCACACCATCCAGATCGGTTACTGGAAATGGTTTGCCACATGGCGGTGCCTTGTCGCCACTAAAGCGGATTCCGCGAATGGCTTGAACCGGCCCGACAGCGGCAATCTGGCGAAGCGCGGCACTACCAATATAATTTATTTCGTCACCAAGGTAGCACAAGCGGTCAAAGCCACATTCCAGCGGATTATTGGCAAGGGTGAACTCATTCCCATAAGACATGAGCCCGCCTTCAATGCGCTCTATCAAATTTGGACAGCCGGGCTTAATATTATAGGGCTGGCCAGAGTTCCAGATCAGATCCCAAAGGTCAGGGCCCATATTGGCGCCAGCGAGGTAAATCTCAAAACCACCCTGTTTGCTGTAACCGGATCGCGCAATTAACTGGCTCGAACCAAGAATGTCAAAGAAAGCAAAACCAAAATACGGTAATTCAAGTATTTTTTCACCTACTAAACTAGCCATTAACGGGCGAGCCTTTGGCCCTTGAATGGCAAGCGGTGCAACATCAGCTTCAAAAACAATTACATCAAGGCCCGCGCCCACCGCCAAACCCTTTGCCCAAAGCAAAACATCCGAGTCGGCAATCGACAGCCAATAACGGTCTTCAGCCAGTTTTAGCAAAACTGGATCATTAACCATCCCGGCATGCTCATCAATCAGTGGGACATAAAGCCCTTGCCCAACACGCGCTTGGCGAAGGTCGCGCGGCGTCATTAACTGGACAAGGCGTGTCGCATCGGACCCTGAAATTTCAACCTGCCTTTGGCAGGCAACATCCCAGATTTGAACATCTTGGCAAAGATGCCAATAATCCTCTTCAACCGAAGCTTCATAAGCCTTTGGCAACAACATATGATTAACTACACTGAACCCGCGAACGCCGTGCTGTTCAACCTTATCAGTATAGGGAGTACGCCGTATACGACGCGACATGTTTAGCCCTGATTCGCTCATCAATCACACCTCTAGAAATTTTATAACAATCAAGCCGACCACCAGCATGAATAGCTGTTAGGCGCCATAATGACAGGGATATGATAACTGCTGTCTGGATCAGGAGTGTTAAAGCGCACCACAATTTCTTCAAGAATTTGCGCCCCTGACCTGGGTAAATGGGTCTGCCTAAAATAGGGGCCACTGGCAATCACCATTTCATACGCCTGCCCGCTGACAGCGTCAAATTTTTGCGAAAATCGTCCATGCGCATCACTTTCGGCGGTGAATAGCGTTTTACGCTCGCCATCATCACCAACAGATACCAGGCTGACCGGCACCGCGCCAGCATGGGTTCCATCCACTGCGTTCAAAAAGTGAGAAGACAAAACCGCCATAATTTGCCCCTTTGGTCACAGTTATTCGATCGACGCCTTGTCGCGTTTTGATGTTGTTGCCAAAACAATTGGGCTGATAACGCCCTTCACTTTGACATTCACACACGCCGTCTTGCCGCTTGCAATGGCACGTTGCACCGCCGGAATAATGTCCTCGCGCCTTGTGACCAATTCACCATGCCCGCCAAGCCCCTCGAACATCGCGTGAAACGGAATATCACGGAAATCGGTGGCATAATGCGTGCCGCTGGCAAATAGCCTTCCTGTTGCTGCGAAATACAGTCAAGCCCGCCATTATTATCAATCACGACAACAATGGGTCGATTTTCTTGAAAGGCTGCCTCAATCGACAACCCCCGACAGAAAGGCGCCATCTCCACTGATCAGCACAACATTGCGGCTGGGATCAACATTTTTTGCCGATACTGCAAATGATACGCCAACCCCCAAAAGGCTAAAGGTGCCCGGGTGCAAAATTCCGCCAAGTTTTTTACCCTGAAATCCGGCAATATTCACCGCAATTTCCGACCAGAAATGGGTGTTGCCACCATCGATCACCAGCCAGTCGCCGTCACTCATCGCGCCCTGCACATCAAGTGCTAATTGCAAGGGATGAATCTGACCCTCAAATCCTGGCTGCGCAGTTTCACAATCAAGATCGGCAAGCATCTTATCGACCCATGCCGCACGCCATTTACGGTTTAAATCATACCAATCTCGGGGAAGGCAGAAATCGGGACTCTTCTGATGCGCAGCTAGGGTTTCGAGAAACGCTGCTGGATCACATAACAATGCAAAATCAGCTGCGCGGTTAAATTCTATTTCTTCATGCGATCCATTGACACATATCAATTCAGCGCTTGATGGAAATAATGGCGGATTGCCAAAATTCATCTGATTATCAAGCCGGCCACCAACCATCAGCACCAGATCAGCGTCACGAAACGCATCTGCGGAAGGATGATATTGATGGATATCGGCAAGCCCCATATAGGCTTCGCATTCTTCGCCAAGCAGTTTTTGATGATAGGGGATGTTAAACACTGGGATGCCAAGCAGACGGCCAGCTTCCTCAAGTTTTGCCTCGGCCTTGCTCCACCAAACACCATGTCCGCCAATCAGAACTGGCCTTTTGGCAGCATTGAGCTTTTGCAGCAGTTGCTGAAGGCGTGCTGGTTCTGGCCATGCGCGCGCTGGCTGTTGCATGCTCAGATCAAATGGCCGCTCATCACGGCCAGCATCTTCGGCAAAATGGGAAAACATAATATCAACAGGAAGGCTTAGGTGAACCGCCCCAGGATAGCCGTTTGTGGCAATCTTGACGGCTCGGTCAACAAATTCATTAATGCGCTCGCCATCCGTTATGGTAGCGCTATATTTTGTCAGTGGAGCGGCGATGGCAACATCGTCAATTTCTTTGAATCCCCCCGCACCTTGACGTTTCAGGGTGCTGGATCCAGTGACAAAAATCACCGGCGAGCGTTCGCCCCAAGCCTCCATCATTGCTGGTACGGCATTCGCAAAACCCTCTGGCCCAACAAGACAAACTGCGGGTTTGCGCGTGATACGCGTATGACCATCAGCAAAATGTCCGGCCACCTGTTCATGCGGGCAGTTGATCACCTTCATCTGGCATTCCATAAAACCTTCAAGCGCAGGATTGCAAAAACCACCTGACAGGGTGAACACATGTTCAACGCCCTTTTCCTGCAAGGCGCGCGCGAGCAATGCTCCGCCTCGTATCTTTTTGGGTGACGTCATTCGGCAGCCCTTTCCAGCATCGTTCGCAACATTAATGTTTCATAATTTCCAGCTAAATTCGCAGCGCCCAGTTCGGCAATGTTTCGGCAGCCAAGCAACCCCATTACCGCGCTTGCTTCGGCCTCAATCAAATCCAGAATTTGCTCAAGGCCAGCCGCACCGCCTGCTCCAAGGCCATACATAACACTGCGACCAAGCATAACAAAATCTGACCCAGCAGCTAGCGCCTTAATTACATGTTCACCATTTCGGATACCACCATCAAAAATCAATGGAAAACCGCCACCAACCGCATTACGGATTTCGATAAGCGAGTCAATTGCCACTGGCGCGGCATTAAGCTGGCGGCCGCCATGATTTGACACATAAATAGCATCAGCCCCGATTGTCTTTATGCGTAACGCATCCTCAACCGACTGCACCCCTTTGACCACTAGCTTGCCCGGCCAGCGGTCGCGCAAAGCGGCAAGAAATTTCCAGTCGGCACCGGCGCGGCTGGCATTCCGCACAAAGGCTGTCTTCTGGCTTGATGTGGCATAGTTCATCGGCTGCGGCATTTGATGCCGGATCGCGTGAAGGGCGGTTTCAAGCGACCATCGGGGATGGCTGACAAAATCCCATATCTGAGGTGCGCCCCAGCCCATCGGAAAAGAAAACCCGTTGCGTTTGTCGCGTGTCCGCACTGATGGAATTGGTACATCAACAGTCAGGATCAGCACTTTATAATTGGCAGCAATGGCGCGGTCGATCAATTCATCGACAAACTCGTTTGATTGATCGGCATAAAGCTGAAACCAGGCGTGACCCTCAGCCAGCTCGATTACCTGTTCAAGCGCCATCGACGATGCTGTCGATACACATAAAGGAATGTGCCGCTTTGCAGCTTCGCGAGCTAGGTTAAAATCAGCTCTTGGCCATGACAGCGCGCACATACCCATTGGCGCAATCCCGAACGGAAGCCCTGTTTCCTGTCCAAGAATAGAAGTCGACATTGCACGTTCAGAAACATCAATCAGAACGCGAGGCATCAATCTGATATGATCAATCATCGCCGAATTGAGATCACGCAATGATTCATCCCCCGATGCGCCATCGATAAAATCAAACATCATGCGTGGCAGACGCCGTTTTGCGACTTGCCGTGCCTCAGCCACAGAAAATAGTTTTTTGCCCAATGTCTACCCCAGTCGACGCTATTCCCAAACGCTATCAGTTGGCAAGGCACAATCGGCGGATCGCATGGCCGATATGATGGAACAAAAGATTGGCCACCCGCGCGCCGGCGCCAATTGTGCCTGGGTGCCATCGCCAACGGCGGCGAGTCTGCACGCCTTGCATTATCACATGGTGAATGTTCAGGACGTCCAAGCACAACTCGCCACCCGGCCAATGGCCAGCAAATCAGATATCCTGTCAATACCAACGGCAAGCCGTCCAAATTGGTCACAAGATGATATCGTGCAGGAATTGCGCAACAATGCACAAGGCATTCTTGGCTATGTTGTCCGGTGGGTCGATCAGGGCGTTGGCTGCTCGAAGGTGCCTGACATTCATGATGTCGGCCTGATGGAAGATCGCGCCACCTTGCGGATTTCTTCACAGCATATTGCCAATTGGATTCATCATGGCATCTGCAGCACAGACCTTGTTATGACCGTGATGAAGGAAATGGCAGCGATCGTTGACCGGCAGAATGACGGTGATGAAAATTACCGCCCGATGGCAGATGATTTTGACAGCTCCATAGCTTTTCAGGCAGCATGTGATCTTGTGTTCAAAGGCCGTGAACAACCATCCGGCTATACCGAACCGGTGTTGCACGCCCGGCGCCTGGAGAGAAAAGCCCGTGACCAGAAATCAAATTAATTTTGACACCTATATCTCAAAGACACCCGGCTTTCCCAAAGAAGGCATCACCTTCTATGACATAAGCCCAATTCTTGAAGACAAGACTGTTGTCAAAGCAGCGATGGCGGCAATGAATGAACTGGCGTCACCAATGCAGCCGGACATCATTGCTGGCATTGACGCGCGTGGCTTTTTATTTGCGCTGCCACTTGCCATGGAACTGGATTGCGGTGCGGTTATGGTGCGCAAGGCCGGCAAGCTACCGGGTGACGTGTTCGAACAGTCCTATGCGCTGGAATATGGCGAGGCCCGGCTATCCTTGCAGGCCAGCCGTCAGATCCATGACAAGCGGATCGTTTTGTGTGATGACCTTCTGGCGACAGGCGGGACGATGCGTGCCGCCGCGGAACTTGTTGAAAAAGCCGGTGGCATTCTGGCTGGTGCCGTATGCGTGATTGAATTGACGGGGCTTGGCGGCAGAAGTCATCTCGACTGCCCCGTTGCCAGTTTGCAAACATATGAATTCTGATTGATTGCAGCGCGAAATCAGCGGGCGCCGAATCCACTGACGATGATCTTGATGGTGCGCAACAAGATCATCAGATCCAGCATAAGTGACAAATGCTTCACATAATAAAGGTCGTAGGTGAGCTTTTCACTACTGCTTTTCACGTCATAGGCATAGCCCTGACAGACTTGCGCCCAGCCGGTGATACCCGGGCGCACAGAATGGCGAAATGGAAATAACGGTATGTCCCGGCTCAGCCGGTCAACGAGGTCAGCCTGTTCGGGTCGCGGGCCAATCAGGCTCATATCACCGCGCAATACATTGACCAATTGTGGCCATTCATCAATCCGATATTTGCGAATAAACCTGCCAAAGTTGGTGATGCGAAGGTCATCTTTTTTGGCAAATTGCGCACCGGCCTTTTCCGCATCCGTAACCATTGAGCGAAATTTATAGATCGTGAACCCACTCCCACCGTGACCAACACGGCGCTGGCGAAAAACCGCCGGACCAGGCGTTTCAAGGCGGATGATAACGCCAATGACAAGCATTGGCACAGCCAACAACAACAGGGCAACCACGCTTGACAAAGAAATCAAACGCGCGTTTGAAAAACAAATATGTCGATCCCGATTGCCGGGCAAACAAATCATTGAATTTGAAGCTGCCGAGATTGACACGTCCGGCTTGCGATTCAACATAGTCATCGATCATCACAACCGGAACAGCATTGAGCGCACACCAGGCTAGAAATGACGTCCATTTCGTGTCATTCAGCTCTGCATTCGAAACGGCAATAACATCCACCGGCTCTGCAGGAAGCGTTGCATCGGCCAATGCCACAAAGCTGTTCCGGTCAAGCGGCAACTCCCACTTATCCAGCATGGTTTTTGGCACACCGATATGACGCCGGTTTTGCTTTGTCAGTCGTAAAGAAAACCCAAGCAAAAAAAGCAAGGCCGTTGGAATGGCAAACGACAAAAACGAAATTGAATAGGGCAAGCGAAATGCCAGCAGGGTCAAAACAGCAAAGATGCCAAGAACCAACCATCCAGAAAACAACTGCTCTCTGATCCGGTGTCGTGACCACCGAACAATTCGGACAGCCAAAATCTGTGCAAGGATAAAATAGACCGTCACCAAAGCTGCCGAGGATTGAATGGTCTGTGGAATTTGAAGTTGGTTATAAGAAAGAAAAAAGGCGATCGCCGATTGAGCGAGCATAAAGCCAGCTAATGTGATCAGAATCAGCAAAAGATTGAAAAAATGACGTCGGCGCGAGCGCCGCCTGAAGACAGCGCCTTTGTCAACAAGATCTGTCGCTGATGCGATCACACTCATTATAGATCCCCAGATCCCGTGGACGTCTTCAGAGCTGAAACCCGACAAGAACAGCTGGTGCCAGATCTATGTTTCAGCGTGTACGACAAGATTAACATAATTTACCGGCGCATCACCAAGCAATCAGACGATGCAAAAGCTATTCGCTGTTTTGGCCGGTTGACTCCCGGACTTCATCACGAAAACTGTCAATGGCGATGTCCTTACCATCACGCGTCACATGCCAGAATGTCCAGCCGTTGCATGAAGGCAATTCCTGTAATTTTGCGCCCAACGTGTGGATTGATCCGGTCTGCTTCGCATCAGTGACCAGTGATCCATCGGCACGGACGCGCGCTGTGAATCTTCGCCTTGCATCAAAAAGCCTGTCACCCGGCCGCAACAAGCCGCGTTCAATCAGGGTTCCAAATGCCACCTTCGGCTTGCTGCGCCGCGGCGGCGTTGCCAGCAAATCAGGAGAGCCTATCGGCTCTACATTCGCGATGCGGTCTCGCGCAAGCTTGACATAACCCGGATCCTGCTCAATGCCGATAAAGTTGCGGTGAAGCCGGCGCGCGACCGCCCCTGTTGTTCCCGTTCCAAAGAAGGGGTCAAGCACAACATCATCCCGGTTTGTTGACGCGAGAAGAACCCGCGCAAGCAAGGTTTCGGGCTTTTGCGTTGGGTGCGCCTTCTTGCCATCAGACTTGATCCGCTCATGGCCGGTACAGATCGGCAATTCCCAGTCAGACCGCATTTGCACATCATCATTCAGCGCCTTCATCGCTTCATAATTGAATGTGTAACGTGATTTCTGCGACTTGGCTGCCCAGATCAGCGTTTCATGCGCATTGGTGAACCGCCGTCCACGAAAATTTGGCATCGGGTTTGTTTTGCGCCAGATCACATCATTCAGAATCCAGAAATCAAGATCCTGCAGAATCTTGCCGATACGGAAAATATTGTGATAGCTGCCAATAACCCATATCGCACCATCAGGCTTGAGAACACGTCGCGCCTGTTCCAGCCATGCATGGCTGAAGGCGTCATAAGCGGCGAATGTGTCAAACTTGTCCCACGCCTCGGTCACCGCATCAACATGCGACTGGTCAGGACGTGTGAGATCGCCGCCAAGCTGAAGATTATAAGGCGGATCAGCGAAGACAAGGTCAACCGACTCGCTGGCGACTTTCGCCAGCTGGTCGACGCACTCCCCACATGAAATCGTGTTCATCTTCACAAACTTTTCCCTTCAACTCCCCGTCATAACCCACCCGGCAGCTGGCAATTTGTGGCAAATCACATCCAAAACCACCCTGAGATCCGGCGGTTTTACCGCTCATACCGGCGCAGGTACAATCCTAAAAGAATCACATAATAGCGCAAAGTCAACATGTTAAAGGGCAAACTTAAAGTCATAACAACATATGGTGTATGGGCGTGCATAGCAGGGATTATGTTGTGCGGGGTAATGACGGCAATATCGCGTTTTTACTCACGCGAAGTGATTTTAACCGGCCTGTGTCGGGTCTGCGAGACGCGATGCGCCGCGCACCGGTTCGGAATCAGCCTTGCAGTAATTTTTTGATCGGGGCAAAGCTGCGCCGGTGATGCGGGCTCACGCCGTTGGCTTGCAGTGCGGCGGCATGATCGCGTGTGCCATACCCCATATTTCGCTGCCAGCCATATATATCCTGCGCTCCAGCCAATTCAACCATCAGATGATCGCGCGTCTCTTTGGCAATAACCGAGGCTGCAGCAATAGAGCATGACAGCATATCGCCCTTCACAATAGCCCGGGCGGGCAACCCCAGATCCGGGGTCAAATTTCCATCGACAAGACACAAATCCACATGGCCACAACCAAGACTGGTCAACTTTGCCTGCAGGCTTTGCGCGGCTTCCCGCATCGCCCAAAAAGTCGTCTTGAGGATGCCAATCTCATCAATCATGGAAACGGGGGCGCTGACCACCGCAAATTCATGTGGACTGGATTGCAGGTCCGCAAATATGCGCTTGCGCTTTATTCGGCTGAGTTTTTTTGAATCATCGAGACCGTCCGGCAGACAATCGAAATGATTGGGGCTCAGCCACGCCGCTGCTGCGGTGACCGGACCCGCCCAAGGGCCACGCCCGGCCTCATCAATGCCGACAACCAAGCCGGCATGATTTGCCATATGCGCCTTTTCCCACTGCAGATCTGGCATTATCCCTTGCGCCGTTGGGTCACCGACTCGGCAAGGCGGGGCATGATCTCAACAAAATTGCACGGCTTGTGCCTGATATCCAATTGGTACCGCAAAATTTCATCCCAGCCGTCACGACATCCGGATGGAGACCCGGGAAGGGCAAACAAATAGGTGCCACCGGCAACCCCGGCAAGCGCCCGCGATTGAATTGTCGATGTACCGATTTTCTGGAATGACAAATAGCGGAACAATTCGCCAAAGCCTTCTATTTCCTTTTCGAACACATCACGAAACGCTTCGGGCGTGATATCGCGGCCGGTCAATCCGGTGCCACCAGTGGCCAGAACCACATCGATATCTGAACGTCCAATCCATTCCCGTAATGTGGCAACGATCTTTTCACGATCATCAGTGACAATTGTCCGATCAACCAGATTATGGCCATCCTCTTCAACACGTGTGGCCAAAAGATTGCCTGAACGGTCATCCTCCGGTGTGCGTGTGTCCGATATTGTCATGATGGCAATATTGACTGGCTGGAAGGCGATCGTCTTGTCGATACGCTCATCACTTGTCGGCATGAATGGCCCTCCCTTTTATATCATCGGGTTATATCACTGGGACGCAGAGCTTGCTGTTTCGCCTGGCATCCTGTTTTCCATCAATGAGACAAACGTACCTCGACGGCCCGCGGCGATCGCCCGCAATGTCGGCGCCGGTTGGTCAAATCGCTGGCGATACATTGCAAGATTTGTAATGACACTTTTTACATAGGACCGTGTCTCGCGCGATGGAATAGATTCGATCAACAAAAGCGGGTCGTCCTGGTGGTCGACTTTGCGCAGCCATTTGTTGAGATTGCCTGGGCCACCATTGTAGGCAGCAAGCAATCGTACAAGTGACCCGTCGATAATCGGCTCTTCAAGAAGGTGCCGGATATAACGCTGGCCAATTTGCAAATTCAGCTCCGGGTCCAGCAGCAAATGCCGTTCACTGGTCCGGTAGGATCGCTTGCGCATGATGAATGAAGCGGTGGCTGGCATGATCTGCATCAAACCGGCGGCTCTTGCGCGGCTTTTGGCACGAGGATTAAACCCTGATTCCTGGCGCGAAATTGCCCAAACCAGCGCTTCATCCACGTCAAATTCCGCCTGGGTTTTCGGTATGGGATAGAGCGCTCCATACCATGTGCTGCCCTCATTCTTTCGCATCAATGCCCCCGCCCGATAGGCAAGACCGGCCATGCCCTGATCGACAGCAAAGCGCAATGCTGTTGGCCGCATATTGTCGGGAATGTCTGACCACAGATACCGGAGTTCACGTTCCGCATCATCAATGCGGCCAATCTGAATCAAGGCAAACATGCGCATACCGCCCGGCTGCGAGGAAAGCCAGTCGATGAAGCCCGGCGCTGTTGGCGGCAAATCAAAAGAAATATCGATATGCTGGCCAGCCGCCTGACGGGAAATCACCCCATAGAAACTGTCCAGAACCGTGGCAGATATCTCAAGGTAACGAGCCGCCTCTTGAGGACGGCCTTGCCGCAAGGCAACGCGCTGTGCCCAGAACGCCGCCGCACTTCGCAAATCGGCAAACATATCTTCCTGATCGGCAAGCGCACGGAAGAACTCGCCAGCAAGTTCAATCTGTCCGCTTCGCCACGCGGCGAGTCCGCCTGCCCAATATCCCATATGCGCGCCTTCACGTCCGGCTCCAATCGCAAAGCGCGCTTCGCGAATGGCTTTCTGGTCAAGACCGAAAATGAAATAGGCGTGGGCAATCTCACCGCGCAACTGACCTTCTTCTGTTTTCGTAAGATAGCGTCTGTTGCCCTCATCATTAACAACGCGGAGCGCGCCTGTAGGCCATCCACGGCGAATGGCGCGCCTGACTTCACGGGCGATCTGGCGGGTCTTGCGCGGCGATGCCCGTCCAGAGGAAAAGGCGGGAATGTTCGGCCGATATTCATTTTTCGAGATCAGGCCAAAACCGTTCAAATAATCAGGCTTTGGCGGTGTTGGCGCTTTCGCATTCGCCGGGCGGCGGCGCTTTGCCAGCCAATATATCCGACTGGCATCAGGATGGTCATTATAAAGATTAAGCCAGCTGGAGAGTTGTTTATATGTTGAGCGCCATGCTGTCGGGTGCAAATACCGCTTCGACAGCAGATGACCCATCAACAGGCGGTCTTCAAGGCGCACGCTTTCGCGGATCGCCTGTTTCATCCGGCCATTGTCCTGCAAAGTGAATAGACGCTGGTAGAGTTCAACATCAAAATAGCTGAGCGGCTGCGGTAATTGTGCCGCGTCTTGGTCTTCTGTTGCCATGGCGTTATGCGTACACACCAGCATAACAGCCAACATCACCCACACAGGACGCGGCAAGACAGCCCTCACCAGCTGTGAGAGTGACAATTGTAATTTGCTGGCAATCTTCATAGACGTAAGATTAAGCAAGTCTTGCGCGAAGCGAAAGCAAATCATCAAACGACAGGCGCTTTTGTGCGGGAGAGCGCAACAGAAAAGCCGGATGTAAGCTGGCCAATGTCGGGCGCATAACACCATCGCCAAAATCGACATCTCGCCAGACACCGCGCGTTTTCAATATACCATCTTTTGTTGCCAGCAGTGCCTTTGCCGAAGATCCACCAAGAATAAAGACATATTCAGGGTTGGCGAGTTGGATGTGACGCTGCAGGTAAGGCAGCAAAAGTCGGGTTTCCTCAGCCGTCGGTGTCCGATTGCCCGGAGGTCGCCACGGCAATAGATTGGTGATGTACACACTTGAGCGATCAAGACCTATGGTGGCCAGCATTTTATCGAGCAACTGACCGGCAGCCCCAACAAATGGCAGACCAACCCGATCTTCTTCGCGGCCGGGGGCCTCGCCGACAATCATCACTCTGGCGCCGGGGTTGCCATCACAAAAGACCAGATTGCTGGCGGTATTCTTCAATGCGCACCCCTCAAGCCGCGCAAGCGCACTTCGCAATTCGGCAAGGGATGTGATCGCGCCAAGATCGGCAATGGTGGCTGTGGCCGTTTCACCGGTGCTTCCTTGTTGTTCAAATAAACCGGATGACGCATGGCCAGATGGTGTCGGCGCGGTCTCTGTTACCGGCTCTTTTTTTTCGGAGACAGGGCGCGGCGCGGCAGGCAAACCGATGAATTCATCGATCGGCTGAAGGGGGTGATCGGCGGTTGGCTGATCGCTGATCGCCTCGTCCGCACCACAGCCCACTTGCCAGGCAAGCATGGCAATCAATTCTTCCCGGTTAATTTCATTCGCCGACATACAAATTTCCGTCGAATTTCGGTTGCTTTGGATGTGTCAAAAAAGCCAGTATGAACTCCACATCATATCATATATGAAACTGAAAATAACAAACTGCAACAGGCAGAGTGGAATCTGGGGGTCAGGCGTATGGAACGCGAAACCATGGAATTCGATGTGGTCATTGTTGGTGGAGGCCCATCAGGCTTGTCCGCAGCAATCCGACTAAAACAACTCGCAGCTGAATCCGGTCGTGAGATCGAAGTCTGTCTGATCGAAAAGGGCAGCGAGGTTGGTGCCCATATTCTTTCCGGCGCTGTTCTCGAGCCGCGCACCTTGAATGAATTGATCCCCGATTGGCAAGACCGCGGCGCACCGTTGGACACGCCCGTCACCAGCGACAAATTCATGTTCCTGACCGAGACCGGTTCAATCCGGATGCCAACACCGCCAAGCATGAATAATCATGGGAACTATATTATCTCACTTGGCAATTTCTGCCGTTGGCTTGCCGAGCAGGCGGAAGCCCTCGGTGTTGAAATTTATCCGGGCTTTGCCGCTGCCGAAGTTCTGTACGATGAATCCGGCGCTGTGCGGGTGTGGCCACCGGCGATATGGGCATCGGCAAGGACGGTGAGCCAACAGATGGATATATGCGCGGCATGGAACTGGTTGCCAAGCAGACGATCTTTGCCGAAGGTTGTCGCGGTCACCTGACCAAAACCCTCTTTGACAAATTTGACCTGCGCGAAGGCAAGGACCCGCAAACCTATGCCATCGGCATCAAGGAGCTTTGGGATATTGATCCCGAAAAATCACAGCCCGGTCTGGCGTGGCACTCTGTTGGGTGGCCTTTGCCGAGTGACACTTACGGTGGATCCTTTCTCTATCATCTGAATGGAAATCAGGTTGCTGTGGGCTATGTCGTTGCGCTTGACTACAGCAATCCACATCTCTCGCCGTTTGAAGAATTCCAGCGGTTCAAGACCCACCCGGCGGTGCGCGGCGTGTTTGAGGGCGGACGGCGCGTGTCCTATGGTGCGCGCGCGCTTAACGAAGGGGGCTTTCAGTCGATACCGAAACTGACCTTTCCGGGTGGATGCCTAGTTGGTTGTACAGCCGGATTCCTGAATGTGCCAAAAATCAAGGGCACACATACGGCGATGAAGTCAGGCATGACCGCGGCGGAAGCCATTTTTGAAGCGCTTGAGACATGTGAGCCCGGGCATGAGCCAGTCACTTATGCCGAGAAGCTGCAGTCATCATGGCTGTGGCCTGAGCTTCATAAAGTGCGAAATATCCGGCCCGGATTTGCCAAAGGCCTGTGGCTCGGCCTCGCCCACGCCGCGATAGATACATATATCCTGCGGGGCCATGCGCCATGGACGCTCAAAAATCATGCCGATCATACAGCGCTTAAAAAGGCCGCTGATGCACCAAAGATTGACTATCCAAAACCGGATAATGTGATCAGCTTTGATCGTAATTCGTCGGTCTATCTTTCCGGAACAAACCACGAAGAAAATCAGCCGGCACATCTCACCTTGAAAGACCCGTCTGTTCCGGTGGCGCATAATCTGGCGCTCTATGACGCGCCCGAGCAGCGTTATTGCCCGGCTGGCGTCTATGAAATTGTCAAAGACGATGCAGGGGACGCACGTTTGCAAATCAATGCGCAAAACTGTGTGCATTGCAAAACTTGTGATATCAAGGACCCAACACAGAATATTGTTTGGGTAACACCTGAGGGTGGTGGGGGGCCAAACTACCCGAATATGTAGAAGGTCATGACGTCATGCAGCGCCGGCAAGCAACGGGACATTTTCCCGCAAATGGGCAAACGGGCCCGCGTCATGGCTGTCCGCATTTCTGAAAACCGGGGGCATTCCGGTGATTGTGCTTGGTCTGGCGGTGACCGGTTGCGCTGGCAGTGCCGGACAAAACAATCAGAATCAAGCTTCGGTGCCAGTGCTTGAGTCAAGCACCGCAAGCCCGTTGACGATGCCGGTAACAAAACCGTTGACCGATGACGGCGCCGGCAGCTTTCTTGCCGCCCGACAAGCGCTTTATTTTAATGATGTCAGCCAGTCGGCAAATTTCTATCTGGAGACATTGCGCGCTGACTCGGATAATTCAAGCCTGCTTCAGCAAGCCTTCCTCACACTCTACCTTCGCGGCGATATCATTCAGGCCGCTGCCACCGCCAGCCAGATGGAAGGGCTGAATATTGCCGCCTCATTTCGCAGTGAACCGGCAACCGCCATCGCGATCCGTGATCAGGATTGGCAAGCTGTTGAACTTTTGGCCGAAAGCATTGGTGAACATTCCCCGTCAATTGGACTGTCCGCGCTGATCAAGGGTTGGGCGCTGATTGCCAGCGGGCAGGGTGATGCTGGTCTGACACATTTCATGCAAGGCAGCAATATTGGCAATGAACCCTCAGACAGATCGGCACCACATATCATTTTGCACACCGCCTTGATGGCAGAATATATTGGTAATGTTGATGAGGCGATTTCTGCGGTGACCACCATCCAAGAAGCCGAGATGAGCCAGCTTACCGCCCTGCAAATTGCCAGCCTTCTGGCACGTCATGGAAACATCAAACAAGCCAATCAATTTATCGACATGCGCCTCAGGCCAACTTTTGACAAAGCCAGAATTAAGGGGCTGATTGCTGATCCAGCGATAAATACGCCTCCATCCATTGCCCAGAATCTATCGAGTGGGGTTATCGATTTTGCCATTCAAGCCCAGCAAAGTTCTGAAGTTCGTGTGTTGATGGCCCGCCTTCACCTGGCACGGTTTCTGGACCCGGAAAGTGACTTGGCCAATTTGCTCCTTGGCCAGCAACAAATCTCGAGCGGTTTGCTTGATGATGCTACCGCCAGCCTGTCACGCATAAGACTGGATGGTTCTTTGGGGCAGCCTGCCATGATTGCGCTTGCCGACCTTGCCAATGACCGCGAAAGGTTTGATGAGGCGATTTTGATCCTTGATGAGGCAATTCGCCTTAACCCGAATGATGGATATCTATACAAGCAGCTTGGCGACAGTCACCGCAGGGCCCGCCAATATCGTGACGCCAGCAAGGCCTATCGCTCTGCGCTTGAGCTTGGGCACGGTACCAGCGACACACACCGAAATCTGGGTATGGTCCTTGAACAAATGAACAAGGATGATTCTGCAGAAAAGCATCTTTTGACGGCGATTGAGATGAATCCGGCAGATGCTTTTGCAATGAATTACCTTGGCTATTGGTGGGCCGATCAGGGGCGCAATCTAGACGATGCAATTGCCCTCATTGAACGTGCGGTGGAGCTCAGGCCAGATAGCGGGTTTTTCATCGACTCACTTGGATGGGTTCATTATCGCCTCGGGAATTTACAAGAGGCCGTAGCATATCTGGAGCAAGCCACCGCCCTTGAGCCCGCTGATCCGGAAATTACCGGCCATCTCGGTGACGTCTATTGGCGACTTGGACGTCATGATGAGGCCCGCTTCAAATGGCGATATGCGCTGGCACTTGCCGATGACGAGGATGACATCCAAAAGCTTGAGGCCCGCATTAAAAGCGGCTTACCAACCACGCAAAACAACGGCGTGCAGGATTGAGATGGCGGCGGCACCCCTATGTGTGACAATGAAGGCGCCGGCGAAAGTGAATTTGTGCTTGCGCATCACAGGCAAGCGTGATGACGGATATCATCTTCTCGACTCAATCGTGGTTTTTACTGAATTTGGTGATCAGGTCACCATAAGCGAGGCAGAGAAAGACAATCTTGCCGTCACCGGACCCTTTGCCGACCAATTAACCGGATCACCCGATGATAATATCTGCATAAAGGCGCTTACGGCCTACCGCGCGGCTGGAGGGCATATTGGTCCGGTCAGCATCGATGTTGAAAAAAACATTCCTGTTGGCGCCGGTCTTGGCGGGGGATCATCCGATGCCGCTGCCATCCTTAAAGGACTGAACCGCCTGAATGAGCAGCCTTTTGATGACAGCCAGCTTCACAAGCTTGGCCTGTCACTTGGCGCCGATGTTCCCGCCTGCCTTGTCGGATCAAGTCTTCGCATGCAAGGCATTGGCGAATTGATTACGCCAATCAAGGATGTAAAACCATGCCACATGCTTCTGGCCAATCCCGGAAAGCCGCTTGCGACTATTGATGTCTTCCGGGCATTGGGTGCCGACAATCTAGCCGATAAGACGGCGTTATCATCCGAAATCATGCAGGCAGAAGATATTGTGAAGGCCGGGAACAGCCTCGAGCCTGCGGCGATCGGATTGATGCCGGAAATCGGCGATCTGATGGGCATGTTGCGGGCATCAGAACATGTTCAGGCGGTACGCATGTCCGGAAGCGGGGCAACCTGTTTTGCCATTTTCCCAACAGCCGACAGCTGCGCGGCGGCGGCAATCTCGCTCACAGCCCAAGGGATCTGGTCCAGGCCAACAATGATTTTATAGCGCTCAATTAATAATTGTGGGCACAATCAAAATGAATGTTTGCCTGAACATTTCATGTGAAGCGGGGGCAAAATGAGCATGCTGGCAATGTGGCAGCGCATATGTCACATCCTTCAAGGTGTCGAAAGCCGGCACAGGCGATGGGTCGACCATGTCTGGTTGCGGCCACCGACACACAAACTCTACCTTGTTGCTTGTATCATCATGGTGGTTCTGGCGATTGCTGGCACAGCGCATATGCGCGTCTGGCAGTTTGACCAGTGGCAAAATGACAAAACGGAATATTTCATTGGCGATATTCCAGCCTTTTCGACGACAGATGCGCCCTATTTTTTGAACATCGCAAAACATATCAAAGATCATGGTCACAGCGCCGGTTTTGGCAAAGATCGCAACTACCCCGATTCGGCCCTGCACGAAGGCGCAGGTCAACCACCGGAACAATTCAGTCTACGTTCCGAGCCATTGCTTGCCGTGGTGATCAGCTATCTTGCCAAAGACAGTTCGCTTGAGGAGATTTTTGCCGCGGCACATCGCATGCTTCCAGTGACAGCGGGGCTGACCTGTCTTGCCGTTATTCTGGCGTTTGGTGCTGTTGGTCGATGGGCAGAGGGCAGTATTGCCGGTCTTGGCAGCAGCCTGTCCTTCGCCTTTCTTGACCGCACCTCAGCCGGGCGGATTGACACTGACCAGCTTAATCTTGGCTTTGTCTATCTGATCACCGCGCTTTTGATTTGGGCCGCACGAAGCAAGCGCCTTGCCCCTGCCATCGGATTTTGCCTTGCTGGCGTGGTCATGGCCAAATTATTTCACTGGTGGTGGCCAAAACCTGTCCTGAATTGGGCCTTTTTAACCGGTCTGGTGATGCTGACCGGATTTTGTCAAAAAAGCTGGAAACGGCCACTTTTACTGGGTGGAATTTTCTTTGCTTTGGTCGGGAATTTTAACCTTGGGCTGAACATCAACCCTGCCGATTTCACCAATCTTGCCGATGCCAGCGGTGCGCTCAAATTCCCAAACACATTCACCACGGTCTCTGAACTGGCGAAACCATCTCTGGCTGAAATTATCGAGTTGTTCACCAATCATAATCTAATCGCCATCATCGCTGTGGTCGGGTTTGTTGGCTGGGTATTTGTATCACCTTTGTGGGCAATCATGTTCTTCCCCATGCTGATTCTCGGCATGATGCATTTCACCTTTGGAAACCGGGTTCTTTTTTTCGCCGCGCCGTTGATTTGGTTTGGCTTTGCATGGGGTCTGATCACTTTTGCACGATGGCTCCTGTCATATCTGTCAAAACAATCCGGGGATGGATCGCAGGCCAATGCCCTATCCGCCAGCCTTGCCGCCATAGCGAGTTTTTGTCTCAGCTATGTGGCTCTGGCCAATCCGGTGACCAACCCCTATCTGTCGACACCATCTTTTGCGCCCGAAACAATCAAAGGGTTTCAAATTTTGGGTGATTATTCACGACAAAACCCCACAGACCGGCAGGCTGTTATTGCGACCTGGTGGGACTATGGCTATGCGGCGATGCTGTTCAGCGGCCTTCCAACCCTTCAGGATGGTGGCAGCCAAAAAGGGCCAAAAACACATCTTATTGCCCGGGCGCTGATGTCCGAAGATCAGGCGGAAACAGCCAGAATCATCAAGTTTATCGCCAATGGCGGAACACCCGCCCTGACCCGGAATGGCACCAGCAAAGCCACGCTGGATGCTGCCTTTATTCAAGGTGTCGCGAATGAACATACAGACGTCTATCTCGTTCTTACCAACCGGATGACACATTGGATGTCGTCGATTTCAAAGCTTGGTTTCTGGGATATTGATTCCGGGCAGCCCATCCCCGTCTATCGCGGGAAAAACGAATTATTTTATCAAGATCTGGCCTGTGTCGGCACCGGGCGAATCATCAGATGTAATGACTGGGAGGTGAATCTTGATGCCGGTACGGTTGATAATAGATCCGTCCTGTCAGCCGCGCTTCAGACTCATGATGGGCGCGAAGGGGCGCGAATCGATTACGGCAATCCTGTCGGCATGTATCTTCAGTTCAATATGCTGTCCGGTCAGCCATGGTATGACCATCTGGTCCACCAGAAATTATTCAAATCCAGCTATCACCAGCTGTTCTACCTTGGAAATTTTGATCCGGATTTATTCACCCCCATCATTGACGGTTTCCCATATTTCAGAACATATCGGATCAACTGAATCACAAGGCTGATTTAATGGGTTGATTGACTGAAAAATGGCGGCTAGATTGCAGCGAATTCCAGATTGGGGCGTAGCCAAGTGGTAAGGCATCGGTTTTTGGTATCGTGTATCGTAGGTTCGAATCCTACCGCCCCAGCCATCTTCTCACATTCATATATCGCAAGACCTGAATACCAGCGGGTGTGAGCCACCTGACGGTGTGGGTGATGGCGGTTATGTTCGGTTATGTTCGCTGTCACGACACGGATGACAATGAATAGCCTGTCCTTGTCGTCAGAATCACATGCTTTTTACAAATCCGGCGAATTTTTTGACGCAAGCGGTAGATATGGGTTTCCACAGTGTGTGTACTCAGCCCATTCTGAAACCCCCACACTTCAGCCAAAAGCTCTTCCTTTGAGACGCCTTTTGGATGTGCCCTGTAGAGATATTTCAGGATTGTCGCTTCCTTTTCCGTCAATACCGCCTTCTTTGTCCCATCGGCGGTTTTCAGCACCTTGTTTGCCGGAATGAAGCTGAGCCCCGCAATCGAAAAGCGCGCCGTATCTGATGCTTTGTGCTGCCATAATTGCGAGCGGACCCGGGCCAACAACTCGCCCATGCGCATGGGTTTGACGACATAATCATTCACCCCAGCCTCAAGCCCAGCGACAATATCTGCCTCTGCGTCCTGCCCTGTCAGCATCAAAATTGGTTTCGAAAAGCCGCGGTCCCGTAATTTACGGCAGACCTCGACGCCATTTCCATCGGGCAAACGCACATCCAATATGATCAAATCGGGGTTGGCTTCTTCGAGAAGATCATTGATCTCGCTCAGGCGTCCGGCCTCAAAGATCTCCTTAAAGCCTTCAGATTCGAGTTGTTCACGCAGAGTGGCCCGTAAAAACGCATCATCATCGACAATCAGCAACCTTGCGCTGACAGACGTGTCCCATACCGTCTCGTTGATCAAACCTTGCATTTTCCTCAGCAACTCAATACATCAATGCGTCATCAATACATCACCATAAACCGATAAACCAAATTCCTAAAACCTAATATGATTTGGGATATGAACAGGAAAGACGGCCAGTGACCCATTCGGCAGATGCCAGGGCTTATATGAAGATCGATCGCGCCTGCGCAGAGTTAAGACGCGGCGGGACGGTGATGTTGCGTCTTGCCAATGGTGAAGCCTGCGTGTTTCGAGCGGCTGAACTTCTTCGTGATGGCGATGAACAGACACTCAATCGTATGACGGGATCGGGTGTGATGCTGGTCCTCACAGATCACCGCATTGCCAGCCTTGGTCGCCATCTGCGTGATGCACATAGCTGTGCAACAATCCCGATAAGCGGCCAATCGATTGAAAGTCTCGTGGAATTTGTCATTGGCAATCCCGAAGACACGCATTTGCAAAGTGAATTGTCCATCATTGGTGAGCGACATGGATCACTTGCCGATGTGACAACCCGGCTCCTGCGCATTGCAAAGCTGATTCCAGCGGCGACGATGGCGCGCTTGCCATCAAGAGATACATTATTTCAAAACCGTTTGGCCCAGGATCAGAACATCCTGATCGTCGAAATGCGTGATCTCGACAAATATGCCGACCAAGCTGCACAAGGGTTGAAGATTGCCGCTCGGGCGAAAGTTCCGCTGGCAATTGATCCTGACGCTGAAATTGTGATGTTCCGGGCTGATGTCGGAGGGGAAGAGCATTTTGCCGTATTGGTTGGCGGCGTTGTGCCGGAAGGGGCGCCATTGGTGCGTTTGCACTCGCAATGTGTCACCGGTGATGTGCTTGGAAGTTTGAAATGTGACTGCGGTGATCAGCTTCAGGCAGCTTTGCGCCATATGGCGGACAATGGGGGCGGGGTTCTGGTCTATCTTGCCCAGGAAGGCCGCGACATTGGCCTATTGAACAAGATGCGTGCCTACGCGTTGCAAGATGGTGGGTTTGATACGATAGATGCCAATCACGCGCTAGGCTTTGGCACGGATGAGCGTTTGTTTTTGCCGGCCAGCAAAATTCTGGGTGAGTTGGGCATTTCCGAGGTTCGCCTGCTGACCAACAATCCGGACAAGATTGCCCAGCTTGAAGATGCCGGTATTTCAGTGGTGGAGAGAGTCCCCCTGGCCGTCAGTTCAAATGTCCATAACGCGAAATATCTGGCAACAAAACGTGATCGTACCGGCCATCTGCTTGAATAGGTGCCATCAAAAGTTTGAGTGCGTCATCCGAGAGTCCGGTGCTTTTGAGCGCGGCAGTTTTGAGTGTGGCACCTTTGAATGTGTCTGGACGCCCATCACTAAAAACAAATCAAGTTCGTACGGCTATTGATCCCGCTCTCCAAAAATTGCCGATCCAACGCGGATTGATGTCGCACCAAAAGCGATTGCATCCTCATAATCCGCACTCATCCCCATCGACAGGCCTGAAATATTGTGACGTCTGGCCATGTCGCGCAACAAGGCGAAATGCATGGCCGGTTCTTCGTCAGCGGGAGGTATACACATCAATCCCTCGATTTGAAGCGCGCACTGGTCCCGGCAATAGGCGACAAAATCGTCCAAATCTGCTGGCAGAACACCAGACTTCTGCGGCTCCTCGCCCGTATTGACCTGTATGTAACATGGCAAATATCGGTCCTGACGGCGCATTTCCTCGGCGAGGATTTTTGCCAGTTTTGGACGGTCAACAACCTCAATCACATCGAACAAAGCCACGGCATCTGCTGCCTTGTTGGTCTGCAACGGCCCAATGAGATGCAGTTTCAGATCAGGATAGAGCGGGCGCCGCGGACCCCATCTTTGCTGTGCTTCTTGAACGCGGTTCTCACCAAAGACCCGATGGCCTGCGGCGAGACAGGCATCAATACGTTCATCCGGCTGGCGTTTGCTGACAGCGACCAAAATGGTCTGGCCGGGACCGGAAATCCGGTCTTTCACCTCCTCCAGATTGGTTGCAATCATCGATGCCAAATTGTCATCTTGTGTCATTTGCCAAGTGTTCTTTCTAAATCTTTGGCCATTGTCTGCAGAACCGGATCCCAAGATCCCCGCACATCCTGACGGAAGATATTTACCGAATCATACCAGATGGATGTTGTCTCGCTTCTGCCCCATTGCCAATCGGACGAAACCGGTATGACAACACTTGCCGGTTTACCAAGCGCACCGGCAAAATGGATCGTCGCGTTGGATATTGTAACAATATGGTCACACGCATCAATCATCGCCATCAATCCCTCTATGTCATCTTTTTTGTCTAACTCTGGCGCAAGATGAATTGATGCACCGGTACGCTCCATCACTGTCTGGCATTGTTCGGTATATTCGCCATATTGAAGATTCACAAAGTCGGCATTCAATGGCAACAGAGCCTCAATCAGGCTTTCGAGGGGGATTGATTTCAATTTGCCCAGTTTTGGACTTATCGAATGCCAACTAATGCCGATCAGGGGTCTTTCACCCCGATAGCGTGATTGATACTCTTGTCGCCTGCCCTCATCCGCTTTCAAGAATGAGGCGCCGATCTGATTAAAGTCGTCCCGGGTTTTCAACAATAGTGATGGTAATGTGCCCAAGGGCACGTGATGACTGAATTGCTGAAAGTCCAGCGCCGCATCAACAGGAACAATGTCTAAGCCCGGCATTGAACGTTGAAACGCCGAAACCAGACGTTTATCAACCTGCAACGTGACTGACGCATGTGACGGCAGCAGTTTGAGCGCAGAGGCAAAGCGAACCTCGTCTCCGATCCCCTGATCAGGCCAGATCAAGAGCTTGTCATAGTCGCTCATACCATCCCATTGATTGCGAAAATGAGCGGGCGTGACGTTTTTGATATTTGGATGGCGGCTGGTGAAATAATCGATCAACCTGATGTCATGTCTGTTGGCATAGCCGGGCCAACCCGCTTCAAAATCCCGATCCAGCAAATCAATCACCGCAAGGCTGAGGCGCAGACTATTGTTTTCCGGTTCGTGGGACAAGGCCGTCTGAAGAACTGTCCGCGCCATATCCGGCTTGCCTATCTCTTTTAGCATCTGCGCAAAAGAGATGTATGATCGCATCACCTTTGGATTGGCCTCAATCGCCTGTTCATAATGATATTGCGCTTTGTCGAATTCACCGGCCACATTCAGGATTTCGGCGCGCAGATGATCAACATCCGGATCATTGGGATGTTGCTTTGCCACCTGATCAATGACTGAAAGGCCGGCCTGCCAGTCACCCATTTTGGCGATGGTCATACCTCTTTGTTTGTGAACATTGGGGGTTTTTGGCGAGACCGATAGGGACAACTCAAAACAACGCAATGCGGTTTCATATCTCTGCTGGCGATAGTAACCCATCGCCAAATACCAGAGGGCCGTCTCCTCCAATGGCCAGAAACACAGATGAATCACCAGCAAATTCCGGCTTTCCGGATACATGAGTTTATTGAAAAAGGTAATGGCCGCGGACAGAGGCGGCGCATTTGGTACCAATTTGGCCTCTTTTCCGTTACCTTTTTTCACCAACAGCTGCAAAAGTTCAAGCGCTCTTGGGCCGACTTCAGCGTCATCCAGATGCGCCAGCAGGATTTTTCTTGCCGAGGGGAATTGCTTCTTTTGAGCAAGCCTGATCGCATCCTGAATCTTTGAGGTAGCTGTGGGCATCAGCGTCTATCCATTAACAAAAAACTTATATTGTGTTGACGATGCTGTATAAGCAAAGACTAAACTGTTGCTATTCGGCATGTCTGTCCATTTTTTGATTATTGGGGAACATAATGCGCGTTTTCATTGGATATGACACTCGGGAACCCGAAGCCTTTGATGTCGCCGCATACTCGATAAAGAAATATGCGCCTGAGATTGAAATTCAACCTTTGAAATTGGCTGAGCTGCGTCGTGATGGTCATTACTGGCGTGAGCATGACAGTTTGGGATCAACTGAATTCACGATTTCACGTTTTTTGGTGCCCTTTTTGAGCGATTACAGCGGATTTTCGTTATTTATCGATTGTGACATGCTGAGCCGATGCGACATCCGGAACATCATGGATGTGGATGAACCCGGTCATGATGTCTACTGCGTTCAACATGATTATTCGCCACATTCAATGACCAAGATGGATGGCAAGCAACAGCATGTTTATCCGCGAAAAAACTGGTCTTCGGTCATGCTGTTTGACAATGATAAATGTCGCACGCTTTCACCAGAGGTGGTCAATAGCGAAACCCCGATGTATCTTCACCGAATGCTTTGGGCCAACTCCATTGGGGCGCTTGATAGGCGCTGGAATTATCTGGCCGGATATTATGAAGGTGATGATCCCTACCTCATCCACTATACGGATGGCGGACCTTGGTTTGAAGAATACAAAGATTGTGCCTTTGCCGATCTATGGACTGCAAATCTTGAAGAACTCCAAAAGGGCCTCACAGATTAAATCCAAACAAACCAAAACGCGATGTCCCCACTCTTGGGGCAGGCAATAAAATCACACTGCCAAAACCAGACCCTGTTGCATAAATAACACAGTTTAGCAAAAACTGTTACATTCTTGGTATGAGTTGTTGTTAATTTAGAGAAAATTAATAAAGTGACACTGCTATCAATGGTGATAGTGAATTCTCTAAAGGGAGATGATAATCATGCGTAAGGTTCTTCTTGCGACTACAGCTCTGATCGCTGTAGGTACAGTACAGGCAGCATCTGCTGATGTTACTATTTCTGGTTCATATGAGTGGCAGTACAACACTTGGGACAAGTCAGGCACTGACTACAGC
Organism: Alphaproteobacteria bacterium; assembly: GCA_038147495.1. Classification (GTDB taxonomy): domain Bacteria; phylum Pseudomonadota; class Alphaproteobacteria; order Puniceispirillales; family Puniceispirillaceae; genus MED-G116. The sequence continues at coordinate 336,016 of JAYQTT010000016.1, read as the reverse complement.
TCAGGCACGACAAGCGACAACTCAATCACAAACGAAATCGACGTAAACATTGGTTTCTCATCAACCACAGACAGCGGCCTGTCATTGGGTATGGGCTACTCTTTGATCGAAGGCGGTTCTGCAGAATCTGTTGGTGCGAGCATCAGTGGTGATTTCGGTTCAATCTTGGCACAGGTTTCTTTGCTGAGTATGGTGACAAATTTGCGACAGCTGTTGACGTAACAGCTGACCCGGCCAGCCCATTCACAGCATCTGCCACTGGCGACATCTACGACACACCTGGCGATGAGATGGTAGCGGCCACTGCTACAGGCATCAACTACCTGTCACCTGACATGAACGGCTTCCAGTTCTCACTTGGTATGTCAAATGCTGGTACAGCATCACACGCTGATACGACAGCTGGTGGTTTCCAGTATGCAATGGATGCAGGTGATGCAAGCATCACACTCAAGTACGCGATGTCAGCTACATCCTCAATTTCGTCTGCAAATGACTCAGCTATCGACGCAACATCTCTGGGTCTGGTCATCGGTTTGGGTGATGCAACGTTGACCGTTGCACAGAATACCGCCGAAAGCACCAATGGTGCTGGCTCACATTCGGGCGCGGGTAACGCCGGTACCGAAGCTTATGACTACAAGAGCACAGGCGTTGGCGTTATCAGTTATACAGTTTCTGACACTTTGTCAGTTGAGTGCTTACACGGCAAGTGCTGAAAACGACAAAGACTCAGACTATGACGTTTCAGAAAACGGCGTGTCTTTGACCTACACAATTGCTGATGGCCTGTCAGCCAGCGTCACACATACCGACATGGATGTGAGAGACAACGATGACACAAGTTCAACTTCTGGTAACTACACAGTCGTTGCCGTTAACCTCTCTTTCTAAACAGAGGTTAATTGGTTATGCTCGGAGGGGCCGGTTCGCCGGCCCCTCTTTTTAATGGAGCCGTCAGTGAAGAATCATTTTGCCCTTGCGCTTGTTGCCGTGAGCCTCAGCCTTACTGCCTGTAGCGGAATAAGCCCTGCACCTGTTCAAAAAGAAGAACAGCCTGTCTCATTTTTCACCGGAAAACCGGGTGGCATCAAATTATCCGATTTTGGCAGTTCTGATTCCGGAGACGGCGCGATGCCGGTCAACGCCCTGTTATGGCGCGCGGCCCTTGAAATTGCATCCTTTGTGCCGTTGGATGACGTTGACACATTTGGCGGTACAATCGTTACCGAATGGTATTCCCTTCCCGACAGGCCGGATGAACGCATTAAACTGGCGATTTTTGTGATTGGCCGGGAATTGCGCTCTGATGCCATATCGGTGCGCGTGTATCTGCAAAAACAAAGTGACGGCGTATGGGTTCAGGCCGGGCAGGATGATGATCTGAAAACACAGATAGAAGATCTGATCCTTACACGGGCACGTGAAATCAGGGCTGAAGCGGTAACCGAAACCGACAGCTAATCCCCCTAATATTACCTGCTTCTGCCGGCCGATGCGGCCAAAATTCATTGAGGTTTGCCACTATGGTACAGTATGACGCTCCGGCCATTGAAAAGAAATGGCAGGCCCGGTGGGCAGACGCCAATGTTTTTGCCGCATCTTCTGATAAATCCAGACCAAAATATTATGTGCTGGAAATGTTCCCCTATCCGTCTGGCCGGATCCATATGGGGCATGTGCGCAATTATACTCTTGGTGATGTCGTCGCCCGCTATCGCCGGGCAAAAGGCTTTAACGTGCTTCACCCGATGGGGTGGGATGCCTTTGGTCTGCCAGCAGAGAATGCCGCCATCGAACGCGGTGAGCATCCCGGCAAATGGACAAGAGAAAACATCGCATCAATGCGGGTTCAGCTGAAAAGCATGGGCCTGTCCTATGATTGGGATCGTGAATTTGCCACATGCGATTCCGACTATTACCAGCATGAACAGAGGATGTTTCTGAAATTCCTCGATAAGGGCCTCGCCTATCGCAAGGAAAGCTGGGTCAATTGGGACCCGGTCGAGAACACGGTTCTGGCCAACGAACAAGTTGTCGATGGGCGCGGCTGGCGGTCTGGCGCAGTTGTTGAGCGCCGGTTGCTGTCGCAATGGTTCCTGAAAATTACTCAATTCGCAGATGATCTTTTATCCGCGATCGAGGGCTTGGACAGATGGCCTGATCGGGTGCGGCTGATGCAGCATAATTGGATTGGTCGCTCGGAAGGTGCGAGGGTTCAGTTTCAGCCGGTTACAGAGGATCCAGCTTTTTCCAAGCCGATAGAGGTCTTTACGACACGGCCTGACACACTGTATGGCGCTTCATTTATCGCTGTTGCAGCAAACCACCCGCTGGCCATTGCGATTGGTGAAACCAACAGCAAAGCTGCTGAATTTATTGCTGAATGCGCAAAGATGGGTACGTCTGAGGCGGCGGTTGAAACGGCGGAAAAGAAAGGCTTTGACACTGGTCTTCGGGTCCGGCATCCCCTGATTGCTGATCAGACACTTCCAGTGCATATCGCTAACTTTGTTTTGATGGAATACGGCACCGGGGCAATTTTTGGCTGTCCGGCCCATGATCAACGTGATTTGGATTTTGCCAACGCCTATGGCCTCCCGGTGATACCCGTGGTGTTGCCGCCTGATGCCAACGCACAAACCTTTACTGTAAAAGATGAGGCCTATACCGGCCCCGGAACCTTGTTCAATTCAGGTGCCTGGGACGGCATGGACGTTGATGCAGGCAAAGCCGCAGCGATTGCGGCCCTGACCGATATCGGCGCTGGGTCAGGCGAAACAACCTATCGACTTCGTGACTGGGGCGTGTCAAGGCAACGTTATTGGGGGTGCCCTATTCCCATCATCTATTGTGATGACTGTGGCCCGGTCAAAGTCCCCGAACAGGACCTGCCGGTAACGCTGCCGGATGATGTTGATTTCTCAAAGCCAGGAAATCCACTTGCCAATCACCCGACATGGAAACACACAAGCTGCCCGTCCTGCGGCAAGGCAGCAACACGCGAACAGGACACCTTCGACACTTTTTTTGAAAGCTCTTGGTATTTCCTTCGTTATGCGGATCCCAAAGAGGCAAACGGTTTCAGCCGCGAAGCCGCAGAATATTGGATGCCTGTTGATCAATATATCGGCGGTGTAGAACATGCCGTCCTGCATCTGCTTTATTCACGTTTTTTTACCCGTGCGCTCAGTGAAGTTGGCTATCTGGATCTGGCCGAGCCTTTTGCTGGCCTGATGACACAGGGCATGGTCTGCCATCAGACCTTCCGTGACAGCGATGGTAAGTGGCTGTTCCCGGTTGACGTGCAACGCGACGGCGATACGTGGCGGCACAATGAGACCGGCGCGCCGGTCACCGCCGGGCGCATCGAGAAGATGAGCAAATCAAAACGTAATGTTGTCGACCCAGAAGTCATTATCGGTACATTTGGTGCCGATACGGCGCGCCTGTTTATGCTGTCAGATTCTCCGCCAGAGCGGGACATGGAATGGACCGAGTCCGGTGTTGAGGGCGCATCCCGTTTTTTGAAACGCATTTTCCGTATGGCGTCAGATGCTGGCAATGCGGCTGCAAATTCGCCGTTACCGAAAGACGGGCCGGGGCTTGAGCTTGTTCGGGCCGCCCACAAAGCCATAGATGAATTAACCAAGGATATTGAAAATTTCCGTTTCAACCGTGCCGTTGCGCAATTGCACACGCTGGCAAATGCGATTGCTGATTGCAAAGGTGATGATGATGACATGGTGGCTGCCAGACGCTTTGCTATTGAAGTGATGGCAAGATTGATCTCGCCGCTTGCCCCGCATATCGCCGAAGAAATGTGGGAAGCGCTTGGCAACCAGACGATGCTTGCCACGTCTGACTGGCCGGAAGCCGATCCGGCACTGGTAAAGGATGACATGGTGGAAATCGGCGTTCAGGTTAATGGTAAGTTGCGGGGAACGATCGCGTTGCCGCACAATTGCGACAAGGAAGAGGCTGAACGTCTTGCTCTGGCCTCGCCTGCAATAGTGCGATATCTTGACGGCCAGACACCAAAAAAGGTGATTGTCGTCCCGAACAGGATTATCAATGTCGTTCTATAGGTCCATTCTTGCGGTTCTGATGCTGGCTCTGATTGCCGGATGCAGCGACATATCGGTGCGCGGCCTTTCCGAGAACGAATATGATCAGCTGGCTGCGATTGACGTGGTTGATACCGGTGGCCGTGATGGTCAGCTCTATTCAAGACGGCTTCGCGAACGCCTGTCCATGAATGACGGCGCAGCGCCGGTTTACCAGCTTACATCGACGATCAGTGCAAGTTCGATCAGTACCCTGTCTGTCATTGGCTCATCATCCAAACTCACAAAGATGACAATGACCGCTCGTTTTGATCTGACAAACATCGCCACCGGCGACGTTGAATTGAGCGATACAATCTCAACAAACGCAACGCTCGGTGCCGTGTCATCCTATTTTGGCAAGGATGAATCCGAAGCCAACGGTAAAGAACGGCTGGCAAAGCTTCTTGCCGACCGTGTTGCCCGCCGCATCCAGTTATTCTTGTTGGATGCAAGCGACTGATGAAAGTCGCCCCACGGCAGCTTGAGACCTTTCTGCGACAGCCGCCATCAGAGATCAACGCGGTGCTTCTGCATGGCAATGATTTTGGCCTGATATCGGAACGTGCCAAACAATTGGCGAAACATTATGCGCAAGATTTGGACGATGTCTTTGCAGTCACCCGATTAGACGGCGATAGCATTGCCGGTGAACCCGGGTTGATTGCCGATTCTGCGGCGGCGATTGCCATGTTTGGCGCCACGCGCCTTGTTCTGGTAAAGGGGCGGGGTACGGATCTTCTTGATGCGTGCAAACTGGCATTGGCGAGCGATCTTACCGGTTCGTTCATCATTGTTGAAGCCAGCGACACCACAACCAAACATGCCATCGTAAAATTGTTCGACACAGCCAAAAACGGCGCATCAATTGGCTGCTACGCTGACAGCGAAGGTGACATTGCCGCCCTTGTTCGCGAGATCATGCAAAAAGACAATATCAACATTGATCCGGAAACCATAAAGCTGATCGTTAGCAAACTTGGCAGTGACCGCATTGCCTCGCGTGGCGAAATCGAAAAGCTCGCACTCTATGCCGGTGCCGGTGGCAGCCTGACAATGGATGATGTGGCTCTGGCGCTGGGCGACAGCGCATCCTTGGCGGTCACCGATATTGCCATTTCCGCGGCCAATGGAGCCACCCCACAGCTTAAACGCGATCTGGCAAAAGCCTGGACCGAAGATCTGAGTGCCATCATGGTCTTACGCGGGTGTCAGGGATATTTTCGTCAACTCGAAATGGCAGGCTACGCCTGTGCGACCGGCAAATCTGCCAGCGAAGCTGTTCGTGGAATACGGCCACCGGTTCATTTCAAGCTTCAGGATATAATGGCCAGACAACTCAGAAACTGGCGCGCGCATAACAGCGCCGATGCGGTCAACAAGCTGCAGGATGCGGAACTGACCATCAAATCCGGTGGTGTCGATGAGCGTGTTATTTGCGCACAATCGCTGCTTGGGCTTTGCTTGCGGGCAATAGCGCTAAGCCGATCGGCATAAGATTATTTGATTCCAAGCTTGGCCAAGACATCTTCAAGCTGTTCCAACGACCGGCATTGCAGCTTTACCTCGCCTTTTTCGCGGGCATCATTCCAATCAATCTTGACAGTAAGACCAAGCATGGCGGCGGCTTTTGCCTCCAGCGCCCGGATGTCAGCCGAGGCACCATGATCTGCGGCTTTTGCTGGTGTCGACCCACGGCGCGGTTTCTTCGCCAAAGCTTCAACCTGACGCGCAGACAGCCCCTTTTTTACAATCTCTCGTGCCAGCAGGCTGCAATCAGGATGGTTGATGATGGGGCGCACCTGACCCATCGTCAATTGGCCAGTAACAATCAAATTCTGAACATCTTCTGGCAGGCTGAGAAGGCGCAAAAGGTTAGCGACATGGCTTCTTGATTTTCCAATTATTTCAGCAAGTTGTTCTTGCGTATATTGATGATGATCCAGCAATTTTTGATAGCCATGCGCTTCTTCAATTACCGTCAGGTCTGCGCGCTGAATATTTTCAATGAGGGCAATTTCATAGGCCTCATTGTCGGAAAAATCACGAACAACCGCGGGAATGGTATGGATTTTGGCCAATTGCGCGGCACGCCAGCGGCGCTCACCGGCAATCAATTCAAACCGCGTTTCCCGATTCGGGTTGGGACGCACCAAAACAGGCTGCACGATACCTTTCTGACGAATGGAATTTGCCAGATCAGCAAGCGCATCCTTATCGAAAACACGGCGCGGTTGCCAAGGGCCAGTATTGATCCATTCAACCGGTATGTCTCTTAATCCATTCACATTGGCAGGCGCCGTTGTGCCGGGTTCGGGTTGGGGCGTCGAAATCCCCGCCGCCGCTGCAACACCGGCATCGCCAAGCAAAGACGACAAGCCACGGCCAAGGCCCCGTGTGGCAGGCGATTTGGCAGCCTTTTTTGGCTTTGTTGGTTGGCTCTCTTTTGTCATGCCGCTTGTTTCTCCTGATTGAGTAGTTCCGCGGCAAGCGCGGTATAGGCCTGCGAGCCAGGGCATTTCAGATCATACATCAACACCGGCTCACCATATGACGGCGCTTCGGAGACCCGAACATTGCGCGGAATCACCGTGTCATACACCAGATGTCCAAGATGACCCCTTACATCTTCAGCGACCATCGATGACAGCCGGTTGCGCGTATCAAACATCGTCAGAACGATGCCCTGCATGAGCAGCTGCGGGTTCAGGCTGGCCCGTACCGCCTCAATCGTCCGCATAAGCTGTGTCAGTCCCTCAAGCGCATAGAATTCGCATTGCAACGGCACCAAAACGGACGTTGCTGCGGTAAGGGCATTGACTGTCAACATCCCCAAAGAAGGGGGGCAGTCAATTATAACATATTGATAATTATCAGATATTTTAGAAATTGCGTCATCAAGCTGATATTCACGCCGATCCATTTCGGTCAATTCGATCTCAGCCGCCGACAAATCAATCACTGATGGAATAATATCCAGACCCGGCACAAGCGTTGATTGTATTGCCTCGCGTGCCTGACAGCCCATCGTCACCAACCGATAGCTGTTGAATTCCCGATTATCAACACCAAGACCGGTGCTGGCGTTGCCTTGCGGGTCAAAATCAATCAGCAGGACACGACGCCCACACGCGGCCAATGCCGTGGCGAGATTCACCGAGGTCGTCGTTTTACCGACGCCACCCTTTTGGTTGGCAACTGCGATAATGCGCGGTGCGTCACCCATGTCAGAACTCCATACCATGATGCTTTGACGTATCAAGCTCAAGTACCGCGCCATCTGTACTCGAAACACTTGGAAAAATACGGTGATCTATATTGGGATATGATTCAAGGGCGGTCAATTCTTCACGCACCGATGCCCCCTTCAAAAACAGACATTTTTCGACTGAGGGCAATTGCTGATCGAGCCAGAACAGCAGCTTTTCGACCGGTGCCAACGCCCGTGCCGTGACGATTGAGGCGCCCACAGGCGCCACTGTCTCTATACGTTCGTTGATCACCTCCGCCGTCAGGTTCAGCTCGCGAATCACGGTGCGCAAAAAGATGGCTTTGCGCTGGTCGGACTCAACCAGTGTCACCCGATGCGGCGTTACAATGGACAACACCAGCCCGGGAAACCCGGCACCGCTGCCAATATCAAGAATTTGTGACGGTGTCAGCGGCAAAAACGGTGCCAATTGCGCCGAATCCAAAATATGACGGCGCCATGCATCAGGCAGTGTCTTTGCTGAAATAAGGTTTATTTTGGCCTGCCATTTACCCAGAATCGCCAGATATTCGGCAAGCTTGTCAATTGTTTCACGTGAAACATTCAGCTGTGATGCCACTTGTTCGTCAATCTGGATATTGTGGCATGCTGCCGCTTTCATCAGACTTTACCCACCTGTCGCGGCGGATTTGCCATCAATACCGGCCTTTGGGCTCTTCAGATAGCGTAGCACAGCGAGCACAGCCGCAGGCGTCATGCCGGGAAGACGGTTGGCCTGCGCAATTGTATCGGGGCGGTGGCGAGTGAGCAAATCACGCGCTTCAGCTGACAAGCCGCCAACAAGCGAGAAGTCCAGCCCTGCGGGGATGCGCAACGCCTCATCACGGCGCAAGGCATCTATATCCGCCTTTTGGCGGGCCACATAACCGGCATATCTACAATCCGCCTGGATCTGGTCTCGGTATTTAGCTGGTATATCGGCTAGCTCGGGCCATATATCTTCCAGCCGATCGATGGTTACACCCTCAAGCGACAGCAAATCCGCCGCACTGCGATGCGCACCATCGCGGGGCACCGGCAATTGTGCATCGCGCAACTGTTTTGGCGATGCGCGCAAAGTCTCAAGCCGGGTAGTGGCTGCGACAAGCTGGGCTGACTTTTCAGCCCAGGCAGCTTGTCTTGTGGCCCCTACACAGCCCAATTCAATGCCTTTCCGGGTGAGGCGTTGATCGGCATTGTCAGCCCGCAACAAAAGCCTGTATTCGGCCCGCGATGTAAACATACGATAGGGTTCAGGCGCGCCCTTTGTTGTCAGATCATCAATCATCACGCCAATATAGGCATCCGCCCTATCCAAAACGAAGTCTGGTGTCGCGCCAGCGGATTTCATGCTGGCATTGATACCGGCCACCAGACCCTGTGCCGCCGCTTCTTCATAACCTGTGGTGCCATTGATTTGCCCCGCCAGAAACAGACCCTCGAGTTGGCGTAATTCGAGTGTCCGGCTCAATGCCCGCGGATCGATAAAATCATATTCAATGGCATATCCATATTGCATGATCTTGGCTGTCTCAAGCCCGGGAATTGAGGCCACAAGACGATCCTGAACCGAGGCTGGCAGGCTTGTCGATATCCCGTTTGGATAGACGGTCGGGTCATCAAGCCCTTCAGGCTCAAGGAAGATCTGATGCGAGCTTTTATCAGCAAAACGATGAACTTTGTCCTCAATAGACGGGCAATAGCGCGGCCCCTGACCGGAAATCTGGCCGCTATAAACCGCCGAGAGGTGGATGGATTCGGAAATAATCCGGTGCGTTTCTGCCGTTGTCCGGGTAATGCCGCATTCAATCTGCGGAACGGCAATTTTTTCGGTTAATGTTGAAAACGGCACCGGTGGATCATCTGCAGGCTGCATTTCCAGCTGATTCCAATCGATTGTGCGGCCATCAATGCGTGGCGGCGTCCCGGTTTTTAGCCTGCCAACGGGCAAATCGAGCGCCCGAAGCCTTTGTGCCAATGCGTTTGACGGCGCCTCGCCAATACGGCCAGCGGGCGTTGTCTCGCTGCCAAGGTGAATCAAGCCGCCAAGAAATGTCCCTGTCGTCAACACCACCGCGCCAGCTTTGATCACTGTGCCATCTTCGGTGATCACGCCGGTGCATTTTTGCCGATCAACCAGAAGATCGCCGACCGCGGCCTCAACAATCTCAATATTTTGATGGTCCGCCAAAAGCGCCTGAATCGCAATCCGGTATAGCTTTCTGTCTGCCTGCGCGCGGGGGCCCTGAACCGCCGGTCCACGTGACCTGTTGAGCATCCGGAACTGGATACCGGCCTGGTCAATCGCCCGGCCCATAATGCCATCCAGCGCGTCAATTTCCCGAACAAGATGCCCCTTGCCCAAACCACCAATTGCCGGATTACAGGACATTTCGCCAATTTTTGACGCATCCATCGTGACCAGCGCAACGCGCGCGCCCATACGCGCCGCTGCTGCCGCCGCTTCGCTGCCAGCGTGTCCGCCCCCAACAACTATAACGTCATAGGTCATCTTTATTCCGTTCGATCGGTCATTCGTTTGTGAGTTATGCCTATAAATCACTCATTTTCCAATGCAAAAGGACGAGAAAATCGAGTCAAGAAGCTCCTCAACCTCAATTTCTCCCGTGATCCTGCCAAGCGCCATCGCGGCAGCACGGAACTCTTCTGCAACAATTTCCGGTGACATCTCCAGATCAATGGCAAGGCCGGCGCGAAGGTTATGGACCGTTGCCAAGAGGGCCTGGCGATGTCGCGCTCTGGTGATTATCGACCCACCATCTGATCGATTCGCCGCTACCACCAATTCCATCAGCCTCTCTTCAAAGCCAGATAGATTTTGATCTTTCAGCAAGGACATAACCGCCGCATTTTCTGGTGGCTTGCCCTCGATTCCCTGATCGGATTTATTCAAAACGACCATCGCCGGAACAGTCGTTTGCGATGCCAATATTTCCATTTGCTCCGGCCAGCCTCGATCAGACCCATCCAACACCATGATCACATGGTCTGCCTCACGCGCCGCAGACAAGGCGCGCCGCACGCCTTCGGCCTCAACCGCACCCACATTCTCGCGGATGCCCGCTGTATCGACCAGATTGACCGGCACACCGCCAATATCAAGGCTCACGGACAATACATCCCGGGTGGTTCCGGCTTCGTCCGATACAATCGCCACCGGGCGCTTTGCCAAATGATTTAAAAGCGTTGATTTACCAGCATTTGCTGGACCAACCAGCGCAATGGTCACGCCATCTCTGATTTGCTCGCCAATATGATCATCATTCAGGCAGGATTCGATTTCCGAAATCAGCGCTTTGGCATTTTCAATAACCGAATTTGCCACGTCCGGCGGAATATCCTCATCGGGAAAATCAATGATGGCTTCAACCTCGGCCGATAGCCGGATAATTGCCTGACGCCAGCGCGTTGCCGGATCGCGCAAGACGCCGCGCATTTGTGCCCATGCCTGATCAAGCTGTCGGCCTGTATCAGCGTCAATCACATCAGCCAGCGCTTCTACACCAAGAAGATCAATCTTGCCATTTTGGAACATCCTGTGGGTAAACTCACCCGGGTCCGCTGTCCTGAGGCCGGGAATCTCCGACAATCGGTCCAAAATCGACCGGACCACGGCAATGCCACCATGACAATGGATTTCAAGGACGTCCTCGCCAGTACTGGAATGCGGCGCAACCATAAACAGCAAAAGGGCTTCATCAAGCGTCTGTCCATTCCTGCCCCGGAGTTTTGCCAGCGCGAAACGTCCAGCCTGTGGGCATTTGGCGCCAAGCGCCATGGCAACCTCAGCGGCTTGTGGACCACTGATCCGCAATACCGCAATCGCCGATTTACCGGGTGGAGTGGCCAATGCAAAGATGGTGTCGCCCTCTTGCGCCATAAATTTCCTTTCGTCTGGCCCGCTGTGGGGTTAGGCTTAATGCCAATCCAACCTTTCAGCAAGACCGTTTTCCGTTATCGCATTTCTTGATTGGTGCCAAATTGACCAACCATGGGAGAATGGAATGATTGTCAGATATCATATCAGCTTCAAATCCAGCTTTGGCTGGATCCGACCGGTAAGCGATGGTGCCGCCCTGATACGCCTCGATTGGGATCAACTGCCGTGGCGTGAGTCTGACCACCCAGATAATGTTTCACGTGAAACAATGCGTCAGCTGCAGGCCTATTTTGCCGGAGAGCTCACGTCTTTTGATCTCCCTCTCAATCCAGAAGGGACATCAGATGCCGCCAAAATGTGGCTAAATGCGATGGCCAAAATTTCCTACGGCGAAACAATGACCTATGGCGATTTTGCAGCGCTTGCTGGCAAGCCCATGGCCGCCCGTGCCGCCGGCTCCGCCTGTGCGAACAATCCGATACCCATCATCTATCCCTGCCATCGAGTCGTGAGAGCCGATGGTAAATTGGGCAGCTATGGCGGTGGCAGCCAATTGCCACCATCATCGCCGGAGAATTTGCAAAGAAAGGCCGACCTGATCGCGCTTGAGAAAAATCAGCTCTAACTGTTCATCTGATCAAAGAAATCGTCATTGCTCTTGGAGTTCTTGAGCTTGTCGATAAGGAACTCCATCGCATCCACAGGGCCCATCTGCATCAAGATCCGGCGCAACACCCACATCTTGGCCAGCGTGCCCTTGTCCACCAGCAACTCTTCCTTACGGGTTCCAGAGCGCGTGATGTCAATCGCCGGGAATGTCCGCTTGTCAGACAGCTTGCGATCAAGGATCACCTCACTGTTGCCCGTGCCTTTGAACTCTTCAAAGATAACTTCGTCCATCCGCGATCCGGTTTCGATCAATGCGGTGGCAATGATCGTCAAGGAGCCGCCCTCTTCGACATTACGCGCCGCGCCAAAGAAACGTTTCGGGCGTTGCAGCGCGTTGGCATCAACACCGCCTGTAAGCACCTTGCCCGAGGACGGCACTACCGTGTTATAGGCCCGTGCCAGACGCGTGATCGAATCCAGCAAAATCACCACATCACGCTTGTGTTCAACAAGACGCTTTGCTTTTTCTATAACCATTTCAGTGACTTGAACGTGTCGAGACGCTGGCTCATCAAAGGTTGACGAGATCACCTCACCACGAACCGAGCGCTGCATATCGGTGACCTCTTCAGGTCTTTCATCAATCAGCAGAACAATCAGATACACTTCAGGATGGTTTTCAGAAATGGCGTGCGCGATGCTTTGCAGCATCATTGTCTTACCGGTTCTCGGCGGCGCCACAATCAATCCACGCTGGCCCTTGCCCATCGGCGAGATAAGATCAATCACGCGCGGCGTGTTATCTTTCTTATCCGGATTGAACGCCAGTTCAAGCGTCAGCTTTTCTTCAGGATAGAGCGGCGTAAGATTGTCAAAATTGATCCGGTGACGAACCGCGTTCGGATCCTCAAAATTGATCGTTTCAACTTTGAGCAGGGCAAAATAGCGTTCCCCATCTTTCGGCGCTCTGATCTCACCCTCAACGGTATCACCGGTTCGAAGGCCAAACCTGCGGACCTGGCTAGGAGACACATAGATATCGTCTGGGCCTGGCAGGTAATTGGATTCCGGCGCCCGTAAAAAGCCAAATCCATCCGACAGCACTTCAAGAACGCCGCTGCCATATATGGCGACCTCGTTGTCTGCAAGCTGTTTCAAAATCGCAAACATCATATCCTGTTTGCGCAGCGTGCTGGCGTTTTCGACCTCGAGCTCCTCTGCATAGGCCAAGAGGTCGGCGGGAGACTTTTGTTTCAGTTCCTGAAGATGCATAACATCAACTCAATGTATTAGAGGGAAATTTTTGGAAAATCGTTTGGGAATGACAAATTCCGTCAGATGAGAGTACGCAACAGGTCAGTGCCACTCATCGCGATATTCGGTGATTATAGAGAATAAGTCAATTAGCGAAAAATCAAAAGGGCTCAACTACAGCCATGATCACGATCACAATAAGCAAAACTGTCGGCACTTCGTTCCAGATGCGATAGGCCTTTGATGAGTACGGTGTCTGATCATTTTCAAGCTGCCGGCGAATTCGTCCAAATATGCCATGGCACCCCGCCATTGCCAGTACGCAGACGATTTTTACATGCATCCACCCTTCCAGCAAAAGCGATGGATTGAGATAAAGCATCCAGATACCAAAGCCAAATGTCGCGATCATCGCCGGATTCATGATGGCTTTCAGTAACCGGCGCTCCATCACCTTGAAGGTTTCCGCCCTGACAGATCCAATATCAGTATCCGCGTGATAGACAAATAATCGTGGCAAATACAGCAGACCGGCCATCCAGCTCACCGCCGCAATGATATGTAGCGCTTTTACATAAAGATATAACATGATTTATCTGCTTCTGACCCTTGTAACCATCTGCTCCACATGCGCGACCGGCGTTGGTGGCGTTATTCCGTGTCCAAGATTGAAGATATGTGGACGATCGTCAAAAGCGTCAAGGATCTTATCAATAGCAGATATCATCATCTCCCCGCCTTTTATCAGGCTCAGCGGGTCAAGATTACCCTGAACCGGGATATGTTTCGGTATATTTTGGTTCACCCAGACCGGATCTGTCATATGGTCGATTGCCAGAGCGTTGATACCGGTTTGTTCAACATAAGCGATAATCCCCTCGCCAATGCCCTTTGGAAAACCAATGACCGGTTGGTGATATCCTCGTTCGCGGAGCGTCGTTATTATCTTTTGAATTGGCGCAATCACAATTTGTTGCCGGTGCGCAGCCGGCACAGCACTTGCCCAGCTGTCGAACAACATCAATACATCTGCGCCTGCTTTTGCCTGTATTTCCAAAAAATTAATTGTGGCCTCTGTGGTCAAATCCAACAACCGGTCAAATTCAGCTGGATGTGACCATAACCATTGCCGTGTTTCGGCAAAATCACGCGAGCTTCCGCCTTCAATCATATAGGTGATGACTGTCCATGGCGCACCGGCAAAGCCGATGAGCGCGGTATTCTCGTCCAGCTTTTGCCGTGTCATGGAAACGGCCCGGCCGACTGGCGCCAATTTATCTGTTATATTATCAAGATGTTTGAAATCTAGCGCGTCATCGGCACTTAATGGATCAAGTTTTGGTCCCTCACCGGTGATAAATCGGACATTTCGATCCAAAGCCCATGGCACCATTAAAATATCTGAAAAGATAATTGCTGCATCAAACCCAAAACGGGTGATTGGTTGTAATGTGACTTCACAAGCCTTTTCTGGATTGAGACAGAATGAAATGAAGTCAGACTGGGTTTTTCGAACAGCACGATATTCATCCAGATAACGGCCAGCTTGGCGCATCATCCAGAGCGGCGTATTCTTGGTTTTTACGCCTTTGAGTGTCTGAAGAAATAATGATTGGGTCATAGATGAACTCATATCTATATAAATATAGTTATATATAAGGTTGTTGTTTTAGTATTGCTTGTGGATAAGCACGGATTCAGGTTGAGCGCCAACTTATCCACAATGTTTTCCCAAGATCTGACGTCTGAAAATCGAACAAATTCAATGTTCTGATAGTTATGTGCGTTTTTCCACAGCGATGATTAAAATGGTTATCCCTAGCTTGATAATTTCTGCGGCACCATGTGTAACATGCTTTCGACTGAAATGGCACGAGATCTATCCCCAGTCACAATTCTAAATACATATAGTTTTCCACCTGCTTATCCTCTCCCGGTTTACCCTCTAACACAAACATGCAGATGGTGATGTGTCTGTATACCGGATCATCAAATTCCAAAATAGGGTGACAAGATATTGCCAACTGGATAGGTTTCCAGAATGGAAACACCTGATCAAATTCACATCCATTTGGTGTCAGATTCAACGGGCGAAACCGTGCACCAGATCGCTCGGGCCTGTATTGCGCAATTCCCGAAAGTGAAAACCATTGAACATGTGTGGACGTTGGTCCGCAGCACGCGACATTTGGATGCTGTCTTTGCCGGTCTGGAACGCAACCCCGGCGTGCTGTTGATGAGCATAATTGACCACGATCTGCGCAAATTAATAGAAATAAAATGTAACGCTATGCAGATCCCGCATGTGTCTGTGCTTGATCCTGTGGTTGATCTGTTTGGCAGCGTCCTTGGCCAGAGTTCACAGAACCGGCCAGGGGGACAACGCCAGCTCGACAGCGCCTATTATCGCCGGATTTCTGCGATCGATTTTGCCGTGAGCCATGACGACGGGATGAACATGTCTGGCTTGAAGGATGCCGACATTCTTCTTGTGGGGGTTTCGCGTTCATCAAAAACGCCAACCTCCATGTATTTGGCACATCGCGGATATAAAGTGGCAAATTATGCGCTGGTTCCAAATGTGCCGTTCCCATCTCACTATCTTGACGGGGTCAACATATTGGTCGTGGGCTTGACGAATGATCCAAAGCGGTTGAGCCAAGTCAGAAAAAATCGCCAGATCGCGATGTCGGACGATGACAACGAGACCTATGTCGACCTCGAAGCGATTACCGAAGAGGTTCGACTGGCGCGCCGCCTTTTCACCCAGAACAAATGGCCGGTGATTGATGTTACCCGCCGGTCTATCGAAGAAACCGCCGCAGCCATCATACAGCTATATACCAATTGGCAGGAACAGCAGGGCTAAATCATGGCCATCACCTACCGGCTTCCAAAGGGCCCTCTTGTTCTGGCTTCAGCCAGCCAAACGCGCCAGATGATGTTAAAACAGGCCGGACTCGATTTTATTTCGCGACCGGCCAATGTTGATGAAGTCGGCATCCGAAAAGCCGCCGAAGCATCTTCAATGCCTGCTGAAGAGATTGCCATATTGCTGGCGGATATGAAGGCGCGTCAGATTGCGAATGATCTGTCAGCTGGTGATGATTCTTCATCAACATCCGGTTTTGTCCTTGGATCGGATCAAATTCTGTTCTGTGAGGGCGAGATCATTTCAAAACCACAAACATTTGATGCGGCGGTTGAACAGGTGGCTAAAATTGCCGGCAAGGATCATCAACTTTTGACCGCCGCCGTCATATATCGTGATGGTGAACGTATCTGGCATCATCTGGAAACACCAAAGATCAGCATCCGTGCATTGGATCGGGACTTTATCGAACCCTATGTGAGGGGTCTTGGTGAAGCCGCGTTTCACAGCCCCGGCTCCTATCAGATAGAGGGTCATGGCGCGCATCTGTTCAGCAAGATTCAGGGATGCAGCTACAGCGTCTTGGGGTTGCCTCTTTTGCAAATACTGGCTTTTTTACGCAATCACGGGCTTGCTCCGGAGGATCAGCCATGATCGTGATTGGTTTGACAGGCGGTGTAGCCACCGGCAAAACAACCACCGCCGATTTGTTTCGCGAACGCGGCATACCTGTTCATGACGCTGATGCCACTGTGCATGGATTAATGGCCGCGGATGGCCAGGCTGTTGACCAAATCTGTGCACTTTTCGGATCACAGGTTCTTGCCCCGGATAACAGCATTGATCGCCAGAAGCTTGGCAAAATGGTATTTCAAAATCCGGAAGAACGGCGGCAACTGGAGGAAATTCTTCACCCGCTTGTGGCCAAAGACCGAAACACCTTTATTGCACAAGCGGATGCAACAGGTGCCTCGATGGTCGTCCTCGATGTGCCTTTGTTGTTTGAAACAGGTGGTCAAAATCTCTGTGACAAGGTGATCGTTACGTCTGCGCCTCCTGAGGTGCAGTCAAAACGCGCCATGTTGCGCCCCGGGATGACAGCGGACAAACTCAATGGCATTTTAAACAGTCAAATGCCGCTTGCGGAAAAAATTCGGCAGGCTGATCTGGTATTACATACGGAAAACGGGATTGATCATGTGCGGCAAACGCTTTTTGCCTGGCTTGATCAGATGGAACAAGGTTAATTGGCGGGGTCTGGCATGCGCGAAATTGTATTGGATACCGAAACCACAGGGATAAGCCCTGATGACGGGCATCGCATAATCGAGATAGGCGCTCTTGAGCTGGTTAACCACATGCCCACAGGCAAACAGCTTCACATCTATATCAACCCGGAACGAGACATTGACGAAGGGGCAATCGCCGTACACGGCCTAAGTCAGGAGTTTCTGTCCGACAAGCCGGTTTTTGCCGACATTGTCGACGAGTTTCTGGCCTTTGTCGGCGAGGACAAGCTGGTGATCCATAATGCCAGTTTTGATATGGGCTTTATCAACGCCGAGCTTGCCAGATTGGATCGCGCCCCTATTCCCATGGCCCGCTCTGTCGACACGCTGGCGATGGCGCGAAAGAAATTCCCCGGCGCGCAGGCAAATCTGAATGCGCTGTGTCGGCGGTTTGAAATAGATAACAGCCACCGTGATCTTCATGGCGCTCTGATTGACGCAGATTTGTTGAGCGAGGTTTATATCGAGCTGCTTGGCGGCAGGCAGCCCGATCTGTCTCTTGGCACGCAACCGGCCAATGCCAGGAAAAATCAAAACGGTGGCGAGGCCAGTTCGGTATCCGGTTTTACGGTGACACGTGATCCAGCTGTCTTTTCACGCCCGCATAATATATCGGATGAAGAGGCAAAGGCGCATGAGGCCTTTCTGGACAAAATCAAAGAGCCGATCTGGAAACAATAATTCCAGACCGGCCCATGATCAAAAGGCCCTTTGAGAATCCGTGCTACTGCTTGGCAGCCTCTTCACTGGCTTCTTTCTGTTTTTCCAGATTGTGATTATAGACCGCGACAAAATCCACAGGCTGGATATTCAGCGGCATGAAACCGCCATCGCGTGTCACATCAGATACAATGGCTCTGGCAAAAGGGAACAGCAAACGCGGTGCATCAATCATCACCAGCGGATTGACGTCTTTGGCGTCCACACCCGGGCATGAAATGATGCCGGCATAGGTCAAATCAACAAGAAACAATGTTTTGTCAGCTGACTTTGCTTTTGCCCCAAGGTTGAGCATCACCTCATATTGACCGTCTGCGAGTGGCCGCGCGCCAACATTGACACCAATCTCAACATCCGGCTGTCCGGGCGCATTGATGAGGATATCCGGGGCATTCGGGTTTTCGAAGGACAGATCTTTCACATACTGGGCGTGAACGACAATCTCACGGCTTACCGGCTTGTTTTCATCTTTAGTACCGGCTCCGCCAGTTCCATTATCCTTGTCACTCATCCCACGATCTCCCTAGCTTGTCGCTTATATAAAAAGGCCCTGCGGCTTAGCATGGAAACCGCTTATACAGCAAGAGTCTGCTGTATCACTGTCGGGGCAATTCGTCCGGGCGAACCGGACGCTCTTCTGCCTCGCCATCAATGACGATATCGGTTTGCGTCTCTTCATATGATTGATAGAAGCCAGCGCCACTGGCCGTTTGGCCGGCCTGAGCAAAATGGCGGAATCGGGCGTTTCGTAGAAGCCGTTCCATGATTATCAGGCCAAAGATTGTCCGCAAACCCGGTATAAACATCATCAAACCGATGGCGTCAGTTACATAACCCGGGATCAGCATCAAGATACCGCCCATCAATAGTGACAGGCTTTCTGCCACAGGCGCCATTGGCGCTTCGCCGCGTGTTACCTGGGCGCGTAAATTGGCCATGACGCGCGCGCCTTGCCGTTTCAACAACCAAACGCCCACGACCGCTGTGGCAAAAACCCCGAGGAATGTCAGCAAACCACCGATTTCGTCACCAATCAGAATGAAAGCGGTGATTTCCGCCCATCCCCAGATGATTATGCCGATTAGAATGAGAAAGCCCATTGACGTTCCTTTTGCCATTTTTGCGCGGAAATTAGCCCGAAATCATTTCCGTTGCGGCGTTTGACCATTTAAATAAGTTAGAGTTATTGCCTATGCTAGATATTATGGGTCACAATTACCATATCTAAGCAATCAACATTCGATCCGATGGGGAAGCCTCGTGCCCTTTATAGATATCATCATATTTGCTGTTATCGCGGTCTTGCTTGTGCTGCGTTTGCGCTCTGTCCTTGGGCAAAGAACTGGATATGAAGATTCCAAACGTGCCCAGGAAACAAGTGATAGCTTTGAAGATAAACCAGTTCAATTGCATCCGCGCCAGAACAACTCGATCAATGACGGTCACGGAATCGAGGCCCTGAAGCGTGCGGACAGGTCATTTTCCGAGTCGCAATTCATGGATGGCGCGCAAATGGCCTTCGGGATGATCCTGACGGCCTATGCCGAAGGTGATCTGGCCCAACTCAAACGGCTTCTTGGCTATGATCTGCTGCAGAGCTTTACGCAGTCGATTCAACAGCGCGCCCGGGACAAGGAAACATTGGCCATCAATCTGGAAAAGATCAAACAGGCTTCGATCATTGATGCCAAGGTGTTTGATAATGTGGCCTCGGTAACGGTTGAGTTTCAGTCGGTTCAGACGCGAACAATCACCGATGATGATGGCAATGTGATCGATGATGAGGATACAGGAACCCTTGATCTGGTGGATATCTGGACATTTGAGCGTGACCTGACATTGGATGATCCGAACTGGAAGCTGGCAGAAACTGAAAGCCCCGACTCCGACGCCTGAGCCGAAAAAACGGGATTGGGGAATGATGGCGTGGAATGGCAAAGAAAAAGCAAGGAAAGACAGAAGATGATGCGGCTTTGTGGGGCCGTGTTACCGAGGGCATAAAACCCCTGCATTCTGCCAGATATGCCCCATCAAAGCGGCCTGACGAAGAGGTCGCTTTTGTCCCACCAAAGAAAAAGCGGCCGCCTCCGGCTATCGCCCAAACCATCGCGCCACCGAAACAGACATCGCGTCCGATCGATCTTCGTGAGGGTGATCATGCGGGGATCGACAGAACAACACGGCGCAAACTCACCAGAGGAAACCTTCCTGTTGAGGCCCGCATTGATCTGCATGGTCACACCGCAGAACAAGCCCAACGGCGATTGCAGAATTTCATACTCGATTCAGCATATGCCGGTCACAGATGTGTCTTGGTAATTACTGGCAAAGGCACAAGGGGTGAGGGTGTGCTTCGCCGTCATGTTCCTCTGTGGCTGAAGGCGGCGCCATTGGCAGGCTGTGTTCTGGCCATTTCCAATGCCACACAACAGGATGGTGGCACCGGTGCCATCTATGTGATGTTGCGCCGCAAAAGGGAGAATAAATGACCCCGTTTGGCCGGAAAATGCGAAGCTTGCGCCTTGCTCGTGGTCTTACACAACAGCAGCAGGCAGATTATCTCGGCGTATCGAAGGCTTATATTTCTGCTCTGGAAAATGGTGCGCGCGGCCGCCCGTCTGGACCTTTTGTCGATCAGATTTGCGCATGGCTTGGCCTGATTTGGGATGATGCAGAGGAACTGAAAAGGCTGGCCAGCATGTCGCATCCAAAACCTGTCGTTAATGCCGGCCACGCATCGCCCGAAGCGGTTTATCTGGCAAATTTGTTGGCTCAATCTATTGGCCAGCTGACCGATCAGCAATGTTCCGAAATGGCAAAGACTCTGGAACTTTATGTCGCAGAAAATAATCGTGATAAGATCTGAATCTGATTGATGATAGGACGTCAGCAAATTCTGACGTCGTTTCTTTCAACGGACCTGACATATTTGATATTTTGTCTGGCTTTGGTCCTGTGCTAAAACCGCGCCAGTTAAACAAATACATACCCGGCGCATGCATGCCATGTCGGAGATCGCAAAATGACCCCAGAGATAATGAAAGGCCATGTTGCAAAGCGGTCCATCGAGACCGTCGAACGCCTTTCCAGCGGTGACTTGCATGAATTGTGCGAGGCGGCTGAGGGCGCAATCAATTCCGGTGGTGGTTTTGGCTGGCTTTCGCCGCCGCCCAAATCGGTAATGGAAGATTACTGGCGCGGCGTTTTGATGATTCCGGAACGCCACCTTATTCTGGCAAAACTTGATAAGGTCATCGCTGGAAGCTGCCAGATATTGCGGCCACCGCGTAACAACGAAGCACAGGCATTTACCTGTCAGCTGACCACATTTTTTGTGGCGCCCTGGGCCCGTGGTCATGGTTTGGCGCAGATGATTGTCGCCGAAGCCGAGGCGCTGGCCAAATCAGAAGGCTTTTCGATGATCAATCTTGACGTGCGGGCCACTCAGGAGCGTGCGATCCAGTCATTCGAGGCGCGCGGATTTATCAGATACGCCACCAATCCTTATTATGCCAAGGTGGACGGGGGTTATATCCCCGGCTTTTACTATCACAAGGAATTAAAATGATGGCCTATGATATGTCCAACATATTTGCCCGGATTCTGCGGGACGAACTGCCATGCAAAAAAGTCGCCGAGGATGAGCACACATTGGCCTTTGAGGATATAAATCCGCAGGCGCCAACACATATCCTTGTTATCCCAAAGGGTCACTATGTTGACTGGACCGATTTCGCCGCAAACGCATCGCCGGATGAACAGGCCGCCTTCACGCGGATGATTGGCCATGTGGCTGAAATCGCCGCTGTTGATGGCACGGGTTACAGGGTGATTTCCAACATCGGTGAGCACGGTCATCAGGAAGTACCGCACCTTCACATGCATGTTCTTGGCGGTGCACCACTTGGCCCGATGCTGTCACGCGCATCAGGCTAACCATTTGAAAATTCTATTATTCTAATATACTTGCAGCGGTAAAATCCTGCCTGCATCATGGCGCCATAACTTCATGGAGCCGAGTGGCGTATGCACGCCAGAATAAACACCG
Source organism: Alphaproteobacteria bacterium (assembly GCA_038147495.1). Classification (GTDB taxonomy): domain Bacteria; phylum Pseudomonadota; class Alphaproteobacteria; order Puniceispirillales; family Puniceispirillaceae; genus MED-G116. The sequence continues at coordinate 313,967 of JAYQTT010000016.1, read as the reverse complement.
TCGCCTTTCGTGGCATAGAAACCATCGATGTTGATGTGCAGGTTCACATTACCAATGGTCTGCCGGCGATGGCCATTGTTGGCCTGGCTGACAAGTCGGTTGCCGAATCAAAAGAACGTGTGCGGGCGGCGCTGGCTTCGATTGGCCTTGCGATGCCACCCAAAAGGATAGCGGTCAATCTGTCACCTGCCGATGTCGTAAAAGAAGGGGCGCATTTTGATCTTCCCATTGCCGTTGGGTTGCTTGTTGCCATGGGTGTATTACCGGCAGACAGTGTCGCCGATTGTCTGATCCTTGGAGAGCTGTCCCTTGCCGGTGCTGTTCAGCCTGTTTCTGGCACTTTGTCTGCGGCTCTGGCTGCTTCGGCTGCGGGGTTGCGGCTGATTTGCCCGATGGCATGTGGCGGCGAAGCGGCATGGGCCAGTGATATTGATGTTCTGGCACCGCCTGATTTGACGTCACTGCTTAATCATCTGCGCGGCGAACAGATACTCACAGCACCACAGCCACATATAGAGCCGGATCGGGGCCAATATCTTGATATGGCGGATTTGCGCGGTCAGGAAACGGCAAGACGCGTGCTGGAAATCGCCGCTGCAGGCCAGCATAATCTGCTGATGCTTGGTCCACCCGGGGCGGGAAAATCAATGCTCGCGGCCCGCCTTCCCGGCATTCTTCCTGATCTTGATGCGCGCGAAGCCCTCGAGGTAACGATGCTGCATTCGGTGGCAGGCCAGCTTGCCGCTGGCGGCCTCATTCAAAGGCATCCTTTCCGTGAGCCGCACCATTCGGCCTCAATGGCGGCGTTGGTTGGTGGCGGTGCGCGGGCGAAACCGGGTGAAATTTCTCTGGCACATAATGGTGTGCTTTTTCTTGATGAGCTTGCCGAATTCGCCCGTCCGGTTCTGGATGCGCTTCGCCAGCCTCTGGAAACGGGCCAGGTTGTCGTTGCGCGGGCAAACCATCATGTGACATATCCGGCGCGCTTTCAGCTGATTGCTGCAATGAACCCTTGCAGATGTGGTTATCTTGGCGATCCAGCCAGAGCATGCTCTCGGGCTCCTCAATGTGGCCGCACCTACAGTGCCCGCATTTCCGGGCCGATGCTTGATCGGTTTGATCTGATTATTGAGGTGCCGGGAGTTTCAGGTGATTTGCTGTTCACAAACAAAACGGCAGAAGCCAGCGACAAAATTGCCGCTCGTGTGATTGCCGCACGTTCCTTCGCCGCGGAGAATGGTCTTGATGGCAGGTTTTTTGCCGCTGCTGAAAACGCAGATGAGTTATTGCACAACAGAGATGAAATTGCCGAACCGGCGGTGGAATTGCTGAAATCTGCAATCGCCAAACGCCACCTTACCGCACGTGGTTTTTTCAGGGTTCTAAAGGTTGCCAGAACAATCGCCAATCTCGCCGCGACCCGTCAGATTCAACGCGATCATATTGCCGAGGCCCTGGCCTACCGCATGATGCTGTTGCTGGCGTAGGTTGGCCGGTTGCGTTCAATCGCATCCCATGTGAGGCTGGCGATATCGACACCTGAAAGGCGCTGGATTTCGCGGATGCCGGTTGGCGAGGTCACGTTGATCTCGGTAAGGCAATCCCCGATGATGTCAATGCCGACAAATAGCAAGCCACGCCGCCGCAATTCCGGGCCTATGGTTTCGCAGATATGTTTGTCACGGCTGGTCAATTCGGTGGCCCCGGCGGTTCCTCCGACATGGAAGTTTGATCGTGCCTCATTCGCCTCAGGCAGGCGGTTTACGGCACCCACCGCCTCGCCATCAACAAGGATGACACGCTTGTCACCGTTGCGAACGGCAGGAAGATATGCCTGTACCATCACCGGTTCACGCGACTGCCCAAAAAACATTTCCAGAAGGGAGTTGATGTTTTGGTCGTTTGGTTGCAGCCGGAACACGCCTGCCCCGCCATTTCCAAATAGTGGCTTTATAATAATATCCTTGTGTGTTTCGCGGAACGCCTTGATCGCTGTGGGGTCGCGACTGATCAGTGTTGGCGGCATCAATTCCGGATATAATGTAACCAGAAGCTTTTCTGGCGCATTGCGGACTTCGGCTGGATTGTTGATCACCATTGTCGAGGCAGGCAACATTTCCAGCAAATGCGTGGCGGTGATGTACGCCATGTCAAAGGGCGGGTCCTGCCGCATCAGGATGACATCAAAATCTGACAGCTTGCGCCGCGTCATTTCGCCGGCGACATAGTGATTGCCAATCTCGTCCTTCAGGGACAAATCATGTCCAACCGCTTCGACAACCCCTTCATTGAGCGATAACATGTCAGGGGTGTAGCACCATAATTCATGCCCGCGGTCTTGCGCGGCGAGGCCAAGGGCAAAACTTGAATCACCCCGAATGTCGATGGCCGCAACAGGGTCCATCTGGATGGCAACACGTAGCCCCATTGTTTAGTCGCGCTTGTCCGTGGCAAGGATGATGTAATTGACCACCTGCTGGGCAAAACGGAGTTCCTGCGCGTGGGTAACTACTTTGTTCATTTCACTGGTATCTGTGGCAACGCCGGAGAGATAAACGACACCATTGACCACATCAATGCTGTAATTCAATGACGAGATATCAGGATCAGCAATCAATTTGCCACGCAATTGGGCGCTGGCGGCCAGGTCTTTGGCAATATCCTTGATTGACGACTGGTCGGTCACCTGAAGTTCATTCACCACTTCGCGCACCCCTTTGATCTCCCAGGCCAGTTTTGTTGCCAGAATTTTCTCCTCAGGCGTCTTCACCTTGCCGGTCATCAACACCGCGCCATCATTTACAGCAACGTCAACAGCGGTTGAAAGGCTGGCGTCATTCTGAATGAATTTGTCATGCAGCTTGGTAAGGATCACCCCGTCCGAAACGGATGTTGAGATGCCCTTTTCAGTGGTTGATGCGGCGACCGCGGCGGTGCCAACACCGAAGAGTGCGCCGGCACATCCCGATAATCCAAGGCAGGCAACAATAAGCATGACGGCAAGGACGGGAGCAGGCGGTCGAGCGATGTGGTTCATCATTTTATCCTGAGTGTGGCGCATGTCGTGCTCCCTAATTTGCCGTTTTGCGAATCGCCGGTCAAGCGCTTTGCTGATATCGGGATCATCGACTGGCTTGCCATGCATTTTTGTAATGTCGCCACAAAGGTGGCCAGACGTTGTAATTCAAATGCAACAGAATGACATCAAAACGCCATTCAAAATCAGGTGAGAATCCTTTCTGCGCGACATATAATTCAGCGGCACGCGATATTCGTTGTTGCTGGTGGCTTGTAATCCCGTGCCAGTTTTCCAATCGCCTTCGAAATTTGATTTCAACAAAGATCAATTGCTTGCCCTTGCGGGCGATAATGTCAATTTCACCAACGACACAGCGCCACCGCCGCGCGAGAATGACATATCCCGAGATCAACAGCATAAGCGCGGCCAAACCTTCAGCGCTGCGTCCGGCTATTTCGGCAGCTTTACGATCTGACACTCCGCCTCCTTATTCCGAGGGTTCTTGTTGAGAAGATTTTCCGTCCGACAGGCTTAATGCAAATTGATAAACATTCCGCCGTGGCAGCCCGGTCATGTCTGCCACCGCATTCACCGCGTCACGTAAACTGCTTTTTGTCATCTCCTGACGCAACAGCACCGCCAGATCAACATCGTCAAATTCCGCATCTGAGGCTTGAAAGCCTTCGACCAACAGAACCAGCTCGCCTTTGATTGTTTCGCGTTGCCGGAATATTGCAGCCAGTTCGGGGAGCGGCGCACGGATAATTTCTTCATGCATTTTGGTTAATTCGCGGGCAACCACACCAAGTCGAGGACCAAGCACATCAGCCATTGTCTCCAATGTGCGGCACAAACGGCGGGGTGACTCAAACCAGATCATTGTCATGGGAACCCGGCTCACTTGCTGAATGGCGTTGCGGCAGGCTTTGGCGGTGGAAGGCAGGAAGCCAGCAAACATGAATTGATCACTTGGCAGGCCGGACACTGCCAAGGCGGCAAGCGGCGCACTTGGTCCGGGAATTGACGTAACAGTGAAACCATGCTCATGACAGGCAGCAACAAGCTTGTAACCCGGATCGGATATCAACGGGGTTCCGGCATCGCTGACAAGCACAACAACTTTGCCGTCAGCAATATCGGCCAGCAAACGCGGGCGCATTGTGGCGCCATTATGATCATGATAGGGCACAAGACGAGCGGCGGTTGTGCGTCCTGTCAACGCCAGCAATTTGCGGGTGGTTCTTGTATCCTCACAGGCGATGATGTCAGCCTGCTCCAGTGCCGATGCTGCGCGCACGGACAAATCACCCAAATTGCCGATTGGCGTAGATACAATCTGCAAACATCCAGACATGAGCGGTCGATCACCCTATTTGCCCGCGACAAAACACGTGGCGTCATGTTGCGGCGGCTGGGATATGGCAGCGGCTCTGCCAAACCTGTTTCTTCCGCCTGCGTCAATTCATAGCGCAATAATGACATTGGCGCAAAAAGCCTGCATTATCGATTTATTAAGAGGGAGATTGATGATGCGGGTGCCGCTTCAATGTGCATTTGTTTTACTGCTTGGACTGGGGCTTGCGGCCTGCGGTGCCACAACGCCGCCACCAAAACCTCCATCGTTAAAAACCAGCACTGAAGAAACGACCACATCGCAGACATCCACCGCCACACCAGAGGCACAGAATGCCGATCAGGTGGCAATCAAAGACGTCACCCCGCCTCAACCAAAGCCGCGCGTTGTTCCGTCCGTGACAGTGAAACCAAAGCTGGCGCCTGACGGTCAAGACGAACTTGCATCTGCAGAAGAGCAAAAGCAGAAAGAATCTGCCGAGACAGATGTTAAAGCCACAGACAGCAAGCTGTCTGAAAAACCATTTACCGAACAGAACACGGATGATGTGATCAACAGCATCATTTGGAAGATCCAGTCAGAGGTGGCACGCAAGCCCGCACAGCCGGAACCAAAGATACCTGAAGGTCAGGACCCGTCGCTTACCAGAGACGCACTTGAGGCGGCCTTTGCTTTGCTCGCGCAAAAGGGCGTGCCATCTTCAAAAGTCGAATTGCAACGTGACTGGTCGGAGAAGAAGGCCGCCGGTGTGACACGGGTGGCGCTTCTGGTGCCGCTTTCCGGACCTTATGCCACTCTTGGCAGTGAGTTGCGGCGTGGTGCCGAACTTGCGTTGTTTTCAGCCAACAATCCCGCTCTGGAGTTGCTTGTCTTTGACACTGCTGGCGGCAACAAGGCCCGCGATGCCGCGTTGTCGGCGGTCTCGGCTGAAACAGATATCATCATTGGCCCGCTTTTTACCAAGGCCGTCACCGAAGCGCGTAATGTCGCCGAAAGCGCCGGTGTCCCGATGCTGTTGTTGTCAAATAACGCCCAGGCGACCTCGCAAGGCAGCTGGCTGATGGGATATGTCCCCGAGCAAGAACTTGACCTGTTGATCGATCATGCGATTGCCGCCGGACGCAACCGCTTTGCAATCATTGCCGAGAATACAGTTTATGGAAACCGCCTCGCCTCGCACGCTCAGTTTCGTCTCAGACAAAAAGGGGTGCCGCCCCGCGATACGATGGTTCTTCGCAAGGAGGCGCTGACAAGCGAGGATTTGCTGAAGCGGGCGATCCGAAACTTTGCCCGTTATGTCGAGGCGGCTGATGGCGAAACAAAACAGAAGACACCGCCGGTTTTTGATGCCTTGATTTTTGCCGGTGACGCCGAATTTGCCCTGCGAACGGCACCGGTTCTGGCTTATTATGATCTGGCCGGGAATGACGTTTTATATCTTGGCAACACCCAGTGGAATCAATCTCGACTGTTGATGGAACCATCGTTACAAGGCGGCTTGTTCGCGTCACGACCAAGTGCTGATGACACCATGTTCGGCAAAAAATGGAGCGCTGTATGGGCAGATCGACCGGGTTTGCTGGCGCGCCTGAGCTTTGATGCGGTGGCGCTTGCCGGTGTTTTGTCCAGCAAGGATCGTGCGCGCTGGCGTGATGAGCTGTTGTCGGATGTGGGCTTCAAAGGGGTCAGCGGCGCATTTCGTTTTTTGCCAGGTGGTGCCAATCTCAGGGCGTTTGAATTGCGCCAGATCGAGAATGGTGCAAGCAATCTTCTACAGCCAGCGCCGGATCGAATTTAGAGATAAAAACATATCTTCGATCCGTACTGTCAGAACGCTCAGGCAAGAATATCGGCCAATATGCGGTTCAGAAACAGCCGCCCTTTTGGCGTTGTTTTAAGGCGTTCACCGTCTGAATGTGGAACCAGCTCAAGAAGCTTGTTATCCAGATGCGCCGTTAGCGCGGCTTCATCAAGCCAGTCGCCGCGCGCGCCACAGTGATTTTCGACATGCCGCAGGCAGACGCCTTCGGTAAGACGCAAGCCCATCATCAACATCTCGGCGGCATGATCGGATGCGGTTTCAATATGCTCTGTTTCAATGGCATGGCCCTGCTCAGCCGTCAGCGCCAGCCAGCTTGCAGGATTGCGCCGGGTTGCTAGCGCGACACGATTGCCAGAATGGTTAAAACGGCTGTGTGCACCCGGGCCAATTCCAATCCAGTTTTGGGCCCGCCAATAGATCAAATTATGGCGGCATTCATGGCCTGGCCGGGCATGGTTTGATACCTCGTAGGCGGGCAGGCCAGCGCCTGCCATTATATCGTTTGTGACTTCAAATTGCCGTGCCACTGTATCATCTGGCCCGGTCATCACATCGCCCCTGTTCGCGCGCGAATAAAAGGCCGTGCCCTGTTCGATTGTCAGCTGATAGAGCGATAAATGGTCCAGTCCGAGCGACAACAGGCGGGCAAGTACATTCTGCCATTGGCTAACGGATTGATCCGGAAGGCCATAGATCAGATCAATCGACACACGCGAAAAATGCTGTTGTGCTGTCTCTACGGCCGACAGCGCGTCTGCTGCCGAATGTTCGCGCCCCAAAAAGGCCAGATGTGCCGGCTCCAACGCCTGAATTCCCAATGACACTCTATTCACACCAGCAAGGTGAAATGCTGCCAGATTATCCGTTTCAACCGATGTGGGATTCGCTTCGGCGGTAATTTCGATATCGTCTTCGAATCCAAAAATCTGGTCCGCATGATCAATCACCGACTCCAGCGTTGCCGGTGGCATCAAACTTGGCGTCCCGCCGCCAAAAAAGATTGAGTGAAGCTTTGGCCTGTCTGAAAGACGCGTGGCCAGAGACGCCAGCTCACGGCGCAATCCTTCGGCAAACCCGTCCTGATCAATTTTCTCTGATACATGTGAGTTGAAATCACAATAGGGGCATTTTGATTTGCAGAATGGCCAATGGACATAGAGACCAAGCCTGTTTCCGGTGTTTGCTCCACCTGTAGTCATCAGGCAAAACAGGCGCGAAGAAGCTGGTCAAAGGCATCGGCACGATGCCCGATTGCGTGTTTGAGTGCCGGGTCCATTTCACCAAATGTCTGGTCATAGCCATCGGCTATAAACATCGGGTCATAACCAAAGCCGTTAGAGCCACGCGGTGGCCAGACCAAAGTGCCATCAACACGGCCTTCAACAGTGACGTCAAAACCGTCTGGCCAGACCAAAGACAAGGAACAGATGAAATGGGCGCGCCGGTCATCACTTCCGCTTTCTGCCAATTTCTGCTCGACCAGCTGCATTGCCATGGCGAAATCTTTTTCCGGACCTGCCCAACGGGCTGAATAAATTCCTGGATCACCGTTCAGCGCCTCAACCACGAGGCCGGAATCATCAGCAAGTGCAGGCAGGGATGTTGCCTGTGCCGCGGCTCGTGCCTTAAGCCGCGCGTTGCCGGTAAAGCTGGTCTCGGTCTCTTCGGGTTCGTCAAGGCCGAGTGCGGCCGCTGATAAGACCTCGATCTGGCGGTCTGCGAGCAGCTCTTTAATCTCGCGCAGCTTGCCCTGATTATGCGTTGCCAGAACAAGTGTATCTTCAGCAAATGTGCGCATCGGAACCTCTTTGATTGACTGTTTTACCGGGTACCTGCGGCCACCGCATCCCGCTGCATCTCAAAAAGCGTTGCACAACCGCCCTCGGCAAGATCAAGCATCTGATTAAGTTCGATCCGGGAAAATGGCCGCTCTTCACCCGTTGCCTGAATTTCAACAAGGCCCTTTTCTGCACTCAGAATAAAATTGGCGTCGATCTGGGCGTGGCTGTCCTCATCATAGTCAAGGTCGATTACGGCCATATCATTATATATGCCGCATGAAATGGCAGCGACTTGGTCAATCATCGGCTGGCGGGTGATCACGCCATCGAGCAGCAGCTTTTCACAGGCAATACGAAGCGCCACCCACGCACCGGTGATAGACGCCGTTCGCGTCCCGCCATCGGCCTGAATGACATCACAATCAATTTTGATCTGGCGCTCACCAAGCGCTGCGAGATCGGTGACGGCGCGCAAGGACCGGCCAATCAGGCGTTGGATTTCAAGTGTACGTCCGCCCTGTTTGCCGCGCGCCGCCTCGCGATCGGAACGCGAATGCGTGGATCTTGGCAGCATGCCATATTCTGCGGTGACCCAGCCTTTGCCGCTGTTGCGCAAAAATGGGGGGACACGTTCATCAATTGATGCCGTGCAAAGAACATGGGTGTGCCCAAATTTGGCAAAGCATGACCCTTCCGCATGCCGGGAAAAACCAGGCTCAAGGGTGATTGACCGGAGGGCGGTCACTTCGCGGCCAGATGGACGTGATCCGGATGAGGTGGACATGATGATCTCGCAAAATTATATGACAGACAGGGGCAACATAGTTAGAAACCACGGCCCCGGGGACGTTCTTATGGGTTACCTGTGCAGCACCGCCAGTGCAAGCTGTTTGTCACCATTGATAACGCGCCCCATTGACCGAACTTGTCTGTCTAACATAGGTTTTGATCATGACTGATGAGGCCCAAAAACAACTTACCCCGCGTGCGCTGGAGATTTTCCATCGGCTTGTCGGCGCCTATCTCGACAACGGCCAGCCAGTCGGGTCAAAAACATTGTCGCAATTGATGGACCGTGATCTTTCGCCAGCATCCATTCGCAGCAATATGAGCGATCTGGAGGATGCCGGATTGTTGTTTGCGCCGCATACCTCGGCCGGCCGCATTCCCACCGAGACGGGTCTTCGCCTGTTTGTCGATGGGTTGATGGAATTCAATCGTGACATTTCAAATAGTGAGAGATTATCGATCGATGGCGAATGCGCCGCACGCGGGATCAGCGTTGCCGAGCTTTTGGACAAGACCAGCAAAACCCTGTCTGGCTTGTCGCGTTGCGCCAGCCTTGTCCTGTCGCCAGCCAGTAATGCTGAATTACAGCATTTTGAGTTTGTGCCAATCGGCACGCGGCGGGCGCTCGCAGTGCTTGTGCGAACGGATGGCCAGGTAGAGAACAGGATCATAGATCTACCCGAAGGGGTGCCGCAATCAGCCCTTATTCGAGCCAGCAACTATATGACCGCCCGTCTTGCTGGCCGAGACATGGATGCAGCCGCCAAACTTATTCGTCAGGAAATCGCCGAACATCGCGCCGAACTGGATGAACTGTCTGCCGAACTGGTCGAACAGGGGGTGGGGCTGTGGTCTGATGGCAAAGGTGGCGATGAAGCCGCGTTGATCATGCGCGGTCAGGCCAACCTGTTGGATGATGTCACTGCCGGAGACCAGCTTGGACTGATCCGGGATTTGTTTGATGCGCTTGAAGCGCGCGAAAATGCCCTGCGCCTTCTGGACGCGACAAGTCATGGCGAGGGCGTGCAAATTTTCATTGGCGCCGAGAACAAGCTTTTTGCCAATACCGGCTGTTCGCTGGTAATTGCGCCCTATCGCAATTCTGACCGGGCGGTTGTTGGCGCAATTGGTGTCATTGGCCCGCGGCATATGAATTACGCCCGGATTATTCCGATGGTGGATTACACGAGCCGTGCCCTATCGCGCGTTCTTGGCAGATAGTTGTCTGGCATGTGTTCTGATCGGCGATAAGGTCGCTCACGGAAAGAGCCGCGCAATTAACATCGAAACCTCATCGATCTGAAACAGAACATTGCCAATGATGGCGCGAAGCTCTGTTGGCAGATAGCCGATTGAATAAAGCCCGACGGCAAGGCCACAAACAGCGAGCACCATGCCTGCGGCTATTGGCAGTACACATTTCGACCAATGATAAAGCCTGCCTCCTCTAAAACTGTGTCTGCAGGCCGGACAAAAGAATTTCACCCGCCGGATTTGCAGCGGCTTTCCGGGGGCGATCAGACGCAGGCCACATTTCTGGCATGAGGTGAGGTGATGACGCTCTCGAACAGCAACGGCGTCCGGTGCCGCATTCTGCCTTTCGATAACATTTATCCTGCCACAGCTGTGACATGATACCGGCATGCCATAGAAATTGTGCAATACATCGGGTAGTTGACCCGGCTCCTGACAATGAGGGCAGTTTAAAATCATCACAAATCGCCAATCGGTTCATATCGTCTCACAAAGGAGGATCGACAGCGATGATACGCGATTGAGGTTAATTTAAAGTGAATGCCAGCCGGTTTGGTTTTGCATCAACCGGCTTTTCCGCTTTTCATTTTTTGGATGTTTTTGCGGGCTTTTTCTTTGCTACGGCTTTGCTGGTCGCCTTGGTCGTTTTGGCCAATGTTTTGCCCACTGTTTGGGTGGCCGTTTGGGTGGTCTTTTTGGGGGCTGTTTTCGCGCTTCGTGTGGCTTTTGGCGCCGCCGCTGCTTTTGGTGCGGTGGTCTTACGCGCTTTTACGGCTTTCTTTGTGGCGGCCGTTTTCGCCACTGATTTTCCTGCAGGCTTTTTTGCCTTTTTGCCTGCGGATGTGGCGGGTGCCTTTTTTGCTTTCAGCGGGGCAGCCTTGCGTGAGCCGGATGGTTTGTCACCATTACCAGTTTTGCTTTTCTCACTGGCGATTGCGGCTTTGATCAGATCGGGCAGTTCTTCATTGATCACGGTTTTGACCGCATCGGTGATCAATGCGCTTAAATCATCTTTATTGATATTGTCGAGGCTTGCTGACCCGCCGCTGGCATTACTCCGGGCCATTGGTCCGTCTTTGGCCCCGACATTTTCCGCCCTTCCCGCATGTCGCGCAGGACCATTGCTCTCAGCTGTGACCATGCCCACTGCCGCGGCAATGTCAGCCATGATTGCGGTGACATCTTCACGTGTTTTTGCCAAGACACGATCTTCAGGCGTGTCATTATCGCTCTGGTCTTCAGATGTCGCCGACACAGGCTCCTGCCCGGCGTCCTCTGTTTCGCCCTTTCGCCATTCGAGTTCAGCCTCATTTAGCAAATTTTGAATACGCTGTTTTAAGGGCAGCGCATCATCCTTTGATCGGGCGGCACGGGCTTCGGCATGAATTGCGGCAACACTCTCTTGGCTTGCTGATAAACCGGGGGGATCAGACTGGGCCACTGCCAACATCGGCCCACCATTTGCGATCGTGGCCTCGGCTTCCTTGTATAGAGCTTCGATCGATTGCTGGGTGTTGGTTGGACTCATTGATTTACCTGTCTTTGGCCAGAGCAATTATCTGCGGATGCCCAAAAGCGTTAGCCGGATTGTCGGTTAATGTCCGAATAGCGGCTGTAAAATTCTAAAAAATCCCATAAAAATCACTGAACAGAAGTCTGGCATAGTTTTCATATATACACAACATCTGGTGTTTTTGCTGCTACACATTCAATAGGGGTTGTATAAGCTGCCAAAGATGCCAAAGGCTTGGCCCCATTAAGACGAAAAAAATGGTCATGCCCGCTTGGATATGGGGGGAATAGGCACTAAATATCCGGCAAAGCAAGGACGTTTGCCATGACAGGCAAAGTACGTTCGCCCATGGTGAAGGACTAAGACATGGCGCAAAAAAGCGAAGACAAGGTGCAAAATGAGCAGGAACCAGAGGTTTCTGAAAAACCGGATCAGGCAGAAGATTGGCAGAACGCAATCGAAGATGCGCCTGATGAAGACATTCCCCTAAATGATGATGCCAAGGACGTTGATGATACGTTTGAGGCATTGTTGCAGGAGCGCGATCAGCTGAAAGATCAGCTTCTCCGCGCCTTGGCAGAAACAGAAAATATGCGCCGCCGCACAGAGCGCGAGACACAATCTGCCCGCAAATATGGGCATACATCTTTTGCCCGTGATCTTGTTGGCGCCATTGACAATCTGGCGCGGGCAATCGAAGCGGCAGGTGCCAGTGGGTCAGAGGCGGTGGCCGCTGATGAAGCAACGCAAAGCCTGATAAAGGGCATAGAGCTCAGCTGGACAGAAATTCTGTCAGTGATTGAAAAACATGGGATCACCCAGATCAATCCGGTTGGCGAAAAATTTGATTACAACCAACATCAGGCAATGTTTGAGCTGCCGACAGATGAGCATGAACCGGGAATGGTCGTAGAGGTGGTGCAGCATGGTTACATGTTGCATGACCGATTGTTGCGGCCGGCTATGGTTGGCGTTTCGAAAGCAGCGGACAAGTCAGACAAGCAGGTAGACGCAAAGGCGTAAGACCTTTGTCGGCACCCCTTGCAACCGGCTTTTCTCCTCTTATATGGACGGTAGAAAAAGAAGAGCATGTTCTTGTTGTGTGGTGCCATCGTCATAACAAAACAAAATGCCGAGAGGATCGCAGCAGCCAAATAAGCATTAATGCAGCTGTGATATGAGAAAGGAGCATTAAAATGGGTAAAGTAATTGGTATTGACCTTGGAACGACAAATTCCTGTGTTGCCGTTATGGATGGATCCGAGCCCCGCGTCATCGAAAACGCTGAAGGCGCTCGGACAACACCATCGATGGTTGCGTTCACCGATGGTGAGCGTTTGGTCGGCCAGCCGGCAAAGCGGCAGGCTGTAACCAACCCGGAAAAGACATTATTTGCCATCAAGCGTCTGATTGGCCGTCGGCACACTGACAAGGCGACAAAGAATTTCGCCAAGCTGGTGCCCTACGAGGTTATAGGCGCCAAGAATGGTGATGCATGGGTGAAAGTGGATGGCGAAGAATACTCGCCCAGCCAGATCTCCAGCTTCGTGTTGCGCAAGCTCAAAGAAGATGCAGAAGCATTTCTTGGTGAAACTGTTACTGAAGCGGTCATCACGGTTCCGGCTTATTTCAACGATGCACAGCGTCAGGCCACAAAGGATGCGGGCAAGATCGCTGGCCTTAACGTGCTTCGCATCATCAACGAGCCGACCGCCGCAGCGCTGGCTTATGGTCTTGACCGGAAAGAGTCCGGCCTGATTGTGGTTTATGACCTTGGTGGCGGTACGTTTGACGTATCAATCCTTGAGGTCGGGGATGGCGTCTTCGAGGTCAAATCGACCAATGGTGATACCTTCCTTGGCGGTGAGGATTTTGACCATCAGATCATCGAGTACCTCGCCGACTCCTTCAAGTCGAGCGATGGTATTGATCTTCGTAATGACAAGCTGGCATTGCAGCGTCTCAAGGAAGCTGCAGAAAAGGCTAAGATTGAATTGTCATCGTCGTTGCAGACAGACGTTAATCTGCCGTTTATCACGGCTGATGCAAGTGGGCCAAAGCACCTCAATGTGAAACTCACAAGAGCCAAGCTTGAACAGCTTGTCGAGGATTTGGTTCAGCGGACGATCACCCCTTGTAAGGCGGCGCTGAAAGACGCTGGCATCAAGGCATCAGAAATTGACGAGGTTATCCTCGTTGGTGGCATGACCAGAATGCCGAAGATCATCGAAACGGTGAAAAATTTCTTTGGTACGGACCCGCATCGCGGCGTTAACCCGGATGAGGTTGTGGCGTCTGGTGCGGCAATTCAGGCGGGTGTCCTGACCGGTGATGTCAAGGACGTGTTGCTTCTTGATGTGACGCCATTGTCGCTTGGTATTGAGACGCTTGGTGGTGTCTTCACCCGGTTGATTGATCGCAATACAACGATCCCAACCAAGAAAAGCCAAGTCTTTTCAACGGCGGATGACAATCAGTCAGCTGTGACCATTTCGGTCTATCAGGGCGAGCGTGAAATGGCGGCCGACAACAAGCATCTTGGCCAGTTCAACCTTGAGGGAATTGCACCCGCACCGCGTGGTGTCCCGCAGATTGAGGTTACCTTCGACATCGATGCCAACGGTATCGTTAAGGTGAGCGCCAAGGACAAGGCCACCGGCAAGGAACAGGAAATTCGGATCCAGGCATCTGGCGGCCTTGAAGATGCCGACATTGAGCGGATGGTTCAGGATGCCGAAGCCAATGCCGAGGAAGACAAGAAGCGCCGTGAATCTGTGGAAACACGGAATCAGGGTGAGGCTCTTGTTCATGGGGCGCAAAAAGCGATCTCTGACCTTGGCGACAAGGCAGACCCTGCAGCAAAAGCAGATGTCGAAGCCGGTATTGAGGCCCTGCAAGCGGCTCTCGATGGCGATGACCTCGAGGATGTGAAGGCGAAATCTGCTGAACTGTCGCAAGCAATGATGAAGATGGGCGAGGCAGCATATCAATCCGGTCAAGACGCGGATGATATGGATGGTGCCGCCCAACAGGGTTCATCCAGTGACGCAGATGACACCGTGGTTGATGCCGAATTCGAAGAAGTTGACGGCGATAACAACGACGGCAAGAAGTAACCAGACAACAACTTGAATGACCGGGGTGCCATGAGCACCCCGGCAGTTTTTTAGTGAATAGCGGCAGGCAGCATGAGCAAACGTGATTTCTATGAAGTCTTGGGCGTGTCGCGTGATGCTGATGAAAAGTCGCTGAAATCAGCCTATCGCAAACTTGCCATGGAAAATCATCCGGACCGCAATCCTGATGATGAAGCCGCTGCCGAGCGGTTTCGTGAAGCGTCAGAAGCGTATGATGTTCTAAAAGATCCACAAAAGCGTGCCGCCTATGACCGGCTTGGCCATGCCGCGTTTGAGCAGGGTGCAGGCGGACCGGGTGGTGGTTTTGGCGGTGGTGGATTTGGCGCCGGTGGATTTGCCGACATTTTTGACCAGATGTTCTCGGAGTTTTCCGGCGGTGCGCGCGGCAGGCAGCAAGACCATACCGGCAACGACCTTCGTTATGATCTGAACGTATCACTCGAAGAAGCCTATAAGGGGCTGCAAAAAGACATCACCGTAACCATTCCGGTGTCGTGCAACAGCTGTGACGGCAGTGGGGCGGCCAGCGGCAGCAAACCAAGCACCTGTGGCACCTGCGGTGGCGCTGGGCGGGTTCGTGCCCAGCAAGGCTTTTTTGCTGTCGAGAGAACCTGCCATGCCTGTCAGGGTATGGGGCAGGTTATTTCCGATCCTTGCAAAAGCTGTGGTGGTGACGGGCGTGTCCAGCAAAGCAAAGTGCTGTCCGTTTCGGTTCCGGCCGGTGTCGATACGGGCACAAGAATAAGGCTGGCTGGAAAAGGTGAAGCGGGGCTTCGCGGCGGTGCTGCGGGCGATCTTTATATTTTTGTGTCGGTCAATTCCCACCCGATTTTTACCCGTGATGGCGCCAACATCATGTCAAAAGTGCCGGTGCCGATGACGCTTGCGGCGCTGGGTGGCACGATTGATGTGCCCACGGTTGAGGGCAAGATGGCCCGTCTCACAATTGAGGCTGGCACGCAATCAGGCAGACGTTTCCGTATGCGCGGCAAGGGCATGCCAATCCTGCGGCGCAATGCCCATGGTGACCAGATTGTCGAGGTACAGGTGGAAACACCAACCAACCTGACAAAAAAGCAGAAAGAGCTTCTGGCAACCTTTGCCGAAGCTGGCGATACCAGCCCGGAAAGCACCAGTTTTCTTGAACGGGTGAAACGTCTTTGGGCTGATAGCTGACCGCATCTTTTGCATTATCAGGCCGGATCAAGCGTCCCACAGAGCCTGGATTTCGACTTTAACGCTTGCCGGTTTGCCGATGCTGTCTATATTCTCGGACAGAGTTTAGCAGACAGACGGGTCAATCAATGGGCAATGACAGCATCAAGATTGCGCTTCCGGGCGCAGGCGGGCGTATGGGGGGCATGCTGATCCGTGAGATTGCCGCGGCAGAAGATTTGCAGCTCGTCGCCGCAACAGATCGTCCGGACAGTCCGCATATTGGTCAGGATGCAGGCGTGGTGGCAGGCCTCCAGCCAAATGGCGTGATCATCCAAAGTGACGCCGAAGCGCTGTTTGCCAACGCCGATGTGGTGATTGATTTTTCCAGTCCGGCAGCCAGCTGTAATCACGCCACACATGCCGCCAAAACAGGCACTGCCCTTGTGGTTGGCACAACGGGCCTTGTCGATGCCGATGAGGCAGTGCTTCGCAAGGCCGCGGAAAGTGCGGCGGTGGTGTATTGCGCCAATACGTCTGTCGGGGTCACGCTTCTTGGCCAGATTGTTGAACAGGTGGCGGCGCGACTCACCGATGGATGGGACATTGAAATTATCGAGGCGCACCATCATCACAAGGTTGATGCCCCTTCGGGCACGGCATTGGCGCTTGGCCGGGCCGCGGCGCGTGGGCGCGGCGTTGAGCTGGAAGCGGTTGCCGATATGGTGCGCAAAGGCCAGACAGGAGCGAGAAAGCAAGGCGACATCGGCTTTGCTGTTTTACGCGGCGGCGATGTGACGGGCGAGCATTCGGTAATTTTCTTCGGCCAGTCGGAACGCGTGGAAATCACCCATAAGGCGACAGACAGGGCGATCTTTGCCCGCGGTGCCCTGCGCGCCGCACGTTTTGCCCACAAAGCGGCACACGGTTTCTATGATATGCAGGATGTGCTTGACGGCTAATCCATGGCATCGCGCCAATGTTTGCGGCACAGGGATATGTATTTCTCATTCCCGCCAATTTCGACCTGCGCGCCATCGGTGATAACCTTGCCATTGGCGTCTTGCCGGATCACCATCGTGGCTTTACTGCCGCAATGGCAGATCGTGCGAATTTCACGAAGATTATCGGCAATCGCAAGTAGCCGGGCGCTTCCGGGAAACAGATTGCCCTGAAAGTCCGTCCGCAGACCATAGCACATTACTGGAATATTCATTTTGTCGGCAATTTCAGCCAGCTGCCAAACCTGATCGTCAGTCAGAAACTGCGCCTCATCAACCAACACACAATCAATTTTGGTCTGTTGATGCTGGTTTGAAACAAGGTCGGCCATATCGGTTTCCGGCGAAAAAACAAACGCGTCGGCACCAAGCCCGATGCGCGAGCCAATACGCCCTTTTCCATGGCGCTCGTCCAGTGCGGCGGTCAGCAGCATCGTTGTCATGCCGCGTTCCTGATAATTATGCGATGCCTGCAACAATATTGTCGATTTGCCCGCATTCATTGCCGAGAAGGAAAAATATAATTTTGCCATGGGAAATCTGTCCCTCACCTGAACCGGTCTTATTGTGATGACAATCTGCAGGCTTGTTAACGAAAAAGATTGGTTCTGGTTGGAAAAACATGACGGCGCGGGCTAGACTTTGCCGTGTCATAATCTTTGGGAACAGGAACCATGTCGCGCGACCTCAGTCATAAACTTCACATTCTCGATCACCCGCTGGCGGCGCATAAAATGTCGATCCTTCGTGATGCACAAACACCGTCGCATCGGTTTCGCCAGACATTACATGAATTGTCGTGGCTTCTTGCTTTCCCTGCATTCGAGATGTTGCAGTTGGCATCTGTTGAAATCACCACGCCGCTTGAGACCATGACAGCCCAGACACTGTCAGATCCCGCGCCCTGCATCGTTTCGATATTGCGCGCCGGAAACGGGCTCGCCGATGGCTTCAGCCAGATCTGTCCAGAAGCAAGCCTTGGCCATCTTGGTCTCTACCGCGACCATGATACGTTGCAACCGGTGTCCTATTATTCCAGCCTTCCGGACCAGATGGATAAAAGGCAGGTGATTCTTGTTGATCCAATGTTGGCAACGGGTGGTAGTGCCACCATGGCAATTGAGACACTGCGTAACATGGGCGTTGCTGATATTGTTTTTGCCTGTCTTGTCGCCGCACCGGAGGGTGTCGCCGCGCTGCATGGCGCCCATCCCGATGTGCCGATTGTTACTGCGGCTTTGGACCGGGAATTGAATGATCAGGCCTATATCCTGCCCGGCCTTGGCGATGCGGGGGATCGCATTTACGGCACCGGTTGATGTAAAGATACAACTGCTTGCGGGCTAATCGAGATTTTCCGGCCCGAAGCTGTGCGGCAGCAATTGGCCAAGGGTAAATCGGTCTTGCAAGCCGTTCGCATCACAAATCAATATTGGCGTGTCCTGTGATGCAAACTCACGGATACGTTGCCGGCACCCACCGCATGGCGTGCATAAAAGCTCACCGTCTCCACCGGACACGGCAATTTTGACAATGCGTGTGCCGCCTTGCTGTATCATCATCGCAATCGCTGATGTCTCGGCACAGATGCCATTTGGATAGGCGGCATTTTCAACATTTTGGCCGTGATGGATGCGGCCTTTCTCGTCCAGTATCGCCGCGCCAACCGGAAAATTTGAATATGGCGCATAAGCCGCATGCCGCGCCGAAATGGCCGCTTTGATCAGGGCATTATCATCCTGCATGTCTACCGCTCCTTGACATATGGCTCGCCGATGGCACGAGGCGGCATGGCCTTGCCAACAAATCCGGCAAGAAGAATCACGGTCAGCAGATAGGGTAGTGCCAGAATCAAATCGACCGGTGCTTCACCAATGAGAGGTAATTGGACCCCTTGAAGGCGTGATGCCACAGCTTCCAGAAAGCCGAAAAGCAGGCATGCCAGAAGCGCGCCGCGCGGTTGCCATTTACCGAAAATCATCGCCGCCAGTGCGATATAGCCTTTACCCGCAGTCATTTCACGGACAAATCCGCTGCCATGCGCGGTTGACAGATAGGCCCCGGCAATGCCGCAGAGCACGCCGGCGATAATCAGCGCAAGATAGCGTGTCTTGGCAACGGACACACCAGCACTGTCCAGCGCTTCAGGTTTTTCACCCACCGCCCGAAGACGCAGACCAAAGCGGGTTTTGGTCAACACAATTGCGGTGACAATAACCGCGGCAAAGGCTGTCCAAACAAGGATGTTATGTCCGGAAATCACTTCCTTATAGATCGTACCCACAACCGGAATATGGCCGATCTGTTCCGCCAGCGGTAGCTCGATTGGGCGGAAACGCTCATCACGTGCAAGGCTGGGGGTTTGCCCGCCCTGCTGGAAAATGGCAATGCCAACGGTCACCGTCAGGCCGGATGCCAGAATATTGATGGCCAGGCCGCTGATCACCTGATTGCCACGCAAAGTGACAGAGGCCAGACCATGCAACAGACCCAGAAGAACAGAAATTCCGATTGCCACGACAAGTCCGGCAAGCGCTGACGATGTTAATGATGCCACCGCGGCGGCGGCAAATGCCGACATCAGCATCTTGCCCTCAAGCGAAATATCAATAACGCCCGATTTTTCAGAGAAAATGCCTGCCATGGCGCACAGGATCAACGGTGTGGCAACGCGGCATGTCGCATCAAGGGTCAACAGAAACTGCAGCCAGAGATCAGCCATGTTGCGCCTCCGTCTGGCGGTTGCCTTTCAACATCATGGCCAAAAGTCGGGCAAGCGGCTTATTGAACATATAGGCAAGGCCGCCAGAAAACAGGATGATCAGACCTTGAATCAGAAGCACCATCTCGCGGGTGATGGTGGAAAATTCAAAATCCAACTCGGCGCCACCTTGATATAACGCGCCAAACAAAAGGCTCGCAAGAATGATCCCGATCGGGTGATTGCGACCCATCAACGCCACCGCAATGCCGGTAAAACCATAGCCCGAGGTGAAATTGAGGATGGTTCTGTGCTGCACACCAAGAATTTCGTTTATTGCCATCATTCCGGCAAGCCCGCCGGAAATGGCCATGGTAATGATCACCACGCGGCTGACAGGAATGCCGGCATATTCTGCGGCTCCGGCACTGTGCCCTGTTGCCCGTATGGCGTAACCAAGCCGCGACCGCCAGATCAATATCCAGACCCCGACACAGGCCAAAAGCGCCACAACAAACGACAGGTTCAATGGCGAGCGGGCCATTTCCCATCCTATGGCGTTAGCAATTTCATGAATGAAGGGCAGGGCCGCATTGTCGCCAAAGACGCGCGTTTCGGGTGACATTTGCCCCGGCGCTTTTAAGGCACCGGCCAGAAGCCAGACCATAATCGAGGCGGCAAGAAAATTGAACATGATCGTGGTGATCACAATGTGGCTGCCGCGTTTTGCCTGAAGATATCCGGGAACAGCCCCCCAAACGGCGCCAAAGCCAGCTGCTGCCATGATTGCCAGCGGCAACAGCACAATCGCTGGCAGCACGCTGTCGAACATCAGGCACACCAATCCGGCGCCCAACCCGCCCAGATAAGCCTGCCCCTCGCCGCCGATATTGAACAACATCGCATGGAATGCCACGGCAACCGCCAGGCCGGTAAATATGAAATTGGTGGCGTAATAGAGGGTGTAACCAAGCGAACCCTTATAAACAAAAGCCCCTTTGATCATCACCATCATGGCTTCAATGGGGTTTTCGCCGATGAAGGCAACAACAATGCCGGAGACGACAAGCGCCGCCAGCAAATTGATCAGCGGGATCAAGCCAACATCGGCCCAGCGTGGCAAATCATGTGGCGCACTCATCTTGACGCCCCCATGCTTTGATCATCAGCGCCAATACCAGCCATCATTAACCCCAATCGTCTTTCGTCAGCCTCATCACGCGTCAAGCCGCCAACCATCTGGCCGTTATTCATCACCAGAATACGATCAGACAGGCTCATGATCTCATCAAGTTCCACCGACACAACAAGAATGGCACAGCCAGCATTACGCAGGGCGATCAGCTGTTTATGAATAAATTCGATGGCCCCGATATCAACGCCGCGTGTTGGCTGGCCAACGAGGAGCAGTCTTGGCTGGGCGGATATTTCGCGGGCGAGAACAATTTTCTGCTGGTTTCCACCGGAAAAATTGCCGCTTGCCAATTTCGGATTGGGTGGGCGAATGTCGAAATCCTGCATCAAGCGGGTGCAATGCGTGTCCAATGTCTCCGGGCTTAGCCACCAGCCCTCACCCTCATCCGATGCTGTGCTATAGCCAAGAATGATTGATTCAGCGGCTGAAAAGGGCAGCACAATACCGCGTTTGTGCCGGTCTTCGGGCACATGCGCGACGCCAAGATCACGCAAGATGGCGGGGTTTGCGGGTGTTTTGCCGCTGATATATCGGCCATCAAGATAGAAACCGCCGCGCGAAGGCGGTGTGATCCCCGACAGGACATCAAGTAATTCCGACTGGCCATTGCCGGACACGCCGGCAATGCCAACAATCTCACCAGCGCGAAGGGTGAATGAAATGTCTTTGAGGGCACCGGCGCCCCCGGGGGAATCAAGGCAAAGGTCGGCAACCACCAGCACGTCATCACCCGGTGACGCCGGGCTGTGATCCACCTCAAGCAGCACTTTCCGGCCAACCATAAGTTCCGCAAGTTCCGGCGGTGAGGTTTCAGATGTTTTGCGATGCGCCACCATCTGGCCAGCCCGCATGACCGACACATCGTCGGTTATCGCCATGATTTCCTTGAGCTTGTGCGTGATCAGAAGCACGGTTACACCCTGCTCGCGCAAAGCCCGCAGAATATCAAAAAGCTGTTCTGTTTCCTGTGGTGTCAGAACGCCGGTCGGCTCATCAAGTATTAAAATCTCGGCGCCGCGGAACAGCGCCTTCAGGATTTCAACACGTTGTTGCAACCCAACGGGCAAATCCTCAACCACCATATCAAGATCAACGGCAAGGCCGAAATCGGCCGACAGCTTTTCAAGGGCCTGGCGCGTGTTTTGTGCGGCAACGTCGATGCGAAGACTACCTTCATGGCCAAGCATGACATTTTCCAGAACGGTGAAGTTCGGTACCAGCATAAAATGCTGATGCACCATGCCGATCCCTTTCGCAATCGCATCGGCTGAATTCAGGATGGGCGTTGCCACGCCATTGATTTTAATTGAACCGGAATCGGCGGTGTAAAACCCGTAAAGAATGCTGACAAGGGTGGATTTACCCGCCCCATTCTCGCCGATGATGCCGTGAATGCGGCCAGACGCCACCTGCAGGCTGACATCCTTGTTTGCGTGGACGTCGCCAAATCGTTTGTTGATATTTGATAAATCAATAGCCAGCGGCAGTGATGTTCCGCCGCTGGGCTTTTCATTTGGCTGTGCCATCAAAAAAGTCGTTACGAGTACAACTTAGTATGGGCAGCTCTCATCACTGGTGTAGTCATGCACCGTGATCTTGCCGGAAATGATGTCGTTACGTGCCGCATCGACCGCCGCTTTCATATCGGCTGTCACAAGGCTGGCATTATTCTCGTCAAGCGCCCAGTCAACACCGCCTTCGGCCAAGCCAAGCACCTGAACACCGGCTGAGAAATTACCGTTCTTTGAGTCCATGAAAGTCTCATAGGCGGCAACGTCAACACGCTTGAGCATTGACGTCAAAACGCTTCCCGGTGCCAGACCATTCTGGTTTGAATCAACACCAATCGCCAGCTTGCCCGCATCAGCCGCGGCCTGAATCACACCGGTTCCGGTGCCGCCTGCCGCTTGATAGACAACGTCGGCGCCGCGATCGATTTGTGACTGGGTCAATTCCGCACCTTTGGCCGGATCATTCCATGCAGATGGTGTTGTGCCGGTCATGTTCTGGAACACTTCGGCACCCGCATTAACTGACTTCACGCCGCCGACATAGCCGCAGGCAAATTTCCGGATCAACGGAATATCCATGCCACCGACAAAACCGACTTTACCGGTTTGTGATGCTTTTGCCGCGGCAACGCCGACGATGTAGCTTCCTTCATGTTCTTTGAACGCATATTGGCGCAGGTTTGGCGCATCCAGCCAAAAAACGTCGATGATCGAGAATTGTGTGTCCGGGAATTCAGCAGATACTTTTGAGATGGCGTCTGCCTGAGCAAAGCCAACACCAAGGATAACCGTTGCGCCACGTTCGGCCATACGGCGCATCGCCTGCTCACGCTGGGTTTCATTGGTGACTTCAAATTCCATCACCTCGATGCCGGTCTCATCGGTGAATTTTTTAACACCGTTCCACACACCTTCATTGAATGATTTGTCGAATTTGCCGCCCATGTCATAAATCACGGCCGGCTTTATATCTGCTGCGACCGCGACCGTACTGATCGTCAGCGCGGCAGCAGCAATTAACGTTTTGATTGTCTTCATGGCTTATACTCCCTTTTTCATCCTGTCTTTGGTTTTAATCCTATTTCCTTTAACCGCTCCTGCAGATAGTTATCGGCAGTCATGCCGGGCTTCAGCAACACCTCAGAGCGGGGGTGCAAAAACATTGGCATTGAATAGCGCGATTGGTTTTGGCTCACGTCTGGATTTACCACCCTATGCGTGGTCGATGGGTAATAATCATTGCTGGCCATCGCCAGCATATCCCCATTATTAATCGTAATCATGCCCGAATCACAGGAAATATCATGCCAGTTGCCATCGGCGTCTTTGGCCTGAAGGCCGGGTTTTGAGCCGGACAGCAAAAGCGTGATCAGGTTAATGTCTTCATGCGCTGCCGCACGGATCGCGCCCTGCTCGGCATTTTCCACCGGAGGGTAATGCAAAATCCGCAACAGGCTCTGCTTGCTTCCCCGCATCATGTCATCCAGTGGCATCGAAAACTGGCTGGCAATCTCGTCTGGTGTCTCCTGCTGGATCCAAGACAAAATCTCAAGGCCAAGATTTTGCAGATCGGCATAGATCGCCTCTGTCATGCGCGCCAGATTTTCCGGCAAGGGCGAGTCCGGATAGACGTGGAAAAACTCTTTCAGGTCTTTGACTTGTGAATCCTTGGCGTTTTCCGACCGGAAAGCAAAATAACCATCATGGCGCGGCGGCTGCACGGCAAAGTCAAATTTCTCTTCACCGGCAAAAAACGCGCCCCAGCCGTCATAAATGCTGTTGATGCGGTCACTGGTGATCGGATGGTTGGCAAGCACAGCAAAGCCGGTGTCCCGCAACGACCGCTGCAAGGCGCGGCTGGCATCAGGTGCCTGATAATCAACGGTTTCAACTTTCATGTCTCAGTCAACCTTTCGCGACGCTGAAATGCTATCGGCGTTGGCCACAAGTGCCAAGAATTTTTGTCGTGCCATTTCGCTTTTTACGTCCATGGCCACCTTGATGGCGGGTCGATCACTGTCCTCATGGCGTTTGGTGCGGCCAATTTCCTCACCATCGCAGACAACGCGCATCGGCATCGCCTGAAATTCGAACAGATTCGGATCGGTGATCGCCAGAATGGCTGAAGGATCATGCATAAAGCATGACCTTATGCCGGTTTTTTCTTCGTGAAAGTCAAAATAGAACGCCGCGGCATCACGCAGAAACCCGCCAATCTCTGGCGATGACAAGGCAAGCTGATCAAAATCATCCGGTGTGCATTGGGTCTTTTCGGTAACGTCAAGTCCGACCATGGTTACATCCCAATGCGCCGCAAACACGGCATCCGCAGCGTCAGGGTCATTCCATATATTGGCCTCGGCACAGGCGGTGACATTGCCGTGATAGGCGGCTGACCCACCCATGATGACCACGGATTTGACATTGTCGGCAATCGCCGGATCAAGACGCAAAGCCAAGGCCAGATTGGTCAGCGGGCCAACAGCACAGATGATAATTTCACCCGGCGCCGCGGTGCAGCTGTCGCATAAAAATTCAGCGGCGCTGCGGGCGTCAGCGGTGCCTGCGGGGGTGGCAGGTGGCACCGTGCCAAAGCCTTCCGTACCATGTACAAAATCAGCTGGTGGTTCTGCCGGCCTGACCAACGGGATCTTGGCGCCGCCAGCCACGATTGTCTTGTAATTGGCCATCTCGGCCAGTCGCATGGCGTTGCGCGTGGCGGTGCTTGTGGGCACATTGCCAAAAATGCTGGTCATGCCAATGACGTCCAGACGCGGGTCGGCAAAGGCCATGTGAATGGCCATTGCATCGTCAATGCCCGGGTCTGTATCAATGATTATTTTTTGTGCCATGGTAACGTCCTTCACAACCAATCATGTCTGGCTTTCGATAAATGCAAGAACCTCGTGACGCTGCGGTATCGCGTCTGCCGCGCCCGGCTTGGTGACCTGCAGCGCGGCGGCGGCGCTTGCCTCATTCAAAGCTGTCTCAATGGGTGTCTCGCTGGCAACCCCGGCCAGGAAATAACCAAAGAAACAATCGCCTGCGCCGGTTGTATCAACGGCGTTCACGGTGAAAGCATCCTGACGGAAACGGCCTGCCTTGCCGATATATTCCGCCCCGTCACCGCCATAGGTGATGACAAGATGCTCCAACCCAAGCGCGTCTGCCTCTCGTCCGGTTGCGGCCATCAGCGCGGCGGCCTCGCCTTCATTGACCACCAAAAGATCACAGTCAGGCAGCAACGCCAACGCAATTTCGGCCTCGAACGGTGCGGCGCTATAGGCGATTTTTAATCCACGGGCCTTGGCCGCTGCGACAAATTCATGGGCGCCATTCGTCTCATTTTGCAGCAACACCCAATCTTCCGGTGTCGCGTTGTCAAGTGCGGCGAGTGCGGTTGCCATATCAATATTTCGGTTGGCACTCGGACATAGCACGATCTGGTTCTCGCCCTCATCATTCACCATGACAATGGCATGGCCAGTTGGTTCGTCTGACGCCTGCACATGGGTCATGTCGACATTGCGTTGTCGCATCTCCGCAAGCAGCCAGGAATCCTCTGGATGTGTCGCTCCAATGTGAAAAATCTGCGCTCCCGCTGCGGCCAGGGCAATAGACTGGTTCGCACCTTTGCCACCGAGCGCGCGCATGAAACTGCGTGAGGCAAGTGTTTCGCCCGGGGCAGGAAAATGTGATAATCTGTAAACCAGATCGATATTGATCGAGCCAAGATTGAAAACGGCCATACAGTTACTGCTCCCTGCCATTCGTTATGGTCAGATTATGCATAGTTTTACGGTGCGTCCAAATCTTTCGCCAAAACCGGAAACATGCTGGAGACCTTGATGAGTGGCAAATCCAAATCTACGCGAAAAATGCGCCTTGATCATATGGCGACCTGCTTTGAGCGTCTTGCCGCCAACCTGCCAGAACCAAAGACCGAGCTTGAATATTCCAGCCCCTATACACTTCTTGTTGCCGTTGTGTTGTCGGCACAGGCGACCGATGTCGGTGTAAATCGCGCGACAAAAGGCTTGTTCGCCGCTGCCTCAACGCCGCAGGAAATGGTTGCGCTTGGCATTGACGGGATCAGCCATCACATCCGCACGATCGGCCTATTCAACACCAAGGCGAAGAACGTCTTGGCGTTGTCGCAAATCTTGATAGATCAACATGATGGCGTTGTGCCAGATGATCGGGACGCGCTTCAGGCCCTTCCCGGTGTTGGCCGCAAAACGGCGAGTGTGGTGATGAATGAGGCTTTCGGCCATCCGACAATCGCGGTTGATACACACATCTTCAGGGTTGGCAATCGTACACGCATGGCGCCCGGAAAGACGCCGGATCAGGTTGAGCAGGAGCTGGAGCGGCGCGTTCCCGAGCAATGGAAAAAAGGTGCACATCACTGGTTGATTTTGCATGGTCGCTATGTATGCAAGGCAAGAAAGCCTGATTGCGGTGCCTGCATCATTCGTGAGTTTTGTCTGTTTCGAGACAAGACAGACTAAGCGTTCTTATCGGCAAGATTGCCAAGTTCCTGCTTGCATGATTCGGGGTCAAGGACGGTACCAATAATGGGTGTTCGCCAGGCCCAGGCCGTTACCACATAGGTATCGCCGTCCAGATATAAAAAGAAATCTGTGACACAGGTTGTAAGCCGATATTGCCAGATCATCACATTGGCTTCGCTTCTCTCAAAGTCCGGCAGGCCCAGATCGCGGCCAAGATCTTCCATGTTATGTCCAACCAGAAGGTCTGGATCAAGGGAGGCCACTTCGACTTGTTTTTCGACCGCGACAATGGCTTTTTCAAGTGTGTCAATGTCGCCCTGTTCCGTGTCGTCAGCTGCCGCCTCATTCAGAGCATCAACCGCGGCGAGCAGCGCCGCATCAGGAACAAGCATCACCACAACATCAGTTGGCTCGACATAACCGCCCTCTTCAGACATTTCCCCTTCGATCACCATCGAAGATTCGTCAGCTTGCAAGGACGGCAGAACCATTGTCGCATCATCGCCATTTTGAACGGGGTGATCGTGCCGCCTTGCCAGATTACGTCGTTGGTGCTGGCGGTATCTGCGGCAGAACTTACCGGCGCATTGACAGTTTTTGTGGGCGATGTTGTTGCCGGCTGACAGGCCGCAAGGGTTATGGCCAACAACCCGATCCCCAGAAAACGATACATGGCTGTGCGCCCTTTTTAAGATGCCGAGACCTGTTTCAAATGATGAAAGGTCCATCCGTTGCTCTGTTTTAATATAGAACACAACATCATTCCCGTCCAAGGCCGAAGCGGGCAAGGACATAAACTTTCCCCAAAATTCTGGCTTGTTGTCCTTGGAGGTTTTCTTTAGGGTCGCCTCCGCCGTCATCGGAATTGGCGCTGTCTTATTGCCCCGTTCGAGATACCTGTCGGAATTTTGGTCAAGGATTGAGTAATAATGAGCAAGACGATTGATGTTCTGACGGTGGGCAACGCCATCATGGATGTGTTTGCCACCTGTGATGACGCCTTCCTTGATGAGCGATCGATTGGCAAGGGAATGATGAATCTTGTCAGCGCAGAGCAATCTGCGGCGCTGTATGCTGATATTGGCCGGAGTGAGAACATATCCGGTGGTTCGGCTGCCAATACCGCGGTAGGCATCGCCGCTCTTGGTGGCAAGGCCGCTTTTTCTGGCAGGGTTCACGATGATGGGCTTGGCCACGCATTCTGTGATGATATCGCCAAGGCATCAGTGATATTCAACAATGCACCGCACAATGGCGGGTCGCCGACGGCATCATCGATCATTTTGATCACGCCTGATGCGATCCGGTCGATGAACACCTATCTGGGTGCCTGCATCGAATTTCAGCCGGAAGACATTATCCGTGAGGATGCGGCCGCTGCGAAGATTATCTATCTTGAGGGCTATTTGTTTGATGCGCCTGCTGGCCCGGATATTTTTGCCCGTGCTGTGGAGTTGGCAGCGGAATGTGACTGTAAACTTGCGCTGACCCTGTCTGACCCATGGTGTGCAGAACGCCATCGCGAAGCCTTGAGCAAATTTGTCGCTGATCATGTTGATATGCTGTTCGCCAATGAAGCCGAGGTGAGCAGCTTGTGCGAAACATCTGTTGATGCCGCCATTTCCAGCCTGGCATCCCATGTTGATGAATTGATCGTTACGCGTGGAGAAAATGGGGCCTTTGCTGGCGCTGGTTCAACTCATTGCGAGATGCCAGCACAGCCGTTCGGCGATGTTGTAGATACCACAGGTGCAGGCGATCTCTTTGCGGCTGGCTATCTTTTTGGGCGCACCAACGGATACAGCCTGCAGCAATCGGCATTGATTGCCAGCATTGCCGCAGGTGAGGTGATCTCGCATGTTGGCGCCCGCCCGCAGATGAATCTGAAGGCGCTCGTCAGCAACGCGCTTAACTGATTTGGCGCGTAATGCGGGCCAGCTAAAAACTGGCACGCCGCGCTAGCGCAACGCCTCATAGGCGGCAAGTGATGCCGCCTGCACGATATCATTCACCGAGGCGCCCATCTGGACTATCTGGAAAGGCTTTTCACCGCCCAGCATCATTGGCCCGATGACCGATCCTTCAGCCAGCTTTTGCATCAGCTTGAATGAAATATTGGCCGAATGCAGGCCCGGCATAATCAAAATATTTGCGGGACCGGACAGACGGCAGAACGGATAGCGCTGTTGCAGGAGTTGGTAATCCAGCGCCACATCTGCCGTCATCTCACCGTCATATTCAAAATTTGGTTGCCGCTCATCAAGGACGGTTATGGCGCGTCTGGCTTCTGCCGAAATATGTGACTCCGGGTTGCCAAAATTGGTGAAGGACAGAATTGCCACCCTTGGGGTGTGCCCCATTTGGCGGGCCTTTGCCGCAATCGCCTCGGCAATGTCGGCAAGCTGTTCACCGGTTGGGCGTTCATTTACCGAAACATCACCAACAAACAATGTGCGCCCACGCGAGATAATCATCGATGTCGCAACAAAGTCGCGGTTAACGCGTGGCTCTATCACTCTGGTGACATGCTCAAAGCTTGGGCGGAAAGACCGTGTCGTTCCGGTGACAAGCGCGTCGGCATGCCCCTGAATTACCATGCAGGCAGCAAACACATTCCGGTCAAGATTGACCATGCGTTGACAATCGCGCCGCAATGCGCCCTTTCGTTGCAGCTTTTTATAGAGGAAATCGATATATTCCTCATTATGGTCTGACACTTTGGCATTGGTCACGGGGATCGTCTCTGCACCCTCAAGGCCAAGCTTTGAAATCGTCTCAGAAACCCGATGTTCGCGGCCAATCAAAATCGGTTCACCATAGCCGGCGTTGCGGAAGGCAAGCGCGGCCCGGATGACGCGCTCTTCCTCACCTTCGGCAAAGACAACGCGCTTCTTATTTGCGCTGATCCGGTCATAGATGACCTGCAGCGTCGATGCTGTAGGATCAAGGCGTGCTGAGAGGGTTTTGCGATATTCATCAAGATCCTTGATCGGGCGATTTGCAACGCCGCTATCCATTGCCGCCTTGGCCACCGCTGAAGATACAGCAGCAATAAGCCGTGGATCAAAAGGTGCCGGGATGATGTAGTCCACGCCATATTGCAGCGCCTGCCCGCCATAGGCTTCGGCCACTGAATCCGGCACATCCTCGCGGGCGAGCATGGCGATGGCTTCGGCTGCCGCAACTTTCATTTCCTCGTTGATCTTGCTGGCGCGGACATCCAGTGCCCCACGGAAAATATAGGGAAAGCCAAGGACGTTATTGACCTGATTTGGATAGTCCGAACGACCTGTTGCGATGATCGCATCCGGACAGACCTCCTTGACCTCATCCGGCATGATTTCGGGTACCGGGTTCGCCATGGCGAAGATGATCGGCCTGTCGGCCATTTTCTTGACCATCTTCTTGGTCATGGCACCGGCAACAGACAAGCCGAGAAACACATCCGCGCCCTCCAGTGCCTCTTCGAGGCTGCGCGCATTGGTTTTGACCGCATGTGCTGATTTCCATTGATTCATGGACACTTCCCGGCCCTGATAGACCGGGCCTTGGCGGTCACAGATGATGACATTCTCGTGTGGCACACCCATTGTCTTGAGCAATTCGACACATGCGATTGAAGCCGCGCCGGCACCATTGCTGACAACTTTGATTGATTTCATGTCCCGGCCGGTCAAATGCAGGGCGTTGATCAGGCCCGCCGCAGCGATGATCGCGGTGCCATGCTGGTCATCATGAAAGACCGGAATATCCATCGTTCGCGCAACTGCTGTTCAATGATGAAACATTCAGGCGCCTTGATGTCTTCAAGATTGATCCCGCCAAAAGATGGCCCCATCAGGGAAACGGCATTGATGAATTCGTCGGTGTCGGCGGTATCAAGCTCAAGATCGATTCCGTCAATGTCGGCAAATTTCTTGAACAGGACAGCCTTGCCTTCCATCACCGGTTTTGAAGCTGCTGCACCAATATCGCCAAGGCCAAGCACAGCGGTACCATTTGAAATAACCGCGACAAGATTTCCTTTGGCGGTATAGTCATAGGCGGTGCTCACATCTTTTTCGATGGCAAGACATGGCGCGGCGACACCCGGTGAATAGGCCAAAGACAGATCATGCTGGCTCGTCAGAGGCTTGGTCGCACTGATTTCAAGTTTTCCGGGTCGGCCGGTTGCATGAAACGCAAGTGACTCGGCATCTAAATTTTTGCTTTTTTTGCTCATCGCTCTCACCGTTGGGCATTGCATAGAGGGGGTCTTGTGCCCTTTTTCAAATCCTAGACCGTTTTAACGCGCAGTCCAGTAATATCGCGTTTCACTTTTTCGAGGAAACACGTTCTATCTGACCGGAATGATGCTACATTGAATCGATTTCGGGAAATGCACATGACGGCCTCATCTTCTACATCAACATGGCGAAATGTAAAGTCGCCGACCCCCATGATCGCGCAATATCTGCAGGTCAAGCAGGACCAGCAGGATGCGCTGCTGTTCTATCGCATGGGTGATTTCTATGAGATGTTTTTTGAAGATGCGGAAATTGGCGCACAGGTGCTTGGTATCACCCTGACAAAGCGGGGGAAAAGTGACGGTGATGATATCCCGATGTGTGGTGTGCCGGTCCACGCCATGGACGGTTATATCGCAAGATTAATAAAGGCCGGTCATCGGGTCGCCGTTTGCGAGCAGGTTGAAGACCCGGCCGAGCATAAGAAACGTGGCGGCAAAGGCCCGCTCAAACGCGCGGTGGTGCGCGTGCTTACCCCCGGCACATTGACCGAGGATGAATTGCTGTCACCAAGACGGCATAATTTTCTTGCCGCCCTTGGTCGCTCCGGTGAGGCGCAAGCGCTTGCCTGGGCCGATATGTCGACGGGTGATTTCATGGTGCAGGAGGTGAATGGCGAGGGGTGCGAGACATTGCTGGCCATGCTTGATCCGGCAGAACTTGTGGTCCCGGCCAATCTGGACCGGCCAGACTGGCTGTCAGACACGGATTTTTGTGTCACCGAACAGGTGCCTGCGCTGTTTGATTCGACCATGGGACGACAGGCCCTTGAGGGGTTTTATGGCGTTGGCAGCCTTGACGGACTGGGCAGCTTTTCGCGCGCGATGTTGTCTGCGGCCGGTGCTTTGTTGGGTTATCTTGAAACCACACAGATCGGCAACATGCCGCGCCTGCATCATCTGCAGGTGATCAGCGATGCTGGCTATATGGAAATTGATCCTGCCACCCGCCGCTCACTCGAACTGACGCGGACGCTGGCGGGCGAGGCACGCGGCAGCCTGTTGCATGCCGTTGACAGGACGGTGACCTCGGCTGGCGGGCGATTGCTGGCAGAACGTCTTGCCGCACCGCTTGGGGATGCCGAAAAAATTATCCAGCGTCACGATCTGGTCGCCTGGTGCCTGCAGAATGCCAGCATCACCGAACAAGTGCGCAACAGGATGACCGGTATTGGTGATATCGAGCGGATCATGGCCCGCCTGACAATGGGGCATGGTGGGCCGCGCGATCTTGCCGGCCTTGGCCAGGCGCTCAATGCGGCGGCAGCGGTTGTCGAGATTTGCAGCGGTGCCAGCACCCTTGGCGAGCCCCCGCAGCTGCGTGAATTATTTGATGTAATCCTGCACCCAACACCGCTTACCGAGGTTTTGCTGCCTGCCCTTGGTGATGATCTGCCGTTGCTGGCCCGTGATGGTGGGTTTGTCAGACAAGGCTATGATCCCGGGCTTGATGATTTGCGTAATCTGCGCGATGAGAGCCGCCGCCTGATCGCAGCCCTGCAACAGCGTTATTGCAACGATACCGGTGTCGCGTCGCTGAAGATCAAACATAATAATGTGCTTGGCTATCACATTGATGTGCGGGCCAATCATGCCGATAAATTGATGCATGATGAAAGATTTATTCATCGCCAGACCACCGCCCAGACAGTCCGCTTTACCACCACCGAGCTTGCCGAGATGGAGCGTGACATGAGCAGCGCTTCAGAGCGCGCTCTGGCAAAGGAACTCGAAATTTTTGAAACGCTTCGCGCGGCGGTGCTGGAACAGGCTGCACCCGTTGCGGCAACGGCAACGGCGCTTGCCATCATTGATGTTGCGATGTCTTCGGCGGTGCTGGCGATGGCAACAAATCAATGCCGTCCGGAAATCCGGACAGGTACGGACTTCCGGATTGAAAAAGGCCGGCATCCGGTGATTGAGGCGATGCTGGACAGCACCACGCCATTCATTCCGAATGATTGTGATCTTGGTGATGATCACAATGTTTGGTTGCTGACCGGCCCCAATATGGCAGGAAAGTCGACGTTTCTGCGCC
Source organism: Alphaproteobacteria bacterium (assembly GCA_038147495.1). Lineage (GTDB taxonomy): Bacteria > Pseudomonadota > Alphaproteobacteria > Puniceispirillales > Puniceispirillaceae > MED-G116. The sequence continues at coordinate 280,898 of JAYQTT010000016.1, read as the reverse complement.
AGAATGCGCATATTGCCATCATGGCGCAGGCGGGTATGTATGTGCCTGCAGAGGCGGCCATTATCGGCGTCGTCGACCGGCTTTTCAGCCGTGTTGGTGCGGCGGATGATCTGGCGCGCGGGCGCTCTACCTTTATGGTTGAGATGATTGAAACCGCGGCGATTTTGAACCGTGCAACAAAGCGTTCCCTTGTCATTCTTGATGAGATTGGTCGCGGCACGGCAACCTATGACGGACTGGCCATTGCCTGGGCGGCGCTTGAACATTTGCATGATCAATCCGGGTGCCGCACCCTGTTTGCAACGCATTACCATGAACTGACGTCCTTGCAGCAACGCTTGCCGCGATTGCGCAGCCATTCGATGCGGGTGCGTGAGTGGAAAGGCGCAATCGTCTTTTTGCATCAGGTTGTGGCCGGCGCGGCTGATCGTTCATACGGCGTTCATGTTGCCAGACTTGCCGGCCTTCCGGCATCTGTTCTGGCGCGCGCATCACAGATTCTTGATGAGCTGGAATCAGGTATGCATGGTGCCGTTGATACAAAGAAAATGATGGAAAGCCTGCCATTGTTTGACCGGCAGATGACCGAAAATGCGGCGCCGCCTCTGTCGGTGGGGTCTGATCCGGTGCTGGATATGTTGGATGACATTCATCCTGACGGCCTGAGCCCGCGTGAGGCGCTGGAACTTCTCTATCGCCTGAAAGAAGCGCGATCTGAAAACCGGGGTGCCAATTGATGCCGAATAATCTACCCCCATTAACAATGACCGGTGGTGATCTGCCTGCATCGAGCCTGTGGCGTCGCTGGCTTCAGCCACTTGCAACGGCAAAAGAGTCGAATCAATCGCCAATCGATCTTACGGCGTTGGAAAGTGCAATCACACCGTATGCGGATAAGGGTGAAAAGGCGTTTCGCACGGCCATGCTGCAGATTCTGAAGGACGCGCATAAAGATGCGCGCCAATCCCTTGCAGACAGCTTTATGGCTGACAATGACGGTGTTGGCTATGTCGGGCGTCATGCCTGGACGATGGATATATTGATCGGCTTCATTGTGGCGCAGGCGACCAAACGCTTCGGGCTTGATGGAAACAAAAACCGGATGGCAGTTGTTGCCGTTGGTGGCTATGGCCGTGGTGAATTGGCACCTTTCTCCGATATTGATGTGCTTTTCTTGATGTCAGACACGCCGAACAAGGCGATGGAGCAGGCCATTGAATTCAGCTTGTATCTGCTATGGGATATGGGCCTGAAAGTCGGGCATGCAACGCGAACGGTGGCAGAAACAATCGACGCCGCAAAGGCGGATCATACGGTGCTTACCGGCCTTCTCGAGATGCGCCGGATTTGTGGTCATCAGACCTTGTACAACAAGCTTTCCAACGCCTTGAACGGCATCATCACCAAGTCCAAGACCAGTGACTTTGTTGAACAAAAACTAACCGAGCGTGACCAGCGGCATGATCGGTTCGGGGCAACGCGCTATGTTGTCGAGCCGAATATCAAGGAAGGCAAGGGCGGTCTTCGAGATTTACATACATTGTTCTGGATCACCAAATTCGCCTACCGCACACCGAACCTTCTCGACCTTGTTGATCAGGTGGTGATGCGAGACAGTGAGGCCCGTCGTTTTGGTGCTGCCCAGAGGTTTTTATGGACGGTACGCTGTCATTTGCATTTGTTTGCCGAACGTGCCGAAGAGCGACTGGATTTTGCCGCGCAGATGGCGATTGCCCCGCGGATGGGTTTTTCAGATCGTGGCGGGCTGCAGGCGGTCGAGCGCTTTATGCGGCGATATTACCTCGCGGCGCGCGACGTCGGCAATCTGACCAGAATCATTTGCGCTGCTGTCGAGACGGATTTTCGTAAAAGGCGGACCTTGTGGGAAGGGCGGTTTTTCTCGGGCCAGAATGTCGGCCATTTTTCTATCCGTGCGGGCCGCGTGCAGCTGGCCGATGACGTCCGCTTCCGGGATGAACCGGTGCGCATGCTGAAGATTTTTGAGATCGCTCTGGATTATGATGCAGACATCCACCCGCATGCCCTGAAACGGATCACTCGTGCCCTGCCTTCGCTCGGCGCGCATACCAGAGATGATGCCGAAGCGAACGCGTTGTTTCTGTCAATTCTGACGTCAAAGAAAAATCCGGAACGGATTTTACGCCTGATGAATGAAAGCGGTGTTCTTGGCCGGTTTGTTCCTGATTTCGGGCGTATTGTCGCCATGATGCAGTTTGATATGTATCACAGCTACACAGTTGATGAGCATACGATCAAGACAATCGGCGTTTTGCATGAGATAGAAACAGGCCAGCTTGATGAGACAGCACCAGTGGCCACCCATGCGATGCCGGAAATCGAATCCCGCCGGGCCTTGTTTGTGGCGATGTTTCTTCATGACATGGCCAAGGGGCGCGGCGGCGACCATTCAGAGCTTGGGGCCGAATTGGCGCTTACCGTCTGTCCCCGGCTTGGCCTGACACGTGAAGAAACAGAAACGGTCAGCTGGCTTGTCAGGCACCATCTGTTGATGAGCAAAATCGCCTTTCGATATGATCTCAATGACCCGAAAACCATTCAGGATTTTGCCGAGATCGTGCAGTCGCCTGAACGGCTGAAGCTTTTGCTGGTGCTGACGGTTGCCGATATTCGCGGGGTTGGTCCCAACATATGGAATGGCTGGAAAGCGGCGTTGATGCGTGACCTCTATTCCCGCGCCGATGCGGTGTTGCGGGGGGCCGATCCGGCAACCATTTCAGCCGGTTCTGCGGCCCAAGCCCAGGCCCTTGTCAGGGACGAGCTGACGGATTGGCCGGACGAGGTTTTCAACGCGCATGCCAATAATCTGCCGCAAAGCTATTGGACCAGCTTTGATACCGCCACATTGGTGGGTCATGCCAGACTGTCACGCGATTTTCGCTCAAAGGATGTGCCGATCCTGATTGATCTGAAATCCGACACGATGAAACGCATCACCGAGATGACCGTGATAAGCGTTGATGATGCTGGCCTGTTCTCACGGATTGCCGGTGCTGTGGCAAGTGCCGGAGCCAATATCGCCGGTGCACGCATTGCCACCTGTTCCGATGGCACGGTGCTGGATGTGTTCATTTTGCAGTCGATCGACAATCAGGCGATCACCGATCCGGCCACGCTTGATCGGCTTCAGCGCAACGTAAATGATGCGATTATCGGAAAATTGCGTCCGGATTCGATGTTGAGCGCACGGTGGAGACGAACGCCCAAACGCGTGCGTGAGATGCCGGTCCCCTCACGCGTGTTCATTTCAAACAAGCTAAGCACAACCCATACGGTGATCGAGGTGAATGGGCGCGATTATCCGGGCCTTTTGCATCGCCTGACAAAGACCTTGGCATCACTGGGGTTACAGATTCAGTCGTCATCGGTTTCGACCTATGGTGAGCGCGTCGTTGACGTGTTTTATGTGAAGGATTTGTTTGGTTTGCAGATCCATAATGACACCCGCCTGCAGAAGATCAGAGACCAGTTGCTGATCGCCCTCGATACGCCTGACGAAGGGGGGTTATGATGGCTTCCTCGCTTGGACGGGCGTTTGGCCAAATCGGTATTCTGACGGCAGGTAGCCGTGTTCTGGGGCTTGTTCGCGATATTGTCTTTGCCATTTTTCTTGGTGCCGGCCCCGCCGCCGATGCGTTTCTTGTGGCATTGAAACTGCCTAACATGTTCCGCCGTCTGAGTGCTGAGGGCGCGTTGACTAACGCGTTTGTGCCAAGTTATGCGGCAACCATGGAGGCGGCTGATGAAAAGGCTGCCCGGCGTCTTGCCGGTGAGGTGCAAACCATGCTGGTCATGGTGTTGCTGGCGCTGGTGATTGTTTTTGAAATAATGATGCCGGTGGTGGTCTCATTGCTGGCGCCGGGTTTTGTCGATACGCCGGAGCGCTTTGCGGCAGCGGTTGATCTTGCCCGCGTGACCATGCCCTATTTGCCAATGATTTCACTTGTGGCGTTCTGGGCCGCGATAGCCAACGCGCATGACCGCTTTATTCCGGGCGCGGCGATGCCGGTGCTGTTCAATATATGTCTGATTGCGGGGGCGTTGCTGGTGCCACTGGCGACCGGCTTGACGAATGTTGAGCGGGCGTTGCCGATAGCGTGGGCGTTGTTGGCGGCTGGATCTGTACAGCTTGTCACAATGTATCTTGTTCTGCATCGGCGCGGCATACTGCCGGATTTTGTCATGTCGCTTCGGGTATCGTCGCGTGCGCGGCAAATGTGGCGCAAATTCATTCCTGCGGCAGGTGGTGCGCTGGCGATGCAGATGAATCTGATTGTTGATCTGGTGCTTGCATCTATGCTTCAGGTGGGCGCCATTTCCTGGCTCTATTATGCCGACAGGGTGGCGCAGCTGCCGCTTGGTATTGTCGGGATTGCGCTTGGTACGGCGTTGTTGCCGCGGCTGTCCAAGGCCGAAGCGGCGGGACATCCAGACGCTGTCAGATCGGCATTGACCGAGGCGATGGAATTGGGTGGGTTTCTCGTGGTGCCAGCAGTCGCTGCCTTGCTGGTTCTGGCTTTGCCGATTGTGCAGGGACTTTTTGCACATGGTGCATTCACCCTTGCTGATGCACAAATGGCAAGTTTTGCACTGATGGCCTATGCCATCGGCTTGCCGGGCTTTGTTCTGGTAAAAATCCTGCAGCCTGCATTTTATGCGGCGGGCCAGCCGGGCCTCGTACTGCGGATCTCATTGGTTATGGTGGCGGTGAATATCGTTGGCTCGCTGTTGCTGATGGGGCCATTCGGCCATACCGGTCTGGCAATGGCGACAGCGGCGTCCGGGCTTTTGGCCGCAGCAATCATGCTTGTCATCCTTGCCCAAAGAGACAGGCTCGGCACAGCTATGCTGAGGCCGCTTGCGCGTATTCTGTTGGCAAGTTTGATTATGGTGCTGGCGTTATCGGGGCTGACCATGTGGCTGCCATTCGACAACCCGGTGTTGCGTCTTGCGCTTTATGTAGGCGGCGGATCGGTGGTATATTTTGGTGCGGCGATCCTGTTGCGGGCGGTGCCTTCGGGCTTGTTCAGACGCCGCTAGGGAATATGGGCGAAGCACCGGGCGTACCATTGGGGCTTGACCCTTGCCCGCAGAGTGACGATAACGCCACAAGATATTATGCAACCGGTCGACATTCTGGCCGTTAACGAAGAGCTGATCGATGTCCGCACCAAAAAACCGTATTTTTTCCGGAATCCAGCCAACCGGTAATTTGCATCTTGGCAATTATCTGGGTGCAATCCGCAATTGGGTTGCATTACAGGAAGATTTTGAATCCATCTATTGCGTTGTTGATCTGCACGCGATTACCGTCCCTCAGGATCCGGCACAGTTGCGCCAAAGCACGCGTGAGGTCACGGCAAGTTTGCTTGCCGCGGGCATTTCGCCGGAACGCTCCATCCTGTTTAACCAGTCACGCGTTCCACAGCATGCGCAGCTTGCATGGGTGTTTAACTGTGTGGCACGGCTTGGTTGGCTGAACCGGATGACCCAATTCAAGGAAAAGGCGGGCAAGAACAGGGAAAATGCCACGGTTGGCCTGTATGCCTACCCGACATTGATGGCCGCTGACATTCTTGTCTATCAGGCGACCCATGTTCCTGTGGGCGAAGACCAGAAACAGCATCTGGAACTGACACGTGATATTGCGCAGGCATTCAATTCTGCCTACGGACAGGATTTTTTCCCACTTCCTGAACCGCAGATCTTTGGTTCGGCAACGCGAGTGATGAGTCTTCGCAATGGCCAGTCAAAGATGAGCAAATCTGATGAGTCGGATTATTCCAGAATCAATATGACTGACGATGCCGATGCCATCATGCAGAAAATCCGCAAGGCGAAAACAGACCCTGAACCCCTGCCGTCCGAACCGGCTGGTTTGGAAGGACGGCCGGAAGCGGAAAATCTTGTCGGTATTTATGCCGCTTTGGCTGATTGCAGTGTCAGTGATGTGCTTCGTGAGTTCGCCGGACGTGGCTTTGGTGAATTCAAGCCGGCTTTGGCTGAACTGGCGGTAACGCATTTGTCCCCGATGGGCGAAAAAATGCGCCAGCTTCTGGAAACACCCGAAGAGATTGACCATATACTCGATGAAGGCGCGGCGCGGGCAGAAGCCATCGCAGCGCCAATCATGGATGCGGTGAATGATATTGTTGGCTTTCTGGGGCATAAATAAGTCTCTGGCCTTATAATTCCCGCTGAAATGTGGCATTATGGCGTTACGGCGTTGACGAGATTTATGATTGGCCTCGGCGTCTTTGGTGTCAGGACCAAGACAAAACGTCGCTTTTAAGTGCTTTGACCTTGTTGTGTTCCCTGATTGTGCCGCCTCTAAAGAGGGGGCCAAAAAAACAAATTTAAGCAGAAGAGATCAACATCATGTTCATACAGACACAGGACACCCCAAACCCGGCAACCTTGAAGTTCATTCCTGGTGTGCCAGTCATGCAAAGCGGCACCGCTGATTTTCCGGCAGCAGACAGCGCCAAAGCCTCGCCGCTTGCCAATCGTCTCTTCCAAATTGACGGTGTCTCCGGCGTGTTTTTGGGCGCTGATTTCATTGCGGTCACAAAGGCAGATGCGCTTGACTGGTTTTCACTGAAACCTTCCATTCTGGCAGGGATCATGGAACATTTTGCTTCCGGCCTTCCGGTTGTTGATAGCAGCGCGTCCGGCGATGACAACAAAAGTGACGGGGCTGACAGCGAAACCGTGGTGCAGATCAAGCAGCTGCTTGATACGCGGGTGCGGCCAGCGGTTGCGATGGATGGTGGCGACATCGTTTTTCACAATTTCGAAGATGGTGTGGTGACATTGGAAATGCGCGGTGCTTGTCAGGGCTGCCCCAGCTCGACAGCAACATTGAAGATGGGCATCGAAAACATGCTTCGGCATTACATCCCCGAAGTCAGAGAAGTAAGGTCTGCCGATCTTTAGAGGGATCGAAGATAATTTGATTCGTTTTTGATGGCGGGGTGATATGTGATCAGACGAGTTGATGTATTATTTTCCAACAAACACTTGCTTTGGGGCCTCGCATCCGCGGTCTTGATCTTGATGTTGTTACCGGGGGTGTTTGGTCTTGGCCCCCCGCATTGGCTCTCTGACGGGCCAGATCCCGCGACCAATTCTGAACAAGCGCAACAAGCCACAGATATGGTCATTGCCGACAGCGCAAAGGATGCGATGACAGGCACTGCCGCAGACGCAACAAGCCAGACAACAGCATCACCAGCCCAACCAGCCCAACCAACCAACCAACAGGGCCTGTTGGCGATGATGTGGCAACAAAGCCGAAGCCAGCGGCCGAGGTTCCCCCCGTACTTGTAGAACGCCGCTTTCACGAAACGATACCAGACTCGCATCTTGGACTTGAATCGACGGATCTGAAGGACAGCTTCATAGGCATTGTGCTGCCCTTGATCATCGCCGCAAATGACGAAATCCTGACCCGCCGTATGATCATTCGCCGCGCCGCGAGCCGCGGTGATCGCGAAACGTTAGAGCGATGGGCGGATGAATATGGTGTAGAGATCATTGATCAGGACGATGACGAACTAACCCGCCATATTTTGCTGCATGCGGATGTGATCCCAGTGGCCCTTGCCTTGACGCAGGCGGCAGTTGAATCTGGCTGGGGAATGTCACGCTTTGCGCGTGATGGCAATGCCCTGTTTGGTCAGTGGGCATGGCGCAAAACAGCAGGTTTGAAGCCGCTTGATGCCAGTGATGATCGGGCGGTGGTTCGCAGCTTTCCCCATTTGCTTGGGTCAGTTCGGGCCTATATGCATAATTTGAATACACATCCGCGCTACGAAGAATTTCGTCTGCGCCGGGCCGCGCTTGCCGATGAAAACGAGCCCAGCAGGGCGTTTGCATTGGCGGTTTATCTCGATGGATATGCCGAGATTGGCGATGCCTATGTCGAAAAGCTTCACGAGGTCATGCTGTCAAATGATTTTGACCGTTTTGCCGGGGCCAGATTTGAATAGTGATTTTGCCCTTCGGGCGCCTCGCCAATGACGGTCTTTTTTATTGACTTGCCGGTGGCAGAAATTGCCGACCAAACCACCGCCATCGACCATCGGGCCCTGGCATGGTGCAATTGATCCGCGACCGGTTACCGGTAAGCGGTCCGGGCAGGCGCACTTCGGCCCGCCGTCCAAGAACAGTGACCTCCAGCTTGCCATAGGTGCTGTTGAAACAGCGCAGCTGGTCCTGCTGGTCCATATCCGGGGCAAGGGTGAAACCATAGATCGGCGGGTTTTCTTCCAGAACCATATCGGCGGGCGTCACCTGATTGACTTTCAACGGCAAACCATTGATCGCAAGCTCGAGCCGCTCCATGGTGCCGAATTGCTCATTCATCGCAAAACGGGGCAATTCGTAAAAGCCGTCATAGCCGTTCATGATTCCCGAATTTTGACCAAAAGCGGCGACAAAGCCTGCATTTTTCACAGCGTCAACAACGGCCAGATTATATTCACCATAGGGATAGGCAAATAAATCAGGACGCATTCCCAATTCGGCGATGAATCTGTCATTTGATGACGATAGTTCGTCATCAACCTCCTCTGGCGAAATCAGGTGCATATGCGGATGCGAACGCGTCTGACTGCCGATATCAAAGCCGTTGGCTTGCATTTCACGAAGTTGGTCCCAGTTCATATAGCCGCGAAGCCCGATATCAATCGGGCGCGTTGCAACAAAGATCGTGGCGGGGAAGTTATGGCGGCGAAGGCGTGGCCACGCCTCTTCATAGACCGACAAATAAGCATCATCAATGGTGATGGCCACGGTCCGGTCCGGCAAGGACTCGCCGTTCTGCAGCTTTGCCACGATGTCGGCAAGCGGGATGACATTGTATCCACCCGAGGACAACATTTCGAGATGGGCCTCAAATTGCTCAAGGCGAATATTGGTGCTGGGGTATTGGTCCTCACCAAAGCGATGATACATAAGCACCGTTGCATGTTCTGCCGCACGAATGGCCATGACCGGCACAAGGCACATTGCGGCGAGCATCGCCATCAACAATATCCGCTGCGGATGAAAACACGGCTTGGTCATGGCGATATCCTCTGGAAAATGGTATTTCTCCGGATGATCATACTGCCTTCTGACAGGTAACGCCAACAAAACGCCAGTGCAAGGATCGATAACAGATCCACCTCTATGCGATTTTCATGAGACGGGGAAACCACATCAATGTCGCAATCACCTGATGCAAAAAAAATGTCTGCTGGCAATACCACGCCGGTGATACTGGCACTTGAGGCAAGTGGTGATGAATTGTCCGTGGCGGTTTATCTGGCTGGAAAGCTGCACGCGCAGATATGTCATGCGGCACGTCACGGTCACGCTGCCTTGATCACGCCGATGATTTCAGATGTGATGACACAGGCGGCGATCAATTTTGCCGATGTGACACATGTGGCAGCCGGGGTTGGCCCCGGATCATTCACCGGTATTCGGGTGGCGCTTGCAACGGCCAAGGGGCTTTGCCTTGCCACCGGCGCCAAAGGGGTTGGCGTCAACGGGCTAGCGGCTCTGGCGCACCGGCTCAATCTCGACATTCCGGTTCTTGTCAGTGCCGATACAAGACGTGGCCCCTGCTACGCACAGTTTTTTGACCGCAATGGCGCATCCCTTGGCGATGTCATCGAAACGGGAGCTGACAGTATCGGCGCGCATGTTCCTTCAGACATTGGCGCCCTTGCAATTGTTGGCTGGCAGGCGGAGAGCCTCGCCGCGGCGCTTGCTGCGCAGGTTGACACCATTTCCATACCGCGTGATGTGGTTAGTCATGTACAGGCGGCAGATATCGCGGCGTATGCCGAATCGCTTATTGCCAGTGGCGAGGATGACGCCGGGATGACGCCGCTTTATCTGGCGCCAGCCTTTCTTGGCCCAAGCAAAAAAGCGTCTCAATGACTGATACGGATACCATGGTGCGTGAAGATCTGCCGCAGGTCGCGCGGCTTGAAGCGGATTTATTTGACCGTCCGCTTCTTTTGCAGGCCCTCGAGACGCTGTTTTCGGGTCCGGCATTTTATGGTCTTGTCCGGCGCGGCGATGATCGGCAGATATGTGCCTACCTGCTTGCACATCTGGCTGATGGCCATGCTGAAATCCTGTCGCTTGGTACAGACCCTGTCTGGCAGCGTAATGGGTTTGCCCGGATGATGCTTGCCCGCTTTCTTTCCGCGGCCTGTGAAAAGACTGGGGGCACAGTGACTCTTGAGGTGGCAATCGATAATCACGCCGCGATTGCACTCTATGAAAAACATGGTTTTGGCACCGTTGGTAAACGCGCCAACTATTATCAGCGGGATGGATACCGGTGTGATGCGCTTGTTATGCAATTCGACGCAGCGTCGCCTTTTTCTTGACCCGGCTTCGGGCAAGTGGTTAGAACGAGCCAAGCAACGATAATCGTTATGGCGTGATCAGAGCCGTGAGCAAAAAACTTTTTGTCAAAACCTATGGCTGTCAGATGAATGTCTATGATTCTGACCGTATGACAGATGCGCTTGCGCCGCTGGGGTATGAGACCACAGACGGCCCCGAAGCGGCTGATATGGTGATTCTTAATACATGCCATATTCGGGAAAAGGCCGCCGAGAAGGTTTTTTCCGAACTTGGCCGGTTGCGGATGATGAAAGACAAGGCCCGCGATCAGCAAGGCCGGAATATGATGATTGCTGTGGCTGGCTGTGTTGCCCAGGCCGAGGGTGAAGAGATAACCCGCCGTGCTCCATGGGTGGACATTGTTGTTGGCCCACAGACCTATCACCGGCTGCCTGAACTTGTTGCCAAGGTTGATCCATCGGCACGCCAGCGGGTTGTCGATACAGAATTCCCCGAAGAGGTAAAATTTGACCTGTTGCCAGGCGAACACGCGCCGCGAGGTCCGGCCGCCTTTTTGAGCGTGCAGGAAGGTTGCGATAAATTTTGCGCCTTTTGCGTTGTTCCCTACACCAGAGGTGCCGAATTTTCACGGCCAGTTGAAACGGTGCTGGCTGAGGCGAAACGGCTGGTTGCATCGGGAACGCGGGAACTCACCCTGCTTGGCCAGAATGTAAATGCCTATCACGGTGATGCCGAGAATGGCAAAAGCTGGAATCTTGCCAGATTGCTGTTTGCGCTGGCAGAGATTGATGGGCTGGAACGGCTTCGCTACACGACATCGCATCCGTTGGATATGGATGACGAATTGATCAACGCGCATCGTGATCTGCCACAGCTTATGCCCTATTTGCATCTGCCGGTTCAGTCTGGATCAAACGCCGTGCTTGACGCGATGAATCGCCGGCATGAGCGTGACGCCTATTTTGAGATCATCGACAAATTGCGTGTGGCCCGACCTGATATTGCACTTTCAGGTGACTTTATCGTCGGCTTTCCCGGTGAAAGTGACAAGGATTTTGCCGATACGCTTGGACTGGTTGACCGCGTTGGTTATGCCTCGGCATACTCATTCAAATACAGCCCTCGTCCGGGCACACCGGCGGCAGGTGATGATCGTCAGGTGCCTGAATCGGTTAAGGCAGAGAGACTTGAAACGCTGCAACAACTGCTCAATGCACAGCAATTTGCTTTCAACAAGACAAGCGAAGGCAAGGTCATGGATATTTTGGTTGAGCGCGAAGGCGGTCGTCCGGGGCAGATGGCAGGGCGCACACCCTATATGCAGGCGGTCAACTTCCCCGGCACACCGGACCAGATTGGTATGATCGTGCCCTGCACCATTACCGAAGCCAGACAAAACAGCGTTACCGGTGTAATCAATGATCTCAAGGGGGCAGCGTGAGCGCTAAAAAAGCGACCAGTTCCGTCCGGCTCGATTTCGATGACAATGGAATCCTTGCGCTGCTTACCGGCGAGCATAATCAGAACCTGCTGCATCTTGAAACACGGCTTGACGTGTCACTTACGTCATTTGGCAACAGCATCAAAATTTCTGGTGATACAGGTGCGGTAAAGCGCACGCAAAAAGTGCTCGAGGATATTTACCGTACAATCATCGATAATGGTGTCGAGGCGTTGGAAAAAACTGTGATTGATGATGTGGTCCGCTGGACCGAAAATGGCGGGCGGGCGCCAGCTGCCAGCAAGGCTGGTGATGCGTTGGACACCTGGAAGAAAAAGATCCTCGCCAAAACAGCCGGACAAAAAGAATATCTTGAGCTGTTGCGTAAAAATGAGGTGGTCTTCGGGCTTGGCCCGGCAGGTACCGGAAAGACCTATGTCGCTGTGGCCAAGGCGGTTGAATCCCTCAAAAAGCGAGAGGTTGAACGGATCATTCTGTCGCGTCCGGCCGTTGAAGCCGGTGAGAGGTTGGGGTTCCTTCCAGGCGATATGAAGGAAAAGGTCGACCCCTATCTGCGTCCTTTGTATGACGCTTTGTATGACATGATGCCAGCGGACAAGGTTGATCGGATGTTGACCAATGGCGAGATTGAAATCGCTCCGCTTGCTTTCATGCGCGGACGGACCTTGAGCGAAGCCTATGTGATCATTGATGAGGCGCAGAATACCACGCCGGTCCAGATGAAGATGGTGCTCACCCGACTTGGTCAGGATTCGCGCATGGTGATCACCGGTGATCTGAGCCAGATCGATTTGCCTGAGGGCCAGCCCTCGGGACTTGCCGATGCGGTTGACCGTCTGGTTGATGTGGCTGGTGTCGGCATCATTCACCTGTCGGGGGATGACGTGGTAAGACATCCTGTCGTTGCGCGCATTCTGAAAGCTTATGAGACTGGACAGGGATCGCAAAATAGGCGCAAATAGAATGGCCGAGCGGCTGCACCGCCTCAAATCCACCGGGTGCAGCGCGCACAGTCGATGAATTGAAAGATGATGGACGACACACAATTGGATCCTGACAGTCCGTATGGACGTGAAACGAAGGCAACTGTCTGGCGAAGTGAAGCCGGCAATATCATAGAACTTAATTACGATGCGTCCCTCTGGCCTGATGATTTGTTGGCGGAGTTTTCAGTACTGTCGGCACGTGTTCTCGATCATATTGATGTCGAGACAGGCGGCGAAGGGATTTACCTTGGCCTGTTGCTAGCCGATGATTCCCATATATGCGCGTTGAACACCCGGTTTCGGGGCATAGAGCGGCCAACAAATGTGTTGTCTTTTCCTGAACCCGATGACGCCCCTGTTAATCGTGAAGCCATAGATCAAGGTCCCGAATTTGTTGGTGAAATTGCCATAGCCTTTGAAACAACCGAGCGCGAGGCAAAGGAGCTTGGGACTCCGTTTAGGGATCATCTGACGCATTTGTTCGTGCATGGCGTGATGCATTTGCTTGGTTATGACCATGAAACCGAAAGTGATGCTGTCGAGATGGAAGCCATGGAGAGCGCAATCCTTGCCGCTTTTTCCATTGCCGACCCCTATGCTGCGATGCAACGTGCTGCAGATCGTGAGGTGGCATCATGATCAGAGCGATATTGGGAAAGATTTTTCCGCGACTGGCCAGCCAGCCATCCCTCCGTCAGGAATTGACCGATCTTCTTGAGGAATCGGTTGATGACAAGGCAGGCTTTGACAGCCATGAGGGCGCGTTACTTCGCAATTTTCTGCAGCTTCGTGGTCTGACCGCCGCCGATGTGATGATCCCGCGCGCCGATATCGTATCGGTTGATATGTCGGAAAGCTTTAATGACATCATCCGCCAGATGAGTGAGGCGAATCACAGCCGTGTGCCGGTGCGCCGACAGTCGCTGGACGACATTGCCGGGATCATTCACATCAAGGATGTGCTGGCGCATATGCGCGCTGGAGATTCGCCCTCTGTCGAAAGCTTGCTCCGCCCCGCATTGTTTGTTGCGCCGACGATACGGTTGCTTGACCTGCTCCATGAAATGCGGTTACGGCGGCGGCATCTTGCGCTTGTCGTCGATGAATTCGGCGGTGTTGATGGATTGATCACCATTGAGGACCTAGTCGAGGAAATCGTTGGTGAAATTGAGGATGAGCATGATGAAACGGTGGTGCCACGCTTTGAGACAGGGGCAGATGGTACCGCGATCGCCGAGGCTCGACTTGAGGTAGAAGAGCTGGAAAAATTGACCGGTCCTTTGCTTGACGATGATGAACGCGATGAAATCGACACACTTGGTGGCCTTGTCTGTTCGCTCGCTGGCCGCGTGCCGGGGCGCGGTGAGGTGGTGCGTCACCCCATCGGCTTGCAATTTGAGGTGCTGGAAGGTGATCCGCGTCGGCTCACCTTGCTGCGGATAAGGGGCTTGGCGCGCGTGTCACCTTCTGTGGGTGAGTGACGGCATGCGTTGGCAGATTGCAGGGCTAAGCGCGATAGCCGGTGCTGTAGCGGCGCTGTGCCTGCCGCCCCTTAATCTGCTTCCCGCTGTTTTCTGTCTTGCCTATCCGGCTCTGCAGCTTGGCCGTGCCAAAACATGGCCCGCCGCCGCGTTGATTTCAGCCGCGACAGGGCTTGGCTGGTTCACCTCGTCAACGCACTGGATTGCCCATTCCCTGCTGGTTGGCGAGGCCGAGTTCTGGTTTCTGTTGCCTTTTGCCGCGCTTGGCATTCCGGCTTTGCTGGCGATGTTCTGGTGCGTTGCCGGCGTCTTTGCCTGGAAGTTGGGCGGTCAGGCCAGTCGGCGCATAACCTTGTTCATTCTGTTTCTTGGCCTTGCTGAATTTGCCCGCGGCCATATTGCCACCGGATTTCCATGGAACGCGCCGGGCTATCTGGTGTCGGTTCATCCAGCGCTACTGCAATCGGCAAGCTGGTTTGGTCTCTATGGCCTTAATCTGTTGGTCCTGTGCTTTGCCATCTCGCCAGCCTATTTTTTCGTCAGACAACGCCCTCTTGGTATTTTGTTTTTCTGCATCATGCCGCTGATTGCCGGTCTTGGCGCGATCCGTTTGGCCGATGATATTGACGGACATAATAGCATAGTGACGAATGCAGCGGCGGCGCAGAAAATAAGGCTGGTCCAGCCGTCAATTCCGCAAGCCGACAAATGGGACCGGGACAAACGACAAAAACATTTCGATCAGATATTGCGGCTTTCAACCTCAAAAATGCCGATACCCCGGCTTGTGGTATGGCCGGAAACGGCTTTTTCTGCGTTTCCCGGGCGCAACGCGGCGCTTTTGCGCGACATGGCCACAGCTGCACTGCCTTTTGACGGCATGTTGATCACTGGACTGCCGCGCCTCGAGAATGGCCGGTTGTTCAATTCTGCTGCACTTGTCGATGCCACAGGCGAGATCACAGCGATATATGACAAGCGGCGGCTTGTGCCCTTTGGGGAATTTGCCCCTTTTCGCCGGTTCCTACCCTTTGTTGATGTCATTGCCGGCCCTGTGGATTTTTCTGCCGGCGAGAATGACAGCCTCTTCGATGTGCCAGGATATGGCAAGGTCAGGCTGTTGATCTGTTATGAAACTATTTTTTCTGGTGAGATCGTCAATGGTGAGGCGCGTCCGGATCTGATCGTGAATATTACCAATGATGCCTGGTTTGGCCGCACCCTTGGTCCCTGGCAACATCTGGCCCAGTCCAGAATGCGTGCGGTCGAGGAAGGCATTGCGGTGATCCGTGTGGCGAATAATGGTATCAGTGCCGGTTTTGACGGTTTCGGGCGTAGCCTTGGGCAAATTGATCTTGATGACACGGGCATCATTGACGTTGCTGCCCCACCGCCATTATCGCCAACTTTGTTCTCAAAATATCGACATTCTGCTTTTTTTCTGTTTTCAGTTTTGCTGGCGTTGCTTGCGCTCAGGCTTGACCGAAAGACGGCAATAAGGCAGTAACACAGCCATAATATTCCAGCGGAGTTTCACATGACACATCTTTTCACCTCGGAATCAGTCTCCGAAGGCCATCCTGATAAGGTTTGTGATCGGGTTTCCGACACGGTTCTTGACCTTTTCCTGTCGGCCGAACCAGAGGCGCGTGTGGCCTGTGAGACGTTTGCGACAACGAACCGCGTGATCATTGGTGGTGAAGTGCGCGCCTCCAAGGAAAACCTGCCGACAATTCTTGGCAAGATTGAGGGGGCGGTCCGTGCCGCTATCAAGGACATCGGTTATGAGCAGGATGAATTCCATCATGCGCACCTCAATTTTCAAAGCTTCCTGCACGAACAATCCGCTGATATCGCGATGGGCGTTGACTCCGGCGACAACAAGGATGAAGGCGCCGGTGACCAAGGTCTGATGTTTGGCTATGCCTGCGATGAGACTGATGTTCTGATGCCGGCAGCCATTCACTATTCACATAAGGTGCTGCAAAAGCTGGCGGCGGTGCGTAAGGCTGACGCCGATTCAATCCTTGGGCCTGACTCAAAGAGCCAGATCACTCTGGTCTATGATGATGAAGGGCGGGCTGTTGGTGCGCATAAAGTTGTGGTATCGACCCAGCATTCTGCCGCCGCGTCAATCAGCGATATTCGCAAGCTGGTAAAGCCGATCGTTGCCGATGTGCTGCCCGATGGCTGGATGGTGAATGACGAGGATTTGCTGATTAACCCGACAGGACAATTTGTCATTGGCGGGCCGGATGGTGACGCGGGTCTGACTGGCCGCAAGATCATTGTCGATACCTATGGCGGCGCCGCACCGCACGGTGGCGGGGCTTTCTCGGGCAAAGATCCGACAAAGGTTGACCGGTCAGCAGCCTATGCCGCGCGTTATCTGGCAAAGAATGTTGTTGCCGCGGGTCTGGCCAGCCGCTGCACAATTCAGCTTGCTTATGCGATTGGTGTTGCCGAACCGGTGTCCGTTTATGCGGATACGCATGGCACGGGCAAAGTCGCGGACAAGATGCTTGAGGAAGCACTTGTCGCATCAATGAATTTGACACCGCGAGGCATCCGCGAGCATTTGGGGCTCAACAAGCCAATCTATGTGCCGACATCGGCCTATGGACATTTCGGGCGTATTGCTGGTGAGGCTGGGCCTGGATCATTCAGTTGGGAAGATGTCAGCCTTGCCGACAAGCTTCGGGCCGCAGTCGGCTAAATGGCTGGTGGCGCAGGCGGCACGCGCAATGGCGAAGATCGGCCACGGGAAAAAGCCGGTGCTGATTTGCGGTTTTACGGGCGGCGTAAAGGTCGCCCGCTAAGCCAAAATTTGCAGACATTGCTGGCAGAAAATTTGCCGCAGCTTCGCTTTGATCCTGCCAAATCCCCGCAACGCCAATTTACCAACGCCCCGCGCGACATGTTTCTGGAGATCGGTTTTGGCGGCGGCGAACATCTGGCGGGCCTTGCCGCGGCGCGTCCAGAGGCAGGCTTCATTGGTGCAGAACCGTTTATCAACGGCGTCGCCACGCTGCTTCGTCACATTGAAGAGCGCGGCCTTGAGAATGTCCTTATCTGGGATGATGATGTTCGCCTCATTCTGCAAGGCTTGCCGGACGCTTGCCTCGCCGGGGCCTATGTCATGTTTCCCGATCCCTGGCCGAAGCGGCGTCATGCGGCGCGGCGCATCATCAATCCACCTATGCTGGACCATTTGGCGCGGATTATCAGGCCGCAGGGACGTCTGGTACTGGCCAGTGATGATCCAACGGCAAAGCGCTGGCTTCTGGCCGAGGCCACATCGCACCACGCATTTTCATGGACTGCCCGCCGCCCGGATGACTGGCGAAAGCGCCCGGATGACATTCCGGAAACACGCTATATGAAAAAGGCCTATGCCGAAGGACGCGTGCCTTCATGGTTCTGCTTTACGAGGAACGCCTAAATCGCTTGTGTTATTGTGATAAAAACACTATAACAGCGTCAGAAAAACATGCTGTCCGAATAAGACGGTGGGCCACAGGCCCACTTTTTTATTGGGCAAAATCAGGAACAGACGGCTATTGGTCGTGCGCAACAAAAGGGTTTGACGTGGTTGAATCGGCGGTCAATCGGATCATTGAACCGGCACTTGAAGATCTTGGCTATCGGCTTGTGCGGACATTGTTTTCGGGTGGCCAGAATGGTCGCAATCAATTGCAGATCATGGCTGAACCTCTTGAAGACAGGGACATGACGGTAGAGGATTGTGAGATGATCAGCCGCCATGTTGCCGCGCTTCTTGACGTTGAGGATCCGATCAGCAGCGCCTATGTCCTCGAGGTCAGCTCGCCGGGCATTGATCGTCCACTGACACGGCTGGAGGATTTTGACCGGTTTTCCGGCGAGCTTGTGAAGGTGACCTTGCGCCAGATGCGTGATGGAAGGCGCCGGTTTGCCGGTCGTCTGTCCGGGCTCGACGATGATGGTGGCATTGTCGTTGAAACCTCTTTTGGGCGGTTTGTTTTTGCATTTGAAGATATTGATTCTGCGCGTATTGATCCCAGCGAAATACTTGCGGGTTAAGCGGGCGAAAAGTCAGATACCAGACGGAAAAGGCAACAGGTAGAAATATGGACACGTCATCAATTCCAGGTCTTGAACTCATTCAGGTCGCCGATGTTGTGGCTCGTGAAAAATCGATCGAGCGCGAAGAAGTCATGCTGGCGATGGAAGAGGCCATCCAAAAAGCTGGTCGGGCCAAATACGGGCTTGATCGTGACATCCGCGCGATGATTGATCGCAAGAGTGGGGCAATCACGCTTGAGCGGTGGATCGAGATTGTCGAAGAAGTTGAGGATGACGCCACTCAGATGAGTGTTGAGGAAGGTGCAAAACAAACACCGCCTCTTGGTCTTGGTGAATTTTGGCGTCAGCCTTTGCCACCGATTGAGTTCGGTCGGATCGCTGCGCAGACCGCAAAGCAAGTGATTTCGCAAAAGGTCCGTGATGCCGAGAGGGCGCGTCAATATGAAGAATATAAAGATCGTGTTGGCGAGATCGTGGTCGGCACGGTAAAGCGTGCAGAAAGCTATTCGATCACAGTCGACCTTGGCCGGGCTGAAGCGGTGATCCGCCGTGAAGAGATGATCCCCCGCGAAAACCTGCGTCAGGGTGACCGCGTACGGGCCTATGTGCTTGACGTGCGTGAAGAGCCACGCGGCCCACAGATTTTCTTGTCGCGCGCTTGTAATGAATTCATGGCAAAACTCTTCACTCAGGAAGTGCCGGAAATTTATGACGGCATCATCGAGATCAAGGGCGTTGCGCGCGAAGCTGGTAGCCGGGCGAAAATCTCTGTCTTGTCAAAAGATCCGGGCATTGACCCGGTTGGTGCCTGCGTTGGTATGCGCGGTAGCCGTGTGCAGGCCGTTGTCGGTGAGTTGCAGGGTGAGAAGGTAGAAATCATTCCTTACACTGAAGACCCGGCGGCCTTTGTCGTTAACGCGCTCGCACCGGCTGAAGTCGCCAAGGTGGTGATGGATGAAGTTGCCGGGCGGATGGAAGTGGTTGTTCCTGATGACCAGCTCAGCCTCGCCATTGGCCGCCGTGGACAGAATGTCCGTCTGGCCTCGCAATTGTCTGGCTGGTACATCGATATCCTGACCGAGGCAGAAGAATCCGAACGCCGTCAGGAAGAATTCCGGACACGGTCAACGCGCTTTATTGAAGCGCTCAATATTGATGATGTGATCGCGCATCTCTTGGTTGCCGAAGGCTTTGTGTTGCCAGAAGAAATCGCCGAAACACCGGTAGAAGAGCTGGCCAACATTCAGGGCTTTGATCAGGATATCGCCAGCGAATTGCAAAATCGCGCAGTTGATTATGTCGAACAGGAAGCCAAGCGCATCAACACTGCGCTGGACGACATGAAGGTGTCCGATGATCTTCGTAATTTCGAATATATCAGCTTGTCCATGTTGCTGACTCTGGCCGAGGCGAATGTTCGCTCGCTCGATGATCTTGCCGATCTGGATAATGACGAGCTTGTCGAGATTCTTGCCGAGCACGAGTTGACCGATGATTCCGAGGCCGGTGACATTATCATGGCCGCCCGGGCACATTGGTTTGCCGATGAGGATGATGCCGAAAGTGACGCCGTGGCGTCTGATGAAGCTTCTGCTGACAGCGCCGCCGAAGATGGCGGTGACGCTGCCGATAGCTAGGCCATGAGAGCGAGGCCTGATGTCAGAGCGCACCTGTATCGCAACCGGGCAGACCCTCCCCCGCCACAGCCTCTTGAGGTTTGTCGCGGGGCCTGATGGTCATGCCACACTCGATCTGGCTGAAAAGCTGCCGGGTCGTGGTGCTTGGATTGTGGCCGATGCAACAGCGCTCAAAAATGCAGCAAAAAAAGGCCAGTTTCCCCGCGCCATAGGTGTTGGGCTTGATGATGTTGACGCTGAAATTCAGCGGGTTGGCAAGCTGATCAGGGCCCGTGTTCTTGCCAGCGCCGGAATGGCGCGACGTGCCGGTCTTTTGATTGGTGGTTCAGGCAAGCTGCAAGGTGGCGGATCATGCGAAGGTTTGTTGGCGGCATCGGATGCGTCACCCCGAGAATTACGGCGTTTGCAAAGCAAGCTTGGCGTGGAATGGACATGCACGGTTCTGTCGGCACAGGAAATAGGCCAGATATTTGGTCGCGAATCCATGGCATTTGCCGGTCTGATGGCCGCACAACGCCCTGAACAGGCCAATTTGGTTGTGAATCTGCAACAAGAGATTAAGCGAATGGAAGGGTTTTACGCCTCTTCGGGTTGTAATCTGCATCCCGACGGGTGTATCACCTAGCCAGAAACAATGATCATTGCCACAATCGTGCCGCTTGTCGGACGGTGGTGACAAGGTCTCGGAAAGGTCAGAAATGAGTGAAGAGAGTAGCAAATCAAAGAAACTGAGCTTGTCTGGCGGCAAGCTGACGCTTGGCAACATTGATGCCAGTCAGCTTCGTGGTGCGCCAGCACTCGGATCTGGCCGCAGAACCGTGCAGGTGGAAGTCAGACGCAAGCGGGCGCCTGCTGCCCCGCAACGCGGTGGCCCAGCCCGCACCGAGGCTGAAGCTACCCCGCCGCAGCCGGTTGAAGCGCCAGCGCCCGCTGCAACAACGGATGCAGATGACAAGCTGACAGCACAAGAGCGTGCCGCCCGTGCCCGCGCACTTGAAGGATTGAAGAAAGCTGATGCGCGACTGACGCTGATGCGCCTGTTTCTGACGATGCTGTTTCCGAGACATCGTCTGAAGCTGCTGTGCCGACGATTGATGAAATGCCGGATCAGGGTGAGGCCGCTGTCGAAGACACACCGCTTGGGCCGATGGAAGCCCGCCGTGCCGCCGAGCTTGCTGAGCTTCGCGAAATCGAGGCAGAAGAAGAACGCCGCCGGGCTGAAGCCGCGGCCAAACTTGCCGAACAGAATGATCGCCGTCAGCCGTCTGCGCCTGCCGCGCCGCGTGGTGCGCGGGCAATGCCAGCGGCACCGGAAAGTGAAAGTTTTGGCCGTCGGCGCAAGACCAATGATGAAGCCGCGCCGCGCCGGACACCTGCGTCACGCCGTGACGGTGCCGGACGCCGCCAGTCTGGCAAGATGACAATCACTCAGGCTTTGTCCGGTGATGATCAGCGCCGTCAACGTTCACTGGCCTCGGTCAAGCGTCAGCGTGAAAAGGCGCGGATGCGAGACGACCAGCCTCAGGTCAAGCAGGTGCGTGAGGTTATCGTGCCGGACAGCATCACGGTTGGCGAGCTTGCCAACCGTATGGCCGAACGCACGGCGGATGTCGTGAAGGAATTGATGAAGCTGGGGATCATGGCCACCGCGACCCAGTCGATTGATGGCGAGACCGCAGAGCTTATCACCAGTGAACTTGGCCATAAGGTGCAGCGTGTTTCAGAATCCGATGTTGAAATCGGGCTCTCGGCTGATGACGATCCAGCCAGCATGAAGCCACGTCCACCGGTGGTCACCGTGATGGGCCATGTTGATCATGGCAAGACCAGCCTGCTTGATGCCATTCGTGCCACTGATGTGGCGATGGGTGAGGCCGGGGGCATCACCCAGCATATTGGTGCCTATCAGATCAATACGAAAAACGGGAACACCATTACCTTTATCGATACACCGGGCCATGAGGCTTTCACCGAAATGCGGTCGCGCGGGGCAAATATCACCGATATTGTCGTGCTTGTTGTGGCCGCGGATGACTCGGTGATGGCACAGACCATTGAGGCGATCAATCACGCCAAGGCAGCAGGTTGTCCGGTGATTGTTGCCGTCAACAAATGCGACAAGCCGGAAGCAGACCCACAGCGGGTGCGCAATGATTTGCTGCAGCAGGAAATCATCACCGAAGATTTTGGTGGCGATGTCTTGTGTGTTGATGTTTCTGCCCATACCGGCATGGGCCTCGACAAGCTTGAAGAGGCGATCATGTTGCAGGCCGAATTGCTTGAGCTGAAAGCCAACCCTGACCGCAATGCCGAGGGTGTTGTTGTCGAGGCCAAGGTTGAGCGCGGCCGCGGTTCGGTGGCGACTTTGCTGGTGCAGCGCGGCACGCTCAAGCAAGGTGATATCTTTGTTATCGGTGCCGAGAGTGGTCGTGTGCGGGCGCTTCTCGATGATCGCGGTCAAAAGCTTGATGCCGCGTTACCGGGCCAGCCTGTCGAGATCCTCGGCCTGAATGGCACGCCAATGGCCGGTGACTCATGTGTTGTTGTCGAGACTGAGGCCCGTGCCCGGGAAATTGCCGAATATCGGACTCGCCGCAACAAGGACCGTGATGCGGCCGCAGGTGCGCGTGGCTCGGTTGAGCAGATGCTCTCGGCGATTGCCGCTGGCGAGGCAGCTGAATTGCCGGTGGTCATCAAGACAGACGTGCATGGATCGCTTGAGGCGATTCGCGTTGCCCTTGAAAAGCTTGGTACGGATCAGGTCAAGGTGCGGATGCTGTCGGCAGGTGTAGGCGCGCTCAGCGAGTCAGATATCTCGCTTGCGTCGGCGTCAAACGCCATTGTCATCGGCTTTAATGTTCGGGCCATTCCGCAGGCGCGTGATCTGGCAAAGCGCGATGGTGTCGAGATTCGCTATCATTCGATCATTTACGAACTGATCGATGAGGTGAAGGCTGCGATGGGCGGTTTGCTCAGCCCGGACACTCAGGAAGATTTCATCGGCTATGCCGAAATCCGTCAGGTGTTTGGCGTGTCCAAGGTCGGCAAGGTTGCCGGCTGTATGGTAACGGATGGCATCATCAAGCGTGGCTGTAAGGTAAGATTGCTGCGTGACAATGTCGTAATCCATGAGGGCTCGTTGAAGACGCTCAAGCGTTTCAAGGATGAGGTCAAGGAAGTCCGCGAAGGATTTGAATGTGGCATGGCGTTCGAGAATTACTCCGATCTGCAAGAAGGCGACATGATCGAGTGTTTCGAGATGCGCGAGGTGGCAAGAACACTGGATTAGTGGCGCTGTGTGGCGGCATCAACGCTACTGATTCCCTTGCCGCGGCGTGACGTCATGGCAAGCTTGCCCTGTCTGGAGTTTTAGGTGAACCATGGCCAGTAAATCGAACCGTCCATCCAAAGCACCAACCCAGCGTCAGTTGCGGGTTGGTGAATCCCTGCGGCATGCGCTTTCTGAAATTCTTGCCCGTGAGGATTTTTTTGATCCGGATCTGGACAATATGTCGATCACGATTTCAGAGATTTCGATCAGCCCGGACCTCAGCAGTGCACGCGTTTACACAATGCCGCTTGGCGGGGTGAATATCGACACTGTATTGCCGGCATTGAACCGTGTTGCACCACATCTGCAGAAATTGGTTGCGGCAAAGGTACATTTGCGCCGGGTGCCGCGGCTTAAATTTCTGCTTGATGACAGTTTTGAGACCGCACAGCGGATAAACAAGGTCTTCAACGATCTGCGGCAATAGACCGACGCACCATGAAGAGGGTTGAATGGCAAAGCGGCGCGGCCAGCCGGTGCACGGTTGGGTGAATCTTGATAAACCCGTTGGTGTGAGCTCGGCAAAGGCTGTGGCGATCGTCAGACGTGTTTTCAATGCCGCCAAGGCTGGCCATGGTGGCACGCTCGATCCGCTGGCAAGTGGCATTTTGCCCATCGCTCTTGGCGAGGCCACGAAAACCGTGTCCTATGCGATGGACGGTCGTAAAAGCTATGCATTTGCCATCCGATGGGGCAGCCAGACATCGACCGATGATGCCGAGGGCGACATCATTGCCACATCCGAAAAGCGACCATCTGCCATCGAGATAGAATCAGTTCTGCCGGATTTCACAGGCGAAATCTGGCAAACACCACCGGCGTTTTCGGCGATCAAGATTGGTGGGAAAAGGGCCTATGAATTGGCGCGCAAGGCCACAGACAAAAAGAGCCTTGGCACGGATTTAAAATCTGACGACCAAGCCGATGCGGGCATTGTCACCACCGAAATGCCGCAATTGTCCCCTCGCCAGATTATGGTGAATAAACTGGAATTGCGTGAGGCGGGCGCCGATGAGGCCGTGCTCTATGTTGATTGCGGCAAGGGTACTTATATCCGCTCACTGGCGCGTGACATTGCCAAGGCTCTTGGCACGGTTGGCCATGTGTCGATGCTGCGGCGGCTGTCGGTCGGCCCGTTTCGCGCGGACCAGTCGATTTCACTGGATTTTCTCGAAAGTTTGGAGCATAGTGCCGCCGCTTTCGAGCATATACACCCTGTTGTGAGTGCGCTGGACGACATCCCGGCGTTACCCATTTCAGAGAACGAGGCAAGGCAACTTCGTCAGGGACAAAGGCTGGCTGCTACCGGCAGTTTTGCACAAATGCCCCGGGCAAGATCAACGGGCGCATCAGCGTCTGACGCAGAGGTTGCGGTGGCCATGTACGATAATCAACCGGTGGCGTTGGTAACTGTCGGACAAGGCGGCGTAAAGCCCGTTCGTGTGTTCAACCTATGATCCATCATCTGATGGAAAACCGTTAGGAGGTTTTGATGTCGATAACAAACGAACGTAAAGCTGAACTCATTAAGGAATTTGGCAAATCAGACAAGGATTCAGGTTCAGCAGCCGTGCAGGTTGCGATCCTTTCAGAACGGATCCGTAACCTGACCGAGCATCTGAAAACCCATAAAAAGGATTTCGGATCACGTCGCGGTCTGCTGTCGATGGTTGGTCAGCGCCGTAATCTTCTTGATTACATCAAGGCGGGTGACGTCAATGCCTACAAGGCGTTGATTGAAAAGCTTGGCCTTCGTCGCTAGTCAGAAGCCAGTACCAACAGCGATAAATTTGTTTCGGGCGCCTCACGGGCCAACATTTTGCGGAGTGATTTCGCAAGGTGTTATCCGGTGGGGCGTTCGCTTTTCTATTTCTTTGTTTGCATTTTTTCCAATGTCGTGCCAAAAGAAGCGCGATATTTAAGGGAAGTCAAAAAAACGCAGGGCCCAGATTTGACGCATGCGGGTGCCCAACGGAGCGGATCAGACAGAGATTCGACCAAAACACCCCAAAAACATCCCTTTAACCTGCCAGCGGATCAATGGTGATCATCTGGTTTTTGTCATGCCCTGAATGAACGTACGAGAGAGATAAAATACATGTTCAAAATTTTTCGAAAAGAACTGGACTGGGGCGGCACACCGCTCGTGATGGAAACGGGCAAGGTTGCACGTCAGGCCGATGGTGCCGTGATGGTCAGCCTTGGCGGAACAACAGTGCTGTGTACCGCAGTGGCGGCACATTCGCCGCGGCCAGGTCAGGACTTTTTCCCCCTCACGGTGAACTATCAGGAAAAAGCGTTCGCCGCGGGCAAAATCCCCGGTGGCTTCTTCAAGCGTGAAGGTCGCCCATCAGAAAATGAAACCCTTGTCAGCCGTCTGATTGACCGGCCGATCCGGCCACTGTTTCCAAGCAGCTTCAAATGCGAGACTCAGGTGATTTGTACCGTGTTGTCGCATGATATGGAAAACAATCCGGACATCGCTGCGCTTGTCGGCGCATCGGCCGCCCTGACGCTGTCAGGTGTGCCGTTCTTCGGTCCGATTGGTGCTGCACGCATCGGCTGGATTAACGGCGAATATGTGCTCAACCCGACCGTTGAGCAAATGGAAGAAACAGAGCTTGATCTGGTTATGGCGGGTACGCATGAAGGCGTGTTGATGGTCGAATCCGAGGCGAAAGAACTGTCGGAAGAGATCATGCTTGGTGCTGTCAATTTTGGTCATGACGCAATCAAGCCAGTGATTGATGCGATCATCGATCTGGCCGAATCTTGTGCAAAGGAACCACGCCAGCTTCCTGAAGAGCCAGCTGAAACCAACGAGATCAAAGCGGTTCTTGCCGAATTCACCGGCGAGTTTGAGGCAGCCTACAAGATTGCCGATAAAACAGAACGTCAGGCGGCACTGTCGACAGTCCGCACAGCGGCAAAGGAAAAGCTTGGTGACGATTATGACGGGGTGCTTGTTGGCAGTCTGGTAAAGTCGCTTGAGGCTGATATCGTGCGTGGCGCCATCCTTGAGACAGGCACACGGATTGACGGTCGTGACACCAAGACGGTTCGCCAGATCGTGTCAGAAGCAGGCTTCCTGCCGCGGGCCCATGGTTCGGCCCTGTTCACACGCGGTGAGACCCAGGCCATGGTCGTGGCAACATTGGGCACCGGTCAGGATGAACAGATCATTGATGCGCTTGTTGGTGAAAGCCGTTCAAATTTCATGCTGCATTACAACTTCCCACCTTATTCGGTTGGCGAAGCAGGCCGCATCGGCTCTCCAGGTCGGCGTGAAATCGGCCATGGCAAACTGGCATGGCGGGCTATTCGTCCGTTGTTGCCGGCCAAGGAAGAGTTTCCTTACACCATCCGCCTTGTATCGGAAATCACCGAATCCAACGGTTCGTCATCAATGGCGACTGTCTGCGGCAGCTCGCTGGCGCTGATGGATGCCGGTGTGCCACTGAAGCGGCCGGTTGCCGGCATCGCCATGGGTCTGATCAAGGAAGGTGATGAATTCGCTGTCCTGTCTGACATTCTTGGTGACGAGGACCATCTTGGCGACATGGATTTCAAGGTGGCCGGCACAGATGTTGGTGTGACGTCCTTGCAGATGGACATCAAGATCACGTCGATCACCGCGAAAATCATGGAGATCGCACTTGAGCAGGCGCGTGAAGGCCGCATCCACATCCTTGGCGAAATGGGCAAGGCTCTGGCCTCGGCGCGTGATGATCTTGCCGACAGCGCACCGAAAATCACCACGCTCAAAATTCCGGTTGATAAAATCCGCGACATCATCGGTCCGGGTGGCAAGATCATCCGCGAAATTTGTGAGGAAACCGGGGCTAAGATCGATATCGAGGATGACGGCACAGTAAAGGTGGCTGCCGTGACCGGCACATCGGGCGAAGCCGCGGTGAAACGCATTCGTGACATCGTTGCCGAACCCGAACTTGGCGTGATCTATAATGGTACCGTCGTCAAGACGGTGGATTTTGGCGCGTTTGTCAATTTCCTGGGTGCCAAGGATGGGCTTGTTCACATCTCGGAACTGCAGAATGGCCGTACTGAAAAGACCACCGACATCTGCAAAGAAGGCGATTCGGTGAAGGTCAAAGTCATCGGGTTTGATGACCGTGGCAAGGTCAAGCTGTCGATGAAGCGCGTCGATCAGGAAACCGGCGCCGATCTCGAGGCTGTTGAAGCGACTGGCGAAGACGCCTAGGGGTGTCATTGTCATGTAAATAGACCTTTAGGGGCGGCACCCGGCTGGTGCCGCCTTTTTTCTGTCTGTCTTGTCGTTTTTGGCCAACCGCCGCATAATGCGCCGGCTGACCTCGTTGCGTGGCGTGTTTCATAATTGAAAGGGACTTTTATATGGCCGCGGGTAAAAACATTCTGGTGACTGGTGGCGCAGGCTATATCGGAAGCCACATGGTGCTTGCGCTTCTTGAGGCCGGGTATCAACCAGTCATTCTTGATGATTTTTCTACCGGTCATCGCCGTCTGGTGCCCAAAGGCGTCCCGGTGATCGAGGCAATGTTGGCGATCTGCTGGTTTTGGAAACGCTGTTCTCCACCTATGAGATAACAGCGGTTGCACATTTTGCTGCTTCTATCGTGGTGCCAGAATCGGTGCGCGATCCGATAAAATATTACCTCAACAACACGGTCAGCACGGCCCGCTTCATTGCCGCCTGCCGTGATGCTGGGATTAAGCATTTTATTTTTTCATCCACCGCCGCCGTCTATGGCAATCAGGATCAGAATCCTATCATGGAATCAGCGCCGATCCGGCCAGAAAACCCCTATGGTCAATCTAAGATCATGTCGGAGCAGATCTTAGCCGACACTGCAAAGGCGTGTCATTTGACCTATGTGGTTCTGCGCTATTTCAATGTTGCTGGTGCCGATCCGGCAGGGCGGGCCGGTCAATTGTCACAACCGGCGACGCACCTGATCAAAATTGCGGTCGAGGCGGCCTGTGGTCGTCGTGCGGGCATCGAGGTTTTTGGTACTGATTACGACACGCCCGACGGCACATGCATCCGCGACTATATCCATGTCATTGATTTGATTGCAGCGCATATGAAGGCGCTTGAGCATCTATTGGCGGGTGGCGGTTCGCTGGTGGCCAATTGTGGATACGGCCGCGGCGCGTCAGTGCGCGAAGTGATTGAGGCGGTCGGCCGGGTGGTGGGTCAACCTTTGGATGCGCGTGATGCGGCGCGGCGCACGGGTGATGCAGCGATTTTGGTGGCGGACTCAACGCGGTTACGCACCCAGCTTGGCTGGACGCCAACCCATGATGGGCTTGACAGAATTATTGCTGATGCATTGGTGTGGGAACGCGGCATCTGATCCCTATTGGATGACATGATGGGCGCAACGCCTAGCCATTGTCACGTGGAACGCCCACCGTGTTGAAGCCACCATCGACAAAATGCACCTCGCCGGTAACCCCGGATGATAGATCCGAGATCAGATAGAGACCGGCGCGTCCAACTTCATCAAGGCCGGGATTGCGCCGCAATGGCGCATTGTCTTCGGCATGTCGGAAAATATGCCGGGCTCCGGTAATTGCGGCACCGGCCAAAGTTCGCATCGGGCCTGCGGAAATGGCGTTAACCCGGATGTTCTCACCGCCAAGATCAACCGCAAGATAACGGATTGATGATTCGAGCGCGGCCTTGGCCACGCCCATCACATTGTAATTTGGCGCTGTGCGGTGGGCGCCGATATAGCTTAGCGTCAACAGCGCGCCACCATTTGGCATCATCTTGCGCGCTGCCTGAGCGGTTTCGGTGAATGAAAAGGCCGAGACAAGCATTGTATTGATAAAATTATCGCGACTGGTGTTGAGGTAATGAGCCTTTCAATTCATCCTTGTCAGAAAAGGCCAGCGCATGCACAACAAAATCAATCTGTGGCCAATGCCCCGCCAGCGTTTTGAAACAGCGCTCTAACGGCACCTTCTGCGGCGACATCACATTCGATCAGGATGTCTGAGCCCACCGATTCGGCGAGGGGCCGAAGCCGCTTGCCAAAGCCTTCCATCTGATAGGAAAAGGCCAGTTCTGCCCCCTGTGCGGCGGCGGCGGCGGCGATCCCCCAGGCGATCGAACGCTCGTTGGCCACACCCATGATCAGGCCACGTTTTCCTGCCAGCAGATTTCCGGTTATCTCGGCCATGGCTATATTTTTCGCAAGGCCAATGTGGCGTTGGTGCCGCCAAAACCGAAGGAATTTGACAACGCAATTTTGATGTCGGCGTTATCAATACGGCTTGTGGGTACGGGAATGTCACCAATCGCCGGATCCGGCGTCTCAATATTTGCCGAGGCGGCGACAAACCCCTCATTCATCATGATCATCGTATAGATGGCCTCTTGCACACCTGTCGCCCCGAGCGAATGGCCGGTCAGTGATTTTGTCGAGGTCACAATCGGCAGATAGCCATGCGGTGAAAAGACCCCGCGCACGGCTTCCAGTTCCTTGACATCACCAACCGGTGTCGAAGTACCGTGCGCATTGATGTAATCAACCTTGCCGCCAAGCCCCTGGCCGTCAAATCCGGCAAGCGCCAGCTCCATGCAGCGCATCGCCCCTTCACCGGAAGGTGCAACCATGTCATGGCCATCTGAATTGGCACCATAGCCAGCAACTTCAGCATAAATTTTGGCGCCGCGCGCAAGTGCCCGGTCCATGTCCTCAAGCACGACCATGCCGCCGCCGCCAGCAATCACAAAGCCATCGCG
Source organism: Alphaproteobacteria bacterium (assembly GCA_038147495.1). Taxonomy (GTDB): domain Bacteria; phylum Pseudomonadota; class Alphaproteobacteria; order Puniceispirillales; family Puniceispirillaceae; genus MED-G116. The sequence goes on along the minus strand of JAYQTT010000016.1, from coordinate 250,772 downwards.
GTCAACGTCATAGGCGCGTGACGCCCGTTCCGGCGTGTCATTATATTTTGATGACATGGCGCCCATCGCATCGAACAGTACCGACAGGGTCCAGTGCAATTCTTCGCCGCCACCGGCAAAGACAATGTCCTGACTGCCACTGCGAATGGCGTCGACGCCAGAGGCAATACAGTGCGCCGAGGTCGAGCAGGCAGAGGTGATCGAGTAATTCAGCCCCTTGATTTTGAAAAAGGTCGCGATACAGGCTGAGACGGTTGACGACATGCAGCGCGGCACCATGTACGGGCCAACGCGCTTTGGCCCTTTTTCGCGTGTTGTGTCAAAGGCCGTCAGCATGTTTGCCGTTGATGGTCCACCGGATCCGGCGATCAGGCCGGTCCGCGGGTTTGACACCTCATCCTCGCCAAGACCAGCGTCAGCGATTGCCTGTTCCATCGCCAGCACGGCATAGGCCGCGCCCTCACCCATGAAGCGCATCTGTTTGCGATCAATATGTTCACTCACATCAAGCTTGACGGTGCCGTGAATTTGGCTGCGGAATCCCAGTTCCGCATATTCCGGTGCGGCAACGATTCCTGATGTGCCGTTGCGCAGGGATGCCGTGACCTCGGCTACGTTATTGCCGATCGATGATACGATTCCGATGCCGGTGATGGCGACGCGGCGCATGCTCATTCTCCTTCGGGTTTGAACAGGCCGACACGAATGTCATTGGCCTCAAAAACAACCTCACCGTCGCACAACACCTTGCCGTCGGCAATGCCCATGACCAGTCGGCGCATGATCACCCGCTTCATATCAAGCCGGAAGCTGACAAGCTTGTTTGTTGGCAGGATCTGACCGGTGAATTTCACCTCGCCAACCGACAGCGCACGTCCCCGTCCCTCGCCGCCGGACCAGCCGAGGAAAAATCCCACAAGCTGCCACAAGGCGTCCATTCCAAGACATCCCGGCATCACCGGGTCGCCCTCGAAATGACAGGGGAAAAACCACAGATCGGGATGAATATCGAACTCGGCATCGATCTGGCCTTTGCCATGTTCGCCGCCATCCGAGTCAATACGGGTGATGCGATCACACATCAGCATGGGTGGCATTGGCAATTGCGGGTTGCCGGGACCGAACATTTCGCCTTTGGCACAGCTGATCAATTCATCATAGGTAAAGCTATTTTGGTCTTTTGGCGACATCATACGTCCCTTTTTCAAACACTATTCACATCGTTATAAAAAGCATGAAAAGCATGACCAAGCCAAGCCAATATTGACAATGATGTGCCCACCCTGCATTTTTGAACACAGCAAGACAATGAAACATCGGGTTGTGAGCCAGGACGACATAATTGTGAAAAACGCCAAAGACATTGACGAAGGCGGCCTTGCTCTGAGGCTTCGTGACGCGGGCTTGCGACCAACGCGCCAGCGCATCGCGATTGCCGCGCTTCTTCTTGACGGGCGCCATCGCCATGTGTCTGCCGAAGGGCTGACCGCTGAAATAAGGTCCAGCGGACTGCAGGTCGCTGTTGGCACGGTGTACAACACGCTCAATCAATTTACCGAGGCGGGTTTGCTGCGGCGTGTCACCATTCACAATGAACACAGCCTTTTTGATACGAATGTTGCGCATCATCATCATTTCTATGATGGCAATGCCGATCAGCTTTTTGACATACCGGCCAATCAGGTGGTTCTGGCTGAAATCCCGGAAGCCCCGCATGGACATGATATTCAATCTGTCGATGTGGTAATCCACATAAAGCCCAGCTGAAAACGGTCTTGGCTTCCGATCTGTGCGGGCGATCTGTGCGGGGGCTTTTTGGCGCGCACATGAGTGAAATTTGCCAATCTGTCGGCCATGCGATAAGGCACCGCTGACATCGCCAAAACCTCTTTAGAATCATTCCAAACTGCTTGACGTTGTCGTCATTAAGAGGCAGAAATAGGAGCAGTGAATTCTGTCCGATTTTTCCGGACAATCATCAGAAAATGGAGGTTCCTTATGGACGGAGAAGGCAAGTGCCCTGTAATGCATGGGCCAATGACAAATGCGGCTGCCGGTGGCACGACGACACGTGATTGGTGGCCTAATCAGCTCAATCTGAACATTTTGCATCAGCATTCATCGCTGTCAGATCCGATGGATCCAGACTTCGATTATGTTGAGGCGTTCAAGTCAATCGACTACAAGGCGCTGAAGCAGGACCTGCATGATCTGATGACCGACTCACAAGACTGGTGGCCGGCCGATTATGGGCATTATGGTCCATTCTTCATTCGTATGACTTGGCATGCTGCCGGTACCTACAGAACCGGTGATGGCCGTGGTGGCGGCGGTACAGGCGCCCAGCGTTTCGCACCGTTGAACAGCTGGCCGGACAACGGCAACCTTGACAAGGCGCGGCGCTTGCTGTGGCCAATCAAGAAAAAATACGGCAAGAAGCTCAGCTGGGCTGACCTGTTGATCCTTGCCGGTAACGTGGCGATTGAGTCAATGGGTGGCAAAACCTTTGGCTTCAGCGGTGGCCGTGCTGATATCTGGGCACCTGAGGAAGACATCTACTGGGGTGTTGAGAGCGAGTGGCTTGGTAATCAGCGCTATAGCGGTGATCGCGATCTGGCGCGTCCATTGGCGGCTGTGCAGATGGGTCTGATCTACGTCAACCCTGAAGGCCCCGATGGCAACCCTGATCCGCTTGCCAGCGCCAGAGATATCCGTGAAACCTTCGCTCGCATGGCGATGAATGATGAAGAAACCGTTGCATTGACAGCCGGTGGCCACACCTTTGGTAAGGCTCACGGTGCCGGAGATGCAGCGCTTGTTGGTCCAGAGCCGGAAGCCGCTCCGATTGAGGAAATGGGCTTTGGCTGGATGTCAACGCATGGCTCTGGCAAGGGCCGCGATACCATCACCAGCGGTATCGAAGGCGCGTGGACAGCCAACCCGACACAATGGGACAATGGCTATTTCGATTTGCTTCTCGGTTATGAGTGGGAGCTGACAAAGAGCCCTGCCGGTGCGCATATCTGGCAGCCAATAGACGTCAAGGACGAGCATTTGGCACCAGACGCCGAAGACGCATCAATCCGCGTGTCAACAATGATGACAACGGCTGATATGGCGATGCGCGAAGATCCGGAATATCGCAAGATTTCCGAGCGCTTCCACGCCAACCCGGATCAGTTCGCTGATGCGTTTGCGAGAGCGTGGTTCAAGCTGTTGCACCGTGACATGGGTCCACGCAGCCGCTATGTCGGTCCAGAAACGCCAGAAGAAGAACTGATCTGGCAGGATCCAATCCCCGCTGGCACGACAAACTATGATGTTGAAGCGGTCAAGGCGCAGATCCTGAAGAGCGGATTGAGCGTTCAGGAAATGGTCGAGACAGCATGGGCCAGCGCATCAACCTATCGCGGAACTGATATGCGCGGTGGCGCCAATGGTGCGCGCATCCGTCTTGCTCCGCAAAAGGACTGGGAGGCCAACAAGCCAGAACAGCTGGCACGCGTGCTTGGTGTTCTCGAAGGCATTGCCGCGGACAATGGTGCATCGGTGGCTGACGTTATCGTTCTTGCCGGTAACGTTGGTGTCGAACAGGCCTCTGGTTTGAGCGTTCCGTTCACACCGGGTCGCGGTGATGCGGTTCAGGAGCAAACAGATGTCGAATCATTTGCTGTGCTCGAGCCGAAAGCTGACGGATTCCGCAACTATCTGCAGCAGGAATTTACCGTGAGCCCAGAGGAACTGCTTCTCGACAAGGCACATATGCTTGGCCTGACAGCACCAGAGATGACGGTGCTGATTGGTGGCATGCGGGCGCTTGGCATTTCGCATGATGGGCATGGTGTGTTCGCCGATACCAACGGCAAGCTGACAAACGACTTCTTTGTCACTCTGCTGGATATGGGTGTCGAGTGGAAGCCGACAGGAAGCAACACCTATGCCGGTGTTGATCGGGCAAGCGGCGAGACCGTGCGTACGGCCACCCGCGTGGACCTTGTCTTTGGATCCAATTCCCAATTGCGGGCGTTGGCCGAAGTCTATGCCTGTGACGATGCCAAGGACAAGTTCCTGAATGACTTCGTCGCCGCATGGAACAAGGTGATGAACAATGATCGGTTCGATGTTGCCTAAGCGCTGACGCGATCCTAGAGATTGCCATCTAAAAAAATGGCGCCCCGGTTTCGGCTGGGGCGCCTTTTTTAGTGATTAAGCTTTAGGCGGCGTTAATCGAGGATTTCAGACTTCAGGACGCCCCAGATGGCCGCCCGGTCAATCCAGCCCTTGATCCCGTCACTGGCGACTTTGCACATGCTTGCCGGGCAGGATTGCAACTCCAGCAGCGCATGCTTTTCTGCAACAGCAACGATCTGGCTTTGAGGATCTGCCGCCCGATATATTCTTGTTGAGCCTTCGGTGACGAGAGCCATCCGCCGAAGTGAGAGAACAGAACCGCGCATCCATCCGGTTGTGCCTTCATGATCCACGACTTTGCGCCATGCGCCAAACTCGGCTTCGACCATCAGCGGCAGGCCGGTTTTTGCATAGGCCCACAACACTGGATATTCACGGCCCGGCCCGGCCCGCATATTGACCTCATTGAATTTCAGCGTGACAAAACGCGGCACGGGGAGGCCACTTCCGCGGATCTTCAGCTTCACCTCTTGTGCGTTAGCGGCGTTGGAAAATGGTTCGACAGGTGCCATTGCGGCCAGACCCGTCAACCCGGACGCCAGACAAAGCACGATTGGCAGGGAGAACAGCCTTTTGCGAAGTGGAAAAAGTTTTCTCATGACAGTGTGGTTCTGGTACTCTATTCCGGCAAATGATTGACTATCTGCGTAACGGGTGGAATGACACGATGTCACACACCGCCGAAAGAAGTTACTGTTTTTTTGCCGTGAACGCCAGCAACGTTCCATTCTAATTTGGACGAGAAACTGTCATATGACTCAAAAAAAGCCCCTCGTGATCCTGACCCGCACGCTGCCAGATTCCATCGAAACAAGAATGCGCGAGCTGTTTGACGCAAAGCTTAACGAGACGGATCAGGCAATGTCGTCCGAAGCGCTCTTGAAGGCCGTGCAAACCGCCGATGTTCTGGTGCCGACCGTGACTGACCGGATTGATGCCGACTTGATCGCCGCGGCAGGTGATCAACTCAAGCTGATTGCCAGTTTTGGCACCGGTGTTGACCATATCGATCTGGCAGCCGCCCGTAAAAAGGGCATTACCGTAACCAACACCCCGGGGGTGCTGACCGAGGATACTGCCGATGTTGCGATGGCGCTCATGCTGGCGGTGCCGCGCCGCATTGCCGAGGGGGATAAGGTGGCTCGCTCGGGCACATGGAAAGGGTGGTCACCGACTGGAATGCTGGGGCGCCGGATCAATGGCAAGCGGCTTGGTATTATCGGTATGGGCCGTATCGGCGAAGCGATTGCCCGCCGCGCCCGTGGTTTTGGCCTCAGCATTCATTATCACAATCGAAAACGGGTTCATCCTGAAACCGAGGCTGAACTGGAAGCCACATATTGGGAATCGCTTGATCAGATGTTGTCGCGTGTGGACATTGTCTCGGTCAATTGCCCGCATACTGAGGCGACACATCAGCTATTGTCGCGAGAGCGGCTGTCGCTGTTGCAACCAACTGCCTATCTGGTCAACACATCACGCGGCGAGGTCGTTGATGAGGCTGCCTTGGCAGACCTGTTGGCGGATCAGCAAATTGCCGGTGCTGGTCTCGATGTTTATGCTGATGAGCCAAACATTCCAAAGGGTTTGGTTGATCTGCCGAATGTTGTGCTGTTGCCGCATATTGGCTCGGCGACAATCGAGGGCCGGCTTGGTATGGGTGAAAAGGTTATCATCAACATTCAAACATTCTGGGACGGCCATACACCGCCTGACCGGGTGATTGAGGCGATGCTCTAGCCAGCTTTTTGATTGCCGCAAAAGGTGCAATCCTGCCGCCGTGCCGTGGTGATCTCCATGAAGCTTCCGTGACTGCCATCGAACAGTTGCAGGCGTCCGGTAAGGCTACTGCCAATTCCGGATAGCAGTTTGATAGCTTCCAAAGCCTGCATCGAACCGATGATCCCTGTCACCGGTCCCAGAATACCGGCCTCGGAACAGCCCGGTGCCTGACTGGCATCTGGCATTTCCGGGAACACACAGCGAAAACAGGCAGTGTCTTCAAAGCCCGGGCAATTGCTCTGGAATACGGCGACCTGTCCCTCACTTCGCACCGCCCCGCCAAATACCAGCGGTTTTGCATTGCGATGCGCCGCGTCACCCAAAAGAAACCGTGTCTCAATATTGTCCGAGCAATCCAGCACAACATCATGTGCCTGTAGCAACGCATCAACATTGTTCATGCCAAGGCGTTCGGCGTGACTTTGAATGGTGATATCAGGGTTGAGAGCCGCCGCCGCCGCCGCGGCACGCGCAACTTTGGTCATGCCAACATCAGCGCTGGTATAGATGATCTGGCGGTTAAGGTCGGTGCGCGACACATTATCCATATCAATGATCGTGATTGTGCCAACACCTGCGGCGGCAAGATAGAAGATCGCCGGCGCGCCAAGTCCTCCGGCGCCAACGACAAGCACCTTTCCCGCAAGCAGGGCTTCTTGTCCTGCCTCGCCCATATCCGGCATGATCACCTGACGGGCATATCGTTCCAAATCATCATCATTCAGCATTCGTCAAACACCTGTTGAGCCGAAACCACCCTCGCCCCGGTCCGAATCGTCAAGGTCGGCCACCTCGGTAAATTGGCCTCTTGTTACCGGCGCGATAACCATCTGCGCGATGCGCATGCCGCGCGTGATGGTAAAGGGCGCGTTGCCAAGATTGATTATAATGACCGCAATCTCGCCGCGATAGTCGCTGTCGATTGTTCCCGGTGCGTTGGCGACACTTATACCATGTTTAAGCGCCAGTCCGGAACGTGGTCGGATTTGGGCCTCGAACCCATCAGGGATTGCCATCGCAAAGCCGGTTGGCACCGCACACCGCTCTCCGGCCGCAAGCACGATATCAGCTTCGTTGGCGGCACAGATGTCCATGCCCGCCGCGCCCGATGTGGCATAGACAGGAAGATCAATGCCGCCGCCATTCGCCAGCCGCTTGATTTTGATCACAGGTGCGCGCAGTGGCTTGTTTGGGTCTTGGTCAGTCCTCGACATTTTCCACCCCCATGGTCTGGCTGATTTTATCGACAAGCTTTTCGGCGAGATGGTGCTTGGGCATGGGTGGCCAAACCTCGCACCCGTCTTTTGTCAGCAGAAGCGCCTCATTCATCTCGCTGCCAAAGACGTTGTTCGCCGGGTCTGTGGCGTCAACGGGGTTGGCGACAATCCAATCGCATCCCTTGCTGTCCAATTTCGCTTGCCCGTGTTTTTGAAGATCACTGGTTTCCGCGGCAAAGCCAATGACCAGCGATGGCCGTGTCGTATGATTTGACAGATATTTCAGAATATCGGGGTTTTCAATCAGTTCCAGATGCGGTGACTCTGGCCGCTCCTTGTTCTTCTTGATTTTGCCGGAGACCGGGTCTTTCACCCGCCAGTCAGCAACCGCGGCGGCGCAGACGACAATATTTGCTGGCATTGCGGCTTCGCAGGCATCAAGCATCTCGGCCGCGGTTTCGACATGAACAACGCTGACACCAGCCGGATCGGCGATTGATACCGGGCCGCTGACCAAGGTGACATCAGCCCCGCGTTTTGCCAGGGCGGCGGCGATGGCGTGCCCTTGGCGGCCGGATGACCGATTGGCGATAAAGCGCACACTGTCAATCGGCTCGCAGGTTGGTCCGGAAGTAACAATCGCCCGCTGTCCGGCCAGATCCTGTGGCGGCATGTCTTGATCCGCGTTCAATTGGTCCAGACAGGCGGCAACAATCTCAGACGGATCACTCATCCGGCCGTCGCCTTGTTCGCCGCAAGCTGTATCCCCTGCGTCCGGTCCAATCATTTTCACCCCGCGCTGGCGCAATGTTTCCAGATTCTGGCGGGTCGCCGGATGCGACCACATGGCCGGGTTCATTGCCGGTGCCATCAATACCGGTGCCGTGGTTGCCAACAGGATGGTCGTTGCCAGATCATCTGCCAGCCCATGTGCTGCCCGCGCCATCAGATTGGCTGTGGCCGGTAGCACCAGCACCAGATCGGCCATTCGGGCCAGCTGGATATGGCCCATTTCCGCCTCGTCAGTCAGAGAGAACAGATCGGTATAGGTCTTTGACGCGGTCAATGCCGACAGGCTCAGCGGGGTGATGAACTGTTCGGCTGATCGGGTCATCACACCGGTCACACGGATATTGTGATCTTGCAGACGTCGACACACCTCAAGCGCTTTATAGGCAGCAATGCCGCCGCCAACAATCATCAGCACCGATTTGCCGCGTGCCGCCAACGCGGTTGGCCCTGTGGATGCGATCGCCATCGATCTGGCGTGATGTTGTTTGGTGTTGTGGGGCGTGTTGTTGTGGGGCGAGGTTGGTGGCAGCTGTATGATTTGCATGCTCTGCGGATCAATTTGATATCCACGCCGGTGAAGCGCCTCACAGATCAATGGCCGCGCCCGCTTTGGCAGTTCACCCTTGGCCAGATAGTTGCTCACCGCGCTTGGTCCGACATCCAAAAGGGCTTGCAGAGCTGTACGGCCACCAAGGGCCGTGATCAAAGTGGCAATATCTGTTTTGGTCATCCTGTGTGGCTTCACAAAAATTCAAAAATTGAATTTATGTGAAAAAGCTTAAAATTGCAAGGGCAAGCGCAAGGAGAGAAATGAAAATTGGAAGGTCATTCCTTGAAGATGTCGGTTTTTGGCCTGCGCTGTCTTCAAGCTCTTTCAACAGGCGTGGCAAGCGCGAGGCAACAAGCAATGCGTCCTCAATGAAGGTTTCCGCGCGTTTCGCAAGGCCGGCCTGATCGCGCATCCAATCACTGGCAAGCGGGCGCGACAGGTCCCACATATCGGCCTGCGGATTGAGCTGGCGCGCCACCCCTTCGGCCATCATCATGGTTTTCTGCAGCAAATTGAATTGCGGCTGCACCTCTATCGAGAAGCGCGTTGACAGCTGCAAAATCTGGCCAAGCACGGTGCCAAGTGACACTTCGCCAAGCGATTTTCCCATCACTGGATCGGCAACGGCGCGAACGGCCTGGGCAAAATGCGGCAGTGAAACATCATCTCCAAGCATGCCAGCATCTGCATGCAGCTTGGCGACCATGTCATAGTCACGGTCCAGCATTGCCATCAACAGACGCGCCAGAAACAGCCTGTCGGCAAAGTCGAGAAACCCCATGATTCCGAAATCGATTGGCACAAGACGGCTGTCGGCGGCGACAAAAATATTCCCCGGATGCATGTCCGCATGGAAAAAACCGTCACGAAATACCTGATTGAAAAAGCTGCGGGCGGCGGCTTCGGTGAGATCAGAAATGTTATGCCCGGCCGCCTCCAGCGCTGGCACATCGTCAATCCTGATGCCGTCAATCCATTCGATTACCAGCATGCGCGATGTGCTGCGTTCCAGATCAACCCAAGGCACATAGATGCCGGCGTCATCGCGCAAATTTTCTGCCAGACGTCCGGCGGCGGCGGCTTCCATGCGAAGGTCAAGTTCAACATCAGAAATTTCAACAAATTGCTGGACCGCGGTGACAAGTTTCAGGCGCCGCAGGCCTGGCGCTGCCCATTCGAGAATGCTGGCAAGCGCAAAAAACAGCATTGTGTCGGACCGCATTCGCTGATCGATCTGTGGTCGTAACAGCTTGACCGCAACCCGCCGTCCATCAATCAGAGTGGCGGCATGCACCTGTGCAATCGAGGCGGCGGCGACAGGCGTGTCAGTAAATTCTGTGAAGGTGGCATCCAGCGGCTTGCCGGTCTCGGACTCCACCAGTCGGCGGGCAATACGCGCCGGAAAAGCCGGCAGGCGATCTTGCAGCTGACTGAGAGACAGGCTCATTTCCGGGCCAATCAAATCAGCCCTTGTCGACAGCGCCTGACCAAATTTCACAAAGCCCGGCCCCAGCCGCAACAAAGCATCGGCCAAAGCCCCGCCAGCATCCTTTGTTGCCCCGCGCGAACGCATCAACCGGTCCATCATCCGGCACAGGCGTTGCATCCAGTTGGGCAATAAATTGATGCGCCCGATATGTCCCAGAGTTCCGGCCCGGCCAAGATGCCAGGCGATTCCGGGAAGGCGAAGCAAGGCGATGAAAATATGCCAGAGTGAGGGTCGCATCAGTCAAGCTTCCAGCCGGAATGAATGCAGGCGATTCCTGCCGACAGGCTACGCACCCTGATTTGGGCAAAACCGGCAACGGCAAACATATCAGCCAGCACCTCGGGTGTCGGAAAGGTGCGGATCGATTCGGCAAGATAGCGATAGCTGTCGGCATCGCCTGCCACCAGCTGTCCCATCACGGGCAGTGCATTAAAGGACCATGCGTCATAGGCGCGGCGCAAAATGTCACTTTTCACTTGTGAAAACTCAAGGCACAGAAATCTGCCGCCCGGTTTCAGCACGCGATAGGCTTCACCAATCGCCGCTTGCCTGTCGGTGACGTTGCGAAGGCCAAAGGCAATGGTGACGAAATCTGCGCTGGCTGTATCGAAAGGCAGTGATTCGGCGTTGGCGACACACCACTCTATCCTGTCACCCAGCTTGGCAAGGTCACGCCGTTTGCGCCCGGCCTGCAGCATTTGCTCGTTGATGTCGGTGATGGTCGCCTGCCCGCCACCGGCACGCAGAAACCGAAGGCTGATATCACCGGTTCCGCCGGCAAGGTCGATCAGGTGCTGATGCGGCTGTGGGGCCATCCAGTCAATCAACGCGGCCTTCCACAATCTGTGCACGCCGCCGCTCATCAGATCATTCATCACGTCATAGCGCGATGCCACCGAATCAAACACCCCGCGGACAAGCCCCTCCTTGTCAGCGCGGTTCACCGTTTTGAAACCAAAATCAATGGTCTCGGATGATTCGGTGTTTTGTCTGTCGATATTCTCTGACATTCGAAATCTGCTCCACGGCGGCTTTCACCCTTTAAAAGGGCGCGATGAGATGGATGACGTGTCACGCATCTGGATGTTGATAATCCTCATTATATAGTATGTCACCCGCAATAATACGTCCCCTGCGTGATAACGCCCCGTTTTACAGCCGCTTGCGGGGGAAGGGCTTGCGGGTTCGGGCGGTGACACAGGCTGAGATGAATGGTATCTGCCTAGATGACCAATAATATTGTGGCGAACAGGAGAGGCATAAATGCCAGAATTGCCAGAGGTCGAGACGGTGCGGATGGCACTTGTGCCCGCGCTCAATAATCGACTTGTCAAAACAGCCTTTGTCGGCCGCCCGGATTTGCGCTGGCCGCTGCCCGACCGGCTGGCAGACAGGCTTGTCGGCAGAAGATTTGGCATGCCGTCACGGCGCGGCAAGTTTCTGCTTTTGCCGCTTGATGCGGGCGAGACCATGTTATTGCATTTGGGAATGTCCGGGTCTGTGCGCATCCATGACGCTGCACCGCACTTGGCCACTCACGATCATTTCATGCTGGAAATGGCACCGGTACAGGAATCCGGCAACCCGGCCTTCATTGTGTTTAATGATCCAAGACGCTTTGGCTGGATTGATTTGTTTCAGGGCGATGTTCATCCGATGCTACAGGCGATGGGGCCGGAGCCACTCGGCAATGAATTTTCCGAGGCGCATCTGGCGGCGGCCCTGTCGAATCGGACTGGCCCGATAAAGACGGCTCTTCTCAATCAGCAGATCGTTGCGGGCATCGGCAATATATATGCCTGCGAGGCATTGTTTTATGCGGGTATTTCACCGCGCCGCAAGGCCGGCACAATCGCTGGCAAACGGGCGCAGCGCCTTGCCGCCGCAATCATCAAAGTGCTTCGTGCGGCGATTGCCGAAGGCGGCACCAGCCTGCGTGACCATGTGCAGCCGGGCGGTGAAATTGGTTATTTTGTACAGAAATTGGCAGTTTATGGGCGGGCAGGAGAGGCCTGTAATCAATGCGGTACCTCGATTCGCATGATGACCCAGTCTGGCCGCAGCACATTTTTTTGCAGCCACTGCCAGCGTTAGGCCGTTAGGCCAGACGTCAGGCGAGCGGATAGACACCCTTTCGGGCGATGTCACGGCGCGCTGGTTAAAAATGGTACAGGGATAAATGTGCAAAATTGCTTGACGTTGCGGCCGTTTCGTCCTAAAAGCCGCGTCTCATATCAATTTAACGGAAATTTGGAAGCCCCATGGCCAACCATAAATCTGCGAAAAAACGCATCCGTCGGAATGCTAACAGAGCCTTGATCAACGGGGCACGTATCAGCCGTATCCGCACATTTGTCAAAAAGGTTGAAGCCGCTATTGCAGCGGGTGATCCCGCCGCTGCCCGCGAGGCATTGCGCGTGGCCCAGCCGGAATTGCAGCGCGGTGTCAGCCGCGGCGTTTTGCACCGTAATACCGCATCACGGAAAATCTCTCGCTTGTCATCACGCATCAAGGCGTTGGCTGCATAGCTTGCCCTGCGTGACCCCGGTCTGACCGGGATGGCGAATAAAGAATAGACAGGCCTTGGTCGAATCGATCAGGGCCTTTTTTGTGTCTTGATGGTTTTTTCTATGCTGATCTGTTGCTGGTCTATTGCTGACGGCAACAGCTACGCCGCATGGCCGTTTTGAAAAAATGGCACTTGGCCCTTTCTATTCATGTTTGGTGTAATGAGATACCGATTCGGATGTTGAAAAATAGTGATTTGTCCTATTTGCCCCGCATCTGGCGGCAATTTTATGTCAACAAAAATAACTGCATTTTCAGGTGATTTATTTTGCGATTCTGGCGTCTGGGCATCTTGCAATTGATCCGCCAGTCTCGGTACTCTCTGCCCTTGTCGCGGACACCCGTTGGCATAAAACCCGGCCCCCGAGTTCATCCTCGAAATCAAGCTGGGGCAAATAAAAACGAATAATGATACCAGCCGTCGAGGGGAAAACATGTCAGCTGACCACAAAGATATTGTGCATGGTGGCAGCCAGACGACTCCCCGCGAGGCAACACAATCCCACACAGACGCGCCCTTGCAAGATTATGCGCCAGATTATACGCCTGATCACGCGCCAGATGCCGCTGACACGCAGATAGATAAAGTCTGGGGCAGGGTTACTGAACGGTTGCGCCGCGACATTGGTGAGGCCGCATGGCGGAACTGGATCAAGCCGCTTCGCGTCAGTCGGCTACAGGATGGCACTTTGACTTTGGAAGCCTCCTCATCGCTTGCCCGGGACCGGGTGAACAGCCAATATGCTGACCGGTTGCGGGTGATCTCTGCGGCTGAATATGAAGGTGTTAAATCGGTTGAGATCAAGCTTGCGGCGCCAGCAATCATCGGCCGCAAACCCGCGCCTGCACCAACTACGGATGTGAATGATGCCTCAGGCGCGGCGTCAATGGCGGGCGATGGCCGTATGGCGGATGATTTGAGCGGTGGACTCGACCCGCGCTACACCTTCGCCAATTTTGTCGTTGGCAAGCCGAACGAGCTTGCCTTTGCTGTGGCGCGGCGTACAGCCGAGAGTGAGCGCGTCGCGTTCAACCCGCTGTTCCTCTATGGCGGTGTCGGGCTTGGCAAGACCCATCTCATGCATGCCATTGCCTGGCATATTCGGGCGCAGTCCCCTAACCGCAAGGTGATGTATCTGTCTGCCGAAAAATTCATGTATCGCTTTGTCCGTGCGTTGCGATTCCGTGACACGATGTCATTCAAAGAGCAGTTTCGCTCGGTCGATGTGTTGATGATCGATGATGTGCAATTCATCAGTGGCAAGGAAAGCACACAGGACGAGTTTTTCCATACTTTCAATGCGCTGGTTGAAGGCGGACGGCAGGTCATTGTCTCTGCTGATAAGTCACCGACCGATCTTGAAGGTATGGAAGAGCGGCTTCGGTCCCGACTTGGCTGGGGCATGGTGGCCGATATCCATCCGGCTGACTATGAATTGCGTCTTGGCATTCTTCAGGCCAAGGCAGAACAGATGCGTGTTGATATTCCGGACAAGGTGCTGGAGTTCTTGGCACATCGCATCGCCAGCAATGTGCGCGAACTCGAAGGTGCGCTGAACCGCATTGCCGCGCATGCCATGCTTGTTGGCCGTGAAATCACCATTGAGAGCGCCGCCGATCTGCTAAGCGACCTGTTGCGCGCCAGCAGCCGCAAGGTAAGCATTGAAGCGATCCAGAACCGGGTGGCGGCGCATTATGGGGTTCGGGTGGCGGAAATGTTCTCGCCGCGCCGCGCCCGTAACATTGCCAGACCACGTCAGGTTGCGATGTATCTGGCAAAGAATTTGACCTCGCTGTCCTATCCGGAAATTGGCCGTCAGTTTGGCGGGCGTGACCATACCACTGTGATGCATGCGGTGCGTACGGTTGAGAGTCTGGTGAACAATGATCCGGCCGTTTCCGAGGATGTTCAGCTGCTCAAATCCCTGCTGTCTGCCTAAAGCCGAAAATCCCTGTTTTTTTGGCGATTCGCCAGCCATTTTTGATGCGATTCGCAAAGTTCTGCGATGAAATTGCCGCCCGCGTCTTATGACCCTGAAAAAGGGCTGGCGAGATGGGCCTGTAACTCAATATTTTGGTGCTTGTTTGGTAATCTCATGCTATATTTTGTGAATGAGCAGGAGATTACGGCGCAATCAGTGACTGTGGGGTGACGGCACAGACCATTCCAAGCCCCGTGCCAGACAAAACCACCGTTCAGTGGCCACCGAAAACGAAGAGAAAACCGATGAAACTAACCATTGATCGAATGAGCTTGCTGCGACCACTTGGTCATGTTCAATCCGTTGTTGAGCGTCGCAACACCATTCCAATTCTGGCGAATGTCGTCCTCGAGGCAAAGAGCGGGGCGCTGTCGATGACCGCGACCGACATGGACATGGATATCGCCACCGAAGTTGGCTGTTCAGTTGTCAGCGATGGCACAACGACAGTGTCGGCGCATTTGCTCTATGACATTGCGCGCAAGCTTCCCGATGGATCAGAGGTTGAATTGGCCGTGGCCGATGGGCATGCGACCATCACCGCGGGCCGGTCAAATTTCCGCTTGCCAACATTGCCTGTTGAGGATTTTCCGGCGATCAATTCGACCGACTCATCGGTCAGCTTCACCGTTACCGCCGCAGATATGCGGGATCTGATCGATGCGACAAGATTTGCAATCTCGACCGAGGAAACACGGTATTATCTGAATGGTATCTATCTTCACAAGACGGATGAAGGTGATCTCTGTGCGGTCGCAACAGACGGCCATCGTCTGGCGCTGACAAGGCAATCATTGCCGGCTGGTGCGGCAGCGATGCCATCGATCATCCTGCCGCGCAAGGCGGTGACAGAGCTTCGCAAGCTTCTCGATGACTTTGACGGTGACGTGACGGTTGCGCTGTCTGATACGCGGGCTGAATTCACCTTTGGCACCGTGCGTTTGAAAAGCAAGTTGATTGACGGAACCTTCCCCGACTATACGCGGGTGATTCCACAGGGGAATGATCGTGTCATGCGGGTTGATGCGGCGGCGTTTTCGGCGGCTGTTGACCGGGTGTCGACAATTTCATCGGAAAAATCCCGTTCGGTTAAGCTGCGGTTGCAGCCGGGCATGTTGAATCTGTCGGCAAGCAGCACCGATGCGTCAAGCGCGGTTGAGGAGCTTGAGGTCGAATATGACGGGCCGGAGATGGAAATCGGTTTCAACGCGCGTTATCTCCTCGACATTGCCGGACAGGTTAATAACGAGATGGTTGAGTTTGCGCTTGCTGATCAGGGCTCGCCAAGCTTGGTGCGAGCGCCGGGTGATGAGGCAACCTTGTTTGTGCTCATGCCAATGCGCGTGTAGGTGCCGTTGGCTGGGCATGTGCATAAACTCACCCCGGTGGACAGCGGTCCGCTAGCAACAGGTGCGTCCACGGCGCCGCATTTGTGGTTGTCGCAGGTCAGTTTGCGTCAGTTCCGAAATTATGAGTCCGTTCGTCTGGATCTTGCTGCCAAGCCCATTCTTGTTGTTGGCCAAAATGGTGTCGGCAAGACGAATTTGCTTGAGGCCCTGTCACTCTTGGTTCCGGGTCGGGGAATGCGCCGGGCGCGGGCAGAACATTTGGCGCGGCAGGTGGATGAAACAGGTGCATCTGCCGGACAGAATGCGAATGCGAACGCGAAAGTGAATGTGACCATGCCTTGGGCAGTGTCCGCCATATTACAGGGCGATGGGGCGCCATGCCAAATTGGTACTGGTGTTCTTGCTGATGCAGAACAGCCGCGCCGAGTGATGCGCCTGAATGGCGAGACGGTTACCCAATCGGATATTGGTGCATTGATTTCGGCAAGCTGGTTGACGCCCCAGATGGATGGGATTTTTGTCGATAGTCCGGGGGCCCGCCGCCGGTTTATTGACAGGCTTGTGATTGCGTTTGATCCGGCGCATATCGGACGTACCAACAAATATGAAAAGATGTTGCGAGAGCGCACTGTGCTGCTGGCCGAAGGGCGCGGCGATGATTACTGGTTTGCCACGCTGGAAACAAGGCTGGCAGAAACGGCAGTGGCGATCACGGCGGCCCGTCTTTCGCTGATTGCCGATCTGAATATTGAGGCCGAAAAAGGCTGGTTTGGCTTTCCCGGGGCGCGTCTTGATTTAACCGGAGATGTTGAGACTTGGCTTGCCGACATGCCAGCGCTTGCCGTTGAGGACAAGCTTGCTGATGCGGCACGGCAGGCGCGTCTTGCCGGTGACAGGGCGATGCCCGGCCCACATGCAAGTGAGCTTGGTGCAACACATGTACAAACTGGCACCCCTGCGGTGTTGGCGTCTACTGGCCAACAGAAAGCCTTGCTGATTGCGGTGATTCTGGCGCATGCCCGTTTGCAGCATCGCCGCCTTGGCCGTGCCCCGCTGATGTTGCTCGATGATGTTGCGGCGCATCTCGACGTTGAACGCCGTTTGGCCTTGTTTGATGCGATTGGCGATCTTGGCGCGCAAAGCTGGTTCAGCGGCACAGATATTGATGATTTTGACGGGCTTAGAGATCAGGCACAGATGATCCGGATCACCGCATCCGGTGAGGATGCAAAGCCACCAAAAGTTGAGGTGATGTGATGAGCGAAGACGATATTCCTGTTTCCAGCGGCGAAGATGAATACGGCGCAGACTCGATCAAGGTGCTTCGCGGCCTCGATGCGGTGCGCAAACGCCCCGGCATGTATATTGGTGACACCGATGATGGTTCGGGCCTGCATCACATGGTTTATGAGGTTGTCGACAACGCGATCGATGAGGCGTTGGCCGGGCATTGTGATATCGTACATGTGATTTTGAACGCCGATGGTTCGGTGACCGTCACCGATAATGGGCGTGGCATTCCGGTCGATATCCATCAGGAAGAAGGCGTGTCGGCGGCCGAGGTCATCATGACCCAGCTTCATGCCGGCGGTAAATTCGACAATAACTCCTACAAGGTGTCAGGCGGTCTTCATGGTGTTGGCGTTTCGGTGGTAAACGCGCTTTCGGAATGGCTGAAATTGACGATCTTCCGTGATGGCAAGGAACACCATCTGATGTTCCGCCATGGCGATGCAGAAGGCGCATTGGAGGTGGTTGGCGAGGCTGGCGATGCAACGGGCACGCACATCTCGTTTATGCCGTCCAAAGAGACATTTTCCAGCATCAAATTTGATTTTGCCACGCTGGAGCATCGCTTGCGCGAGCTTGCATTCCTCAATTCTGGTGTGCGAATTCAGCTGGTCGATGATCGTGAGGCAGAACAGCATGTGTCGGAATTCTTCTTTGAAGGCGGCTTAATGGCCTTTGTCGAATGGCTCAATCGTTCGCGGGCGGCGCTGCATGACACCATCACACTGGTCAGCATGCGCGATGACATCACGGTCGAACTGGCGATGAGCTGGACCGACTCGTTCCATGAAAACACCCTCTGTTTCACCAACAACATCCCGCAACGTGACGGCGGCGCCCACCTGGCCGGATTCCGGGGCGCAATGACACGGGTGGTTAATGCCTATGCCCAATCTTCAGGAATTGCGAAGAAGGAAAAGGTCCAGCTTACCGGTGAGGATTCGCGAGAGGGTCTGACGGCGATTGTTTCGGTCAAGGTTCCTGATCCAAAATTTTCCTCACAGACAAAAGACAAGCTCGTCTCCTCTGAAGTGCGACCAGTGGTCGAGCAGGCTGTATCAGATTGCCTCAATCAATGGTTTGAAGAACATCCGGCAGAAGCCCGCAAGATTGTCTCAAAAGCTTATGAGGCGGCGGCGGCGCGAGAGGCAGCAAGAAAAGCGCGCGATTTGACCCGGCGCAAAGGGGTCATGGATGTGGCCAGCTTGCCCGGCAAGCTTGCTGATTGTCAGGAGCGTGATCCGGCAAAATCAGAATTGTTCCTTGTTGAGGGTGATTCTGCTGGCGGCTCTGCAAAACAGGGTAGAGACCGCAGCAATCAGGCCATTCTGCCGCTTCGGGGCAAGATCCTGAATGTTGAACGCGCGCGTCTCGACAAGATGCTGTCATCGGCTGAAATCGGCACTTTGATCACGGCAATCGGCGCCGGCGTTGGCAATAGCGAGATGGAGCTTGAAAAGGCGCGGTACCATAAAATCGTGATCATGACTGATGCCGATGTTGATGGCTCGCACATTCGAACGTTGCTGCTGACCTTTTTCTTCCGGCATATGCGTCCACTGATTGAACAGGGCTATCTCTATATTGCACAGCCACCCCTGTTCAGGGCGAAACGAGGCCAATCAGAGGTTTATCTGAAGGACCAGCGCGCTCTTGATGGCTATCTGATGGATGCTGGATTGAAGGAAGCGGTTTTGACGCTGGCTGACGGTAGTCAGATCGCTGGCGAAGAGCTTCGTGATTTGGTTGGGCAAGCAACGGTGATAAGCCGCTTGGTCGAACAGGTCAGCCGTCATCTTGGAAATAGAGATGTGGTGGAACAGGCGGCAATTGCCGGGCTTTTGTCGCCGGAGACACTTGCAAGTGACGAGGCGGCCCAATATTTGGCGCGGCGCCTTGAGGGCTATGCTGATGATATGGAAAAAGGCTGGTCTGGTGCCGTGGAAGGGGCCGGCGAGAGTGCATCGCTTGTCGTTCAGCGACGCTTGCGCGGGATAACCGAACGCCATGTTATTGATCGCCGCTTGATCGGCCTTGGCGAATCCCGCCAGCTTGATGAGATGGCAGCACATTTGCAGAAAATCTATGTAAAGCCGGCAAACCTTCGCCTTGGATCGACTGATTCGGTGGTCAGGGGTCCAACCGCGCTGTCGCAGACGATTTTCCAGACAGGTCGTAAAGGCGCGCAGATATCGCGCTATAAGGGCCTTGGCGAGATGAACCCTGAACAATTATGGGAGACCACGCTTGATCCGGATCAGCGGGTGTTCCTGCAGGTTTCGATTGATCAGGAAGAAGAGGCTGACAACGCTTTCTCAACCTTGATGGGAGAAGCCGTTGAGGAACGCCGTAACTTCATTCAGGAAAATGCCCTGCGCGTAGCCAATCTGGACGTTTGACGGCCAGCAGGAGGAATAGCACAGCCTTTCAAGACCCGGTTAATTTGTAATGTAGGACGATCCATTGCCAGCCAAGATGTACCATCAGGAAGAAGGTCGCGCCTACAGCCCGATTGACGCGCGGCTCATCCTGAATATCCGGTGGGTGGCAATTTTCGGCCAGATGGCCGTTCTTCTCTATACCTATTTCGTCATTCAACTGGCGATCCCGATTGGCCAGGCGCTATTTATCATCGGTCTCGCGGTCGCAATGAATGTCTGGCAGACAAGGCGAACGGTGATCACGCGCCACAAGGATGACCAGAATTTTCTGGCCCTGTGTTTTGATGTTGTTCAGCTCGCCCTTCTGCTGTTCTTCACCGGTGGATTGGTGAATCCCTTCGCCATTTTGTTTCTTGCACCTGTGTTTGTTGCGGGCACCATTCTGCGGCGTCAGGAGATATTGTTTCTAACGGTGCTTGTGGTGGCCTGTGTCAGCATTCTGGCGGTTTACAACTACCCCTTGCCTTGGCAGAGCGCGCCACTGCAGCAGCAAAGTTTGTATTTTCTTGGCTTGTGGCTGGCGCTGTGTCTGTCAGCAATATTTATCGGGTTTTATGCGTGGCGGGTTGCCTCCAGCGCGCGACGTCTGGCCGAGGCTTTGGCGCGCACGCAAATGGAGGTTGCCGAAGAGCAGCAGGCGATCGCTTTGGGCGCGTTGGCAACCTCGGCAGCGCACAAGCTTGGGTCTCCTTTGAACACAATCATGGTTATCACCCATGAACTCGAACGCGAAATTCACGCAGATGATCCGATTCGCGAGGATATACGTCTTTTGCGGTCAGAAGCAGAACGGTGTCGTTTGATTTTGCGCGAATTGGATGATTACAAGCTTGTCACGAATATTGATGTTGATAGTGAGATATCACTGGCCACGCTATTACGCGAAATTCTCGATGAGCGAATCGAGAAAAGTGAAATCGCCTTTTTGATAAGGTTTGAGACAGGCGATGCCGGACGCAAGACGATGGTCCGCCGCCGACCGGAAATTATTCAGGCGCTGGATGATATTTTTCATAATGCCGAAAATTTCGCCAAGTCACGGGTCGTTGTGACGGTAAGTGAAACGGCACAAAACCTTATGATTGCTGTGTCAGACGATGGTTCAGGCTTTTCCGAAGAGGTGCTTTCACGTGCCGGTGAGCCATGGAATTCGACCCGAAATGATGGCGGCGAACATCGCGGATTAGGTATTTTTATCGCACAGACCTTGATTGAAGCGGTTGGCGGTTCAATATTATTCAGTAACAGTGCCTCTGGGGGAGGTGAAGTTCGCATTATTTTGCCTGTTTCGGTGATGTCCGGAGCGGGAGACAAGTAAATTGGACCGAAGGTAAATTCGTTATGTCTGATATGTCTTTGATGATTCTCGATGACGACGCCCCCCTCCGGAACCGCTTGCGGCGCGCAATGGAAAGCCGTGGTTTCGATGTCGTTGATGCCGGATCGGTTGCCGAAGGCACCGAGATGGTGCGCAAATCCACCCCGGCCTATGCCATTCTCGACATGAAGCTCGATGATGGTAGTGGCCTCAATCTTGTTCAGGATATTTCAAAAAAGCGCCCTGAATGCAAAATCGTGATGCTTACCGGCTTTGGCAATATCGCCACTGCGGTAGCCGCGGTCAAAGCCGGTGCTTGTGACTATCTGCAAAAGCCGGCAGATCCGGACGCTATCGCGGCAGCCTTGTTGCAAGAGGGTGACGTCATGCCGGCGCCACCGCAAAATCCGATGAGTGCTGACCGGGTGCGCTGGGAGCATATCCAGCGGGTCTTTGAGCAATGTGGCCGCAATGTTTCTGAAACCGCACGCCGGTTGCGGATGCATCGTCGTACCTTGCAGAGAATTCTGAGCAAACATGCGCCGCGGAACTAGCGCATCGATCTGTATTTGCTTGACCGTTTGACGGCCTCTGCGATACTCGCGCCATGATCGCATCACATTTTGACGTTTCTGCCTTGCTGGCACTGGCTGCGGCCTTGAGCTGGACATTGGCGGCGCTTGTTGGCCATCGCCCGGCCCGTGAATTGGGCTCACTACATTTTAATCGCCTGCGGATGCTGGCGGCCATCGTCATTCTGACAACCATGCTGGTGATCAGAGGCGGGTCCTTTTCAGTGGATATCTCACTGGTGATGCCTTTGGTGCTGTCCGGTCTCGTTGGTGTGGTGATGGGAGATTTTTTCCTTTTTGCCACGATGCGGCGGATGGGGCCGCGCCGGACCAACATATTATTTGCCACAAATGCGCCGATTGCCGCCTGTCTTGGCTGGCTGGTTCTTGGCGAGACGCTGCGATTTCAAACATTGCTTGCTGTGGCGTTGGGATTTCTTGGCGTTGTCATGGCGATTATCTATGGCAAAAGACGTGATCAGGCACATGTGTGGGAGATGGTGACGCCGCCCTTGTGGGTGGGTGTTGCTTTCGGGCTTCTTGCGGCACTTGGTCAGGCGCTTGGCGTATTGCTGGTGCGGCCGGTGATGGAACAGGGGATTGATCCGGTGATGGCGGGTCTTGTCAGGGTCATGGTGGCGGCGGTTGTCTTTTGGGCCAGCTATCCGTTTGATCGGACACAGATGAGCAAGCCCCTTTTTCCAGATCGCTCGGTTATGCTTCTGGTTGGATTAAACGGCTTTTTT
Organism: Alphaproteobacteria bacterium; assembly: GCA_038147495.1. Taxonomy (GTDB): domain Bacteria; phylum Pseudomonadota; class Alphaproteobacteria; order Puniceispirillales; family Puniceispirillaceae; genus MED-G116. The sequence continues at coordinate 228,485 of JAYQTT010000016.1, read as the reverse complement.
GGCCTTGGTGCGGGCGCCGCGCTGTTTCTTGCCGCGCTGGAATTTGGTTCGGTTGCGACAGTGACAATATTATCGGCAACCTCGCCTGTGTTGATCTTGCCCTTTGTGTGGGCCAAAACACGGATTATGCCGGCGGCAGGTGCCTGGATCGGGGCGATCCTCGTCATCGCCTGTTCTGCGGTTTTGATGTTGTAGGATAAACGCGAAAAGCAGAATCACGCCTCACCAAATCGTTAATTTGATTACCCTGCAAGATCAGATATCGTTGAGGTGGGTTATGGTGAAGCACATCATCATTCGTCTGGCGTTGCCCTGCATTGCGCTGCTTCTGGCATCTTGCGCGACGCAGAACACAACGGCCAGAAACGAATCACAGCAGGCAAAGACGTCAAATGCGGATGACGCTGCGCCAAAACAGGCTGACGACCCAATGCAGGCTGATAGCAAGGTGACGGCCGAATTGCCTCCCCTTTCATATGTTTGGAATACCAACTTTGGCGCTCATCTGACGGCCCCTGCCGAAATTCGCGATGCAGCCACCATCGCCTGCGAGGCGCGTGGCTTTGATGTAGCGATTATGGCGGGCCTGTCATTGAATGGAAGCGAGGCCAAGGCTGATTTCACCTGTCAGGGGCAGGGTGAGTAGGACAGCCACAAGATAGAACTGTTGTGACAGGATATGCCTCTATGCGTGTCCAGATGCGACAACGGGCAATTTGTTCTATGGCAATTTCCAAGTGATTTTCCTATGCTCTTCCAGCAATCGTTAAGTATTTGGAAAGAGATTTATGCAAAAGAGAAAGCTGGGAGCCCATGGGCCGGACATTTCGGCCATTGGCATTGGAGCCATGTCCTTTAGTGATTTTTATGGTGCCACCGACGAAGCGAAGTCACACGCGATTTTGACCGCGGCGCTGGATGAAAATGTAACCCATATCGATACGGCAAATGTCTATGGCATGGGCAAGTCGGAGACCGCTATCGGCACCTTTCTTGCCAAACAGGGCAAGCGCAAGAATGATTTGTTCTCGATTGCTTCAAAAGCCGGCATCGCCCGAAGCAAAGAATTGGGTGAGCGCTATTACGACAATAGCCCCGCTTATCTTGCCGCCGAGCTGGACAAGACGCTTGAGCGTCTTGGTGTGGATTGCATTGACCTCTATTACATTCATCGCCGCGATGCGAACACGCCGATTGAGGACGTTTGCGAGACGATGGCTGGATTTATCAAGGCGGGAAAGATCAAGTCATTCGGGTTTTCCGAAATCGCGCCGTCCTCTTTGCGGCGTGCGAATCAGGTTCATCATGTTGCCGCCATACAGTCTGAATATTCGCTTTCGGTGCGCAGTCCGGAGCTGGGGCTTGTGCAAACAACGCGCGAGCTAGGCACGGCCCTTGTCGCTTTTTCACCTGTGGGCAGATCATTACTGACCGATGACCCACATACTCTTGAACGCATTCCTGACATGCCATTTGTCCGCCAGAATCCGCGCTTTCAGGAGCCTAATCTCAGCGCCAATGTTGCCGCGGCTGCAGGGTTTCGCGCGTTGGCACAGGATATGGGAACATCGGCGGCGGCACTTGCCATTGCCTGGTTGCTGCACAAGGACGAGCATATCATCCCTATCCCCGGCACGCGTTCAGTTTCGCATTTTCGCGAATTATGTGCAGGGGCGCATTTGACGCTGACGGCTGATGATATGGCACATATCGAAACCGTTCTGCCTGTTGGCTGGGCTCATGGTGACAGATATTCTGCGGATCAATGGATAGGGCCGGAACGCTATTGCTAGAGGCGCCTGCTGTATGATTCAGTGATGGTGCTTTAGTTATAACATTGTGCCACCGCTATCGAGGCAAGAGATGACGCAAAATAACGACATCACCACCAGCATGTCGCAACGCGCGGTTCCGGACTGGCAGGGGGCGCGCCGCCCCGACCATGCCGTGCTGGCCGGTGATTACTGCCAAGTGGAACCGTTGACGCGGGCACATTTTTCCGATCTGTTCCGTGCGTTTGCCGCCGACAGCGATGGTGCCATCTGGCGGTATTTGCCCTATGGACCCTTTGCCGATGAAGCGGCGTTTGTCAGATGGGCAGATGACACCTGTTTTCTTGCTGATCCGTTCTTCTACGCCATCATCGACCGGACCAATGGTCAGGCGGTTGGCATGGCAAGCTATCTGCGAATTAATCCAAAGGCTGGCAGCATTGAGGTTGGCCATATCAATTTTGCACCCGCACTCCAAAGGCGGGTTGCCGCCACCGAGGCCATGTTTCTGATGATGCGCAATGCGTTTGATACGCTTGGCTATCGCCGCTATGAGTGGAAATGCGATGATGCCAACGGCCGATCGAAGGCGGCGGCATCACGGCTTGGCTTCAGCGCAGAAGGTGTGTTCCGTCAGGCCAGCGTGAACAAGGGGCTGAACAGGGATACCGCCTGGTTTTCCATTATCGACAGTGAATGGCCGGACCGTAGAGACGCATTCCAGACATGGCTCGCCGCGGATAATTTTGACGCACATGGCCAGCAAAAACAGCCCTTGGCGTCATTGCGCCAGGACCGTTCAGACTTTACTCGGTCTGGGCGATAAGGCCAGCGGCCGCGATCCCGGCAAGAGCCGCCGCCTCATCATTGTCGGACGTGTCGCCTGAAATGCCAATCGCACCAAGCAATTGACCCGCATCATCACGGATCAGAACCCCACCCGGCACCGGCACCATATCGCCACCGGCAAGCCCGTTAATGGCTTGAATGAAATAGGCCTGCTGTTCGGCCCGGTTCATCAGGGCGCGGGTGCCAAGACCAAGCGCAATGGCGGCATTCGCTTTCCCGTGGGCAATTCGGGCGCGCATTTGGCTCACGCCATCCTCTGACATTGCCGCAACAAGCGAAGCGCGATTGTCCAACACGACAACGCTCAGCGGCTTGAGGGCCAGTTCGCGACCTTTGCCAAGCGCGGCCTCGATAATGATGGTTGCCTGTGCAAGTGTGATCGACATTATTCTTTCCTCTGCTGGCTGATGCTGGTGAAACTGTCAAATCAAGCGCTTAGCACATTCACATCGTTGCAAACAATTGCCAAATGTTCTGTTTGTGGTGATGATGCTGGTTCGAAATGTCCGATGACCGCTGTTTGGTCCGTGGCTGTGGATTTAATCTGATAGTTAAAATGGTGTGATGACTGACAGCTGGATCATTACCAATGTGAAAACACAGACGGCTGGCGGGTTTGGCATGCAGGACCTTGCCATCCGAAACGGGTGCTTCACGACGTCTGTGTCACCGGATATGCGCCGGTTTGATGCAGATGGCCTGATCGCCATGCCAGGAATCATTGATTTGCATGGTGACGGTTTTGAACGGCATATCGCGCCGCGCAACGGTGTTGAGTTTGATCTCGAAACGGCGCTTCTGGCGACCGATCGTGAATTGCTGGCAAATGGTATCACCACGGCGTTTCTGGCATTGACCATTTCATGGGAACCAGGTCCCCGCAGCCTGCAACGGGCGCGTGACACAATCGCCGCTCTGGTCCGTCTCAGACCGCACCTAAAAACCGAGATTCGCCTGCAGATTCGGTGGGAAATATTTGCTCTTGAGGCGGTGCCGGATATCGAATCATGGCTTGATCTTGACCCTTCGCCAACGCTTGCTTTCAATGATCATCTAACGGCGATCTGTTCGGGCATGAAGCCGCATATCCTCGCTAAAAACGCGGCGAGATGTGGCATGAGTGTTGAGGCGTACAAAGCTGATCTGGACCGTCTCTCGGCACGTGCCAAAGAGGTGCCGCTGGCGGTAAGGCATCTTGCAGACATGGCCGCCGCCAAGGGTGTCATCTGCTTTGCCCATGATGAACAAACGCCGCAAGAACGTGACAAAAACCGGGGCATTGGCATCACCGTATGTGAATTTCCAATCACCGCGGATACAGCAAAAGCAGCCATTGCCAATGGTGAGGCAACGGTGCTGGGCGCGCCCAATGTGCTTCGCGGCAAAAGCCATACCGGCGCTGTTGATGCAACCGAGGCCATTCATGCCGGACTGTGTTCGGTTCTTGCCTCAGATTATTATTATGCCGCACCACTTGCCGCGATGGCGCGTCTTGGCAGTTCTGATCCCGAACAGATGGCAAAATTCTGGCCGCTGATTTCGGCCAATGCGGCCGCGGCTGTCGGCCTTGATAATCGCGGTCATATCGCGCCGGATTATCAGGCCGATTTTCTGCTGTATCACATGCAGGATAATCACCCGCAGATGGTTGCAGTGTTCCGCAAGGGTGAATGTATTCACCTGCTCGAGCCATGGCGTGTCTGACGTCTGTCATTCATCGAAAATGGGCGAGGCGACCATCATGATCGCTCCGTCGCTGTTTCATCGGGCCTGTGATTTTGCTTATCGACATATGATCTGAAATCTGCCAGCGTTTGCATGATTGAACAGCGGATGGAGGCAGGCCATGTCGGATATGTGGGCTGGCTTTTCGGCAGAAAGCCTGATTGATCTTGAAACCTACCCTATCCATCAGGAAGGGGCGGCACGCGACCGATTGATTGATGATGTGCGTGCCCAGCTTGCCGAGGATGGCTGCGCGGTGCTGAAGGGGTTTTTGACCGGACAGGCTGTGGCGCATCTATGCCGGGAGGCGGACTCCGTTGCACCACAGGCGCATCGATCCTTCAGCAAGTCGAACGCCTATTTCACCGAGGATGATCCAAACCTTGATCCTGCTGATCCACGGCGACGGTTTTTTGATCGTTCAAATGCCTTTATTCCGGCTGACAATTTCTCACTGTCTGGCCCTTTGCGCACGATCCATGATTTTCCAGCCTTTGATCCGTTTATACAGGCCTGTCTGGATCAGCAGGCTTTCTATCGCTACGCCGATCCGCTGGCCGATGTGATCGTTAATATGGCTGAAGAGGGCGAGGGTTTTCCGTGGCATTTTGATACTAATAATTTCACCATTACGCTGGCCATTCAGAATGCGGAAGAAGGTGGGCTTTTTGAATATGCACCGAATATCCGCCTGCAGGATGAAAATTTTGAGGCTGTCAGTGAGGTGCTTGATGGCACTTCGAATTTGGTGCGCCGCCTTAATCTGGGGCCGGGCGATTTGCAATTATTCAAGGGACGATATTCGTTGCATCGAGTCAGCCCGTTGCGTGGTCCAACACGGCGCTATGTTGCCATTTTTTCATATGTCGAACAGCCCGATATGGTGGGCGCGCCAGAGCGCACAAGACAACTTTATGGCCGGGTTCTGCCAATCCATCTGGAACGTGCCGGACGGCGAATGGACGCATTTATCGACTGATAGAAACGTCCCTTTAAAGCGCGTATTTATCCCGGAAACAGGGAAGCCGGTCATTCGGTGCGGCGCTGGCTTCCCAGATGCCGCGGGCAATTGCGCGACTGAGAACAATCGCGGCGGCATGACCGATCGCCAGCGCATCAACAGTTTTGTCGGACAGAGGCTTGGTGCCGGTTGCCACGCTGAATATCAAATCACCGTCATATAGCGTATGGCTTGGCATGATGGCGCGCGCCATACCGTCTTGCGCGGCAACGGCAATGCGCTTCAGTTCGGCCTTGGTCAAACAGGCATCGGTGGCAATGATGGCGATGGTGGTGTTCTGCATGGGGTTTGGCAGTTTTGAGCCAAGCGCATTCGCCCCTCCGGCAATTCGGGGCGCAACGCCAAGGCCGCCAAATTCATTGTTGTCAGCCTCCCATGGCGCCGCCCAGAAATGCGGCATATCGGGCGGCGTGGTTGCACCAAAGGCGTTCACCGCAACAAGTGCGCCAACGGTGATGCCATTATCAAGGATCGCTGATGCAGATCCCAACCCGCCTTTCAAATCCGCCGTTGTTGCGCCTGCCCCCGCGCCAACCGAGCCAAGCGCAAATTCGGCGGTGGCGGCGTGATAGGCATCTCTGCCAAGTCGGCTATAGGGGTTTTCATCCCAGTTCTTGTCACCGCCATTTAGCAAATCAAACAGAATGGCCGCCGGCACGATAGGAACCGGCTGGCCTCCGGCATCAAACCCGCGGCCTTCGGCCCGAAGGCAATTTGCCACCGCCGAGGCGGCATCAAGGCCAAGCGCCGAACCACCCGACAGCACAAGGGCATCAATCGTCTCGACAAGCCGGTCAGGTGCCAGAAGGTCTGTCTCGCGCGTTCCCGGCGCACCACCCATCACATCAACAGCCGCGGTCAGCGGCTTCGTCGCCCGCAGCACAGTTGTGCCTGACTTTACCTTGGCATCATCGGCGTTGCCGACAAGAATGCCCTCAACATCGGTGATCAGATTACGTTGTCCCGGCTGCATCATCTGGCGCTTTCTATATGCATCGCCCGCCATCCACCTCGAGGGCGACACCGGTGATCATCGAGGCCTCATCCGAGCAGAGAAACACCGCCGCATGGCCCATATCAGAAGGCTGTGAGAACCGGCCTAGCGGGATTGTTGCCAGAAATTTGGCGCGAATTTCCGGCGTGTCCTCACCCATAAAGCTTTGCAGAAGGGGTGTTTCACCGGCCACGGGATTGATCGCATTGACCCTGACGCCGCTTGGCGCAAGTTCCACCGCCATTGATTTTGTCGCGGTGATCATCCAGCCCTTTGACGCGTTATACCAGCTCAGGTTCGGGCGCGGCGAAATGCCGGCTGTCGAAGCGACGTTCAGGATGGCCCCTTTGCCCGCCCGCTTCATGTCCGGCACAAAATATTTGGCTGCCAGAAAAACCGATTTGCTGTTCACCGCGATTACGCGGTCAAAGTCAGCTTCGCTGATATCTTCCATTGGCTGTGGTTTATGGGTGACGCCAGCATTATTGACCAGAATGTCCAATGTGCCGAAATGCGCCGTTGCGGCAGCATGCATCGCCTGCATCGAATGATTGTCCGATACATCGACCTCGATGGCGATGCCGCCAATTTCATCGGCTATGTTCTTTGCCGCATCATGGTTGATATCAGCCACCATCACCCGGGCACCGGCGGCGGCAAAATGCCTGGCGATACCGGCACCAAAACCGGAACCACCGCCGGTGACAATTGCTGTTTTGTCCTGCAATCTGCCTGTCATTTTCCTGCTCTGCCTTCTCTGTTTAACTCACTCATAACTCTGTGGTGGCGCTAGCCATGCAATGCGGCAACGGTTTTAAGGGCGGAAAAGCCGTAAAGTGCCTCAAATCCTTTTTCCCGGCCATGACCCGACAGGCCGGTGCCACCAAAGGGAAGCTCAACACCGCCGCCTGCGCCATAATTATTGATGAACACCTGACCGGACCGCAATGATTTTGCCAGACGCATCTGGCGTGCCCCGTCACGCGTCCAGACAGACGCGACAAGACCAAAGCCCGTCTCATTGGCAATGGTTGCGGCCTCGGCCTCATCATCGAAAGCAAGCAACAGCTGCACCGGCCCGAATATCTCCTCACGCGCAAGCAGATGCGTTCTGTCATGCCCCGACAGCAGCGTCGGCAAAACAAAGAAACCATCCTTTGAGGCGCTGGCATCAAGCTGGCCTGTGGCAAGATGTTCAAGATCATCGGCGGCACCCAGATAATTTTCCACGATGCCCTTTTGCGCGCGAGATACAAGTGGCCCGACATCAAGGTCATCGCTGGCGCTGCCAACGCGCAAGGAGGCATAGCGGGCCGCCATTCTTGATGCCACCTCGTCAAAAATTCCCCGTTGAACGAGGATGCGCGATGATGCCGAACAGGTTTGACCGGCGTTCTGAATGCCGGCATTCACCAGAAATGGCATGGCGGCGTCAAGGTCGGCGTCATCAAATACCAATTGCGGCGACTTGCCGCCAAGTTCAAGCGTCACCGGAACGACATTTTGACCTGCCGCCGCCTGAATTTTACGCCCCACAGCAAGTGATCCGGTAAAGGAGACATGATTGATGTCTGGATGGGTGCTGAGCGCCTCACCCGCCTCCTCGCCAAGTCCGGGGACAACATTGACCACCCCCGCCGGAAACCCGGCTTCGGCTGTCAACGCGGCAAACGCAAGCGCGGTCAGGCAGGCTTGCTCGGCTGGTTTGATCACCGATGTGTTACCCATCGCCAGCGCCGCACCAACAGACCGGCCAATGATCTGCATCGGATAGTTCCACGGGATGATATGCGCACAGACGCCGTGCGGTTCACGCAAGGTGTAGACGGTGTAGCCGTCAAGATAGGGTATCGTCTCGCCGGTGATCTTGTCTGCAGCGCCGGCGTAGAATTCGAAGTAGCGGGCAAGCGCCCGGACATCGGCGCGCGCTTGACTGAGCGGTTTGCCAACATCAAGGGACTCGATTCTGGCAAGGTCTTCACTTCGCTCATTGACCAGCCCTGCCAGATTCATCATCAGGCGGCCACGCTCGAAAGCTGGCATCCGGCCCCATGGTCCGGCAAGTGCCTGCCGGGCCGCGGCAACGGCCTGATCGATATCTGCCTTGCCACCCCGCGCGATGTCGGTAAGTGGCTGGCCGCTTGACGGATTTTCCAGCGTCAATGTTTGTCCGGTTGCCGGGCTGTGCCATGACCCATCAATGAACAGCTTGTCACTTGGATACCAGAGGTCCGGATTTGATGGCATGTCAGGCGTCTCCCTTAATGTTACGCGTTCCGTGTTGCCCGCCCGTGGCAAGCCAATCGGCAGGTATTTGCGGGCTGGCGGCGACCAGCTGTTTGGTATAGCTGTGCGCGGGGCTGTCCAGAATGTCGGCCGTATCGCCCTGCTCGACAATCTGTCCGGCGCGCATCACCATCACCCGTTCGGTAACGGACCGCACCACGGTAAGATCATGACTGATAAAAAGATAGCTTAACCCGTGGCTTTCCCGAAGCTCGACCAGCAGGTCGATAATCTGCGCACGGATCGACACATCGAGTGCGGAAACGGCCTCATCAAGGATGACCAGTGCCGGTTTGATCACCAAAGCACGGGCAATGGCAATACGTTGTCGTTGACCACCGGAAAATTCATGGATGAATTTGTGCTTGTCTGATGCAGCGAGTCCAACCTCTTCCAACGCCCGTTCAATGTCTTTCTCTCGATCCGTGCCCTGTGGTGGATCGGCCAGCAGATGCAGCGGTTCGGCGATGAGCCTGCCAACACGATGACGCGGATTGAACGAGCCATATGGGTCTTGAAACACCACCTGCATTGCGGCGCGAAGGCTGGCAGGCACATGCTGGCCAGAACCGACACTTTTGCCAAGCAGGGAAATCTGTCCGCTGCGCAATGCCTGCAACCCAAGAATGGTGCGGGCAAGCGTTGACTTGCCGCATCCGGACTCGCCGACAAGACCAAGACTCTCGCCGCGGTCGATGGAAAAAGACACATCATTCACCGCAGTCAAATCAGGTCCTTGCCGGGTAAACAGGCCGCGCTGGCCAGCATAGCCGACCGACAGATTGCTGACATCAAGCAGGCGTTCGGCATTCGATGGCAGTGCGATTTGCCGGGGAATATGGCGGGAGGCAGCAAACAGCTTTTTTGTATAGGGATGACGATGATGCCGAAACAAGGTCTCGGTCGCATCTGACTCGACGATAACGCCGTTCTGCATGATATTGATGTTGGTGCTGACACCGGCAAGGACAGCCAGATCATGTGTGATCAGCAGCATCGACATACCGTCCTCGCTGACAAGCTCGCCAAGCAATTCAAGGATGCTTGCCTGCGTTGTTACATCGAGGGCTGTGGTCGGTTCATCGGCAATCAGAAGATCTGGGCGCAAGGCAATCGCCTGGGCAATCATCACCCGCTGCCGCTGGCCGCCTGACAGCTCGTGCGGATAGCGTTGCAGACCGGCCCGTGATGCCGGCAGGCCAACCCGGTTGAGCTTTTCAGCCGCAATGTCATAGGCCTCTTCTTTGCTGGCGGCAGAATGTACCAGCAAGGTTTCAGCCACCTGATCGCCAATGGTGCGTACCGGATTCAGCGCTGTCATCGGTTCCTGAAAAATCATCCCGATGCGCTGGCCACGGACGGCGCACATCTCTTTTTCGTCAAGTGCGAATAGGGATAAATCGTCCAGATGCGCTGTTCCGGTGCGGCGGGCGCCGTCAGGCAACAACCCCATAATGCCAAGCGCGGTAAGCGATTTCCCCGAGCCCGACTCACCCGCCAGCCCACAAATCTGGCCAGGGGCGATGGTAAAGCTGACCTTGTCGACCAATGTCTGATCGCCAATCTGCACGCCAAGATCGGTCACTTGCAAGCCTGATGTCATCGCTGCCTCCTGATCCGTGGATCAAGCAGATCACGAAGCCCGTCACCGGTCAGATTGAGGCCAAGAACCGTAATGATGATGGCAAGGCCGGGTATAATCGCCACATGCGGGGCAAAACTGATCATCGTCTGGCTGTCGGCAAGCATCCGTCCCCATGATGGCAGTGGCGGCTGCGCCCCCAGCCCGACATAGGAGAGGCCCGCTTCAATCAGGATCGCAAGACTGAACTGGATGGTGCCCTGAACGATCAGCAGATTGGCAACATTCGGCAGAATATGTTCAACCGATATGCGCGCCGCCCCTTTGCCGGCGACACGCGCGGCCAATACATATTCCTGTGACCAAATGGTCAATGCGCCGCCCCGCGTAACCCGGGCAAATACCGGCATATTGAAAATGCCGATGGCTATGATGGCATTGATCGCCGATGGCCCGAACACCGCCGTGATCAGGATCGCGATAACAAGTGATGGAAAGGCAAAGACCAGATCATTTCCGCGCATGACGAGATCATCGAGCCAGCGTCCATGCCGCGATGCCGCGATAAGACCAAGCGGCACACCAAGCGCCATACCCACGGTAACCGCACCGATTGCAACCGCAATTGATGTGCGCGCCCCAACCATCAGCATCGACAGCATGTCACGGCCAAAATGATCCGTGCCAAGCAGGTTATCGATGCTTGGTGGCCGCAATTTATTGGCAATGTTGAGCGCATCAACCGGATGCGGTGTCCACACCAGCGAGACCATCGCAGCCAGCAGGAACACCATCGTCAAACAGGCACCAAGCACCAATGCAACCGGCAGTTTTCTGGATGCAGAGGTCATCACTGCCTCCGCAATCGTGGGTCGACAAGCGCATAGGCAATATCGACAAGAAAGGTGACAAGGATCACCGCAAAGACAAGCAGCATCACCACTGATTCAACGACAATCAGGTCGCGTTGCGTGATCCCCTGAAAGACCAGCCGTCCCAATCCGGGAAGAAAGAACACATTTTCGATAATGATGGCACCGGCGATCAAAAAGGAAAATTGCAGACCGATAATCGTCAAAACCGGAATCAACGCGTTGCGAAGCGCATGGTTGAACAGGGTCTGGCGGCGGCTTAACCCCTTGGCGCGGGCGGTGCGGATATAGTCTTGTGTCAGGGTCTCAAGAACCGCAGAACGCATCACCCGTGTCAGAATTGACGCTTGTGGCAAGGCCAGTGAAATGGCGGGCAATGTCAGCGCTTTCAGGCTTGCCAGAACGCCCTGATCCCAGCCGGGAAAGCCACCTGCAGAAAACCATCTGAGCTGGATCGCAAAAATCATCACAAGGATCATCGCAAACCAGAAATTCGGAACCGCAATGAAGATTTGCGTGATTCCCATTGTCGACCAATCGGCGGGTTTACCATGGCGGCTTGCCGCGAACAGGCCGATCGGAATGGCGATTACTGTCGACAGAAGCAGGGCCATGATTGCCAGCGGCAGTGATACGAACAAGCGTGCCGCAACAAGTTCGGCAACGGGCACCTGATAGGTGTAGGAGGTGCCAAAATCGCCGACCATCATGCCCCCGACCCAGCGCAGATATCGTTCTGCCGGACTGCCATCAAGGCCAAGTTCGGCGCGCAACGCGGCAACGGTATCGGGTGCCGCATTCAGCCCGAGCATGAAAGCCGCCGGATCACCCGGAACCAGTTCGATCATCACGAAAATGGCAATTGAAGCGACAAAGAGACTGGCGCCGAGCATCAGGAATCTGGACAGAATATATCTTAGCATTGCCGCAGTCTAACCATCCCCGGACCAGACGCCAAGAACGCTGGCACCGCGGGTTCTTTTGTGTCTGGTCGATGCCGCTGGAAGAGTTCCGGCGGCATCGGCCCGAAGTTTGTTTGCAATCGTCAGTCTGCCCACTGCACCTGTGTCAGGTCATTCGCCTGCGTTGGCGCATTTTCCCACAGGCCGCTGATTTTGGCGTTGGCAACACCGGTGCGGGCCAGCTGGAACAGATAGCCGTTGACATGATCATCGGCAATCCGGCGCTGTGCGGCTTGCAGCAATCTTGTCCGCTCACCGGCATCAGTGGCCAGCTTCAGATCGGCAATGATTTGCTGGAATTCAGCACTGTCATACTGGAAGTAATATTCAGGATTGGCATAGATGCCGATATCCATTGGCTCGGTATGAGAGACGATTGTCAGATCATAATCCTTACCCCGGAATACCTGCTCGAGCCATTGCGCCCATTCCAGATTTTCCACTTCAACCGAAAGCCCGACTTCGCGAAGCTGTGCCGCAATGATCTCACCACCACGACGCGCATAGGATGGCGGCGGCAGTTTCAAAGACAGCGTGATGTTGCTTGCGCCAGCTTCTGCCAGCAGTGATTTCGCCTTTGCCGGATCATATGAAGACTGCCCGGTCAGATCGACATAATCGGGGTGATGTGGCGCGAAATGCGTGCCAATTGGCGTGCCGTAGCCAAACATTGCGCCATCGATGATGGCCTGTCTGTCGATGGCATGCGCCAGTGCCTGACGGACGCGAACATCAGAAAGATGGGTGGCCTTGTTGTTGGTGGACAGAATGGTTTCACCCTCGGTCGAACCGACAATCACCCGGAATCTTGGATCGGCCTCAAATTGTGGCAGATTTTCAGGTGCCGGAAACACCGGAAAGGCGTCAATATCGCCAGCCATCATCGCGGCAAATGCCGCTGTCGGGTCGGAGATGAACTTGAAAACCGCCTTTTCCAGCGCGACTCCCTCGCCCCAATAGGCCGCGTTTTTCACCAGTTCAACCCGGTCACCCTGAACCCATTTCGAAAATTGGAACGGTCCGGTGCCAACAGGCGCTGTCTTGGCCATGTCGATGCTCTCAGGGGCCACAATCACCGCATCGCCCCAGGCAAGGTTGGTGATGAAGCCGCCATCCGGCGTCGACAGGGTGATCCGCACTGTCAGATCATCGATCGCTTCTACTGATGCGATGCCGGTAAACAAACGCTTTTGGGCGTTTGTCGAATCCTCGGCGCGCGCCCGATCAAGTGAGAATTTCACATCATCCGCTGTCAGGCTGGAGCCATCGTGGAATTTGACGCCTGCGTGCAACTTGAACTCATAGACAAGACCATCGCCGGAAATGGTCCATGATTTGGCCAGTGCCGGAGCGACCGATCCATCCGCCTGATAGCGTGTCAGTCCCTCAAAGACATTTGCATAAACAACCTCGTCAATCGCTGCGGCAGCACCGCCGGTCGGGTCAAGGTTTGGTGGCTCCAGCTGCATCCCGATGGTGATTGACGTTTGCGCGGCCAGCGCCACCGAAATCTGGGTGAAAATCGCCGTGACTGTACCGGCGATCAAGAGTCTGCGTTTCATAATTACCCCCTATAATTTTAAGGCTTTTTGTTATCGGCAGGCCGCATGTCCTGCGGCCCTTAGTCATTTGCAAGGAGTTTGGCCAGCGATAAGGCCATAACTCTTGCACTGTCCAGCATATCGGTAATGCTGATCCATTCATCTGGCTGATGCGCCAATTCGAGTATGCCCGGCCCATAGGCAATGCAATTTTTCAATTTGCCGATCCGGTCAATATGCTTCTGATCATAGGTGCCCGGCGAGACAACGAATGCGGGATCAACGCCCATCACATCGCGGATCGCGTCACTGACAGTTGTCACGATCGGCGCCTTCTTGTCGGCCAGCACGGGATGCACTTCAAACAAATCGCGGATTTCATAGCTGAAGTCCGGCCTGTCGCGCGCCACTTTTTGCATCAGCTGATCGATTTCCGCTTTGACCTCGGCGAGATCCTCTTCAATCAGAAACCGCCGATCGATGGTGATCACGCACCGATCCGGCACACAGGCCGAGGGCATGCCGGTATAGTCGGCATCCGGTTCGGCAAGTCCGCCATGAATTGAATTGATGTTCAGGGTGGACCGGCGGGCCGCTTCCGGGGCCACAGGCATTTCGGTTTGCTGCTCGGCAAGGCGGGGAAACAGAATTTTTTCCATTTCAGCAAGGACCGCCCCCATATGGCGTACAGCGCAATCGCCCAGAAATGGCATTGACCCATGTGCAATCCGGCCTTTTGTTTCGATTTCCGCCCACCATACGCCGCGATGGCCGATACATATCCGGTCCTTGTTCAAAGGTTCCGGAATGATCACATGCTGAACCCGGTCAGGGTTGAAATAGCCCTGTTCGGCAAGATAGGCAACGCCGCCAAAGCCGCCTGTTTCCTCATCAGCGGTGCCGGAAATTTCAATCGCGCCGGCATAGTCCGGGTGGCTGGCGATAAACGCCTCGGCCGCGATGATTGATGCGGCAAGCCCGCCCTTCATGTCACAGGCCCCGCGACCATAGATACGGTCATCTTCAATTTCTGCGGCAAAGGGATCGCGTGTCCACCCTTCGCCAACATGGACAACGTCAGTATGTGAGTTGAAATGCACACATTCGCCGGATGTCGCGCCCTCATGCCGGGCGATGATATTCCAACGCGGCGTTTTTTCGGAATCGCCAAGCGCGCCTTTTGCCCTGATCAATTCAGTGCTGAATCCAGAGCGCTCAAGCCGTGCTTGCAGATAGCTGCAGATGTCATGATATTTGTCGCCGGGTGGGTTCAGCGTTGGAATGCGGATCAAGTCCTGCGTTGTAGAGACCAGCGCGTCACGCCGCGCATCAATCTCTGCAAAAAGCTGTCTTTCGACGGCGCCCATAGTTCCCCCATAAACTGATCTTGATAAAAACCCTAGTGAGCGGTTTTGACATGGTCAACCACATGTCATTCTGATTTGGGCGCACCGTGAATTTGGGCCGGGGCATTTTGGCGCAAACGACCAAGATTTGGGGTGAAGATTGGGCCAGCTATGCTATGGTGCCCCCGCATTCACCAGACCTTGTGGAGACTGTCCAAATATGATCGCCGAATTGGGCCATTTCGCGTTGATCCTTGCCTTTGTCATGTCGCTGATGCTGGCGGTGTTGCCGTTTTACGCGGTAACACGCAACCATGCGGGGCTGATGCATGTGGTGATGCCGGTGACGCTGGTCATGGCGGCGGGAGTTCTGGTGGCATTTGCGGCGTTGGTTTGGGCGTTTGTGACCTCTGATTTTTCCGTGGCGCTTGTTGCCAGCCATTCGCATTCGGCAAAGCCGATGATCTACAAAATCTCGGGAACCTGGGGGAGCCACGAGGGCTCGCTGCTGCTGTGGATTGTGATCCTTGTTGTCTTTGCGGCACTTCTGGCGTTGCGCGGCCAGCATATGCCACTTCGTCTCAAGGTGATGACGCTTGGTGTGCAAGGCGTGGTCAGCGCGGCGTTTATGGCGTTTTCCCTTTTTACATCGAATCCGTTCGAAAGATTGTCGCCAGCGCCGCTTGATGGCAATGGCCTCAACCCGATTTTGCAGGATCCGGGTCTCGCCCTGCATCCGCCGACACTTTATGTCGGCTATGTTGGTCTTTCCATGGCTTTTTCCTTTGCCGTTGCCGGTCTGCTTGATGGCCGGATTGACCGTGTCTGGGCGGTCAGTGTGCGGCCCTGGATCACTGCCGCCTGGTGCGCGCTTACCGCCGGGATCGCCCTTGGCAGCTGGTGGGCCTATTATGAACTTGGCTGGGGTGGATGGTGGTTCTGGGATCCGGTCGAGAATGCCTCGCTGATGCCGTGGCTGGCGGCGACAGCGCTGATACATTCGATCAGCGTTGTGGCAGCGCGCGAAGGGTTTAAAAGCTGGACAGTGCTGTTGGCGATTGTTGCCTTTTCCCTGTCGCTTGTCGGTACCTTCATTGTCCGTTCCGGTTTGCTGACATCGGTCCACAGTTTTGCCAGTGATCCGGCGCGCGGCGTATTCATTCTTGGTATTTTGCTCGTGGCCATTGGCGTTCCGCTGGCACTGTTTGCGTGGCGCGGGCCGCAATTGGCAGGCGACAGTGGATTTGATCTGGTCAGCCGGGAATTTGGCCTGCTGGTCAATAATTTTCTGCTGACAGCGGCCACCATCGTGGTGTTGATCGGCACGTTCTATCCGCTTGCACTGGAGATGATCAATGGTGCGCGGATCACTGTCGGACCGCCCTATTTTGATGCGACATTCAACCCGATCATGGGGGCGCTTGTCGTGGCAATGGTGGTTGGTCCGGTGATGGCGTGGCGTCGTGGCACGTTACCGGCACTGAAAACCGTGCTGCTGACAGCGGGTCTGGCGGCAGTGGTTTCAGTGCTTGCCGCATTGACGCTGGCAACAGATATAGGCGTTGCTGGCATCGTTGGTCTGGCGATGACAGCCTGGCTTGCCGCGGGCATTCTGGCGGATGTCGGGCATCGCCTTGGGCTTGGTCGCAGGCGCGTTGCCGCCGCGGCTGGCCGGGCCATCCCCTTGCCCGTCTGGGGCATGTGGTGTGCGCATTTTGGTATGGTTGTTTTCTTGCTTGGCGCGCTTGGCAATGGGCTGTTTGCAAGTGAAAGCGTGGTGCGGGCAAAGCCGGGTGACATCATTCCCCTTGCCGGCAAGGAATTTGTTTTTTCCGGTGTCGAGCAACGCCAGGGGCCAAATTACGTCACATTGACGGCGGTACTTGAACTGCGCCGAAACGGTGTGCCGATCGCCGTAATGACACCGGAAAACCGGCTATATACTGCCGAGCGGCAAACCACCACCGAGGCGGCAATCCGCCCGCGCATCAGTGGTGATGACTATGCCGTGCTTGGTGATGGTGATGCCGCGACAGGGTATACATTGCGGCTTTACAGAAAGCCGCTGGTCAGCTGGGTTTGGGCTGGTGCGGCGATGATGGCGATTGGCGGGTTGCTGGCGGCAATGGGCCGGACTGGCAAAAGTCGCCAGCCCGCCAAGGCGCATCAATCCCCCGAATCAAGCGAGTCAACTGCGCCAAAGGGCAAGGGAATGCCGGCATGAAACCAGCCCGCCCCACACCGACAAAGTCGCGCCTACGGCTCTCGTTTCTACTGCCATTGATCGGCTTCCTGATTCTGGCAGGCTTTGCTTCGGTGGCTCTGTTCTCCACGCTTTCGGGAACGCGTAACACAGGCCAGCTGCCATCTGTCCTTATTGGCAAGAAGGTACCGGCAACACCGGTGCCATTGCTTGATGATGTTGGGCAATCGCTTGATCTTGCGGGCTTTGCCGGACAACCCGTTCTGGTCAATTTCTTTGCCAGCTGGTGTGCACCCTGCCGCGCCGAGGCACCGGCTCTTGCTTTATTGGCCGAGCGCGTTCCGGTCATTGGCATCGCCTATAAGGACAAACCGGCCGATACATCGGCCTTTCTCGATCAATATGGCAATCCATTTGCCGCGATTGGCGTTGACCGGGATGGTCAGCTTGGCTTCGCATGGGGTGTGTATGGGGTGCCGGAAAGCTATGTGATTGCCGCTGACGGAACGGTTTTGGTACGCCATGCTGGCCCAATTGACAGGCGGGTTCTTGAGACAAAATTGCTGCCTGCTCTGGAATCGGCAAAATGACCTTGCGGACCGCATCAGATTCTTTGAACAGGCGCGTGATTGGGCTCGCTCTGTTGCTTGGCCTGATCATGCAGCTTTTTGTTCTGGCGGGGTCCGCATCGGCGATCACGGCAGAAGAGATGCTTGACGATCCGGGCCTTGAAAGCCGTGCCCGGGCGTTGTCAAAACAGCTGCGTTGTTTGGTCTGCCAGAATCAGTCGATTGATGATTCAGATGCCGAACTGGCACAGGACCTTCGCCGCGAGGTCAGGGCCCAGCTTGTTGCCGGTGCCAGCGATGCTGAAATTCTGGCGTCCTTGCAGAGCAAATATGGCGATTATGTTTTGCTTCGCCCGCCTGTTTCAACCGGCACCTATATATTGTGGTTTGCCCCTGTCGGGGTGGTTCTTGGCGGGATATTGCTTGTCGTTGCAATCCGCCGTAACCGCCGACCAGATGCGCCAACATCAGCGGATACAGCCAAGGCGCAGTCAGCTCGCGATTTGGATGGCCATTTGGATGGCGATGTTCGTGTGGCAGGCCAGACGCCGAAGGCATCAAATATACCGCGCGGCCCGATCATCATTGTTGTTGTGTTTGGGTTTGCTGCCAGCCTTGGTCTCTATCTCATGCTTGGCCGCGCTGATCTGGCTGACCAGCCCCTTGCCGGTCGGCAAGCCGAAATCGCCGCGGCGGCAACGGCACAGGAAAGCCGTTCGGAGGTGCTGGCGAAGGCATTGACAGAGGCAAGGCAAACTGTCGACAAGGCACCGGACAAGGTTGAAGGATGGTTGCGGCTTGCCATGGCCGCCGCCGCCGCCGGTGACAATGACACTGAATTAGACGCTCTTCGTACCGCGCTTGATTTGACGGCGGGCGACCCCAGTATCAAGGCAATGCTGGCGGAGGCGTTGAGCCGCGCCGCTGATGGTCAGATCACCATTCCTGCGCGCAATCTGATTGACGAGGTGCTGGCGGTCAATCCAAATGAGCCGCGCGCCCTTTATATGGCCGGTCTTGCCGCCTATCAGGATGAAAACTTTGCAGACGCGGTGGCGCTTTGGCAACGCTTGCACAGTCAGTCTCGGCCGGATGCACCGTGGATGGCAACCCTTGGCCAGAACATCATCGATGCTGCTGAGAAAGGCGGTTTACCGGTGCCCGATGTGGCACCCTCGCCCGATCAGGGCATGTTGGACATGGCTGCTGGCATGAGCGATGAAGAACGCGCCGAGATGATTGAGGGTATGGTTGCCACGCTTGCCGCGCGCCTTGCCGAGAACACCGATGATCTGAATGGGTGGCTACGTCTTGCCCGGGCCTATGATGTGCTTGGTCGGCAGGAAGATATGGTCAGAGCAATGATCGGGGCCGCCGATGCGGTTCCGGATGACGCGCGCCAGCAGACCATGGCGCTGGAGGTGATGGTCACCTCCAACCTTGGCGCGCAGTTTCTGGATTCTGCGCCTCGGCTGCTTGCGCGCCTTGAGGCGCTGGCCCCTGACGGGCTGGAGTTGCTTTTCTTCAAGGGGCATTTTGCCAGATTGTCGGGTGATCCCGAAGCGGCGCGGCAGAACTGGCAATTATTGCTGGAGCGGCTTCCCGCAGACTCGCCGCTTGCCGCCAATCTCAAGGCGCGGATTGATCAGCTTTGATGCGGTCTTGTCAATGCTCGCCGCTATATAGCTCTGTGATGTTCAATGGTGTAGCGATGCCAAGCGGTGATTGCGGCGGGGTTACATCAAGAACAATGCGATGAAACGCCAGAAACATCTGGCAAATGGTTCGCGCATCCTGCCGAAAATCATGATGCAGGGCAAAATCAATCTTGTGCTGGCGAAGCAATTCGACATTGGTCCTGTCCAGATCATGTGCCGCAAAGACCCGGCATTGCCGTTTCATGTCTTCAAAAGCCGAGAGGATCGCCCGGTTGGCACCGCCAATTGAGTAGACGCTCTCAATCATGGTGTGGCGTTGCAGTGCGTCATAAGTCAATTCATAGGTGTTTCGGTGGATGCCCATACCTTCGGAAATTGTCACCGCTGAAACATCAGGAAAAAAGGTGGCAATGGTCTCACGAAACCCGATCTCTCGCTGTTCCTCACCTTCAAACAGGCTGCTTGAAAGTGTCAGCAAGACCCCCTTTGACCGGTCGGCCAGCATTTTGCCAAGAAGAAACGCGGCGGTCGCACCGGCGCGGCGATTGTCCATGCCAACATAGGCAAACCTGTTTTCCGGCTGGATATCGGTGACATAGGTGACAACCGGAATCCGCATGCGCATCAATTGTGCGGCCAGCGCATTGGTTCTTTCGGTGTTTGGCAGCTTGATCAGAACACCATGACTTCTGCGGCGCTGGATGGCGCCAATGATACGTTGGATATCACCATCACTCATGGTCTGGGCAAAATGAAAGCGTGCGCCGAATGATGCCGGTCGCATTGCCGGGAACTCTGCCTCAAAGGCGCCCTGAATGGCCGAAGTAAATCTTTTTGGCGCCTGAACGATGATGTCGATTGTGAAGCGGCGACCGGTTGCCGCAACATCGGCATATTGGCGTTCAAGGTCTCGGATTGCAGATTCCACACGGTCAATCGTCGATTGCCTGACATGGTTTCGCCGATGAATTGCCCGGTCAACTGTCGCCAGACTCAGCCCGGCCTGAAAGGCGATTTCTTTAAGGGGAAAGCGATGCGTCATTTGAATATTTGAGGTGTTTTTGAGGTGTTTTTCAACAAAAACCTGTTTATGAGCTGATAATCTATAGGGGCAAACTTCATCATGGGAGCAGGGCATGAGCACACCGCAAAGACAGGCTGACAGCGATATATGGTTTGATCAAACAAGTGGCGAATTTGATATTTTCGTGCAACAGCTGGCGCGCAAGACATCTGCTGATGAAGTGCCGCAGGCAACTGATATTCAAAAAACATCCCGGTCTATGACGGCGATTACGTTCGCACAGTCGCGCCTGAACCTGCCCGGCGCCGCGCGTTACTTGCCGAATGGACCAATGTTTTTGCCAATGGTGCGGGGATCATAATCATCAAGAATGCCATGCACGACCTTGATGTGGTTGATCGGGCGACAAAGATTTTCTCCACGCTGATTGATCAGGAAAAGGCTGGCAGCGGTGGTGGCGGTGATCATTTTGCCAAGGCCGGGGCGAATGACCGGATCTGGAACGCGCTTGAAAAACATTGCCTGTTCGACGCGGATAATTTTGCCCGATATTACGCCAGTGACGCGATTGCCATGGGTGCCGAGGCATGGTTGGGGCGGGGGTATCAAATGACCGCACAGGTCAATCGCGTAAACCCGGGAGGGGCGGCACAAAAGCCACACCGTGACTATCATCTTGGTTTCATGCGACCCGAACAGACGCTGGATTTTCCAGCGCATGTGCATGCAATGTCACCGTTTTTGACGTTGCAAGGCGCGGTTGCGCATTGCGATATGCCGCTGGAAAGTGGGCCAACGCAATTATTGCCGTTCTCGCAGCATTTCAAGGAAGGCTATCTGGCGTTTGGCCGCGATCAGTTTCAACAGCATTTTGCCGATCATTTTGTCCAGCTGCCCTTGGAAAAGGGTGATGTTGTGTTTTTCAATCCGGCAGTGATGCATGCGGCAGGCAATAATGTGTCCAGCGATATCTACAGAATGGCAAATCTATTGCAGGTTTCCTCTGCATTTGGCAGGGCGATGGAAAGTGTTAACCGGTATGAGATGTGCTTGGCGCTGTATCCGGTCCTGCAACAGGCGATGCGCGGCAACAGCCTGACCGAGCTTGAAATCCGCAATGCCGTTCATGCCAGCGCCGAGGGATATTCTTTCCCGACCAATCTCGACCGTGATCCGCCTGTCGATGGTTTGGCGCCTAAAACGCAGGCGCAATTTGTTCTGGAGGCGCTTGCGGCAGGTCTGTCGCAAGACGATCTCAAAGCGCAGCTTGGCGATCTCAACGCCCGCCAGCAAAGTTAGCATGGCGCCAGCCAGTGACGGACAGGGGTGTTGATATGGCCGCTGGCGTTATGAGGTTGTCGTTTTCCGATTTACGGATCTATTCTGTTTGACGACGCTTATCTGCCCTTTGTCGCCAACATGACGCCAGATAAAGAGACAGGTGACCGGCAAATAAAGCATCCGCGTTCAAGCATAAAGGCTGTATCAGCATGGCAGAGCCAAAGAACATTCTTTTCATCATGTTTGATCAGCTTCGGTTTGATTATCTGAGCTGTGCCGGACATCCGCATCTGCATACACCCCATATTGACTGGCTTGCCAGCAAGGGGGTGAGGTTCACCCAATGCTATGTGCAATCGCCGGTGTGTGGGGCGTCACGGATGAGTAGCTATACTGGCCGTTATGTCAGCTCACATGGGGCAAGCTGGAACGGCGTACCGTTGAAGGTTGGCGAATGGACGATGGGCGATCATTTGCGCCAGCTTGGCATGGATGCGCTGCTTTTGGGTAAAACCCATATGCGCGCGGATGCAGAGGGTATGCGACGGCTTGGTCTTGCGCCCGACAGTATTATCGGTGCCAGATTGTCTGAATGCGGCTTTGATCCCATCATCCGCGATGATGGGTTATGGGCTTTCGGTCCGGACGGCGCATATGACGATCAGGAATCACCTTATAACGCGTATTTACGCGCTGAAGGATATGACGCTGACAATCCGTGGCATGATTATGCCAATGCCGGCATCGACAATGAGGGGAACATTGCCTCTGGCTGGCTTTACGAAAATGCCCGCCGTCCGGCCAATATTCGTGAGGAGGATTCGGAAACACCGTGGTTGACCCGGCAGATGATCAAGTTCCTTGAACAGGATGCGCCCGGCCGTGAACGCCCGTGGATGTGTCATCTGTCTTATATCAAGCCGCATTGGCCGTATATTGTTCCTGCCCCCTATCATGACATGTATGGGCCGGACAGCCACAAGCCGGTTGTGCGTGATGCGCGTGAACTTGAAAACCCGCATCCGATTTATGCGGCCTTTACCGACAATGCCATTGGTCAGGCCTTTCGGCGTGACGATGTGCGTGAAGCCGCGCTTGGCGCCTATATGGGGCTGATCAAGCAGATCGATGACCAGATGGGTGTGCTATTTAAACATCTGGAAGCGAGTGGGCAGCTTGATGAAACGATGATTGTCATTACCTCCGACCATGGAGATTACATGGGCGATCACTGGCTTGGTGAAAAAGATCTGTTTCACGAGCCATCAGTGAAAGTTCCGCTGATTGTCTATGATCCCTCACCCGCTGCTGATGCAACGCGCGGTACGGTTTGTGATGCGCTTGTCGAGAGCATTGATCTGTTGCCCACTTTTGTCGAAGTGGCAGGCGGCATGCCCCGCATGGAAATGCTTGAGGGCTATTCCCTGTTGCCTTTGCTTCGGAATGCAAAGGTCACTGGACCTCGCGAGTTTACGATCAGCGAATATGATTATTCGGTCACCCCGATGGCGGCGCGCCTTGGAGTGGCGCCCCGGGACGCCAGATTGTTCATGATGCGTGATGCAAGGTGGAAATTCATTCATGCCGAAGGGGGTTTTGCGCCGATGCTTTTTGATCTGGATAGCGACCCTGATGAGCTGATTGACCTTGGCCGTGACCCCGCTTATGCCGCGGTACGCGATGCCTGTTATGACAAGCTGTTTAGCTGGGCGCGCAGACCGTCACAGCGCACCACTGTTTCTGACCAGCAACTGATTGACCGCCGTGGTAAATCGCGGCGCAAGGGGATCGTTCTTGGCGTCAATACGGCTGATGAAATCGATGCCGAGTTGTTGGAGAAATACCAAGGTAAAGCCCGGCAAAGCCATGGCGAGTGATCGCGGCGTATAACCGTTTTGACGATTTGGAGAGGCAGATATGATCATTGATTGTCATGGGCACTACACCACCACCCCGCCTGCGGTTGAGGCGTATCGCAACCGCCAGAAGGATATATTAAAGACAAACCCCGATCATATTTTCGAGACAGATGATATTGACGTCTCGGACGATGAAATCCGCGAGTCAATCGCCTGCAATCAGCTGAAATTGCAACAGGAACGCGGCACTGATCTGACCATTTTTTCGCCGCGGGCAAACTGGATGGGACACCATATCGGTAATGCCAGCACGTCGCGCGTATGGACGGAACAACAGAATAACCTCATCCGCCGGGTGTGTGATTTGTTCCCGCAAAATTTCGTTCCTGTCTGTCAATTGCCGCAAAGCCCGGGAACCGACCTTACGGCGAGCATTGCCGAACTTGAGCGATGCGTCACCAAAATGGGCTTTATCGGCTGTAATCTCAATCCTGATCCCACGGGTGGGTATTGGTCCGAGGCGCGTCTGGGCGACCGTTACTGGTATCCATTCTATGAAAAATTGGTTGAACTTGATGTGCCTGCAATGATCCATGTTTCAGGGGCCTGCCATCACGCGATGGACACCACCTCAAGCTATTATCTGGGGGCAGACACCACAGCCTTTGTGCATCTGATGCTCTCGGATGTGTTCATAGATTTCCCGACATTGAAAATCATCATTCCGCATGGTGGCGGTGCTGTGCCCTATCACTGGGGGCGGTTTCGCGGCATTGCCCAAGACATGGGAATTGCCGATCTGGATCAACGCGTGTTTGGCAATATTTTCTTTGATACCTGCGTCTATCATCAGCAGGGTATCGATCTGCTGCTTGATGTCATTCCAACGGCGAATATTCTCTTTGCTTCTGAAATGATTGGTGCGGTACGGGGCGTTGATCCGCGCACCGGACATCACTATGACGATACAAGGATTTATATTGATGCCAGTGACAGGGTGGACGCCGCAGCCAAGCGGCAAATCTTTGCCGAAAATGCCTTGCGGGTTTTCAGTCGTCTGAAGGTGGCGTAAGGGGTATTGCCCAAATTCTATAGCTTGTTTGTAGCAAGCTCCTTGTCATAGGCGGCTTGCAGGGTCTGGCGGGTGTCATCCAGCGCATCGTCATAGCTGCGTTTTGTCTCAATCAGCTCGCACTCATAGGCAAGCGCTGAAATGGTGCTCGAAATAGTCAGCGCCAGTGATTGCCGGTCGACAATGTAGTTGTTTTCGCGGGTCTGACCGTCAACAAGAGTCTTTGAGGTCCAGTCAATGGCACGGCTATTGGTTCTATAGCGGCTACCAGCGCTTACAGAGTGGATCACGATGGTGTCATTCTGCCGCCGCCACACGGTCCGAAGGGCGGCGCCCTGTTCAAACCAGACGGCAAAGAATTTTTCAGCGATCACCCGGTCAATATTTGCCCCGCCCTCATCAGCGACTGTCTGATTGGTACATAGCAAGCCTTTGTCATCCGGTGAGGCGGCCTGTGCCGTCACGCTCCATATCACCAGACCAAGGCAAAGACACAATGCACGCATGAAAGACACCCATAAAAACAAAACATCTAGGTCCAGCATGCCATATTTCGGTTATCGGTCAAAGATCGGTGGCGGCCAGGCGCGCCTTTAGCGTCTTTATTGCGTCATGCTGCCTCAAGCCCTTTATCCCAAAGGCCGGGTTTCCCATATCTGTTCAGGATGATTTGGTTTCCGGAGTCTGGTCATGTTGATGCTAACCCTGTTAATCCATTCGGCGATGCTTGGCTTCATGCTGTTCTTTGTCATTGTCATTTCGCCGACGGCGTTCAAGGCGCTTGATATGAAGATGGCAAGCCGGTTTCTGCGGCATGTCTTTCCCCGCCTTTTCGCCTTTGGGTTTGTTGTTGCAACAGCGGCCACTGTGACCGCCTTTTTGGCCCCTGATAATCAGGCACGGCTGATCTCTCTCATTTCGGCTGTCTTTTTTCTGGTGAATTGGCTTGTTCTCACGCCTCGGATTAATGCGATGCGTGACCGGGTGCTGGCAGGCGATACAGCGGCCAAACGCCAATTTGGCATGCTGCATGGCGCCTCGGTCGGATTGTATCTTGTGCAAATGTGCGGCTCGATCGCAGTGATCTGGATGCTGACAGATATGATGAAAATCACCCTCTAGGGGTGGAGTCAGGGGTCATATCCCTTGTTTGATTCCATGTGCAGTGTGGCTTCGCGCCAGTGGCGGCCTATAAAAGGCGGGCCATATGTCGTTACCCTTTATATGAATATCGTCAATTATATCAGATTTGGTCAGGACCCGCGCAAAGGATCGCAGCATCAATCGCGGCGTGAGGCGGAAGATGCTGAAAAGGATCAGGAGGCGACACAGGATGCACCGCCTCCCATCAGTTCGGTTGTTACCGCGGCGATAGACGCCCCTGATTGCACAACCGAAGATTGGTTGCAACAGCGTGCCTGCCGGATGAAATAAAACCCGGCGCAGACTGGCTTCAGGCGTTGCGGCGTGCAACCTCCTGCATGAATCGATGGCGGATCACCGGCGCATCAAATTCAATCACCGGCACCTTGACATTGCCGGACTCACACTTGCTGACAATGATCGTCATTTCGTCCCCGGCAAGCGCGGCCTTCAGCGCATCGGCTGTGTCTTCGGCGGCACATTCGATCACATTATCGCACCCGGCGGCTTTGGCCATGCCCGCAAGCGATGTTTTCATGCCGGCATAAGTGGGCTGGTCACCGGTTGATCCATAGCTGCCATTGTCGATGATCAGCAGAATGAAATTATTCGCCGGGTTGTTGCCAATCGTGGGCAAGGTGCCAAGATTGGTGAGAACAGAACCGTCACCATCGATTGCAATCACTTTGGCTGACTGCGCCAGCGCAAGGCCAAGGCCGATCGATGAGGCAAGCCCCATCGTACCAAGCATGTAAAAATTGCTTGGCTGATCATCAAGCATATGCAGTTCTTGTGACGGCAAGCCAATGTTACAGACCACCAGCTGATCCGAGATGATTGGCATGATCTCTTTCAGAAGTTCATATCTGATCATCACTCTGCTCCCTTCCAGAAACTTGCATCAGTCAACACCGCCACGGGTTTTTTTGCCATGAAGCTGTATTTCAGGATGGCGTCAAACTCGTTGATATCTTCGGCGCTGTGGAAATGGTATGTCGGGATGCTCATCTGCGCCAAAAGCGCCTTTGTATGCACCGCCATTTCAACCTGACAGGCCACCGGCTCGCCAAGCTCGCCGCGATAGCTGATCAGCATCGGCAGCGGAATGTTGTAGAATTGGATAAGCGTTGCCAGCGTGTTTATGGTAACGCCAATCGCCGTATTCTGCATGATGATGGCAGGGCGTTTGCCGCCCATATAGGCGCCAGCGCAAAGCCCCATTCCTTCATCCTCTTTGTTTGAAGGAATGTGATAGATGTGCTCGGACTGGTCTATTTCGGCAATAACGCCGGCCAGTTGTTTGCAGGGAACAGTGGTGACAAATTCGACCCCATTGTTTACAAGGTCGGTCACGATACGCTTGTTGATCGACATATTTGTCCTTCTTTGCTTTTTGGTGACGGCGCAAGTCCGACAGGGGAGTGTCAAAAAACGATAAAGGGACGGCGATGTAAAGCTGAAATGTGCATCACGACCTGCCTGAGACAATGTGACCTGCTTAAATCATCACAGAAAATGTGTTGAAGAGATATGAAGCCTCGATGAAATTCGGTCAAAGAAGCGCGCGTAAATGCCAAAGTAATAACGGGCTTAATTGGCTGATCTATCCATAGTGTGCCGTGTTTTGTGTTTTTTAGGGGAGAGTTTCTATGGCACTGAAAGTCGCAATTAATGGGTTTGGACGGATTGGCCGCAATATTCTGCGGGCCTACCTCGAATCGCCTGTGCCAGAGATCGAAATTGTCGCGATCAATGATTTGGCATCCATCGACATGGCGGCGTTTCTGCTGGAATTTGACACCGTACATGGGCGGCTCAAATCGCCAGTCGATTTCGATGAACATGGCTTGCAGACGGGTGCTGGTAACATTCGCTATTTGTCTGAACGCGATCCGGCGCGTCTTGATTGGGCTGCGCTTGATATTGACGTTGTTTTTGAGTGTACGGGTGTGTTCACTGCGGCAGACAAGGCAAAGGTGCATTTGGATGCCGGTGCGAAAAAAGTGCTTGTCTCGGCGCCATCCGCCGGGGCTGATGCCACTGTGGTTTATGGCGTCAACCATAAGATCCTCCGTCCTGAACATAGAATTATCTCAAACGCATCCTGCACCACCAATTGTCTTGCGCCGGTGGCGCATGTGCTGCATCAGGCATGTGGTATCCGGCAGGGATTCATGACAACCATTCACAGCTACACCGGTGATCAGCGACTGCTCGACAGCGATCACAGGGATAAATACCGTGCGCGCGCCGCGGCGATGAGCATGGTCCCGACAACAACAGGCGCTGCCAAGGCTGTCGGCCTCGTGTTGCCGGAACTTGCCGGCAAGCTCGACGGTGTGGCGATCCGTGTTCCAACCCCAAACGTTTCGGCAGTGGATCTGACCTTTGAGCCGGAAACGCCGATTTCTGCAGAGCAAATCAATGCGGCGCTAACCGATGCTGCTGCCGGGCCGTTGGCGGGCGTTCTTGACGTAACAGCTCGCGAGCTTGTCTCCAGCGACCTTAACGGATGTCCGGCATCTTCAGTGGTGCATCTCGACCAGACGCGGGTGATGCCGGATGGTATGACGCGGGTGTTTGCATGGTATGATAATGAATGGGCGTTTTCCCAGCGCATGCTCGACACCGCACTTTTACTTGATGCGTGATCGGCTGTTGGCCGTTGCGCCTTGTTCCATCTGTTTGTTTGAAACATAATTTGGACAGTGATTGACGGGGAGCCAGACGGCATGACAATTCTTGTTTCAGATGTTGGTGGCACCAATGTCAGATTCGCCATCGCCGCCGGGGTTGATCAACCCCTTCAGTTTGTCCACAGCATGGCATGCGCCGACTTCCCGACGATTGACGCGGCGGTGGCGACGTATCTGGCAGGGCTAGACACGGATCACGCCAAAAATATTGAAGGTGTGGTCATTGCGGTGGCCGGGCCAGTCAATGCAGATGTCGTCGATGTGACGAATAATCACTGGCGCTTTGATAAACGCCAGTTGCGTTCCACCCTTGGCGTTCAGCGGCTTCTGGTGATCAATGATTTTACCGCGCAGGCACTGGCCCAATCCGATCCCACAGCCAATGGTAATGTGGAAATCCTCTCCGGCACGCCAAACCCGTTGGCGCCATTGCTGGTGATTGGACCGGGAACAGGACTTGGCGTGTCCGGATTGATTCGATCCAATGGCAGCCTGATCCCGATCGAGGGTGAGGGCGGGCATGTTGCTTTTTCACCACGTTCTGCGCGCGAGGTGGCTTTATATGAATTCCACCACAAGACGCATGAACATATCGTTGCTGAACATTTTGTAAGCGGACCCGGATTGGAAACAATTTATCGGTTTCTGGTAAAGGATATGGCCGCTCCGGCGAAGATGACAGCGCCAGAAATTGGTGCGAGCGCCCTTGCCGAAGACGGTGTGTGCCGCGAGGCGGCGCTGATCATGCTGGATTGTCTTGGCACTGTGATTTTGAACAATGTACTCAGCCTTGGTTGTTGGGGTGGGGCAGTGATCGCTGGTGGCGTTGTGCCGCGGCTGGCGCCCCTTATCGGGCAAAGCGCGCTTGCTGACCGTATCCGTAACGGTGGTGGTGATCCGGCGTTGACGGCTGATTTGCCCGTGTGGTTGTCAACAGATCCACAGGCTGGCCTGCGCGGCGCCTGTGCAGCGCTTGGCAATGATCATCTTGCCGCGCGCTGTCTGACCGGTTGAGGCTGACGCCTCTTCAGCCCCGGTCACGTGCGCCGATCATCTCTTCAAGACAGGAGATAACGATACGGCTGTGGGTAAAATCTGGGGATGCACCGCCAGCAATATCGGCGACCACATCCTTGACCATGAGCGCATATTGATCGCAATCGGCGAAAGATACGATCTCCCCTTCACCAAGCGAGCCGGATAACAGAAAACCTCTTGTTGGCCCGACCGGGTTGAATGGCACTTCAAGCCGTGCCGCACCTTCGGTGCCGATCACATGCACGCCTTGGGTCAGGCTCGAAGAACTGGAAACGCTGAAAAGCAGATGCCGTTCATCCGGCCAGACAAGAAGGCCTGAAGCGAAATTTTCAACCTTGTGTTTCGGGTCCATCACCATCTTTACATCGATGCTCTGTGGGCCGCCGCCAAAGATCAAAATCCCGGCCATGATTGCATAGCAGCCAATGTCATAAACAGGCCCGCCACCCCATTCCGCAACATTGCGGATATTGTCATCACTCAGCGTTGGATAGGCAAATGCCACCTGAATGGCCTGCGCCTTTCCTATCGGGGCGTTTGCCAGCCAGTGCCATTGCGGGTGATGACGAATCATAAACCCTTCATAGACATACATGCCGGTGCGCTTCGCCGCGACCTCAAGGCTGTCTAGCTCTGCCATATTCAAGGCAATCGGTTTTTCACAGATGACATGCTTGCCAGCTTCCATTGCCTTGATTGACCATGGAACATGCAGGTGGTTTGGCAACGGGTTGTAGATGATGTCGATCTCGGGATTGGCCAAGAGCCCTTCATAGCTCGTTTGTCCGACCCCTTCATAGACAGGATCAGTTGCCTTATTGTCCGGGTTACGACGACCAAGCTGGATGACTTCATGTCCGGCGGCACGAATTGCCGGGATCACCTTCTCGCGGGCAATTTTTGCGTCACCAAGAATACCGAATTTCATTTTTTGCTCCTGATATGGTGAGGACAACGCTACAGAGCGGCAGCCTCTTTGGCCAAGTTTCTGATGGTGGCAAAATCCCCGTC
Organism: Alphaproteobacteria bacterium; assembly: GCA_038147495.1. Classification (GTDB taxonomy): domain Bacteria; phylum Pseudomonadota; class Alphaproteobacteria; order Puniceispirillales; family Puniceispirillaceae; genus MED-G116. The sequence continues at coordinate 197,981 of JAYQTT010000016.1, read as the reverse complement.
AGCAATCAATTTCTGCGGTGCCACCCATGACCCGCCAAGACATCTGACATTGGGCAGGGCCAGCCATTCCGGCGCTGTCGCCGCTGTGATCCCACCAGTCGGGCAGATTGTTATTTGTGGCAACGGGCTTGCCAGCGATTTGACAAAGCCCGGGCCACCGGCAGCCATAGCCGGAAAGAATTTCATCGCGGTAAATCCGGCCTGCATCAGACTCATCATTTCAGAAACGGTGGCGGCCCCGGGAAGCAGGGGCAAGCCAACATCGGCACAGCCGTCAATGACGTCGGCAGTGGTGCCCGGCGACACGGCAAATTTTGCGCCGGCATCAATGGCGGACCGGGCAAGCCCGGCCGATGTCACGGTGCCTGCTCCGATACAAATTTCACTGCCGGTACGGGCGATGGCCTCTATCGCACCAAGCGCCGCAGGTGTGCGCAGGGTGATCTCAATTGTTCGCAAGCCACCTTCCAGCAACGCATCGGCAAGTGGAACGGCATCTGCCGCATTGTCGATGACAATGACCGGCATCACCGGACCCATATCCAGAATGCCCTGAATCATCTGATTTGCATTTTCGTTCATTGATATGACTCCAGAGGGTTGATCCCCGCACCGGCTTCGGCGCCAACGGCAGACCGGCGCAATCCGGCAAAAAGCGGGCGGGCAAAGCCGCGTTGTGGCGGCATGTTCGAAAGATCAAGCGGCGTGCGGCTACCCAGATCGGCATCGACCATCAGCACACCCTCAACCGCATCAAGTGTGATCATGTCACCATCGATGATTTTGCCAATGGCGCCACCATCTACCGCTTCGGGGCATATATGAATGGCGGCGGGTACCGAGCCCGATGCACCCGACATGCGCCCGTCAGTGATCAGTGCAACCTTATGGCCCTGGTCCTGTAAATTGCCAAGAAGCGGCGTCAGGCTGTGCAATTCGGGCATGCCATTGGCCATTGGCCCCTGACAGCGGACCACCACCACAACGTCCCGGTCAAGCGCACCTGCTTCATAGGCCGCTTTAACATCACTTTCAGTGGTGAATACGGCGGCGGGCGCGGTAATCACATGTCGCTCGGGGCTTACGGCGGAAATCTTGATCACCGCTTTGCCGACATTGCCGTCAAGCATCTTCAGGCCACCATTGGCGCTGTGTGGATTATGCGCGGGGCGCAGAATTTGATCATCGCCAGATGTTTGCGGCGCATCACGCCAGACAAGCGCACCATCGGCAAGGAAAGGCTCGCGGGCATGATCAGAAAGAGTGCCGGATACCGTGGCGGCACTGCTGTCAAGAAGGCCGGCATCCAGCAATTCACGGATAACAAAACCGATTCCACCAGCCGCGTGGAAATGATTTACATCTGCACTGCCATTTGGATAGACGCGTGCCAAAAGCGGCGTCACGCCGGACAGATCGGCAAAATCCTGCCATGTCAGGTGAATACCAGCAGCGGCGGCCATCGCCGGTAGATGTAGCGTGTGATTGGTCGATCCACCTGTCGCGTGAAGACCGACAATCGCGTTGACAAAGCTGCGTTCGTCAAGAAGCTGGCCGATGGGCAGTGCATTTTCCATGCGTGCAAGTGCCGCTGCGCGATGCGTGGCGGCAACGGTCAGCGCGTGGCGCAGATCATCATGTGGATGCACAAAGGCGGCTCCGGCAAGATGCAGTCCCATCACCTCCATCAACATCTGATTTGAATTGGCGGTGCCATAAAAGGTGCAGGTGCCCGGTCCGTGATAGGCGGCCACTTCCGATCGCAGCAAATCCTCACGGCTCGCCTCACCGCGGGCAAAGGCTTTGCGCACAGCAGCTTTTTGCGTGTTTGTGATGCCTGATGACATCGGGCCAGCGGGCGCAAAGATCACTGGCAGATGGCCAAATGACAGGGCGCCAATCACAAGACCGGGCACAATCTTGTCACACACACCAAGACAGATTGCAGCATCGTAAACCCCGTGTGACAGGCCGATTGCTGTCGCCATGGCGATAACATCGCGGCTCATCAAGGACAATTCCATACCCGGACGGCCTTGGGTCACGCCATCACACATCGCTGGCACGCCGCCCGCGATTTGCGCGGTTGCTCCGACCTCGCGCGCCGCGGCCTTGATCACCTGTGGATAGCTTGCAAAGGGTTGATGCGCGGACAGCATGTCGTTATGCGCGGTGATGATGCCAATATTTGGTTTGACCTCATCACCGGCTGCAAGAACATCATTCTGGTCTTGTCCGGCGGCGGCGGCGGCATGCGCCATGTTTGAGCAAGACACCTGCCGGCGATCAGAGTCTGGCGAGGCCGCCATCATGGCAATATCCTCAAGATAGGCGCGGCGATGATCTGCGCTCCGTTTGCGGATGCGCTCCTGCACATCCAATATGCGTTCATTCAGCGTGGTCATCATTTGTGCCCTTTTGTGATCGGTTCCCTTTGATCAATTCTGTGTGACTGGTTTTGCGCAATCAATCTGCATGGTTCTATCATCACTCGGTCATTTTCCTGTCTGGTCTGTAGCAATGTGAACGGGTGTGATTGTTTGTGCCAGCAGCGCATGAACCGGCAGGCCTTGATCTGTTTTTGCGGCTTTCAGAACCGCTTGTTTCTCGGCGCCTTTGACCAGCAGGATGATCAAATGGGATTGTAAAATCATCGCCAGATTCATCGATATGCGTGGCAGTTTGGGAGAGCCCTCCGGTCCGGTTTCAAGAAGAGCAGGTTGTGCCGTTGCCATCAATTCCGCATTGCCGACCATGCTTGGAAACAAAGATGCGAAATGACCATCTGGCCCCATGCCAAGTAGCATCACATCAAAAGGCCGACTGATCTTTGATACGTCCTCACCATCGGTCAGTGGAATAAACCGCGCCGCCGCCACCGCGCCGATGAGGAGATGCTCTCGCAACAGCCGCTGGTTGCTGTGCGGGTCATCTGCCGGCACCTGCCGATCATCAACAAGCGTGATGGTTACGCATGACCAGTCGAGGGTGCCTTTATGCTGCCCTTCTGCAAGCTGGTGAAAAATGTCAACCGGACTGGAGCCACCGCACACGACAAGGCTTGCAGCGCCGTGTTCTTCAATGGCGGTGCCAAGCTGGTGGACGATTTTGTCGGCGATATCATCAGTATGCAGCATTACCAATTCTCATGCGGGTCGATCCAGCTTCGGCCATCCTGGGCCAGAAAATCTGCGTCAGGGCCCATTGTTTTGGTCTGATATTTTGTAGGTTTGATCTTTTCGGCCATCGCCAATACCGGATCGATGAAATCCCAGGCGGCAAGCACCTCGTCGACACGCATGAACAGGGTCTGGTTCCCCCGCGCAGTGTCCATCAACAACCGTTCATAAGCATCCGGGAGGCGTTCCTTGAAAGCCTTGTCAAAGCTGAGGTTGAGTTCCGAGGGAAACAATCTCATGCCGCCAGGCCCTGGCGCCTTTGACGTCATCTGCAAGCGCAACCCCTCGCTTGGTTGCAAGCGAATGATCAGCCGATTGGGATGTCCGGACACGACCCCATTATTGTTCTTCGAAAAGATGTCATGGGGCCGTTCTTTGAAAGTGATGACGATCTCGGACGCGCGTTGCTGGAGCTTTTTACCGGTGCGGATATAAAACGGCACGCCCGCCCACCGCCAATTGTCGATGGCAATGCGCATGGCAACAAATGTTTCGGTTTGAGACTCTGCGCCAAGCTCGGCGGTATAATCTTCATATTGGCCAAGAACCAGTTCGGTTTCATTGAGGGGGCGCAAGGCTCTGAGAACGCGCAATTTCTCATCACGCACCTGATCAGCATTGAAAAAGGAAGGCGGTTCCATCGCGACAAGACAGACAAGCTGGAGCAAATGGTTTTGCACCATGTCGCGGATCGCCCCATATTTGTCATAATAGTTGGCGCGACCATCTACGCCGACTGTCTCGGCAACAGTAATTTGAACATGATCGATATGATTGTTGTTCCATAAGGACTCAAAAATGACATTGGCGAACCGAAGTGCCATCAGGTTCTGCACTGTCTCTTTGCCAAGGTAATGATCAATCCGGTAGATCTGTTGTTCGTCAAAGACGGCTGCGAGTTCGGCATTGATCGCACGCGATGACTCGCCATTGTTTCCAAGCGGCTTCTCGACCACGAGGCGGGCTTGCGGCAACGCCAGCCCATGCGTGTCAAGCATCTTCACAGTTGTGCCAAACAGGCTTGATGCGATGGCCAGATAGTAAATCACGGGCCTGTCCGCTGATTGTTTTTGGTTAATCTTTTCGGCCAGCATGTCGGCCCCGGCACCGCTTATCACATCAATATTTATGATTTCGATGATGTTGAGGAACCGCTGCCAATCATCCTCGTTGGCATGATTTGCGGCAAAGGCGTCTTCACAGAATGGCCGCAGCTTTGCGGCAAAATCTTCCATGGAAAGCGGACTATGGGAAGTTGCAAACAGCCGGTATTCGTCTGTCAGCTGGCCATCAATATAGCGCCAGAAAAAGGCAGGGAAGATCTTGCGTAAAGACAAATCGCCAGCCCCGCCAAAGATGATGAAGTCACTTGGCGGCAGATTTGCAGAAGGAAGAGGAGGCACCGGCATTTTAATGTCCTGTTGATGTGTTGCTTTTGGTTCCGGCTTTTTCAGACCAGATCGATGAGTGCGTCTTTGCCATTAAACCGCCTGTCGGCGGCCGGGCTGTTTGTCTTTATTGATTCATGCGGCACATGAACCTGATGTTTCCTTCGGCCATGCAATTTATATGTCATTATTTGGATGCATGGATTGTTGCTGTGATCAGATGACCGACAGCTGGTACGGCGTTCGCCGCCTTGTATACAATGCCAGCAAGACAGTTCCAACCGCGCTTTCCGGTATTTTACCAAAAATTCACCAAGGGTCCAATCCGGATGGCAGCATGAACACAACGCTTTGCTTTGACCCGCAGGATAAGACCGCATAGGTTGGTGTATTATATTCAACATCGCGGTCCTGATCGTGGCAGACATTCCGTTATTACTTGTTCTTGGGGCTATGGCCGGTGGCTTTGTCAATGGCTTGGCTGGCTTTGGTACAGCGCTTATGACGCTGGGTTTCTGGCTACAAATCATGCCGCCAGTTGATGCTGTGGCGATGGTGTTGATCGTCTCGCTTGCCACCGGCCTGCAGGGGTTGTGGCTTGTCCGTGGGTCGATCCCCCAACAAATGCCCCGGTTGTTACGATTTCTGCTGCCATCGCTGTTTGGCATTGCGTTAGGGGTTTATTGCTTGCAGTTGATCAACCCCACCGGTTTGAAATTGCTGGTGGCGACATTGATGATTGCCTATGGCACTTTTTTCATGGTGCGCCGCACCCTGCCAACTTTTACCCGCCCGACGCATATGATTGACCGAGTGATCGGATTGGTCGCCGGGGTATTGGGTGGCTTGGCTGGCCTATCGGGTGCTCTGCCGGCGATGTGGCTGGCCATGCGTCCATGGCCTAAAAATGAAACCAGGGCTGTATTACAGCCATTCAGCTTTGTGATTTTGCTGATCACCGCGATTATCCTGTTTGCCAAAGGCGCCTACACATCACAGCTGATCGTCTGGTTGATGGTGGCCATTGTGACGGCGCTGATTACGGCACAGCTGGGGGTGCGGGTCTATCGTTCGCTGACGTCAGAGAGGTATCGGTGGCTTTTGGTGATTTTACTTTTTGTTTCTGGCATTACCTTGCTGGCAACGGAAATGATTCGCATACAGGACTGGTAATGTCTGTTGACGCATTGACAGCCTGATATCCTGCAAAATGAACTGGCGGCACCCCGGACAGGTTGCTAGTGTTTGCCGATGGTTATGTGTCTTCAAGACGAAGTGATGAATGGAACGATAAAATGCATGCCCTTATTACCGAACAACATGTAGAGGATTACCAACGCGATGGCGTCGTATTGGTCAGGGGGCTTTTCGCTGATCATGTTGAGCAATTGCAAGCCGGCATTGCGGCAAATATGGACTCGCCCGGACCCTATGCAGCGGAAAATCTGAAGCCGGGTGAAGGTGGCCGGTTTTTTGATGATTATTGCAATTGGCAGCGGATTGATCAATTTCGCGAGGTCATCATGACGTCACCGGCCGCTGAGGTCGCGGCTGATTTGATGCGCTCGCAAGAGGTTCAGCTGTTTCACGATCACGTTCTGGTTAAAGAGCCAGGCACGTCAAAGCCAACGCCATGGCATCAGGACAGCCCATATTATTTTGTCGAAGGCAGCCAGACCGTCAGTTTCTGGTCGCCTGTTGACCCGGTTCGTGAAGCGTCTTTGCGCTGTGTCGCCGGGTCACAGAACTGGCCAAAACCCGTCTTGCCGGTCCGCTGGCTTGCCGAGGATAATTTTTATGCTGACACAGACAGCTATATGCCGGTGCCTGATCCTGATGCAGAAAATATGCCTATCCTTGAGTGGGAGATGCAGCCGGGCGATGCGGTGGCATTTGATTTTCGCATTCTGCATGGTGCACGCGGCAATCAGAGCACAAGCCGTCGCCGGGCTTTTTCGGTCCGCTTTGTTGGTGATGACGCCCGCTATGTTGATCGTCCCGGACGAACGTCACCCCCCTTTCCCGGTCATGACATGATAGCCGGTCAGCGCCTTCGTGAAGATTGGTTTCCGGTGGTCTTTCGTCGCTGATCCGGGTGTTTTCCACCTCTTGTCATTTATCTGAGCGCGGCGTTCCACGAGGTTCGCCGTGGGGTTTTGGCTGGGGTTTTGGCTGTTTCGGCTGGGGTTCGGACTTGCGTTTCTGGCGTTGAAAAATCCGTCCGGACTGGATTGCCCCTTCACCAAGCTTCTGGCCTACAGCGTCAAGCGCCGCTTCAAGCCTGTTTTGTCGATCACTGATCCCGCCTTCCAGATCAAGCAGGGATGATGCCTCTGGCGTGCCAAGCTGATCGACACCAAAACCAAGAAGGCGGAATTTACGCTGTGGACCTGTCTCGCCGCGGAGCAGCTCGCGCGCCGCAGCAAACAATAGATGCGATTTGTCAGTGCGATGTTGCAGCGTCTGGCTTCGCGTCAAAATTCTGTGATCGGGGCGCTTTAGCTTTATCGTGACGCGGCCACCGGCAATATTGCCGGACTTCAGGCGGGCAGACACCTTCAAACACAGAAGCTCAAGTTCGGCCTCAAGCTCGGCAAATTCACCAAGATCACGGCTGAATGTTGTTTCGCTGGAGATGCTCTTGGCGACACGCTCTGTGGTTACGGCACGGGTGTCAATTCCGGCTGCCAGCCTCTGGATTTGCCCCGCTTGGCGACCAAGCACATTGGTCAGCGCCGCAAGATCACCGGCGACCAGATCACCGCAGGTATGAAACCCGGCTGCGTTCAGGCGTCCCACCGCCGATTTACCAAGGCCAAACAACACCGAGACAGGTTGCGGGGCCAACCATGTTTTTGCCTCTGCCGCGCCCACGATGAAAAAGCCATCCGGCTTGTCCCTGTCAGATGCCATCTTTGCCAATGATTTGGTGCTGGCAAGCCCGATTGATACGGTCAGGCCGATGGTCTCGCGGATATCATTTTGCAGGCGCAACAGTGCCACCGCCGGACTGCAACCGTGCAAAGCTTCGGTGCCGGACAGATCCAGAAACGCCTCATCAATTGAAATGGGTTGGACCAATGGCGTAAGGCGCATCATCATGTCTTTGATTTGTCGGCTTGTCTCAACATAATGTGCCATGCGCGGCCGGATGACGACAGCATCAGGGCATTTCTTTAGCGCTGTCCAGGTTGGCATCGCCGAGCGAACACCATATTGCCGGGCAATATAACAGGCCGCCGCGACAACGCCGCGTTCCCGCCCGCCAACAATGACTGGCTTGTCTGCGAGCTCGGGATTGTCCCGTTTTTCCACCGAGGCATAAAAAGCGTCACAATCGATATGGGCCAGCGTCAGTTCAAACAACTCGCTGTGCCATCTTATGTTGTTGCTGCCACAGGCCGGGCAATCGGTTGGTGGATTTTCACCACCGGCATATCCGGCGCTTCCGCAGGCCCGGCACAGCATTGGATAGGATGTGTATGACATGTCCGGCGTTCCCTCGCGCACCCTCAAGCTTACGACCGCGATGAGAAGCAGACAAGATATCCGGGATCAATCTGATCGGTTGTGTCTATGACGCCGCCATCATCTGTTTGGCTTCGCGCACACGCGCAGCATTGTCAGCGGCGATACTGCCATCAGCCATATACATGCTGTTTTCAAAGCCGACACGCACCTTGCCTCCGGCAGCAATCGCCGCCTTCAGGCATGCGGCCTCGGCTGTGGCAAAAGCACAGATCGCCCAGTCGCCGTTGATTCCGGCATTCGTCATTTCGCCAAGAAAAGGTGGCAGCAGGTCTGGATGGCTGATCCGGCCGGTATAGTGACCAAGCACAAAAAGGCACCATATGTCATCACGCGACAGGTTGCTTGCATCAAGTAACCGGCCAAGCAGGGCTACATCTTGCGGGGCGTAGCAGATATGTTGAAGGCGAATTCCGGCCTCGATTGTCCAATTATAGAATTGAACATCTTCGGCGGTTGGTGTGCCTGACGGGATCATCTCGCTTACCCCGATTGATGCGCCTTGCGGGCGCACATCGCGCACCAGTTTGCGCATGTCGTCGGGGCCATATCTGCCGACTGTTTCGGTGGTGATCTGCAAATGCATACCCGGCACGGCATGTTCAAGCTCGGCAATGGTTTCCCGATATAGGCCGGCATCCAGAATATGTGCCTCGTCTGCATCGCGCACATGAAAATGGATCGCCCCCGCACCTTCGGCCTCGCACAGCCTCGCCGTTTCGGCGACCGCGGCGGGAGTGACCGGAATTGTGGGATGGTCAGCACGGGTTTTGCGCGCGCCATTTGGTGCGACCATGATAGCGGGCAGTATGTCCGTGCTTTTAGTCTGAACCATCTGCTGAACCTATGCGCTGGTAATCGATTTCTTCGGATCGAAGAACGGAATTTGCACAATCTCGGCCCGCCGTGTTTCGCCAAGCTCCTGCATGTCGACATCCACGCTTGTGCCGATGTCACGATGATCGATGGCAATCATGGCCAGCGCAATGTTTTTTTCAAGGCGCGGCGAGTAGATTGCCGAGGTGACCTTGCCAACAATCTTTCCGTCAATGCTGATCGGCCAGAAAAGATTGTTTGGTCCGGCAAGCGGCGCCCCATCAATGGCAATGCCAATCTGAATGCGCTGGATGCCGGCATCACGAATCTTGCGCAAGGCTGCCTTGCTGACATAGTCGGCGTCCATATCAAGATCAACCAGACGATCAAGGCCAAGCTCAAACGGGTTCGTCTCTATGTCCATATCGGCGTGATAAGACAGCATGCCCCCTTCGATGCGCCGGATTGACGATGTGTGCCCGGGTTGCAACCCATGTGCCTTGCCCGCGGCCATGATCATCTCCCACAAATCCGAGCCACGACTTCCGTCACGCAGAAAAATCTCATAGCCAAGTTCACTTGACCAGCCGGTGCGCGATACCACAAGCGGCATACCGTCCAACGTGGTTTCGGCGAACCAGTAATATTTCAATTCGGCAATTTCATCGCCAAACAAGTCACGGATGATATCTCTCGAGTTCGGTCCTTGCAGTTGCAGTGGCGAGACATCAGGCTCTCTGATCGTGACATCCATACCGGAATGAACGGCAAGCCCCTTTGCCCACAGCAGCACGTCACTGTCACCGATTGAAATCCAGAAATGATTTTCAGCAAGCCGCAGCAAAATGGGATCATTGATCACCCCGCCATGCTGATCGGTGATCAGGATATATTTCGCCTGTCCAACCGCCATTTTCGACAGATTGCGCGGTGTCATATATTGCACGAACCGTGCGGCATCCGGGCCGGTGACTTCGATCTGCCGCTCAACCGCGACATCACATAAAATGGCTTGCTGTGTCAGGTTCCAGAAATTCTGGACGGGATCACCAAAATCACGCGGAATATACATATGGTTGTAAACCGAGAAACCCTTGGCACCCCAACGCCGGGTGGCGTCAAAGAATGGTGAACGCCTGATTTGCGTGCCGAAACCAACCTGTCCCGTCAGGTTTATTGAGTCTGTGGTGGCGGGGATTGGTGTGTCTTTTACTGTCATAAATCTATTCCCGGTTCAGAGGCGCTGTGACGGCGCTGTTGGTTCCCCGGCACAACATAAGCATTTCGAATTATTTTGCCAGACCCGGCAGATGTAAAAAAACTGTAACAATCTCATCATAAAACTGTAACCGCAGTGGGTGATGTTTCATGCCGCAGACTTAACGTGAACAGCTTCAATCAGGAGTTTAAATATGCGGTTTTCAGCTTTCTTTATCGGAATTGCCGTTGCAACAGCGGTGAGTGCCGTTGCCCATGCACGCGATTATATCAGCATCGCTGGTTCCTCGACGGTTCTGCCGTTTGCAACAATTGTCGCCGAACAGCTTGGCAACAACCCGTCCTACAAGACACCGGTTGTCGAGTCGGGTGGTTCCTCGGTTGGTAAAAAGGGCGTGTGTGAGGGTATCGGTACAGAATTTATCGATATCGGTAACGCGTCATCGCGAATGAAGGTCGGCGAGCTGGAATATTGCGATGCAAACGGGGTCAAGCTTACTGAAATCAAAGTCGGCTATGATGGCATTGTCGTGGCCAATTCCAAACAGGGCACCCCGCTGGTGATCTCGAAAGCTGAACTCGGTATGGCGCTGACCGCCAAGGTGCCAGCATGCGCCGCAGGCAGACAGGCGTCTGATTGCACGCAAATGATCGATAATCCTTTCACCAAATGGTCCGAGATCAATCCTGATCTGCCAGATGTTGCGATCCGGGTATATGGCCCGCCAACAACATCTGGCACGCGCGCGTCTTTTGCTGAAATGGTGAATGAAAAAGGCTATTGCGGCAAGGATGAGATGGCCAAGGCGGCGCTTGCTGCTGCTGGTGAAAAGGCCAAAGTATGTCGTGCCATGCGGACAGACGGCGCCTATGTCGAAGCTGGCGAGCAGGATAATCTGATTGTTCAAAAGCTGCAGGAAGATCCAAGTGCCTATGGCATCTTTGGCTTCTCTTACCTTGACCAGAACGCTGATACGCTGCAAGGCGCGCTCATCGGTGGAACGGCACCCACATTCGAGAATATCGCCAATGACAATTACTCGGTGTCACGCGCCTTGTATTTCTATGTGAAGCATCAGCACATTGGCGTCATTCCCGGGATCGAAGCCTACATGGCCGAATGGACAAAGCATTGGGACGATGACGGTGCTCTTGCCGAGGCCGGAATGATCCCGATGCCGGATGCCGAGCGCGCAAGCTACGCCAAGGCAATGAAAGAATTGCCGGTGCTGACAGCGGATATGTTGAAGTAGACGGAATAAATGGTTTGGGAGCCGGCATGCCGCCGGCTCTCAAAATGTCTTTTTTTTGGGGGCTGGATTTGGCCACATTTAACCTTTTCATGATCGTCTTGATCATTGGCCTTGCCTATTTCTTTGTTGGCCAGCGTGCGGCAGCGCGGTTGCGTTTTGCCAGCGACCGGCAGTTGCATTCACGCCCCCATTATTATGGTTTTTTCGCGGCGCTTCTGGCGATCCTTCCTGCTTCAGCTGTTCTGACGGTTCTGGCCATTGGTGACGATATTGTATTTCAATCTCTCGCCGCAGAATTCATTCCGGACACCCTTCGTGCCAGTGATGACTTCAATGAAGTCATTGTCATGGCGCAAATTGCCAATGTTGTTGATGGTGTCAATTTTGGCGATCAACCGGCGTGGGTCAATGATGCCGCCGCCGCCTGGATTTCATGGCAGCAAACATCGCGGATGCTGGCGACAATTTCGGTGCCGTCATTGTCACTTTTGTGTGGGTTTTACGGGTACCGGAAAATCAATCCTGACTTCCGCTCCCGCAATGCAGTCGAGCGAATTGTTCTTGCGGTTCTGGCGACCAGTTCTGTTGTTGCCATCCTGACAACTGTGGGCATTGTCTTTTCGGTTTTGTTCGAGTCACTGCGTTTCTTTGCGCTTGTTCCGGTTAGCGAATTTCTGTTTGGTCTGACATGGAACCCACAATTTGAGGGCGCAGAGCGCGCAGGTTCAGGCCAGATGGGGCTTGCCACATATGGATCGGTGCCGTTGTTTGCCGGAACATTACTGATTTCGGTTGTGGCGCTGTCGGTATCCGTGCCCGTTGGGTTGCTCAGCGCCATTTACCTGTCGGAATATGCCTCGCCGCGTGTGCGCGCCACCGTCAAGCCGTTGATGGAATTGCTGGCCGGTGTGCCGACAGTCGTCTATGGATTCTTTGCCGCACTCACCGTTGCTCCCTTCGTCAGATCCACGGGCCTTTCGCTTGGTTTGGATGTTGCTTCGGAATCAGCGCTTGCAGCCGGTCTGGTCATGGGGATCATGATCATTCCTTTTGTGTCATCCCTGTCGGATGATGTGATTAATGCGGTCCCGCAGGCGCTTCGTGATGCCGCTTATGGTCTTGGCAGCACACAAGGCGAGACGGTGCGCCAAATTGTGCTTCCGGCGGCACTTCCCGGCGTGGTGGCAAGTATTCTTCTGGCGGTGTCGCGGGCCGTGGGTGAGACGATGATCGTGGTCATGGCCGCAGGACTTGCCGCCAATCTGTCGCTTAACCCGCTCGATGCGGTTACCACTGTCACCGCGCAGATCGTGACGATCCTTGTGGGCGATCAGGAGTTTGAATCTGCCAAGACCCTGTCGGCATTCGCGCTTGCCCTGACCTTGATTGTTATCACCCTTGCTTTGAATTTGTTCGCGCTTCAGGTGGTAAAGAAATACCGAGAGCAATATGAGTAATCATAACAACACCCGGCTTCGCCCCCGCGATGCCGCCGCCATTGTCGAGAGAGGCCTCGCCTCTCGCCGTGCAAGCGAACGGCGGTTCAAATTCTTTGGACGGCTGGCGATTGGTATCGCGCTGGCCTTTCTGGTGATTCTTTTTGCGTCCATTTTTTCAAAAGGCATTCCCGGATTCTTCCAATATTATGTGACGTTGGAGGTGCAGCTTGATCGTGGGCGCCTTGATCCGGCAGGCGATCTTTCTGTGCAGTCTCTCTATGATGGTGACGCGCGCGGTGTGATCCGCGAGGCGCTTTATGAAACCGTTGGCGCATCGGGGCGTTCACAAAAACGTGCCGCCGGCAAGATCGTCTCGGTTGGCGCTGAACAGCGTTTGCGCAAGGCGGTGCTGGCGAATCCTGATATTCTTGGCACCCGCCAATCTATCACCTTTGCTGTTGATGATGATGTCGACTCCTTCCTGCGGGGGTATATCTCGCGCGAGACACCGCAGGCCGAACGGCGCATCGATGACCAGATGATCGCCTATATCGACGTTCTTCAGGCGCAAGGGCGGATCAGCTATGAATTCAGTGATTATCTGATCTTTGGCAGCGCCTCACGAAACGCCGAAATGGCGGGAATCATGGGGGCGCTGGTTGGCTCAATTCTGACATTGTCTGTCTGTCTTGTTCTGGCCTTCCCGATTGGTGTTGCCACCGCGATCTATCTCGAGGAATTTGCCCCGAAAAACAAAATCACCGAACTCATCGAGATCAATATCAACAATCTTGCGGCAGTGCCGTCGGTGGTGTTTGGTATTTTGGGTCTGGCCATTTTCATCGGGATTTTTGGCATGCCGCGCTCCATTCCGTTGATTGGTGGTGTGGTGCTGTCATTGATGACCTTGCCAACGATCATCATTTCATCGCGCGCGGCAATCCGCGCTGTGCCGCCAAGCGTTCGTGATGCGGCGCTTGGTGTTGGCGCGTCAAAAATGCAGACAATCTTTCACCATGTTATTCCCTTGGCGATGCCGGGCATGTTGACCGGCACTATCATCGGGATGGCACAGGCACTCGGCGAGACGGCGCCTTTATTGATGATCGGTATGGTCGCCTTTATTGTTGATGTGCCCGGCAGTGTGACCGATCCCGGAACCGTGCTGCCCGTTCAGATTTTCATGTGGGCAGATTTTGCCGAGCGGATGTTTATCCAAAAGACCAGCGCCGCAATTATTATATTACTGTTGTTTTTGATCAGCATGAATGCCGTGGCGATCCTGATCAGAAGCAAGCTCGAACGCCGCTGGTAGACCGGATGGCAAACAGAAAGATTATGACATGAGTGTAACAGCAAGCCGACAGGACCTTCAGATCACCAACATGCCAGACCGGACAGTGGGTGATATTTACGCCGAAAACCCCCGTATCACGGCCAGAAATGTAAAGGTCTTTTATGGCGATAAATGCGCGATCGATGATGTGTCGATCGATATCGCGAAACGACAGGTCATTGCCTTTATCGGGCCGTCCGGCTGTGGCAAATCGACTTTCTTGCGATGTCTGAACAGGATGAACGACACCATCGACATTTGCCGGGTTGAGGGCGATATCAAGCTTGATGGCGAAGATATCTATGCGCCCCATATCGATGTTGTGCCTTTGCGCGCCAAGGTTGGAATGGTGTTCCAGAAGCCAAATCCTTTCCCGAAATCGATCTTTGACAATGTCGCCTATGGACCGCGCATTCATGGGCTGGCAAGAGACCGGGCACATCTTGAGGGCATTGTTGAAGAGTCGCTTGAAAAAGCAGGTTTGTGGGCCGAGGTGAAGGATCGATTGACACAGCCTGGCACCGGCCTGTCCGGTGGCCAGCAGCAGCGCCTGTGTATCGCCCGTGCCATTGCGGTAAGCCCGGAAGTGATCCTGATGGATGAGCCGTGTTCGGCGCTTGATCCGATCGCCACAGCAAGAATTGAAGAACTCATCCGTGAATTGAGTGATGAATTCACCATTGTTATTGTAACCCATTCGATGCAGCAGGCGGCGCGGGTGTCGCACCGCACGGCTTATTTTCACCTTGGACGTCTGGTTGAAGTGGGCGAGACGAACAAGGTGTTCACCGCGCCGCAGCACGAGATGACACGAAATTATATCACTGGTCGCTTTGGGTGATCGGCCAGCCAACCAATATTGCGAGGCTATAATGAAAGATATGGACCACACAAGCAGCGCCTTCACAGCCGAGCTGGACGACCTTGACGCCCGGCTTTCGGATCTTGGTGGACTGGCCGCACGACAGCTCAAATCAGCGGTAAAGGCATTGTTCGATTTTCAGTTGGATAAGGTCGACAAGCTTATCAAGCGTGACGAAAAGCTGGATTATCTGGAGCTTGATATCGCCGAAAAATCGGTTGAAATTCTTGCCCTTCGTGCGCCGCAAGCAGACGATCTGCGCCATGTTTTGGCCGCGCAGAAGGCCGCCAGCATCTATGAACGCATGGGCGACTATGCCCGTAATACGGCCAACCGTGCGAAAGCCATTGTCGCCAGCGATACCGGCAATTTGCCGCTTGAACGTCTTGTCGCGCTGGGGACCATCGTTGCCGGAATGGCGGCAGATGTTGTCAAGGTCTATGAGGATGTCGACGTCAAAATGGCAATGAAAATCCGTGACTCGGATGTGAAAGTCGATGAACTTCACACTGAAATTCACCGCGAACTGGTTGCCCATTTGCAAGATCATCCAGAAGACGCAGTGGCAACGGCGCATTTGTTGTTCATCGCCAAAAATTTTGAGCGTGTTGGCGATTACGTCACTGGCATTGCCGAACTTGTTTATTTTCGGGCCAATGCCGATCTGCCAAACCCGTTTCGTGAAAAGGCCGACCAGACAAGCTGGATGACTGAAGACGACTAAAGCCGGTCTTGCGCAGGCCATGGCGTTGTGGGTAGCCTGTTATAAATCAGGCGTGAGGCAGGAATGACAGACAGCAAAACATCATCCAGTGCATCGGTGGAGAATTTGGTCGAGCGGCAGATGGATGATGCCGGTATTTTGCGACTGGTTCTGAACCAACCGGCGTCTCGCAACGCGCTTTCCGAAGCGATGATGGCAGCGCTCGCGGCGGCGCTTGACGCGGCGCGTGAGGACCCACAGGTCAGGGTGATTGTGCTGGCGGCAAATGGACCGGCGTTTTGTGCCGGGCATGATTTGAAGGAAATGACGGCGGCGCGCGCCCATCCGGATAATCAGGCTGATCGGGGACGCGCCTATTTCAGCCGTGTGTTGGCACGGTGTTCGGCTCTGATGAAATCAATTCCGGAACATCCAAAGCCGATCATTGCCGAAGTGCATGCCACTGCCACCGCCGCTGGTTGCCAGCTGGTGGCAAGCTGTGATCTTGCGATTGCGGCCAACACCGCGCAATTTGCCACGCCCGGAGTGAATATAGGTCTGTTCTGTTCGACACCGATGGTCGCCCTGTCACGCAATGTCGCGCCAAAACATGCGATGGAGATGTTGTTGACTGGCGAGATGTGCGCGGCAGAACGGGCAGCGGAAATTGGCCTGATCAACCGCTGTGTCGCACCGGATGATCTTCGCACCGCCGTAATGGAGCTGGCCCGCAAGATAGCGGCCAAATCAACGGCGACTGTTGCCTATGGCAAGCCGGCCTTTTATCGGCAAGCCGAAATGTCACTTGGGAATGCCTATGAATTTGCCGCCGAGGTGATGGTAAACAACATGCTGGCACATGACGCCGAAGAGGGCATTTCCGCCTTTCTCGAGAAACGCCCCGCCGAATGGCAGGACCGCTGAGGCAAGGCTGGCTGAATATTCCGTCTTGCGACTATCGGGCCTTCATCATCGCCCGGACAGCAGGTGAAACCGGGACGGTTTTTGTCTTGTTGAATTCCTCATGGTTTTTCTCAACGACATCCAGATCATAGAGATAATTGACCATCAGGCCACCGGCTTGTGCCACGCCTTTGGCCGAGCGGTCACCGCCAAAATTGAGCTGTTCCAAAAAGGCACCATTGCCAAGATGAAACCGGGCTACCGGATCATTTGGCAATCCGTCAGCGCGATCTGATTTGGTCAGATATTGCAGTGCGGCACGAATGAAATCTGCCTCATGTTCGGATGCTTCCTGTTGCCAGAACGCCCTGTCTGCCCCGGCGAAAATCTTGTTGATGTCGGGGTGATTCACGGCAAGCCATTTCATCAGGCCCGGAACTGGCGACAGCGTGACAAAACGCGTCAGATTGGGCAGCTCGCTGCGCAGGTGGCGCGCCACCCGCTTGATCAGGAAATTGCCAAAGGAAATGCCCGCCAGCCCGTTTTGACAGTTGGAAATCGAATAGAATACCGCCGTTGTTGCCCCATTGGCCTTGCTTGCATCACGCTGCAGTGCCAGCACATCATCAATGCGGCGGGGAATTTCGGTGGTTAAGGCCACCTCAACGAAAATAAGCGGCTCGTCCGGCATGGCCGGATGGAAAAAGGCAAAACAACGCCGGTCTTCCGGCGCGAGGCGGGCGCGAAGATCATCCCAAGAGGTGATTTCATGGACTGCCTCATAGGCAATGATTTTTTCCAGAATGTTTGCCGGTGTGGACCAGTCGATCGGTTCCAGAACCAAAAAGCCCGGGTTGAACCAGTTGCGCAAAAGGCCGACCAGCCCCACATCAATGCGTGCAACTTCGGGCTTTTGTCGAATTAACTTGAGTAATCTTTCACGCAATCTGACCAGTCGCACCGTGCCGTTGGTGGTGGCGTTTAGTCGGCGGAACAGCTCAATCCAGCCCGGCTCTGCGATGTTGGCTATGGCCTTCAGCCCTGCATCTGACGGCTGTATTGTATAGTCCTTTGCCGCTTTGGTCAGCGCTTCGGCATCAATGTCATGACCGCTTAAAACGGTCGTGAAAAGTGCCGCAAACCCATCATCGTCAAGGTCTTCAATTATGGTCAGCAGATTTTCTGCATAGACGAGGGAGGAAACCTCACCCGTTGCCATAAGCACGGCTTGCATCGCCTTTTCGGGATCTGAGCTGAGATCGGATACATGTTTGCGGCCAAGCGCCGACAGGCTCATGGTTCCCCGAACAAGATTGGACAGCATATCCTGAAACAAACGCATGATCGTGACCTCCCCGATCACTCTGACATTCTCTATATCTGATATATGAGGCTTACGCAGAAATAATCCAGAATTCAGCCGTAGTATTTTTCATATCGCTGTCACATTGATCTGCCATTATATTGGATAGAGGTTTCTGCTACTGCTATGGTATCGCCGCGCAGGCCTGTGGCTATGGTCTTGGTGTTGTGGTGAGACACGGCTGGTTAGGATAACAACGTTATGGCAAATGACATGGCCTTTTCCGGTATCACCGATCCAATTCTGTCTGCAGATGAGGGTGATCCGCTTTATTTTAACAGAGAGCTGAGCTGGCTTGCCTTTAATGAGCGGGTTCTGGCGCTGGCTGAAGATGTGTCGCTGCCGTTGGCTGAACGCCTGCGGTTTGTATCAATTTCGGCAGATAATCTGCATGAATTTTTCATGGTTCGCATTGCGGGCTTGCGGCAACTTCGTCAGCGCGGCGTGCATCGGGTGCCGGTTGATGACACGGAAATCGAATCCCTGCTTGATTTGCTGCATCAGCGTAGCCGGCGTTTGATGCAAAAACAGGACCGGTTGCTGGCAACGCTGATCACTGAATTTGCCAGTGAAGATATTCAGATCATGGATAGGGTTCCATCTGCCTCTGATGATCTGGAATGGCTGGAAGATTATTTCTTTACAAACATTCTGCCATTGTTGACGCCGACAATTCTTGATCCGGCGCATCCTTTTCCCTTCTTCCACAATCAGGGCAAGGGGATGATATTTGAGATGGTGGATGCCAGCACAAAGCCTGTGCATGGCGTGATCCTGTTACCGGAAAATCTGGGTCGCTTTGTCAAATTGCCGGGCGACAGCCTTCGGTTTGTTTTGGTAGAGGCGGTGATTGGCGCCTTCATCAACAAGATTTACCCCAAGCATAATCTTAAATCTGCATCGGTATTCAGCATCATCCGCGACTCGGAAATTGAGATTGACGATGAGGCGAATGATCTGATCCACGAATTTGAAACTGCTCTTCGTGCGCGCAAGCGCGGAAGTGTTGTCTTGCTGACTTTGACCTCGGACGCCCCGCATGCAACGCTTGATCTTCTATGCCGCGCGATGTCGATTGAACCGGAAAAATGTTTTGCTTCAACCGGCCCTGTGTCGGTGAATAATTTTGCTGAACTTATGGCGTTTATGCCAAAACGCCTGCTCTATCCAACTTTTAACCCGCGCTTCCCACAGCGCATCAGCGATTTTGGTGGTGATTGTTTTGCGGCAATTCGCAATAAGGACATTATCGTCCATCACCCCTTTGAGAGCTTTGAGGCTGTCGTGCGATTCCTGCAACAGGCGGCGCGTGATCCAGATGTATTGGCGATCCGCCAGACGCTGTATCGAACACCGGTTGATTCGCCGATTGTGAGTGCGCTGATCGAAGCTGCCGAGAGCGGTAAAACAGTGACCGCTGTGATCGAATTGAAGGCCCGGTTTGATGAAAAAAACAACATCCTTCTGGCGCGTAATCTGGAGCGGGCCGGGGTGCATATCGCCTATGGCCTGACCGATCTGAAAATTCATGCAAAGATGTCGGCCGTGGTCCGGCGCGAGGCTGGAAAATTGGTCACCTATACGCATCTTGGTACAGGTAATTACCATCCGGTCACTGCCCGGATTTACACCGACCTTTCCTATTTCACCTCGGACAAGGATGTTGGCCGTGACGTCTATGAAGTGTTCAAATATCTGACCAGTCATGTGCAACCGGAAAAATTGAAGAAGAGTTTTATCTCGCCGCATCAATCGATGCCGCGCCTGTGCGAGATGATCGACAAGGAAATTGATGCCAGCCAAAAGGGTGAGCCGTCCGGAATCTGGATCAAATGCAATGCGCTGGTGGACCGCCGCCTGATCGACAAGCTTTATGAAGCATCACAGGCCGGGGTTAGGATTGAAATCATTGTCCGTGGCATATGTTGTCTTCGCCCGGGTATCACCGGCCTGTCGGAAAATATCACTGTTCGCTCGTTGATTGGGCGCTTTCTTGAGCATGGCCGCATCTATGCCTTTGCCAATGGCGGCAAGCTTGGCTCGCCGAAAAATCTGGTATTTCTGGCGTCGGCTGATTTGATGCCGCGCAATTTGTTGCGCCGTGTCGAGATGTTTGTGCAGCTGGAAAATCCAACGGTTCGTAAACAGGTTATCAAGCAAATTCTTCCGGCCCTGCTTCGAGATGAGAGAAATTGCTGGCTATTACTGCCAGATGGCAGTTACCAGCATATGGAAAGTGATGCAGACAGCTTTTCTGCACATGATTATTTCATGTCGAACCCAAGCCTGTCTGGTGCCGGCAGCCTTGCCAAGGAGGAGGCATGACATCGCCGATTATGCCCTCACCTGTGCCGTCACTTGCAGGCGGTGTGACCGCGCGCACCTTTACCGGCGCGCCGATGGCGGTTATCGACATCGGATCAAACTCGATCCGGCTGGTGATTTATATATCGCAGGGACGCTATCCGTTTCCGCTGTTTAATGAGCGGTCAAA
The DNA here is from genome assembly GCA_038147495.1 of Alphaproteobacteria bacterium. Taxonomy (GTDB): domain Bacteria; phylum Pseudomonadota; class Alphaproteobacteria; order Puniceispirillales; family Puniceispirillaceae; genus MED-G116. The sequence goes on along the minus strand of JAYQTT010000016.1, from coordinate 177,499 downwards.
TTGTCGGCTTGGCGAGGGTCTTGGACCTGATGGCATCTTGCGCAAGGATCGTATTGAAGTGGCATTGGCGACACTGTCCCGCTTCGCCGGTCTTATGCAGTCCATGGGCGTGATCAAAGCCTTTCCGGTGGCGACAGCCGCGGTACGCCGCGCCAGCAATGCAGCAGAATTTACCGAGCCTGCCGAGGCCATCCTTGGTCACAAGATCATGGTGCTCTCAAGCAGGAAGAGGCACATTATGTTTCGCGCGGAATAACGCTGAATGTGCCGGACATGAGTGGCCTTGTCGCTGATTTGGGTGGCGGCAGTCTGGAGGTGGTGGCCATTTCCAAAGGCGTGGTGAAACATTCTGTCAGCTTTGATTTTGGCCATCTGTCCGAGATAGAGGAGGCAGAGATTGACGCCGCCTTTTCGACCACGCCATGGATGAAAATCGATCATCCCGGTCGCCTATACGGTGTTGGCGGGTCGTTTCGTGCGCTTGGCTCTGCCTATATCGAACAATCGGGATATCCGCTGGCGGTGTTACATGGACTAAATATTCCGGCGGCAACGGCTGGACATATGCTCTCTGCTTTCACCCGTAATCTGCCGGACATGACCGGGGTGCCGATCGGTCGCCAGCAAAACATGCCCTGCGCCGCCCGCATCATGAAATGCCTTTTGCGTCATTCTGCTGTTGAGAAGATTTTCATCAGCGGCACAAGTATTCGCGATGGCGTTCTTGCTGAAACCCAGTTTAACGATGCCGAAAAAGCAGATTTTCTGCAGGCGGTGTGTTCTGAAATTTCCCATGCCAGCCACAGATTCGCCAATGTGCCGCGCTCGCTGTTCAATCTCTTGCGCCCCTTGCATAAGGTGGATGAAGAAAGAGCGCGCATAGATGCCGATGCCGAGCAGCAAAAATTTGAACGCCTGCTATATGCGGCGTGCATGCTCTCTGATCTGTGCTGGAATGAGCATGAGGATATTCGCGGGGATCTTGGCGCGCGGCGTGTGCTGGGACTGCCGGTAAATTGCATCACCCATAAAGAACGTATCTGGCTGGCAACAGTCATCTATCACCGCTATGTCGGGCGTAAAATGAACAAATCGCGGCCACCCGAACTTGGCTTCATCCTTGGACGCAATCGGCGTGCCGAGGCCACCACCATCGGCCTTGGTTTGCGGTTTGCCCTGATGTTTTCGGGGGGCACATCCAGTTGCCTTGAATATCTGCGCATGACCAATGACGGCAATGTGCTGACCCTGCAGGTGGCCGATGCGGGGCGCAGATTGTTGGATGATCATTCGCGCCGCCGCTTTGCCCAGCTTGCGCAAAGCGCCTCTCTGGTGCCGGTTATCGAGGGGGATTGACCTAATTTGACCACGGATCAAAAACCGAAAACCATGACTGCAGAAAGCCCGATCTCCGCATCCGAGATCGGCCGTTTGCTGGATGACGGACTGCTTGTGGCTGATGCGAATGGCGTGGTGTCCTCGGCCAACAGTGTCGCTGTCAGATTTCTGGGTGAGGGCCTTGTTGGCAAGCATGTGAGTGACATATTTGAGCGTGATGAACCTGTTGGCGATGACGATCAGGAGTTCACCTTTCAGCCGGAATCTGTGGTGCCACGTGCATTCAAAGTGCGCGTCAAAAAATTGAGTGACGGGCACATTGCGGTGTTGTTGATGGACATGACCTTGCAGCGCAATCTTGAAAAAGTACGCCGCGATTTTGTGGCAAATGTCAGTCATGAATTAAGGTCTCCGCTGACCAGCCTTGCCGGTTTCATTGAGACGATCCTGAGTAATGACGTTGAGGACAGAGAGACCCAAATCCGGTTTCTGCGGATAATGGATGAAGAAGCCAAGCGCATGTCACGGCTGATCGATGATCTTCTGTCACTGTCGCGTGTCGAGGTAGATGAGCATATCTACCCAACGGAAACGGTGCCGGTTATAGGCGTTATGCGCGAGGTCATCGATACGCTCGAGGAACGCGCGGCACGCAAAGGCATGCAGATCGCGCTCGATGACCATCGCCCCGACCCGGCGTCTGTTGCTTTGATGTTCGGTCACCGGGATGAGATCAACGAGGTGTTCCATAACCTGATCGAGAACGCGATAAAATATGGTTATAATGACAGCATCATTACGGTCAGGGTTGATGCCTCGGCACAGAACAGCCTGATCGCTTCGGTGATCAATAAGGGTGACGTCATTCGCGAAAAGCATATCAACCGTTTGACTGAACGTTTTTATCGTGTCGACAAGGCACGATCACGTCAAATCGGGGGCACTGGTCTTGGCCTTGCCATCGTTAAACACATCGTCAATCGTCATCGCGGCAAGCTGATAATCACGAGCGAGACGGATGGAACAAACTGCTTTGCTGTTGAGCTGCCGGTGATATCGGGAATGATGCAGGAATAGTGAAATAAAACTTTAACAAAACTGTGGCACTTATGGGTTTTGAGACACGCGCCTGACGCGGGAGTTTGTGGCGCGGGAGTTTGTGACGCGGGAGTTTGAATTTGGCGATTAAAATTCTCATAGCTGATGACGAACCAAATCAACTGGAGTTGCTGTCTTTCAACCTCGGTAAGGCAGGTTATGAGGTGATCCGCGCCGAGGACGGCCAGCAGGCGCTGGACATTATCGAAGACAGCCATCCTGATCTGGCGATCCTTGACTGGATGATGCCGCATATATCCGGCATTGAACTTTGCCGAACCTTGCGGAGCCGTCCCGAGACACGTCATCTTCCGGTTATTCTGCTGAGCGCAAGAGGTGATGAGTGTGATCGCACCCTTGGTCTGGACATCGGCGCGGATGACTATATCTCCAAACCATTTTCACCACGCGAGCTGGTGAGCCGGGTCAAGGCGCTGTTGCGCCGGTCAAGACCGGCTTTGATCGATGATGTTCTGGAATTCCATGATCTGGTGTTGAACCAGACAACGATGGAAATCACCCGCGCCGGCCAGCCGGTTGCGCTTGGCCCAAAGGAATGCCGATTGCTGGCAATTTTGATGGAACGGCCGGGCCGTGTTCTCAGTCGGGCACAATTGCTTGATCTTGTCTGGGGGCACAATGTCTATGTCGAGGAGCGCACCGTCGATGTGCATATGAGCCGCCTTCGCAAGGCGATCAACCAACCTTCTAAAAATGGAACCGTGTATAGCGACCTTATCCGCACTGTTCGGGGCAGCGGTTATGCGTTAAAGGCACCTTCGGATTCCGATTAGATACAAGGTATGTTGTTTTGCAGTCACCTTGCCCCACCATGCTATGGTCTTTGTCATCTTGCCTTGGCACCACATAGACAATAGCATCGCCGCACTTGGTCCGCATAAGGCCATGTCCCTCCCCACCAGCGATAGACAGTGATACCACATGCAATCTGAAACGCCCCCCGAGACGCTACAGGATGAGAGTGCCCATTTTGTTCCCCTGCCAGTAATCATGTCGGATTATAAAGGCCGACTTGCCGGCTATGTTGATGCCACAGGGGCCCGCAATGTGGTGATCACGATGGACGTTGAAATAGACGTTGCCGGACGAAAGCGGAGCCGATTTTATGTTGCGCTTGGCGTAACAATCGACTTTGAAACGCCGGAAGCTCTGGTCGATGAGGTGATGCGTGAATGCCCATCCGGTCACGAGGTTTTGTTTGCCTGGGTGCCGGTGCATCTTTTTGGAAGTGATGATTTTGGTGTGATGATTGACGAGATTGGCGTTGGTGAGAATTTGCAGAATGGTCTTGTTGGTGAAATTATCGAAAAGGCTGATGTCGAGGCAGCGGTCACGATGATGGCTGAAAAGTATGGTGGATGACACCAAAGATTGTGTGACGCGGTGGGTGACAGGTCATGGCAGTGTTTGGCGTCTTTCCTGTCAGGAGGCTTTGTCCTGCGATGCGGTTTGTTTCGCACCGGCACATGCCTTTGAGCAGTATTTCACCTGCTCCCAGTCACGGGCCCATTTTTTGCGCCACGCAAAAGGCCGTCCGCAGGTGACACATATCTTGGATGGCAAATCCCGTTTCTTTAACATTTTTGACATGATGGTAATCTGCTGGGGTCTGTTGGGACAAATGAGGGTGATGAGAATATGGCGTCTATGACCAATGTATTGTTTCTGTGTACCGGAAATTCGGCGCGTTCGCTCATCGCCGAGGGTATATTAAGACATCATGGCGGATCACGCTATCGTGCGTTTTCAGCTGGATCAATCCCTACCGGCAAACCGAACCCCTTTGCCCTGGCAGTTCTGCAACGCCACGGCATTGATATTGAATTTGCACGCTCCAAAAGCTGGGATGAATTTGCCACTGCGGATGCAGAACAGATGAATATCATCATCACCGTTTGCGATAATGCGGCTGGCGAGGTCTGTCCGATATGGCCCGGCCAGCCTATTACCGCGCATTGGGGGGTGGCTGATCCGGCAGGCGTCACCGGAACGGATGAGGCAATTGCCGCCGCGTTCCAGATTACCTATGATCAGATGTCCAGTCGCATTGAGAAGCTTTTGGATCTTGAGATTTCCGATCCGGCAGACATGCAGCGGGCTGTGGCCGCGATTGGAGAATTGCCGTGATGGAAACAAGCCTGTCCCGCCGCCTTTTTTGTGAATGGCTTGGCACATTGTTCCTTTTGGCCACAGTTATTGGATCGGGAATCATGGCCGAACGTCTTGCCGATGGAAATGTCGCCATTGCGTTGCTCGGTAATACCATTCCGACTGGTGCCATTCTTGTCGTTCTGATCACCATCTTTGGCCCCATGTCCGGTGCACATTTCAATCCGGCGGTCAGCCTTGCGTTCTGTCTGCAAGGGCAGATTCCGGCACGACAGGCATTGTTCTATGTGCTGGCCCAGATCGCCGGTGGCCTTTGTGGGGCCATGCTGGCGCATTTCATGTTTGAAATGCCGCTCCTTCAGCAATCGACCAATCTACGCAGTGGCATGGCCCAGTGGGGCTCTGAATTTGTTGCCACCTTTGGCCTGCTGTTGACGATTTTTGGCTGTGTGCGCTGGCGCCCTGATGCCGTGGCGATGATGGTCGGGCTGTATATAACCGCTGCCTATTGGTTCACGTCTTCAACCAGCTTTGCCAATCCGGCGGTGACAATCGCCCGTTCTTTCACCGACAGTTTCTCCGGCATTTTTCCGGCGCATGCCCCAGCGTTCATTCTCGCACAGCTCGCTGCTGCCGTCGTCGCGGTTATGCTGTTTCGCTGGCTGTTTGTCGAAAAAACATCATAGGCCATATCGACATGCCGGCAATTAGGGCGGCTGCCCATTCTCGCCTGAATGCCGGTATGTGATTTGCGCCCACATCATTTTTCGGTGCACTGATTGAAGGCGTTGTCACCGGTAATGCAATTTAAAGCTTTCCCTCCGGTTCGTTTGCCAGTAGGAATGCGGCGCAGACGGCGATCTGCCCCGGACAAATAGACGAAAAACGTCTGATCAGACATGTCCGAACTGATATTTTTTACGCGAGACACGATGATGACAGAAGAATTGCGCAACATTGCGATTATTGCCCATGTTGATCATGGCAAGACAACATTGATCGACAGCATTATGAAGCAGTCAGGCACGTTTCGTGAAAACCAGCAGGTCGATGAACGCGTCATGGATTCGGGCGATCTGGAACGAGAGCGCGGCATTACCATTCTGGCCAAACCGACCTCGATACAGTGGAAGAATGTGCGGATTAATATCATCGACACGCCCGGCCATGCCGATTTTGGCGGTGAGGTTGAGCGTGTTCTCGATATGGCGGATGGCGTCATTTTGCTGACCGATGCGGCTGAAGGGCCGATGCCGCAAACAAAATTTGTGCTTGGCAAGGCGCTTGGACAGGGGCTGCGCCCGATTGTGATCATCAACAAGATCGACCGAAGCGACAGCCGTCCCGAAGCGGTGGTTGACGAGGTTTTTGATCTGTTTGTCGCGCTTGATGCCAATGATGAACAGCTTGATTTCCCGATCCTCTACGCGTCAGGCCGTGACGGGTGGTGCGTTGAGGATCTTGGCGATGAACGCGTCAATCTGAACCCTCTGCTCGACCGTATTCTGGCGCATGTACCAAAACCGGATGTCGATGCCACCAAGCCTTTTGCGATGCTTGCCACATTGCTAGACTCTGATCCATATCTTGGTCGGTGTCTGACGGGCCGGGTGATTCAGGGAAGCGCACAGGTCAACACCAATGTTCGTGCGTTGAACCTTAATGGTGACGTGGTAGAGACAGGCCGATTGACAAAGCTGTTGCGCTTTGAAGGCACACAACGTGTTCCTGTCGACACCGTCAGCGCCGGTGACATCATTTGCGTTGCCGGACTTGTCAAAGCATCGGTCTCTGACACCATCGGTGCGGCAGAAATCACCCAGCCTCTGGCATCGACTCCGATTGATCCGCCAACCATGTCCGTGACCATCACCGTCAATGACTCGCCGCTGGCCGGGCGTGAGGGCAAGAAGGTCACGTCAACAGTGATCCGTGAGCGTTTGCTGGCCGAGGCGGAAACCAATGTTGCCATCACCTTTGCCGAGAGCGCGTCAAAGGACGCCTTTGAAATTGGCGGGCGCGGCGAGCTGCAGCTTGGCGTTCTGATCGAACAGATGCGGCGCGAGGGATTCGAGATGACAGTGTCGCGTCCGCGCGTTCTGTTCCAAAGTGACGAAGCGGGCAATCGCACCGAACCGGTCGAGGAAGTCACGATCGATGTTGATGATGAATTTGTCAGCACCGTTGTCGACAGCTTGAATCGTCGGAAAGGCGAAATGCAGGATATGCGCGCGGCTGGAGCTGGCAAGACGCGGATCGTCTTTCTTGCACCTTCGCGGGGGTTGATTGGCTATCAGAGCCGGTTCTTGACCCAGACGCGTGGCACCGGTGTTCTCAACCGGGTGTTTCATGAATATGCTCCATATAAAGGCAGCATCGAGGGGCGGCGCAATGGCGCGCTCATCTCAACCGAGTCCGGCACAGCAGTGGCCTATGCGCTGTTCAATTTGCAGGATCGCGGCATCATGTTCGTGAACCCGCAAACAGCTGTTTATCAGGGCATGATTGTTGGCGAACATAACCGCAACAATGATCTTGAGATCAATGTTCTCAAAGGCAAACAGCTGACCAATGTGCGGGCATCAGGAAGTGATGAGGCGGTGCGGCTGGTTCCGGCCCGCCAGATGTCTCTTGAACAGATGATGGCTTATATCAATGAAGATGAACTCGTTGAGGTGACACCGCAAAATCTGCGGTTGCGCAAGATGTATCTTGATCCGCATGAACGCAAACGTGCGGCCCGCGCATCATAACGCCCGCGGATCAAAACTCTGTCAAATCTGGTTCCAGATGACATTCAGGCAAAAGCATAATATGCTGACGCCACTTTCTTCAGTGCCTATCGGCAATCAGTTTCGTCATTCGGAGCAAGCCACGTGACTTCTATCCATACCTACGACAAGCAAGCCATCGCCCGTTCGGTGGCACGTATGCTGCTTGAGATTGATGCGGTGCTTTTTCGCGCCGATGACCCGTTCAAACTGACATCTGGCATGATGAGCCCGGTATATATTGACTGCCGTAAGATCATTTCCTTTCCACGGATGCGCGCGGCAATGATGGATTACGGGGCGACAGTCATCATGCATGATGTCGGGCATGAAAGCCTTGATGCACTTGCTGGTGGCGAGACTGCAGGCATTCCCTTTGCCGCGTGGCTTGCCGAGCGCACTGGCCTTCCGATGCAATATGTGCGCAAGAAGCCAAAGGGCTTTGGCCGTGACGCCCGGATCGAGGGTGACATCACCGAAGGGCAAAGGGTGTTGCTGGTCGAGGATTTGACAACCGATGGTGGCAGCAAATTGAATTTTGTCGAAGCGCTGCGCACCGCCGGTGCCGAGGTGGCGCATACCTTCGTCATTTTCTATTACGACATTTTCAAGGACACGCCAGAGAAGCTTGCGGCTGAGGGCATCAATTTGCATTATCTGGCTACATGGTGGGACGTTCTCGCCGAATGCAAGGCATCGGCGCGCTTTGATGCGGACACCCTTTCCAAGGTAGAGGATTTTTTGAATAATCCTCGCGAATGGTCAAAGGCGCATGGTGGGGTCTGAACGGACGCTACCGTCAATTGTCGATTGATTTCAGGTTTCTGAGGTAATGATTATGGAAATAGATTGGGCAGGCTTCACACCGATAGCGTCATTTGTCGGTGGCTGTATGATTGGTCTGGCGGCCGCCATGTTGATGGCGATCAATGGCCGGGTCATGGGAGTCAGTGGTGTTCTCGGCGGGTTGTTGACCTCTGTCGGTTCCAATAACAAACCAGCTGAAGATGACAAATCATGGCGGTGGTTGTTTATCGCCGGGACCGTTATCGGGCCATTTGTTGTCTGGGGAATTCAGGGCGCGCCAATCGAAATTACCCCGGTTGCCAGTGGCTGGATGGTGCCGGTTGCCGGATTCTTTGTCGGGATCGGCGCCGCAGTCGGTAATGGCTGTACGTCTGGTCACGGGATCTGCGGCTTGGCACGATTGTCTGTGCGTTCATTTGTGGCGGTGGGGACCTTTGTTTCGACCGGCATCATTACTGTCTATATTCTCCGGCATGTGTTGTAGGTGAGGCGCAGATGATCAGATCTCTATCCATTCTTGCTGCAGGCATCATGTTTGGTGCCGGTCTCGCGCTCTCCGGTATGCTTAACCCGTCCAAAGTTGCGGGGTTTCTTGACCTTTTCGGTGTCTGGGACCCATCTCTTGCCTTTGTTATGGGTGGCGGCGTTGTGTTGAATTTTATTGCCCATCGTGTCGTCATTGGGCGGGGACAGCCAATCTATGCACAGAAATTCAATCTGCCAACACGCGGTGATCTTGATCCGATGCTGATCTGGGGATCAGCCTTGTTTGGTGTTGGCTGGGCGCTTGCAGGCTTGTGCCCGGGACCGGCGATTGCGTCAGTCCTGCTCAATCCAGACGATGGTGTTTTGTTCCTGATTCTGATGATGGCGGGTCTTTATATCGGTCGGCGGTTGCAGGCACAGTCACAAGCTGCGGCAATCCAGTAAGGTCACTCTTTTGGCCTTTTCCGGGTTTTTGCCGTTGCTGGCAAAATCTGAATTGACCGCAAAGTAAAATTCGCCTTTAGATATCGGCGCGCAGGCGTTCCCGTCCGGTGGCTGGAGCCGTTTGCCTCGTTGAGGGTGGTAATCCAGATGCTGGATTTTGACTATATAATCATCGGTGCCGGATCGGCAGGATGTGTCCTGGCCGACAAGCTGTCGGAATCGGGTAAATATAGTGTTCTTGTCCTTGAGTCTGGCCCGTCAGACCGCCGTTTCTGGGTGCGGGTGCCGATTGGTTATGGAATTTCCTACCATGACAAACGCGTCAATTGGAAATTCGAATGCGAGCCGATACCGGGCCTTAACGATCGGCGCATGTACTACCCGCGCGGCAAGGTTCTTGGTGGATCAAGCTCGATAAACGCGCTTGTCTATCATCGTGGCCTCGCAAGGGACTATGATGATTGGGCCGCGGCAGGCAACCCGGGTTGGGATTATCAATCCGTTGAACCGGTCTTCAACAGCTTTGAATACCGCGCCAAGGTGGGTGAGGAAGAAGCGCCGCGCGCGGGTGAGACGCGCCTGTCGGTAACCGATGCGACCAAGAGCAACCACCCGCTGCAAGCCAAATTTGTCGAAATGTGCCAGCAGATGCAGATGCCGACCTCGGCGTCACCCTCATTGGAGGGGCATTGCGCCGCACCTTATTACATCACCACGCGCGCTGGCACGCGCTGTTCAAGCGCGGTGGCGTTCTTGCATCCGGCGCGCAACCGCACCAATCTGCATGTCCTTACCGGCATTTCGGTACGGCGCATTGGCATTGAAAACCGGCGTGCCACACATGTCGAATGTTTGCAAAATGGCGAAAGCCAAACCTTTCGGGCGCGGCGGGAGATTTTGCTGACAGCCGGAGCGGTGAATTCGCCACAGCTGTTGCAATTGTCAGGTGTTGGGCCGCAGGACGTGATCAGGGGTGCCGGTTTGCCGGTGGTGCTTGACCAGCCTAATGTTGGAAGCCACATGGAAGACCATCTCGGGGTGAATTATATTTACAAGGCCAATCGACCGACATTGAATGACGTGCTTGGCAGATGGCCGGGGCGGATTCTGGCCGGGGCAGAATATCTGCTGCGGCGCACAGGCCCGCTGTCGCTCAGCGTCAACCAGTTTGGCGGGCTGGTCAAATCAGCGCCGCATCTGGCTGAGCCGGATACCCAGCTTTATATCAACCCGTTGAGCTATCAATCCTTTTACAAGGGTCGGCGGGCGCTGACCAAACCGGATAAATTTTCCGGCTTTATTCTGAGCTTCAACAGCTGTCGTCCGGCGAGCCGGGGAAAAGTAAGTATCCGCTCAGGCAATCCAGATGATGCGCCAATGATCATGCCAAATTATCTCTCTGCCCAGCAGGATATAGATGATGTGATCCGTATGGCGCGACTGATCCAGCGTATGCAGCACACCCCCGCCATTCAGGGCTTGCTTGCAGGGCCACCGCTGACGTCGCTGGACAGCATGTCCGATGATGAGATTGTTGAGGATTTCCGCAATCGGTGCGGCACAGTCTTTCATCCATGCTGCACCTGTCGGATGGGGCCAGATCCACAGACATCTGTGGTGGATGGGCGGTTGCGCGTGCATGGTATTGATGCGCTGCGGGTCTGTGATGCTTCGGTCTTTCCAAATATCACCTCGGCCAACACAAATGCCCCGACAATCATGGTGGCACACAAGGCGGCGCAGATGATTCTTGAGGACGCGAAGGCCGGGGTTTAGGCCATCTAACACCTTGTTTAGTCGGGATGTCGAGCCTATATAGGGGCAGAATGACGCAGCTGGCCACCGGTTGGCTCTCCAATTGGCCTTGATGTAAAAAGGCAGCCTGACGAATGGCTGATAATCAATATGAAAATCAAATCTTCATACATCTGGGCCGCGGTTGTCGCGTTGTCCGTTGTCGGCTGGATGCTGTCTGACAATCTTTTTGCGTCACGCACAGCTGATGATCCGGCTGCTGAGCAGACCCTGACCACCGAAAACGCCACTGACAAAACCACCCAAACCGAAAGCAGTGCGGCACAAACCGGTGATGGCCGCGACTTTATTGTTTCGGCCGTACGGGTTCTGAATGAACCAATTCGCAGGGTTATTCGGGCGAATGGTGTGAGTGAACCCGAATTCGAGATCACCGTTGCATCAAAGATTGACGGTACGGTCGTCAAGGTGCCGGCAAAAGAGGGTGCAAAGATTGAAGCGGGCGATGTGCTTGTTGTTCTTGATACCGACACTCTGCCAGCCCGAATCAGTGCGGCCCGCGCCGAGGTTGAGGCCGCGCAGACTGCCTTGAATGCAGCGCGCGAACAGTCACGCGGCACACTGGCCGAAGAGCTGGCCGCGGCAAAGGCAAATTTGGAGCTTGCAGAAAAGCGTCTTGAAATCTCTGAAAAGCTGGCAAAGCAGGAATTCAGCGCACCGCTGGAGCAGGTTCAGCGCAAGGCAGATTATGAAAATGCCCGTGCCGCTCTGGCGAAGATTGAAGTGGCGCAGAATTTCCAGGCAGACGTCAATGTTTCACAAAGCATGGCGCGTCTTGAGACCGCCAAATCGAACCTTTCGGTACTGCTCTCACAGCTTGATGATTCGACCATTCTTGCCCCGGCAGCTGGACGGCTTGAGACAATTCACGTTGATGTGGGTGAACGGTTGCGGCGCGACGGTGTTGCCGCCTCAATCCTTGGCATGGACAAATTGTCGGTTGTGGTTGCCGTACCGCAAACAAGCATCGCGCAGATTTCGCTTGGTGACATGGTTGACGTAGATATTGCCGGTGCAGGCACGCGCAATGGTGAAGTCACGAGAATTGCCTCCAAGACCAACCCATCGACCCGTACTTTTGATGTTGAGATTACCGTTCCAAATGACGATGGCAGCCTTCGTGCCGGTGTCACAGTCGAAGCAGCGATTGACGTTGGTTCCGTGCCGGCCTTTGCGATGTCGCCTGCACATCTCTCGGTGACGGGTGAAGGGTCGTTGACGGCGAAGATCAGTGACAATGGTGTTGTCCGCTCGCTGCCGGTCAAGATGGTGCGATCAGGTGCCGAAAAAGTATATGTGTCGGGGCTTGCCGACGGGATGATTTTGTTGACCGTTGGACAGGCTTTCGTTGAGGCCGGTGATCCGGTCACGCACAAGCTTGGGGATGCTTCATGAACGGGCTGATTGCCGCCGCCTTCTCGCGAACAGGCGCGGTGCTGATGACATTTGTGTTGCTCAGTGCAATCGGCATTGCTTCCTATATCCAGATTCCAAAAGAGGCGCGTCCTGATGTCGACATTCCCGTGGCGTATGTCTCGGTCGGCTATGAGGGTATCTCGCCGGATGATGCCGAGCGACTGCTGATCAAGCCGTTGGAAAAGCATCTGCGCACAGTCGCCGGACTTGATGTGATGAAGGCAGTGGCTGCCGAGGGATATGGTTCTGTCTCGCTTGAATTTGCCGCCGGTGAGGATATTGATCTGGTGCTGGCTGATGTGCGCAAGGCTGTTGATGATGCCAAGCCGGATTTGCCGCCGGATGCCGATGAGCCAAAAGTTGTCGAGGTCAGCCTGTCATTGTTTCCAGTTCTGACGGCGGCGCTCTATGGCAGCGTATCAGAACGAGAAATGGTGCAGGCTGCACGTGATCTTAAAGACAAGTTAGAGGCCCTGCCCGGCGTTCTCGAAGTAGAGATTGGCGGCGACCGTGAAGAGGTGCTGGAAATCCTGATCGATGCGGCGGCGATGGAGGCCTATGGTCTTGATCCCGGTCTTGTCACCAGCCTTGTCAGCGGCAACAACCAGCTGGTCACGGCAGGGGCCATTGATGATGGTGGCGGGCGCCTGTTGGTCAAGGTACCCGGTGTGATCGAAACGCTGGATGATCTGGTGAACATGCCGATCAAGGCACGCGATGGAACAAGTATCAAGTTCGGTGATGTCGCAGTGGTGCGCCGCGCCTTTCGTCAGGCCGAGGGATGGTCGCGCGTCAATGGCGAGTCAGCGATCGTGCTGGATGTGAAGAAGCGTGTTGGTGCCAACATCATTTCGGTGATTGAGGCAGCACGAGCCGTGATCGATGAAGAAGTGCCAAAAATCGGCGATGATGTGAAGGTCTCATATCTGTTTGATGACTCAAAGGATGTCCGCAATCTGCTGAGTGATCTTGGCAACAATGTCGCTGCGGCGGTGATTATTGTCATGGTGGTGGTGCTTGCCGTGCTTGGCATTCGTAATGCCTCGCTTGTCGGCCTTGCCATTCCCGGCTCGTTTTTCATGGGGATAACGGTGCTGAACATGATCGGCGTGACGATGAATATCATCGTGCTGTTCTCGCTGATCCTTGTTGCCGGCATGTTGGTTGACGGGGTGATTGTCACCACCGAATATGCCGACCGCCGAATTGCCATGGGCGAAAGCCGCCGTGCCGCCTATCGGGTTGGCGCCCAGCGTATGGCGTGGCCGATCATCTCCTCAACGGCAACCACTTTGATGGTGTTTATGCCGCTGTTGTTCTGGCCGGGCATTGTCGGTCAATTTATGCAATATTTGCCGATGACGGTGATCGCGGTTTTGCTGTCCTCGCTTTTTATGGCGTTGATTTTTATTCCGGTGCTTGGCGGTCTGATTGGTAAGAAATCGGTTTTACCGGGCGCCGTGTCTGCCACGGCACCGCGATCATATAGATGGCTTTTGAAACTGTCGGTAAGGCGCCCTGTCAGCACGATGCTGGTCGTGGTCGCGGTGATCGTTTCATCCTTCGTTGGCTATGGCAGCGCCGGTCTTGGCGTGTCGTTCTTCCCCGATATTGAGCCCGATCAGGCGCAGGTGCAGGTGCTTGCCCGCGGTGATTTGTCGGCGCGCGAGCGCGATCAACTTGTCCAGCAGGCGGAACAGCGGATCAGCCCGGTTCAGGGCGTACAGGATTTTTACGCCCGATCATTCCGCTCTGGTGGTGACGGCAATCAGGCGCCGCGTGACTCGGTTGGCACCATTCGCACTGTTTTCGCCGAATGGAACGAGCGCGAAAAAGCATCAGGCTTGATAGCGCAGATGCGGGATCTTGTGGCCGATTTGGCTGGTGCCGATGTCACCATCACCAAGCAACAGGAAGGCCCGGGGGGTGCTTTGCCCATCAGCATCGACATTCTGGGCGATGATCTGGATGAACTTGCCGCCGCCACAAATGAGATTGTGTCACGCATGCAGGCCCTCGGTGGATTTGTCGACGTCACCGACAGCCGGCCACTTCCCGGAATGGAATGGACGCTGGTGACTGACCGTGATGCGGCCAGCCGTCACGGGGTATCGATTGCCGGACTTGGCACGATGATCAAGATGTTGACGCGCGGCGTCCGGATTTCAGATTACCGGCCTGATGATGCCGAGGACGAGCTTGATGTGGTCATGCGGTTTCTTGGTGATCAACGCAATCTGGACAGGCTGAAGGAATTGCGCGTACCAACCGCCAATGGCGATTATGTCCCGCTGTCGGTTTTTGCCAAGCTGCAGCCGCAACCAAAACGCGGCAACATCGAACGCCGCGATGGCATCCGTTATATGTATATCAAGTCGGATGTGGCTAATGGCGTTCTCGCCGGTGAACGGCTTGCCGCGATCAAGGAGTCACTTTCCACCAAACCGCTGGCACAGAATGTTAAGGTGGAATTCGGTGGTGAGGATGAAGACATCGCCGAGACGCAAGCCTTTCTTGGCCAGTCCTTCATGATATCACTGGTGATGATGGTTATCATCCTGATGGTACAGTTCAATTCAGGGTGGCAGGCCTTTGTCACAATGTCGGCCATTGTATTGTCGACTGGCGGGGTTGTATTGGGGCTGTGGGCCGCCGGCCAGCCTTTCGGCATTGTCATGTGCGGGCTTGGTGTGATCGCGCTTGCCGGTATTGTGGTGAACAACAATATCGTGCTGATTGACACCTTCAATGAATATCGTGCGCGCGGTTATAGTGCCAGCCATGCCGCCTTCAGGGCCGGCCTTGTCAGGTTCCGGCCAGTGGTGCTGACGGCGATCACCACCATTCTTGGTCTGATGCCGATGGTGTTCCAGCTGACAATCAAGATCATTGACCGGGAAATATTTGCTGGTGCGCCATCATCACAATGGTGGACGCAACTATCCAGCACGATTGCCGGTGGCTTGACCTTCGCCACAATCCTGACGCTTGTGGCAACACCGGCCATGCTGGTGATCGGTGGCGGGTTTGTCCCTCAATTGCGCCGCTGGTTTGGCCGCCTGCTCCGGCCTCTGGTGTCACGCAAATCATCAGGCATAGCTGCCGCCGAATAGGCGGTCGCCAGCCACGCTTTGGCCAGCCAAAAATTGGGTCAGGTAATCTTTGTCTCGGGCAAAATTTGGCTCAGATAACTTGCCGCGCCGCTAACCGCGGATCACAGGTTCTGCTGCCGCCGCAAGGGCAAGCAACCGCCTGTCATGTTTGTGTGATCCCATCAGTGAAAAGCCCACCGGTGCCTCGCCCGCGCGGTGACAGGGGATGGTGATTGTCGGTCTGTCCAGATAATTTGCCAGCGCTGTATTGCGCAGGATCATACCGTTTGTTTTCGTCATCTTCTCAATCGTATCAAGATCGCAGATACGAGGTGGAACAAGCGGTGATGTCGGCATCGCCAGAGCGTCATAAGGGCGGGTTTGCTGTTGTACAATGCTCTTTGTTTTGGCGCGCATTGTCAGCTGGTCTATGTAGTCGGCGGCAGAGATATTTGCCCCGCTGCGAATCCGCGTTGCGATATAGGGGTCATACGCATCACCTTGATCGCCGCTCAGTCGTTCCCGGTGCAAGGCAAAGGCTTCGGCGGCAACAATGCTCTTTGGGTTGTTCGCCGGACGTAATTCCTCAAGAATATCGATGCGAATGTCGCTGATCACGGCACCGGCGGCGGCTAGTCGTTTGAGGGCCGCGTCAAAGCCCTTGGCCACGGCGTCATCAAGGCCATCTGTCAGATATCCAACAGGCACCGCAATGCGCATATTGCCAAGTGGTAGGGGTGATTCTGCCTGCCCTGTTCCACCTGCCATGATGCTGTCCATGATGGCCGCGCATTCAACGCTGTTGCTCATCGGTCCGGCGGCATCGAATGAAGTCGAGAGTGGGTAGATGCCAGCGCCCGGCATGCGTGTCGTTGTCGGCTTCAGCCCGACAATACCGCAATAGGCGGCCGGTGCCCGCGTTGATCCCCCGGTGTCAGAGCCAATGGTCACCGCGGCCATACCGTCACTCACCGAAACGGCGCTGCCCGAAGATGATCCGCCAGCCACGCGCCCGCCATTTAAGTCGCGCTCAAACGGGCTGCGCGGATTGCCGTAATGCGGGTTCATGCCAAGACCGGAAAAGGCGAATTCGGTCATATTGGCGCGGCCAATCAGAATAAAGCCGGCGCGTTTCAGGCGGGCAACGACCTCGCTGTCAGCGGTTGCCGGTGCGGCATCTGCCAGCACGGTCGATCCGGCGCGTGTGACCTCGCCGGCAACGTCATACAAATCCTTGATTGACAGCGGGATGCCCGCAAATGGCGGCAGTTTGCGCCCGGCCTTGCGCTGGGCGTCAATGAAGTCGGCTTCATCACGCACGCGCGTTTCATAGGTTTCGATAAAGGCGCGTCTGCCGTCCTCGCTGTCGATGGCGGCAAGACAGGTTTCAACGAGCTCACGCGAGGTGCATTTGCCGTCGGCAAGCTTTTGGGAAAGGTCACTGAGATAAAATGTCATGGCAGAATTATGACGCCAGTGTCGCGAAAAATCATCCGCTTTTTTAGCCGCGTCTGTTGCCTTGACTTGGACCTGTACTCTGCGGATAGTCGTCGGATGGTTGCTCAGGAATTTGATTATATTATTGTTGGTTCAGGCTCTGCCGGCAGTGCCATGGCCTATCGTCTTGGCGAGGATGGAAAACGCCGTATCCTTGTGCTGGAATTTGGTGGCTCGGACATCGGGCCACTGGTGCAAATGCCGGCGGCACTCTCCTACCCGATGAATATGCCACGCTATGATTGGGGCTATCTTGCCGAACCGGAAGAGAGCCTTGGTGGACGGCGGCTTGTCTGTCCGCGTGGCAAGGTGATCGGCGGCTCATCATCGATTAACGGCATGATCTATGTACGCGGCAATCCGGGCGACTATGCGCATTGGGAGGAATCCGGTGCACATGGCTGGGGCTACGCCGACGTCCTCCCCTATTTTCGCCGGATGGAACATTCGCATGGTGGCGAGGCGCCATGGCGCGGCGTTGACGGGCCTTTGCATATCACCCGCGGACCGCGTGACAACCCGTTGCATGACGCGTTTGTTGAATCTGCCAAGGCCGCAGGATATGTCCACACGCCGGATTACAACGGCTATCGCCAGGAAGGCTTTGGCCCTGCTGACATGACCGTCTGGAAAGGGCGGCGCTGGTCTTCGGCCAATGCCTATCTTCGCCCGGCGATCAAACGCGGTAATGTAAGGCTGGAGAAAGGCGCGCTTGTTGACCGGATCTTGTTCGACGGCAAACGCGCCATCGGTGTGCAATATATGCAGGGTGGTGTCATGCATCAGGCGCATGCCAGCGCCGAGGTGGTGCTGGCCGCCGGTGCCATCAATTCGCCGCAGATCCTGCAACGCTCCGGCATTGGTCCCGGGCAGACGTTGCAAAAGGCCGGGGTGGATGTTCTTGCTGACCGCGCCGGTGTTGGCGAAAATTTGCAGGATCATCTGGAGGTGTATTTTCAGGTGGCCTGTCTGCAACCGATCACCCTTTACAAGCATCTTGGCCTGCTGTCGAAAGCATTGATCGGGGCGCAATGGCTGTTTTTCAAGAGTGGGCTTGGTGCGTCAAACCAGTTTGAAACGCTTGGTTTCATCCGTTCAAGGGCGGGTGTGTCTTATCCTGATATCCAATATCATTTCCTGCCGGTAGCGATCAGCTATGATGGTCGTGCGCCGGCAGAAGGCCACGGCTTCCAGCTTCATGTTGGACCGATGCGGTCAAAGTCGCGCGGGCATGTGCGGATTGTTGACTCGAATATTGCCAGCCCCCCGCAGATTAAATTCAATTATATGAGTCATCCGGACGATTGGGATGAATTCCGCCGCTGTATTCGCCTTAGCCGGGAAATCCTGAAACAGGCACCAATGGATCCGTATCGCGGGCCGGAAATCCAGCCGGGTGACGATCAGACATCCGATGATCAGATTGATGCTTTCATTCGCGACAATGCGGAAAGCGCCTATCACCCCTGCGGCACGGTGCGGATGGGGGCCGCTGATGATCCGGGCGCTGTTGTTGATCCACAATGCCGGGTGATCGGGGTTGAGAATCTGCGCGTTGCCGATTCATCAATTTTCCCACGGATCACCAATGGCAATCTCAACGCCCCTTCAATCATGACCGGGGAAAAGGCGGCAGACCATATTCTGGGACGACCGCCGCTGGCGCGGGCAAATGATGAGCCGTTCACCCATCCAGATTGGCAGAACAGCCAGCGCTAGGCACAGGCAAGCCTGTATGAAGATGCGAAAAAACCGCCTTGAATTTGGCATGAATCTCGTGCCATCGTTGATCAGCGGAATAACAAATTAAAGAATAGAAAAAGACCAATACCGGTTGGAGGATATTTACAATGAAGACCAGAGCTGCAGTCGCCGTCGAGGCAGGCAAACCACTTGAGATTATGGACGTTGATCTGGAGGGACCACGGGCCGGAGAGGTTTTGGTCGAGATCAAGGCAACCGGTATTTGTCATACAGATGAATTCACCTTGTCCGGGGCAGACCCCGAAGGCTTGTTTCCGGCAATTCTCGGGCATGAGGGCGCAGGCATCGTACGCGAGATTGGTGCTGGTGTTACCAGTGTTGAGGTTGGCGATCATGTGATCCCGCTATACACACCGGAATGCCGGGAATGTGAGTATTGCCTTCATCCCAAGACAAATCTGTGTCAGGCCATCCGTACTACCCAAGGGCAAGGCGTAATGCCTGACGGTACCAGCCGTTTTTCAATCAATGGCAAGCCGGTTCTGCATTACATGGGCACATCGACTTTTTCGAACTTTACCGTGGTGCCGGAGATTGCTCTCGCCAAGGTCAACAAGGCCGCTCCTTTTGACAAGATTTGCTATATCGGTTGCGGTGTTACCACCGGCATTGGCGCGGTGATCAATACCGCAAAGGCAGAGCCGGGCTGTAACGCTGTTGTGTTTGGTCTTGGCGGAATTGGACTGAATGTCATTCAGGGTCTGCGGATGATCGGGGCCAACATGATTGTTGGTGTCGATATGAACAACAGCAAAAAGGAATGGGGCGAGAAATTCGGAATGACCCATTTCGTCAATCCAAATGAAATTGATGGCGATCTTGTTGGTCACCTTGTCGAGTTGACAGGCGGTGGTGCCGACTATTCGTTCGAATGTATCGGCAACACAAATGTTATGCGTCAGGCGCTTGAATGCGCGCATAAGGGATGGGGCGAATCGATCATCATCGGTGTGGCCGGTGCCGGTCAGGAAATTTCCACGCGGCCTTTCCAGCTGGTTACCGGGCGCAGCTGGCGCGGTACGGCCTTTGGCGGTGCGCGTGGACGGACCGATGTGCCAAAGATTGTCGAATGGTACATGCAGGGCAAGATCGATATCGATCCAATGATCACCCACACGCTGGCGCTCGAAGACATCAACAAGGGATTCGATTTGATGCATGCTGGCGAATCAATTCGCTCGGTTGTTGTGTTTTAATGAACACACTCTCGGAAAATTTGTCATTTGGCGGGGTGCAGGGCGTCTATAGCCATGCATCCGCGGTCAATGGCTGTGACATGACCTTTGCCGTTTTCATGCCGCCAAAGGGTAATGGGCCGGTGCCAGTGCTCTGGTATCTGTCGGGTTTGACCTGCAGCCATGCGAATGTCATGGAAAAAGGTGAATACAGGCGCGTGGCGGCCGAACTTGGCATCGCCATTGTCTGTCCTGATACCAGCCCGCGCGGGGACAATGTTCCTGATGAGCCCGACAATTGGCAATTTGGTTGCGGTGCCGGATTTTATCTTGATGCGACATCTGATCCCTATGCGGCGCATTACAACATGTATTCCTATGTGACCGAAGAGTTGAGCCGACTGATCGCCGATAATTTTGATGTCGATATGAATCGGCAAGGGGTGTTTGGTCACTCGATGGGTGGTCACGGGGCGTTGATCATGGCGCTGCGCAACCCCGACAGGTTCAAAAGTTGCTCGGCCTTTGCGCCGATCGTCAACCCGATGACTGCCGATTGGTCATCCACCGCTTTTGCCAAATATCTTGGCGAAGATCAGGCGGCGTGGCGGGCCTATGATGCGGTGGCGCTGGTTGAAGATGGGCATAGGTTTGGCGAAATCTTGATTGATCAGGGAGATGCCGACAGCTTCCTTGATACTGGTCTCAGGCCATGGTTGTTGGACGAGGCATGCGCCAGCACGGACATTGATCTGACACTGCGCATGCAATCCGGCTATGATCATTCGTACTATTTTATTTCAACATTCATGGAAGACCATTTGCGCTGGCACGGTCAACGACTGTAATGCCGGCCCGGTCTTGCCGGGGGATTTGAGTGATGAGCGAAAAGGAACTGTTCCAGCCATTAGGCGGGAATGAAATGCCGCGCTTTGCCGGACCGGGAACAATGATGCGCTTGCCCGCAGCCGACAGTGCTGCCGGACTTGATGCCTGTTTTGTCGGAATTCCGCTGGATATTGGCACGTCAAACCGGTCGGGAACGCGCTTTGGCCCGAAACAGATCCGCGCCGAATCCGTGATGTTGCGGCCTTATAACATGTGGACAAGAGCGGCGCCCTTTGACTCATTGAAAGTTGCTGATATCGGCGACGTGCCAATCAACACATTTGATTTGAAAGATGCGGTAAAACGTATCGAGGCGTTTTATGACAATGTGCTGGCGCATCCGGTGATCCCGCTGACCCTTGGTGGTGACCACACCCTGACCTTGCCGGTCTTGCGCGCCATTGCCAAAAAGCATGGTCCGGTGGGGTTGGTGCATGTCGATGCACATGCCGACATCAATGAACATATGTTTGGCGAGAGCATCGCGCATGGCACACCTTTCCGGCGGGCCTATGAGGAAGGGCTGATTGATCCTCATCACACCTGGCAGATCGGCTTGCGCGGCACCGGCTATACGGCTGAAGATTTTGACTGGGCGCGGGACAAGGGTTTTACCGTGGTTCAGGCCGAAGAGCTGTGGCACAAATCTGCCGCCCCGCTGATTGCCGATGTTCGCGAAAAAATGGGTGATCGGCCGGTCTATCTGACGTTTGATATCGACTCGCTGGATCCAGCCTATGCACCGGGAACCGGCACGCCGGAGATTGGCGGACTGACCTCGGTGCAGGCCATCGAGATCATTCGTGGCTGCCGTGGGATGAACCTTGTGGGGTGCGATCTTGTCGAAGTCTCGCCGCCTTATGATCTGCAGGGCAACACGGCATTGCTGGCGGCCAATTTACTGTTCGAGATGCTGTGTGTTCTGCCGGGTGTTGCCTATCGCACAGGTGAAGGAGACAAGTCGTAATGGCACCTGCTTTTGCAAAATCTGAATATGATGATCGTCTGGCGCGGGTGCGCGCGGCGATGCAGGCGCGCGGTCTGGAAGCGCTGGTCGTTGGTGATCCCGCCAACATCAACTGGTTGACCGGCTATGATGCCTGGTCATTCTACACGCCGCAGATGATGCTGGTTGACCTTCATGACGGGCCGTTCTGGATGGGACGTTTGATGGACGCCGGTGCCGCCAGCTTTACCACCTATCTGACCGAGTCGCAGATTGTCGCCTATCCCGAACCGCTCGTGCAGCGCCCGGATACGCACCCTATGGCTTTCCTTGCTGACTGGATGAAAGACAACGGATTTGCCACGGCAAAGATCGGCTATGAGAGTGATGTCTATTATCTCTCGCCGCGTGCGCTTGGCGCCTTGCAGGACGGGTTGCCAAATGCAAGCTGGCAGGATGCCGATCTGCTGATCAATTGGGTCAGGCTGGTCAAAAGCGATGCCGAAATAGCGATGATGCGGCAGGCCGCCAGGATCGCCGAAATAGCGATGCAGACAGCATGGGACGGCGCACATGTCGGTGTCAGACAATGTGATCTGATGGCCGATATCACAGCGGCGATGATCAAGGGTACGCCTGAATTTGGCGGTGACATGCCGGCGATCCACCCGTTGATCCTTGCCGGTGAGGCGGCAAAGACAGCACATCCGATGTGGACAGATGCCCCGCTTGAGGCGGGCCAGACCGTCGCGTTTGAGCTTGGAGGGTGCCGCAAGAGATACAATGTGGGCCTTGCTCGTACGGTGCATCTTGGCGATCCAAACGCGGAACTGGACCGCGTTTCGGATGCGGTGCAGGACGGTATGGCCGCGGTGATGCAGGCGCTTGGTGCGGGGGCCGTGGCAGGTGATGTTCACAAAGCATGGCAACTGGTGCTTGACCGCTATGGCCTCGAAAAGAAGAGCCGGATCGGCTATTCGATTGGCACAGCCTACGCGCCTGACTGGGGCGAGCATACATTGTCCTTCCGCCCTGAAGAGCCAACGATTGTTCCGGAAAATGCCGTGGTTCATGTGATCCTTGGCATGTGGATGGATGATTGGGGACTGGAGTTGAGCGAGACATTGCATGTCACCAAAGACGGGTGTGAACGCCTGTGCGATTTTCCGCAGCATGTGCATGTGATACGATGACAACAGAGCGGCTTGAAAAAACCATAGCTCTGTTGGCTGATCTGGTTGCTTTTCCCTCTGTCTCCGGCAACGCCAACACCGATATCATTGACTATATCAAGACATATCTGGAAGCACATGGCGCGCGCGTTCAACTTGATGGTGAGCCGGGTGACGGGCGGATGAACCTGTTTGCCAGCATCGGCCCGCAAATTGACGGAGGAATGATCCTGTCGGCCCATACAGATGTCGTGCCGGCCTCGCCGGATGGCTGGACCGGAGATCCATTTACCCTGCGCCGAATAGATGGCCGCCTGCATGGACGTGGCGCGGTTGACATGAAGGGCTTTATCGCCATCGCCCTTGCCATGGTGCCGGAAATTGTGGCGCAGCAGGACAAATTGCGCGTGCCGGTGCATCTGGCCTTTACCTATGATGAAGAACTTGGCTGTTACGGTTCGGCGAGGATGCCCGCGTTTCTGTCACAAAATGGCATCGTGGCCGAAATGGCGATCATTGGAGAGCCAACAGGAATGCGGCCCTTTGTTGGTCACAAGGGGGGCATGGAGCTGATCGCCGAAATTACCGGCACGCCGGGCCATGCGTCAAAGCCGGAAGGCCGGGTCAACGCCATTTACTATGCAGCGAAATTGATCAATTTCATCAATCAAACGGCGGCGGATATCGCCAGCAGGCCGGTTGCAGGGTCACCTTTTGACCCGCCCTATACAAGTCTTTCTGTTGGCCGGATTGAAGGCGGTGAGGCACGCAATGTGATCCCGGCAAATTGCCGGTTTGATTGGGAAATCCGGCCTTTGCCGGGGGATGATCCACATGCCGTTCTGGCGTTGATCCGTGATTATGCAGATCGTGAGCTGGTTCCGGAAATGCAGGCGATCGCCCCGGATACAGGGATAAAGCTGACGGCGATATCAGACGTGCCGCCAATGGATGCGCGTCCGCAATCGGTTGCCGCAGAACTGGTGGCCCGGCTGTGGACGAATGAGGCACCCGACGTTGTCTCTTTTGGCACGGATGGTGCGTATTTCCAGCAGGCGGGCATGGAGACTATTGTTTTCGGGCCCGGCGGTATGGACCAAATGCACCAGCCGGATGAATATATCGAAGAAGCGTCACTGTCGCAGGGCTTGATCTTCCTTGATCGGGTTCTTGCACATCTAACGGCGCCAAATTGAGAACTTCAGGATGACATCAAACGCATGACCCCACGGCACATTTTGATCGCACTGCTGGTGCCGCTGACATGGGGGTTCGGGTTTGCCTTCGCCAAGGCAGGGCTTAACCATTTTTCACCATTATTGTTGATGGGCATGCGGTTTATATTGGCGGCGGCGCTGGTGGTGTGGTTTGTGCCGATACCGCGCGGCTATCTCTGGCAGATTTGCGGGATTTCGTTTATCGCCTCCACCGTGCAATATGGGCTGACCTTCTCTGGGCTGGCTCGAATGGACGCCACGCCAGCCGTATTGCTGGTTCAATCAGAGGTCGTGTTTGGCGTTTTGCTGGCGGCGCTACTGCTTGGCGAGCGTCCAACGATCCGTCAGCTGCTGGGCATTGCCACAGCTTTTGCCGGTATCCTTGTTATCGTTGGGGCGCCTTCGCTGGAAGGCCAGCTGACCGGCGTTTTGTTGATTTTTGGCGGCACTGTAACATGGGCTTTTGGACAGGTGCTGGTGCGCCGCCTGAAGGGGGCGCTTGGCGGGTTGCAGCTGACAGCCTGGATGGGCGTCATGGCGGGCCCGCAAATGATTGTTGCGGCCTTGCTTCTGGAAAATGACATTGCCCTACAGCTGACAACCGCGTCATCGGCAGACTGGCTTACCGTGGCTTATCTCGGTGTGGTGATGACGGTGATCGGCTATTCTGCGTGGTATTATGTGCTGGCCCGTTATCCGGTACCAATGGTAATGCCGATGCTGTTGCTGCTGCCGGTGGCGACCATTCTTGGCGCGGTCACCTTTCTTGGCGAGCGCCCCGACATGATCGTGCTGCTTGGCGGCAGTGTTGTCATTGCCGGCGTTGGCCTCGTGATCATCGATCCGGCGGCTTTGCTTGCGGCGCGGCGCAAGCAAAAAACCTTAACCGGTGAAGGCCTGCAGGCCGGTGATCGCCCGTCCGAGGATTAGGGCATGCACATCATGCGTACCTTCATAGGTATTCACCGTCTCGAGATTCATCAGATGACGCATCACATGATATTCCTCGGCGATACCATTGCCGCCATGCATGTCTCTGGCCATGCGGGCAATGCCAAGCGCTTTGCCACAGCTGTTGCGTTTGATCGTTGAGATATTTTCCGGCGGGCAATTACCCTCATCCAACATCCGGCCAACCCGGAGACAGGCCTGCAGACCGATGCTGATCTCTGTATGCATGTCTGCCAGCTTCAGCTGGATCAGCTGGTTGGCGGCGAGTGGCCGGTTGAATTGCTTGCGGTCAAGCGTGTATTGCCGCGCCGCATTATAGCAGAATTCAGCCGCTCCGAGGGTGCCCCACGCAATGCCGTAGCGGGCTTTGTTCAGGCACGAAAACGGCCCTTTGAGGCCGCTCACCTCGGGCAGGATATTGTCGTCACTGACAAAGGCATTATCCATTTGAATGGAGCCGGTCATTGACGCGCGAAGCGAGAGCTTGCCCTCAATCTTTGGAGTTGAGAATCCTGATCCGGCAGTCGCGCGCTCGACAATGAAGCCGCGGATGACGCCGTCAAGCTTTGCCCAGAC
This sequence comes from Alphaproteobacteria bacterium, assembly GCA_038147495.1. Taxonomy (GTDB): domain Bacteria; phylum Pseudomonadota; class Alphaproteobacteria; order Puniceispirillales; family Puniceispirillaceae; genus MED-G116. The sequence goes on along the minus strand of JAYQTT010000016.1, from coordinate 151,916 downwards.
GATAGCGATATCGGCAAAAGGTGCGTTTGAAATCCATGTCTTGGCACCACTCAGGTGATAGCCGCCATCAACCTTCACCGCCTTGGTGACCATGCTGCCCGGATCGGATCCGTGGTCCGGCTCCGTCAATCCAAAGCAGCCAACACATTCTGCGGTTGCCAGTTTGGGCAGGAATTTCTGTTTTTGGGCTTCGGTTCCAAAGGCGTTGATCGGGTGCATAACCAGTGAGGATTGCACCGACATTACCGATCTGTATCCGGAATCGATCGCCTCAATCTCGCGTGCCGCAAGCCCATATGCCACATGATTGACACCGGCGCCGCCATATTCCTCGGGGATTGTTGGCCCCAAAAGACCAAGCGCGCCCATCTGGCGAAGCACATCGGGTTCAAACCGCTCCTCACGAAAGTCATCGATCACTCGTGGCAACAACACATCGCGGGCAAATTGCCGGGCGGTGTCACGAACCATACGCTCATCATCTGAGAGCTGTTGATCGAGTAAAAACGGGTCTTCCCAATTAAAAACAGGTTTGCTCATGTGGTTAATCTCCTTACCCAGAGGTATAGCGTAACTGACGATGGCTGAAAAGCCGTTACAGCGTGACATTTTTGCCCAGATTCAAACATTTCGGCGGTGCCCGAAACGCAGTTTTGAGCTAAGCGTAAGAGAGTTTTAACCGCGAATGCGGGTTGTAATCTTTCGTATCGCGTTTTATCAGAATGACGTTCCAACGTCATCGAATGACGCGGGCTCTTATGTCCGACCGCTGGAAGGGACATGATATGACCAATGAAATTATAATAGCGCCATCGGTTCTTGCTTCGGATTTCGGGGCGCTTGCTGATGAGATCGCCGCGGTTGACAAGGCTGGCGCCGACTGGATCCATCTTGATGTGATGGACGGGCATTTTGTCCCCAACCTGACTTTCGGGCCACCGATCATCAAAGCTGTTCGTCACGCCTCCAGCAAAGTCTTCGATGCGCATCTGATGGTTGCCAACCCGGACCGTTTGCTTGACGCATATGCCGATGCGGGTGCCAACATCATTACCGTCCATGCCGAGGCATGTGAACATCTGGACAGAACCCTTTCGAGAATCCGTGAACTTGGCTGCAAGGCTGGCGTGGCCCTGAATCCGCATACGCCGCCAGATTGCCTTTCCTATGTTTTGGACCGGCTGGATCTGGTTCTGGTGATGACGGTCAATCCCGGGTTTGGGGGGCAGTCCTTCATTGCACCCATGATCGACAAGATCGCGGCGGTTCGCAAAATGCTTGGATCGCGTGAGGTCATTATCGAAGTAGATGGCGGGATCACCGCCGACACAGCAGGCGACGTTGCCGCCGCAGGTGCGCGAGCACTTGTTGCCGGATCAGCTGTTTTCAAGGGGTCAGCATATGACACAAATATCACGGCCATCCGCAATTCCGCCATTAACGGCTGCAGTTAGGGCGGGGTGATCGGGTCATGGGTCTGTTAATCGATGGAAAATGGACATCGCAGTGGTATGACACAAAAAGCAGTGGTGGACATTTTGTCCGCGACACGGCGCGCCACCGGAACTGGATCACCGCTGACGGATCTGCAGGGCCAAGCGGTGAGAGCGGTTTCAAGGCTGAATCGGGGCGGTATCATCTCTATGTGTCATATGCATGTCCGTGGGCGCATCGCACACTGATTTTCCGGCAACTCAAGGGTCTTGCTGAACATATCTCGGTGTCGGTTGTGCATCCGGTCATGCTGGATGACGGGTGGACATTTGGTACAGATTTTGACGGCGCCACAGGCGACACGCTTTTGGGCAAGGCGTTTTTGCGGGACATCTATACGATGAATGATCCGCTTGCTTCCGGGCGGGTGACAGTGCCGATATTGTGGGACAAACAACGCGGTATGATTGTCTCGAACGAATCATCCGAGATCATCCGGATGTTCAACAGCGCTTTTGATGCGATCACCGGCAATGATCTGGATTTTTGGCCAGAATCAATGCGGGACGCGATCGAGGACGTGAATGATGACGTCTATAGCCATGTGAATAACGGTGTCTATCGTGCCGGTTTCGCCACCAGTCCTGAAGCATACACAAAATCTGTGACTGATTTGTTTGCTGCGCTTGATCGGCTTGAAAAGCGCCTGACAGGCAATCGCTATCTCATGGGGTCACATTTGACCGAGGCTGATTGGCGGCTGTTCTCAACGCTGGTGCGGTTTGATCCCGTGTATGTTGGTCATTTCAAATGCAACATCAGGCGAATTGCCGATTACCCGGCGTTATCGGCTTACATGCGTGAGCTTTACCAGATGCCCGGAATCGCCGAAACCGTGGTGATGTCTCACATCAAAGGTCATTATTACATGAGCCATCTCATGATAAACCCGACCGGTATCGTTCCAGTCGGGCCTGTTCTTGACCTGGAGGCGCCGCACAACCGCCAGCATCTCTAGCACACCAGCATCTTCAGCACATATGTGATCAGTGCTGGGTTTGCCGTCCTAGCTCATCTTCAATGATGTCGGCGATTACGTCACAATCTTCAGCTGTGAAGGTTAACGGCACCCGCATGTCGAGGGTTTTTTCCAGAATCTTCAACGTCATTGGCAGAACCGGAATATCATCGATATAGCGCCAGCTGTCGTAACGGCTGGTATAGGCTTTCGGTTCATCCTCGCCAAACCATTTAAGCTCAACACCGCGCGCATTGCAGGCGGCGATAAAGGCCGGGATATTTTCGCGGGCGATCGAATCAACACGGAATTGAATCGACGACCCGACATAGAATTCTTCCTGTTTGCGCTGTGGGATTATAACCCCTTGCATAGCCGAGAGCCGTGCATGCAACCGGTCATACAAAACATTCCAGCGCATCAGATTGTCTTCAAGCAAGGGCAGTTGGGCGCGCAATATCGCGGCTCTCATCTGGTCCATGCGCCCGGAATAATTGGGCGAATGAAGCCGCACTTTCTGGAAAATATCCTCGGCCGGGATCGCCCCATGTCGGCCATACAGCATATAAGAGCCGGAAGAAACAACCGCGCGGGCAGCGATCTCGGCATCGTTGGTTGTCAAAAAGCCACCCTCACCAGAGTTCATATGCTTGTATGTCTGGGTCGAAAAGGCGGCGACAGTGCCAAAATTACCAGAGCGCACGCCACGCCATTTTGCCCCCATCGTGTGGGCGCAATCCTCAATCAGGCAGATCCCGTATTTGGTGCAGATCTCGACAACACGGTCCATATCGGCGATGTGCCCCCGCATATGGGACAGCAAAAGAAATTTGGCACCACTGGCGGCCGCTTTGTTATCGAGATCATCAAAATCAATGTGATAATTTTCATCAATATCAACAAGCACCGGCTCACCACCAACGTTGTGGATCGCACCCGGTACAGGTGCCAGCGTATAGGCATTGGCGAGCACTTTGTCGCCGGGTTTTACGCCGCAAACACGTAACGCGAGCTGGATTGCATATCCACCAGAGGTGCAGGCAAGGCAGTAATCAACTTCCTGCCAGCGGGCAAATTCCACTTCAAGGCTGCTTGCCTCGCTGTCTTCATTCGCAACCAGATTGTAACGGTGAAGACGTCCGGTTTTCATGATCTCCACAGCCCGGTCGATACCGGCATCAGGGATCTGTTCCTGTTGGGTGAAGGGCTTGGAAAAAATGACCTTGCTCATTGATGGCATCCTTTTTTTATGTGTCTTGCGGCACGAGGGCGCTCAGTCTTTTTGACGTGGGCCTGTTCCGAGATGGGTTTCACCCCGCTGGCGGGCAAGTCTAATTTGCTTTTGCCGTTCGGCAAAGCGTTCTGCCTGCTCAGGGCTTTGACCCGACTTGCAATAATGACAGCTGATCCCGTCTTGATAATCGGGGTGCGTCAACTCGTCCTGCGATAAGGGCATCCGGCAGGCGTGACACATGCTGTAACTTCCCGGTTTGAGGTCATGGTCAACCGCAACACGACCATCAAAGACAAAACATTCGCCCTGCCATGTGCTTTGCGCTTCCGGCACATCCTCAAGATATTTCAAGATACCACCCTTGAGGTGATACACTTCTTCAAAGCCCAGATCCTGCATCAAGGCAGAGGCCTTTTCGCAGCGAATGCCACCGGTGCAATACATCGCCAGCTTTTTTGGGCGTGAGGCATCATCCATATGCGCAAGTGTTTCTGCCCAGCCGGGGAATTCACGAAAATTTGTTGTTTCCGGATCAACCGCGCCGGCAAACATACCAATCGCCGTCTCATAGCTGTTGCGTGTGTCGATTACCATCACGTCCGGGTCGGCAATCAAAGTATTCCAGTCCTTTGGCTCAACATAGGTTCCGGTTTTTTCGGCCGGCTTGATGTCGGGCACACCCATGGTGACGATTTCCTTTTTCAGGCGCACCTTCATCCGCAAAAAGGCTTGTTCATTCGTCACAGAGAATTTGAGTGACATGCCGTCAAAGCGGGGTTCCGCCTGTAGCCATTCGATGATTGTCGTCATGCCAGCTTCAGGCGCGCAGATTGTTCCGTTGATTCCCTCTTCTGCCAGCAAGATGGTGCCAAGTGCACCGGCATCATCACACAATCTCTGGATTGTCGGTTGCAACTGTTCGAAATCTGGCAGGCTGGCAAATTTGTATAGGGCTGCAACAACGAAACCGGGTCGGTTCGATTGGCGTTGCGCCTCGGCAACCACTGTCTTCATTTGCGCGATATGGTCGGTCATCTTGTCAACACAGCCCGGTTGCTGTCTGTTTGTAGGCGTGCCTTTCAGGCGGGTGCGAACACTAGCACCATGAGGCTGGTTTTCCAAGGGTCAGAAACAGCCTGAGAGTGATCAAAAACCGCTTAAGAAGACGGCTAGCAATCGGTTGCCTAGCGAGAAATGAACGGCTAATCTTGCGCCGATAACAAGAGGTGTCGTTATGTTGAGCAATCTGAATTTACGTGACCAAGGGCTGAGTGTAACCATCGCCGGAAATGGCGAGGTTGATTTTGACTATTTCTGGTTGCGTGACAACGCGCGTGACCCGATCAGTTTCGACAGCCGATCTTATCAAAGGGAATTGTTCACCTGCGAAGTTGACCCCGCGATCCGTCCGGTTGAGGCGCATCTTGAGGCAGATGGTTCTGCTTTGCAGATCCGCTGGCCCGATCTTGATGATGTGGTGTGCTATGATAATGCCTTCCTCACGGCCTATGCAGAGCCGCATGATACGCTTGCAATGCCGACCCCGGTTATCTGGGATGCCAGCTCAATCGATGATGCCAGCCTGCGGATTTCGCACGCCGATGTGATGCGCGAAAATGGGGCTGGCGGTATGCTGGAAATCATCGCAAAGAACGGCTTTGCCGTTGTTACAGATATGCCGCGCAGCAAGCCTGCCGTGGCAGAAATTGTTGATCGTGTTGGCTATGTCCGGCACACGATTTTTGGCGGATTGTGGGAATTTGAGGCGAATGAAAACATGGCCGATTCGGCCTACACGCCAAAAGAACTGCGCCCGCATACCGATGGGACATACAGCCATGATGCGCCGGGGCTGCAGATGCTGCTTTGTGTCGATTATGACGCGACAGGTGGTGAATCGATTATGGTCGATGGCTTCAGGATTGCCGATGAGCTCCGCCGCACCGCGCCACAAATTCATGCCGACCTTGAGCGGATTGGCGTGACCGGAATCTATAAGGGTGACGGCGTGGTGCTGCGTGCGCGCCGACCGATCTTGCGTAATGATGAGACCGGCAAGCTGGTTCAGGTGTCATTCAATAATTACGACCGTGACACGGTTAAGTTGCCGCAAGATGATATGCGGGCGCTATATGCTGGCATCCGTGCGTTTGACAAGCTGGCCAATGACCCGGCCTTTCAATGGCGTTATACGTTGCAGCCGGGTGATATGCTCGTTTTCGATAATTGGCGCGTTCTGCATGGCCGCGGCCCGTTTCAGGGACGGCGGAAAATGGCAGGCGCCTATGTCAACCGCGAGGATTTCGAGAGCGCTGTCAGAACCCACGGGCTCTGCTAGGAACCGCAGTCGGTGCGGTCAGGCGGGTGTATGCAGCCCCTGATCGGCGGCCCAGACTTCGGCCAGCCAGCTGCGCATGAGTGTCTCACCACCAAAATCAAGCGCCATATTGCGCAGCAATGCCGGCATGCCTGACAGACCCATAATGCGGCCCGATATTTCCGCTTTTTCGGCAATGCGCGCAACGGCACCTGCCCGATGTCTGGCATAGCGGCTAAACGCGTCGCCCGGATTGTCACTGTTTTGCAAAGCATCCATCAGACAGGCGGCGTCCTGAAGACTCTGGCCCGCGCCTTGGGCAAGATGTGGCGGCATGACATGGGCGGCGTCACCGGCCAACACCACCCGATCCCGACGCCAACATGGGCCCACCCCCGGTTTTGGCAGCGGCGTTGCTGTCCAGTCGATTGCGGGATCTGCCAGCGCACGTAATGGTGATGTCCGGCCAAACAGCCGGTCTTGCCAATTCGAATTGGCCAGCTTGCGTGGCAGGGTGACAACAATGTTGGCGTGGCTCCGGATCGGGTAATGCACCACATGTGCGCCATCACCAAGCCAGAGATTGCTTACAGGGTGTGAGAAGGTAGCGGGCAACATCGACAGTGGCAGGACGACACGCATTGCCAGTTTGGTCTCGCCACCACCGGCCAAGGCGTCTGGCTGGCTGGAGACATAAGACCGGCCAAATCCATGAATGCCATCTGCCGCGACAAGTCCGATGGCCCGGTGTAAATCGCTGTTCTTGTCGATGATGGCCAGCCCATCTTGTGTCTCGGTAACCTGATCAATTATCGAGCCGATATGTTTGGTCCCATTTTGGGCGCTGAGATGTTCATTCAGGATTGCTGCAAGGTCGGCCCGCGCCATGCCGGCATAGATGTCATGTAGTGGCAATCGGATCAGGGTGCCGCCGGTTTCAAGGCCGCGCACCACGATTTCATTGAAACGCGTTGCTGCCTTCAGTGCTGCTGTCTTTATGCCGAGCGTCTCCAGAGCCGACCAACCATTGGGTGCCAGCTGTAAGCCGCCTGCGAGCGGTGCCGGGGGTGGACCGATCAGCAGACATTTATAGCCGGACAGGGCAATGGCATTTGCCGCTGCAAGACCTGCAATGCCTGTGCCGCTGACCGCAATTTTGTCCTGCATGCCGCTCTCTTCCTGAAAAGTTATGCGATTCGGTTTGATAAAAGTTTTTCTGGTTTTTATTGGCATAACAGATGGCACGCGCCCTCGCTATCCCTAGTTGGTCAAAATGAACATTGGCTGGAATTTGGCAAGCTTTAACGGGCAATCAGATCAAAATGAGCGAGGTAATACAAATATATATGGTCGGATTTACTGTTGTTTTAGGCAGTTTGTGAATTTACTGTTTTAAAAATGTCATGAAGTGTTAGGGTATTTGACGATCTGAACTATGGGCGTTGTTGCTGTGCAAAATGGTGCCGATGGTTGATATTGAAAATCATTAGAGCCAATGACGCTTTATATGAATCACAGGGAGACAATTAATGCGTAATATCTTGAAAAAATACATGGCCGCTTCGGCTGTTGTAGTGGCAGGAGGAATTGCCTCTGCTGCTCAGGCTGCTGACTCAGTCAATGTAGCTTTTTTCCTCGAATGGGCGACACCAAACCAGATTGCAAAGGTCGACAAGGCCTATGACGACGCGATGGGCGTTGATGTGAACTGGACAGATTTTTCAACTGGTGTTCAGATGACAGAGGCCATGTTGGCTGGCGATATTGACATCGCCTACTCACAGGGTCTTGCACCATTTGTAACCGCCATCCAGCAAGGTGCGCCATTGAAGATGGTTTCAATCGCGGTTGTGTATGAGGCCAATGATTGTTTCGTAAACAATAGCCTTGGCATCACCTCTGCAAACGCATCAGAGCTTGAGGGCCAAACAGTGGCTGTGCCATTGAACACAATGGCTGACTTCTCGTTCCGCAAGCAAATGGCGGCACTTGACGTTGATATCTCAACCATGACCATCGTTGACCAGGCACCAGCAGACGGTGCGGTATCATTGGCTGATGGTTCTGTTGCCATGGCATGTATCTTTGGTGGCGCATCGGCAAAGGCCGCTGGCGAAGTTGGTACGCCAATCATGTCAACACAGGAAAAGTCAGATGCCGGTATCGGTTCATTTGACGTTGTGTCTGTGACCGAGAAGTTTGCAACAGAGAATCCTGACCTGCTTCGCACCTTCCTTCAGGTAACTGAAGAGGCGAATCTGGCATGGAAAGGCAAGACATTGCAGATCAAGAAAGTGGCTGCTGACGCTGGTATGGATTACGAAACCACCAAGAACCAGATGGCTGGCTTTGTATTCCCGACAATCGCACAACAGCAGAGTGACTACTTCGGTCCAAACGGCATCGCGGCAGCTGCTGCTGAATCACTTGGCCTCGTGTTCAAGAAGCCTGGTGCTTGGAACGTCGACGAGAAGATCGCCAAGGTGATCACTGGCGAATATCTGGAGTAGGCTGTTATTGCCAATACAAGAATAAAAGCAAGGCCCGTTCACGCGGGCCTTGTTTGCTACTTATTTATAGAAATAGATGGCTGAACATGTCTGATCTACATTGCAAAGACCTCTGCATGACCTTCACCGACCCGGTTTCGGGCGCCAAGGTTGAGGCGCTGAAAAACATCCAGTTTGATCTGAAAGAGGGCGAGATCCTGACGGTGCTCGGACCATCGGGATGTGGTAAGACAACCTTGCTGAATATGATCGCAGGCTTCATCAATCCAACCAGCGGCACCTTGCAACTTGGCGGCGTCGACATTGAGGCTCCCGGCGCCGAGCGTGGCATGGTCTTTCAGCAAGGGGCGCTGTTCGAATGGTTGCCGGTGGCAAGAAATGTTGATTTCGGCCTTCGCATGAAGGGTATGCCGGAATCGGAATCGGTTGAGCTGGTCAATTACTGGCTTGATACGGTCGGGCTTCAAGGCTTTGGCGACACACCAACCTATCAGCTTTCCGGCGGTATGCAGCAGCGCGTGGCATTGGCCCGCTGCCTTGTGAATGACCCCGATCTGATCCTGATGGATGAGCCGCTTGGCGCGCTTGATGCGCTGACACGAGAGAAGATGCAGTCTTTGATCCTCGAATTGTGGAAAAAGACCGGCAAGACAATCATCGTGATTACCCATTCGGTTGAAGAGGCGTTGTTGCTTGGCGAGCGGCTCTTTGTGATGGCCCCGCGTCCCGGCCGTATTCACCGAGAGTACAAGTTGCCCTTTGCTGAAATGGGCCTGAAGCGCTCGCTTCGCGAGATCAAGCAGGAAAAGAAGTTCAGCGCGATACGGGAAGAAATTCTCACCATGATCTGGGATATGGAAGAGGAGATTATGGGCGGTGTTTGATTGGCTTTCTGATAATCGGGCGCTGGTCGCCCTCATCCTGATCATTGGATTGATCGCAACCTTCGTGATTTCAATTCACGTCGGTCTGAAACAGACGCGCCTTCGTGCCAAGGATGAAGTTTTTGGCGATCCGGAGCGCACCAAGGGTGGCTGGTATTGGGCCATGTGCGGGGTTTCTGCGCTGTTGTTGGTCTGGTTCTATTATTCATGGGGCATGGCACGCGCTGTCTTTCCGACTGCTGCAAATGAGTTGTGTCAGGTGGCCAAGGTCGAGGAGGCAATGTCGCCGATCACCGCGGCGTTGCCAATCGAGTCACGTTATTTGAAATCAACCACCTTGGTTGTGCGCAACAAGGCTCAGGTTGACAAGCTGATAGCCAGCTTCCCGCCATCTGTATTCAGCCCGAATGAAGAGACAAAGCTGCGCAATGCGCTTGCCAATACGGCTGCTTTAATGAGCATGCTGTCGAATTCCGACTTTGTGGATGCATCGGCAATAGATGCGCTTGGCGGCGTTGAGACTCGCCTGCGCGATGTGGCGGCGCAGCTTCGTGGGAATTATGATGATCTGCGCCCCGAAGCAGAGGCCTTCGAGCAACCGAAATGGGGCACGTCAGAGGTTGAAATACCGCTTTTGCCGATAACACCGCGCGGCGTCCTGTTTGATAGCGTGACCGGCGAGATTCAGGAGACGGCAGAGATTTTCCTGAAAATCCGGAATATTTCGCCTGAGTCAAAGCGTCTGATCGCAGAGACCAAAGCCTTTCTGAAGGAGTTGAAAAAACCTGACCCCTCGATGCAGCTGGACAATGCACAAGAGGCGGAACGCAACGCCTATGTGAAGGCGGTCGATCGTATTTTCAAGCGTATCGATGACGGAACGATCTTCCCTGCAAGTGCCATGTCTGGCGTTGAAAGCGCCACAGATGACCTTTTCGCTGCTGTTTCTGAGGCGAAAGGTGGGCTTGGCGTCGTTGAGTCTCTGTTCTTCCCGGGTGACGGTGTCGTCAAGTCACGGACCCAATGTACCGAGCAGGGGCCGGGGCGTTGGCTGCCAAAACCAACAGATGTTGTTGGTACCTTCGCAACCCTTGCCAATCCCGATTTGGAAAATGGCGGTGGTTATAAGGGCACAACCTTGCTGTGGTGGAAATGGTTGCCAGTTGCCGATGTTGTCGGGTTCCTGATCCCTGATGGTCTGGTGGATATGCTGCCTGGCGATTATGGCGTGCATGGCAGTGATGGTGATTTTGAGCCAAATTACAAAGACAGGTTGTTGGCCGTGGCCCAAGGTGAAGTTTACCTTGGCGTTGTGCCGATGTTGGACGGGCATATCTGGGACTCGCTGTTCCGCGTTATCATGGCGATGGCGTTTGGCGTGCTGATCGGCGTGCCGCTTGGCATCTATATGGGCGTGTCGCGCTTTTTCAAATCCTTCTTTGATCCGCTGATCGAACTTTATCGGCCAGTGCCGCCGCTGGCATGGGCGCCTCTGATTTTGACGATTTTCGGTATTCAGGACGATGGCAAGATCTTCCTGCTGTTCATGGTTGCCTTTGCCATAATGGTGATTTCGGCGCGGACTGGAGCCTCGGGCACGCAACTGTCGAAGATCAGGGCCTCGCATTCGCTTGGCGCATCCAATGGACAGATCTTGCGGCATGTGATCTTGCCGAATGCGATGCCGGAAATTCTGACCGGTGTTCGAATCTCAATCGGTGTTTGCTGGGGCACTCTGGTCGCTGCCGAGATGCTTGCAGGTACAACCGGTATTGGCTTCATCGAGAATGTGGCGCGCACCGTATCGGATTATGAATTGATCTGGGTGACGATCCTGATTATGGGCTTGCTTGGTCTGATCTTTGATCTTGTGATGCGGTGGGTGATCGGACGGGTCATCCCGTGGCGCGGCAAGGGCTAATTTACCCGGCGCTGCGTCAGGGGTCATCTGACGGCATGCTAAAAAATCAGGCACAAAAAAAGGGGCATCGCATGCCCCTTTTTTCATATGTTGTGATGTTGATTACATCATCTGATCAAGTGTCTTGCGGAACTTGTCGACGATCTCATCAATATGTTTGCGCTCGGCAACAAAGGCAGGCGCTACAATCGCGTTGTCGCCTGTCCATTTGATGTGAAGGCCATTCCAGAACATGGCTTTCTGCATTTCCATGCCGCGTTTGCCCGGTGCACTGTCCGGATGTACCTCAACGCCTGCCATGAGGCCAATGCCGCGGATGTCAGCAACCAGCGGATGATCTTCAAGGCTCCAGATCGCATCGAGGAAATAGGACTCAAGCTCGGCGGCTCTCTCAAAAAGTCCCTCATCCTGATACAGCTTTTGCGTGGCAATGCCAGCGGCACAAGCGGCTGGGTGCGCCGAGTAGGTATAGCCATGGAAAAACTCAATGGCGTTGTCCGGTGATGCGTTTGTGATCGTGTCATAAATCTGATCAGTAACCGCAACACCGCCCATTGGGATGGCACCGTTGGTCAAGGCTTTTGCCATCGTGATGATGTCCGGCTTGACGTTGAATTTATGCGTCGCAAACGGAGTTCCCATTCGGCCGAAACCTGTGATCACTTCATCAAACACAAGAAGCATGCCGTGTTTGTCGCAAATCTCGCGTACTTTCTCCAGATAGCCAACTGGCGGAACCAGTGTACCTGTTGAACCGGCAACCGGCTCAATGAACACGGCGGCAAGTGTGCTGCCACCAAGGTTCTCGGCGATACGCTCAAGATCCATTGCCATTTCTGCACCAGTCTGTGGCTGGCCCTTTGAGAAACGCTGCTCTTCGGTCCATGTGTGGCGAATCAATGAGATGTTTGGCAGGGTAAGGCCAAAGGTTTCACGGTTTTTGACCATGCCGGCCAGTGAAACGCCGCCCATGTTCACGCCGTGATAGGCGCGTTCGCGGCTGATCAAGCGGTTGCGCTGTGACTGGCCGTTGGCGCGATGATAGGCAAGGATAACCTTGATCGCGGTATCGACTGACTCAGAACCTGAATTGGTGAAGAAAATATGGTTGAATTCATCTGGAAGCATGCGGCAGACACGCTCGGCAAGCTCAAATGATCCGGGATGACCAAGCTGAAAATGCGGGGTGTAATCATTGTTCAGCATCTGATTGTACACCGCCTCGGCGATCTCGCGTCTTGAATGACCGGCAGGTGTGCAAAACAGTGCAGAAGATCCGTCGATGATCTCTCCGCCCTTATAGTCCCACAAATACATGCCCTCAGATTTGACCACCATCCGTGGGTTGGCTTTGAAATCGCGGTTTGCCGAGAATGGCATCCAATGGGCTTCAAGTGAATTCACGTCATAAGACATTGATGTTGTCCTTCCAATAATAGATATGACTGATCATATTCATGGCCGCTAACCTGCGCCCTGTTAAGGGCAAGCACCCAGATCTTCGGCCTGTACCTATCCGGTGTGTTTGTCTGAGGTCTGATGCAATGTTTCCGGCATATGCCGGTCAGTCATCAACCACAAACAACTGCATATTACATCCTAACCCCTGACGCTAGACAAATGTTCTTTTCACACCATAGAACCAGTTATAGCTTTCGCTGGTGCCAGAGATGCGGCTTTGCTATGGTTTTTGCTGTCAGGGGTCTGGAGCAATCAATCCCCGAAAAGAGGGTGCAGGGACTGCCATGAAGGATCATCTTATCATCACATTGGATCACGGCTCTGATATCAGCCTTCAGGCACAGATCAGACAGTCGGTGGTTGAGGCAATTCTGGCGCGGGCGATTTTGCCGGGTGACAAACTGCCATCAAGCCGGGCGCTGGCGACACAGCTTAAAGTGTCACGTAATACGGTGATACTGGCCTATCAGGCTTTGATCGATACAGGCTATCTGCAGCCGCGTGAACGCTCCGGCTATATTGTCAGCGAGGATGCGCCAGTCTCACAGCTGGCGGGGGCAACGGGTGCCCCGGACATCAATCATGCTGTTGATGACAGTGTGATCGACTGGGATCACAAGCTGGTGCAGTCATGTCGCTATATAAGGCCTGTGCAAAAGCCACTGAACTGGCGCGAATACCCGTTCCCGTTTGTCTATGGTCAGGTCGATGATGAATTGTTCCCGATGTCTGAGTGGCGCGACTGTGCGCGTCAGGCGCTTGGCATGCGCAATTTTGGCACGATGGTTGGGGATTTTGGCCTGAATGATGATCCGATGCTGGTCAACTATATCTGTTCGCGAAGTCTGCCGCGGCGTGGCATCAAGGCACGTCCAGAGCAAATTTTGGTCACGTTGGGGGCACAGAATGCTCTTTATCTGGTGGCGCAATTGATTGTTGATTCGAGCAAGCGGGTGGTCATTGAAAATCCGGCATATCCTGATTTGCGCGATATTCTGTATCAACGCACCCGCAACATCACCGAGTTGCCGGTGGATTCGGGTGGTCTGGTTTTGGATGAGGCGGTGCTGGCACGGGCTGACTCGGTGTTCATCACGCCAAGCCATCAATGCCCGACAACCTGTACCATGCCTGCGGCCCGTCGGCGCGATCTGCTGGCGCTGGCCAGCCAGCACGATCTGTTGATTGTTGAGGATGATTACGAATTTGAGATGAATTTCATCGAAGCGGCAACACCCGCCCTCAAATCACAGGACAGCGAAGGGCGCGTTATTTATGTTGGCAGCCTATCGAAATCTGTTTTCCCCGGCTTGCGTCTTGGCTATCTGGTGGCACCGGAAGGCCTCATCGCCGAGGCACGCGCCCTGCGCCACTTGATTTTGCGCCATCCGCCGGGCCATGCCCAGCGCACGCTTGCCTATTTCATGGCGCTTGGCCATTACGATGCCCAGATCAGACGCCTTCGCCGACATTTGGCCGGGCGGCGTACCGCTTTACAGGAGGCGATGGATCAGCATGGGTTTTTCTCGCAAACTGCATCGCATTTCGGTGGGACAAGCTTTTGGGTCAATGGGCCGGACTGGCTTGACTCACGAAAACTGGCAACGCTGGCAAGAGATAAGGGTGTATTGATCGAACCGGGTGATGTGTTTTTCCAACCGCAAAACCCGCCACTGAATTTCTTTCGAATGTCCTATTCAGCGATCTCAACCGAAAAGATTGGCGAAGGCGTTGCCCGTCTTGCCGCGGTGATCAAGGATATGGCACCGGCCAATTGAGACAATGCTTCATTCAGTTTTAATGTGCGTGTTGATTTTCAAGCCGTCTTTTTGAAAAGGTCAAAATCTGGATCGGCGACTTGATCATGTGTCGGAAGGGCACCTGAATCCATAAATCTTTTTGCGATCATATGGGTCTTTGGGTCCCGGATTGTCTCTACCGAGCACAGTTTGCCATCGACAAAGCTCCACACAGAAAAGGCGTTTTCCTTTGACCCCGGACGGGTGACAAATTCAACATTGTCCCCCAGCATCGGCACAAGCCCTACAGATTGTAGTTGAACATCATACTGGTCTGACCAGAACCAAGGCGCCTGATGGGACGGCAACGCCTCACCATACAACGCCGAAACGGAAATCTTGGCGCTGTATTGAGCATTGTGGATCGACTCCACGCGTGGCCGCCCTTCCCGGACCAATGCAACATCGCCAAGTGCCATGATGTTTGGATCGCTTGTCCGATGGTGTTCATCAACCAGGATCGCGCCACCATCGGGCCGTTCAGTTTCGATGCCTGTGACATTTGCAAGCGTGCTGTCTGGTAATACGCCTATGCCAACAACAACAATATCTGCGTGAATTTTCACGCCATCGCCAAGATGGATGCCACTGACCTTGCCATCGCCCATTTCGTAGCCAACGATCGAGACGCCAGTGTGGATATTGACGCCATGGTCTTGATGAACTGTCTCAAGATATGCAGCGATTGGCGGGCTGGCGACACGTGCCAAAAGCCTGTCTGCAACCTCAAGAACATGAACCGTTTTGCCAAGCTGGCGTAGGGTCGCCGCCACCTCAAGGCCTATATATCCACCGCCAATAATCACGGCCTGATCGGTTGATTTTGCGGCGTCTCTGAGCTTGATCGCATCACTTGGCTGGCGAAGCACAAAGGCATTTTTTGCTGTTGCCAGATCGGGTAGCTGCCGCGGGGTCGCACCTGTTGCCAAAACAAGAAGATCATATTCAAGCTCTGAACCATCATCCAAATGGGCAATTTTCCGGTCACGATCGACCGAAGCGACACCGCATCCGTCTTTCAAGGTGATGTTGTTGTCCTGGTACCATTTGGCTCCGCGCAGAAGAAACTTTGCAGATGCTTGCTCGTCATTCAGATCAAACAAAAACTTCTTGGATAAGGGTGGCCGCTCCATGGGCGCGCCTTTTTCCTTGTCGCAAAGCGTGATGCTGCCCGTAAAGCCCTTCCTCAGCATCTGATCTGCAAAGGCAATGCCGGCGTGACTTGCGCCGACAATTACAATTTTTTCTATGGTCTGATCCATGCCCATTACACCTGTGACCGACATACCTTGCTGGTATTTTTGTTGAGAGTCATAATATCTATCTGAGAGCTACTTGCCTGCGAGCTTTGCCGGAGACCCATCACGTGTACGAAACATATACAGGGTTTTGTTGCAGCCGCTGCATATCCACGATTTATCTTAGGAGAAGAAATCATCATCATCCAGTGCATTCTCGTCATCAAATTCCTATTTGAAAACCTCAGGACGAATTTATAAAGGCCGGGTGCACAGGGTTGGGCGTATGGAATAACGGTAGCTCCGCGAGATTGCCGGATTGTAACAAAAAAGACCGCAAGGGTGGCAAGTTGGTCTGTTCTTACGTGGCAACATATGCCAGTATCCCTGTCTCACATGGTTTACTCTAACTGGTGGAATTCAAGTGCAAAAAGCGACAGATCATGCCAGCGCGGAGCCAGATGAGACATCGCGCTCGCCGTTCCTGTTTGACCGCCCCCCATCCTATCCGGACGGCTTGTTTTCGCTTGTCGACAAATCCAAGTCCCCGCGCGTGGCATTTGTTCGCGCCACCGGCAAGGAGGTGATGGAAACAGCGCGCGATGCAAAAGATCTTGGTCTGGCCGTGCCGGTGCTGGTTGGCGAGGCCGAAACCATCAAATCGGATGCAGCGTCGATTGGCTGGAATCTTGAAGGCGTCAGAATTGTTGATGCCGAGGGTGAGCGCGCCGCGATCGAAACAGCCACTTCACTGGTTGCCGAAAACGAAGTGTCCGGCCTGATCAAAGGACAAATTCATTCAGATGTATTTATGGGCGGTATCGTGAAACGCGATGCTGGCATTCGGACAGACCGCCGGATGCTTCATATTTTTGCGATGTTGCCACCAGAAGGTGGTCGTGCACTGCTGATCAGTGACGCGGCGGTGAATGTCAGCCCGAATGTTGAGACGCGCGTTGAGGCGGCGCTGCAAATGGCGGCGCTGGCCCGCCGGATGGGCGTGGTGCGGCCAAAGGTTGCGGTGCTGTCTGCGACCGAGTCATTGTTACCGGCGGTGCCGTCAAGCATTGAAGCGGACGAGATTGCCACGCTGGCACGCGCTGCGGACACGCAAGCGGATTTTGCCGGTCCGCTGTCGCTGGACCTTGCAATCTCACCGGAATCCGTGGCGGTGAAGGGCGTTCGGCCTGACAGCCATCTGGGAAAAGTCGCAGGCTATGCAGATGCGCTGGTTGTCCCCGACATTGTTTCGGGAAATGTGTTATTTAAATCACTGGCCTATTGTGCGGGCGGTCTTGCGGCTGGCCTCGTGGTAGGCGGTAAAGTACCGATTTTATTGACAAGCCGTTCGGACCCACCCGCGGCACGTCTGGCATCGTTGGCCTTGGCTGCGCTTGCGGGACAGGAATGACAGAGTAGAGGGTAGAGTATGAGTGTAGAACCGCAGCTGGACACCTCGCCAAAAGTCGGCGATGAAATCCGCAAGACCACCTGTTACATGTGCGCTTGTCGATGTGGCATCAATGTCCATCTGCGCGATGGGGCGATCCGCTATATTGAGGGCAATCGCGACCATCCGGTAAACAGGGGTGTTCTTTGCGCCAAAGGCTCGGCTGGCATTATGCAGCATTATTCTCCGGCACGGCTTCGCTCGCCGATGAAACGGGTTGGCCCGCGAGGCTCTGGCGAGTTCGAAGCAATCAGCTGGGATGAGGCCTTGGCAACGGCAACGGATTGGCTGGCCCCGATCCGCAAGACCGACCCGAAGAAGCTTGCCTTTTTCACTGGCCGTGACCAGTCGCAGGCATTGACCGGATGGTGGGCGCAACAGTTCGGCACACCGAATTTTGCGGCGCATGGTGGATTTTGTTCGGTGAACATGGCGGCTGGTGGCATCTACACCATCGGCGGCGCGTTCTGGGAATTCGGCTCGCCGGATTGGGACCTGACCGAAATGTTTGTCCTGTTTGGTGTGGCCGAAGATCATGACTCAAATCCGATCAAAATTGGTTTGGGCAAGTTGAAGGGCCGTGGTAAGCGCGTTGTTTCTGTCAATCCGGTGCAGACCGGATATGCCGCTATCTCGGACGACTGGTATGGTGTGACGCCGGGCACTGATGGCCTGCTGATCATCTCACTGATCCGCGAGCTGATGCGTTCTGGCAAGATCGATGTCGATTATTTGCGCCGCTATACGAATGCGCCGTGGCTGGTTATTCGCAATCCCGGTGCGGCAAATGACGGGCTGTTCCTGCGCGATGGCGATGGTGAGCCACAGGTTCTTGACCGCGCCAGTGGCAAAGCTGTTTCACACAAGACCAAAGGCGTCAGCGTTGCTTTGCAAGGCGAAGTCAAGGTCAAGGGCGGCGGTGTCGCGGTTCCTGTCTTTGAGATCATGACAGAGACCTATATGGATGACGCCTATGCCCCTGAGGCAGTGGCCGACACAGTCGGTATTTCGGCAGAGCGCATTCGTCGCTTTGCTGCAGATCTTGCCGATGCCGCCTTTGCAAAGGAGGTTGTCATCGACCAGCCATGGACCGATTGGAAGGGCGAGCGTCATGACAAGATGATTGGTCGGCCGGTATCGATGCATGCGATGCGTGGTATTTCGGCCCATTCAAACGGCTTCCAGACCTGCCGCGCATTGCATGTGTTGCAATTGATGCTTGGCTCGGTTGAGGTGCCCGGCGGCTTCCGCTTCAAGCCGCCTTATCCAAAGCCGCCGCATGCGCATCCAAAACCGGCAGGCCGTCCGGATCAGGTTGCTGCCGGCAAGGCACTTGGCGGTGCCCCGCTTGGCTATGTCCTTGGACCGGAAGATCTGGTCGTTGGTCCCGATGGTGAACCACAGCGGATCGACAAAGCCTATAGCTGGGATGCGCCGATGTCAGCGCATGGCCTGATGCATATGGTGATTTCCAATGCTGTTGCCGGTGATCCTTATCCGGTTGATGTGCTGTTCATGTATATGGCCAACATGGCGTGGAATTCATCAATGAACACGCGCGGTGTGATGGATATGCTCACCGAAACAGATGCTGAAACGGGCGAATATAAAATTCCGAAGATTATCTATTCGGACGCCTATTCTTCGGAGATGGTGGCCTATGCAGATTTGATCCTGCCGGATACCACATATCTTGAGCGCCATGACGCGATCTCGCTTTTGGATCGCCCGATCTGCGAGGCCGATGGTGTTGCAGATGCGATCCGTTGGCCAGTGATAGAACCTGATCGTGACGTGCGCGGCTTTCAGTCGGTATTGCTCGATCTTGGGGCGCGTCTTGGCCTGCCGGGAATGGTCAAGGAGGACGGTAGTCCTGCCTACAAGGATTACGGCGATTATATCGTCAATCACCAGCGCAAGCCGGGCATTGGCCCGCTTGCCGGATTCCGCGGCGCCAATGGCAAAAGCGAGGGTCGGGGTGATGTCAATCCGGGACAGCTTGACGCCTATATCGAGAATGGCAGCTTTTGGCACACCGATATTCCGGCTGAAGCGCGCTATTACAAAATGGCAAATCAGGCCTATCAGGATTTTGCCGTGGATATGGGTTTCTTTGACTCGCCGCAACCCTATGCATTCCAGATCTATTCGGAGACCCTGCAGAAATTCCGGCTTGCAGCAGAAGGGCATGGTGACAACCAGCCGCCCGAACATCTGCGTGAGCGGGTCAAGACATGCTTTACCCCCTTGCCAAGCTGGTATGCACCATTTGAGGGTGCGTCTCTTGATGAGACAGCGTTTCCGCTTCATGCACTGACGCAGCGGCCAATGGCGATGTATCACTCTTGGGGATCGCAGAACCCATGGCTTCGTCAAATTCATGGCCACAATCCGATGTTTGTATCGCAGGCGTTGGCCCGCGAACATGACCTTGCGGATGGTGACTGGATTTGGGTGACATCGCATCATGGCAGGATCCGCGTGCCGGTTGCGGTCATGGCCGGAGTCAATGACAAGACCATCTGGACATGGAATGCCATCGGCAAGCGCAAGGGCGCGTGGCAACTTGATGAAGATGCGCCGGAAGCCAAGAAAGGGTTCCTGTTGAACCATCTCATTCATGAATTGTTGCCGCCTAAGGGTGACGGCCAGCGGTGGTCGAATTCCGATCCGATCACCGGTCAGGCCGCATGGTTTGACCTGCGCGTTCAGATCGCCAAGGCGGGTCCGGATGAGCCGGCCGAATCAGCACCGCAATTTGCGCCTTTGCCGCGCATGAATGGTGCGGGCAAGCCTGACGCAACTTTGCGTTATGGCCTGCAATGGACAAAAACCGCCGGCAACAAGGCAGGAGACTCAAAATGACCAGTTTGCCAGAACCATCGGCCATTAAGCTTGGCCTCGTTATCGATCTTGATATTTGTGTTGGCTGTCAGGCATGCGTGGTCAATTGCAAGGAGTGGAACACCTCTGGATATGGCGCGCCGTTGAGTGACGAAAACGCCTATGGGGCCAACCCGTCCGGTGCGTGGCTCAACCGGGTTCATGCCTTTGAGGCTGGTGAGGGCGAAACAGCAAAAACCATCCATTTTCCAAAATCCTGTCTGCATTGCGAGGATGCACCCTGTGTCACCGTGTGTCCGACCGGTGCCTCTTTCAAGCGGGCAGAGGACGGAATCGTTCTGGTCAATGAGGATTGGTGTATTGGCTGTGGCTTGTGTGCATGGTCATGCCCATATGGCGCGCGTGAAATGGACCCTGCCGAAGGGGTGATGAAGAAATGCACCTTGTGTGTTGACCGGATCTATAACGAAAATCTGCCTGAAGAAGATCAGGTGCCGGCCTGTGTTCGGACCTGTCCGACCAATGCCCGCCATTTTGGTGATCTTGGCGATCCAAATTCAGAGGTCAGCCTGCTTGTCGCCGCCCGCGGTGGATATGATCTGATGCCAGAGCAGGAAACCCGTCCGGTAAATAAATATCTGCCTCCGCGGCCCCGCCGTGCGGTTGAGGATACGCCCATGTCGCTTGTCGCCATGGCCGATGCCGAAACGCCAAAGGGCTTTTGGAAATGGGTTGATTCAACATTAGAGAAATTGGGATAAGGCTATGCGTCCGGCATTTTCGATTATATTTTTCACAACGTCGTCCGGTCTTGGTCTTGGTCTTGCGGCCTGGATCGTTCTTGGGCTGATGGATTTTTCTTCGGCTTCGCAGCTGGTGATGACAGCCATCATTACCCTTGGCCTGATTGGTGCAGGGTTGTTGAGTTCAACATTTCACCTTGGTCATCCTGAGCGCGCATGGCGGGCGCTTAGCCAATGGCGGTCAAGCTGGTTGTCACGCGAGGGCGTGCTTGCAGTTGCTGTGATGGCGGGATTAACCGCCTGGTTTGCACATGTGTTTGTGGGTGGCACACCGCCAATGTGGTCCAACCTTCTGCTGGTGGTTCTGCTTGTTGCCACGGTGTATGCAACATCGATGATTTACGCATCGCTGAAGACGGTGGCACGTTGGCATCATCCTTTGACACCGGTTTGCTATCTGATGTTTGCGGCGGCAGGTGGCCTGCTTGGCGTTCTGTGGCTCTTGGCGATGACCGGACAGGCCGTCAGTGCAGCCTTGTCGCAAGCAACGCTTTTACTGCTTGCCTCGGCATGGGGTGTGAAGCTGGTCTGGTGGCGCCTTGCTGGCAGTGCCGGGTCTGGCAGTTCTCTTGCTTCGGCGACCGGTCTTGGGGGTTTTGGTGAGGTGCGCAGCTTGATGCCACCGCACACATCGGAAAATTATTTGCAGCATGAAATGGGTTTTATTGTTGCCCGCCGTCATGCCGCTAAACTGCGTGTGATTGCGCTGGGTCTGGGCGCGGCATTGCCGCTCTTGCTTGTCGGGTTGTTGCCGACATCCGGTGCGGTTATGGGCGTGGCGCTGGCAAGTCATGTTGCCGGGGTGATGGTAGAGCGTTGGTTGTTCTTTGCGGAAGCCAAGCATGTTGTTTCGCTCTATTACGGAGCCGCCCACTAACACGAAGCGCAGCGTTCAGGCATAAAAAAACCGGCCCGAGAGGGCCGGTTTTCTTTTTGATGACGTCTGACGATCATACAAGCAATGGTGAAATCACCAAGCTGACAATTGCCATTACGTTGATCAGGATGTTCATTGACGGGCCAGATGTGTCTTTCAGCGGATCACCAACGGTGTCGCCAACAACAGCAGCTTTATGCACGTCAGAGCCCTTGCCACCAAGGTTACCCTTCTCAACAAACTTCTTTGCATTGTCCCATGCACCACCGGCATTGGCCATCATCAGGGCCATCATCACACAGCAGATCAAGGCACCGGCAAGCATGCCGCCAAGCGCCTTTGGACCAAGCACGAAGCCAACAACAACCGGTGCCAGAACAGCAAGTGAACCAGGCATGATCATGCGACGCAGCGCGGCGCGTGTCGCGATGTCAACACAGCGGGCTGTGTCCGGCTTGGCTTTGCCTTCAAGCAATCCCGGGATTTCCTTGAACTGGCGACGAACCTCAACAATCATGTCGAAAGCAGCATCACCAACCGCTGTCATTGTCATTGCGCTGACAATGAACGGGAAGATGCCACCGATGAACATGCCGCAAAGCACCATCGGATCATTGATTGCCAGAACAAATGTCGGATCACCTTTGCTGACCTTGGCGATGTAGGCACTGATAAGCGCCAGCGCTGCCAGCGCCGCAGCAGAAATCGCAAAACCCTTACCGATAGCGGCTGTGGTGTTGCCAACTTCATCAAGCGAGTCGGTGATTTCCCGTGTCTCAGGGCCCATCTCAGCCATTTCAGCAATGCCGCCAGCGTTGTCGGCAACAGGGCCATAGGCGTCAATCGCCATGGTGATACCAACGGTTGAAAGCATGCCGACAGCGGCAAGACCAACGCCGTAAAGACCGGCAGACATATTGGCGAGGAAGATGATCGCGGCAATGGTCAGCACCGGAATGGCAACCGACTGCATGCCTGTGGCAAGGCCACTGATCATGATCGTAGCTGGTCCAGTTTCACCGTCCTTGGCGATTTTCCGAACCGGCGCACCGCCTGTGTAATATTCAGTGACAAGGCCGACGATGATACCGCCAACGGCACCAACAAGAACGGCCATCCAAACGCCGGCTGTTGCTCCCATCGCCTGAATGACGAAGTAGGCAGCGGCGATGAAGATGACAGACGAGCCAATTGTGCCAAAGCGCAACGCCACATCCGGGCTCTTGCTGGAGAACATTTTCACAGCGAAAATACCAAGCAGCGAACAAATCAAGCCGGTAGAGGCAAGAGCCAGCGGCATGAACTGCAGCGCACCCTGATTACCGCCGAGGCTGTTGATTGTTTCCAGTGACATTGACGCGGCAAGCGCGATCGAGGCGATCATTGATCCGCAATAGGATTCGAAAATGTCCGATCCCATGCCAGCAACGTCACCAACGTTATCGCCCACATTGTCGGCAATCACGGCTGGGTTACGAGGATCGTCTTCAGGGATGCCTGCTTCAACCTTACCAACAAGGTCGGCGCCGACGTCGGCTGATTTGGTGAAGATACCACCACCAACACGGCTGAAGAGCGCAACCGACGAACCACCCATGGCAAAGCCCTCAATGGCCTCAACGCCGTGGGCTGTGCCACCCATGAAGTGGTACAGGATGCCGATACCGAACAAACCCATCGATGCAACGGTCAATCCCATGATTGAGCCACCGAAGAAGGCCACGTTCAAGGCTGCAGCAGCGCCCTTTGTGTTCGCTGCAACTGCGGTCCGGACGTTGGCTTTTGTTGCTGAATACATGCCGATATAACCGGCAATACCTGAACACAATGCACCAAGTGTAAATGAAATCGCTGTATCCCCGCCGAGGCTGAAATAAAGAGCGACGATACAGATGAGGCAGAAGACCGCCAGACGTTTGTATTCACTGGCCATAAATACCATGGCACCAAGATGAATTTCGTCAGAAATCTCCTTGACCCTGCCCTCCCCGGCCGGGGTTTGCAGAATTCTCGCATAGACCATAAAGGCCGCGACCAAGCCCAGAATGCCAAGGCTGATCGGCAAAACTGCGGAAGTAAGCATGAAACTTTCCTCTCGATTGTCGTGATAAAACGGCTTCTTGTGTGGAAAACCAACCAGAAGTCGCGCAAAAACGCGGCGTTTATAGAACGAATGCCGGGAACTGTAAAGCGATGAGTGTTGTCATTGACCGGCAGGACCATGGCAATCTTATCACGATGCCGGTTGTTGTGATGCAAGGATTATCCAAATCATGCCAATTTGCTGGATGTTGGGCATTTTGCTTGCCCGAATCCGAGGATAAATTCATACTGATTATGGTCATTTCGTTTCAACGATCTCGGGGGAGAGTCGATTGACATGGACGGCAGCGCTTCGCCTTGCGACGTTGTCTGAAATGCAACCGCCCTTGCCATTCACAGACCAGAATTATTTTGCAAAGGTTAGGTTTTATGGCCAGTCAAGACGATCCACGCCTCCTCTATGGCAAGCATGTCCGTAAAGCTGTCCTTGCAGATGTCAAACGCGATTTGGAAAACCTCTCGAAGGCGGGCAAGCTTGGTCGGCTGGTGTCAGTGGCCATCGGTGATGTTGAAGAGGTTGCCGTCTATATCCGTGGTCAGGCACGCGCCGCCGCCGAGGTTGGCATGCCCTTTGATGAACAGCATTGGCCGGCCTCATTGAGCCAGGAAGAATGCAAGCAACGTCTGATCGAGATGAATGATGATCCGGATGTGGTTGGCGTGGTGCTGCAGCGTCCGGTGCCGGAACATTTGAATATCAGATCATTGCAATCAGCCATTCACCCGCTGAAGGATGTCGAGGGGATGAACCCGGCGTCGATTGGTAATATCGTCTATAATGACACCGCGCTGGCACCATGTACGGCGGCGGCTTCCGTGGAGATGATCCGAGCGACCGGCCTGAACCTTGAGGGGTTGGAAGTGGTCATCGTTGGTCATTCGGAAATTGTCGGAAAGCCAGCAGCATTTATGCTGATGGCCGAGGGGGCAACGGTGACTGTGTGTCATCACATGACACGTTCTGTTGCAGCGCACACAAGACGCGCCGATGCGGTGCTGGTGGCTGTGGGTGTTCCCGGTCTGTTGACAGCAGATATGGTAAAGCCGGGCGCCGCGGTAATTGATATCGGCATCAATCAGATCACCGCCGAGGACGGAACAACGCGTATTGTCGGCGATGCTGATACCGAAAATGTTGCCAATATCGCCAGCTGGACAACGCCGGTGCCGGGTGGTGTCGGGCCGGTGACAGTGGCCATTTTGTTGCGCAATGCCGTCTATGCAATGAAGAAACAGATCAGCCTTGGCTGGCGAGAATAAACGGTCTTGCGATATAGAAAGCAGGTATCAAGGAACAAGTGATGGTTGATAGATCAATTTTTACCGATGACTTTCTGCCCCAGCCCTATTGGTGGGATCACGCGCCGCCAACAGCCGGAGCAAATGCCGAGGACCCGCCAGCACGATGTGATGTCGCCGTGATTGGTTCCGGCTATACCGGATTGCAAGCGGCGATTGTTTTGGCGCGCTCTGGTATTGATGTTGTCGTTTTGGATTCCGAGGCTCTTGGTTTTGGCGCGTCATCCCGAAATGGCGGCATGGTGTCCGGCGGCGTCAATGTCGGCAAGCATGTCACGCTCGACATGGAACAAGAGCGGGCAATGCTGGGCGAAGCCTCAATGTCATTTGCCTGGTTTGAGGATTTTATCGCTTCAGAAAAAATCGATGCTGATTTTCAGCGTGTTGGCCGCTTTGTTGGCGCACATTGCAAAAATGCGTGGGACATGCTGGCTGGACGGTTGGCCAAGCTGAATGATATTGCTGACTCGGAAGCCTATATGGTGCCGCCGGAGCAAACGCGTAGTGAGATTGGCTCCGACTATTATAAAGGCGGTATGGTGGTCAAACGAGCAGGCGGGGTGCATCCGGCAAAGCTTCATGCTGGCGTTCTGCGCGTTGCCCGAGAGGCAGGGGTGAAGCTGTTTGGCGGGGTGCGTGCAGGTTCGATCAGCCGCAATAATGGCGCATTGGTGCTGGAGACAAGCCGCGGCAATATCACCGCTGACAACATCATTATTGCCACGAACGGCTATACCGGCAGCCTTAGCCGCTGGCATCAGAAAAGGGTTATGCCAATCGCCTCCTATCAGGTGGCGACCGAGGAACTGGGCGCCGAGATGGTCACAAAGCTGTTTCCACAACACCGCATGATCGCTGATACCAAACGATTGCTGTACTATTTCCGTCCTTCACCTGATCGCAAACGCGTGTTGTTCGGTGGACGGGCACGATTTTTGCGGCATGATTGTGAGGCGGGTGCCGCACAGCTTCGGCGCAAACTCATCCAGATTTTTCCAGAATTGTCAGATGTCAGGCTGTCACATGGCTGGTGGGGTTATGTTGCCTATCTCGAGGACGGCGTGCCAAATATAGACGAAAGCCAGACAGAGAGCTTGCCGGGGGTGTATCACGCCCTTGGCTGTCACGGTAGCGGTGTGGTGATGATGAGCTGGCTTGGGCATCGCATTGGAATGCAGGTGGCGGGCAAGGCGAACAGCGAAAGTGCTTTTTCTGGACGGAAGTTGCGGCCCTTGCCGCTACATGACAAGACGTCTTTGCTGTTGCCAACGGCTGGCGTCTATTACCAGTTGCGTGACTGGGCAGACAGGTTTTTTGATCGGCGCACCTGATGGGCAGGTTCTGGCTGGTAAAGCCTTTGCGGTATCGATCAGGGCTTGAGTTACATCGCCGCTGGCGGCACACTCTCGCAGGAAACAAAGAGGATTGGTGATGAAAAACCCGGACCTGCATGCAGGGGTATCATCTTGGATTGACCAACATCCCGAAGTTGAGAGCCTTCGCGGCTTCATTTTCGATATCAATGGTGTCATGCGTGGCAAACGCCTGCCGGTTGAACAGCTTGAAAAATTATGTGCCGGTGCCATGCGGCTGCCGCTTTCGACGGCGAATGTCGATATTTGGGGCCGTGATATTGCGGGTAGCCCGTGGGTATTTGAAACCGGGGACAGTGACGGAAAATGTGCGTGGACCGGGCGTGGCCCACTGCTTGCGCCGTGGCTGAAGAAGCCTGCCGGCATGGTGCCGTTGGTGCTTCATAACCCCGATGACACGCCGTTTGAAGGCGATGCACGCAATGCGCTTGCCCGCTTGCTGGACAGGTTTGCTGCGCATGGTTTGCGTCCGGTGACAGCGTTCGAGCTGGAGTTTTATTTGGCCGATCCAAAGGCAATGGATGGCAAGGCGCAGAACCCGCTTTCCGGTGCTGATGTCGTGCATGACGGTGTGCTTTCAGTCGATGAGCTGAATGATTTCGATGCCATTTTGAATGAGATTTATGAGGCGTGCCGCTTGCAGGGGGTCGGCGCAGACACAGCCACCAGCGAGAGTGGCATCGGCCAGTTCGAGGTGACGCTCAATCATAGTGACGATGCGCTTAAAGTGGCTGACGACGCGATGCTGTTCAAAACCATCGCCAAAGGTGTCGCGCGTAAATATGGGCTTGCCGCAAGCTTCATGGCGAAACCGTTTGGTGGCCGCCCGGGCAGTGGCCTGCATCTGCATGCCAGCATTCTGGATCGGGATGGCAAAAACATCTTTGATGATGGTGGTGATGCGGGCAGTGATGCTTTGCGCCATGCTGTTGCCGGTGTGCTGGCGGCAATGCCGGAATCGATGTTGATTTTTGCACCGCATCTCAATTCATACAGGCGCCTGAGGCCTGAACAACACGCGCCGACCATTTCTTGCTGGGGCTATGACAACAGAACTGTTGCTGTGCGCATTCCAAGCAGCCCGCCTGCACAGCGGCGCATTGAACATCGCGTGGCCGGTGCGGATACCAATGCCTATCTGGTGATGCTGGCCGTGCTTGGGGCGGCATTGACAGGAATTGAGGAAAAGATGATGCCAGGTGATCCGATCATTGGCAGCGCCTACGATGCCGCGCTTGGTCCTGATGCGCATCTTCCGACCAGCTGGCAGGCGGCGCATGCCAGCTTTGCCGCCGGACGCCTGATCAAGGGCATCCTGCCAGAAACCCTGCATGACATGATGATCAGAACCAAAGCGCAGGAAATTGGAAGATTTGCAACAACGGTAACGCCGTTTGAGTATCAATCCTATCTCGATCAGGTGTGATCTTGTGCGATAGGAATGATTTTTGGGGTAAGTAACAGGAGACGGTTGGTATGAGACGCAATGTACCCACAAGCGATGATCTGCGTGACTGGGACAATCGCAATCATATTCACCCTTGGCATTCCATGGGTATGGAGGACGCAGATCATTTGATCGCCGCGGATGCCGATGGGATCTACCTTTTTGATGCTGACGGAAAGCGGTTTATCGATGGGCCGGGTGGCATGTGGAGTTCGCAGATCGGCTATGGGCGCCGTGAAATGGCTGATGCCATTGCAGAGCAGGTTCTCAAAATGCCTTTCAGCTCACCATGGACATCAACCAATGAAAAAGCAGCGACACTTGCGGCAAAACTTGCCAGTGAGTCCCCCGGCGACCTGAACAATGTGTTTTTCACAACCGGTGGATCAACCGCCGTCGATTCAGCGCTGCGATTTGTACATTTCTATAACAATTTACGCGGCCTGCCCGACAAAAAGCACATCATCGCGCGGCAGAAGGGATATCATGGCTCGACTTATCTGGCGGCAAGTGTGTCAGGCAAGGAGCGTGACAAAAGCTATCTCGACACGGAACAGGAGATTATCCATTTCATCGGGAATGTGAATCCATATATCCGGCCAGAAGGAATGAGCGTTGCCGCATGGTGTGATGCAAAGATCACTGAACTTGAGGATATGATCCTTGATCTTGGCAGCGATAAGGTGGCGGCCTTCATCGCCGAGCCGATTTTGGCATCTGGCGGGGTGATTGTTCCACCCGAGGGATATCACAAAAGATGTCTTGAGGTATGTCATCGCCATGACGTGCTTTATATCTCGGACGAGGTGGTGACAGGATTTGGACGTCTTGGTGCGTTTTTCGCATCGGAGAAAGTGTTTGGAATCGTGCCGGATATTATCACCTGCGCCAAGGGCATTACTTCGGGCTATGTGCCGCTTGGTGCCTTGTTGATCTCGGACAGGCTGTTTGCCGATATCCGTGCCGAGGAACGCGACTCAATATTGTTCTCAAATGGATTTACCTATTCGGCGCATCCTGTGTCCTGTGCGGCGGCGCTGAAAAATATTGAAATTATGGAACGCGAAGAGATTTTTGCGCATGTGCGTGAAATTGCGCCGCATTTTTTGGCACGGCTACAGGATTTGCGGCGCCATAAAATTGTTGGCGATGTGCGTGGCATGGGCTTGCTTGGCTGTGTTGAGGGGGCAGCCCCTGCCGGTAGCTCGTCTGAAAAACAGCTTGCTGTCGATAAGGAATTTGGCTATCGCCTTGATGCCAAATGCGAGGAAAGAGGCCTGCTTTTGCGGCCATTGATCAATATGTGTGTGTTTTCGCCGCCATTGATCATCACCCGTGATGAGATTGATCAGATGTTTGATATCATCGATGTCGCGCTTGGCGAGGTTGGGTCGGAGATGGGCGTGGTTTAAAAATCGAAGTGAAGTGATTGACTTTCGAACAGAGGCCTCGTCATAGTAATTTTACAAAAAAGCGGGGCAGACCAATCGAACCGTGATTGGTAGCCCTTTTGCAAAATCGGGAGAGGTGACATGAAACCTACCAAAATTATCTTTGCACTTGCTGCAGCGTCGCTGATGTTTGGTGGCGCAGCAACTGCCGCCGACAAGGACCTCGTTGTCTTTGATTGGGCCGGCTATGAGGACAACAATTTCTTTTTGAGTTACATCGAGAAGCATGGCGATCAGCCGACTTACTCGTTCTTCAGTGATGAAGAAGAGGCCTTTAACAAAATCCGCGCCGGTTTCAAGGCCGACATGGCGCATCCTTGCTCTCAATCGGTCATCAAGTGGCGTGAGGCAGGCATTATTGAGCCGTTCGATACGTCCCGCATTCCAAACTGGAAAGACATCAGTTTTGCTGATGCCGAGGGATTTACGGTAAATGGCGAAGTTTATGTGGTGCCGGTTGATTGGGGTTCAACAGGCCTGACTTACCGCACCGATAAAGTCAGCGCAGAAGATGCATCGACCTTGCAGTCATTTGCGGATCCAAAATATCAGGGACGCATTTCCTTGCCGGACAATGTCGATGATGCCTATGCGCTTGGATATCTGGCGATTGGTGTTCGGGACTGGAACAAGTCAACGGACGCTGATTTTAAAGCGGCTTCGGACTTCCTGCGGAAAGTTCACGCCAATGTCAGAACCTATTGGGCGGACGGTGCTGAACTCAGCCAGTTGATGGCATCGGGTGAGGTGCTGATCTCATGGGCGTGGAGTGAAACGCCGGTTACCATGCAGGCCGAAGGTCATCCGGTTGAGATGAACCTGAAAACCAAGGAAGGTGCATCAACTTGGGTTTGTGGTTATGTGAACATGGTCGATGGTCCGGGTTCAGAGGATAAGGTCTATGACTTTATCAACGCTTGGCTTGAGCCACGTTCGGCCGAATATATTGTGACCGAGTGGGGTTATGGCCATTCGAATTTGGAAGCGATGCTGTCGCTTGGTCAGGAAACATTGGACAGCGTAGGCTTCTCAAATTTTGAAACCTATACGGACAACACTCTTCAGCAGGCGCCGTTGCCATTTGAATTGCGTGAACGGATGATTGCCGAGTTCGAGAAAATCAAGGCTGGCTTCTAGCCAACAAGTGGCACAGTGAAGGCTGGAACGGCAGTAGCCTCCCGCCTTCTCGGTCTGCTTGGGTTTTCAAAAAAACCAGCCGCCACCTGTTATCGGGTGGCGGCTTTTTATGTCCCAAACATGTCTTAAATCTGACCTTCTGGCCGAGACTCAATCCTCTGTAATGATCGTGATCGAGTCGATCCCCCAGCCAACACGCGTTTTTTTGCCAACTTCCAAAATCGGCCGGCCAGCTGTGTTGCGCATCGACACTGTTGCAGTAATGTCGGTGTCGACCAGTCTGATCTCGTAATAGGTCATATCGCCATAATAGGCCGCACCTTCAATGATGGCTTCAAATTCATATTCTGCCGATTCTTCCTTGCGATAGAGAATTGTCAGCATCTCCGGCCTTATGCCGATGGTGATTTTGTCTCCGGCCTTGTGACGGGATTGTGTTGCGAGATCCAGCTTGCCAAGCGATTGAA
Organism: Alphaproteobacteria bacterium; assembly: GCA_038147495.1. Lineage (GTDB taxonomy): Bacteria > Pseudomonadota > Alphaproteobacteria > Puniceispirillales > Puniceispirillaceae > MED-G116. Next base: position 120,849 of record JAYQTT010000016.1, on the reverse strand, counting down.
TGTCAATCGAAAGCGTTGAGTCAGTGGATGTTTCGACAGTTGCCGGAATGAAATTCATCACCCCAATGAAGGACGCAACACGTCTTGTTGCCGGACGCTTGTAGAGTCCCTCTGGCGTGTCAAGCTGTGCGATCTTGCCGTTAAACATGACCGCAATCCGATCAGACATTGTCAGGGCTTCTTCCTGATCATGTGTCACCAGAACGAAGGTGATGCCGACGTTGCGTTGCAATCTTCGCAGCTCGCCCTGCATCGCTTCGCGAAGTTTCTTGTCCAGCGCAGACAGCGGCTCATCAAGCAATAGCACCTTGGGCTTCATGACCAGCGCCCGTGCCAGAGCCACACGTTGACGCTGACCGCCAGAAAGGGCGTGCGACTCGCGTGGTCCGTAGCCCGCCAAATCAACCAGTGCCAGCGCTTCATTCACGCGCCTGTCCAACTCATCCTTCGGCAACTTTTGTTTTTTCAGCCCATATCCAACATTCTCTGCCACATTGAGATGCGGGAAGATGGCATAGGACTGGAACACCATATTTGTTGGCCGCTCGTTTGGCGGCACATCGGTCATGTCTGTTCCACCAATATAAATATTGCCAACAGTTGGCGTGTCAAAACCGGAAATCATCCTTAGCAGAGTCGTCTTGCCGCAGCCGGAAGGGCCAAGCAGCGAGAAAAACTCTCCCGCCTTGATTTCAAGGGAGACACCATCGAGCGCCGTTACGCTGCCAAAATGTTTTTCAACATTATCCACGACAATGATTGAAGTTTCGTCTTCTTTACTTTTGGCCATCAGAAAATGCTCTCTTCAGAAGAAGTTGAATTGCCAGTAATGCGATTGGCTCTTCGCCGGAAATATTCTGCTGTCAAAAGCAAAATAAACGACACCACCACCATCAGGAAACCAAGTGCCATAATTGCCGGCAGGCGCGCAGGAAAGCGCAATTGGCTCCAGATATAAACCGGCAAGGTTGCATCGGTTCCCGTAAGGAAGAACGCGATGATGAATTCATCAAGTGAAATGGTAAATGAGATCAACAGGCTGGAAATGATCCCGGGCGTCACCAGTGGCAGGATTACCCGAAAGAAAGTGCCGATTTTGCTTTCACCCAGATCCATCGACGCCTCTTCCAGACTACGGTCCATGTTGTTGAAGGCGGATTGCAGTATGGCGATGGAAAAAGGCGTGCAGATCAGCACATGCCCGATGATCACTGTCCATGCAGACAATGACATGCCAAGCTGGATCAACACCACAATGAGCGCAACGCCGACAATAATCTCAGGCAGAACAAGCGGTACCATGATAAAGCCCATGATGCCGCGTTTGCCCGGAAACTCGTAACGTGCGGCGGCCCGCGCTGCAAAGATACCAAGGGTTGTGCTGCCGATCGCGGTGATCACGGCAATCATCAGGGAATTATAGAAGGCTTGGTGTAAGGCTTCGGTTTCCCACAACAGGCCAAACCAACGAAAGGTGAAGCCGGAAAGTGGCAGGGCGATAATGGCGCTGTCGTTGAATGCAAACAGCGGCAAGAGCATCACCGGCGCATACAGGAAAATCAAATAGACAATCGTATAGGTAAGCAGGCTTCTTGACGGTTTGGCTTGCATCGAAACTTCCCCTTATGTCTTCGCTTTGAGGAATTTTCGGTTGATCAGCACGAAGGCAATCGAGATCGAAGCCACGATGATCATCGCCGAGACCGCAAGGGCCGAACCAAGCGGCGCATTATTGGCTTTGCCAAACTGAATCTGGATCATATTGGCAATCATCAGCCCGTCTGTGCCCCCAAGCAATTTTGGCGTCACATAATCGCCAACTGTCGGGATGAAAACGATCAGCGATGCGGCAACAACCCCCGGCATTGACAAAGGCAGGGTGACCCGGAAAAAGCGCCTGATAGCGCCATCGCCAAGATCACGCGCCGCCTCAAGAAGGCTATGGTCGATGCGCGACAGCGACACGAATATGGGCAGAATGGCGAAGGGTGCCCAGGCATGCGCCAGCGTGATAACCACTGCATTTGCGTTATAGAGAATAAAACTCAATGGCTCTTCAATGAAGCCAAGTCCAAGAAGGCTGCCATTGACAACGCCGTTGTAGCCGAGAATGACCTTCCAGAGAAATACGCGAATAAGATAGCTGGTCCAGAATGGAATGGTGATCAATAACAGCCAGAGCGATTTTCGCTTACCACCAAAAAAGGCGACATAATAGGCAATTGGATAGGCCAGAATCACAGTTACCGCGGTCACGATACCAGAGATGATCAGCGATCTTATCATCAAGGTCTGGTATAGCTTTTCCGATATGGCTTCTTTGTAATTTGCTGTTGTGAAGGTGCGGTCAAGCTCGAGATAATTCTGTGTCCACAGGCTCAGCAGAAAGACCAGAATCAAGGGTGCCGCCAGCATCAAAATTGAATAGATAAACGGTGGGCTGACCAGTTTCAGCCCGCTCCAGCCATCAGGGGTCATCGTTGGAAAAAAGCGCTTGATTGGTGATGACTTGGGCTCTTTCATTCAGCGGCCTTTCATCGCGTCATTTTGGTCTGCCAGCGTGCCAGCAGGTGGAGCGGTCTCGAGATTAAGCACAGGCATGACATCGCGCAAGTGATCGTGAAAACTGCGAACACCATATTCCAGATCAGACAGAATGATACCGTCAAAACCGCTCGAAAGCGGGGCTTCGTCTGTCCATTTTGTAAGTTGCAGATCTTCATCCGCGGTCAGGCCGTCAATCCGGCTGGACAGATAGCGTGCCGCGCGCATTTCACGCGTTTCATTGGCGTGCCGATAGACTGCGCCGCGTTGCAAGGTGTATTTGGGACCAACTGGCACTTCCTGATAAAAAATGACCGAGTCGGGATACAGACCGATAACGGCATTCGGGAAAATGCCAAGATAGAGCCACGCGGCATTGTGAGGTTCCGGCAGGTGGGAAAGCTGGCTTACGATCGATCTATAGGATTTGACACTCCACAATTTCGATGGGGATGAGTTGAATTGGCCAAAGCTACGCGTTGTGCCGTTGACATAGCCTTCATCAAAATAGGCCTTGCCATAGAGGTCTTGCAGGCTCGGATGCGCCTTGGCAACGTGATAGCCCTCATTGTCAACATCGCGCATGGATTTCCAATTGACCGCCGCCTCGGCAAAAATGAAGTCGCCTTCCACACGCTGCATTTCGGCAAGATTGTATGGTGCGACCTCATCTTCAAATCGCTGCATTACGTTGGCGATACCATCCTGCGGGCCGGGCTGGAACCTGACGAAGATGAAGCCATGCCATATGTCCATCTCTACGGGTTTTAGCCCCCATTCAACCGGGTCGAGTTCAGGCAGGCTGGCAGGCCGGGCTGCGGCACGCAGAGTGCCATCAAGATTGTATGTCCAGCCATGGAACGGACATGTCAGCGCTTGCTTGCACACGCCCCGATCATCGCTGACAACGCGGCTGCCCCGATGTCGGCAGAGATTATGAAAGGCGCGAATCTGGCCGTCCCGATCACGCAGGATCAGGGCGCGTTCCGGACCAATGTCAAAGGTTATGTATGAGCCGGCTTGGGGCAGATCACTGACGTGACAAGCCAGCTGCCAATGGCGCCGGAACAGCAAATCAGTTTCAAGCGCAAACAGCTCTTCATTATCGTAGCTCCACCCCGGAAGGCCGCTACGGTCCCAGTTGTTGGGAATTTCTGTCTGTTCGTCAGGCATGTCACAACCGCTCACACTGTGGATTGCCAGTTTGTCCAATTTTTGGACATTCTTTCAAGTGAAAAGCGGCTTTATCGATGACCGTTCTGTTGCCTATTCATCTGGATTTGCATGTCGCCGCAGCCATGAAATGGCCAGATAGAATATGCCGACGCTGATCATGAAGATGGGAAGGCCAAGCCGGATATTCACATCGAGCAAGACGCCGGCAATCCCCGGTCCGGCGAGATTTGCGATCTCAAAGATAATCACAAAGCCGGCATTCGCCGCGACTATTTCGCCGCCGGTAAATCGCTTTGACAGCATTGCAAGGCCAATTGAATAAAGGCCGTAAACCAGCCCTGCTCCAAGAAATGCAACCGTGATCGCAATCATGATGGAGTGGAGGAAGAAGGGAATCAGACTGCACAGGATCAATCCAACAGTGGCAATGATCATGCTGACTCTGCGCAGGCCAAAGCGATCTGCCATCATCGCAATTGGATATTGCATCAGCATTGTGCCAAATGCCATCGCCGGAACAATGCTGAGGGCGAGCGCCGGGTCGGCACCGGGGCTTCGTGCAACCATTGCCGGTACAAGGCTGATCAGCGCAAGGTCAACCCCGCCTGCAACAATGCAAGCCGAAGCAACGGTCGGCGCCTTGCGAATCAATAACAGGGGCGAACCACCACCGGCAAATTCAGTCTTTGGCTCAAGCCCGCGCAATCGGTAGATTGGCAGGGCGGCAAGCACCAGCAGTCCGGCGATCAGATAAAAGGGTGTGACGGTGGTAAAGCCAAATAGCCAAATAATGCCCGGGCCGACGCCAAAGCCGATTGAAATCGCCGTGGCATAAATGGCCATTACCCTGGTTCGCCCCTTGTCCGAGACAATATTGGCAAGCCAGGCTTCAGTCAGCACCCAATGCAGCCCCAGACCAAGTCCCCCAACAAATCGAATGACCAGCCACAAAGCATAGTTTTCGGTATAGCGGAACAGCACTGTCATGATCGCCGCCAAAACCAGTCCGGCATTGATTGTGGTTACATAGCCATATTTTCGGGCAAATTGCGGCGCATAATAGGCAGTACAGATAATCCCAAGCGCGGTGGTGCCGGTGACAATGCCAATATTCTGAAAGGAAACATCGAGTGTCTCCATCCACAGGGCAATCAACGGCAAGTAGCCACCAAAGGCAGCGCCCAGCGCGATCGCAGACAGCGCAATCATCACCATGCCCGGGGCAATGGTCATGGTATTTACAGCCGTGGTAACTCTATGGAACATGCGATAACCTGAAACGAGTGCGGCGCCAGATTGCACATGATTGCTATCAGAGTAAATGACAAAACAGAAACCAGCTTGTTTGCGTTTTTTGTCGATGACGAGCATGCTGGACCCATAAAAATGACTTTTTCAGGGGGATTTGCTGATGGCTGACAAATCAGGAGATCAGACATTTCGTGCCACCGCCAATAATGAATGGTGGCCGGAAATGACATATGGCGGCGCGCTCAGCTTTGGTCGCCGCCGCTATAGCCGTGACCTTGACGGGGTGGATGTGGTCATCAGCGGCATTCCCTATGACAATGCCGTGACATACCGTCCGGGGGCACGACTAGGCCCGCGGGCGATCCGTGCCGGTTCGGTACAATTGACCGAACTCAAGCATTTCCCGTCCGGGATAGAGCCTTGTGAGGCATTGTCTGTCATCGATTACGGGGATTGCATGATCAACCCGCACAAACCGACAAGCGTTTTCGAGACGATTGAAGCACATGCCGATCATATTCTGGCATCAGGCGCGCGTATGCTCAGCCTTGGTGGCGATCATTCGGTTGCTTATCCGTTGCTGAAGGCGCATGCGAAAAAATATGGGCCGATTGCGTTGATTCAGTTCGATGCACATTGCGACACCTGGCAAGATGACGGTGTGCGGTTTGACCATGGAACGATGTTTGCCAGAGCCGTGAATGAGGGCATTGTCGATGTCAGCAAGTCAACGCAGGTTGGTCTCCGCACCTATAATGACAGTGATTACGGTTTCGAGATTTTGACCAGCCCATGGGTGCATCGCAATGGTATCTGGGCGGCGCTTGACGTTGCAATTGCGCGGGCGGGTGATGCGCCGGTCTATCTATCCTTTGATATTGACGGTCTGGATCCGGCTTACGCACCGGGCACCGGAACGCCTGTTGCCGGTGGACTTGCCAGCTGGCAGGGGCTTGAATTCGTGCGCGGTCTTGAACCACTCAATCTGGTGGGGATGGATATTGTCGAGGTGGCACCGGCTTATGACCATGCAGAAATCACCGCGATAGCCGCCGCCAGTGTCGCCTATGACTGGCTTGCGGTGTTGGCAAAACAGGCAGGCGCGACCGGCAAGCCGGTGGGACGAATTTAACCTGAAACGCCGGTTTGCAATCAGATTTTCAACCGGTCCCGCAATTTATACCACGCCATGCCAAGCGCCAGCGCCGGTGTGCGAAGAGGCCCGCCCGGGAATGGCATATGCCGAAGGTGGCTCATGATGTCGAACTGTGTCTGATCGCCGATAATCGCATCGGCGAGAATGACCCCGGCCTGCCCGGTCAATGCAACGCCGTGCCCGGAGAATCCCTGAACAAAATAGATATCATCCTTGGTCCGTCCAAAATGCGGCACGCGGTTGACGGTGATGCCAATCCGGCCTGACCACACGGCCTCTTTTTCAACATCACTTAATACGGGAAAGATCTCGGTCATGCGGCGGCGCAGATCAGGTTCAACAGCGCCAAAATTGACGTTGGTATAGCTTGCCCGCCCACCAAAGATCATGCGTCCACTCTGGTCAATCCGATAATAGTTGAGCGCTGCATTGCAATCTGCAACGGCGGCATTTGTGGGCAGAAGCTGCCGCACAAGGTTTGGCGACAATGGCTTGGTTGCCAGCACTGATGAGGTGACTTGCGCCAGACGTGACGTCATTTGTGGCAGGGCAATATCGGCGAGATAGGCATTGCCGCACAACACCACCACACGGGCGGAAATCTCCTGCCCATTTTCAAAGCAGAGCCGCTTTCGGCCATCACCGGTCTCACGATCAATTCGCGTAACCGGTGCCTGTTCGAAAATCAACGCCCCTTCATTGATTGCCGCGTGTGCAAGCCCGTGAAGATATTTCAGCGGCTGCATATGGCCGGAATGCCGGTCAAACATCCCGCCGACATAGGCATTCGTGTCGATATGGGCGTCGAGCGCTGCGCGGTCATCAAGGCGTTCAAAACCGTCATAGCCAAACGCTTCCCATTCGCGGCGCATGGCGTCCAATTCATTCATATGGCGCTGATGATAGGCAGCATTCAGATAGCCGAATGTCAGATCGCAATCGATGTCATATTTGGCCACGCGTTCCTTGACGAGATCAACCGCGGCCATGCCTGCATCCCACGCCATTCTGGCTTTGGCATCACCAAGCTGGCGGCGAATGTGATGAAATTCCCCCGACCATCCCTGACACACATGTCCGCCATTGCGCCCTGATCCACCGCTGCCAAGTTTTCCAGCTTCAAAAACCGCCACATCAAACCCGTTTTCGGCAAGCCGAAGCGCTGTCGATATGCCGGTCAGACCCCCACCGATGACAGCGACATCAACGTCACGTGCATGATCCAGCCCCGGGAAGCTGGCGCGGGTGGCAAACTCCGTCTCATAGATGGATTCTTCTGGCGACGACATGTCTTGCAACCCTGCTTGGCGTGATGTGACGTGACCTTTTGGTGCAGATTGCACCGGAAGGCCAATAAGAGTAATCTGGATCAATGCAATGGATCAAGCGGCGCACATGATACCCTATAGCCTTATCATGCAACGGATGATGCGCCGATAATGCGCTGGTTAACGCGTCAGATACATTGCCAAACAACAACCGTGAGTTAAGAACATGACACCCAACGATCTGTCTACCAAAGAGTGGAAACAGCTGGACTCAGCGCATCATATGGCGCCTTTCACAGATTATGGGGAGCAGCGCAAACACGGCGCTCGGATCATTACCCACGCTGAAGGCCACTATATTTTTGACAGTGACGGAAACCGCATTCTGGACGGCATGGCTGGTCTATGGTGCGTTAATGTTGGCTATGGAAGGTCAGAGCTTGTCGATGCGGCAACCCGCCAGATGACAGTGCTTCCCTATTACAATAATTTTTTCAAGACCAGCAACAAGCCGATCATCGCCCTGTCAAAGCGCCTTGCCGAGATCACGCCTGACGGATTGAACAATGTTTTTTATGCCAATTCCGGCTCCGAGGCGAATGACACCATCATCCGTATGGTTCGTCATTTCTGGGCGCTTGAGGGGCATCCGGAAAAACGCGTGATCATCGGGCGTGAATATGGTTATCACGGCAGTACCATCATGTCCGCCAGCATGGGTGGGATGTCCGGCATGCATGAACAGGCCGCTGCCGAACCTGATTTTGATCATATTCGCCCGCCATACGGATTCTTGCATCAGGGCAATCAGGATGAAGCCCAATTCGCCGCCAATGCCGCGTCATGGCTTGAGGACAAGATCATCGAGATAGGCGCGGACAAGGTTGCGGCGTTTGTCGCTGAACCGGTGCAAGGCGCCGGTGGGGTCATTGTGCCGCCAGAAGGCTACTTTGAGCATATTCAGGATATTTGCCGCCGCCATGATATTCTGTTTATTGCTGATGAGGTCATCACCGGCTTTGGCCGCACCGGATACTGGTTTGCCAGCCAGCGGATGAATCTGTCGCCTGACATGATGACCATGGCCAAGGGTTTGACGTCAGGCTATGTGCCAATGTCGGCAGTAATGGTTGGTGATCGTGTCGCCGAACGCCTGATTTCCGATGGTGGCGAGTTCTATCATGGTTTCACCTATTCGGGTCATCCGGTCGCGGCGGCGGTGGCGCTTGCCAATCTCGACATCATTGAGGGCGAGGGACTGATTGAACGGGTGCGTGATGACACCGGCCCCTATCTTGGTGAGGCATTGGCCCCTCTGGCAGATCATCCGCTTGTTGGCGAGGTGCGCACATATGGAATGCTGGCGGCGATCGAGCTTGTGAAAAGCAAAGAAGGCCCTGAATTGTTCGCGGATGTGGGCACGGTTGGGATGATGTGCCGTGATCATGCAGTGGCCAACGGGTTGATGATGCGGGCTGTGCGTGATGGCATGATTCTATCGCCACCATTGACCTTTACCCGCGACGATATTGACGCCACCGCAGCAATCGCCAAAACCGCTTTGGATGCGACGGCCGCCGATCTTGGCATGTAAGACAGGTTAACCCGATTTAGCATGGTGCGGCTGTCAGAACTGTCTGGCCAGCATCAAGCAAGGAAGACAAAATGGATATTCAAAAATGGTTGAAAGACCAATCGATCACCGAGGTCGAATGTCTGGTCAGCGATATTTCCGGAATCCCACGCGGCAAGATTCTGCCCGTACATAAATATATTTCAGCGGTTGAAACAGATGGTCTGCGGCTGCCGGAATATGTGTTTGGCCAGTCTGTCATGGGTGAATATTATGACAGTGACGTGCTGAATGAAATCGGGTCAGACATTGTTCTGCGGCCTGATCCACTGACCTGCCGTCTGGTGCCGTGGTATCCCGAACCAACCGCGCAGATAATTCATGATGCAGAAACGCATGACGGCGAAAATGTGCCGTTTACGCCCCGGGCCGTGCTGGCACGGGTGATGTCATTTTATGAGGCGGCAGGATTGGAGCCGGTGATTGCGCCGGAACTGGAATTTTTCCTGGTTGAGCAGAGTTCGGATGCGAATGCCCCGCTTGTGACACCGTCCGGCAGATCGGGTCGCGCGGAAAAGGCACGACAGGCCTATGGCATTGATGCGGTCAATGAATTCGATCCGTTGTTTGAAGAAATCTATGACCATTGCGAGGCGCAGGGTCTTGATATTGATACATTGAGCCATGAAGCTGGTGCCGCCCAAATGGAGATCAATTTCAATCACGGCGCGGCAATGGATCTTGCGGATCAGGCGTTCCTGTTCAAGCGCACAGTGCGGCAGACCGCGATCAATCATAATTTGCATGCAACCTTCATGGCCAAACCGATGCAGGACCAACCGGGAAGCGCCATGCATATCCACGTGTCCATCAAAGACAAGGCAACCGGTAAAAGCATCTTTGTCGATGATCAGGGCGAAGACACCGATAAATTCCTGCATGCAATTTCTGGCATGCAGCGCCACCTTGTTGGGGCGATGGCGCTGATGGCGCCATATGTCAACTCCTACAGGCGCTTTTCTGGTGGCGAGGACTCGCCAACCAATCTTGCTTGGGGCATGGATAATCGCACCGTTGGATTGCGGGTGCCTTTGGGCAATCCGGCCAATCGCAGAATTGAAAACCGGATCCCCGGTGCGGATGCCAATCCGTATTTGGCAATTGCTGCGACATTGGCCGCAACATGGCTTGGCCTGCGTGATAAGAAGCGCCCGACCAGACCTCGCAAGATTAGCGGTGAGGATCTGGAAACCCTGCCAAAGAATTTGGACATCGCGCTTGATTCGCTGGAAAGGGCAACGGCCTTACATGAGATCCTTGGCGAAGATTTTGTCAAATTGTTTATCGAGGTTAAACGCGCCGAGGCCGATGCATTTCTTGAGGTGATCAGCCCGTGGGAGCGCGAATATCTGTTGCTTAATGTGTGATATCTGTCTAAGGCGACAGGGTTGAATTTTGGCATCAGGTCAAGAGAGCAAAGAGAGTTGATATCGTGGATCGTTTGACCATTCCCCGCCCGGATGACTGGCATCTCCACCTGCGTGATGGCGCAATGCTTGCCGGTGTTGTTGGCGATACGGCGGCGCATTTTGGCCGTGCCATCATCATGCCCAATCTTGTGCCGCCAGTGGTGACCAGCGCAGATGCTGATGCGTATCGCAGCCGGATCAACGCGGCGCTTCCTGATGGGGCTGATTTTCAGCCATTGATGACACTTTATCTGACGGAAGCGACTGATCCTGCCGATGTGATCGCGGGGCGGCCAGCGGCGTTGTCACGGCGGTGAAGCTGTACCCGGCGGGGCGACAACGAACTCGTCATCGGGCGTGCGGGACTTTGACAAGGTAATTCCGGTTCTGGAAGCGATGGCCGAACATGGTGTGCCGCTTTGTGTGCATGGCGAGGTTACCGATCCCGCAATCGATATTTTTGATCGTGAGGCGGTCTTTCTTGAAAGAGTGCTTGATCCGCTTCGCCGCCGGGTGCCCGGCCTGCGGGTGGTGCTGGAACATGTGACCACGGCCGATGGCATAGATTATGTTCGCGGTGGCGGCGACAATATTGCGGCGACAATCACCACGCATCACCTCTTCATCAACCGGAATCATATTCTGGCGGGGGGAATACGCCCGCATTATTATTGCCTTCCGGTTGCCAAGCGTGAACAGCACCGTAAGGCGCTGGTCGCGGCGGCGGTTTCGGGTGAGAGTTGTTTCTTTCTGGGCACTGACAGCGCCCCGCATGTGGATGCGGCAAAGGAAACGGGATGCGGTTGTGCCGGCATCTATACCGCACCCAACACCATGTCGTGCCTTGCAACGATTTTTGAGGCGGAATCGGCCTTGCCATCATTGGAGGCATTTGCCTCTCGTAATGGGCCAGAATTTTACCGTCTGCCTGTAAGCGCGCAGACATTGACGCTGGTCAAACGGCAATCGCCGATTGAGTTTCCGGCAAAACGCGAGACCGGCGCAGGGCCTGTGACCATATTTGATTGTGGTCAGCCCTTGTTCTGGGAGGTAGAGGACACCGCCTAAAGGCGGCTTTCCTTTTGCCCGTGATTGGGTTTGAGAGAGCGCCGCGCGGCCGCTTCACGGCGGGTGATATAGGCGGTTGCGGCAAAAATCACCGCGCCGCCAATCCAGACCCAGATTTCCGGCCATTCCCCGAAAATCAGCCATGCCAGCACCACTGAAAAAGGCAGCTTGGCAAATTCCAGCGGTTGCAGGCTGGTGATTTCGACAAGGCCGCATGCTTTGGTAAATAATATATGCGCAACGGTGCCGCTGAGCGCCATTCCCCACAGGAACGCCCAACTGATCGGGTCCGGCCATTGCCAGACCATTGCCGCCGGAATCAGGGTGAGCGGCGTCTGGAACATCACCATCCAAAACACGATGGCGATGGAGGTTTCGGTTTCGGTCATCTTCTTTACCAGCAAACTGGCAAGTGCGATTGTCAGGGCGCTTGCCAGGGCCAGCAAGGCGCCGACAGATACTTCGGTGAACCCCGGGCGCAGGATCACCAGCGCGCCAACAAGACCAACCAGAATTGCCATGACGCGGCGCAGCCGGATGACTTCGCCAAGAAAGATCACCGCGCCAATGGTGACGAAGATGGGGCTGGTGAAGGTCAGTGCCGTGTTTTCGGCAAGCGGAATCATCGTCAATGAGGTAAAGCCACATACCATCCCGATGGCGTTGATCACCGCCCGGCCAACAAACAGCTTTGGACGGTTCATTCGGATTGACGCAGCACCGGCATGCCACACCAGCGGCAGCAGCAATATTACCGCAAGGAAATTACGGAAGAATACCACTTCCATAACAGGTAAGCTCTTGGCTGAGAGCTTGATAAACACGCCCATCAACGTGAACAGTAACAACGCGACAAGCATCATCATCATTGCACGCAACGAAGGCGATAGGGTTTCAAAGGCGGCGCGCATGGCTCAACTGATGTCCGGGCAGGGTCTGGAACAACCGGCATTCGAGAGACTGCAGATCAAGATACCCGTCATTTGACTGTTGGTGGCATCTACCGGTGTCTGCCACCTGTGCGGGTGCCATATTAGCGCACAGCTTTTCGCGAAATGCAATTCGCCACCGCTTGTGTACGCAGGCAGATGGCATGAACTGGTGCGGCGAGGCATGTCCCCTCACCCCAATTCATAAACGTGCCCACGGTTAAAATTACTGACAATTTTACAGCAGGGCTTGAATCTGCGGCGTGATGGCGCAATCTTCCCCTTATTGCGGCGCAGTGTTGGAGAGCGTGATGAGACTTGTTCGTTGGGGTGATGCGGGGGCAGAAAAGCCCGGAATGATCGATGCTGATGGCGCGCTTCGTGACCTTTCTGCGCAAATTGATGATGTGAATGGTCACACGCTGGCGCCCGATGTTTTAGCACGGTTGCAATCACTTGATCCGGATGCCCTGCCGCTTGTTGAGGGCAGTCCGCGTCTTGGCGCCTGTGTCGGCAATGTTGGCAAATTTATATGTATCGGATTGAATTATCATGATCACGCGCGTGAAACCGGCAATCCTGTGCCGGAGCATCCGATCGTGTTCATGAAGGCAACGTCGGCGATCAACGGTCCTTTTGATGATGTTGTGATTCCGCGTGGATCAACCCACACGGATTGGGAGATCGAGCTTGGCGTGGTCATTGGCAAAAAGGCCAAATATGTCGATGTCGATACGGCGCTTGACCATGTTGCGGGATATTGCGTGATCAATGATGTATCAGAGCGGTATTATCAGACAAAACTGACCGGCCAATGGACGAAGGGCAAATCATGCGACACCTTTGGTCCGATGGGCCCATGGCTGGTCACGGCTGACGAGATTGCCGATCCGCAAAATCTGGCAATGACGATGGATGTAAATGGCCAGCGTATGCAATCCGGCCATACCGGCGACATGATTTTTCCGGTGGCCGAGATCATCGCGCATCTGTCTGGATTGATGAGCTTGCACCCCGGTGATGTGATTGCCACCGGAACGCCAGCCGGTGTTGGCAGTGGCAAGAAACCCAAGCCCGTTTTTCTGCGGCCGGGTGACGAGATGTCGGGTGGCATTGAAGGTCTGGGTCTGCAACGTCAGGCTGTGGTGGCCGATCTGGCGTGACGGAAGAATGATATATAACAAGGCGGACAGTGCGGGGGAGCTTGCTGTCTGATCTTTGACGGATAGATAAAGGAAAGCCGGAACATGCCCCATGCATCGGGGTGCCACGGCTATGAGGTGATATGACAAGCTCTCCAACCATTCATTGGTTTCGACAGGATTTGCGGCTTTCTGACAATCCGGCACTTTGCGCGGCGGCGGCAGCAGGTGCTGTGGTGCCGATTTATATTCTGGACGATGAAACCGCTGGCCAGGACCGCATGGGCAGTGCCAGCCGCTGGTGGCTACATCACTCGCTGGCCGCGCTGAATTTGGCGCTTGATGGAAAATTGCTGTTCTTCCGCGGTGATGCCGCCACGATACTGGCCAATCTTGTGACACAGATCGAGGCGGGCGGCGTTTACTGGAACCGGTGTTATGAGCCTTGGCGGATCACCCGCGATACGGCGCTCAAGAAACGGCTTGGCGATCTGGGTGTGACGGTGGAAAGCCATAATGGTTCACTGTTGTGGGAACCATGGGACATTGCCAAACAGGATGGCACGCCTTATCGGGTTTTTACGCCGTTCTATCGTCGTGGATGTCTCTCTGCCACGCCGCCACGGCAACCGCTTGGACCGCCAGCGTCACTCGATCTATGGCAGGCAGACGGGAAGGCCCTGACCGGGGCAAGTGATCTTGACGGTCTCGGTTTATTGCCGCGGCATGCATGGCAGGACAATATTGCCCGCCATTGGACGCCCGGTGAGACATCGGCGCAGGCAAGATTGGATGATTTTGTTCGAAACGGACTTGCCGGTTATAAAGAGGGCCGAAATTTTCCAGCAAGACAGAATGTCTCGCGCCTGTCCCCGCATCTGCATTTTGGCGAAATATCGACCAATCAGGCGTGGTATGCGGTGCGCGATGTTGCTGACAGCGGACGGCTTGAAAGTGATGCCGACAATTTCCTGTCAGAACTTGGCTGGCGTGAATTTTCCCATTCGCTGCTGTATCAATTTCCCGAATTGCCACGCGCCAATCTTCAGGCAAAGTTTGACGGGTTTCCATGGGCAGACAATCCCGACCATCTGGCCAAATGGCAGCGCGGTCAGACAGGCTATCCGATTGTCGATGCGGCGATGCGCGAACTCTGGCAGACGGGCTATATGCACAACCGGCTGCGTATGGTGGTCGGCTCTTTTCTGGTCAAGAATCTGCGCCTTCATTGGCATCATGGCGAAGCATGGTTCTGGGATTGCCTTGTGGATGCCGACCTTGCGAACAATAGCGCATCATGGCAGTGGATCGCCGGTTGCGGTGCGGATGCGGCGCCATATTTCCGGGTTTTCAATCCGGTGACGCAAGGCCAGAAATTTGATCCGGATGGCACCTTCACCCGGCGGTTCGTTCCCGAACTGGCAAAGCTGCCGGTAAAATATCTGTTTAATCCATGGGAGGCACCAGCCCATATCCTCGCTGATGCCGGCGTTGTGCTTGGCGAGAATTATCCGCGCCCGATCGTTGACGTGAAGCAATCGCGCGAGGCGGCTCTGGCGGCGTTTGCCAGCTTGAGGAACAGCTGATGGCCCGCACATTGCGCCTTGTTCTGGGTGACCAGCTTTCACGGCAAATCAGCAGCCTTGCCGACATAAACAGCCAAGATGACATTGTGCTGATGTGCGAGGTGATGGGCGAGGTCACATATGTCCGCCATCACAAGCGAAAGGTGGCTTTCATTCTCTCGGCGATGCGCCATTTTGCAGCTGAGCTTGGCGGTGATGGTATCAAGGTTGATTATGTGAAACTGGATGATCCCGGCAACACGGGCAGCTTTGCCGGTGAAGTTGCCCGGGCGATTCAACGACATGCGGTTGATCGGGTTGTGGTCACATCGCCCGGTGAATACAGGGTACTTGCTGATATCCAGCATTGGGACACTGAATTCGGTGTCGAGGTTGAGATACGCGAAGATGACAGGTTCCTGTGTCCGCCCGGTATGTTTGAGGCATGGGCCGAAGGCCGCAAACAATTGCGGATGGATTTCTTTTATCGCGAGATGCGCCGCCATCACAATATTTTGATGGACGGAGATGCGCCGGTTGGTGGCAAATGGAATTATGATGCGGAAAACCGCGAATCCCCCGACACCTCCCTTGGGGTGCCGACGCCAACGCATTTTGCACCGGATGCCATCACCACAGAAGTGCTTGATCTGGTAGCGCGCCATTGCAGCGATCATTTTGGCAGTCTTGATGATTTCGGCTTTGCCGTCACGCGGGCCGAAGCACAAAAGGTGCTTGATGCATTTATCGCCGAGAGGCTCGCCCTGTTTGGCACCTATCAGGATGCGATGATCGAGGGTGAGCCCTGGATGTATCACAGCCATATTGGCTTTTATCTGAATGTTGGTTTGCTTTTGCCGGGCGAGGCTGTGGCCGCGGCCGAAGCCGCCTACAACCGGGGTGATGCGCCGCTCAATGCGGTTGAGGGTTTCATTCGTCAGATCCTTGGTTGGCGTGAATTTGTCCGCGGTATCTATTGGTTGAAGATGCCGGATTACGCAGAGATGAATTTTCTTGGTGCCAAGCGCGCCCTGCCGGAATTTTTCTGGACCGGCCAGACGCGTATGAACTGCATGAAACAGGCGATCGATCAGACACATGCCTTTGCCTATGCGCATCATATCCAGCGGCTTATGGTTCTTGGCAATTTTGCGTTGCTTGCCGGCATCGACCCGACTTTTGTCAATGAATGGTATTTGGTTGTTTATGCTGATGCATTCGAATGGGTTGAGTTGCCAAATGTCAGTGGCATGGTTTTGTTCGCCGATGGCGGCTATCTGGCGAGCAAGCCCTATGCGGCGGGCGGTGCCTATATCAACCGGATGTCAAATTACTGCCAGAATTGTTCCTATAAGGTCAGCCAGAAAAATGGGGCGGCCGCCTGCCCGTTCAATTATCTCTACTGGAATTTCCTGATCGATAACCGTGACGTGCTTGGCAACAACGCCCGGCTTGGCATGATCTATCGCTCGCTTGACCGAATGGGTGACGAGAAAATCGCCGCGATCAAGCATGATGCCGCCGGATTTCTGGCGGGCCTGAATTCACCATCGCAAACAGAATCATCATCAAGGGACAAACTATCATGACCAGAAGACGTCCATCCGTTCTGCGCCGCCTGTTACAGGGTGCTATTATTTTAGTTGCCGGATTTGCCGTGCTGGGCGGGCTGTCGTCATGCGCGCGCACCGATCTTGCCGCGCTTCAGGATCGCACACCGAAGCTTGAGCTTGAGAGCTTTTTTGCCGGAGAAACGGTGGCCTTTGGCATTTTTGAGGATCGCTTTGGCAATCTGCGCCGCCAGTTTCGCGTGGCGCTGAATGGCACGGTCAACGGCGATGAGCTGACATTGGAGGAGTTTTTTCTCTATGACGATGGCGAGAAAGACCAGCGCACATGGGTAATCCGCAAGCTCGGCAAAGGCGAGGATGGTTTGATGCGCTATGCCGGTAATGCCGCCGATATTACCGGCACTGCCGAGGGCGGCATCGCAGGCAATGCGATGAACTGGCAATATGATGTGGTGTTGTCGATGTCGGGTCAGAAACTCGAAGTTCATTTTGACGATTGGATTTACCGTCAGCATGAAGATGTCGCAATCAATCGTGCCTATGTCAGTAAATTTGGCATCGAAATCGGCGCGGTGACCATTGTGTTTTTACGTGGAGACGCGGCGAAAGCGCTGCAGCCACTTGATCTGGAAAATTGGTCCTGATAAGTAACAAAAGATATCGGACAGGTTTTTTGGTTTTGTCCGGGCATAAGACTGGTTGCTGTTATGTTGAAAAATGCCCCGGGCATGTTTGTTGCCATCGCATTAATGCTGTTGAGTTGCGTCCAATTCGCACGCGCTGATCTTCTGCAAGAACTGATCCCGGATGCCCAGAAATATGGAGAGGCACGGTTCAAGGTGCTGGTCCTGTCGATCTATGACCTTTCGCTCTACACGCAGAACGGTGTCTATGACAAAAACAAGCCCCTTGCGCTAAAGCTGAATTATCTGACCAGTTTGAAGAAGGAAAGCATCATCAAACAGACGGTCAAGGCCATGACGCGGCGCAAAATGGGAAGCGCGGCCGAGATTGAAAAATGGACAGGGATCATGGAAGACCATTTTGATGATGTCGAAAAACATGACCGTATCCTGATTGCCTTTCCCGATCCGCAAACCGTGGTTTTTTCGACCAATGACAGCCCTCCGCAAAAGGTTGTCGATCGGGGCTTTGCGGTCGCGTTCAAGGATTTGTGGCTTGGTGACAATATCCGCAACAAGGCGTTCCAAAAGGAACTTTTGGGCCTTAAATAAACCACTGGCGCATAGCCGCCCGCAGGCCAGCCTCCGGCTATCATCAAGGCCAATTCAGGGTGGTTTGAGGTTGCTGGCGACAGGCTGAAAAGGCCGTGACAACAAATTGAAAGGGAAGATGAATGCGGCTTGGAGCTTTCTTTTTTGAAATTCTGCCGCTTGCCGGTTTTTTCATCGGCTATCATTATCTTGGTCTTCTGATCGCGGCGGCCATTTCCGTTTGCCTGAGTCTTCTTGTTCTTTTGGTGGCCCGCTTTCGCGAAAGGCGCTTTGCCGTTTTCCCCATGTTCTCCCTGATTATTTCAGCGTTGTTTACGCTTGCGGCAATGCTGTTTGAGGCGGCGATCTTCATCAAAATACAGCCCACTCTGTTCAATGGTGCATTCGCCATTGTGCTGTTTGCCGGATTGTTCCGTGGCAAGGCGATGATGCGGGTCTTTTTTGGTGATCAGTTCAGCCTGACAGATGACACATGGTTCCGCCTCAGCTTTCGCTGGGCCTGTTTCTTTCTGTTTCTGGCGGTTGCCAATGAATTTGCGTGGCGACTGCTTGATGAGGCCGGTTGGGTGATGTTCAAGACCTTTTTTGCGGCGCCTGCCAGCATGCTGTTCATGCTGGCGCAATTGCCCTTGACGTTACGCGGGCGGATCAATGGTGATGATGATATGGCGGTTGCTAAAAAGGAATAGAGCTGCCGTCATAGGCGAAAAACCCGCCTGAATCCCTCTCATCAAGCTGATCGAGCACCTGCCATAATTGTGCTGCGCAATGCGCCGTGGTGAACAGCGGCTTGTTGCCAAGATTGCCCTGAAAGGGTTTTGAAAGATCGGTATCAACCGTGCCCGGATGCAGGCTTGCGACACACGCCTTTGGATTATGACGCGCCAGTTCTATGGCGAGTGTCCGCATCAATTGATTTTGTGCCGCCTTGCTTGCCCGATAGGCATACCAGCCGCCCAGCCTGTTGTCGGTGATCGAGCCGACACGCGCCGAAAGGCTGGCAAAATGCAGCCTATGCTCGCCGCGCAATAACGGCCAAACCGCCTTTGCCAGAAGCACAGGTCCGGTGGCATTGACCTGAAACGCTTGTAGAAGCGCTGTTGCATCAATATCGGCGATACGCTTTTCCGGTTTGATGCTGTCATCTTTCAGGACGCCTGCACAGGTAATGACCCGATCAAGTCTGTCGATCTGCTGGCACAGTTGGGCACCAGCCTTCTCAATGCTGTCCGGTTGCAGATTGTCCAGTGGGATCCAATGAATATTTGCTCCCGGTGGAAGATCGGAAAACCCGGGGCTGGTCTCTGGTTGGCGCGCTGTCAAGAAGAGCTGCGTTGCACCAGCCGCAACCGCGCGGTGGGCCAGCGCAAGGCCAATGCCGCGTCCGGCCCCTTGAATTAATATATTCATTTTGATCTCGTCACTGTTGCTTGGCTGATTGCGTTAGATGTTGCAGATTTGGGAAGAGCACCCCATGTAAACAAGTACAAATAGAAGGGGGACAAGAGATGAAGGAATGTGAAGATGTTTCTTGTAGGTTTTGTTCGCCGGTTCCTTTTGGTGCTTGTCACCTGCCTTATGTCATTGCCAGCGGCTGCCGATCTGGTGCGGCCGGACCCCTCGATTGCACCGATTGAAGTTGTCGCGATACAGCTCAAGGCCCTGCAATATAATGATAATCCGTCACCCGATTTTGGCATTGCCCAGACGTGGAGCTTTGCCCATCCGCGCAATCGTTCAGTTACCGGACCGTTGCCGCGATTTGCGATGATGATCAAGAGTCCGGCATATGGGTCGATGTTGAATCACCGCCGTCATGAAATTACCGCGGTTGCCGAAAACGCAACGATGGCGCGGTATGATGTTTTGCTGGAAACGGATAAAGGGCAGATTCTGCTGTTTCAATGGGGCGTGGAAAAGGTCGCAGATGGCGAATTTGTAGATTGCTGGATGACGACAATTGTATCTGCACCGCGTCTGGCCGGACAAGGCAGCTAGCGAAGCTGCCGTTCCCGCCAGAATGTGAACAGGCCTGCGCCAACAATTATCGTGCCGCCGGTGATAATGTAGACATCGACAAGATCGCCAAAGGCCCAGATACCAACGGCAGATGCAAAGACCAGCTGGAAATAGGCAAATGGCTGGACGGTTGATGCTTCGGTGACTTGATAAGCTTTGATCAAGGTAAAATGTCCGGCCATGCCGGTCATGCAGAGCAGTGCCATCCAGTACCAATCAAGGCCCGCTGGCGGCAACCAGAAAAATGGGCCGATGAAGGTAATGCCTACCGCGCCGCCAATGCCGGTCCAGAAAAAGCTGGTTTGTGGGGCGTCATCGCGCCCGACATATCGCGTCAGCACGCTGTAGACCGCAAAGCAGATCGTACAAGCCAGTGGCACCAGCATCACCGGGCTGAACATGCCGGCACCGGGCCGAAGCGCGATGATCACCCCGATCATCCCGACAAGAATGGCCGCCCATCTGCGCCAGCCAACTTTCTCGCCAAGAAAGAGGGCTGAAATCGCTGTGACGGTCAGCGGGTAGCTGGCAAAAACGGCTTGAAAATTGACAAGGCCAACAAGCGTGAATGCCCATACCGCAAGGCAAATCTGAAGCACCAGAAGCATGCCGCGCCCAAATTGCAGTAATGGGCGGCTTGTTTTGGCAACTGACCGGACGCCGCCCCGATAATGGCTGAGCGCGATCACAAACAGGGCAAAGGCCCAATAGCGGATCATCACAATGGTCAGGACATTGTAATTCTCGGCAAGATATCGCGATATGCCGTCCTGCACCGCAAAAATCATTGTGGTGAGGATCATCAACAAGATACCAAGCGAAGGGTTATCAGGACGTGCTACGGAATGGCCCATGGCCACCACAATAGGCAAGCATTTGTGAAAAAGCATCTGCTATTTTGTGGCCCGCAAATGGGCTGGTGCGATGCCAAAAAAGATATCAGGCGGTGGTTTCAGCGTCGAGATGCCAGTCAACAGGTGGCACACCATGCTGTGTCAAATAGGCGTTGGTGCGGGAAAAGGGTTTTGAGCCAAAAAACCCATTATGCGCCGATAAGGGAGATGGATGGGCACTGGCAATCACCAGATGTCGGGTCGGGTCAATCCAGCGCCCTTTTTCCTGAGCCTTGCGTCCCCACAGGATGAATACGATATTTTTCCGCTCGGCATTGAGCGATGTCATGACCGCATCGGTAAAAGGCTCCCAGCCTTTATTCTGGTGTGAGCCGGCCTTGCCGTCCTCAACGGTAAGACAATGATTCAATAACAAAACCCCTTGGCGTGCCCAGGCTTCAAGATTGCCATGTTGGGGCGTTGGCATGCCGATATCGGTCTGCAGTTCTTTGAAAATATTGCGCAAGGATGGTGGGATTGGGTGTCGGCCTCAACCGAAAAGCTTAGCCCATGTGCTTGCCCTGCTCCGTGATAGGGGTCTTGGCCAAGAATGACGACTTTGACAGCTGAAAATGGGGTTAAAGCAAAAGCGTTGAAGATTTTGTCTTCAGCCGGATAGATGCGGTTGCCCCTGGCCTTCTGATCCTGCAGAAAATCTTTCAGTCCCTGCATGGATGGCGACATCAGTTGGTCTGAAAGACGGTGTTGCCATGAGGATTCCAGATTTATGTCCTGCATGTCCGGAGGATAGCCTCCCATCTTGACCGAGACAAGCTGGCGCAGGGATGAAGGTGGAACCTCTATTCAGCGGCAGACAGGTTACGCTGGCCGTTGTTGGCAGCATCACCAAGTTTGGAGATCCTCTTGCTGGCATCGGCGATGATCTTTTTGCGATCCTTCGAGAGGCCTGTCGCATCAATCACGGTAATGTCGGTGATCCCGATGAAGCCAAGAATATGTTTGATGTAACCGGAGCTGTAATCAATCTCACTTCCGGCGACTGTGCCGCCCGAGGTGATCACCACAAAAGCGCGCTTGCCATTGAGAAGGCCACGCGGCTCATCATTTTCATAAACAAAGGTGATGCCGGTGCGGCAAACAAGGTCTATCCACGCTTTGAATGCGGCAGGCACGCTGAAATTATAAATCGGCACGGCAATGACGATGTCATCGGCTGCGAGCAGTTCATCAACAAGAGCATCCGATTGCGCCAGCAGAACACGCTGCTCCTGTGTGCGTCTTTCCTCAGGGGTGCGGTCGCTGTTAATCCAAGCATCGTTTACAAGACCGATACCACAGGTCAGGTCACGATTGACCACTTCGACATCCTGGGTCTGGCCACCAAGCGATATAATCAGATCGTCCGCCAATCGCCGACTTACCGATTTGGACTTACGCATGCTTGCGTCGATCCGAAGAATATTCTTTGTTGGTCTACTCATAAGCTGCGCCTCATCTCTTTCTGAGCCGTTCACCTGAGCAATCTGGAGGGGGTGGAAAAGCCATGGGAGGGGGGAGGACCCCCATGGCTTGATTAAAACCTAATTATTGCCCATGTGATTAAAAAGCCTCTTTATCAACAAAATATAATTCTAAATTAATCAACAATGATATACACTGCGACATAATGAGCCAGATTGAAGAAATTCGCGCCTTTGTAATGGTGGTTGAAACCGGCAGCTTGACACAGGCTGCCGAGCGGCTCGGAATCGCGGTTTCAGCAGTGAGCCGCCGTCTCAAAGATCTTGAGTTGCGACTTGGCGCACCGCTTATCCAGCGGACAACGCGCCGCATGTATCTGAATGAAGTCGGGCAAGGGTTTTATGATCGTTGCAAGGCGGTGTTGGATGAGCTTGAGGCGGCGCAGCAGGAGGTGCTTAACTCGGGCGGTGCGCTTAATGGTGTGCTTCGGATCAGCACACCGCTATCTTTCGGCGTCACCCACATGTCGAGTGCGATTGCCCAATTCATGCATGCGCATCCTGAAGTGCGTATCGAGATGGATCTATCCGACAAGCGTGTGGATCTGGTTGCCGAGGGCTTTGATCTGGCAATTCGCATTGGCGTTCTGTCGGACTCCAGCCTGATTGCCAAGAAAATCACCGAGGTCAAAAAGACCCCATGCGCCGCGCCTGACTTTCTCGAGCGTTATCCGAAGATTACCAAACCGGAGGATTTGGCAGCTTTGCCCGCGCTGATCTATTCGAATGATCGCACCCCGACAGATTGGCCATATACGAGCCCCGAGGGAAAAAGTGGGGTGATCCGGATGACATCCCGGCTGACGGCATCAAACGGTGATGTTTTGCGTGAGGCGGCGATTGCGGGGCTTGGTGTGGGGTGTCTTCCCAACTTCCTGCATTACGATGCGATCAACAATGGGTTGCTGCGGCCAGTGCTGGCTGACTATGACTGGACCGGGCTTGATGTTTTTGCGGTGTATCCAAAAACGACAATTCTTCCAAAACGGACCAGAGCCTTTGTAGATTTCATGGCGGCCAGATATGGCAAGGACCCCGTCTGGAATAAAATTCACGCCTGATTGCCCGGCGCAACGCCCTCTCTCAATGCAGATCACATCCGCGGGCTGACCATCAGCCCTGCTTTCTTTTTTGGCTGGATTTTTCCCATTTTGGGAAAATTCTTTTCATTCATGGCCGCTTTATCAACAAAATGGCAAGGGTTACGATGTTGTTGGAATTTGAAGCCGGCTTGCCGGTGGTTCGAAATGAGTTTGTGTGATGGCACCCACACAAAGCCTGACTTAATCCTTCAGTCAGGGTTCACTAAAGAGGCGCGAAAGCGCCTCTTTTTTGTTGCCTGTGTTCTACCTTGTCTCTGATTGCGGCCATCATCTAGCTGGCTTGTTTCGTTTTGCCGAGGCGCGAAAGCACACATTCACTCATGAATTTTGGCTTTGTCTGCTTTCGGACTTGCCCCACCCCCGGAATGTCTGCACATTGGCAACAGCTTTGGCGGCGTTACCACAATCGGTGTGTGACGGTGACGGGATTAATGAAAATCATGAGGCTTGGTGGAGATGGGCAAATCGATCATTGTCGTTGGCGGTGGTATTGTGGGTGTCTGTAATGCCCTGTCATTACAAAGGGCCGGACATTCAGTTACCTTAATCGATCGCAAGGCCCCCGGACGCGAGACCTCCTACGGCAATGCCGGTGTGTTGTCTGAGTCTTCGGTGATGGTTTTAAATAACCCGTCGATGCTTCGGGCATTGCCACGATTGTTGGCTGGCCGCTCGCTGGGGCTTCGCTATTCGCTGTCCTTCGTGCTGAAGAATTTGGGTTGGTTCATCAAGTTTTTGTCCTATTGCACACCCCGTCATGCAAGAGCTGCCGGCAGAGCGTTGCGCGACCTGCAACTAAGCTCGCTGGCCCAGCATAAAGCATGGATTGCCGAAGCGGGTGTCGGGCATTTGCTGCGGCATGCGGCATGGGTAAAGGCATTCCGTTCCGAGGCAAGCTTTGCCAAATACAGCGCTGAACTTGCGCTGCTTGATGAAATGGGCGTCAATTATACGATCTATGACCGCGAGCAGATCAGGCAGATGGAACCGGGACTAAAGCCGGTCTATGCCAAGGCGGTGGTGATGGATGACACCTGCGGCGTTTCCAGCCCGGCGAATTTGACAGATGCCTATGTCGGCTTGTTCGAGGCGGCGGGCGGCACGGTCATGATGGGTGATGTCAGCGCATTGGAACGAGACGCGGCTGGATGGAAGGTCACAGTCGATGGCAGCGCCAAGGGGGCAGATCATGTGATTATCGCTGCTGGCCCGTGGTCTTCGGAAGTTGCCGGTTGGCTTGGTTATCGCATTCCGCTTGCCTGGGAGCGCGGCTACCATCTTCATTTGAAACCCGGTGATGGGCCACAGCTTGGCCGGGCCATCTGCGACATGGATGGTGGCTTTGCCATTGTGCCAACGCTGCAAGGGGTGCGCATTACTTCCGGCGTGGAAATCGCCGAGAGGGATGCCCCGAAAAACCCCGCGCAAATCATCGGTTCCGTGGCCAGTGCGCGTGAGGCCCATGACATGAAAGAGGTGATCGAGGATGAACCATGGATGGGACGGCGTCCCACATTGGTTGACTCCTTGCCGATGATCGGGCCGGCCCCGCGTCATCCGGGCCTGTGGTTCAATTTCGGCCATCAGCATCTTGGCCTGTCGATGGCACCGGGGTCGGCGCTGTCGATTACCGCGATGATTGACAATCAGCCGGCGCCTTTCGATGCCACACCATTCCGGCCAACCCGGTTTGCGATATAGCCATGACCAGCCCGCAAGCATCACTGCCCCATACAAGCTACGATGTCGTCATCATCGGCGGGGCGATTATAGGCTCATCGGTTGCGTGGTTTTTGTCACGCAATGAGGATTTTGACGGCTCTGTCCTCGTCATTGAACGTGATCCAAGCTATAACGCCTGCTCGACCGTACATACCAATTCATGCATGCGCCAACAGTTTTCCAGCGAGCTGAATATCCGTATTTCCCAGTTTGGTGCCGCCTTTGTCAGGGATTTTCAGGCGCAGATGGGAAACGATCCTGAGGTGCCGGCCATTCACACACATCATTTTGGCTATATGTATCTGGCTGACTCAGATGGCTTTGCCCGCGTACTTCGTGAAAATCACGCGGTTCAGAAAGCTTGTGGCGCGGCAACGCGCCTGATGTCCGCGGATGAGATCGCCGAGGCATATCCGTTCTACCGGCTGGATGATGTGATTCTTGGTAGCCACAATCTTGTCGATGAGGGCTATTTCGATGGCAACACCATGTTTGACTGGTGGCGGCGAAAGGCCAGACAGAACGGGGTGACTTATCTTGCTGACGAGGTGGTTGATATCAGGCTGGAGGCTGGCCGCGTCACTGGCGTCTGCCTTGCGTCCGGTGAATTCATTGATGCCGGAATTGTGGTGAATGCCGCCGGGCCGCGGGCCAATATGGTGGCAGCGATGGCCGGGTTGGATATTCCGGTGGAGCCGCGCCCCAGATACAGTTTCATCTTCGATGCGGCAGAACCACTTGACCGCGCCTTGCCGTTGACGATTGATCCGTCAGGCGTGCATGTCCGAACCGATGGCAGATATTACCTTGCAGGGTGCCCGCCATGGCAAGACGGCCCGGTCGATCCGGATGACTTCACCATGGATCACAGCCTGTGGGAGGAAAAGGTATGGCCCGCTGTGGCGCATCGTGTTCCGGCTTTTGAACGTGCGAAGCTGATCAATAGCTGGACCGGACATTATGCCTATAACCGGCTGGACCAGAACGCCATTATCGGCGCGCACCCACTTTGTCAGAACTTCATGTTCGTCAATGGATTTTCCGGTCATGGCCTGCAGCAGTCACCGGCGATGGGCCGCGCGATGAGCGAATTGATAACCTATGGCGCATACCGGAGCCTGGATTTGTCCCCATTTGGGGTTGAGCGTATTCTCGCCAATGCGCCGCTTTTGGAACGTGCCGTGATCTGATTTATTTCATGTCCCGATGAAATTTTGTCTATCAGATATTTATTGCACTGATTCCATTGAAAAAATTCATTTCTGCTTTTCCGGGCATTCGTTATGCGGCGATTGACACGCGCACTTGAGCATTTAAAGTGGTTAACAAGTTCACTGCGTCTACGGCGGGTAACGCACGGGAAATGCGGTGGCATAAGTTAAAAAACGGCACATTTGATGTGTTCATGGAGGAAACAATGAAGAAATATATTGGGCTTTCTGCCGTTGCCGGACTGTTGGTCTTGGCAAGTGGTGCGGCAAATGCTTTTGAATGTAAGGTCAAAGAGGCGTCTATGGCGAAGCCTGATGGATTTCCATCACGCGCGCTGACGATGATTGTGCCTTACGGACCTGCTGGCGGTTCTGGACAGGTGGCTGCAGCGATGGCTGAGGCTGTGACAGGACACACGGGCGTTGCGATTAACCGTGATCACAAGCCAGGTGGTTCTGGAACAGTGGGCATGACCGCCTACATGGCCGCGCCGGCCGATGGTTATAATGTGCTTGAGCATATTGACGATGCATCTTCAGCACATGCGTTGAATTCAACTCTGCCGAACCCTGCGACCGATTTGATCCCGCTGGTTGTCTCTCAGGTGACATTCTCGCAGATTTATATCCGCACGAATGAAACCCGCTTTAGTGACTGGCCATCATTTGTTGACTGGGTGAAAGCGCAAGGTGGCAAGGCCACAATCGCCAACGTCTCCAAGGAAGGCTCCATGGAGCGTGTCACGATGAAGTTCATCACGGACGCCACCGGCATGGAAATCCAGCAGATTTCTTTCGACAAAGGCGCGCCGCGCTATGGTGCGCTCTTGGGTGGACAGGTTGACGCGTTGTTTGAGCAGCCGGGTGACGTTCGCAAATTCCTGGACGCAGATAACTTCAAGCCGATCCTGACCATTTTCAACGAGCGCCCCGGCGTTTTCGCTGATGTGCCAACCCACCGCGAGATGGGCATGGATTTTGAACCGCTCCTGCGTTTCCGTGGTTTCTATGTGCATAAGGATGCGCCAGCTGATCGGGTAAAGTGGCTGCAGTGGGCGTTCCAGCGCGGCTATTGTCAGGACAGCTATCAGTCTTTCAATGAGTCAAAGTTCATGAATGTGATTGACAGCTATCGCGATACGGCGGGTGCCGTTGAGCTGATTAACCAGAGCGTTAAACAGTATCGCGAGGTCTATAAAGCAATGGGAATGGACGTGAAATAGTCCACGTCCTGCTTCAATGAATTTGAGAACCACCTGTCAATATTGTTGGGTGGTTCTTTCCAGATTTGAACTGCGTTGCCATTACCGGCATATCATCCACACCCGGGCAATAGTATCGGACATTAGATTGGTGATTTCATGGGTAGCCTGACTCGTGCGCATTTGGTGGAAACAGCTGCATGGCTGGCCATATTTGTTATTTTTTTCGCGTTTTCGTTTGAGTTCAATCAACCGATTGAAATCTACAAGTTCGGTGCGACTGGCTGGCCGCGGGTGGTCCTTGTGATGCTGTTGCTGGCGACAATTGGTAATCTTGTCTATCTCAAGAACCATGGGTCAGCAGTGCAAAAAGGGCGTGTTGGCATTGCCGATGATGAAGGGCCCGGTGCCGATTACTCGGATTTGCGCACGCTTGGCAAAGTTCTCGGCGTGTTGGCGACCCCGCTGATGTTCGCCATGCTGTTAAAGCCTGTGGGATTTTATTTTGCGACTCCCTTCTTTATTGCGGCGGTTATTTTGCTGTTTGGCGAAAGGCGGCTTAAATGGGTGTTGGGGATCACTGTGATGATCTACTTCATTCTGCTTGGCCTCTTCATGGTGGTGTTGAACGCGCCATTGCCACAAGGCAATATGTCGCCTTTCTATGATTACAGCGCATTTATTTTGACGCTGAACAACGACCTTCAGCAGATGTGGTAGGGTAAAAAGATGTTGGAAAATTTTCTCGCGGGAAGTTTTGCCCTTTTCAGTGACCCTTTCACCATCGGCATTTTTGTTTTTGGTGTTCTCGGCGGAATGCTCTTTGGCGCAATCCCCGGGGTCAGCATGCTTACCCTTGCGGCGATCCTGTTGCCTTTCACCGCAGGTTTGACGCCAGCACAAGGCGTGATGCTGTTTGCGGTGATTTACTGTACCGGCACCTATGGTGGCGCGATCACGGCAATTTTGTTCAACATACCCGGTGCGCCTGAAAATGCGCCGACCGCGTTTGACGGGTATCCGATGACCAAACAGGGGAAGTCGGGAAAAGCCGTTGGCGCCGCGGTGCTTTGTTCGGCGATTGGCGGTGTGGCATCGGCTCTGGTGATGATGGCGGCCACCGAGCCGTTGGCGAACTGGGCCATTCGTAATATCGGCCCACCGGAAATTTTTGCACTGGTGTTTTTTGGCCTCGCCGTTGCCTCTTCGGTCGGTGGACGGTCAATCTGGAAGGGCTGGATGTCAGTGCTTCTTGGTTTGATCATCGCAACGATTGGTCAGGACCCTGTTGGCGGCATCAACCGTTATAATTTCGGCTTCACCGATCTGGCTGCCGGTATTGCCTTTGTGCCAGCAATTTTGGGTTTCTTTGCCGTTTCGGAAATTTTTGTGCAGGCGGAGAAGAAAGCCACAGGCAAGTTTGATGCGCCTGAAGTCGGTATGTCGTTCCCGTCAGTGATAGAATTGTGGGCACACAAGATCGCCGTTGTCAGATCAATCCTTGTCGGGTTCTTCTGTGGTATCTTGCCCGGAATTGGCGCGACACTTGCCGCTTTTATGGGGTATGGCGAGGCGGTTCGCTGGTCACGTAACAAAGAGGAATTCGGCAAAGGCAAGCTTGAGGGTGTGATTTCCTCTGAGACGGCCAATAACGCGGCGACAGGTGCGGCGATGATCCCGCTTCTGGCTCTTGGTCTTCCCGGTGGCGCGCTGACGGCGATGATGGTTGCGGTGTTCCAGATGCATGATCTCGAGCCCGGACCACTGGTATTTTATAATTCGCCGGATCTGATCTGGGTTGTTTTCGCAGCGATGTTCTATGCGAACCTGTCGATCCTGATCATAGGACTGCTTGAAACCAAGACGATCCTGTATCTGTTGAAGGTGCCGTTCCAGTTTCTGGCACCAATGATCCTGTTGCTGGCATCGATTGGCTCCTATATCGGTCGTGGTCTGGTACTAGACGTGATTGTGATGTTTGGGGCAGGTATCCTTGGATTTTTGCTGCGTCGGTCTGGATATTCCATTCCGGGCATTGTGCTGGGAATTATCCTTGGCAAGATTGGCGAGCAGAATTTCGCGCAAGGCATGCAAATGGTGCATTATGATTTATTCACCTATTTCTCGCGGCCCATCTGCGCGCTTCTTATTGCTGCCGGTGCCATGACGCTACTGGCTGGTATCTATAAGGCTGTTGCCTCCTCAAGAAACGGAGCAGGCAACTAGCCGGCCACCGACTGGGGACTGGTATGACGGATGTGAATGAAACAGCGGCCATCGATGCAATGGTCGAAGCGGCGCGTGTCGCGCAGCGTCAATATGAAGCCAAAGGATCGCAGGATCTCTTTGATATGGCATGTCGTGCCGTTGCCTGGGTGCTGATGGAGCCTGAGCGCAACCAGATGCTGGCTGAAATGGCAGTGGCGGAGACCGGTCTTGGCCGGGTTGACGACAAAATCCGCAAAAATCATAACAAGACACTTGGTCTTATGCGTGACCTGCAAAATGTCACTGCCTTTGGCCATATTGGTGATGATGATGAGACAGGCCTGTCGACTTATCTGCGGCCAAAAGGCGTGATCGGGGCCATTGTTCCCTCGACCAATCCGCTGGCGACACCGGTCAATAATATGATCAACGCGCTGAAGACAGGGAATGCGATCATCCTTGCGCCATCGCCAAAGGGGGTCAAGCCGCTGACAAAGATGCTGGAATATATTCATCCTGCATTGGCGCGGCTTGGGCTACCGGATAATCTTGTGCAGATGGTTCCGGCACCGCCATCACGGGCAAAGACCGAACGGCTGATGAAGCTTGCCGATCTGGTTGTGGTGACAGGTTCACAGAATAATGTGCGCGCCGGATATGCCTCTGGCACGCCGGCGATTGGTGTCGGCGCTGGCAATGTTGTGACCATTGTCGACGAAACCGCAGATGTCGCGGCCGCAGCGGCGAAGATTGCCGCTTCCAAGACCTTTGATAACGCCACATCCTGTTCCTCGGAGAATGCCGTCATTGTGGTCGATGATGTCTATGACGAGATGGTTGCAGCGCTGGCGGCAGAGGGTGGTTTGCTGCTCGATGCAGAGCAGGTCACGCGTCTGGAAAATCTGCACTGGCATGATGGCAAGATGACAACCACCTTGCTGGCCAAGGATATTGAGATTGTTCTTGCCGAGATGCAGATGACAGACTCGGCGCCCAAAGGCACGCGTTTCCTTGTGGCGCCACAAAGTCATATTGGTCCTGATTATCCGATGACGGGTGAAAAGATGGCCAGATTCCTGGCACTGCATAGAGCCTCAGATTTTGATGACGCGCTTGGTAAAGCGATATCGATTCAGGATTTTCAGGGGGCTGGCCACTCGCTTGGCTTGCATTCTGCGCAAGACCAGAGGGCCAGACGGTTGGCGATGGAAGCCAGAACATGCCGGGTGATCGTCAATCAGGCGCATTGCTTTGCCACAGGCGGGTTTTTCAACAATGGCCTGCCCTTTTCACTGACCATGGGCTGTGGCAGCTGGGGTGGCAATTCGATCGACGACAATCTTAACTGGCGACATTTCGTCAACCGGGTCAATGTGGTGCGTGTCATTGCTGACCGCCGTCCCGAGCTTGATGAGATCTTCGCTGATTATTGGGACAAGTTTGGTAAATGAAATCCACTATCGCGTTGCAGCTTGATGCCAATGCTGCCGAAAATCCCGATCATATCTGGCTGTCTTCGCCGGAAACCGGACGTCACGTCAGCTGGGCAAATGCTGCGGCAGAGGCGCGTGATATAGCCTGCCACCTTGATGCCATGGGATTGGATGCTGGTGCGCCGGTGGCTGTGGCGGCGCAAAATAGTCTTGGTTCCTGCCTGTCATTTACCGGCATAACCTATGGCGGCTACATGGCCTGCATGTTGAACCTCGTGGCGGGGGCAAAAGTGCTCTCCTATGTCATCACGCATTCCGAGGTCAGCCTCATTCTTGTCAGTGATGATCATCGCGCCTTGATTGAAGAAGCCGTGGCCACGGTTGATCGTGAGATCACGCTTGTCCGGCTTGATACCGAAGATGGACCTCAATGGCCGGAGGGAGTCGTGCCTGCGGCATCGCCAAAGAACGTGCCGAATGCCGATACACCGGGGCTGTTGATGTATACTTCTGGGACCACCGGCAATCCCAAGGGTGTTGTACTCAGCCACAAAAATCTGCTGTCTGCGGGTCATAATGTGGTCATAAGCCATGGGGTTACGTCGGCTGATACCGGGCTGTGCGTGTTGCCGATCTATCACATTAACGGCCTGTGTGTGACGGTGATGGGAACAATCGTTGCGGGCGGTGGGTTGGTGTTGCCTTATCGCTTTTCTGTAAAGGGTTTCTGGTCACAAGTTCGCGCGCACAAGGTCAGCTGGTTCAGCGCTGTCCCGACCTTGTTTGCTTATCTTCTCAATGATGAAACAGACAGCGATATTGACCGAAGCCGGTTGCGCTTTGCGCGTTCGGCATCAGCACCGCTGTCGCCGGAAATTCATCGTCAGTTTGAGGACAAGTTCGGCATACCGATTATCGAGACCATGGGACTCACCGAAACGGGGGCGCAAATCCTGTCCAATCCGATGCCGCCAGAGACACGAAAAATTGGCTCGCCGGGCGTTGCTGTTGGCAACGAAATTATGATCGGTGATGACAATCAGAACCCTGTCGCCGCCGGGGTGACGGGTGAGATACTGGTTCGTGGCGACAATGTCATGCAAGGCTATTTGAAACAGCCTGAAGAGACGGCAAAAACAGTGACTGCCGAGGGTTGGCTGCGGACCGGTGATCTTGGCCATATGGATGAAGACGGGTTTGTCTTTGTGACAGGCCGGATCAAGGAGTTGATCATCAAAGGCGGTGAGAACATTGCCCCGCGCGAGGTTGATGAGGTGCTGCTTGAGCATGATTGTGTGCTTGAAGCGGCGGCCTTTGCCGTGCCGTGTGACAATTATGGCCAGCGTGTTGAAGCCGGCATCAGGTTCAAGCCCGGACGCACGGCCAGCAGTGAAGACTTGTCGGCGCATTGTGTGGCGCGGCTTGGCAAATTCAAATCGCCGGACAAGATTCATGTGCTGGACGATTTGCCAAAGGGTCCATCGGGTAAAGTGCAGCGGCTTAAATTATTTGATATGATTCATGGATCGTCTCAACAATCGTAAGTGTAGCGTGTCGTGAACAGCGAATTTGGTCTTTCCTTTCTGCCGTCCCTCGACCCTATGGTCATCGCAAGCATTCTGGTGATCTTTCTGATTTCCGGAATTGTGAAAGGCTTTCTTGGTATTGGCCTGCCGGCGGCGGCGATGGCGTTTTTGACACTTGTGATGGAGCCTACAACAGCGATCTCGCTTTTGACGCTGCCGATCATTGTGACCAACCTCTATCAGTTTGGCAGTGCGAAAAACCGTTTGGAAATCGCCAACAGATACAAATTCTTTGCTGTGGCAATCATTGTCAGCATCTTTCTGACGTCATGGAATATCACATCATTTCCGTCTGAATTTCTGACGGTGGCGATTGGTTTTGCGATGATCGTGTTCTCGGCAAATTTGCTGTTTGGCCTGACATTTCCGATTGGTCCGGGCAATGGCTGGCAAATCGGCGTTGGTCTCGTTTCGGGGGTTCTTGGCGGTCTTAGTTCGATCTGGTCGCCGACAGTGGCCATGTATCTGATGGCACGCAATATCCAGAAGGATGAATTCATTGCCGCGGCTGGGTTTCTGTTTCTGGCCGGTTGTTTTCCGCTGGCGCTTGGGCTCTATCTATCGGGTGTGCTGACCACCGTCACGGCGATCAAATCTCTGATGGGCCTTGTGGTTGTGTTGATCGGATTTCGTATTGGCGAGTCATTGCGCGGGCGCGTTTCACAGGAATTGTTCCGCAAGGTGGTTCTGGTTGCCTTCCTGATTATGGGGGCAAGGCTTGTCGTCACCGGCCTTGTCTAAATGTCGCCGCGACTTAAGCGTCCTTGCCAGCGCCACCGAAATAGAGATTTGTCTCAGACCAGTCTTTCTGCGGCGCTGATCCGGATGCGGGTTGTGATCATCGTCAGATATTGTCGCTGCAGGGTGGCGGCCTGTTCCGCGTCAAGCCTGTCCGCCGTATGCAGGATTTTTAGCCGTAGTCCGCTCATGAGGGCGGTGAAACCGATTGCCGCCTGATCAAGTGTGCGTTGGCTGAGCAGCGGGCGCAAATCTGCCCGAACCGTGCTTTGCAATCGTGCCTCAAAGGCAAAATGCACGCGCTGCATCATCTGATACTCAGACGCGGCATGTTGCAAATCAATCCACAGACGCCGCATTTCGGGGGTGTAGAGGTCCGGCGCAAAATAGGCATCAATGCGCGCATGCAACCGGTCGAAAGCGGTGTCACATGCCGCAAGCCTGTTTAGCAGGGGCAGATGTCGGTCTCGCAGCAGATGACGCAAAATGGCGGTCAGCAACATGGATCTATCCGGGAAATAGTGCGGCAGCAGGCTTGCCGACAATCCGGCCTGCGCGGCTATGCGTGCGTTTGATGCGGTGCGTAACCCGCCCGCGCCAATAATCGTGATCGCCGCATCGATGAATTGCTGTTGGCGGGTATCCCGCATGCCAAGCTTGGGCACAGCATCCCTTTCCATTTGTTGTTCTCTGGCAGTATCCATCTTTTTATTGTTGCTGACAACAATAAAAAAATGAGCCAGCTGACATTCAGCGTAAGATAAATTGTGTCAGGCCGTGGCCAGATAGCTTTTGCGAACAAAAACAAGGGTAAAGATGACGGATAACAGCAGGATAATTGTTGGCGCCGGGGCGCTGTCGATCCAGAAACTGAGATAAATGCCAGCAATCATCGCGATCATGGTCACGGCAACCGCCAGTGGCAGCATCACCTGAAACCGGCTTGTCATCAAAAATGCGATGGCACCGGGCGCAATCAAAAGCGCAATCGCCAGAATCAGCCCAACCGCCTTCAAGGTCGCCACAATGGTCAGCGAAAGCGCGGCCAACAGCGCGAAATGCAGCACACCCACGCCAATGCCAAGGGCGCTTGCCTGCACCTGATCAAAAGAGATCAGCAATAAATCACGATATTTGACCACCAGAAACAGGCTGACACAAAGCGCAATAAGGCCTGCCATCAAAAGGTCTTCCTTCTGAACCCCCAGCATGTTGCCAAACAGAATATGGTCAAGATGTACCTCGGTGCGGATTTTTGTGTACATCACAAGGCCAAGCCCGAACATGCCGGAAAACACCACCCCCATGACGGTATCACGTTTGACCCGGCAGTTTTCTGCCAGATAACCCGTTGCAAGGGCGCAGAATATGCCGGCGCAAAAGGCGCCGATGATCAATGGTATGTTCAGGATATAAGCAAGAATAACGCCGGGAAGGACGGCATGGCTGACCGCGTCACCCATCAAGGACCAACCGCGTACGACCAAAAAGCACGACAGCAAAGCGCATGGCACAGCAATCATCAGGCTGATGATGAAGGCCTGCTGCATGAAGGCGAATTGAAACGGCATCAATATGCTATCCAGCATCACCCTCTCCTTGCTGCACTGCGGCCCAATTGGCGGCGGGCAATGAATCCGTGTTTCGGGGCAAACAGGAAGGCCAGCAAAAACAGCGCCGTTTGCAGGCAGATGATGATTCCGCCCGTGGCACCGTCGAGGAAAAAGCTGATATAAGCACCGACAAAGCTGGTGACGGTGCCGATGCCAACGCTGATTGCCAGAAGGCGCGGGAAATAATCACTCAGAAGATAGGCCGTGGCCCCGGGCGTAATCACCAGCGCGATCACCAGAAACGCCCCCACTGTTTGCAGCGCGGCAACGCAACAGGCGGACAATATGGTGAAAAACAGAAGGTTCAAGCGCAGCGGATCAATGCCGATTGATCTGGCGTGGCTTTCGTCAAAAAACACCACCATCAGGTCTTTCCATTTGAGCAACAGAACCACCAGTGAAATCACCCCGATCAACGCCAGCTGCAGCGTGTCATAAGGGGTGATTGCAAGTACATTGCCGAGGGTGATTGTGGTGACGTCAACCGATGTCGGCGACAGCGAGACGATGAACAGGCCGAGCCCGAAGAAAGAGCTGAAGATGAGCCCGATCACGGCATCCTGTTTCAATGCTGTGCGTTGCTTGAGGAACAGCATCGCTCCAGCGGCAAGTCCGCCAGAGAAGAAAGCGCCAACAACAAAGGGAAGGCCGATCATATAGGTCAAGGCGACACCGGGGACGATGGCATGAGACAGGGCATCGCCGATAAGCGACCATCCCTTGAGCATCAGATACGCCGATAAAAACGCACAAACACCGCCAACCAGTGCACTGACCCACATGGCGTTGGTCATATAGCCATAGGCAAAAGGAAGCAGCAGCGTGTCAGCCATCTGCCTCCTCCACATTTCGGACTGTCTGGTGCTTTCCGTCATAGGTGACAAGTGGCCGCTCATCGTCAGTCAGGATGGAAACCTGGCGGCTGTCCTGATCCTCATGCAGATCCTCACCGCCGATCACGAGGTGACGCAATACGCCGCCAAAGGCTGTTTCAAGATGCTGGTGGGTGAAATTGGTTTCTACCGGCCCATGGTTCAAAACCGTGCCATTAACCATAACAACATGATCACAAAATTCCGGCACAGAGCCCAGATTATGCGTGGAGACAAGGATCACCCTTCCTTCGTCACGAAGGCTCCGCAACAGGGTGATGATGGCGTTTTCGGTTTGCACATCCACCCCGGTGAAGGGTTCATCAAGCAGGATAATTTGTCCTTGCTGGGCAAGGGCGCGGGCAATAAAGACCCGCTTTCGCTGTCCGCCGGATAGTTCGCCAATCTGTCGTTTGCGATAGGCCAGCATGCCGACCCTGTCCAAGGCGCTGGATACCGCGGCATGGTCATCACTGCCAGCGATGCGCAACAGACCCATATGGCCATAGCGCCCCATCATCACAACATCCTCGACCAGCACCGGAAAGGTCCAGTCAACATCTTCCGACTGCGGGACATAGGCAATCAGGCGCTTGCGCAAAGCTTGCTGGACGGTGCCACCAAGAATGTCGATCCGGCCTGACGCCACCGGCACAAAGCCCATGATCGCCTTGAATAATGTCGATTTGCCGGCGCCGTTGACACCGACAAGCCCGCTGATGCTGCCCCTCGATATATCAAAGCTGGCGTTATGCAGGGCTGTGTGCCCGTTTTTATAACGGACTGTCAGGTCGGTAACGACAATGCCTTTTTCGCTGTTCGTTTGCATCATTGGCCCTCTGTCAAGCCGGTGACTATGGTCTGGGTTGTTACCCGCAACAGGTCGAGATAGGTTGGCACAGGCCCGTTGGCGGTGCTGAGCGAGTCGACATATAGGGCGCCGCCGTACCGTGCGCCAGTCTCACGTGCCACCTGTTTGGCCGGATCATTGTTGACTGTGCTTTCACAGAAGACAGCGCTGATATTATGTTGGCGGATGGTGTCAATAACGCGGCGTACCTGCTGGGGGGTGCCCTGTTGATCGGCATTGATCGGCCACAGATACATCTCCCGCAGGCCAAGATCGCGCGCAAGATAACTGAACGCCCCTTCGCAGGTGACAAGCCAGCGCCGGTCTTCGGGGATGCTCTTGATCATCTCGCGCAGGGGCGCGACAGAGGCTGTCACTTTCTGCTTATATGCCGCGCCATTTTGCCTGTAGGTGGCGGCGTTGGCGGGGTCGTGTCTGGAAAGCGCATCGACAATATTGTCAATATAGACAAGCGCATTGTCCGGCGACATCCAGGCATGTGGGTTGGGTTTGCCCTTATAGCTTCCATCGGCAATATCAATCGGTATCACACCGTCCGACAGAACAACTTCCGGCACGTCTTTAAGGTTGGTAAAGAAACGGGAAAACCACAATTCCAGATTCATCCCGTTCCACAGGATCAGATCCGCGTCCTGTGCCCGCAAAATATCACGCGGGGTCGGTGAATAATGATGGATTTCGGCCCCCGGACGGGTGATTGACTCGACGATGATCATGTCCCCGCCAACATTGCGGGCCATATCGGCAATCACGGTAAAGGTGGTAATGGCCTTGAATTTGTCTGCCGCGATCGAGGTTGACGATGTGGCAAGGCTGACAAGCGCGCACGCCAAAAGGACAAGCCCTGTGCGGCTTGCTTTCGCCCGCGTCAGATATGTCGGTTTGACAAAGGCCATGATGCACATGGTGCAAGGTCCTGCGTGTTTTTTCTCATCCGTTTGAATGTGCTAATAACATTAGGCACGCCTAACTCTAAACGCAATGCCTTATCTTTGTTTTTTACTGTGTGAATGCGGTTTTGAATGACCACGCCCAAAACCATCATCTGGCGGACAACACTCTTGGCCTTAACGTGACTGAGAGCGACAAGATTTTGATCATAAAAATCTGATGTGGAAAATTGTCTTAAAAAAGAAAAATGATTAAATTCAATATAAACATGAACTTATATATTTTTAGTGTATAAATGAAAAATATTTTTAAAAAAATTTACAAAAAATTTTAACGGGTGCAGACTCCAGCCTATCGAAATCACGGTCAGTCTTTATCTGGCCACTAATGTTGGGGTTTGCGATGTCAGATCAGAATCCACTTTTCATTCCCGGGCCAACAAATGTTCCGGACAGATTGCGCCGGGCAATGGACGTCCAGACAAGGGATCACCGCTCTCCGGATTTTGCCGAACTGCTTTTGCCGCTTTTGGCTGATCTGAAGCCGGTATTCGGAACAAAGGATGCTGAAACACTGATCTTTCCTGCCAGCGGAACAGGTGGATGGGAAGCAACCATCAGCAATGTTCTGAGTGCGGGTGATACGGTCGTCATGGCGCGCAACGGTATGTTCAGTCACCGCTGGATCGATATGTGCCAGCGACATGGTCTGAATGTTGAGATTATCGAATGCGAGTGGGGCGCCGGTGCCCCTGCAGACAAGATTGAGGCATTGCTCTCGCGTGACAGTGATCGAAAAATCAAGGCGGTTCTTGTCACCCACAATGAAACCGCGACAGGTGTATGCTCGGACATTGGTGCGGTTCGGTCGGCCATTAATGCCGCGTCGCATCCGGCGCTTTTGCTTGTCGATTGTGTCAGCTCACTTGCGTCAATCCCCTTCGCGATGGATGAGTGGGGTGTTGATATTGCCGTTGCCGGTTCGCAAAAGGGGTTCATGATTGGCTCTGGAATGGCCATCCTCGCGGTCAGCCAGAAGGCCATCGACGCGATCGAAGATGCGTCATTGCCGCGGGCCTATTTTGATATTCCGGACATGCTCGCGGCAACGCGAAACGGTGGCTATCCCTACACCCCGCCATTGCAGCTTCTCTTTGGCCTTCGCGAAAGCCTGAAAATGCTTGCTGAAGAAGGATTGGACAATGTGTTCGCGCGTCATCAGCGGCTGGCCGAAGGGGTGCGCAAGGCGGTGTCGGCGTGGGGTTTGAGCTTGGTTGCCAAGACACCGGAACTCTATTCAAACACGGTCAGTGCCATTTACACGCCGGCAAAATTTGACAGTAATGATCTTACCCAACATGCCTTTGACGCCTATGATGTGTCATTTGGTGTTGGCCTTGGCCAGCTTCATGGCAAGGCGTTTCGGATTGGCCATCTTGGCAGTCTTACCGATGTGATGATGTTGTCTGGTCTGGCGACATTGGAAATGGCAATGGCAGATCTTAAATATCC
This sequence comes from Alphaproteobacteria bacterium, assembly GCA_038147495.1. Taxonomy (GTDB): domain Bacteria; phylum Pseudomonadota; class Alphaproteobacteria; order Puniceispirillales; family Puniceispirillaceae; genus MED-G116. The sequence continues at coordinate 81,548 of JAYQTT010000016.1, read as the reverse complement.
TGTAGAACTTGGCAGTGGTGTTGCCGCGGCGCAGTCTTATTTCCGGCAGAGCCGACCGGACGACCGGCGCATCGCTGCCTGAACGGGGCGAGATCAGGTAAGTTGAGATCAGGTGTAATGCGTGTGGATATATAGATTGCAGATGCCAGCAGACGAAATGTCCAATAGAGCAACGCGGACAGAAGAAAAAGGAAATGACAATGCAGGATGACCAGCAGGATATGCCCACAGCCGCTGAATTGACGATCGATGACATGCGCGAGGCGCATGAACGTATCAAGCCATATATTCATCGCACGCCGGTCCTGACCAGCAGTTATCTGAACGCGCTGACCGGCGCTGAATTGTTTTTCAAATGCGAGAATTTTCAAAAGGCGGGTGCGTTCAAGGTGCGCGGGGCCACCAACGCTGTTTTTGGTCTTTCCGATGAAGATGCGGCCCGCGGCGTGGCCACCCATTCATCGGGCAACCATGCGCTCAGCCTGTCTTATGCCGCGGGTCGGCGGGGCATTCCCTGTCATGTGGTGATGCCACGCACGGCCCCGGACGCAAAAAAAGCCGCGGTGCAGGGATATGGCGGCATGATCACCGAATGTGAGCCGTCAACCTCCAGCCGGGAGGCGGTGTTTGCTGAAGTTCACGCCAAAACCGGTGCCGATTTTGTTCATCCCTATAATGACCCGCGGGTGATTGCCGGTCAGGCTACCTGCTCGGCTGAATTGCTTGAGCAAGTCGAACGGCTTGACGCTGTGGTGGCGCCGATTGGCGGCGGCGGGATGATTTCGGGCACCTGCCTGACATTGTCCAATCTGGCACCCGATGTGGAGATTTATGCGGCGGAACCTGAGCAGGCAGATGACGCTGCCCGCTCATTTCGGGCCGGCAAGATCATTGCCGATGATGCGCCCGTGACGGTGGCCGATGGGCTGAAGGTGCCGCTGAAAGACAATACTTGGTATTTCGTCTCGAATTTTGTCACCGATATCCAGACAGCAAGTGAACAGGAAATCATCGATGCGATGAAGCTGACCTGGGAGCGGATGAAAATTGTTATTGAGCCAAGCTGTGCGGTGCCACTGGCCACCATTTTGAAAAACCCTGACGTCTATCGCGGCAAGCGCGTTGGCGTCATCATCACCGGCGGCAATGTCGATTTGGACAAATTGCCCTGGATCAACCGGTAAGGAGCGCAACATGAATGCACAAACCAAAATTGACGAGCTGGAAGTCGGCTATGACATTCCGGCAAAAGTGGGCATGGATGAGGCAGATATCCAGACGCCTTGTCTTGTGCTTGATCTCGATGCGCTGGAGCGCAACATCGTGAAGATGGGCAATTTCGCCAAGGAAATGGGTGTGCGTCACCGGGTTCATGGCAAGATGCATAAATCTGTTGATGTCGCGCTGTTACAGGAGCGGCTTGGCGATTCGGTTGGGGTCTGCTGTCAGAAGGTATCGGAGGCAGAGGTCTTTGCCCGTGGCGGGATCAAGGATGTGCTTGTCTCAAATCAGGTGCGTCAGCCGGAAAAGATTGATCGCCTGGCGCGCTTGCCAAAGTTGGGCGCGCGGACAATTTGTTGCGTTGACGATGTGGCCAATGTCGCCGATCTGTCGGCGGCGGCGGTCAAGCATGGCACCGAGATTGAATGTCTTGTCGAGATTGATTGCGGTGCTGGCCGTTGCGGCGTGACAACAACGCCTGAGGTGGTGGCAATTGCCACGGCAATCGACAAGGCCGATGGCCTCAAATTTGCCGGCTTGCAGGCCTATCAGGGCGCCATGCAGCATCTCGACAGCTATGACGACCGCAAAGCAAAAATCGACATTGCCGTTGATATGGTGCGCGATGCTGTTGCCGGGCTGAAAGAGGTTGGTCTGGAGTGCGATATCATCGGCGGTGGTGGCACCGGCTCATATTATTTTGAGGGCAATTCCGGCGTCTTCAATGAATTGCAGTGCGGCTCATACGCGTTCATGGATGCGGATTACGGCCGCATTCTTGACGCTGATGGCAACCGCATTGATCAGGGCGAATGGGAAAATGCGCTGTTTATTCTGACCTCTGTGATGAGCCATGCAAAAGCAGACAAGGCCATTGTCGATGCAGGTCTGAAGGCCCAGTCGGTCGATAGTGGTCTGCCGGTGGTCTTTGGTCGTAACGATGTCGAATACATCAAATGTTCAGACGAGCATGGTGTGATTATGGACCCGAATGGTGTGCTGAAGATCAATGAAAAATTGAAGCTGGTGCCGGGTCATTGTGATCCAACCTGTAATGTCCATGATTGGTATGTCGGCGTACGCAATGGCAAGGTTGAGGTTGTCTGGCCGGTGTCGGCACGCGGCAAAGCCTATTAAGTCCGGCAAGGGATCATTTTTGGGACGGGATGTGATGACAGAGAAACAGGCTGGAAACGGAAGTGATGTGGTGCTGGTGGGCGAGGCTGTCTGCAAACAGGTTGTTGATCCGGCATCGGCGTTTCGTGCGGTTGAGTCGGTATTTGCGGCAATGGCAAATGATCAGGCGCGCAATTTTCCGGTTGTCAGAGAGGCCATCGGGCATGCGGATGCCCTCTATGGTTTCAAATCCGGCTTTGACAAGGCGGGCCTCACCCTTGGGGTGAAGTCGGGTGGCTATTGGCCGCATAATGCCGAGGCCGGTTTGACCAACCATCAATCGACGATCTTCCTGTTTGATCCCGATACTGGTCGGCTTCAGTCATTGGTCGGCGGCAATTATCTGACGGCGGTCCGCACGGCGGCGTCATCGGCGGTTTCGATTGCCCATTTGGCGCGCTCTGATGCCAGAACTATCGGCATTGTGGGCGCCGGTCACCAGTCTACATTCCAGTTGCGCGCGGCGGTGTCGCAACGCAATTTTACCCGCGTTGTCGCCTGGAACAAAACGCCCGAGCATCTCTCCAATCTGGCCAAGGTTGCCGATGAATTGGGACTTGAATTTGTTGCGTCATCACGCGAGGCGCTTGCCGAAGAGGCTGATGTTATCATCACCATAACTTCGGCTTTTGAACCATTGCTTGCGGCCGGAATTATCCGGCCCGGCACGCATATCGCCTGCATGGGAACTGATACCAGAGGCAAGCAGGAGCTCGATCCGCAGATTTTTGTCGATGCCACCGTTTTTACCGATGAAATTGCCCAGTCAATCAGCATTGGTGAGGCGCAGCATGCGGTGGGTTCAGGCCTGATCACCGAAGAGGACATCACGCCAATCGGCAAGGTGATTTCCGGTGCACATGCCGGGCGATCCAGTGCCGATGAGATCACGGTCTTTGATGGTACTGGTGTTGGCTTGCAAGACCTTGCAGTGGCATCGGTCGCGGTGGAGCTTGCCGAGGCACAGGGCCTCGCGATCAGGGTCGCGCTGGAATAGGCCTGAATAAGTGGAATGGGCAGGCCGGGCCGGTGCGCCATCAAATCGGCCTTTGCCAAATCGAGCAGATGCTTGTGTTAACTTTTTTAATGTGGCGGGCATGCCAGGGCAGGTGCAGATGACAGAACAGACCAAGCGGCAACGTGGACGACCCCGTAACCCGTTTTCTGACAATGGTTCAACCACAGTACAATCGCTTGATCGTGCCCTTGGCCTGTTAAAGGCCCTGTCATTGTCGCGTTCATCGACATTGACGGATATTGCGATGACGGCGGGTGTACCTGCACCGACCGCCTACCGCATCCTTGCCACCTTGCAACAGCATGGGTTTGTGACGTTTGACGAAGCACGGCAGGAATGGTCAATCGGGCTTGAGGCGTTCCGCGTGGGATCAGTCTTTTTGAAGAACAAGGGGCTGAGCGAAATTGGCCTGATCGCGATGCGCAAGCTCGTTGAAGCGACCGATGAGACCGCCAATCTGGCGATACCGGACGGTCATCAGGTCGTGTTTATCGGCCAGATTGAAACCAGCAATCCGATCCGGGCATTCTTTCCACCCGGAACACGCACGCCAATGCATGCGTCCGGCACCGGCAAGGCTATTTTGGCGGCGATGCCACGTGATGCCGTTGTTCGTTTGCTGCAAACTTCCGGCCTTCCCGGCTTCACCCCACAGACACACCAAACGCCGGATTCCCTGTTCGCCGATCTTGACCTGACGCGTGAACGCGGCTGGTCATTTGATCGTGAGGAGAGGTTTGTCGGTATGTCCTGTGTTGGCAGCGCGATTTATGATGCCAATGGCCTGCCGATTGCTGGCGTGTCGATTTCCGGGCCAAGCAACCGGCTTGAAGAAGCGCGCGCTTCTGAGTTTGGCAGTGCGGTTGCCGCGGCGGCGGCGGAAATTACCCGGCTGTCTGGTGGCGAGGTGCCCGCCTGACGTGTCATAATGTCCATTATGAAAGTGACATTGACGTAACGGCCCTTGATCATGTTGCCGCAAAAGGGCACTTATATGAGGGCGAGGCTTTGCTGCGAAACCAAGCAACCTCAGGCGTCATATTCTCGTTGGGCGATAATTTATGAAAGAGCTTGTTATTTCCTTTTTGCTGGTCGTCGTGATGGTCGCGGTTGGTCTTGGCATTTGGTGGGTGATCAAGATTGATCTCTTTGCGGTTGGACCAAAACCAATTATTGAGGCAACCATCCGGCTCGATAACCGATGCTCTGTCAAAGATGATGTGTTCATTGTATCAGCGCCAAAACTTGGGCGTAAGAAGGCTTTCCATGACGGTGTTGCCGTGATGAAACTTCCCGAGGGCACATTGGTCCAGCTTGCGGCAAGCCCGGCCTATCCGGATGTCGTATATGACGGCATTCCCGATGAGGTCAGCGCCAACATGACGCTGATTGCCGATTGCTCGCTTTCACCCCGAATGGAAGGTATTTTCGGATCGATGAAAAAGGCCTTTTCCAATTAGGAAAAAGCGATTCTATCGGGCGAACGGACAGGTCTTGCCAACTAAACAAAGCGGTTGACGATATTCTCCAGAATTTCCTGTTTGCCTGACACCGGTGCGGGGTTGATATTCTCGTCCTTCACTTTTGCTGCGAGGCTCTCAAGGTCATAGACACCGTCCATGATGTCCTGTCCAAGCTGTGCTTCCCATCCGGCGTAACGGGCCACGAGATTTTCGTGCAGGCTGCCATCTTCAAGCATCGCCGCTGCCGCTTTCAGTCCGCGCGCGCACACGTCCATGCCGCCAATATGCGCCATCAGCAGATCATCCGGATCGATTGACTGCCGCCGCAGCTTTGCATCGAAGTTGGTGCCGCCAGTGGTAAAACCACCGCCCGCCAGAATGTGATAATAGGCGAGCGCCACTTCCGGCACATTATTGGGGAACTGATCGGTGTCCCAGCCCGATTGATAATCATTGCGGTTCATGTCAATCGAGCCAAAGATGCCAAGCGCATTGGCCAGCGCCAGTTCATGTTCAAATGAATGACCAGCGAGGATGGCATGGCCTTGTTCGATGTTCACCCGAATTTCGTCTTCCAGCCCGTAATGTTTTAAAAAGCCATAGACGGTACTGACGTCAAAATCATACTGATGTTTGGTTGGTTCCTGCGGCTTTGGCTCGATAAGGATGGTGCCTTCAAAGCCAATCTTGTGCTTGTAATCAACAACCATGGTCATAAAGCGGCCAAGCTGGTCCAACTCATGGCCGATGGCGGTGTTGAGCAATGTCTCATAACCTTCGCGGCCACCCCACAGAACATAGTTGGCACCGCCAAGTTGATGCGTGGCATCAATACAGCTTTTCACCGTTGCCGCGGCAAAGGCAAAGACGTCGGGATCCGGGTTGGTCGCCGCGCCGGCCATATAGCGCCGATGTGAGAACAGGTTTGCTGTACCCCAGAGCAATTTGGTGCCGGTCTGCTCCATCTTTGCGGCAAAATAATCAGTCATCGCCTGAAGATTGGATGTGTTCTCGGCAAAGTTGGCCCCTTCTGGACGCATATCTGCATCATGGAAACAGAAGAAAGGCACATTCAGTAGACGAAACATCTCGAAGGCCACATCGGCTTTGTGGCGGGCAGCCTCCATGGCGTCACCGCTCCAGTTTTCAGGAAACCAGGGGCGTTCAAAAGTGGTGCCGCCAAACGGGTCATTTCCCGGCCACACAAAATTGTGCCAGTAACATACGGCAAAGCGCAGATGGTCTTCCATGCGTTTGCCAAGCACAATTTCATCCGGATTATAATGCCGGTATCCATCTCCGGCGGGCGCATCCGGTCCAACATAGGCAAATGGATCGGTTCTGGTGAAAAAACGCTCAGTCATCAGCTTTTCCTTCTAAATCTTTCATCTGCCAAAAGCGTGGCCGTTCAAATGTCTGCCGCGGCGTTCTGGCTCGGTTTTATCGCATGATAGAGGTCCCGCCATCTTGCCAGCGGGCGGGCATAGGCATCTGCCAAATCTTCTTTTGGTGGAATGCTTGTGGCGATCCGCGGCTTTGTCATCACCGATGATAATGTCCCGCCATCCAGATTGTTTGCCGCCGCTTGCCCCAACCGTGCCGCGCCCAAAGCGGCGCCAAAATCTCCGTCTTCGGGGACCGCAATCTCGCATCCGGTAACGGCGGCGATCATCTCAAGCCAGATATGGCTCTGTGAACCACCGCCGGTTGCAAGCAGGGCTTTTGGTCTGTGGCCTGCCGCTGCCAGAACGTCAATCGCATCGGCAAAGGTGAAAGGCTACACCCTCCAAAACCGCCCGAACCAGATCATTCCGATTATGCATCCGCGCCAGCCCGAAGAACCCGCCGCGCGCATCTGCATCATTGTGCGGGGTGCGTTCGCCGGAAAGATAGGGGTGAAACAACAAGCTGGCAGGCGCTGTCTTCGCCGGATCAAATTCCTGCATCAATGTGCCAACGCTTGTCCCGCATATCTCCGCCAGCCAGTTCAGGCAATCGGTGGCGGCAAGGATCACACCCATCTGGTGCCATGTTGCCGGAACCGCGTGACAGAACGCGTGTGCGCCACTTTCCGCGGCAGGTGCAAATGCGTCAGTGACGGTGAAGATCACCCCCGATGTGCCAAGCGAGATGAAGGCGTCACCCGGTTCAATGACGCCAAGGCCGCAGGCCGCTGCCGCATTGTCGCCAGCACCCCCGGCCACCACGGGTGTGCCGTCAATGCCCCATTCTGTGGCAACCCGGGCGTGCAATGTGCCAGAGGCCGCACTTCCTTCAACAAGTCGCGGCATCTGCGAGAGATCAAGACCACATGCCGCAAGCAAATCTGTCGACCAACATCTATTGGCGACATCCATCCACAAAGTGCCGGCTCCGTCAGACATCTCGGCGCAAGCCTCACCCGTCATCAACAGCCGGATATAGTCCTTAGGCAAAAGCACGCGCTTGATCTGATCAAAAAGCGCGGGCTCATGACGCTGCATCCACAATGCTTTGGGCGCGGTAAAACCGGGCATTACGGCATTGCCGCCAATCTTGCGAAAGGCAGGTGACTGCCGGTCAAGTTCATCCGCTTCTGCCGCGTTGCGCGTGTCATTCCACAAGATCGCCGGGCGCAGCACTTCATCATCCTTGCCAAGAGCAACCATGCCATGCATCTGGCCGGACAAGCCGATGCCTTTTACAGCAGCCATCTGCTTGGGGTGGGACTGTTTCAATTTAAGAGCGGCCTGATTGACCGCCTGCCACCAGTCATGCGGATGTTGTTCGGACCAACCCGGATGGGGGCGCAAAACTGCAAGCGCCGCTGTCTCGCTTGCGAGAACCGCACCATTGTCGTCACTTAACAGTGCTTTGACGCCAGAGGTGCCAATATCAATTCCCAAATACATTCAGATCACCAATTTTTCCCAGCGGCACAACCCGTCATCAAACCCGAAGGCGGATCATCATGGTGTGCGTGAACAATCGACAAATCAAGCGTCTTCCTGTGTGATGAATAAGGTTTGACAAATCGCCGGTAGGGTCTGAAAACAAGGCACGCATCATATATCGGTGCGAACAGCTTTTTGAATGAGGTGGTTATCATGATCAACTTTGCGATATTGGGTGCAGGACGCATCGGACAGGTTCACGCGCGCGCTGTGGCGGGTAATGAAAAGGCGCGCCTGCGTGCGGTCGCCGATCCGATTGCGGCGGCGTCCGATGCCGTGGCAAGTCGTTATGGTTGTGATGTCCGCACCATTGATGAAATTGCGGCCAGTGATGATGTGGATGCGGTGGTAATCTGCACCCCTACTGACACACATGCCGATTTGATTGAGCAATTTGTGGGCAAGGGCAAAGCCGTCTTTTGTGAAAAGCCGATTGATCTTGATGCAAACAGGGTTCGTGCCTGTCTTGACGTTGTTGCCCGGGAAAGCGGTTTTCTGATGGTGGGATTCAACCGTCGGTTTGACCCGCATTTCATGGCAGTGAAACAGGCCATCAGTGATGGCAAGGTCGGCACACCGGAACTGGCGATCATCACCTCGCGTGATCCGGGCGCCCCGCCGCTTGACTATATCAACCGCTCTGGCGGCATTTTCCGCGACATGACAATTCATGATTTTGACATGGCGATGTTCTTGATGGGCGAGATGCCGGAAACAGTGCAGGCGATTTCTTCGGTGCTGACCGATCCAGCCATTGAGCCAACAGGCGATTTCGATACCGCGTCAGTCATTATGCGTATGGCATCTGGCAAACAGGTTACGATTACCAACTCGCGCCGCGCCAGCTATGGCTATGACCAGCGCATTGAGGTGCATGGCTCACTTGGTATGGTGTCGGCTGAAAATCAGCGCCCAACCTCAATTGAGGTGGCAACAGCCGCAGGCTTCACCAGACCGCCTTTGCATGATTTTTTCATGACACGCTACATTGACGCCTATGCCAATGAGATTGACAGCTTCATCACATGCCTCGTCGAGGGCAAGCCAGCCAGCCCAAGCGGGCAGGATGGCCTCAATGCTTTGCTGGTTGCGGACGCGGCACTCGAGTCTGTGCGTAGCGGCACGGCGGTCAAGGTTGCAAAACCCTAGCCGTTCTCCTGCAGGGCGCCTACGACCTGCTGGTCATAATCAATAACCGCACCGGTAATGACGCCGGAGTTCGGGCTGAGCAGCCAGGCGATTAATGGGGCCAGCTGGTCCGGCTTTGCCAATTGGCCCATCGGCATGCTGGCTTCGGCCGCTTCAAGCCAGTTGTCAGGCGCGTCATGAAAGGTCTTTTGGATCATGTCCTCGGCCGGCGTGTCCATCCAGCCGGGGGCCACGGCATTCACCCTGATCCGCTTTGCCAGCAGGGCATTGGCCGCATTTTTGGTGAGTGTCATCAATCCACCCTTGGATGCCGAATAGGGGGCAAGGAAACTTTGCCCGACATGCGCCGAGGTGGACAGAATATTGACAAGGCTGCCCGGCTGGCCGGTGGCATCAAGATGCTGGGCAACGCCCTGCATCAGCAAAAAGGGTCCGGTCAAATTGATCGCAAGATGCTCATGCCAGCGCGAGATTTCGGTATCGAGGATTGACCCGCGGGTTGTCGTTGCAGCGCAATTGACCAGCGCGTTCACAGACCCCAGCCGCTCAAGTGCAGCACGCACCAGATTGCGACAATCCGATTCAATCGCAACGTCACAATTTATGTAATGACAATCAGTGCCAAGCGCTGTGACCTCCTGTGCCGCCGCGGCTCCTTTTTCCGGATCCCGTCCGGAAATGACAATATGAGGACAGCCCTGACGGGCCATGACTTTCGCGATGGCGAGACCAAGCCCCTGTGTGCCGCCGGAGATGATGACGTTGTTGGTTGAATTGTCAGCTTGCATGGTTCTACTCAACGTCAATCCAGCGTTGTTCGCGGGCAGACCGGTCGACCGCATCCATCACCTTTTCGATGATCAGGCCAGCAGAGAAATCTGGCCAGACAGATGTGTTGTTTTCGATCGACGTCAACAGCTCGTGAAGCTCACAAATTTTTACGTCCATATAGCCAAGGCTGTGACCTCCATTTGGCAGGAATGCATCATAGGGTGGGTGCAGCGGGCCAGTCAGAATCGTGCGGAAGCCATCGGTTGCCGGATCATCCTGTTGGGTGAACAGCTTGATCTCGTTCAATCGTTCCTGATCAAAGCTGATGGTGCCCTTGGTGCCATGCACTTCCCAGCGCAACCCGCATTTGCGACCCCATGTTACACGGCTGGCGCCGATATGGCCTTTCGCCCCATTTTCAAAATGGACCAGTGCCGAGACCATGTCATCATTATCCACTGATTTCACAGCGTTGGGGTTTTCAGGGTCGCGGCGCTCTTCGTGAACAATGGCAATGTCGCCTGACAGGCGGGTGATGGTCGAGCCAGTGAGAAAATGCGCCACTGATATTACGTGGCTTAACACATCGCCGTTCGCGCCGGTTCCTGATTTATCGCGTGACATGCGCCATGACCAGGGGCGGTTGCCGTCAGCCTCATTGTCAACGTCATAGCGGCAGAAAAAACCGGCAACGCGCCCAATTACACCCGACTCGATGAGCTTTCTGGCATGGGTGACTGCCGGATTTTTGGTGTAGTTATAGCCGATGATTGTTTTTCCCTTGCTGGCGGCAGCGGCAGCGGCCATGGCCGCGCTGTCGGCAAGTGATGTTGACATCGGCTTTTCACACCAGACGTTCTTTCCCGCTTTCAGGGCGGCAATTGATATTTCGGCGTGCGTGTCATTCGGTGTGCAAACAGAAATCAAATTGACTTGTGGGTGATTGACCACCTCGCGCCAATCCGATGTGTAGTTCGGGAACCCCAGATTTGTTGCCCGCTGGCTCGCGCGTTCAGGGCTTAGATCGCACACAATTTCAAGGCGTGGCCGAAGCGTTGTTCCAAAAACCGAAGCGGACGCGCTATAGGCAATTGAATGCGCATTTCCCATGAAACCTGTTCCAACAACGCCAACGCCAATCTGTTTCATCTTGTTCACCTGATTCTATTTTATCGATTCGGATAGAGAATTTGAGTAAGAAGTCCCGCAACGATGCGGTGACATGGACAACATCAATACCGATGTCAAAATGCCAAATCAAAGAAATTCATTTGCTTTTGTGAAATCTTATTATCGATAGAGCCGCCTGCGACGAAATTTTCCTTTACTTTATGCTCGGATTTGTTTTGTCTTGTTTCCCATTGCGAGATTGCTCGCATTACCTTTTCGTGTTCTCGAAACGCGGTTTTTAACAAACGACTTTCTGGGAGGATATCGTGAAAAAAGTAATCCTGGCATTGGCAGCAACTGTAATGCTGTCATCGACTGCCTTTGCTGAGCGCTATGTGATGATCACACATGGTGAGGGCAAAGACCCATTCTGGCCTGTGGTCCAAAAGGGTGGTGAAGACGCTGCACGTCACGTCGGCGCCGATTTTGAATATATTTTCAACCCATCAGGCGACATGGGCGATATGGCCAAGTCGATCACTGCTGCGGCTGCGACACAGCCTGACGGCATTGTTGTATCGCTGCCAGATCCAGACGCGCTGGGTCAGGCCATCAAGGATGCGGTTGCTGCTGGTATTCCAGTGATCACCATGAACTCTGGCCTCGAGTCTTCAAAAGGCGTCGGTGCTCTGATGCATGTTGGCCAGCCTGAGTTTCTGGCCGGTGAAGCTGCTGGCGCGCGCGCCAAGGCAGAGGGCGCAACAAACGCACTTTGCATGATTCAGGAAGCTTACAACACCGCTCTTAATGATCGTTGTAACGGTTATGGCGAATCAGTGCCAATCAAGCTGGTTGATTCATCAAACGACCCTGCAACAATTCCTACACGTGCAGCCGCTGGCCTTCAGGCCAACCCTGACGTAGACGCTGTTCTGTCTGTTGGCCCACATGTGTGTGCAGGCGTTCAGAAAGCGATCGATGATCTTGGCATGTCTGTTCACCATTCCTGCTTTGACCTCAGCCCAGAGGTTATGGATCTGATCAACTCAGGCAAGGTGAAGTACACGATTGACCAGCAGCAGCGTCTGCAGGGTTACATGCCTGTTATCGTTCTGCACCTGTACAACAATGGTGCGGGTCTGCTTCCTGGTGCGAACATCCCATCAGGCCCAGGCTTTGTTGACAAGTCAAACGCGTCATCTGTTGCTGCCCTCGCCGGCGTCGATAGATAAGCGCTCAAAACACGAGTGGGTAGCGATTCAGCTACCCACTTTTTTTATGGTATAGAATGATGAGCTCTTCCACGACTGCACGTCAGGAATCTGACCGTCACGCCAGCAAATCATGGGTCTCGGCGCTCTTTTCCCGTCCCGAAGTGGGCCCTCTCGGGGTTATGCTTTTGCTGTTTGGCATGCTTGGATATTTCTCTATCCCGGCTGGCGAATTTTCGATGAACCCGTTTGCGGGCGAGGGTTTTAATGCCCTTGGTATCCGCAACAATTTGCGGGTGATTTCGCAATTGGCAATCATTGCACTTGGTGCGGGTTTGCTGATTATCGCGGGGGAATTCGATTTGTCGATCGGCTCGATGATCGGCTTTGCCGGTGCTTGTATGGCGATGATCTTGCGATGGGGCTTCACCATTGTCATCCCCTACATTTCCTTTGACGGCGGGATGCATATAGAGTTCTTCACCCTCCTACATTTGCCGGAAGTCTCGGCTCTGGGGGCGTTACTTATTACGTTGTGCTTCACGCTGTTTTTTGGCTGGTTGCAGGGGTACATCGTGGTGCGGACCGGCTTGCCGTCTTTCATCGTGACGCTGGGTGGCTTGTTTTTCCTGCGTGGATTGACCGAGGTATCTTTGCGGTCGTTCAATCATCGGCCTGACCAAATCAAGGGCGCCACAACCGTCACTGAAATTCCGGATATAAAGAATATTATCAATGTCCCCGGGCATGGCGAGATGGAGCGCGAGGCAGCGAAAGCCCTGCCGGAAGGCGACTTGGCCGCGCTTCTTGAGAAGGTGCCGGCGGATACAGTGGCGGCTTTGCGTGACAGGCTCGAATACACCTATCAACGGGTCGCGGATGCCAAAACCGAGATCATGACTGCAAAAGGTGTAAAGCCACTTGAACGGGCGCTGGAAAATGCCATCGAGTCGGGTAACGAGACGATGGTGGCGACAATTCAGGACAAGATTGCCAATTTCAAGATTGATCCGGTTGCGGCGAAATCAGTCACCGATCTGGACATTGCCCGCGCCTATATTGATACGATCCATACCGCGCGGCCCGTTGCCAACTTCTTTGGCGGCGACATTCTGGAACCGGTTTTTGATTGGCTGTATTACCCGATTGATTGGAACGTCAATAATTTTGGCAATCAGTTTGCGCAGGGGCTTTATTCCTGTGTGATGATCTGTGTGATCATGGCGTTGCTGTGTTATGTCGTGCTGAGCCGTACACAGGCCGGTAACTGGATTTATTCGACCGGTGGTAATCTGACGGCAGCCAAGGCCAATGGTGTTCCCACGAACAAGGTGAAAATATCCCTGTTTGTGTTCTCGGCGTTTTGCGCGACAATTTTTGCCGCCTGTCAGGTGTTTGAAGTGAACACAGCAGATGCGGCAAAAGGCAATCTGAAAGAGCTTGAGGCGATCGCCGCCGCGGTTATCGGAGGAATCGTCATGACCGGCGGTTTCGGCACGGTCATGGGTATCATTATTGGTGCCTTTATTTTCGGCATCGCGAAGGAGGCGTTTTTCTACATACCGGGCATTGACGGGTCATTCTATCGGGTGTTCCTCGGTCTGGTGATCATTGCGTCCGCCATGCTCAATGAGAATATCCGCAAGCGGATTATGGGGGCGATATAGGATGGCAAACAGCAAGTCAGATCCGCTTATCGAAACGCGTGACCTTGTCAAAAAATTTGGCACATTTACCGCGCTGAATGGTGTGTCGTTGAAAGTCTATCCCGGTGAAGTGCATGCGCTTCTGGGTGATAATGGTGCAGGCAAATCAACGTTGATTAAACTGTTGTCGGGGGTGTTTCCGGCAACAGCCGGTGAGATCCTTGTCGAGGGTAAGCCGGTCAAATTTGCTTCGCCGCGCGATGCAACAGACGCCGGTATTGGTACGGTCTATCAGGATTTGGCCCTGAACCCGCTGAGTTCTGTTACACGCAATTTCTTTCTTGGGCGTGAATTGACCCATTTCAGGGGGCCGTTCGGTCTGATGCGGATGAAGGAGATGCACCAGATCGCCGCCGAGGAAATGGCGAAGATCGGCATCACCATCGCTGATCCCGAGCAGGCTGTCGGCACGATGTCGGGTGGCCAGCGGCAAACCCTTGCCATTGCCCGTGCCATTTATTTTGGCGCAAAGGTCCTCATCCTTGACGAGCCAACATCGGCACTTGGTCAAAAGCAGCAGATGGAAGTTCTCAAGACCATCCGGCGGGTGCAACAGCTGGGTGACATTGCGATCATTCTGATCACGCATAACGAGATTCATGCCCGTCTGATCGCTGACCGTTTCACCTTCCTGTCACTTGGCGAGGTCATCGGCAGCGGTACGTCTAAAGATCTTGAGGGTGATGACATCAAGCGGTTGATGGCAGGTGGCGCTGAAATCGGCGATCTTGCCAAGGAGTTGGCTGTCTAGGCTACCTTCGCGGATTGTTACCAAAATACCAGCCGGTAGAACGGATAGAGTGCAATGGGTGGCACCTCAGAGAACTTGAAACTTGATGTCATCTGTATCGGCAGAGCATCTGTTGACCTTTATGGTACGCAGGTGGGCGGACGTCTGGAGGACATGTCCAGCTTTGCCAAATATATTGGTGGCAGCCCGACAAATATCAGCGTCGGCACCGCACGTCTTGGTCTGAAATCAGCTTTGATCACCCGTGTTGGTGATGAGCATATGGGCCGCTTTATCCGCGAACAGCTGTCTGATGAAGGTGTGGACACCTCCTTTGTTATTACTGACAAGGCGCGCCTGTCGGCGCTGGTCTTGCTTGGCATCCGCGATCAGGAACAATTCCCGCTGATTTTCTACCGCGAAAATTGTGCCGATATGGCCTTGTGTGAGGATGATATCGACGAATCATTCATCGCATCAGCGGCCGCCACGCTTGTCACCGGCACACATTTCAGCACAGAAACAGTGGCGGCGGCGAGCTTTAAGGCGATGAAGCTTGCCCGCAAGCATGGCCGCAAAATTGCCTTTGATATCGATTACCGGCCAAATCTTTGGGCGCTTGGTGGCCATGGTGACGGTGAGAGTCGGTTTGCCGCCAGCGAAACTGTTACTGCGCATCTGCAATCGATTCTGCCGCATTGTGACCTGATCGTGGGCACCGAAGAGGAATGGCACATATCCGGTGGCACCACAGATACGCTGGCCGCCTTGCGCGCAGGACGAGCACTGAGTGACGCCATCTTTGTATGCAAGCGCGGGGCGCTTGGCTGCACCGTTTTCGAAGGTGAGATCGATGGCTGGGACAGCGGCGTAACGGTGCCGGTCAACAAAATTGAAATTTATAACACGCTTGGCGCCGGTGACGGGTTCATGTCTGGATTTTTGCGTGGTTGGTTGCGAGGTGAAACACTTGAAACCTGCGCCAGATATGCGAATGGATGCGGGGCGCTGGCGGTGTCGCGTCATGGCTGTGCCCCGGCCTATCCCTCCGAGATCGAGTTGATGCATCTTCTGGATAAAGGCAGTCCGGAATTTGCCTTGCGCAAGGATAAGGTTCTGGAAAATTTGCATTGGTCGACGACGCGCAGACGGCGTTATGACCGGCTGATCGCCTTTGCTTTTGATCATCGTCATCAGTTTGTTTCATGGGCCAAAAAGGCAGGTAGAGACATTTCTGCTGTGGATGAATTCAAACTGCTGGCCCTGAAAGCGGCAATCAATGTTGCCGGGACTGACAGCGGCGCAGGCATTCTGGTGGATGATGAATTGGGTCGGTCAGCCCTGCATGCCGCATCGGATCATGATATCTGGATTGGCCGACCAATCGAACAATCCGGCGTGTTTCCACTTGCCCTTGCCGAAGAACCGGATATCGGCTCACGGCTTGCCGAATGGCCTGCCAATCATTGTGTTAAGGTGTTGGCACCATGCCGGATGGACGACAGCGAAGAGATCCGCAATCATCATGAATCCTTGCTGTGCCAGCTTGCCGATGCCTGCCGCCGCACAGGGCATGAATTTCTGCTGGAGATCATCACAGCGCGCCCGGATAAGCCAACCGCTCCGGACCAGATTCACGCATTGATGACTCGCTTTTACCAGCTTGGTATATTTCCTGACTGGTGGAAGCTTGAACCGGTCGCAGACCCGGCCTTCTGGCAGAGTTGTGGCGATATCGTCAGGGCCAATGACGCGCATATGCAGGGCATTATCGTGCTGGGCAAAGAGGCCGAACCGGAGGTATTGCATACTGTGTTCAGCGCCGCCCGCACCGAGCCTATGGTGAAGGGTTTTGCCGTTGGCAGAACGATCTTTGCTGAAGCCGCGCAGGAATGGCTTGCCGGTGAGATTGACGATATCGTGGCAGTGGATCGGATGACCAGACTTTATGCAGGGTTGATTGACGCCTGGGACAAGGCGGGAGAGTAAAATGACAACCACAGTTCTGACTATGGCACAGGCCTTGACCAAATGGATGGCAGCGCAATCGGTGCGCCAGTTTGATGGCAGTGTCGCCCCGGCCTTTGCCGGTGTGTGGGCAATCTTCGGACATGGCAATGTTGCCGGACTTGGTGAAGCCTTATACGCAGAGCGTGATGTCCTGCCGACGTTTCGTGGCCATAATGAACAAGGTATGGCGCATGCTGCAATTGCCTATGCCAAACAGATGAACCGTCGGCGGATGATGGCGGTCACCTCGTCTATCGGACCGGGGGCAACGAACATGATCACCGCGGCGGCACTGGCGCATGTCAACCGGTTGCCGGTGCTGTTTCTTCCCGGCGATGTGTTTGCTGATCGCCGACCTGATCCGGTGCTGCAGCAGGTAGAGGATTTTGCCGATGGCACAGTCTCGGCAAATGATTGTTTCCGTCCGGTAAGCCGATATTTTGATCGGATCACCCGCCCGGAACAGCTTCTCCAGTCATTGCCGAAGGCGATGTCTGTGCTGACCGATCCGGCAAACTGTGGTCCTGTAACCTTGTCGCTTTGTCAGGATGTTCAGGCTGAATCCTACGAATTTCCGGACAGGTTCTTTGCACCGCGGATATGGGAAATTCGTCGTCAGCGCCCGGATGAGGCCGAAATTGCCGCGGCGATTGCCGCGTTAAAACAGGCGAAAAGACCATTGATCATCGCCGGTGGCGGGGTGCGCTATTCAGGTGCCAGTGGGACGCTGGCAGATTTTGCCGCTGGTGCGGGCATTCCGGTTGCCGCGACACAGGCTGGAAAATCAGTGATGCCCGAAGCGCATCCCAATTATGTTGGCTCGCTTGGCGTAACCGGAAGCACCGCCGCCAACACGCTTGCCGCCACGGCAGATGTGGTGCTGTCAATCGGTAGTCGATTGCAGGATTTTACCACCGGGTCCAACGGCATGATCAAGGGGCAGATATTTGCATTGAATGTTCAGTTGCATGACGCCATCAAGCATGACGCGTCAACGGTGCTTGGCGATGCGCTGGTTGGTCTGGAAGCGCTTGCCGCTGGTGTTGGGGGCTATCATTCAGACGCGTCCTATCAGGATGAATATAGCGGTCTGAAGACGTCATGGATGGATGATGTTGCCGCGGTGACGGCGGCGCCCGGCGGCAATGCCTTGCCATCTGACAGCGCGGTCATTGGTGCCGTGAACCGGAGTGCGCCTGAAAATGCGATCGTTGTCGGGGCGGCCGGGTCGATGCCCGGCGAGCTTCATAAATTATGGCAAACCGGTGATGTTGACGGCTATCACATGGAGTATGGGTTTTCCTGCATGGGCTATGAAGTCGCCGCGGGTATAGGCGTGCATATGGCTGCACCGGACCGGCCCAACATTGTGTTTGCCGGTGACGGATCATACCTGATGATGAATTCCGAACTTGCAACGGCGGTGATGATGGGCACCTCGATGACGCTTGTCATTACAGACAACAGGGGCTTTGGCTGCATCAACAGGTTGCAGGCCGCAACCGGTGGTGCCGCCTTCAACAATCTTCTGGCTGACTCGTATCATGAAGTGCTGCCTGATATCGACTTTGTCGCGCATGCCGCCTCGCTTGGTGCCCGCGCCGAGAAGGCCGGCTCAATCGCCGAGCTGGAGTCCGCGGTTGCCAAAGCGGTTCGCCGTGATGGTGTCGATGTCATTGTGATAGACACAGATCCCGGGCCGAGCACCGAAGCCGGTGGAACATGGTGGGACGTTGCTGTGCCAGCTGTATCAACGCGTGATACGGTAACTGCGGCATATAAGAACTACCAAACCGGACGCCAGCGTCAGGACAAGGGAAACAAATAAAAGAGCGAAAGCTAACCGGCAAACGCGTGGCAGAGGAAATTTGAAATGGCGGATCTTTTGGTAAAGCCTGCAACGGGCAGTGTTGTTCATGATATCACCCCGCAAAGTGCCGGATGGGAACATGTTGGCTTTGCCGTTCATGATCTTGAGGCTGGCGCGGTGACTGATGGTGCTGGTGACGCCAATGAATTATGTATTGTGCTGTTGAGCGGGAGCGCGAGAATCAGTGCGGGCGCTGAAGATTTTGGCGTGGTCAAAGGTCGGGATTCAGTGTTTGACGGGGTTCCGGCTCATGCGTTTTATGTGCCGATGAATACCGCTTGGCGGGTGGAAGCCGAAACCCCATCTGAAATCGCCATCTGCCGTGCGCCGGGTATAGACGGTGCGCATCCACCACGGCATATCACCCCGGAATCGATGTCTCTTGAAACACGGGGTACAGGTGCCAACACCCGGCATGTCTGTAATATTTTGCCGGAAACAGAACCTGCAGACAGCTTGCTCGTGGTTGAGGTGATCACCCCATCAGGCAATTGGTCGTCCTATCCGCCGCACAAGCATGATACAGATGATTTGCCCCATGAATCCTATCTTGAAGAGACCTATTATCATCGTGTGAACCCTTCTCAGGGCTATGTGATGCATCGGGTTTATAATGATGATCGCAGTCTTGATGAGTCGATGGCGGCACCCGACAGATCTGTCGTTTTGGTGCCGCAGGGTTATCATCCGGTGGGTGTGCCGCACGGCTATGAGAGCTATTATCTGAATGTGATGGCGGGACCAAAGCGCATCTGGAAGTTCCGTAATGATCCGGCGCATGACTGGATCATGAACTGGCAGGGCTAGACCTGATTTGACAACAACGCTCATTTGCCGATTGGCGATTGTGATCGATAGTTATAAGGAAGTGCACATATGAAAATACGTCTCGGCATGTCGCCAATTTCATGGAGCAATGACGACCTGCCCCAACTGGGTGGTGATACGCCGCTTGAAGTGTGTCTTGCTGAAACGCGCCTTGCCGGATTTACCGGCACCGAAAATGGTGGCAAATTTCCGACAGAGGCCAAGGCGCTGAGCCAAGCTTTGGCGGCGCATGATCTGAAGCTTGTCTCAGGCTGGTATTCGGGCACCATCATCAATAATGAGCTGGACGCAGAAATTGAGCGTATCACCCCGCAACTGACCTTGTTCAGGGATGTCGGGGCACCAGTCATCGTTTATGGCGAGACCTATGAGACGGTGCAGAATCGGCAGGAACGCCCCTTGGCAACGCGCCCGAAGCTGGCCGATTTTGATGTCGCCGCCTATGGTCGCAGATTGACCGGACTGGCGGAATATTGCGCTGATTTCGGCGTGCCACTGACGTTCCATCATCACATGGGAACGGCTGTCGAGACTGAGGCCGAGATCGACCAATTGATGGCGCATACAGGTGACGCGGTGAATCTGTTGCTGGACACAGGCCATTTACTTTTTGCCGGTGGCGACAATGCCGCGGTGATCAGCAAGCATGGCGCGCGGATCAACCATGTCCACACCAAGGACATCCGAAGTGATGTGCTGGCATCGGTTGACAAGACCAGCCGTTCATTTCTCGATTGTGTGCTGGATGGCATTTTCACCGTCCCGGGTGATGGTATGATTGATTATGATGACATCATGCGGCGGCTTGCTGATATCGGCTATGAAGGCTGGGTGATCATCGAGGCCGAGCAGGATCCGGAAAAAGCCAATCCGCTCGAATATGCGAAAATTGGCTATAATGCGCTGGTCAGTTCGGCAGGTAAGGCCGGCTTTGAGATTATTGAATAGATAGCCATACTGAAGGAACAACGCTCATGACCGCGAAATATGAAGGGGCCGAGCTGAAGGCCGCCTATGATCGTGACGGCTTTGTCGTGGTCGAGGATCTTCTCTCGGCAGATGAATGCGACCGGCTCTTGGCCGAGGCTGCAGAGATCGGCCGTGGCAACAGAGGTGACGTTCGCGGTATAACCAAATTGCCGGATGATCTTGATGATACCGAAGTCCTGTCGCGGTACCTGACGGTGCAATTCCCGCACAAGGCGTCTGATCTGATCAGAGATGAATTCATTGCTCACCCCGAGATTGCCAGAGTGCTGTCCCATCTGATTGGTCCAAATGTCAAATGCATGCAGTCAATGCTGTTTATCAAGCCGTCTGGCAAGCCGGGTCAAGCTTGGCATCAGGATGAATATTTCATTCCGACGCGGGACCGTTCACTGGCAGGTGTGTGGCTGGCGCTGGACGATGCAACCGTCGAAAATGGCTGTTTGTGGGTGCGTCCGGGAAGCCATGCGGATGGCGTCATTTATGATACCGAGCCGCATGGATCGACTGAATTTGACTCTGGCAACCAGCTTGTCGGCACCGCGGATGACGCTGATATGGGTGTAGCGGTTGAGGTCAAGCGCGGCAGTGCCGTGATTTTCAATGGCTATCTGCATCACCGCAGTCTCGCAAACCGCGCCGCAAAGGGCACGTTCCGTCGTTCACTGGTCAATCATTACATGAGTGCCAATTCGATGCTGCCATGGGATTGGGATGGACGGATCGAGCCCACCCGTGACATGCGCGATATTGTTATGGTATGTGGCGATGATCCTTATGCATGGAAAGGCGTTGACGACATCACCTTTGCCTATCTGCGGGCTGAGACAACGTCAAAGGACGACCCGAACCATGACCCGCACAAACGTGTGTTTTGATGGTGTCACGGCGCGATCCAGAGGCCGTTCTTGCCAGTCTGCGTGAAGGTCGCTTCCTGATCGTTGGGCGCGCCGGGATGGATCTGTATCCGGAACCACCCGGAACGCGTATCACCGAAGCAACAAAATTTACGGCTGATCTTGGTGGCTCGGCAGGCAATATCGCGGTGGCCATCGCCCGGCATGGACGGGACGCCGCGCTTGTTTCGGTGCTGGCGCATGATGCGATCGGCCGGTTCGTGGCGGCGCGGCTTGCCGATTATGGTGTTGCCACTGATTGTCTTTGCTTTGCCGAAGGCGAGGATCAGGTGATGGTCCGCAATTCACTGGCGCTTGCAGAAAGCCGGCCTGATGATGCCGAGGTGGTGATCTATCGTAACAACGCGGCCGATATGTGTCTGACGCCGGAACATGTTGCCGGGCTTGATCTTGCCAATGTTGCCGGTGTGGTGGTTACGGGGACGGCCCTGTCTGGCGCACCGTCTGACAAGGCGGTTGGGGATCTGGCCAATCTGGCCGAAGGCATGCAGAAACCGGTGATCATGGATGTTGATTATCGTGCCACTGCCTGGCCTTCATCGGCAGATGCTGCCACCGCCTGCCTTGCTTTTGCGCGGCGCTGCGACATTGTTGTTGGCAATGACGCTGAATTTGCGCTGCTGGCCAAAGCCGATGCAACGGATATTCCTGCCGGTGAGTCTCTCGCCCGTGAATTGGCGGCAGACGGCATCATTGTGATTTACAAGCAGGGTGGTGACGGCTGTCAGTTGATGCAAGGCACCTCGGTCCAGACATTTGGCGTGTTTCCGGTAGAGCTTGCCAAGCCATTTGGTGCCGGAGATGCGTTTCTTGGCACGTTGCTGGCCCGTCTTCAGGACGGGCTTGGTCTTGATGCCGCAATCCGCGAGGGTTCGGCGGCGGCGGCTCTTGTCGTGAGCCGGACAGGCTGTGCCTCGGCGATGCCAGATGCGGATGAACTTGCCGCCTTTATCGCCGGGTTCGCGGCTGACGGATGATTGCTTGCTGGCGGTGATGCCGCCGAAACAACAGAAACGGAGACACATATCATGCATATTGCCCCTTTCGATAACAAGAACCGCGCGATCATCGACATGCATGATCAGCACGTGCCTCTGACCTATTTCAACATCGTCAAGCTGGCACGTGGAGAGCGATTTGAATATGCGACCCCGGGTTATGAAACCTGCGTTGTTCCGGCCACTGGCCAAATTGATCTGGTTATTGCTGATAAAACCATAGAAAAGCTGGGGAATCGTGGGGTTGATGTGTGGGACGGCGAGCCTGAAGGTGCTTATGTGCCGTCTGGCATGACGGCTGAAATCATCTGTCTCTCGGATGTGGCTGAGATATTTATTGCTGGGGCGCGCTTTGATCAGGTGCTGACACCCTTTGTTGTGCGCAGCAGTGACATAGACCTTGTGCAATATGGCTCGGATGACACCAAGACGCACCGCAAGATCAAACATATCCTTGGCCAGAAACAGGCTGATCAGGTTGGCCGACTTCTCGTTTCAGAGCTTTTCACCGTTGGTCAGGGGGGCTGGTCCGGCTTTCCACCGCATAAGCATGATACCGATCGCCTGCCTGACGAGTCGCGGCATGACGAGGTGTATAATTTCAGGTTCCGCCCCGGACATGGCTTTGGCATGCAGCTTTTGCAGCCGTCGGATGGCTCGCGCGGAGAGGCATTTCATATCGTTGATGGATCAACCTTTGCCATTGAGGCGGGCTATCATCCTTGTGTCGTGGCACCGGGCTATGAGATGTATTATTTCACCATTCTGGGCGGCCTGAGCCAGCGGCCTCTCGTGCAGTATTTTCAGCCCGAACATGCATGGCAGATCGAGACGATCCCCGGAATCAAGGACATGATTGCCAAATTCAAATAGGTGGGCCTGTGCAGATTTATGCGCCCTAACGGTGTTGCATGGTTCTATCAGCAGGGTTCTATTTGCAGGGTGCCCCGCAGGGTGCGCAGGCATTGCCAAGATCTGCTGGCGCTCCGGTTGATTGCAGGGTTGGGCTTTGCAGATGGTCGACCAATGCAAGGCCGATAAACACCACAACAATTGCGATGAAGATGGATTTGGGGGTCAGATAAGAAGTCATCATTTTTCCCCAAATCCAAGATGGGGACGTAATTTGATACCTACCCATGAGCCGCCCATTGCCATGGCAAACCAAATCCAGCCATGCAGGCTTCCCGATGCGGTACCGGCAAGAAACGCGCCGATATTACAGCCAAAGGCAAAGCGGGCACCAACCCCCATCAGAAGGCCGCCAATTGCCGCGGCAAGCAGCTGGCGCTGGTTTGGCCATGCCTGTTTGTAAAAGGCACCGCTAAACGCCGCCCACAAACCGGCGCCGATAAGCATTCCGATATCCATCAGTGAACTGTTGTCGGCAAGGACCGAATGCGCGAGCGCACGCGCCGGGCCGGGCCATTGCCAGAATTCATGACTGGCAATGTCAAAACCAACCGCGCTGGCAAGTTTTGCCCCCCAGAGGGTAAAGCCAAAAGTCACGCCCCATGGATGGCCGGAGACCAGAAAAACGGCCCAGCACAACGCCGCGATGATAAGGCTGCCAAGGACCAGCTTGCGCGGCATGGTCTGTCCCCGCCGCCGCCCGGCTTGCCAGAAAATGAAGCTGGCTCCAACAAGCAGCAGCAGATTGACCAATGTCCTCAAAACAGGCGTTAGTCCGCCGCCGATCTGGATCGGGTCGAGCTGGCCCCAGGCAAGAACAGACGGAAGCCACAATGATCCAAGCAGAGAGCCAAGAACAAAAAACGGCAGGGCCACCAGCATCCGCCCCGACCCGCCGCCAAAGCTGAACAGCACACCAGAGCCGCAACCATTGGCCAGCTGCATGCCGATGCCAAAGGCAAAAGCGCCGATGAAAAGCGACAGCGATATCGGCGCAAGTGATCCGGCGGCAGAAATGCCGAGCGTTCCGGCCGGAATGAACAGAACGGCGCAAAGCGCGGCAAGCAGGAAATGGCTGGCAAGCCCGGTCATGTTGCCGGATTGCAGGAAGTTACGCCACCCTGACGCAAATCCATATTGGAAAGACAAAAATACCGTGCCAAGCGCTGTGCCCAGAGCAAACAGGGTCACGCCCTTGGCGCCGGTATCAAGCCCGACAAGTCCGGCAACCGCCAGCCAAATCACACCAAGGCCGGTGAACACAATCATTTCACGCGTTGGCGCATCTTTGGATCTGGCAGTTGCACGGCTCATCATCACAATCCCACTGTCAAAAGCTGTTCGCAGAAAGCCTAGCTAGACTTGAACAGTCCGCCAACAAAGGATTTGAACCTGTCCATATTGCTCAGATTCGTTGCCAGTGGATTGGCCTCATCGGCAGACCATTCCACCATAGAGCCGTCATAGAGCTGTACATTGTCACGGCCGAGAACCTCGGACAGGACAAACCAGTTGGTCGCTGCCCAATGGCCGGTGTTGCAGTAGCTGACGATCCGTCCGGAATCGAGATCACCATAGATTTCGGCCAAGGCATCGGTAGATTTCAGCCGGTTGCTTGCCGCATCATAGGCATTCGCCTGTGACAGTAGAACGGCACCTGGAATGTGGCCGACCTCGCGGGCTTTCGGGTGCTTGGCAAAGCCGTCAAATTGTTCCTTGGTACGCCCATCCAAAAGTGTGGCGCCACCAGCTCCATCACCGGCAGCAAGTGCCTTGACCTCTTCAATCGAGGCATAGCCTGCAGGCCTGAAGTTGGCGACAAAATTGCCGGCCGCTGGTGCCGGTTGTGCACCGGCCTCAATGGCATCAGGAAAAGTGGCTGTCCAGGCGGCATAACCGCCGTCAAGGATCGATACTGTCTCATGGCCAAAAACCTTGAAGGTCCAATAGGCGCGGGCAGCACTGCCAAAATCTGTGGCATTTACACCGGCAGGGACCAGAACAACATGCGTGTCCTGATTGACGCCAAGCTTGCGCGCGAGGGCTTGAAACTGGTCGCTCTCCGGCAGCAGGCCAACAACGTCATCACGGCCGACACGCCATCCATCTTTAAGATAATCGGAATGCACCGAACCGGGGATATGGCCTTCCAGCCATGTTTCATATGATCCACCATCGATCTTGTTGCGAAGGTCGATGATGCGCAATGTCTCTGAACCGGATTGTGCGGCAAGCCATGTGCTGTCAACAAGGGGGGTGATGCTGCTGGCCATTGCTGACGTGGCCAGAAAGAGCCATGCCACAATGCCGGTTATCACTGTGCGAAGGGGGGTCATCTTTGGTCTCCATTTGTCTTTTGCCAGCATATAGCCAGCTTTGACATCATCTGTGGTTGTGCCAAAGATTTAGTAATTAATTTTGTTAATTGGAATATTAAAGATAATTTAAGAAAATAAATGTCTCAAAAATTCGTCTGATGGGCAAAATATACCAAAATAGTGCGAATCGTCAGGCGGCATATTTCAACAAAACAGGCGGTTGACCATGGCCCTGCCCCCCAGACATGAAATGCGCGCACACCAACCGGCCACCACGAGGTATGTTGTGGCGGTCGATTGGTGCGAGACTGATTTATCAGGCGGGTGATGCGGCTGTAATCGTCAGCCTGCTTTTGAGGTAATTGCCTGCTGCATAACATCGCTGAGGCGTTGGGTGAATTCACGCGGGTCAGCAATCGGTTCACCCTCGGCGACCAAGGCGCTGTCAAAGATCAATCTGGCGAAATTTTCTGAGCCATCAAATTCTCCAGCCTCGAGCTTCGCATTCAGTGACTTGATCAACGGGTGCTTGGCATTGACCTCAAGGATTTTTGGCATGCCTTTGAAGTCAGGATTGTGCATGCGCATCATCCGTTCCATTTGGGGGTCCATGCCCTTTTCATCGGCCACTAGGCGGGCCAGACTTTTCTCCATGTTTGACGATGCGCGCACATCAGCAACAGCCTGATCAAGCGCCAGTTTGATCTTGCCGACAAGGCTGTCCTGTGCGGTCGGCTCGTCCTTGGCATCATCGTCCTTTTCGGCGTCATCACCGATGCCGGAGAGGTCAATCTCCCCGCGGGTGATTGACTGGAACGATTTTCCGTCAAATTCGCTGATGTTGCTCAACCAGAAATCGTCAATCGGATCGGTAAGCAGAAGGACATCAATGCCTTTTGCCTCAAAGCTCTCCAGATGTGGGCTACGAAGCGCCAGTTCAGGGTTTTCTGCCGAGAGATAATAAATCGTGTCCTGGCCTTTGGCAAAATTGTCCACATATTCCTGCAAGGTTATGAGGTCACCTTTCTTGGTGGATTTGAACAGCGATACGCCAAGGATTTTATCCTTGTTGTCCTGATCTTCATAAAGCCCTTCCTTTATGACTCGGCCAAGTGTTTCCCATAGCTGGCCATATTCATCACGGCGTTTTTCCAGCGCTTTGCCAAGCTCGCCAAGTACCCGCTTGACGACAGCCTTGCGAATTCTTGTCACCACCGGATTATGCTGCAGCATCTCACGGCTGACATTCAGATCGACATCAGGCGTATCAATCACACCGCGCATGAAGCGCAACCATTTTGGTACCAGATCATCGCAATTGTCGGTGATGAACACCCGATTGACATAGAGTTGCAATTTCGATTTGCGCTCCGGGTCATACAGGTCAAAAGGCGCGCTGCCCGGAATGAACAACAGATTGGTAAATTCAACCGTTCCCTCGGTGCGGTTGTGCAGAGTGGCGAAGGGGGTGTCAAAGGCACCGGATACCCCTTGGTAGAAATTATTGTAGTCTTCCTCGCTGATCTCTTTTGCCGGACGAGTCCATAATGCGGTTGATGAGTTCAGCTGCTCAACTTCGCCACCTGCGTCATGCCATGAAACAGGTTGGGCGATATGATCTGAATATTTTTGACCAGATGGGCGAGCCGCTCTTTTTCCAGAAACTCCGCTGCATCCTTGCGAAGATGCAAAATAATGTCGGTGCCGGTGGTCTCGCGCGAGGCTGCGTCAATGGTGAAACCGGACTGTCCATCGCTGCGCCAGATATTGGCCGCATCGCCGCCATGCGGCTTTGAGATGACCTCAATTTGTTCGGCAACCATAAAGGCCGAATAAAAACCAACACCAAATTGGCCGATAAGCTGACCGCTGATGTCTGCAGATTCTTCTGAGGCGGCAGCATTTTCAAGAAATGCCTTGGTACCGGAGCTGGCAATCGTGCCAAGTGTGGAAACCATTTCATCGGCTGTAAGGCCAATGCCATTGTCGGTAATTGAGATCGTGTTTGCTTTCTTATCAACGCGAATATCGATTGCCCCATCAAACATGTCGGCGGCTTCACCGGCGGTGATTGTTGCAAATTTTCGTTTGTTGATGGCGTCGGATGCGTTTGAGATCAGCTCGCGAAGAAATATCTCCCGCTGTGAATAGAGGGAGTTAATCACGATATTCAGGATTTTGCCTGTATCAGCCTCAAAATTAAATTGCTTGCCGGACATGTATGCCTCCTCCTCGTCTGACGTCCATGACATAGGAATTGGTCGAAGGATTTCAACCGCTAAAGGGCAATGTAATGGATTGGAAATGGTGAAATTTTGTCGATTCTGCGTATCCAAACCGCACAAACACAAGTAGCGTAACTGTCATCTTGATTTTTCTGTGTGTTGCGTAATGCCAAAGAGTCTCGTCAGTGCCATTTTTATCATGCTCTTTGGCATTCTTGCCTTTGACCTGATGGGCATTTTGGTGCGTATGCTTGGTGGGTCCTATTCGATCTTGCAGATCTCGTCATTGCGGAATTTCTTTGGGGTTGTGCCGCCGCTTTTCCTGTTGTGGCGCTATCGCCAGTTCGACATCTTGCCAGCGCTGAATAAGCCGCGCTTTCATGCCATTTTGCTGGGGCGGTCATTGGCGGTGCTGTTGGCGCAGTTTTGTTTCTATACCGCGCTGACAAAGATTGAGTTTGCCACAACCTCGGCGCTGGGCTTTACCGGGCCGTTGTTTATCACGGCACTGTCGGTGCCGTTGCTTGGACACCATGTCGGCGTCTGGCGCTGGGCGGCTATCGTCATCGGGTTTGTCGGCATGCTCACGGTCCTCAAACCCTTTGATGAGGCATTTTCTGTCTATATGATCTATCCGGTCATCGCCGCTTTTGGTTATGCTTGTTCAAGCTTGCTTGTGCGCTTTTATCCCACAGAAATTCCATCAGCCGCGATCCAGCTAAGCCAGCAAATTTGTACTTTTATTTTGGCGACAATCCTGTTGCTGAGCTTTGCTGAATGGACACCAATCAATTCACCAAATGATGCCAGTCTGTTTTTACTTGTGGGCGTGTTTGGCGGAACCGGCGTGATGTGTCTTGTCACGGCCTATCGGCTTGTCGATCCAAGTTCCATCTCGCCGTTCGAATATTTTGGTATCCCGATTTCCTTTGCAATGGGCTGGCTGTTTTTTGCAGAAGCACCCTTTGATGATCTGTTCCCGGGGATTCTTTTCATCATTCTTGCAGGCCTGATTATCATTCATCGTGAACGGCAGGCAAACCGGCCAATCACTGTTGGCAAGGGGCCCAAGCTCGAAAAATAAACATAATGGTCGCATCGCCTGTTAAACATCACGCCAATACCAGCCCAATATTAGCGCATAATTATATTGGCCATGTTTTATCGATTGTGATACCAAACTGCCTCGGTGGCATCTGTGCTGTCTGTTTGGCTGGGCTATTTTCTGCTGGTCGTAGTGCGGCACAAGGCCAAGCATCGCGGCGATGTGGTTGTGCTGGAATTTGTTGTTTTGGAATGTGGTACCATGATGATCTCGTCCAAAATTCGTTTAATTATGCTGGTGTTTCTTGGCGCTCTTGGCGCCCTTGGCGGTTGCCAGTCAACGAATGTTGCAAACGTAGCGGGAAGTGCCGCAGGTAACGCAGACACGAAGGCCGTGAATGTTATTGAATGGGAGACGACCTCTGTGGCGTTCGTCAGCCCGCCAGAGGCGATCAAGGAATCGATCAACCAGAGATGTCAGGCGCTTGGCCACGAAACGGGTGTGATCACCTCAATGCACCTCACTGATAATTTGGTCAGTGCTGAGTTCGATTGTCGGGGTGATATCGTCAACCAATAGGCTTTGGCGCTGTGCTGGCCTAGTGGCCCATTGCCCTGAAGTGCGGGAAGATGCGTTGAGGGCTATCACGCAATTTGAACAGGTTGCTATAATTTTTTATGGATAAGAACCGCCAATCACTTGAAGAGCAGCTTACCCTGATGCAGGCAGATCAGGCCCAGATGAGTGATGAGCTCTATGCCCAGCAAAAAGAGATTCAGCACCTGAAATTGATGATTGATGCTCTTACCCGGAAATTGCAGAGCCTGGAGACGGATGATGGCATCCTTCGCCCCGATGAAGACCAGCCGCCACCGCATTATTAGACGCATGACCCAACATGCCGCATTGAACGGTAGCCACTGGCATGGCTGATTCCAGCGAGTCCAAAAAAACGGAGATTGTGGCCGACATTCGCCGGTTGCTTGTGACGTCCGGAATTGCATTGTCTGTCGGCTGGCTCTTCCTGTCGCTGAATTTTCCTGCGCCCTTTTTGATGGGCAGCCTTTTCGGTGTCTGGATCTGTGGTGCTGTTGTTCCGTCAGCGCGCCGCCATCTGGGGGTGGCAAGATGGTTCCATGTTCCTGTCATTCTTGGCCTTGGCGTGCTGATGGGAGAAAACTTCAGGGCGGATATTCTGGTCAATATCACACAATGGTGGCCGACAGTCTCAACGATGGTCATTACCACCATAGTGGTGTCTCTGATCGGATATGTTTTCCTGTCCAGAGTCCGTGGATATGAACCGCGGCTTGCCCTGCTTTGCTGTTTGCCCGGCGGGCAGGCCGAAGCCGTTGCGCTGGCCCGTGAGGTTGTCGACAAGGCCTATGTTGTTGCCCTGTTTCATCTGGTCAGGGTGGTGATTGTCTTTGTCACCATGCCGTTACTTATGGCCTTTATTGAGGGGAAAGCCGCAACAGAGGCATCGAATCTCACTCTGCGGTCAATGCCTGGGTTGCTCGATCTTCCCGTTGCCGAAATCATCAGTTTTATTGCTGTTGGCGTGGGTGGATATGGTTTGGCGCGCCTGTGCCGGGTGCCGATGGCACATTTGCTGGGGCCAATGGGCCTTTCCGCATTGCTCCATGTCATGGGGGTGATTGATTTGCCGCGGATTCAGGAATTCGTGTTGCTGGCGCAATTGGCGATTGGTGGCGGGGTTGGCGCACAATTGGCCCGTGTGCCCTTGCGTGAGGTGTTTGTCTATTTGCGTGATGCCAGCCTCAACACAATGGTGATTCTTCTGGCATATCTTGCCTGTGCAGTTGCTTTCACTGTTTTTGGCGGAATGGATTTTTTGACAATCTGGCTCGCCTTTGTGCCGGGCGGGCTATATGAGGTGACGCTGCTGGCGCTTGTATTCGGTTTTGATGTTGCCTTCACAGCATTTCATCACACCATACGGGTCATGTTGATCTTTTTCACAATGCCGACACTTGCGACCCGCCTTGGCCGCCACAGCAAAGACTCTGACAGGTAACAGAGCCTTGCGTGTGGGTGAAGGCGGCACCGGGGAGGCGGCACGCCCCCCTCACCGGCATGCGCTGATGAGATTTAGTTCGGCTGGCTTTTGCTGCCAATCATCTGCGAGACAATCAGCAGGCCGGACGAGATAATAATCAGGATCGTTGAGATCGCTGCAATTGTCGGATCGATCTGGTCGCGAAGAGCCAGAAACATGCTGCGCGTGATCGTCGAATTGTCACCGCCTGAAACGAACAGTGAGATGATAATCTCGTCAAACGATGTCAGGAACGAAATCAGCGCGGCTGAAATTAGCGAAAACTTGATCTGTGGCAGGGTGATTTCGAGGAAGGCGCGACTGCGACTGGCGCCAAGTGAACGCGCCACCTTTTCCTGATTCATGTCATAATTCTTCAGCGCCGACAGCACAATGATCAGCACAAGCGGCATCGCAACAAGCGAATGTCCAAGGACCAGACCAGTGATGCTGTTCACCATTTTGAACTGGACATAGAAATAGAACAAACCGATGGCCACAAGAATGATGGGAACCATCATTGGCGAGATCATGATCGGGAACAGGATGGCACGGACACGCGAACTGCTGTTGGTCAAGCCATAGGCCGCCAAGGTGCCGATCGGTGTGGCAACGAAAATGGTAAGAACGGCAACAAGCAAAGATGTTCGTGTTGCCGCCATCCAGTCGTTGAAGCCGTTCTCAACTTTCCATGAGAAGAAATAATTCTCATACCAGCGCAGTGACAGGTTCTTTGGTGGAAACTCGAGGTACTGGCTGTCAGAAAATGACATCGGAATAACGATAAGTGATGGCACAACCAACAAAAACAGGATGATCGCGGAAAACGCATATAACCACAGCCTGTTACGCAGTTTGATCTGGGTGTCGGAGACGTGTTTGTCGAGGAAGCCCATAATCTATCTCCCCTGGCCAAGCTGATCGAGAGAGACCAGTTTCGAGGCGATAAACAGAATGATCATTGTCACCACCAGCAGAACAACGCCAAGTGCACTTGCCGCACCCCAGCTGAAGTAAAGCTCAATGTTGCTGGAAATTTTCATCGCCGCCATGATCACCTTGCCGCCACCAAGCACCGCTGGCGTGACATAGAAGCCAAGGCACAAGACAAAGACGATAAGAAGTCCAGCCAGAAGTCCAGGAATGCTGAGCGGGAAAAACACCGTCCAGAAGGCACGGGTTGGAGTCGCGCCAAGGCTCGATGCGGCTTTGATGCAGTGACTGTCAATCGCGCGCATGTTGGCATAGAGCGGCAGGATCAGGAACGGCAACATAATATGTACCATGCCAATCAATGTACCGGATGTGTTGTGCACAAATTTAATCGGTTCTGCGATCAGCCCAAGGTCAATCGCGATATCGTTGACGAGTCCTTTCTTTTGCAGCAACACCAGCCACGCATAGGTCCGCACCAAAAGGCTTGTCCAAAACGGAATCAGCACCCCGATCATACAGATGCTGGCCCATTTTCGGGAAATCTGTGACATGAAATAGGCCAGTGGATAGCCAAGCAACGCGCAGAACAGCGTTGTCAGCATGCTGATTTTGAACGTCGTCATGAAAATACGAAAATAGGCTCTCGAATTTAACATCCGCTCATAATTCTCAAACGAGAATGAGCCGTCCCGGCCAATGAAAGACAGGAAGAACAACCAGCCGATCGGGATGATGATCATCGCCCCGACCAATACCAGATAAGGCATTGTCAGCCCGAGAAAGGTATAATTTTCCCGCTTTGCCAGCCGGTGTAGCGAGGCCTCATTTATGTTCTGATCAAGAACCGCCATGTGACTTTTCCACAAAATAGCTGTCCGCAATTTTCAGACCAAGGGTGATCTTCTCGCCAATACCCGGCAGTTTTTCCTGCATGGCGCTGCCATTTGGAAGCCGCATCCGGAGCGATTGATCGCCATGTGTTTTCGGATCAAGCTTGATCACCATTAACTGACTTTCACCCTGAAAGATTGAATCCTCGACAATGCCTTCAAAATGGTTGCTGTCGTTTGATTTCTTGTCAGCAATAAAAAGCTTCTCTGGACGGATCACCAGCAAAAATTCACCGTCTTTATCCAGCTTTTGAGTGGCCTTCAATTCTGATGAACCAAGGCTGGCCACACCTTTTTTCACAGTCGCCGACAGCAGGCTCGACTCGCCGATGAAATCAGCAATGAAGGCGTTGTTCGGGTTGCGATAAATCTGGTTTGGCGTATCAAGCTGCATCAGCTGGCCTTCATTGATCACGGCAATCCTGTCCGACATGGTCAAAGCTTCTTTTTGATCATGCGTCACATAGACGGTGGTCATGTTCAAGCTGTCATGCAGTTGACGCAGCTCAATCTGCATTTCCTCGCGCAACTTTTTGTCGAGCGCAGAGAGCGGTTCATCCATCAGCAGGATTTTCGGCTTGAACACAATTGCCCGTGCCAGCGCAACACGCTGCCGCTGGCCGCCGGACAATTCATCGACGCGGCGATGACCAAGTCCATCAAGCTTCACGGTGGCAAGCGCCTCTTCAACGCTTCTTCTGGTTTCTTCCTTGCTGACACCGCGCAATTTTTGCGGATAGCCAACATTCTGTTCGACATTCATATGCGGGAACAGGGCGTAATTTTGAAACACCATGCCAATGCCGCGAAGATGAGGCGGCTTTAAAATAACCTCTTCATCGCCAAATTTCACACTGCCGTAATCAGGGCTGGTAAAGCCGGCAAGCACCATCAGCAATGTTGTCTTGCCCGAACCGGATGGTCCAAGCAGCGTCAAAAACTCTCCGGACGTGACTTCAAGGCTGACATCACGCAGCGCATGAAAATCCCCATAGGTTTTCGTTACATTATGAATTGAAATATTAAGTGAACTATCTGTCATGGATTAAAGCACCTGGATGGGTAGCAAAAATGAACACGGCAAAAAAATACTGGAGGGTGTCGCCACCCTCCAGCGTTATGCGCACTATTCAGTCATCATTTCGGTATACATTTCAGCGGCGATCGTTCTCCACTTTGCATACCATTCTGTTCTCAATGTCAGCTGATGCTTTGCATTGTCAGGATGTGATGGCATCTGACGCGCACGGTTCTCTTCCATCAAGTTAAGCTCATAGACTTTCTTGTTGGTCGGGCCGTATGTGATGTACTTGGCAAACTCGGCCATGTACTCAGGCTTCATCATCTCGGCAATGTATTTCATCGCCAGATCCTTGTTCTTTGCGCCCTTTGGAATGCCGTAGCCTTCCCAGTCCATGATACCGGTTTTCCAGTCATAGGCGACTTTGGCACCGTCCTCTTTGGCAACGTCAAAACGGCCATTCCAGCCGGTTGTCATGTCGACCTCGCCGTCCTTCATCAGCTGTGCATGCTGTGCACCTGAAGTCCACCAAACGGCGATATGCGGCTTGATTGAACGGATCTTGTCAAGCGCCCGCTCAATGCCTTCCTCGCTGTCGAGAACTTTGTAGATGTCTTCCATTGGCACGCCATCGGCAAGCAAAGCGGCCTCAAGCTGGGCGTCAACCTTGGCGCGCATGGCGCGAGTGCCCGGGAATTTCTCTACGTCAAAGAAGTCAGCCCATGAGCGCGGACCATTATCGCCATATGTGTCTGTGTTCCACGCGGCAACAACAGAGAAGATGTCGGCACCTGCGCAATAATCGCTATACATGCCTGGCAGATGGTTGCTGACATCGATTACTGAATAATCGAGCTTTTCCAGAATGCCTTCTTCACCGCCTGAGGCACAGCCACCGGCACCACTTGAGAAAATGTCAAACTTGTCAGCACCTGACTTAACCATCAATTTGACATCGGAAATACCGCCATAGGTATCTTCTTTGACGGTGATGCCCATGGCTTTCGCAGCAGGCTGAAAAATGCCAACGGACTGGCCCTTTTGATAGGCGCCACCCCAAGACACAATACGAAGTTCGTCTTCGGCAAAACTGGCCGTTGACATGCTGGCCATACCCAGCGCTGTCGCCGCAACTGCGACAACCTTAAGTTTAGAGAATGATTTCATCATGTCCTCCCCATTGATTGTTATGAATATAGCTAACAATATTTTTTTGCCGAGGCCAAGGTTTCATTTGACGAATGATGGGTAAAGAGGGTTCTAATCAAGCGTGAAACGTGTGTTTACTAATGATGCAGGTTAAGAATATGTCAGCACATAGACAATCAACACATGACAAGCAGACAGCGCCCAGCGGCGGCGTTGGTGATGGCAAGGTCTATTGGCATGAAGGCATCACGCCGTTGCAATCAACCCGTGCGGCGCCGCTTGACGCTGTTGATGTTCTGGTGATCGGTTCCGGCTATACCGGCCTTCACGCGGCAATCGCCACAGCCCGCGGCGGGCGAAGCACGCAGGTGATCGATACGCATTCACCGGGCTGGGGATGCAGCACCCGAAATGGTGGGCAAATCAGTCCAAGCATCAAACCGACGCTTGCCGAACTGACACGCAAATATGGTGCCGAGCGGGCCATGGCGATCCGAAATGAGGGCTATACCTCGCTTGAATGGGTTGGTGATTTTATTAAGTCCGAAGGAATTGATTGTGCCTATAAACGGTGTGGCAGGTTCCATGCGGCGCACACTCCCGCACATTTCAGGGACTTGGTTGAAGATACCGAACGGCTTGGTCGTGAAGAAGGGGTGCCATTTGAAATCGTGTCCCGCGATGATCAGCATAAAGAGCTTGGCACCAATGCGTATTTTGGCGGTGTGGTCCTGACGCGCCACGCATCGCTGGACC
This sequence comes from Alphaproteobacteria bacterium, assembly GCA_038147495.1. Classification (GTDB taxonomy): domain Bacteria; phylum Pseudomonadota; class Alphaproteobacteria; order Puniceispirillales; family Puniceispirillaceae; genus MED-G116. The sequence continues at coordinate 46,139 of JAYQTT010000016.1, read as the reverse complement.
CGGCGAAATATTATGCCGGCCTTCTGCAAGTCGCCAAAGATGCAGGCGTTGCCGTGACTGGCAATTGTCCGGCACTTGAAATCACGCAAGAGGGCCGTGGATACAGCGTTACAACGCCAATGGGGCCAATCAGGGCGGAAAAAGTCATCATTGCCACCAATGGCTATACAACAGATCTGGTGCCATGGGTGCAGCGGCGCGTGATTCCAATCGGCACCTATATGATCGCCACCGATCCTTTGCCAAAGGCGTTGATTGACAGATTGTTTCCCAAGGACCGGGTGGTAAGTGATACCTGTAAGGTGATCTATTATTACCGGCCTTCGCCTGACCGGTCGCGTGTGTTGTTTGGTGGTCGGGTGTCTGCAGATGAGACCAACCCCGCGATCAGTGGGCCAAAGCTCAAGGCCGATATGTGCCGCATTTTCCCGGAACTTGCCGATTATGGTTATACCCATTCATGGACAGGAACGGTGGCCTTTACCTTTGATACACTGGCACATCTTGGTCAGCATGATGGCATCCACTATGCCATGGGCTATTGCGGTTCGGGGATTGGCATGGCGAGCTATCTTGGCATGCGGCTTGGTCAACAGCTTTTGGGTGATCCGGATGGGGCCACGGCATTTGACGGGCTACGTTTTCAAACGCGTCCGCTCTATTTTGGTAATCCGTGGTTTTTGCCCTCGGTTGTGCGGTATTATCGTTGGCGTGACCATTGGCAGATCAAGCGCGCCGCAACCCTGTCATAGGATGTGGTCACGGTTTAATGTATTCAGTCAGGCGCAAAGGTTAGTCAGGTGATGGCAATGTCAAATGTGTTTCCCAGAAGCATGAAATCAAGGCCGCCGGTCGCTGTGTCGGCCAGCGGCTGTTACATCACCGATCAATCGGGCAAGGTTTATCTTGACGGGTCTGGTGGTGCGGCGGTGTCCTGCCTTGGTCACGGACACCCTGCTGTCGTTGAGGCGTTGAAGGATCAGGCATCCAAACTTGCCTTTGCGCATACCGGTTTTTTCTCGTCTGAGCCTGCAGAGGCACTGGCCAGTTGCCTTGCAACCCACGCGCCGGGTGATCTTGATCACGTTTATTTTGTGTCTGGCGGTTCGGAGGCGGTTGAGGCGGCGCTGAAACTCGCGCGTCAATATTTCATCGAGAAAGGCCAGCCGGAACGCCACCGGTTGATATCCCGCCGCCAGAGCTATCACGGCAATACGCTTGGGGCGCTGGCGGCTGGCGGCAATATCTGGCGTCGGCAGGCGTTCGAGCCGCTGTTGATTGAAACAAGTCATATCGCCCCTTGTTATGCCTATCGTCTGAAGGATGAGGCGGAGACAGATGCCGAATTTGCGCGGCGCAGCGCTGACGAACTGGAGGCGGAAATTCTTCGGCTTGGGCCGGAAACGGTAATGGCTTTTATTGCCGAACCTGTGGTTGGCGCGACATTGGGTGCGGTTCCCGCTGTTGCCGGTTATTACAAGCGTATCCGGGAAATTTGTGATCAATATGGGGTGTTGTTGATCCTTGACGAGGTAATGTGCGGGATGGGCCGGACAGGGCATTTATTTGCCTGTGAGGCAGATGATGTGTGCCCGGATATTTTGACAATTGCCAAGGGGCTTGGCGGCGGTTACCAGCCGATCGGTGCGATGATGTGCAGCGCCAAGATTTATCGCCAGATTGAGAATGGCTCAGGATTTTTTCAGCATGGTCACACCTACCTTGGCCATCCAACGGCTTGTGCCGCCGGGCTTGCCGTGGTGACAACGCTTTTGGAGGAACAGCTGGTCGGCCGGGTGAAGTCAAAGGGTGAAGTGCTTATGACAAGCCTTCGCGATCGTTTCGGTGACCATCCACACATTGGTGATATTCGCGGCAGGGGCCTCTTTTTGGGCATGGAATTTGTTGCCGATCGAGAGACCAAGGCACCGTTTGACCCGTCATTGGCCAAGAACAAGGCATTCAAGGCCGCCGCTTTTGAGGCTGGGCTTATCTGCTATCCGATGGGAGGCACGATTGATGGCCAAAGAGGTGATCACGTGTTGGTGGCACCGCCATTCATTATCAGTGACGACCAGATTGAAGAACTTACCGACAAGCTGACGATTGCCGTTGACCGGGTGTTCAGCTCTTAATTGACACAGAGATTATAATGCTGCTGGCGGTCGGGCCGATTGTTTCTGTTCGCCCATTTTTGTTTGCCGTGGTGTCCAACCCTGTAACATGTTAGGTGAACCTGATTGAATTGATCTGAATGGTATATCGATGACAAATGTTCTTTATGACGGGGTGTTCGCGCGACATGCGGACAGCGACAAGATCTTTCTTTACACGGCTGACTCCGAGATCAGTTTCGCCGGTTTCACGACACTGACCAACCGGTTGGCAAATGTGCTCGTTGCCAATGGCCTCAATGCCGGTGACAGGGTTGCGGTTCAAACTGACAAATCGACGATGCAGCTGGCACTCTATGCCGCAACAATCAAGGCAGGCGGCGTATATTTGCCGCTCAACACCGCCTATACCCCCCATGAGATTGAATATTTCATCACTGATGCCAAGCCGGCGATTGTTGTCGTTGGCGAGAAGGCGCGTGACGCAATTTCACCCATCGCGGCGCAGGTGGATGCAACGCTCTTGACGCTGAATGGCGATGAAACAGGCAGCCTTGCCAGCAAGGCAGAACAGGCATCGCCAGCTTTTGACGCTGTGCCGCGTGGCAGTGAAGATCTTGGTGCGATCCTGTACACATCTGGGACCACTGGCCGGTCAAAGGGGGCAAAATTATGCCACCGCAATCTGTTGTCGAATGCCGAGGTTCTGGTCAAGGCCTGGCAGTTCACGGCTGATGATATTCTGCTTCATATGCTGCCGATCTATCACACCCACGGGCTGTTTGTTGCCAGCAACACTCTGGCGATGGTGGGCGGAAGCATGATCTTTCTTCCAAAATACAACAATGATGACGCGCTGGCATGGATGCCAAAGGCGACCAGCATGATGGGTGTGCCAACTTTCTATACCCGCCTTCTGGACGCACCGGGGTTCACCGCAGAAGCTGCCAGCCATATGCGGCTCTTTATCTCGGGTTCGGCGCCGCTATTGGCAGAAACACACCGGCAATTCGAAGAGCGTACCGGCAAAATGATTCTCGAGCGCTATGGCATGACCGAGACGAATATGTCGATTTCAAACCCCTATGACGGACCGCGTATTGCCGGCACGGTCGGCAAGCCGTTGCCCGGCGTTGATATTCGCATTGCCGATGCCGAGACAGGTAAGCCGGTTGCCCCGGGTGAAATCGGGATTATCGAACAGAAGGGCGACAATGTCTTTCTTGGGTATTGGGAAATGCCTGAAAAGACCGCCGAGTCTTTTCGCGATGATGGCTATTTCATCACCGGTGACATGGCCCGCGAAGATGAGAACGGCTATATCACCATCGTTGGCCGGGACAAGGATTTGATTATTTCCGGTGGGCTTAACATTTATCCAAAAGAGATCGAAAGCCTCATCGATGATATTGACGGGGTTTTGGAATCAGCTGTTATCGGTGTGCCGCATCGTGACTTCGGCGAGGCGGTTGTTGCCGTTGTTGTGGCAAGTGACACGGCGCTTGGTGCCGAGGTGATTGAGCAGGCGTTGGCCGGCAAGCTGGCCAAATTCAAGCAGCCAAAGTCCGTGATCTTTGCCGACGCATTGCCGCGCAACACAATGGGCAAGGTGCAAAAGGCTGAATTGCGAAAAAGCCACGCCGCGCTTTTTGCCTGAACAATGCTGTGCCACGGCTTGGCAATAAACGCGCTTGATCGCTAGGCGAGCATCCGCGCATTGGTCGGATCATAGAACGCCGACAGGCTGACATCGGCAGCATATTCTCGGCCTTCAACGACAACCGAATAGGAGCCGGAACCGATAGCGGTGTCGATGGCCTCTCCTGTCGCCAGATCAATGAAGCACAGTCCGACTGCGGCGCCAAATGTGTGGCTGTGTGCGCCGGACGTTATATATCCAACGATCTTGCCGTCACGCTTGACCGGCTCATTGTGATGTATCAGTGGTGCCGGATCATGCAGCCGCACCGAGCACAGCACCGGGCCGCCACCTTCCGCCTTGCGGGCGAGATAGGCATCCCGACCAACGAAATCTGTGCCCTTGTTCGGCTTGCAGGTGAAGTTCATTCCGACCTGATGCGGGGATTCGGTATAGGACATATCATGGCCCCAATGGGCAAATCCCTTTTCGATGCGCAAGGCATTCAGCGCTTCGCCGCCGATCAGGCGCAGGCCAAGATCCTGTCCGGCGTCCAAGAGCGTGTCGAACACATGTTCGGCAAAGTCGGGCGTGACAAAAATCTCCCAGCCAAGCTCGCCGGTGAAAGACAGCCGCTGGGCAAAAATCTCTGCGTGCCCGATATGAAATCTTTGCCAGCTGTTAAAGGGAAAGGCGGCATTGCTGGTGTCCACAGTGCTGACCTTTTCCAGCAAGGCGCGGCTTTTTGGACCACAAATCGCGAGAACCGCAAGTGCCGAGGTGACGTCACGCAATCTGACATCTTCTTCGGGCAGGATATGGCGTTGCAGATGCAGCCTGTCACGCCGGGTTCGGGATATTGAACTCATCACCATGAAGGCGTCTTCGCCGTGCCGGGCAATGGTGACATCACTCTCAATGCCGCCGCGTTCATTCAGCATCAGTGAATAGGCAATCCCACCAACCTTCAGTGCCAAATTATTGGTGCAGACGCGTTGCAGAAATTGTTCGGCATCACGGCCCTCAACCATCAATTTGCCAAGCATCGAATAATCGATCATGCCGACATCTTCCCGCGCGGCTTTTTGTTCAGCCTGAACAAGATCGAACCAGCTTGGACGGCCAAAGCTGTAGTCATATTCGGCTTTTCTGCCGTCTGCAGCGAACCAGCCGGGCCGTTCCCAGCCCTGAAGTTCGGCGAAACAGGCGCCTCTTGCTTTCATCGGATGATAAAATGGTGTGCGGCGAAGGTTGCGGGCAGTCTCACGTTGGCGTCCCGGCCAATGCATGGCGTATGTCAGGACAAGGGTTTCCGGGCAACGTTCGCGAAGATAGGGATCGCGGGCTTGAAATTCCTCGCACCGCGCCGTGTCCATCTCGGCAAGGTCCATGGGTGGATGGCCTTTTATGATCCAGTCTGCAAGCGCTTTACCAGCGCCCGACCCGGATTGAATGCCAGTGGAGTTCACCCCGGCCAGAATGAAATATCCGCTGACATCCGGTGCCTCGCCAAGGGTGAATCTACCGTCATAGGAATAGCTTTCCGGCCCGTTGAAGAATGTGCGGATACCGGTTTCCTGAAGCAATGGCACCCGGTTCATCGCCAGTTCAAGAACCTCCATCACGTCTTCTTCAACAAAAGGCAGGCTGTCAAAGCAGAAATCTGCCGGCACGCCATCCACTGCCCATGGCTTTGCGTTGAAATGGGCAAAGCCAAACAACAGCTTGCCGGCATCTTCTTTCCAATAGGTGCCATCACAATAAGAGCGCAGCACTGGCAAATCCGGCGGCAGATCGGCGATAGGTTCCGTCACAAGGTAATAATGCTCGCACGCATGAAGCGGAACACCGATGTTGTTTTTCTGACCAAGTTCCCGTGCCCACATGCCCCCGCAATTCACCACAAATTTGGTCTTGATGGTGCCTTTGTCAGTACGCACACCGGACACCTTGCCGGATGTGATGAGGATGTCCTCAACCGTCACATTTTCCAGCAGCCGCGCACCATTCTGGCGGGCGCCTTTGGCCAGCGCCATTGTCAGATCTGTCGGGTTCGCAGCACCGTCAGACGGCATGTGAATGCCACCAAGCACGCCCTCCGGGTTCATCAGGGGCCAGCGTTCGCTGATCTCCTCGGGCTGCATATAGTTGGCTTCAACGCCAAACAGCGAGGCAAAGTCGGCCTTGCGTTTAAGCTCGGCCAATCTTTCTTCATTCGTTGCGATGGAGATTGACCCCGACTGCCGGAAGCCCGGATTCTGGCCTGTCTCGGCTTCAATCCGCCCTAAAAGCTCAACGCCATATTTCGCAAAGGCGGTGGTAGCATGACTTCCTTGCAACTGACCAACGAGACCAGCGGCGTGCCATGTTGTGCCGCTGGTAAGCTGACGCCGCTCAAGCAGGACCACGTCTTGCCAACCCTCACGGCTGAGGTGATAGGCGACCGAGCAACCATGAATGCCGCCACCAATGATGACGACGCTGGCGTCGGCAGGGATGTTGTCACTCATAAATGTGCCCCTTTGCGGCTTTGAGCTTCACAGGGTTGCGCGGTTCGCCACGCTATTGGTGTTACTGGGTTGGAGCACTCTCTTGCTGGGCGAAGAAAGACGTGTCTTTCGGCACCTCTGGCAGCTCCATCTCATAAGGCGTGCATCGTACCCGCCCCGATACCTCGCCGCGAACCAGTTCATGGGTGAAGCGGCTTGGCAGGTGATTTTGGCTAAGCTCTATCGCGTCTTCGGCATAATAGGTTGTGATGTACAGAGTGCGCGGCGCTGTCGACAAATTGGCTGTCGATCCGTGAAGCAGGCTGGCATGCATCAGGCATACAGACCCTGCAGGCCCGGTGCATCTGATGATTTCATCCTCTCTTTCGGTGACGATCTCATCGGCCACCGCGCCGGTGAATCTGCCATCATGCCAGTGGGAATAGATTGGCCCCTTGTGGCTGCCCGGAATGACTTCCAAAGGCCCGTTTTCAAGCGTGACGTCATCCATGAACAACAGGCAGGTGATCAAATCATCATTGGTCATCGGCTGGAAAGGAAAATCCTGGTGCCATTTGACCTTGGTGGCTGAGCCGGGTTGCTTGGAGTTGACCTTGCCATGGTGAAACCGGATTGACGGGCCAATAAGCTCAACACAGAAATCAACCGTGCGGGCATTGCGCATAACATCAAGAAAGACGTCCGAGACTTCCTCGGGTGACTGGACGCGGCGAAGGGCAGGCTTGTCGGCGCTGTGGCCGGGCTGCAGATCAAATCTCTTGCGCCCATCCATCGTCTCGCCAAAATCGTCTTCATACTCGCGGCTTTCCTGTAGCCAGCCGGCAAACACGTCCTTTAACTGGTTCAGCTGTTCCGGTGTCACGGCGTTTTCAACCATCAGGACACCATCCCGCCAGAATTGTTCCTTTTGCTCTTCGCTAAGATACCCCATAGCTTCAACTCCTGTTGCCTTTCTGGTATATACCAGATATGTTTCGGTCTATACCAAAATCAATCGCGTGAAAAGTGAAATATTATTCCCGAACCGCGTTAATGTGGAGGCCGCATTTTGTCTTCTTCCCAGAGTCTTGCCGCCTCACCGCGATACCGGCAAATCATCGATCATTTGCGAGGCGACATCGCGGATGGGACGTTGCCGGCGCACGCTGCCTTGCCATCAGAGCGTGTTATTGCCGAGGCACATAATGTAAGCCGGATGACAGCGCGCCGGGCCTTGGAAGCGCTGGAGGCCGAAGGGCTTGCCTATGCCGAAAATCGGCGTGGTCGCTTTGTGTCTCCGCCACGCCTGAAATATGACATCAGCCGGACAATCAGCCTCGCCGCCCACGCACAATCAGAAGGGATGCGCCTGAACATAGAGGTGCTCGACAGCCGCGAGGTTGCCGCCGATGCGCGGATTGCGGCCCTGCTACAGGTGCAAAAGGGCGAGCCGCTGTTTGAATATACGCGTCTGTTCACCTCAGATGGCCACGCCATCTTCATTGAAACTGAATCAATCATTGCCCGTCGTTTTCCCAAAATGCTTGAACAGGATCTGCAACAATCAACAACAAAACTGCTCGAGCAAGCTTACAATACCCACGCCCGAACCGGCGACATTACCATTCGCATGCGGGCGGTCCATGCTGACGAGGCAGAGTGTCTTGGTATCGCAGCCAACCATCCCGGGATTGAGCTGGAACAGATCATCTCGGATGAGTCTGGCATGCCTTTTTGTGTTGGAAACCAAATTTGGCGTGGCGAGTTGGCGGCCTTTTCAGCCCGCGCAATTCTTGGTCACTAGGCGGACTGGCAGGGCAACAGATTGGACAAAACTGTCGAATAATTTGCCAGAGGATCAATAATCGATATTTATGAAGGTAAGTGTGTGTCACCATTTGCGCAGGATGGTTAAGTCTCCATCCCAAAAATGGGATTTAGAATTATGTCATTCGAAGGGGCTTTATTCTTGGCTTTGCGCTCAGCAGGAGACACCATGTCACAAATTAAAGATATGATCTCAGGGCTACGATAAACGCTGATGAAAGGAAGTGTGGTTTACGATGTTTAATTATCAGCATGACCACCCCGAAATACGGGAAGCCGTGGCAAAATTATGTGCCGATTTTGATGGCAAATACTGGCAGTCTTGTGATGCCGAGAGGGCCTATCCAACCGCTTTTGTAAAGGCATTGACCGAGGCGGGTTATCTGTCCGCTCTGATCCCCGAGGAATATGGCGGCCTGTCCCTGCCCATTTCTGCTGGCGCCGCAATTCTCGAGGAAATTCACCGTTCTGGCGGCAATGCAGCGGCGTGTCACGCGCAGATGTATACGATGGGAACGGTTTTGCGGCATGGCTCTGATGCGCAGAAGGCAGAGTTTCTGCCCGGAATCGCTGATGGCAGCTTGCGGCTTCAGGCCTTTGGTGTCACCGAGCCGACAAGTGGGACCGACACGAGCGCACTCCGCACGGTGGCGCGGCGTGACGGTGACGAGTATGTCGTCAATGGCCAAAAGGTATGGACATCGCGAGCTGAACATTCGGACCTTCTGCTGCTTTTGGCGCGAACCACACCGATTGAGGAATGCGCCAAGAAGACAGATGGATTGTCGGTGTTTCTTGTCGATATGCGCGAGGTACGCGGCAAGTCACTCAGCATCACGCCGATCCGCACAATGATGAATCATTCATCAACACAGCTGTTTTTTGACGATATGCGTATTCCGGCAAGCAGCCTTGTCGGCGAAGAAGGCAAGGGGTTCCGCTATATTCTGTCGGGGATGAATGCCGAGCGTATTCTGATTGCCGCAGAATGTGTCGGTGACGCGAAATGGTTCATTGAGCGCGCCTCGCAATATGCAACAGAGCGCAATGTCTTTGGTCGGCCAATTGGCAAGAACCAAGGTATTCAATTCCCGATTGCCCAAGCCTATAGCCAGATGCGGGCCGCCGAGCTAATGCTGCATGAAGCGATCCGTCTCTATGAGGCCGGAGAAAACCCGGGCGAAGAGGCCAATCTGTCAAAGATGCTGTGTGCTGATGCGTCATGGGCGGCGGCCGAGATGTGCGTCCAGACGCATGGTGGCTTTGGCTTTGCCGAGGAGTATGATGTTGAGCGGAAATTCCGGGAAGCACGGCTCTATCAGGTGGCGCCAATCTCAACCAATCTGATCTTGAGCTATGTCGCGGAACATGTGCTAAAGTTGCCACGGTCTTATTAGGCGTCCAATCGGCCAGGCCAATTTTTTGATCAAGCGGTGTAATATTTTTTAGGGGAAAAGAACCGATGCCAAATTATGTGATTGATCCACCCGCAATTTGTGCGCTGCCCGTGCGCGGCGATGATGCGCTTTTTCCTGTTCGCAGGATCTATTGCATTGGTCGTAACTATGCGGCCCATACGATCGAGATGGGTGGAGACCCTGATCGCGAAGAACCGTTTTTCTTTCAGAAGAATGCGCAAGCGGCAGACGTTTCAGGGACCTTTCCCTACCCGCCTGAAACACAGGATGTTCATCACGAAATTGAAATGGTTGTTGCGCTCAAAAGCGGTGGTGCCAACATCCCCGTAGAGTCGGCGCTGGACCATGTGTTTGGCTATGGCGTGGGGATCGATATGACGCGCCGTGATTTGCAGGCGGTGGCCAAGGAACAGCGCCGTCCATGGGAGCCGGGCAAGGCGTTTGAACGGTCTGCACCGATGGGAGAGATTGTCCCCGCCGCGCAGATTGGTCATCCTGACAAGGGGCTTGTCGAGCTTCGTGTGAATGGTGAGGTGCGCCAGACCGGTGACCTCGGGCAGATGATCTGGAAGGTGCCAGAGATGATTGCCTATCTGTCGCGCTTCTATGACATTGCCGCGGGTGATCTGATCATGTCGGGCACACCATCAGGCGTTGGCCCGGTTGCCCGCGGGGACAGGCTGGATTGTGTGGTTGAGCATGTCGGCAGCATCACGGTGACGGTTGCCTGACCAGCAGACCCTATAAAATCTGGCTCAAAAATTCTTTTGTGCGCGGATCTTTGGCCTTGTTGAAGAAGCTCTTCGGCGGCCCATGTTCAACAATGACGCCATTGTCGGTGAAATAGATGTGATCTGCCACTTCGCGGGCAAATCCCATCTCATGCGTGACGAGAATACAGGTCATCCCTTCTTGGGCCAGATCCTTGATTGTAACCAGAACTTCCTTCACGGTTTCCGGATCAAGTGCTGCTGTCACTTCGTCAAAAAGCATCACATCCGGGTTCATTGCCAATGACCGGGCAATCGCAACACGCTGTTGCTGGCCGCCCGACAATTCGCCCGGATAGCTGTCTTCCTTGCCTTCAAGCCGGACCTTTTTCACCAACTCGCGCGCCCGTGCCTCGACTTCGTCCTTGTCTTCTTTCAGCACAAGCAATGGTGCCATCATGATGTTTTCAAGCGCTGTCTTGTGTGGAAACAAATTATATTGCTGAAAGACCATCCCCACCCGGCGGCGCAATGCCAATGTGTCGAGATCGGGGTCGGTAAGCGAAATGCCCCGCACGGTAATTGTTCCGCCCTGAATGTCGTTCAGCGCGTTGATACACCGGATCAGCGTTGATTTGCCTGATCCCGATGGGCCGATAATGCAAATCACTTCGCCTTTCATCACATCAAGCGATACACCCTTCAGCACTTCCAGTTCGCCAAAGGATTTATGCACATCCTTGATCGAGACGATTGGCTCTTTTTCGGTCCATGCACTCATCGCCGGCTCCTCTTTTTAGTCTGTCTAGAGTTTAACAGCATATTTGCGCTCCAATGCGATTGTGACCCGGGCGATGGGGTAACAATAGAAAAAGAACAACACCAGTGCGAAGCTGTAGAACGGAACCAGCAACTCCGGGTGGTTGTTTTCTGACTCCATCGCCTGACGCGACAGGGTGATAATTTCCTCTACGCCGAGCAGCGAGCAAAGTGGTGTTGCCATGGTCAAAATCGCATACCAGTTCATCCAAGGCGGGATCATCCGCTTGAAACATTGCGGCAAGATGATCCGCCATAAGGTTTGTCGGCGATTGAAGGCAAGACTTTCGGACGCTTCCCATTGCGCTGTCGGCACGGAGAGGACCGCGCCGCGCACGATCTCTGAGATGTTGGCCATGATCGGCAGGGACAGACCAAAAACCGCCTTCATCCAATCGGGGATGCTGATGATATAGCCGAAAATGACAATTTCAAACGGCAGGGCCAGCAATACGATGAACAGAATGACCAGCCATGGTGAATTGCGGAATAATTGTGTGATGAACCAGCAAGAGCGCCGCAGTAATGCAAGCTTGGAGATTTGACCAAGGCCAAGTGCCGCCCCGGCAAGCGTGCCAAACAGCATCGCAAACATGGAAATCAGGATGTTGAACAGAAAGCCTGATTTGAACAGGAACGGCATCCATTTCACCAAGGCGGCAAAGGCATCAACGGTGGTAAAATTCCCGGCAGCATGGCTGTAGAAAGGCCACAATAATAATGGCAACGCCAGCACCAGGCCGGTCCAGACGGGCATTGAGGCAAGCCATTGTGTTGTGGTCATGCCTGCATGATTGCGCAGGCGATATGGCAGCATCACCGGAAGGTCTGTATTGCGTGCTTTAATCCATGATCGAGACTCAGATGCCATAGCCGGGAATCCTCATTTGTCGCTCCCAGGAGGACATGCTCATGACCAGAATACCAACCAGAATGATGTAAACGAAAAACACCAGCACCATTGTCGGGTAGAGAGCTGATGGATAGTCGTTCCATATGATAACGGATTGATACAGCAATTCCGGCACAGCGATGCCAAAGGCCTGCGTTGTGGTTTTCACAAGATTGACCAGATTATTGTTCAGCGCTGGCAGCGACACGCGCAGGGCCAGTGGAAAAACGATATAGCGATAGGTCTGACCGCGCGAGAAGCCAAGCGATGACGCCGCTTCCTTGGTGCTTTCGGGAACCGCCTCAATTCCGGCGCGAAAAATTTCAACGTTAAAGGCGCCCGCAAAGAATGACAGAGAAATGATTGCCCACCCCACATTTGAGATGATCGGCAGTTCCAGCCACCCGTCAGGGCTGTAGGTCGGGGTAAATTGACCAAGTGCAAAATAGAAAAACAGCAGTTGAACATATGGCGGGGTGTTGCGGAAAAACTGAATATAGCCTTGGACAACCGCCCGCAGCAGCTTGTTCTGGCTGCCCTGCAGAAAGGCCCCGACAATGCCAATCACCACTGACAATGCCAGACTTGCCAACGACAGCTTGATTGTCATCCAGATCCCCGACAGGATCTTACCCTGCTGGACAGGCTCATACATCCAGATGAAATTCCATCTGGGGTACTCATCAGCTATCTGACGGAAAAATTCTGCGACAAGGTCCATCGCTTCACCCAAAAGAACCTGCCAGCACCCAAGATGCTGGCAGGTGGTAAATGTTTGATGTCTGACGTTTCAAGATCTGATTAGTCAGCCAGCCAGTCTTTCATGCGGGCATTGTAATCAACCAGATATTGTGTTGGCTTGATGCCCCACTTCTTTTCCAGCTCGATCAATGTGCCATCCTGATGCCACTGATACTGCATGCCGGCCATGAAGCGGCCAAATACACAGTTGCGCTCTTTCGATGGAACGGCGAGTGCCCATGGGTTGTCATCTTCTGAATTCAACGGCATTTCAAATTCGTCCCAGTCACCAGAGCTGAGGTCGGAACCGATGGAGCTGTCATCATATACCCAGGCAATACATTTCTTGTCCCGCAGTGCCTGCTTGGCTTCGGCGTTGCCTGTGAAAGCAATGATTTCTGCGCCGTAACGCTCTTCAACGATCTGGTTGTAGAATGCGCCCTGCTTGCCACAAACGGGCTTGCCACGGAGGTCTTCCCAGTTTTTCAGACCAAGTGCCTTTGGCGCCATGATGTTGGTGCCAGATGTGTAATAGTTTGGCCCGACAATACCGACAATCTCACGGCGGTCCTTACGGTCAGACATTGTCGCGATCATCAGATCAATCTTGCCTTGCTCAAGAAACTGCATGCGGTTTGATGACTGCACAGCAACCAGCTCAATATCAACGCCCATTTTATTGGCTACGTCATTGGCCATGTCGATTTCCATGCCGACAATGTCGCCGCTCGAATCACGATAGCCCCAAGGCTTGTAGTCGGCTTTCACGCCCACAACAATCTTGCCGCGAGACATAACCTTGTTCCACACATCGTTTGTACATTTGTCGCCATGGCCACCAGCCAGCGCGGCAACCGGCGCAAATGAGACGCTGCCAACAACAATGGCACTCATCAATTTCTTCAACATTGGTTCCTCCTAAAATCACTTGCCACCAATTGGCATTGGCTATGGCATCAGTCCTATTTCACTCACTCATGCCGTAGCATCAAGGCAATCATCCTGAACAGTTGAGCATGGTTTGGCAACATACAAGGGCAGAAATCTGCAGTAATTTTGTTATCTGCCGCAAATAAATCCCTTGTTGCCGATGACCGGCACATCATTTTCCCTCGTCATTCAGAAAATTTGATTTAGGATTCGAACAACAGATCTGGACTTTTGCAAAGTCATCAAGGTTACAAAATTATCCAGGGACATCTTCAATGTCAGAAATCACTGCGAATACCGGCCTGCCGCGCCATGCAAACATTGTTGTCATTGGTGGCGGCATTATGGGTTGCTCGACCCTTTACCATCTTGCCAAGGCGGGAATGTCTGACGCTATTCTGCTTGAGCGGAACAAGTTGACCTCTGGAACCACTTGGCATTCGGCGGCACAGGTGCGCGCGCTGCGATCATCGCGCAACCTTACTGATTTGATCCGCTATTCGATTGATCTATACGGGCAATTGGAAGAGGAAACAGGCCAGCAAGTTGGCTGGATCAATAAAGGCTCATTATCGATTGCGACAAACCCGGACCGAATGACCCACATTCGCCGTCAAGCCGCGCTGGCAAAATTATATGGTGTTGCGGCAGAGACGATTTCCGCACAGGAGGCTGGCGAACGCTGGCCCTTGATGAATGTGGATGATGTCATCGGTGCGGTGTGGTCGCCTGATGACGGCCGGGTCAGTCCGTCAGACCTGTGCGCCGCCCTGATCAAGGGCGCGCGGGCAAGGGGTGCACGTTTCTTTGAGGACACCGGCGTTACCGCCATCTTGACCAAGAATGGGCGGATTTGTGGCGTTGAGACAACACAAGGCAGGATCGATACCGAGGCCATTGCTCTTTGCACCGGACTCTGGAGCCGTGCCGCAGGTGCCATGGCCGGCGTCGATGTCCCGGTCTGGCCTTGTGAGCATTTTTATCTGCTGACAAAACCAATTGCCAGCATCGCGGGCAATCTGCCAACGCTTTCTGACCATGACGGGCATCTCTATATTAGAGACGATTCGGGGGGATTGCTTGTTGGTTGCTTTGAGCCCATGGGCAAGTCGGTAGATCCCGATCGGCTTGGCCCGGATTTCGCGTTTCAGCTTTTGCCAGAGGATTGGGATCATTTTGAACCAATGATGCATAATGCGCTGCATCGGTTGCCCGCACTTGAAAACGCAGAGGTACGAATGCTGCTGAACGGGCCTGAATCCTTTACCCCCGATGGAAGTTTTCTGCTTGGTGAGGCGGCGGAGACGCGCGGACTGTTTCTTGGCTGTGGCATGAATTCTGTCGGTGTTGCAACCGGCGGCGGTGCCGGCATGGCTCTTGCCCACACGATCATGCATGGGGCACCGCCAATGGATCTTCACGAGGCAGATCCAAAGCGCTTTGACACCAGTTGGAACAGTGCAGCGGCCCTGTCCGCTCGCGTGCCGGAAATATTGGGAACGCATTACGAGATCACCTATCCCGGTCGCCAGCACAAGACCGCCCGAAATTTGCGGCGTTTGCCCCTGCATCAGGAATGGCAGGCACAAAACGCCTGCTTTGGGCAAAGCTTCGGGTTTGAACGGCCGCTGTATTTTGACGAGACAAGCGTGCCCGAGCTGACATTTGATCGGCCGGCATGGTTTGAGCAGGTTGGTCGTGAGGTGATGATTGCACATGAGCAGGCAGCGATCATTGAATTGTCGAGCTTTGGTAAAATTGAGGTCAGCGGCAAAGATGCGGCTTCTTATCTTAACCGCGTTTGCAGCGCTGACATGACGCGCTCGCCCGGGCGCGTCACATACAGCTTGCTGCTGAATGAGGCAGGTGGAATTTTGTCTGATCTGACAGTTTGTCGATTTGGCCAGGACCACTTCAGACTGCATGTCGGCACCGCAAGTGTGAAACGTGATCTTGCCTGGCTTACACGCCATCTTCAGGCAGATGAGGTCGTCACCATCAAGGACGTTACAGAAGAGATTGCGATGCTTGGTTTGATGGGCCCGCAGGCAACCAACGTGGCATCCGCGCTTGGTGCAGACTGGCTGAATGACCTTGGCTATTTCCGCACAGCATCTGGAGAGATTGCGGATGTGCCGGTGACAGCGTCGCGCGTGTCTTATGTTGGCGAGGCGGGATGGGAAATCAGCTGCCAATCACGCGATGCGGTTAGGCTCTATCAAGCGCTTTTCCGGCAAGGGGCACGGCCAGTGGGCAGCCTCGCCGTCTCGGCAATGCGGGTTGAAAAGGGCTTTATGTCATATGGGCATGATATCGATACAGATACCGTGCCTGCCGAGGCGGGGCTTGATTTTACCCTTGATTGGTCAAGTGATTTTATCGGCAAGTCTGCGTTGCAGATGGCGGCTGGCAGCAAGCCGACAAAACGGATTGTCAGTTTGGTTTTTGATGATGAGATGGTCACGCCGCTTGGCAATGAACCTGTGGTTGGCAAGGGTGGCCTGATCGGAAAGACGACATCAGCCGCATTTGGCTATCGTCTTGGCAAGCCGGTCGCGCTGGCATTGATTGACGCTGAATATGCGCGCGATGATGAAATGGTCGACATTGATCTTGCCGGCTGTCATGTCGCGGCGCGGGTTGTGACCGGGCCTGCGTTTGATCCAACGGGACGTCGCATGCGCAAAGCGGCCAGTGCCTGAAATGTTCAACTGTGGGCCACAATGTTCAATCAGGCTGTTGGCAGCTGCCATGGACGAATACGTCAAGGCATCTCAGATCATCTGAAAGACAGGTGATGCTGGCAGGTCTGCCGACAGCGATCTGACCATAGCGATCGTCAAGGCCGAGAATTCTGGCAGGAACGCCGCTGGCCATGTGCAGGGCCTGCGCCATCGAAACATCGGCAAACTGGCACATATTGGCCACCGCCTGATCAAGGCCAAGATGCGCCCCGCCAAGGGTTCCATCGCTGGCCTGCAAACGACCATCGACAAGGGTGATATTCTGATCACCGATAGTGAAGCCGGTGATATCGCTGGCGAAGGTCGGCATCGTATCCGACACAAGGCAAAGCCGTCCGGCCATCATCTGTGCGGCCAGTTTCAAAAGGCGTGGGGCAACGTGAAAGCCATCGGCAATGATGCCGGCAAACAGGCGATCATCGGTGAGCGCACCGCCAACAATCCCGGGCGCCCGCGCGGTGATTTGTGAGCAGGCGTTGAATAGATGCGTAATGCCCGAAAGCCCCCGATCGGTTGCATTTGCCAATTGCTCCATCGTCGTATTCGAATGACCGGCAAAGACAATCACACCCGCCTCAACCAGCCTCTCGAGATAAGCAAGGTCGATTTCTTCCGGCGCAACCGTAAGCAGCAATTTTTTACCCTGTGGTGTATATTCTGCGGCCATCTGACCCGTCAAAAGATCGATATCCGCCTTGGTCATGTTGCGAATGGCGTCGGGTGGATGAATGCCCGGACGCTGGCGCGATAGAAACGGCCCTTCGAGATGCACGCCGAGGATGTTGGCAAGGTTGCAGGCAGCAACCGCCTCGAGCGCCGCTTCATAGGCGCTGCCCGGTGCTGTGATGAAAGTTGGCAATATGTGGCAGGTGCCACCGGTCGATGCCGCCTGTGCCATCTGCAAAATCGTGCTGGCATCGGGGGTGTCATTGAACATGACGCCGCCTGCGCCATTAATCTGGATGTCAATGAAACCCGGTGCAACGACAGGAAAGCGAGGTATTTGAGTTCGCGCATCGGTATTTGTGGCGGGCTTGATTTCGGTGATTGTCCCGTCACTGATCCTGATCAGATGGTCTGACAGAGGTTCTTTTGCACCACCGGGAAACAGCCACTCCGCCCAAATCCACTGGTCCGTCGGATTGCTGTGTTTGTCATTCTGTTCCGGTGTAACCACCATCTGGCCCCTTGTCTGCTAGCGAAGCCTGTCACCATTCTTGTCAAAGAAGAGTAAATCCTCGTCTTTGAAATTCAGATTGACCTTTGCCCCGATATCATAACTGACATCGCCAAATTGACGAACAGTGATCAAGCCGCCTTCTGTGTTGATAAAAATATTCGTCTCAGCACCCAGATGTTCAAGATGGCTTACGGTGCCCGCAAAGCGGCCACGGCGTGATAGCTCAAGACATTCCGGTCGTACGCCGATGGTCGCTGCGTTGCCACCTGTGCCAAAATGCCCGGCCTCAATAAAGTTCATTGCCGGCGAGCCAATAAACCCGGCCACAAACATATTGTCCGGATCCTTATACAACTGCATTGGCGAGCCGACTTGCTCAATGCAACCATCACGGAGAACAACAATCTTTTCGGCAAGCGTCATCGCCTCTATCTGGTCATGCGTTACATAGACAATTGTCGATTTCAATTCACGATGCAAACGTGCAATTTCCAGACGCATGCTCACCCGCAAGGCCGCATCAAGATTGGACAACGGCTCATCAAACAGAAACAACTCCGGGTTACGGACGATTGCGCGACCTATGGCAACACGCTGGCGTTGACCGCCCGAAAGTTCGGCGGGTTTTCGTTTGAGATAGGGTTCAAGCTGGAGCATCTCAACAGCCAGGGTAACGCGCCGATCAATATAGTCAGCCGCCTCTCCGGCCTGACGCAGGCCAAGGCTCATATTTTTTTCCACCGTAAGATGCGGATATAGGGCATAGGTTTGGAAAACCATGGCGATCTTCCTTTTGGATGCCGGTAAGCCGGTTACCGTTTGGCCGGAAATCAGGACTTCGCCCTGATCCGGGTCCTCGAGGCCGGCTATAATCCGGAGCAGGGTAGATTTGCCACAGCCCGACGGCCCGACAAAAATAACAAAATCTCCATCATCAAAATCCAGATCGATATTTTTCAGCACTGGATTGTTGCCAAATGACATATGGATGTTTCGTAACCCTAGCGACCCCAATGTAACCTCCAAGCGACCAATCTATAATTCCAGTGATTTCAGATCCACAGCTTTGCCAAGGCGCACACTTTCATCCGCAGCAAGGCAAATTGCCAGTGATTGAACCGCATCAAGCGCATGACGCGACAAATCAATGTCGTCTTTGATTGCTCTGGCAACGAACGCCTGTTCAGCCTCGCACAACGCCTGATGGCCTGGCTCGTCAGCAAGCTCCACCAGCCTGTCATCGCCATCGACAGGATGAACCAAAAGCTGGCCAACTTTGGTATGGCTGTCGATGTCGGATGATCCCGCAATGTCCTTTGCAACTATAGAGACCGCACCCTTTGGCGAGATTACGTCCTTAACAAAAAAGGCGGTCTCAGACATCATCGGGCCCCAGCCAGCCTCATACCAACCGACCGATCCATCGGCGAAGATGACCTGAAAGTGGCCATAATTATACATGCTTTCGTTGATTTCCGCCGACAGGCGCAGCCCCATGCCACGCACCTGTGTTGGGCTGGCATCGGTGATCTGGCACATGACATCGACATAGTGGACACCACAATCAACAATTGGTGGTGTTGTTTCCATCAATTGCTTGTGTGTCGCCCATTCGGCGCCTTTGCTTTGCTGGTTGAGGTTCAGACGAAACACATAGGGGCCACCCAGCGCACGCGCTTCCTGAATGAGCTGTTGCCAGCTCGGATGATGACGAAGGATATATCCGACAACGAGCTTGCGCTTGTATGTTGCCGCAGCTTTGGCCACCGCGATGGCATCTTCGACTGTCGTTGCCAGCGGCTTTTCAACAAAGACGTGTGCGCCTGCTTTCATCGCCGCAATTGCATATGCAGCATGGCTGTCAGAATATGTGGCAATACAGACAAGATCGGGTTTCGTCAGCGCCAGCGCTTCGTCAAAATCTGTATAAAAATCGTAGTTTGTGAGCTCATCCGGCAATGATGGAGGGGTGCGGTTTACCAGCCCGACAATCTCGAAGTCGGGCTGCGCGTGATAGGCCAGAGCATGACTGCGCCCCATATTGCCAATGCCTGCTACCAGAACACGGATCATTTTACGGCTCCTGAAGTTATTCCTCTGATCAATTGCTTGGAAAAAATCAGATAAAGCACCAGAACCGGAAACATCGCCATCGACAATGCCGAGAGGACCGCATTCCAGTCGGTAACGAATTGGCCGATAAATACCTGTGAGCCAAGCGTAAGCGTCTTTGTTGCTTCACCGGGCGCAAGGATCAATGGGAACCACAGGTCGTTCCAGATGGGAATCATGTTGAAAACAGCCACCGTCGCAAGCGCTGGTCTCACCAACGGTAACACCAGAACAAAGAAAATTCGGTATTCAGACAATCCGTCAATTCGCCCTGCATTTTTCAGATCATCCGACACCTGTCGCATGAATTCGGACAAGATGAAAATGGCAAGTGGCAGGCCTTGCGCAATATAGACGAGGATCAGGGCCGTCAGTGTGTTCACCAAATTGCTTGCAACCATAATTTGCAAAATGGATACCGTGCCAAGCCGGATCGGAATCATGATTCCGATGGCAAGATAAAGGGCCATTAGCGTGTTGCCCTTGAACCTGTACTCAGCAAGCGCAAAGCCGGCCATTGCACCGAAGAGCAGGATGAAAAAGAGCGATGCCACGGTGACAATCAGCGAATTCTGGACATAGAGAAAAAAGTCCCCCTGCCGAAACACTGTTTCAAAACCGATGAGTGAAAATGTATCACTATTTGGCAGGGAGAGAGGGTCACGGAAGATCGCCTTACGTGTCTTGAAACTGTTTATGATGATGATAAAAATCGGAAACAGCGCCACCACCGTATAGGCGGCCAACGCCCCATGGGCGAGCAGGATATTTGACATATTGTGCTTCACGCGCCGCATGGTTGCTCCTTCCCACCTATAGTTGATATCGCGTCATGCGCATCTGAATCCCAAACAGATATATACAAACACCTGTCAGAATGATCAGGAACATGATCATGGCCACAGCTGCACCCATATTTGGATCGCCAAGCTGCATCTGGAAGCCAAAAAAAGTTCGGTAGAGAAATGTGCCAAGTATGTCTGTGGCATAATTTGGACCTGCCAACGCCCCTTGTGCCGCATAAATCAGGTCAAAGGCGTTAAAATTTCCGACAAAGGTCAAAATCGAAATGATGCCGATCGCCGGAAGAATCAGAGGGAGTTTGATCTTCCAGAAAGCTGACATGCCGGTTACGCCGTCAACTTCGCCAGCTTCAATCACCTCCTGCGGAATGGATAACAGCGCCGCATAGATGAGCATCATTGGAATGCCGACATATTGCCAGACCGAGATCAGCGCCAGGGTCGTGAGGGCATATTCTTCTTTGCCAAGATAGGGAGCAAACAAAAATTTCAGGCCGACAGCGTCAAGCATGTCAGGCGCTATTCCCCATAGCGGCGAGAGAATGAGTTTCCAGGCAAATCCTACAATGACAAAGGACATGACTGTCGGCACAAAAATTGCCGAGCGATAGAAGCCCCGCAATCGCAATCTGGGATTTGACAGAACGGCGGCAAGAACGATGCCAATCGGGTTTTGCACCAGCATGTGGATGATGAAAAACCAGACATTATTTACCAGCGCATTCCAGAACGCACCTGACCAGCGCGGGTCACCAAACAAGGTCTTAAAATTGCCAAATCCGACAAACGAGGTTTGTTGTTCAAACGTAGTATACAGCGAAAGTTGCAAAGTGCCGAAAAGAGGAAAAATCATGAAGGTGCTGTAGACAAGCACCGCCGGAGCCAGAAAAATCGCGATATGCCATCGGGTTTTGCGCTGCCGATGAGATGTCGTTTGTGTCTGCATCAAGATGCTGGCTCCACTTTACTGATGCCGGTGAAAAGAGAGGTGGGCGGTAAAGGACGGCATGGAATTGGCAAGGCCTGAGATATGACCCCTGCAACGAAATCGTAGCAGACATGGACAGCCCATCACATTTCAGGGCTGTCCACCAATTTCATTTTTTACCAATCCAACCTATTGCTGTGGTGCATACCAGCTGGCGAGACCCTTTTGCATATGTGCACCGGCCTCTTCTGGTGTCATTGAGCCCCGAATAACATTCGCCGAGGTGACCCAATATTCATTCGCCAGATTTGGTGTTCCACGCGAAAGGATCTGGTGATACGGCCGGATCGAGGATTTGCATTTGCTGCGCCACCCGACAAAGTCCTGTGCAAGTGGATCAGTCATGGCAATGTTATGGTTGGACAATGAGAAAAAGCCCGGGAGTGAATTTGCATAGAGATCGGCAAATTCTGCGGAACCAACCCAGTTCAGGAAGGTGCGCACGGCTTCAGGGTTCTTTGTCGCCTTGTTCATGCCAAGCGCAATATCCACATGATCTGAGATGTGGCATTCATCACCGGCGGCCTGGACCGGTGCGCGGAACGCGCCCATCTCAAAATCAGCCTGCGCGTTAAAGCCGGAAATTTCCCATGAACCAGCCGGATAGATTGCTGCCCGACCAAGTGTGAACATGTTCTGGCTGTCAGGATAGGATTGTGCCTCATAGCCGTCACCCATGTATGGGCCCCATTTGGCAAGCTGGGCATAAGGCGCAATCCAGTCCGGATGTGTCAGCTTCATGTTGCCAGCTATCACAGCCTGACGGCCTGTTTCACCCTTCCAATAGTTCACACCAATATTGGCGTAGCCCATGGTTGCGGCTTCCCACTGATCGGCAACACCCATCGCCAGAGGGACATAATTGCCGTCCTGTTTGATTTTCTCGAGAGCGGCAAAAAACTCGTCAACGGTCTCAGGCACTGAAACACCGACTTCCTTAAAGGCATCCTTGTTGTAGATGAACCCGTGGATCACTGAAGCCATCGGCACACAGAATGTGGCTGAACCATCGTCAGTGCTCCATCCGGATTTCGCTACAGCGCCAAAATTTTTCATGTTGTCGAGATCACCGACTTCGGCAAGATGTCCTGCCTTGTAAAGTGACAGCGATCCATCAAATGGCCGGCAGGTAATCAGGTCTCCTGCTGTTCCCGCCTCAAGTTTCGCGTTCAATGCCGAGTTATATTGTGCAGGTGCTGTTGGTGCAAAAACCACCTTGATTCCGGGGTTTTGTGCTTCAAAAGCCGGAATGATCTTCTGTTGCCAAATCGACAAATCGTCATTACGCCAACTTTCAATGGTGAGGGTGACATCCGCTGACGCGCTCCCGACACCGGCCAACATCAGCGCCATGGTAGCGCCCACTAAAGCTTTAAATTTCATAGTAACTACTCCCCAAACTTGATTACGGACTTGCTATCGGTCTGGGATGTCAATTTTCCGGTTTGACTTCACAATGTGATCCAAGTGACCGATAGATTGAGTTTTATTCTGAGCCTAGAATTCGGTTCCGTCAATCATGTACAAACTTGCCGACAGTCCTGTACCATGCGGCATATGTTAGTTGATTGATGCACTCAAAAATCTGATCAACCCGCATTACACAATCCGGGTCAAGGCTGCTCGAGACGTTTTGGAAAGGTCGCCACACAGATGAAAAAGGAACGGCATATTCTGGCCATTGACGGTGGTGGAACGCGCAGCAGAATAGCGTTGGCAGACGATAATGGTGTGATCAAACACCAGATTGAAGGCGGCTTTGCGAATCTAACCAGCGACTATGAGGCAAGCCGCTCCAATATAATGACCGCTATCCAGCAGATATATGAATCCGCCCAATTGCCTGCGGGCTCATGGCAGCATGATGTAGGCGTTATGGGGATTGCAGGTGCCAATGTAGGCAATGTCGCGGTGCGGCTCGCCGAAGATCTCGATTTTGCCAGAATTCGTGTTGTTTCGGATCGGGAAATCACGATTGCCGGGGTGTTGGGTAAAGCCGATGGCACGCTGGCGCAAATGGGAACAGGCTCATTTTTTGTCAGTCAATGTCAGGGCGTGACAAAACAGATTGGTGGCTGGGGCTTGCAACTGGGCGATGAATGCGGCGGTGCGTGGCTTGGGCGGGAATTGCTGCGTTGTACAATAAAAGCGTATGATGGGCTCATTGAAGAGTCGGCTCTCACCCGTGATGTAATGCACCGATTTCAGGGTGTCGCAGGCAATATCGTGCTGTTTGCCAAAACAGCCTCCCCGCAGGATTTTGGTCAGTTTGCCCCGGACATTTTCGAGGCGCAGACGACAGGTGATAAAGTGGCAACCGCAATCTTCAGGTCGCTAATTGATGATTTGCGGCAGATTCTCATTGCTCTTGACGCTCACAAAACCGGACGGATTTTTCTGTGTGGCAGTATTGGTGAGCGGCTGAGAGGACTGCTTGAAAGAGGGACGATTGACGGACTCGGCAATGATTTGACAGCACTTCTATCCAGCACCGAGGGAGATGGACTCCGCGGTGCCATTTCCCTTGGTCTTGAATTGTTGGCATCTACAGCACCTGTTAAAACATCCTGACAAATGTCTGAAGATGATAGTGCCGTATCCTATCTATCACTCCCGTGAATGCGTGAAAATCGCTCGCGCAGCTTTGCGTTGGTTGGGCGCATTGCAATCATTTTGCCGTCTCGCACCTTGCCCAGACGCGTCATCACCAATGTTGAAATCATGTTCAGACAGATTTTTTGTGCAGTGGCGGCCTTCAAGCGGGTTGATCCGGCCAGCGCTTCACCGCCGGTAATCAATGGAATGCCGATATCCGCCTCATCCAGAAGCGGCGTGGACGGATTACAGGATATGCCAATTGCCAGCGCACCGGCATTAACGGTCTCGCGTAGAACGGTGCAGGTAAATGCGGTTCGCCCGCTGGCAGCAATAGCTATAACAACGTCATTCGCCGAAAGATCCAGATCATTGACCATCTTCTTTGCGGCGACTTCATTATCTTCCGCATCCTCAATCGACTCGATCAAGGCTTTGTCGCCGCCGGCCACCACATAGGCCACGCGTTCCCTTGGCCAGTTGAACGTTGGTAACAATTCTACACCGTCCTGAACGGCGATGCGGATGGATGCGCCTGCACCGGCATAGATGATGCGCGCCTTGTCGTCGGCTTTCATCCTATGCGTTATTTCGGTCACTGCCTGTTCAATTTGACCAAGGCTTTGCCGGTTGGCAGCGATGGCGAGCGCCTGATCATCGAGCATCATTTCCAACGCAGCCTGATTATCAAGCTGGTCAAGCCATCGTCCCGCTTCAGGGGGTGTTTCTGTATCGTTTTGCATGACTATTTCTCATAATCTGATGGCGTCTGAAGCATCCAGTCTTTGGGGTTAAAGATTGGCTGAAGTCTCGCCAGACATGCTTCAGTAAGGCCTTCGGCTGCCATTCTGTCCAGTATTATTGTCATATCAAGATGGGTGCGCAGGACACTTGCTGGACAGGCAATCGACACAGGGTCGTCCAGCATGGCGCGAATGGCCGATGCTTTTGCACTTCCCGTGGCAAGCAGAACACAGCGCTTTGCGTCCATGATCGTGGCGATACCCATGGTGATTGCAAATTTGGGAAGGTCGGCGTGATCAATCTGCGGCGCAAAGCCCTGGAGAGCTGAAATTGTTTGATCGCTCAGGCTGATACAGGATGTTCGGCTGTCAAAGGCGGTTCCGGGCTCATTAAATCCGATATGTCCATTTCGGCCTATGCCAAGAAGCTGCAGATCAATGCCGCCATGCATTTTGATGCTTGTTTCGTATCTTGCGGCTTCGGCCATTGGATCCGGTGCCATGCCATCGGGCAGAAAGCAGCGCGCGCCGGTATTGTCCAGAAAATCCAGAAATTCGCGGGCCATAAAATAGTGAAAACTACCCGGATGCGATGGTGGGACGCCGATAAATTCATCCAGATTGAAACTTGTGAAATCGGCAGTTGGAATATCTTCTTTTACAAAGAGATCACGCAAATGCCGATAAACGGGACGCATAGTCTCTCCGGTTGCAAGGCCAAGAACTGCAGATGGTTTCTTTTGCAGGCTTCTGGCCGCAATGACCGCGGTGTGAGCGGCTGCCGTATCGGCATCGTCATGTATCACGACTTTCATGCGTGTATTATCTCAAAAAATTGACTGACCAGCCATTTTGCATTTTATGCTTTGCTAATACGCAGATGTCTATTTTTTTGAATGTATTGTGAATTGTTTTCACCAAAGGGCATGTTCCAAGTGTGGCGGTCCGCAGCCCGGCGGTTTTATGAACTGGCCCGAATGTTAGAAACAAACCAGCTTGCGGCTTACTGGAAATTGTCTCTAACCTAACTTTTCGAAGTCTCTGGGATCGAGAATGAGTGGATGCAAGATGAACAGTCGCGCTGGGGTGTGAGCAAATCATCAATGCAGAACGGAGTCCGGTTGGATGAAAAGTGTCGTGCGTGACTCAAAAATTGATGCCAGATCAACTCTGGCGGCGGCGCATAAGGTGTCACCACAATGGTATGCTGGCCTGATGACCGGAACGGTTCTGGATGGCAATATTGATGTTGCCTTTTTGCGCACGGACGGGGTGGATATTTTTGAATGTGGCGGCTATGCGCTGATCCCCTATCCGCAGGATATTCGCGACCTGATCGCCAAGGCAATTGACGCGGCAAGGGCATGGAATTTCACCGGACCGGAACCGGATATTTTCGCCGAGGCCGAAGCGCGTTTGTCGATGGCGCAGGCAGATGCGGTGGCGCAGCTGGCCGCCAGTGAGGGTGTGTCCCTGTCATCGATTGCCGCGATCGGCTTTCACGGACAGACTGTCCTCCACCGTGCTCCAACGCCTGACAGCTATGGGCGCACCAGACAGCTTGGCGATGGCCGACTGATGGCGCGTCACCTTGGGGTTCCCGTGGTCTTTGATCTGCGAAGTGATGATGTTGCTGCAGGTGGGCAAGGGGCGCCGCTTTGCGCCTCATATCATGCGGCGTTGCTGCATCGTGCCGGTGCCGGTGCTGATACGGCTGTGCTGAATCTGGGCGGTGTCGCCAATCTGAGCTGGCAAAGCACAGATGGCCGCCTTATCGCTTTTGATACCGGCCCGGCAAATGCGCCGATCAATGATTGGGTCGCATCCTGTGGTTTGGGTGAGATGGACCGGAATGGTGCGCTGGCCAGCGCTGGTATTGTTGATGAGGCCAGATTGAACCAGCTTCTGGACCATCCCTATTTTGCAGAGGCGTTTCCGAAATCGCTGGACCGGTTTGATTTCCCGTCAACGATGGCTTTGGGATGCTCCGCTGAAGATGGCGCGGCGTTGCTGACAGCCTTTGCCGCGGCGGCGGTCGGCCGCGGGCTTGATCTATTGCCGCAGCGTCCTGACCGGCTTTTCGTTTCGGGTGGCGGGCGTCACAATTCGGCATTGATGCGGCAGATTTCTGAGCGCGCCGGTGTTGCGGTGCTCGATGCCGATGATCTTGGCTGGCGCGGTGACGCGGTGGAGGCTGAATGTTTTGCCTTTCTTGCGGCCCGCCGGATGGCAGGTCTGCCGATCAGCTTTCCCGACACAACCGGCGTTCCCACCCCGATGACCGGCGGGCGGATTGCATTGCCGGACTGATCGGTCCGGGCGCAGACCTGTTGACGCGGATTGCTGGCATGCCGCGACCACCCTAAAAAAAGACATCATCATTTCGTTTTTGGTCTAGCCAGCGTGGTGTTTTTGTCAGCACATTAATTATCTTGTTACAACCAAGCAGAGGCACCGACATGTCTGGTCCGAATATTCTTGTCATCATGGTAGACCAACTTAACGGCACCCTGTTTGATCATGGGCCGTTGCCTTTTCTTCATGCGCCAAACCTTCGCGCACTTGCCGATGAATCGGTTTGTTTTCCAACCTGCTATACGGCAAGCCCACTTTGCGCCCCGGGCCGGGCATCGTTCATGTCAGGGCAGTTGCCGTCGCGTACAGCTGTCTATGACAATGCCGCTGAATTCGCCTCGTCAATTCCAACCTACGCGCATCATCTGCGCCGCCATGGTTATCACACGATCCTGTGTGGCAAGATGCATTATGTCGGCCCGGACCAGTTGCACGGATTTGAAACACGCACGACAACGGATATATATCCGGCAGATTTTGGCTGGACGCCTGATTACCGCAAGCCTGATGAGCGTATCGACTGGTGGTATCATAATCTGGGTTCGGTGACGGGTGCCGGTATCGCCGAAATCAGCAATCAAATGGAATATGATGATGAGGTGGCGCATCATGGCGTGCAGGCGCTGTATCAGCTTGGCCGCCGCGAGGATTCGCGCCCATGGTGCCTGACCGTCAGCTTTACCCATCCGCATGATCCCTATGTGGCCCGCCGCCGTTATTGGGATTTGTATGAAGATTGTGACAGGTTGCTGCCAAAAATTCCGGCGATCCCCTATGAACAGCAGGACCCGCATTCACAGCGGCTTTTCCGCGCCAATGATTACAAGAATTTTGACATTACCGATGATCACATAAAAAATTCACGCCGCGCTTATTTTGCCAATATCAGCTATCTCGATGACAAGGTCGGTGAATTGCTTGCCGCGCTGAAAGCGATGCGTATGGAAGATGATACGATCATCCTGTTCTGTTCCGACCATGGTGACATGCTTGGCGAGCGTGGCCTCTGGTTCAAGATGAGCTTTTTTGAGGGCTCGGCCCGTGTGCCTTTGATGATGCGCATTCCGGGCGTCAAATCGGCCACAGTGAAAATGCCGGTATCGACAATCGACATCACCCCGACACTTGCGGCGTTGACCTCTATCGATCTTGATGAGATCAAGCCCTGGACAGATGGCAGAAATCTGTTGCCGCTGCTGGATGAGGCCGGTGAGACGAGACCGGTATTCATGGAATATGCTGCTGAGGGCTCGATTGCGCCGCTTGTTGGCGTGCGGGATGGCGATTACAAATTCATCCATTGCGAGATGGATCCGCCGCAGCTGTTCGATCTTGCCAACGATCCTGACGAATTGAACAATCTTGCGGCAATGCCGGAACATGCTGATCTGACCGCGCATTTTCAGGCAATGGTGCATGACCGTTGGGACATGGCGAGATTTGATGCAGAGGTGCGCGCATCGCAGGCGCGTCGTCACATCGTCTATGCCGCGTTGCGTCAGGGCAATTACTATCCGTGGGATTATCAGCCGCTGCAACTGGCTTCGGAGCGCTATATGCGCAATCACATGGACCTTAATGTTCTTGAGGAGAGCAAACGGTTTCCGCGTGGCGAATAGATGTGCAGACACCCTCAAAATGGGGTTTGGCACGGCTTTTGCCTTTATCAATTATGGCGGGTGCGAACGCCGTTATTTTGACACTGTGCTCATTGTGTCACTCCCTTGAAGGCCCTTGCTGGAAAAATTCAGCAAGGGCTTTTTCTATGTTGGTGCTCGGTGGGAAAGCCAGAACAATAGTTTGAAGCGACTTTGTTTTGCCCGCTGTTGGACTTGGGCCGCAGCCTGCCGATGGCCTGCTGGGAGATTGTCAGCCACGTCTCGACTTACACTGTCAGGCGATATTGATACAGATGCGTATAATGCGGTTGCATGCGCCGACAGATGCGCTGTACCCGATACGGAGCCTCATCGATTTCAACATATTTTCGAGGCTGGGGTTTCAGCCCTGTTGAGCCGCGCAAATTAGCATGAAAACTACCGCCATCCCACCAGCTATAGGCGCTGGTGTCGGAACCCTCGGCCCAGGTCAGCGCATCTGCGATGAAAGGCAGGCCCACACTGTCACAGAACGCCTCCACCATTGCAGCCGGATTTTCCAACAGATCATCGCTATCGATGACCGGCGGTGGCGACCCGTTCAAGGCTGTCAAAAGATCAAATAACGCCCGCTGTTCAGGAAAGCCAACCTCGGTTTCCTCAAAATCTGGCCATTTGTCATAAATCGATGAGAGTGTTTTTGCAGGGTCACGAATTAGAAAGGCGTGGGTGAAATGCTCCAGAAATTCCGGTGTCCATAAATGGCTCACATAGTGAGGAAAATCCTTTATGAAAACCGGCCCTCTCTCGGCTCGCCGTCGGATATCGTCCCAGACGGACTCAATGGTCAGGCCTGGTGTTGTTTTTTCACCGGGCACGAAGCGTGGCCACAAGGGATCTTCTCCCTGATACCACGCCTCGCCAAAAGGTTCGTGGAGGCAGTCAAGGTCCCCACGCTGGCGCATCATCCATTCAAAAGCGGTTGAGGTTGACCTTGGAACAGCCCATAGGGCGATTATCTGATGCATTTAAGGCTCTCCAGCAATTTGCCTTGCCGGGTTGTCGGGGCAATCGCCAGATCTTTCATGATCCGCCAGTATAATGCGGTATCATGGCCAATCACCGGCTTGCCAACCAGCGTTTCCAGTTCGGCTTCCAGATGAACAGGGCGCTGCGGCATCCCCGCCGGTCCTGTACGAAAATTACACATGCCATTGATCAGGATGGCGTCTGCTGTCGGCGCTTTGTCAGCCACATAGGAAAAGCTTTTCCGGGCAAGATCACCATCAAATATCCACCGCTTTGCATTCACCTCTTCCTGTGATGTGAACCAGCCTTGATCAACAAAATTTCCGGCCCAAACAACATCGAATCCGGCCTCTTTCAGGAACCCGACTGTGCCCTGCCACCAGTCCGGCCAGTGATAGGCGGCGTTCAACGCCACCTTTTCGACATTCAATTCGCGCAACGCTTCAACCATCGCATAGCCGGCCATGTGAAACTGAATGTTGTATTTTTCGGATAGATTCTGGCAATGCTGGCGAATGCCCTCAACGCCGAGGCCACTTGCATGCACCCAGTTTGAACCAACCTGCCCACAGACATCAACGCCATTACGGGCCATGCAATAGACAAAATCCTCCAGCATGCCAAAATTCTGTTTTCGCTGATTGAGGTCATGCACATAGTCCGGCACATGGAGCATCCAGCCATGCACCCCAACGCTTGACGGGCACATCCGCAGGAAGTCGGAAGGTGCTGCATCAAAATCGAACGGTGGACAGGTAAAGCCCACCTGATGAGGGAATAGTTTTTGCGCGGCTGTCCATGCCTTTGGCATCGCAAAATCAGTCATCGATTGCCTCACGCATCCAACGTTGCAAATGCATGATTGGATGTTCTGAATTCACCCCGCCTTTTGGATCGACAACCAAGGGACCGGGCCGATAGCCGCGAGAGGACATGCCGCGCTGAACCGCCTCAACAAGGTGAATGTCTTCCTCAACGGTTGTCTCACGATCCTGAATTGCCAGCTTGCGCACAGCGGCGTCTTCAGCGCCATCAACCGAATACCAGCCCCGCCAAACGATGACATGCCCGGCATCAATCGCCCGCCAGTGATAGGTGTTCAATACATTGCCCGGATAAACCTGAAAGCTGAACATTGGCCAGAGGAACCAGCTTGAATATTCATCATGATGGGCAAAGCCGGACTGGATATCATAGGTCATGTCCTCCAGATTCTGGCATTGTGTGGTGTGGCGAAGGCATTTGCCCTGCGGCTGAATATCATATGTTTCCGGCTTAACAACGCCGCGGGCAAATGTCGGGTGGTTGAGCGCGCAGTGATAGCATTCTGAATAATTCTCGACAGAAATCTTCCAGTTGCATCGCTCCGGGATTTGGACCCATTCAAGTGGCCGCAGGCTGGCCCAGTTTGGTACCCAATCTTCCAGTTCTGCCCGTGCCTTTGGAAACCAGTCATCCATTGGCGCGGCATCGGGGTCAAGATTGACAAACAGAAACCCCAGAAACTGCTCTGAACGGACTTCTGTGAGGCAGATATCAGCTTTGTTTACCCCCTCAACCACATCAAGATTTGGTGCCGCCCGAAGCGTGCCATCAACATTATAGCTCCATGCATGATAGGGGCAGGTGATAACAGGCGCGCGGCCTGTACCGGTCAACAGCTGGTGCGCCCGGTGCTGGCACACATTGTAAAAGACACGGACCTGATCATCTCGCCCGCGCACGGCAAACAGGCTTTCACCGGCAATCTCGAAACAGATGTAGCTGCCCGGCGTCTCTATTGCTGACAAATGACAGGCGAATTGCCATGTCGACGCAAAAAGCGTGTTGGTTTCAATCTCATATATTTTTGGATCGGTATAATAGTGCGCATCAAGTGCGTGAATGGGACCGCTCATGCTCCTGCCTCATCATACAGGCCCAGCTGGTGGCGGCGCTGATGAAATTTTTCAACACGGTCGACAATCTCCTCGCTTGATACCGCAACCACCAGCGATAACAATGTCTCAAGCAATGCGATTATGCTGACTGATGACGGAAAGAATTGCGGGCTGTCAACGGATATGGTGAAGCTGTGATCGGCGGGGCGCATGATCGGGCTGGCAGGGCTGTCGGAAATGCTGATGATTGTCAGACCCTGTTCACGCGCAATTTTGACCGCTTCGACCACTTCGGTCCGATAGGGTTTGCAGGTAATCGCAATCAGAACATCACGCTTGTCTGCCCATGCCAGATCGTCAACCGGCGTTGAACCGGCGCGTGGCAAGGCGTGAAACTGCACCATTCCTGTTGATGCAAGATAGGTAAAGTTGCGGGCGTTGGAATTGTTCACCCCAACGCCCAATGTGTAGACGTTGCGCGAGTCCCAAATGGCAGTGGCGGCGGCGACCAGCTGGTCGATCGAGATGCCGGCAAATGTCTCTTCTATATTGTGCAGTGCACTTTGCACAATGTCGGCGTAAAGCCCACCAAGATCACCTGATTTGCGGACATCCTGAAGCCAGCGGGCGCGATCGGTAAAACCGGCTGCCCCCTGACGGATGGCTTCGCGGAATGGCACCCGAAATTCGTCATAGCCGTCAAAGCCGATCTGACGGGCCATGCGCACAAATGTGTTCGGTTTGACATGCGCCGCCTCGGCAATCTCGCGCACCGTTGATACGCCGACATCATGCGGATTTTCCAGAACATAAATCGCCGCCTTGCGCGCTTCGGGCGTGAGGTCGGGCAGCTCGCTGGCGAGCCTGTCCAAAACCTGTGATGATACATTTGTTTTATTCATGATTGACTATGGTATATTTGTACAATTAGTCTGTCTATGATTATTTGACTTGAGGAAACGGCTATGAATGAGCACAACCTGCCATCGCATGCACGCGTTGTCATCGTCGGGGGCGGTGTCATGGGCTGCGGGCTTGCCTATCATCTGGCGCATGAAGGCTGGCGAGATGTCGTGCTTCTTGAGAAAGCAGAATTGACCAGCGGCAGCACCTGGCATGCCGCCGGCCAGATCACGCATTCGACAAGCTCGTTCGGGCTTGGCAAATGCGTTGATTACAACATCGGTCTATACAGCGGCGGTCTTGAGGCCGAGACTGGACAAATTGTTACATGGCATGGCTGTGGATCGTTCCGGCTGGCCTACACCGAAGATGAGATGGATTGGCTTCGCCATACATTGTCGGTCGGTCGGGCGCTTGGTTTTAACATTGAACTTGTCGGGCCGGACGAGGTTGCGGCACTGCATCCTTTTTATAATCTCGAGGGTGTGATCGGGGCGCTGCATACACCTGATGACGGCCATGTCGATCCGTCAAATGTGACCATGGCAATGGCTGCGGGTGCGCGTAAATTGGGGGTAAAGATCATTCGCAGATGCCGGGCAACGAACATCACCCAAGAGGCAAATGGTGAATGGCGGGTAGATACCGAGCAGGGGGCGATAATCTGTGAGCATGTGGTCAATGCAGGCGGCACCTATGCGCGGCAAATGGGCGAATGGTCGGGCTTGCAACTGCCAATGACATCGATGACACATCATTATTTTGTTACCGAGCCGGTGCCGGAATTTGCCAATCTGGATCGGGAATTGCCGGTCATCCGGGATGATCGAAAAGTGTCCGGCTATATCAGAATGGAACAAAAACGCGGCCTGATAGGCATCTATGAAAAGGAAAATCCCAACACTGTCTGGGAGGACCACTGCCCATGGGAGGCAGAGAATGAGCTGTTCGACCCTGATTATGAGAGGGTTATGCCGTGGCTGGAGGAAAGCCTGAACCGGATGCCGATCTTTGCTGAGCTTGGCATTACCCGCGAAGTGCATGGGGCGATATCGCATCCACCTGACGGCAACCCCCTGATCGGACCGGCGCCGGGCGTGCGCAATTACTGGTGCTGTTGCGGCACACAGATTGGCATCGGTTGGGGCCCTGGCTTGACCCGAGAGCTTGCCCGCTGGATGGTCCATGGCGCGGCTGATATTTCGATGCGCGAGTATGACCCGCGCCGTTTCGGCAGTTACGCCACAAAAGACTGGCAAATCATCAAGGCGAAAGAAGATTACTGCCTCCGGCATGAAATTCCGTTTCCGCATTTCAACCGTTTGGCCGGGCGGCCCGTCAAGCCGTCGCCATTGTTCGATCTGTTGAAATCCAAGGGCGCGGTGCATGAAGAGGTATATGGCTTTGAGAGGCCACGCTGGTTTGCCCGCAATGGTGTTGCCCAGCAGGATCATTATTCATTCCGGCGCAACGAAGTGCATGACATGGTGGCGTTTGAGGTTAATGCCGTGCGCAAGGCTGTTGGCATCATGGATGTGACAGCCTTTACCAAGGTTCTGGTTGAAGGCCCTGATGCCGCTGATTTTCTGGATCGACTTGTTGCCAACAGGATGCCCGTGCGTGACGGCGGCATTGTCCTTGCGCACATGCTCAACAGGCGTGGCCGGATCGAAGTTGAAACGACAATCATGAAAATGTCTGCCGGCCGTTATTATCTGGTATGTGCGGCATTCTTCGAACAAAGACTCCTTGATCATCTGGCGGCGCATCGGGCGGATGATGATGTCACTGTCACCGCGCTGTCGGCAGATTGGTCGGCGCTTGCGCTCAACGGTCCGAAGTCACGAGATGTGCTGGCCGCCTGCACCGATGCGCCGCTGGACAACGCCAGTTTTGCCTGGCTGACAGGTCGCGAAATCAGCATTGCCGGACACCATGTCTGGGCGATGCGGATGTCTTATGCGGGCGAGCTTGGCTGGGAATTTCACATGAAGAATGAGGCTTGCCTCGATGTATATCAGGCTCTGGTGTCTGCGGGGCAGGACCATGGAATCGTTGATTACGGCTCTTTTGCGATGAATGTCATGCGGATGGAAAAGGCGTTCAAGGGCGCTGGTGAATTGACCAATGAAGTGACATTGCCAGAAGCCGATGTGATGCGTTTCGTCAATGCCGACAAGGATTTTCTGGGTAAGGCGGCGACGCTGGCCAATCGCGATAATTTGCCTTGGGTTTGTGCCTATCTCGAGATCGAACCCGATGGGGTTGAGGATGGCCATGGCGGTGAAGCCGTGCGTCTTGATGGCGTGGTTGTCGGTTCCACCTCGTCGGTTGTCTATGCACACTCATGCGGCAAGATTCTGGCCTTTGCCTATATCAAGCCGCATGCGGCGGCACCCGGCACGGCGCTTGAAATCCTGATCGCGGGCAAGGCCCGCTCTGGCAAGGTGCTTGCTGCCGCTGCCTATGATCCTGAAAGCCGGTTGCCACGATCTGATGCGACAAGAAAGGCGGTGGCATGACCCTTCCAGCAACAATGCGGGCGATGGTGACGATGGGGCATGGCGGCCTTGAGCAGATGGTGCTTCACGAGGACTGGCCCTGCCCGATACCGTCTGATGATGATGTGTTGATCCGGGTTGGTGCCTGCGGGCTTAACAATACTGATGTCAACACACGCTCTGGCTGGTACTCGAAAACCGTAACCGAAGGCACAACCGGCGGGGGCTTTGACAGGGTGGGAGAAGAAGACCCGACATGGGGTGGCCGCCCCATCACCTTTCCACGCATTCAAGGTGCCGATGTTTGTGGCCGGATTGTTGCGGTTGGTCGCAATGTTGATGCGGGACGGATCGGCGAGCGGGTGATTACCGACAATTGGATCCGTGACCCGGATGACCCGTTGAACAAGGACAAAACGGGATATTTCGGCTCCGAATGTGATGGCGGGTTTGCCGAATATACAATCATCCCGGCGAGCAATGCGCTGGCCATTGAGTCCGAATTTTCAGATGCCGAGCTTGCCACGTTTTCCTGTTCCTATTCGACTGCCGAGGGGATGCTGACGCGCGCCGAGGTTGGCGCGCGGGATACGGTGCTTGTGCCTGGCGCTTCCGGTGGCGTTGGCAGTGCCCTTGTTCAGCTGGCGAAGTTGCGTGGGGCGCGTGTGATCGCTCTTGCTTCCGAGGCCAAGCATGCAGATGTTGCGGCACTTGGTGCGGATCGCCTGTTGCCGCGAAGACCGGATGATCTGCCGGCGTCTCTTGCGGATGAAAATGTGACTGTTGTTGCAGATGTTGTTGGGGGAGCGATCTGGCCGGATTTGATCAGCATATTACAGCGCGGCGGGCGCTATACCTGCTCGGGCGCGATTGCCGGTCCGATGGTCAATTTTGATTTGCGAACTTTCTACTTGCGCGATCTGACCTTTACCGGATCGACAGTGATCGACCCCGAAATCATGCCAAATCTTGTCCGATATATTGAAACAGGCGCGATAAAGCCGGCTTTGGCGGCGAGCTATCCGCTGGCTGAATTGCGTGCCGCGCAGGCCGCTTTTATTGCGAAAGATCACACAGGCAACATAGTGGTGTGTCCATGAAAATAACGTCAATCACAGTCTTTAAAGTTGATCTGCCTCTTGAGCATCCCTACTGGCTATCTGGTGGCCGGCTGAAATTTGAGGTGCTTGATGCGACCATAGTGAAAATCGAAACCGATGCAGGCATTGTCGGCTGGGGCGAGGGCACGCCATGGGGACATACTTATGTGCCGGCACATGGCCCGGGCATCCGGGCCGGCATTGAGACGATGGCCGCTTTTGTGCTTGGGCTTGATCCACGAAAATTGCTGGAGGTTGAGCGCGCCATGGATCTGGCGTTGCCGGGGCATCTCTACGCCAAATCACCGATTGATATGGCGTGCTGGGATATTGCCGGCAAGGCGGCCGGTGTGCCGATTGCCGATTTAATGGGCGGTGGCTCGCGCACGCCGCGTCCGATTGCATCGTCAGTTGGTGCGAAAACCATCGAGGACACAAGAGATGTGATGGCACGATATCGCCAGCGGGGATATATCGCGCATTCGGTCAAGATTGGCGGTGATGTAGCACGCGACATCGCCCGTATCCGTGATGTTGAAGCGCATAAAGAACCGGGAGAGATTATTCTCTATGATGTCAATCGTGGCTGGACCCGACCGCAGGCGTTACAGGTGATGAGCGCGGTCGAGGATCTGAATGTGATGATTGAACAACCATGCGAGACACTGGATGACATTGCCGCGATTTCCGGCAAGCATGCAACGCCCGTCAGCGTTGATGAATCACTGGTGACGCTTCAGGACGCGGCGCGTATCGCGCGCGATGGGCTGGCCGAGCTTTTTGGCATAAAGCTGAACCGTGTGGGTGGACTGACCAAGGCGGCAAGGATGCGGGATATCGCGCTGGCGCATGGCATTGACATGTTCATCATGGCCACCGGTGGATCGGTGCTGGCAGATACCGAGGCATTGCACCTTGCCGCAACAATCCCCGATGCAAACTGCCATGCCGTCTGGGCCTGTCAGGATATGTTAACCATCGACATCGCCGGTGGGCGGGGACCACGCAACGTCAATGGCCATTTGCATTTGCCCGAGTCACCGGGCCTTGGCGTGGAGCCTGATGAGGATGCTCTGGGGACGCCTGTTGCGATGTACCGATGAAGATAAAAAGCCTGTCCATATGGCATGTGCCGCTGACCAGCCATGAGACCTATTATATGGCTGATGGAAAAACATGCGACACTGTCGAGACGGTTGTCGTGCGTGTTGACACGGATGATGGCAGGAGCGGCTGGGGCGAAGCTTGTCCAATCCCACATTATCTTCCAGCCTATGCGCGTGGAATTGCGCCGGCCTTGGCCGAACTTGCACCGGTGATTATCGGGGCTGATCCGGTCGGGCCGGAGGCATTGATGCAGAAAGTTGACGCCTATTTACCGGGGCACCCCTACGTCAAGTCACCGCTGGACATGGCGCTTTGGGACATCACTGCACAGGTTGCGGGCCTGCCATTACATGCGCTGCTTGGCGGTCAAAGGCAGGCCGATATGCCGCTTTATCATTCAATCACATGTGTTGCTGCTGAGGAGATGGCACGCATTGCCAGTGACGCACAAAAACAGGGAATCACCCAGTTTCAGGTAAAGCTTGGCGCCGATAAAGACTGGCAGGCCGATGTTGAAAGATTGTGCAAGGTGCGAGAGGTGGTGGGGTCCGGGCCGCTGGTCTATGGCGACTGGAACTGTGGGTCGACTCCGCTTGATGCAATCCGGGTGGGCCGGGCGGTGGCGCATCTCGATATCATGCTTGAACAGCCTTGCCGGACACAGGCTGAATGCGCGGCGGTGAAGGCGGCAACCGGCCTGCCGATGAAGCTTGACGAGGCGGCGCATGATACCGCCTCGCTGCTTGAGGGGCATCGTCTCGGGATCATGGACGCGGCGGCGTTGAAACTTTCGAAATTCGGCGGGGTATCCGCATTGCGCACAGCGCGGGATTTATGCCTGCATTTTGGAACAAAAATGTGCGTTGAGGATACGTGGGGGAGTGACATAACCACGGCCGCCCTGCTGCATCTTGGGGTGGCAACCGATCCGGACAGGTTGATGAATGTATGTGATCTATCCGGCTATGTGTCGCCGCGTCTGGACAAGGCGGTTCCCGCGCGCCGTGCCGGGCGTATTTCTGCGCCATCGGGCATCGGATTGGGAGTCGCGCCGGACCTCGATCTTCTTGGACAGGCTGATCAAATAGTGGACTGATGGGATGAAGCGGCTGCACACACAAACAGAATGGATTGAGCGGGCAAAAGAAGTGCTGCCCGCCGGTGGGTTTGGCAATTTTGATCCCGGCATCATCATCGCTCGTGGGCAAGGCAGCCATGTGTGGGACGAAGCGGAAAACCGATATATTGATTATTTGATCGGATCCGGCCCGATGCTGCTTGGTCATGGTCATCCTGAAGTGCTGGAGGCGGTGTTTGAACAATTGCCGCAAGGCATGACATTCTTTGCCACCAATTCCCGTGGCATCGAGTTGGCAGATGCGATCTGTGAGGCTGTTGCCTGTTGCCAGCAAGTGCGGTTCGTGACGTCCGGCGGTGAGGCTGATATGTATGCCATTCGCCTTGCACGTGCGTATACCGGCAAGGACAAAATCCTGAAATTCGAGGGTGGCTATCACGGGATGAGCGCCGAGGCACAGATGAGCCTTGCCCCCACCGCCGAGGTCAATTTTCCTCAGGCTGTTGCCGACAGTGCCGGTATTCCGCAATCGGTAGCGGATGAAATGCTGATCGCGCCGTTCAATGAGCTTGATGCAGTGGCGTCTTTGCTTGATGAGCATGATGATGTGGCCGCGATCATTGTTGAACCGCTGCAGCGTATTATCCCGCCTTTGCCCGGATTTTTGGCGGGGCTTCGCAAGCTGTGTGACAAGCATGGGGTGTTGCTTATTTTTGATGAAATTGTTACCGGCTTTCGGCTTTCCTATGGTGGTGCGCAGGAACGTTATGGCGTGGTGCCGGATATTTGCACGCTCGGTAAAATCATTGGCGGTGGTTTCCCGCTTGCCGCGCTTGGCGCCAGTGCAGAGATCATGCAGCATTTTGACAAAGCCATTGTTGGCGCTGACAAATGGCTGATGCAGCTTGGCACGCTGTCGGGCAATCCGGTGGCGGCTGTTGCCGGGTTGAAAACGATGGAAATTCTGCGTCGGCCCGGCAGCTATGACCGGCTTCGCCAGATTGGTGGTAGCCTGCAACAGATGCAAAGCACAGCGCTGTCACAGGCTGGTATTGCGCACCGCATCTGTGGTGATGAGACATTGTTTGATGTTCTTTTCACCGACCTTGAAGCCACCAATTATCGAAATGCCAGACACAATAACCCGGATCGCGCAAGCCGATATAATGCCGTGTTGCGATCACAGGGAATCCTGAAATCGCCGTCAAAGCTGTATCCGTCTCTGGCGGTGAGTGAGCAGGATCTGGACGAAACGCAAGCCGCCGTGCAAAAGGCGGTGGCGGCTGTTGCCGAAATCCCATAGGCTGTGACCCATTATGATGTCAGCAAACTGGCGATCCGCGCAAATATGTTGCGGGTCAGACAGGAAAGACCTTTATGGCACCCACGGCCCCTTTTCATCTTAATGTTCCGAAAGACAGGATTGCCGAAATAACGGCGCGTGTTGCCGCCTATCCATGGCATGAAATGCCGGATGACGGTGGTTGGGATTATGGTGTCAATCTGGATTACATGAAGGAATTTTGCGCTTATTGGGTTGAGGAATTCGACTGGTACGCACAGCAGGATGTGATCAACCGCTTTGATCATTTTACCGCACCGGTTGATGGTATTGATCTTCATTTCATTCATGAAAAAGGAAGCGGTGCCAATCCCAAACCACTGATTATCAGCCATGGCTGGCCCGGGAGCGTGGTTGAGTTTCTTGATTTTATTGATCTGCTGGCACATCCAGAACGCTATGGCGGTGATGTTGAAGATGCCTTTGACGTTGTTGCCCCGTCATTGCCCGGCTTTGGTTTTTCTGGTCGGCCGCCGCGCCCCTGGGGGCCGCGCCGGATGGCAAAGGCCTTTAATGGTCTGATGACAGATGTTCTGGGCTATGACAGCTATATCGCCCAAGGTGGTGACTGGGGTGGTGCCATTTCCAGTTTCCTTGGCTATGACCATGCGCCTGCCTGCCGCGCAATCCATATCAACATCCTGACGATGCGCCACCCTGATGGCCCGCAAACCGCTGCGGAGCAGGCATGGGCCGAGCAGTTTGAGATCGACCAGATTATGGAAAATGGCTATCGCACACAGCAGGCAACGCGGCCACAGACGCTGAGCTATGCGATGATGGACAGCCCTGTAGGCGTTGCCGCTTGGATTCTGGAAAAGATGAATTCATGGTCGGATACGGACGGCAATGATGTCGAGAGCGTCTATAGCAAAGACCAGCTTTTGACCAATATCATGGTCTATATCATCACCCGCACTTTCAACACAGCATCATGGATCTATTACGGGCGGCGCGAGGAAGGCGGACGCATTCTCTCGCCAGAGGGTCGGCGGGTTGAGGTGCCAACCGCCTGCGCCGTTTTCCCGAAGGAATTGCTGGCTTGGCCGCCAAGAACCTATGCGGAGCGGCTGTATAATGTCACGCAATGGACCGAGATGCCGCGTGGCGGCCATTTTGCGGCAATGGAACAGCCGGAATTGCTGATCGCCGATATCCGCAAATTTGCTCGCAGCCTGTGATGAAGCAAAACGTATCATTCATTCGTCAATAATGATGGGTGGAGCCATTCTTTGGCGCCCGCCCGCGTTGTGGCCCCTGTCAAATGGCTGGTTCTATCCGGCGTTATCATTTAGGTTGTCGGCTCGACACCGCGAGGAGCGTACCGCATGGATGAAGTGATACAAAAAGGTTGGTCGTTCTGTTTTGTAACAGGCGGCACGGATGACAAGGTGTATGCCGATTGTGTTGCGTCCATTCATGATGAATTCAACGGACGCGATGATTTTGAGATCATTTCAGTTGGTCAATCCTCGCTTCATGATGATCCGGCTCTTGGTATCAGGGCGGTGCCGTTCACCGAACCGGTTTTCAGACCATCTTTCAAGAACCTGCGGCGGGCCAGAAAAGCCAGAAGCCTGAAAACGCTGTTCTATCGAACCGGTGCCATCAGCCACAAAAAGAATATCGCGGCTCGGCATGCAAGGTTTGATAAGCTGTGCATGTTGCATGATTATGTAGGGCTTGAAGCTGGTTGGGTTGATGGCTTCGACAAGTTTGGTGACCACTGGCAGGTCGCGATGAATGCCATTTTGAACAAGGATGATACGCGGCATCGTGACTGGATGAACTGGGATCATCCGGCGATCACCCCATCCAACAAAAACAATAGCGCCTGTTTGATGCCCTACGATATTACGACCAGCCACATGTTTATCAGCGGCACATATTTTTGCACAAAAAGGGAATTTTTCCTCAGCAATATGCTGGATGAAAGCCTGTTCTGGGGCGATGGAGAGGATGTCGAGTGGTCGTTGCGGGTGCGCCAAAAGACACGCTTTGTCTTCAACCCCCATTCGATTGTCAAATACCGGAAATTGAAAGATACCGTCGGGGCGCCTTATGATGCCTTATGGCAGGGAAATCAGCAGAAGTTTGAGGCGGCGCTGGCGCGCGGTGAGATCACCAGCCTCTAGGCATCAGTCGGCAAGATATTTGTCATCCTTTGCGCCGGGAACTTTGACAACGACAAGTGTGGCATCAGTCAAAGCGGTGAAAGATGACACTTCGCCGGGTTCAATGACCACGATGTCTCCAGACTGCCAGGTTTGATCCAGCATGCTGACCGTTCCGTTCAGAACGAGTGTTATTTCATGCGCAAGCTTGTGGTAATGCGCCGCATCGCTGTCGCCTTCTTTATAGGTCTTTACCGCCACCTCGCATTGGTCGGTGGAAAAGGCTGTCGGGTTGAAATCGCCAACAAACCAGCCTTTGAACATGTCGTCTAGCTGTGCTTTTTTCATGTCTGGTCTTCCTCGAGCAATTTGCGCTGTGCGGCTGTTTTTACTGGCCAGTAATAAGCCTTATCAATGGGCGTTGTGCCAATATATTTATTATCGAGGATCATTTCGTTAAACGCTGGCGCAAGAAAGAAAAAGTCGTTTGTTCTGGCATTTTTGACGATCATTTTTTGCGCCGCATCAACAAAGTCGCCTGCTCTCGCATACCAGAACAGACCGACCGTCGCATGCGTGCTGATCGGGCTTTGCTGGGCAACTTCAACAACCTGTCCGTCTTCATTCATTTTCACAAATGAATAACGTGGATTGGTCGATTGAAAGGTCAGCGTGGCACCATCAAGCTGGCGGTCTCGGAACCCGTCCAAAACCGGTGCCAAATCGACATTGATGAATTCATTTGCACTGACGATCATCAATTCATTGTCTTGGGGCAATTGACATGCGGCGAACAGTGCCGTGCATCCCGACCCACCGGTATCTTGCTCAATCTCAACGATCCTGACATCTGGACAAAGCAATGTGGCGGCGCGATCGACATTGAATTTCTGAATATCCGATTTCAAAAAACAAATCGCGATGTCCGCCGGACTCAAGGCCAGATATTTCTTGAAAATCAATTCCAGAATGGTCTCGCCACCATGTTCGGCCAGATAAACCGGCGAGATGCTGTCTGCTTCGTGCCGTCCTGCGGCGAGGATCAAAATGCTCAACGCCATCAGCTGTCCTGCCCTTCGAGACGCATCGCGTCTTTTTCGCTTTTCTGGATGGCATGTCTGATGGCGTCATGCGTTACATCTTGCGGCGAGCCAACACGCAACAGCCAGGCACCCGCGGCGGTTGCCGCCTTTATTCCATTGTCATTGTCCTCAACAATCAGACAATTTTCAGCTGTCATGCCGAGTTTTTTCATCGCCAATTGATAGATTTCCGGGTGTGGCTTTGAATGTGTCACATCCTCATTGGATAAAGTGACATCGAAATATTGCTTGAGGTTGGACAGTTCCATCATCAGATCAACGCTGCGCCGGATCGAGTTGGAACACAGGGCCAGCTTATATCCATCGGCTTTTAGTCTCGACAGCGCATATTCGTGACGAAAGTTCGGGTGGCAATGTTCATTGACGATATGGAATGTATGCTTCTGTTTCAGATCATTGATGAATTCATGCAGTTCGGTCGGCAGGCCTCGATCAACACTCAGACGCTCAAGTTTCTTGCGGGTTGGCAATCCGTCAAAATTGGCCAGATGATCCTCACGGGAAATTTCCTTGCCAAACAGCTGAAGCGCCCTGTTCAGGGCCAGATAATGCCATTCACGCGCATCAATCAGCACCCCATCCATATCAAATAAAACAGCTTTTATCAGGCTCATGGTCCGTTACGTCCCGGCAAAAAAATCGACGGCAGCTTCCGGTATATCGGTGCATAGAGTTACCGCGTGATGATGTTTGAAGGCTTCCAACAAAGGCCAGAGATCCATTGCATCACGGCCATGAAGTTCCGGTGACACAATGCAAATTTGCTTGTTCTTGGCGAGCAGGTCGTTGATTACGCCTGCGTCGTACCAAACGCTGGAAAACGCATCAAGCCAAACGCCTTCAGCTTTTGAAAGCCAGGCGGCGACAGGTTCTTCCTCGCTCATCCGCATATATACCGGCAACGGTGAATTCAGATAGGCGCGGCTGTCCGGGATCGACATGTCAAAGACAAAAGGATCAAGCTGCGGATAACGCTGCAATGCGGTCTCTAACACATCAAGCAAGCCATCTGATTTGATGTTCAAGGCAAGTGTGATAGGCGCGGAGTCACAATAGCTGGCCGCCAGTGCCAGAAATTCATCGAGGCGCATTTCGTCCCCGCGAGGCATGTCATGCGAAATTACCAGATCGCCGTTGGAGTCGCGGATATCGGTCTCCGTGCCAAACCCAAGCGAGAATGATCTGCGAAAGGCAAGCTCGGTATTTTTTTCCGATGGATCATGCCAATAGCCGCGATGTGAGAGAAT
Organism: Alphaproteobacteria bacterium; assembly: GCA_038147495.1. Lineage (GTDB taxonomy): Bacteria > Pseudomonadota > Alphaproteobacteria > Puniceispirillales > Puniceispirillaceae > MED-G116. The sequence goes on along the minus strand of JAYQTT010000016.1, from coordinate 2,038 downwards.
CTTCATCAGCTGACCTTAGCGAGTCTGGCGGCGATGTCGGTTTGCAGAAATGCATCGAGGTCCGCAGGCGTTCCAAGCCCATACATGCCATCTCCGACTGCGCCGATATTGAAAATATCAATGAGTTGGCCAGCAGCGATCATCTCATTATAAACGGGAGCGACATAGAACTCGTTATTTGTGCGGATATTCTTGCTGATCATGGCATCGGCCGCGGCAACAAATTCAGCGCCAGTTGCAAAATTATAGATGCCGACTGTCGCTTCATCCGATATTGGCTGTTTTTCACGTAATTCGGTGACATGTCCGGCGTCATTCAACCGCACAAAGGACCATTTGTCGTCCGATGCTGTCATCGTCATTACCATGCCGTGGCTGGTGGTGACATCAAAGGCATTCAGATAATCATCGATATCTATGTCGATGAATTGATCGCAATTGGCAATCATCAGCTGCTGGTCATTATCAATCAGCGCACGTGCAAGCAACACGGTGCAGGCGGCCCCATCAGTAACACCATCGATGCCGATCACATTGCAGTTTGGCGCGATTCTCTGAAGAAGATCACCAAGGCCGTGATCCTGCAGGTGCTGATTCTGGCATATGAAGATGAAACGGTGCGGGCAGGATGGCGCAAGGTTGCGGCATACAATTTCAATCATCGGCTTGCCGCAAACATCGATCAAAGGTTTTGGAAGAGCATAACCAGCTTCTGAAAATCTGGAGCCGGCACCTGCCATGGGAACAACGATATTAATAATGGTAACACCCGGAAAAAAATAACAAACCTGAGTAATTATGGAGTGTGTCAGGGAAAAGGCAAATTGAATTTCATTCGGTTGCCTGATCGTGGAGATCGTGACGTTTTGGGCTTGAGAGGCTCGCACTGCAATGAGAGGTAAAAAGAGATACCGGCCATTTTTCACATGGTGTTGATGCGAAGAATCTTCTTGTCGCTCTGCCACCGACCGGCTAGCCTCGTGTCAGAGAAATAGTGAATGTCGGTGCCTCCGTGAGTAAGAATAAAACCCCCAATAGTTTAGAGCTTATAGGCCTTCAAAAGAAATACGGAGAGACAATCGCCGTTCGGCGCGTTGATCTGGAATTGGCAGAAGCACAATATTGTTGCCTCTTGGGGCCTTCAGGTTGTGGCAAGACCTCGCTTTTGCGGATGATTGCCGGACATGAGACCATAAGTTCGGGTTCCGTTTTGATCCATGGAGACGATGTTTCCGATGCGGCACCGGCGACAAGACCGACCTCGATGATGTTTCAGAGCTATGCGTTGTTTCCACATCTTCGCGTGATCGACAATGTCGCCTTTGCGCTGAAAATCATGGGTGTGGCAAAGGCCGAGCGGCATGAGCGCGCCTTGGTCATGCTTCAAAGTGTGCAGCTTGATGCCTTGGCCGACAGGTTTCCTGATCAATTGTCCGGGGGGCAACAGCAGCGTGTTGCACTTGCCAGGGCATTGATCACCGAGCCCAAGATCCTTCTTCTTGATGAGCCTCTTTCTGCGCTTGATCCGTTCCTGCGCATTGAAATGAGAGCGGAATTGAAAACACTTCAAAGGCGGTTGGGTATTTCCTTCATCCATGTCACACACAGTCAGGATGAAGCGATGGCGCTTGCCGATGTGGTCCTTGTGATGAATGACGGGATCGTTGAGCAAACCGGCACGCCAATGGAGATTTTCAACAAACCACGGAATGCGTTTGTGGCGAATTTTATCGGTGGCCACAACGTTATAAAAGACGGTCAAAAAACATACGCAGTGCGCGAAGATCGTATAAAAATCACACCGAATGGGAATAGTCAGATTGGCGCCATTGAATTTATGGGCGCAACCGTCAGGTTAAAAGTGTCCGACGGCGCCGGAGGAAATCTGATTGTAAGCCAGACAGATGCAGAATTCGCCAAGCTTAAAGTTGAGGTTGGTGATTCGGTCAAGGTTAGCTGGCAAAAGAGAGATCAACTCGAACTCGCAGCTTAGGAGAGGATTGAATTATGACGAAGAAGTTTAACCGACGTACGATGA
>JAYQTT010000015.1:0-146177 GCA_038147495.1 Alphaproteobacteria bacterium | reverse complement strand
ACCGGGCTGCCACTGTCTCTTACCTGCAACTTGATCGGCAATACACCCTCGCGGCCAAGAGAGAAAACCATTCTGGATACTGCCCAGATGGCTGCGGTAAGGTTAGCCAGAATGATCAGCGCGGCGGAAATTGATATGATCACACCGCCAAACTGGCCCAACCTGTTTCTACGATTGATACAAAAGCTGTCTCATGAGAAGACGCTGTCGGGTTCGCCTGAACCACAAATGCCATCATAAAATACAATGTGCAGACAATGAGAAAACGAGCAAAACATTGCTCTGGGAAAATCAATTTCAGGCCTTTTGAATTCCTCGGATATTCCTGCCGCGACTTCCCAACCGGTGAACGCAAAGAACAACATCATGAAAGGCAAAAAAGCGTTGTTGGACGCACTCCAGAGGCGCAGCAAATTTACCCCAGATTTGCCAAATCCAATCCATACAGCCCAATGACAACAGCACTGATCAAAATCAATAATATCCCGGAGGCAATGACTGTCGTCACCTTTGTCGCCGCGGATGTTGGCAGGAAATTGATCACCGTAGCGACTGTGATAAGCACGAGGCCCAAAAATGACGGCGGCGCTTCGATGTAGCTGGCGAGTAATGCCACCCGTCAGAGCAATTGATGGCAAACCAAACAACACCGCACCAAGGAAAATCAGCGATGCCATCACATAGGCCCGATTTCCAAAGCGCGCTGCACAAAATGAGAAACGCCACCAGCATCCGGATACCACTGGCCCATGATTACAAACACGAGCAAAAGCGTAATCGCAATAACCGCGCATGCCACCCAAGAGTAAATTGCCGCATCGCCAACCAATTTGAAAGCAAGACCCGGCAAAACTAACGCCCTGCCCCGATCACAATATTCAACATCAGCGCGGTGCCAGAGATCACTGAAATATCTTTTTTCAAATCAGTCACTGCGTTTCTCGCGATCAAAGGTGATGCCCTCAAACGCAGTGATAACAACCCGTTGCCAGCTTTTGGGGTCAGGAAACCTCTTTGAGATTTCATTTATTTCCATATACATTTGTCACCATCATCACAGTGCAGTGTTTCAAAGTTTCAATTCAATCAGAAGCATAGAGAAACAAATCGACCCAACCAGATTGCAAAAGCGTCCATTTCAATCAAAACGCAACGCAATGGCAGAGGATTCAGGGCAGAACGCAACGTGGATAGCATCACCAGCAAAATCATTTCCGAATTGAAGGCGAATGCACGCATAACATACGCGCAACTTGCTGATAGATGCGGCATCTCTCGGCAAGCCCTGACCAACAGGATCAGGCGGTTGGAAGACACAGGTGTTATCGGCGGTTACACAATCACAACCAACAACGGAAAGCCGGTAGATCACCCACGCCAAAAATATCGTCTCCTCGCGTTTCTGAGAATCAAATTCACCACCGAAAGTGATTGTTACGAACTTGCCAAAACCTTTCCGACATACAAGAACATCATCAACGCATGGGCTCTTACAGGACCGTGCGACACCACCGTGTTGTTGGGGGGTGAGGATATGGTGGAAATCCGAAATGTTTGGGAAACATTCGCAAAGGCACGGGGGGTTGCCGTTGTCGAAACAGAAATGGTTCTGTCCAATTTGATGTAGAAAAGTCGTTCAGCACCTGTGATAGGCCTGGGCAGTGAGAAGCCATGGGAAGAGCATTTGCAACATTTGGATAAGCATGATCCAGCGCGGTTGGCGATGTGCATTTCTGATTATTATGTTAATAGGGTATTTACGAATTTTGAGGTCAACAATGCCGTTTAGATCGATCATTATTTCATTGGCTTTTGCGCTGTCACTGGTCACCGGCGGGATGGCGTGGGCCGAATCAACATCTCAAGGCGGCGGCAACACCCGCAGATGTGGCCGAAAAAAACTCCAGCCAGCCCATAATCCACACACAACCCGGGCGTTTCTCGATTGAAGTACAACTGGCCGGGCCAGCACCCGCGCCAACGGTCATACTATCGCATGGGAGTGGCGGTCTCTGGAAACATCAAAGGAATTGGGCCGCGTCATTGATTGAGGCTGGTTACAATGTGGCCATGATCGACCATTTCACCGAAAAGGGTGTCGAACCGCATGTTTCCAAGGTCGATATCAGGACCGTGCCAGAAGAGCGCGTCAAAGATATGCTGGCTACGGCCAGCTGGGTCATGGCGCAACAATGGCACAAGGGCAAATTAGGCGTTATCGGCTTCAGCCAGGGTGGATCGGGCGTCAATCTTCTTGCCAACACAAGAATGCTAAAAAATCTGAAGCTGGCCGAGGGATATGATTTGTCCATCTTCGGCGCGCTGGTGTCTTATTACCCCGGCTGCGGCATCCCGTTCGGCGGCACTCCGGACCTGCCCTATGTGCCGGTCCAACTGCATCTGGGCAAATTGGATGCGTTGGCAGAGGTGATGTGGTGCGAGACAGGGTTTCGTAAAAATGAAAATCTCGAGATATTCATCTATCCGAATGCGCATCATTCATTTGATGTCGAGGTAAAAGACTGGAAAAAAATCGGCTTTATCCCTGCCACCGGAAGAATGTGGGAGGCAAAGATTGATCCGGAAGCCAACAAAAAAAGTCGGGAACGGGTGTTTGCACATCTGGACAAACATCTGAAATAGCGATCAAGTGTTAGCCGGATAAGGTCTAAACGCGGATTGGAAATTGATGATGGCGTGGCACGCGAACATCTCACCTGCAAGCCAAGGTGCCATCCTGCTTGTCGTCGGCATTTCTATTTTCGGCTTCTCGGACAATTTGACCATGCTCGTCTCGGATGATGTGGGCGTTGGCCAATTCCATTTCAGCCGGTCTCTTTTCGCCGTTTTCATGGTTGCGCTTCTTGGAAAGCTGCTTGGGCTTTCAATTATCCCAAAATTGTGGAAGCCGGTTCTTGTCAGAACATTTTTCATGGTTGTCGCCATCTTCCTGTATTTCAGTGTCCTGCCGATGATACCAATCGCCGAGGCAGGTGCAGGATTATTCACCTCGCCGATATTTGTTCTACTGTTCTCGGTCATATTCCTGAAAGAACGCATTGGCTGGCGGCGGATTTCAGCCGTCATCACGGGAAGCTGCGGGGTGTTGTTGGTTCTGCGGCCGGGAGGCGAAGGCTTTTCCCTCTATCATCTGCTACCGGTTCTATCGGGTGCCTCCTATGCGTTGGGATCAATCATCACCTTCAGATACCTCAGCGATGAGAGCCCGCTTGCCATCCTGATGAGCTTTATCGTCGCCATCGGCCTGTGCGGCGGCATCTTCGCCACGGGATTAACGGTGTTTCCTGTCTCAGAAGAATTGATCACGCAGGCACCCTTTCTGTACAAGGGCTGGCAAGCGGTTGATAGTCAGTTCTGGATTTGGATGGGGGTGATTGCGGCAGGGGCTTGTCTGGCACTTTCAATGATGACGCGAGCCTATCAAATCGCCCAAACAAGCTATGCCGCGATCTATGAATATGCCTATCTGATCTCTGTCGGAATTTTCAGCTGGGCGTTCTGGGGCGTGATCCCGGGCATGCTGAGCATCGCCGGAATAGGCTTGATCATCTTTGCCGGGATCCTGATCGTTCTGGCACAGCAGGGCAAAGACCAAACCGCATGATGATCTGATTTTGCGGGCAGTATTTTTTTTGTTCTTCTAATCACCTGCGCTGACAACGAGCGCCCTAATCACCACCCCATTAGCCGCCGCACTAGTCGCCATCCTGACCGCCGATGATTTGCTGATGGACCTCGATGATATTGCCTTCGGGGTCATAAAAGAAGATCTGATACCATTCCTTGGCAAAAGCGGTTCCATAATCGGCAAAGGCAATGCCCTTGTCGCGAAGATGCGTCTTGAACGCCTCTATATCGTCGGTGCGAAAGGCGATATGGCCGCGCTCGACCGGGTTGATATGCTGGCCATTCCTGACCGCCACATCGAGGTCACGCTCGGCAAGGTGCATTTGCATGCTGCCTTCGGTGGCAAATTTGATCTTGCCGTCATAGCCGGATTTGTCATCGGCATCAGTCCGCGGAAAATTCTGTGGGGCGATGGGGTCCATCTTCAGAACATCGACATAAAAATCTTGCAAGGCGTCGACGTCCTTCGAGACATAATTGATATGATGAAATTCCAGCTTCATGGTGCGCCCCCCAATTGGCGTAATGCTTGTGGCGTATGGCCTGCCGCGCGGCACCGCGTTTTATGCGGTGCCGGCAGCATCGCCCGCCGCATCAGACAGGGTGGCGGTCATGCCACCATCTTCTGACGGCTTGCCATAGCCAAAGACAATCCGGTCACTGCTTGCGTCAAGCCGCACCTCAACCAGATCGCCATCGCCAAACTTACCCGACAACAGCGCCTCGGCCAACGGGTTCTGCACCGCATTCTGGATCACACGCTGTAACGGACGCGCGCCGAATTGCGGATCATAGCCGCGGCGGGCCAACCAGTCCGCCGCCGCATCATCAAGCCGTAACACGACACCGCGTTCGGCAAGCCGCGCGGCAAGTCGGGCAAACTGGATGCTGACAATCGCGCCCATGTCATGCTGTGAGAGCCGATGAAACAGCAACACCTCGTCAAGCCGGTTCAAAAATTCCGGCCGGAAAGTGGATTGCACATCGGCCATCACCGCATCACGCGCCATATCGCTGTCATCATCATCACGCAACGCCAACAGATGCTCGGCCCCGATATTCGAAGTCAACAGGATCAGCGTATTGGCAAAATCCACACGCCGTCCCTGGCCATCGGTCAGATGGCCTTCATCAAGCACCTGTAACAGCACATTGAAAATATCGGGATGGGCCTTTTCAATCTCGTCAAACAGCACAACCTGATAGGGCCGACGGCGAACCGCTTCGGTCAGGCTGCCGCCCTCTTCATAGCCGACATATCCCGGCGGCGCGCCAATCAACCGCGCGACCGAGTGCTTTTCCATATATTCAGACATGTCGATACGCAGCACCGCGCCGTCATTATCAAACAGGAAGCTGGCTAGGGCCTTGGCCATTTCGGTCTTGCCAACGCCGGTCGGGCCCAGCATCAGGAAACTGCCCATCGGCTGGTTCGGATCGGACAGACCGGCACGAGACCGCCTGATCGCGTTGGATATTGAAGACACCGCCTCGGACTGGCCGATGATCCGCTCACCGATGATGGCCTCCATCTGCAACAGCTTTTCGCGCTCACCCTCAAGCATCTTGTCAACCGGAATACCGGTCCAGCTGCTGATGACGGCGGCAATATGCGGGGCCGTGACCTCTTCATCGACAAGTTGCGATTGCGCCACTGCATTCTTCGCCGCGGTCAGCTCGCGCTCCAGCGCCGGTAAGGTGCCATAGGTCAATTCGGCCGCCACCTCCAGCCTGCCTTCGCGCTGCGCAACTTCAAGCCGGTGCCGCTGGTCTTCCAGCGCCTGTTGCAACCGGCCAACTTCCGCCATCCGCGCCTTCACCGCATCCCATGCAGCCGTCAGCTCGTCAGACTTTGCCTGCAGCTCGGCCAATTCCTTGGCAATCGCCGCAAGCCGCTTTTCCGATGCCTTGGCATTTTCCTTTTGCAGTGCCGCCTGTTCGATCTTCAGCTGAATGATCTGCCGGTCCGCCGTATCCAGCTCGGCAGGTTTGCTGTCAGACTGGATACGAAGATGGCTTGCCGCCTCGTCCATGACATCAATCGCCTTGTCCGGCAGAAAGCGCTCGGCAATATAGCGATGCGACAGCCGCGCCGCCGCGATCAGCGCATCATCGGTAATCCGCACGCCATGGTGAAGCTCATATTTCTCTTTCAGGCCACGCAGGACAAAAACCGTATCCTCAACCGTTGGTTCATCAACAAACACCGGCTGGAAACGGCGGGTCAGGGCCGCGTCTTTTTCCACATATTGGCGATATTCATCAAGCGTCGTAGCGCCAATACAGCGAAGCTCGCCGCGCGCCAATGCGGGCTTGAGCAAATTTGAGGCATCCATCGCGCCATCGGTTTTGCCAGCGCCGACAAGCTGGTGCATCTCGTCAATGAACAGAATGACCTCGCCATCGCGTGACTGAACCTCTTTCAGGACAGACTTCAATCGCTCTTCGAATTCGCCGCGATATTTCGCACCGGCAACGAGCGCCCCCATATCCAGCGACAACAGCGACTTGTCAGCCAGCGCCTGTGGCACATCGCCATTCACAATACGCTGGGCAAGCCCCTCGGCAATGGCCGTCTTGCCAACACCGGGCTGGCCGATCAAGACCGGATTATTCTTTGTCCGGCGCGCCAGAATCTGAATCGCACGGCGCACCTCGGCCTCGCGCCCGATCACCGGATCAAGCTTGCCATTGCGCGCCGCATCAGTCAGGTCAGTGGTGAATTTGCCAAGCGCCTCATGCGCTTCCTCGGCCATGTCGCTGTCGGCAGTGCGGCCCTTGCGGCTTTCGACAACAGCCTGCGAGAGACGCTGTGCATCAATGCCGGCATCGCGCATGATCTTGCCAGTGTCACCCTTGCTTTTCGCCATCGCGATCAGCAGCGCATCAACCGCCAGAAACGAATCTTTCAGCGCCTTCGACTCACCCTCAGCCGCCTGCAAGATGCGCGCAAGCTCCATATCCAGCTGCATCTGGTCGGCACCACCGCCGGTAACCGCCGGGATCGCCGCCAGTGCCTTGGCAAGGCCTGCCTGCAAAGCGCCCAGATCACCACCAGCGCGCCCGATCAGACTACGCGCCATGACATTGTCGTCACCAAGCAACGCCGAAAGCAGATGCATCGCCGTCAATTTCTGATGATCAGCCGCCAGCGCCGCATTCTGGGCACTGACCATGGCATTGCGCACAAGCGCGGTAAATTTATCTGTTTGCATGACTCACAATCCCTTCATCTAACGACGAATCCGGCAGCATCCTGTTCGGCGGTTTGAACATGATGACGGTCACCAATGCTGGTTGCATCATATCATAAATCACCGTCCGGCGATGCACCGGATCGTCTGCCTTGCTGCAAACCTATCGCCAATTTCAGCAGGGCATCTGCCAGACGCGCGGGAAAAGATGGCACCCACCCGCGATGGCATCAGCCTTTATTGACGATAAATTTATGCAACAGGCTTTTTGCATGCGTTTTATTTATGGTGTGAAATATGTGATTTCAAGGCAACGCGAATAATTTGGCATCCGTTCTTCAGGCCATGGCACGACATCCTCCACAGGCAAGGATTCCATAGCCACAATGCGGTTCTTGAATGACTGATTCCCTCTTGCCGTGGCGCCGGGGGCGTGCTGAAATCCGGCGCATGATCATGTATTCAGTCTCATGAACGATTTACCAGCCAGCATGACGCCTGCCTCGACCCGCGAATTCATTTCGGTTGAGTGGCGTTTCCTTCTGTTTGGCATGGCGATGGCCTTTTGCTCGTCACTTGGCCAGACCTTTTTCATTTCGCTGTTTTCCGGTCACATCCGGGCCGAATTGTCGCTGAGCCATGGCGAGTTCGGCACCTATTACGCAATCGCCACCACCTGCAGTGCGATCAGCCTTTTATGGGTCGGCAAGCTTGCCGATGTGATGCGCGTTGAAAAGCTGGCGCTGATCGTGCTGTCGGCATTATGCGTCGCGGCAATGCTGTTCAGTCAGGTGTTTTCGGTGCTTACACTCATTTGCGGGCTTTATATGCTGCGATTGTGCGGTCAGGGGATGATGACGCATGTCTATTCCACCGCGATGGCGCGGCGCTATGTTGCGGCGCGCGGGCGGGCGTTGTCGATCGCCCAGATGGGGATCAATGTCGCCGAATCCATCGGCCCTATTTCAGTGGTTGCCCTGCTCACCCTGATTGACTGGCGGCAGGTATGGCTGGTTCTGCCGATAGGCCTTGCACTGGCGCTGGCGCCGAATATCCGCTACCTGACGCAGCGAACACGCTTTCAGGATGGTGGCGGTCTCGAGGCGCTTCAGGAAAAGGCCGAAAAGCAGGCCGCGACAACAGATACAGCCGAGACAGCCGACACCACCAGCGCCTCTATCGTGATGATTGACGGCATCGCGCATTGGCGGCGACAGGCAATGCTTCGTGATCGCAGGTTCTGGTTTGGCCTTATTGGCTTGTTCACGGTGCCCAATTTCACCATCACCGGCTTGCTGTTTCACCAGATCCATCTTGCTGAATTGAAGGACGTGTCGCTGGAATCCTGGACGACCTACTATGTTCTTTATGCAGGCTTTGCCATTCTCGGCACCTTGGCGTCAGGCCAGCTGGTTGACCGCTTCACCGCGCTGCGCGTGGCGGCGCATACGATGCTGCCAACGACAATTGCCTGCACGTCCTTGTGGCTTGGTGATTCCAGCTTTGGGGTACCGATGTTCTTTGCATTATTCGGTCTTGCCGCGGGCATGCCGTTCAGTGCGCTCACCGCGATCATCGCCGAGCTCTACGGCACAAGATATCTTGGGGAAATCAAATCGGTATTCTTGCCAGTCGGTGTATTTGCCTCGGCGCTCTCGCCGATGGTCATGGGATTGTTGATCGATAATGGCTATGGAATGCCGGCGTTGATGGGGCTTAACATCGTGCTTGCTCTGGTCGCTCAAATCAGTGCGCTGGTTTTTTTGCGGCTTGCGGCACCACCGATCAGCCAGTAAAATTTGGTGTTTTCGCGCTCATTTCCCGCCGTCAGGATCGCCCGCATGCGCCGCATATTCCTATTCCTGCTGCTGTTGATTGCCACTGGCGCACCCTTGTCGCCAGCCTCGGCGAATGACGCAGGCGATATTTGGTCGGGCACATGGTTTACCTGTGAATACGCAAAGAGCCGGAGCGCCCCACATGATGGGTGCGCGATGTTTGACGATGAGGGGTTTCGCTTTGAGGATGGCCGCCTTACCTATATCCGCGTCACCGATTCCGATGAGCGCGAATGCCGGGGCGGCAAGGTGGGCCAATGTTTTGCCCGTGATCGTTCAGGGGTCACGATCAAGAGTCAGGATCGCGGCGAACTTACGCTTGGGGAAAATTGGATCACGGTCCGCTATTTTGGCTGCACACAGAAATTCAGCTTTGCCGACAAAGCGGATTTTCGCGAAATTATCCCGGCCAAGGATCGCTGTTTCTGGGCCCGCAAACGGCATTTTTACATTGCCCGCTATCATGGCACGGTGCGTCATGAAAAATAGCCATATGGATCGCTTTCACCAGCAGGAAGATTGCAGATGAGCCATTCACCAGACCCTGTTTTTTATGCGCCCTGCCCGGACAGAGGCTTTATCAGGATTGCCGGTGATGAGGCTGGCGCATTCCTGCAGGGCCTGCTGACCGCCAATATTGACCTGATTGCCGCTGGCCATTGCGCGCCGGGGGCTTTGCTCACGCCGCAAGGGCGCATCCTGCATGACATGATGATCTATCACCGCGCCGCGTGTGAGGATATGGACGACTGCTATATCATTGAAATGGCATTGGACGGAGTCGCCGATCTTTTCACAAGGCTCCGGCGCTATCGACTGCGCCGCCCGATTGACATTGCCGTTATCGATGATCTGCAGTTGTGGATTTGCTGGGGCGGCGATGCAGACACAGGCAGTGATTTGACTGACCGGGGTTTTGCCGATCCGCGCCATCCAACGCTCGGCCTGCGATGGTTTGGCCCGATGGATGCAAAACCGCCTTTTGCCGAAATTGGCGTTGCGGGCGATGTGTCTGACTGGCATCTGCGGCGCATTCTTGCCGGCGTTCCGGAAGGGCCAGTGGACCTCACGCCTGAGCGCGCACTCATGCTTGAGGCCGGTCTTGACGCGCTTGGCGCGGTCGATTTTCAAAAAGGCTGCTATGTCGGTCAGGAAGTCACCGCGCGCACGCATTACCGTGGCTTGGTCAAACGCCGTCTGGTGCCACTTGTCATCGATGCCACAACAGCGCCTCTGCCGGATACAGATATCACCTTGGACGGCAATATTGTTGCCAGCAGCAAAACGGCGGCAAGCGGCAAAGCGGGCACTGCCTGTCTGGCACTTCTTAAATTATCGGAAATACATCACGCCCTTGAAACCGAAGCGCCGATCATGGTGGGCGATGCACCGGCGAAGCTGGCCATTGCCGACTGGATGCACCCTTTGCCAAAGCCTGCGCGCACTGACACAGGCACCTAGACCCACCTTTTCAATTCACTCTTTATCTAAGGCACCGCCAAATAACGCCGCCGCCGCCGCATTCACATCCTGCTTTTGCGCCAGAATAGCCTCTACGCGCGAGATTTCTGCCTTCATTGTCGAAATATAGGCTTCAAGATCCTCACGGTTCCAGCGCTCCATTTCGGCGACTGCGCCAGCCGGTTTCATGGCCTCCAGTTCATCATCCATTTCTCACCTCCGCTGTTTCTGACCGCTGTGCGGTCCATATTATGTACATTTTTGACCGGTGCTGGCAAAGGGGGGCTTTGCAATCAGGAGTTATTCAGCGTATAAAGGCGATGTTTCCACTTCAATTCGTAAAGTGAAATCGCCCAGGTCGTGTGCCCCGCGCCCGCCCTGTGAGCAACCGATAGGATATTTGGCAAGACACAAGGTGACAAAACATGACCCAGCTTCTTATGCCCAAAGCAACGGCCGTATGGCTGATCGACAACACATCATTGTCGTTTGAACAGATCGCCGCCCTTTGCAATCTGCATCCACTTGAAGTGCAATCAATCGCCGATGGCGAGGCAGGCATTGGCATTCAAGGCTATGACCCGATTCAAAATGGGCAGTTGACCCGCGAAGAAATCGCCCGCTGTGAGCAGGACCCGACAGCCCGCCTTGTGCTCGCCGAGTCCGATTTGCCGACACCAAACCGGCGTACCAAGGGGCCACGTTATGTTCCTGTTGCGCGCCGCGGCGACAAGCCCGATGGCATTGCCTGGCTGGTCAAGCATCATCCCGAGTTGAAAGACTCACAAATCGTAAAGCTGATCGGCACCACAAAAGAGACCATCGGCAAGATTCGTGAGCGCACACATTGGAACATCGCCAACATCACTGCAAAGCATCCGGCGATGCTTGGATTGTGTACACAGGTCGATTTGGACGCCGCCATTGAAAAGGCTGGTGGATCAACCCAGGTCGAAGCCCAGGTCAGTGAGTTGAGCGAGCTGCCATAGACCCAGACCGCGCAAGCGGACGCTGCAAAACATCGGCTAACCTTCGTGGAGGGTGTCGTGACAGATGAGAAAACCACCGATGGGCAAACGGCGCTGATGGCAAAGCTTCACGCGCTTGAGTCAGAACATCGTGATCTTGATGATGTGATTGAGCGGCTCTCTGAAGACAAACCCTTTGACCAGTTGAAATTGCAGCGCATGAAAAAGCGCAAGCTGGTGATCAAGGATGAGATGACCATACTCAGAAGTCGCATTTTGCCCGACATCATTGCCTGAGGCAGGCTGGTGAAGGCGGCATAACAATCCGGACCTCTACCCAAGTGGGATATTGATAATGGCCAAAAGTAACTCAACAAACCCCGCCTCTTCGACCACCGGCGGCGCCCGAATTGCCATCTGCATGGGCAGCCAGTCGGATTGGAAAACCATGCAGGAAGCGGCCAACATTCTTGACGGCTTCGATGTCGAATATGAAGTGAAGATCATCTCGGCGCATCGCACGCCACAGCGTCTCTCGCAATTTGCCGAAGGGGCTCACGAAGACGGCTTTGGCGTTATCATCGCCGGTGCCGGTGGCGCGGCGCATCTGCCCGGCATGCTGGCGGCCCATACGCATCTTCCTGTTCTTGGTGTGCCGGTGGAATCTGCTGCGCTGAAGGGCATGGACTCCCTGCTTTCGATTGTTCAAATGCCGGCAGGCGTGCCTGTTGGCACACTCGCGATCGGCGCCCCCGGGGCACGAAATGCCGCGCTTTTGGCCGTGCAGATTCTGGCCCTCAATAACCCTGCTTTAACCCGCCAGATGATCGATTGGCGCAGCAAGCAGAGCGGTGATGTGGCCGAAACGCCATCATGAGTGAGGCATCGAACAACCCGCTGAAAACCATCGGCATCCTTGGCAGTGGACAGCTTGGCCGAATGCTGGCAATTGCTGCTGCCGAACTTGGTATCCGCGCCCACATTTATGCCCCAGACGCCGATAACAGCCCGGCCGGTGAGGTCGCGCACAAGGCAACCCGCGCGTCCTATGATGACGTGGCGGCTTTGACTGCCTTTGCCGCATCGGTGGATGTCGTGACAAGCGAATTTGAGAATGTTCCGGCAAGTGTGATGCCTCTGCTGGCGGCGCATTGTCCAGCAAGCCCGGGTGAGGCCGCGCTGCACACCGCCCAGCATCGCATTCGCGAAAAAAACCTGGCGCGTGAACTTGGGATCGACACACCACAATTCTGGCCAATCTCGAATGCAGATGATCTGAAATCAGCGATGCGTGCACATGGTCGTCCTTGCATTCTGAAAACCTGCACACTTGGCTATGACGGCAAAGGGCAAGTCCGGATCAATCCGTCAGATGATTTGGACGCCGCCTTTGCCAGCCTTGGCACCGATGATGCCATTCTCGAGGAAATGGTCGATTTTGCTGCAGAGGCAAGCTTTCTTGTCGCAAGAAACAGACATGGTGAAATCAGCCACTTCCCGGCCAGCCTGAACCATCATGAAGGCGGAATTCTGGCCACATCCGTGGCACCGGCGCCACTGGATGACAATATTGTCACTACAGGGCAGGAAGCGGTCGCACGATTTGCCGATGCGCTGAACCTTTTTGGCGTGTTGGCGCTTGAGGCCTTCATCACCACGGATGGTCGACTGTTGTTCAACGAGATTGCCCCGCGGCCTCACAATTCCTTTCACTGGACAATCGAAGGCTGCGCGACCAGCCAATTCACCCAGCTTGCCCGTACGCTGTGTGACCTGCCCTTTGGGGCAACCACCACCTACGGCCAATGGCAGATGGACAATTTGCTTGGCGAAGATATGGGAAAGCTGCCTGAATTGCTGGCCTCAGCGGGCACGCATGTCCATCTCTATGGCAAGGCCGAAGCCAAAACAGGTCGCAAAATGGGGCATACAAACCGTCAAATTGAAACGCAGACGCGCCCCTGAAAATCCTGAAGACATTACTCAATCAGAGGCATCGGACCCTATGCGTGTCAGATCGAATGGCGTTGCCTGATACAAATCATTGATCCAGTTACTCATCAGCAGAAACGCAAAAGGCCGCCAGAAATTCACCGGCGTGCGCTTGGGATCATCATCGGGGAAATAGTTCACCGGCAATGAAGTTGCCAACCCCTCGCCATGATCACGATGGTATTCATTGGCCAGCGTTTCGGCGTCATATTCCAGATGGTTCAGCACGAACAGATCGCCACTTCTCGGGTCACGCACCATGCCAACGCCGCATCCATCACCCTCTGCCAAAATATCCAGACCGGCGGCCTCAACATCGCGCGCGCGTGTTTCAGTATAGCGCGAGATCGGCATCGGAAAGCGGTCGGTAAATCCGTGCATCAGACGGCCGGTTACGTTTTGAAGTTGATGCTCATACACGCCAAACAATTTTTCCGGCAACTCAAACTTCGGCACTTCATGAAAATGCCGTAACAACGCCTGCGCACCCCAGCAAATGCCAAGCCGCCGGAAGCAATGCGTACGTGACCAGTCCATGATTTCCACCAGCTCCGGCCAGTAGGTCACATCCTCAAATGCCAGCGTTTCAATAGGCGCACCAGTGACGATCAACGCATCAAAATATTCATCCCGCACATCTTCAAGCTGCCGATAAAAGCGACGCAGATAGCCCGGTTCCGTGTTTCGCGGCGTGTAGCTCGCGGTCGTCATCAGGATCATTTCTATTTGCAGCGGGGTGTTGCCAAAAAGCCTGGCAAACTGGATTTCCGTGTCCCGTTTCTTTGGCATCAGATTGAGCAGCAACAAGCGCAATGGTCTGATGTCCTGATGCATCGCCTGTTTTTGCGCCATGACATCAACCTGCTCGGCATGCAGTGTCTCGAGGGCTGGCAAATTGTCTGGCACTTTTATTGGCATAATGGTTCTGGCTCTTGGTCCGAAGTCATCAGGGCAACGGAATCTTGTCAGTGGTGGCAATCATCGAAAAGGCGGTTATACCCGATTGCAGGGATTTTTCCAGACAAACCGGCAGAGATGCATTGCGGCACCAGAGCCTCAGATGCAGATAAAGATGGCGATGAGTTTATTTTATTCAGCCGATTTTAGGATTTGGTACGCCGCCCGACACCGCTCACAAGCCCTTCGGCAAGCTTTTGCCCAGCGGCAAAAATTGATCGGGCCGGGCTGGTCATCTGCGGGATTCGCGCCACATCGCTGAGGCGTCTGTCAAGAAATGCCTCGGTAGCCGACATATCTCCACTGGAATCAGCAAGCCACGCCAGAAGGGTAGCGCTGTAGACTGCGGCCAATGTCGCCCGCTTTGTATAGAACGAAAAATCGGTATCGCGTTGGCCAGCCGCCCGCCACATCGAATCAACTGTCCTGTAGAGGGTTCGTGCAGACGGCGCCGCATTTGTCGGCATGGCCAGAGTTGTCAACGCACGGCGCACCGCTTCCTTATGCATTGCTGATTGTTCCAGCCGGATCAAAATCAAAGTCCGGATCATCAAATGCACTTTTTCCGGCTTGGTCTCCAGCGCGTCATAGGCCGCCACCATATCGGCGTCGGCCAGCGCAACATAACCGACAATGGCGTCAATCGCGCCGCCCGGGAAACAGACATCAACCCGATCAGGATCAATTTGCGCATCAGATGCACCAGCGCGCAGAGCTTCATCGCTCCACCCATCAAAGGGAACATGCGGTAGCGCCGCCCTTATGATCGCTGCTGCCTCTTCAGACAGATTGCCTTCCATTGCCGCCCTTCCCGTTGGCGCTGCATAGCTGCTGCCCCAAGTTATCTTCGAATGCCACTCTCAACTCAATGTAAACTATGATATAATCCTAAAAAAATTTCTACCCCATGCGGCCTTTTGTCTTTTGAAGGCACGCGCAAAACCGTTGATGTTGCGCCGCCGCTTGGGTCTTTACATTTCGGAACGGCTTGTGATAGAACACCGCTTCTGTCGCAACGGCAAACCAGCAATCTTTAGAAGGGATGTGAAAGACGTGTACGTCACCGTTAGAGACAACAATGTGGATCAGGCGCTGCGGGTTCTGAAAAAGAAGCTTCAGCGTGAAGGCGTTTTCCGCGAAATGAAAAACCGGCGGGCTTATGAAAAGCCATCTGAGCGCCGGGCGCGCGAAGCTGCCGAATCGACCCGCAGAGTTCGTAAACTCATGCGCAAACGGCTTGAGCGCGAGGGCTATTAGGCTCATTGACCAAGCTGGCCGTATTCAGGTCCACAAAAGATAATGAAAGCCGCCTTGATCAACAGGCGGCTTTTGTTTTTTTAAGCCAAGCGTTCTGCTGCATTTACAGTAAATCACCGTCCGTAGGTATCACGGATCAGCCCCAGCATTTTGTGACTGTGACGGCAAAACTGTTTTGACTTGCATCTGATGGTGCGTTCAAAGAATATCCGCTGGCTGAAAAAGATCTGCAAAATAGAGATGGACACCCGCGATGAAAATTGGAGCGCCTAAAGAAACCGCCGAGGGCGAACTGCGCGTCGCAATGACGCCGGATAGCGCGAAACAGCTTCAAAAGCTCGGCCATGAATGCGTAATCCAGAGCGGTGCGGGCAGCGCCGCCGGATTTTCCGATGAAGCCTATGAAAAGGCCGGAGTCAGCATCGCCAAGACCGCCGCTGCGCTATGGAAAGACGCAGACATTGTGACAAAAGTCCGCGGCGTTGATGCAGCCGAAGCCAAGCTCATGCGTTCCGGTCAGACGGTGATCAGCTTTTTCTGGCCAGCGCAAAACCCCGAATTGCTCGAAAGTTTCAAAAAAGCCGGCACGAATGCCATCGCCATGGACATGGTGCCCCGGATCAGCCGCGCCCAGAAGATGGACGCGCTGTCATCAATGGCGAACATCGCCGGATACCGCGCTGTGATCGAATCCGGCAACCAGTTTGGCCGGTTTTTCACCGGACAAATCACCGCCGCTGGCAAGGTTCCACCTGCCAAGGTTTTGGTTATTGGCGCCGGCGTTGCCGGTCTTGCCGCGATTGGTACCGCAACCTCGCTTGGTGCGATTGTCCGGGCCTTTGATGTGCGCCCCGAAGTTGCCGAACAGATTGAGTCGATGGGTGCCGAATTCCTGATGTTGGAATTTGATGAGGCTGTTGGCAGTGAGGGCGGCTACGCCAAGCCCGCATCACCGGAATTTATCGAAAAAGAGATGGATTTGTTCCGTGCCCAGGCACCGGAGGTGGACATTGTCATCACCACCGCCCTGATCCCTGGACGCCCCGCGCCAAAATTATGGCCGGCTGAAATGGTTGGCTTGATGAAGCCCGGGTCTGTGGTGGTTGATCTGGCTGCAGAACAAGGCGGCAACTGTGATCTGACGGTTCGCGATGAAGTGATCAAGACCGAAAATGGCGTCACAATTGTCGGCTACACTGATTTCCCAAGCCGTATGGCGGCGCAAAGCTCAACGCTTTACGCAACCAACATTCGGCACATGCTGGATGATCTGACACCTGAAAAGGACGGTCAGATCAACATCAACATGGATGATGATGTGATCCGCGGCGCAACCGTGGTGAATGCCGGTGAGGTGACCTACCCTCCTCCTCCGCCAAAAGTACAGGCGATTGGCAAAGCGCAGGCAGCGCCAAAGCCGGTAGAACTGACCGCCGAGGAGAAAAAGGCAATCGAACTCGCCGCACAGCGTAAAAGTGGCCAGCGCCAGATTGGCCTGCTGGTGGCGGGTGGCCTGTTCATGATGCTGGTTGGCAACTACGCACCAGCAAACTTCATGCAACATCTGATTGTGTTCGCGCTTGCGTGTTTTGTCGGCTTTCAGGTCATCTGGAACGTCAGTCACGCGCTGCATACGCCGCTGATGGCAGTGACCAATGCGATTTCGGGCATCATCATTCTTGGTGCGCTGTTGCAAATCGGGTCAAGCAACCAGATCGTCACGGTGCTTGCCGCGATATCTGTGTTAATTGCCACGATTAATATCGTGGGTGGATTTATGGTGACACGTCGCATGCTGGCGATGTTTCAGAAAAGCTGAACCAGCGGAAAGATAGATCGTCATGAGTTCAAATATCGTCACTGCAATCTATATCGCTGCCAGCGTCATGTTCATTCTTTCGCTGGGCGGATTGTCAAATCAGGAGAGCGCCAAACGCGCTGTCTGGTATGGCATTGTCGGCATGGGGCTGGCTGTTGCCGCGACAATTCTTGGCCCACAGGTCAGCCTGTCCATGCTTCTGGTAGGGATGATCGCCGTTGGATCGGTCATTGGCCTGATTGTTGCCCAACGTGTTGAGATGACCGGCATGCCGCAATTGGTTGCCGCGCTTCACTCTTTTGTCGGCCTTGCCGCCGTGTTCATCGGCATCAATTCCGAATTGTCACCGCCGCAGGGGCTTGGTGACGTTGAGAAGATCATCCATGAGGTAGAGGTGTTCCTCGGCGTTTTCATTGGTGCCGTCACAACCACCGGCTCGATTATCGCCTTTGGCAAGCTTTCCGGCGTTGTCAGTGGAAAGCCGCTCACCTTGCCCGGACGCAATATACTGAATCTCGTTGCGGTTGGTGTCTGCATTTGGCTTGGCGCGATGTATCTGAACCATGCCGGCATCTGGACACTATATCTGATGACCGCCATTGCCTTCGTCTTTGGGGCGCATCTGGTGATGGCCATTGGCGGCGCCGACATGCCGGTTGTGGTGTCTATGCTCAACTCCTATTCCGGATGGGCCGCGGCCGCGACAGGCTTTTTGCTTGGCAATGATTTGCTGATTGTGACCGGCGCTCTGGTTGGTGCGTCTGGCGCGATCCTGTCTTACATCATGTGTCGTGCGATGAACCGTAATTTCCTGTCAGTCATTCTTGGCGGCTGGGGCACAACGACATCTACCCAGCAAGAAGTTGAGGGCGAGATGATCGCCACTGACGTTGCGTCCGTTGCCGCTGACCTGCAAGACGCACAATCGATTATCATTGTTCCGGGTTACGGCATGGCCGTTGCTCAGGCACAAAGCGCGGTGTCGGAAATCACCCGTAGACTGCGTGATCAGGGCAAATCAGTACGCTTTGCGATTCACCCTGTTGCCGGTCGCCTGCCGGGGCATATGAATGTTCTACTGGCCGAGGCCAAAGTCCCTTATGACATTGTGCTGGAAATGGACGAAATCAATGATGATTTCCCGAACACCGACATTGTCATCATTCTTGGCGCAAACGATATCGTAAATCCGGCGGCACAGGATGATCCCAACAGCCCGATTGCCGGCATGCCTGTGCTCGAGGTCTGGAAAGCGCGGCAGGTCATCATATCCAAGCGTGGTCAGGGTCGCGGCTATTCAGGGATCGAAAACCCGCTCTTCTTCAAGGACAATTCGCGGATGCTGTATGGCGATGCGAAAGCATCACTTGACCAGTTGCTGAGCAATCTGGGCAGTTAGAACCGCCTCGGGGCGATTCTGCCGCCACCAAATCAGGCAAGCACATGCGCGCGCTTGGTGGAATACTCTGCCAAAAACAACGGCCAACCCTCCCCCCAGAGACGCTGGCCGTTACATTCTTTTTTTAGAATGTAGTGAAAGCCTGCCAGATTAACTGTCGCTGTGCAATAGCCTATCGGGAATGCCCGCGGCTTCGGCGGCCTCGCGCTGGCGTTCGGCAAGCCGCGTGGTGTCGAAATCATCAATCAGGTCATGAAACAATGTGTGCCAGTTCACCTCGGCGCCAAGATGCATAAACACCGAGCCAAGTCCAACAGCGGCCCGATCCATCAAAACGAATTCCCGCGGAGGCCTGATCCCGCCAATACGTTTCAACTCGCTGTGCACCTTGCCGGCAAGCTCACGCCCAGCCTTACCATTGCGCATCTGCTGGATCGGGCGCACCTTGTCCTCAAGCAATGGGGCATAGATGAATTCAGCCCACATATTGAGAACTTCAATCGCCTCATTATCGAGACCATCAAACCCCCAGCTTTCATAGGCATAAACCGCCAGATCGCGGTCATTGTCGCGCAAGGCCTTGTAAAGATCGATGACACCGCCAACAAATTGCGGGCGGAACAGCCGGATGGAGCCAAAATCCATCAAATTGATTCGATGGTCGGGATCGATCGAGTAGTTGCCCAGATGTGGATCGCCATGGATGACGCCATAGAAATAGAACGGCACATACCAGACGCGGAACATCTTTTTGGCAATTTCGTTACGCAATTCCTGCGACGGGTTGGTCTCGAGGAAGGGCATAACGCGCTGTCCCTCAAGCCAGCTCATGGTCAGCAACCGCTCTGACGACAATTCCGGGCGCACGACCGGCAAGCGCACGCAATCCTCGTCACGCAACATATGGGCATAGAGGCGCAGGTTCGCGGCCTCGCGCTCATAATCCAGCTCTTCGCGAAGCCGTTCGGACAACTCATCATAGATATCCGATGTAGAAATTGCCGAGTCATACCGTTCATAGATTTGCAGCACGAGACGCAGCTGCCGCAGGTCGGCGTCAATTGCCGAGGCCATATCAGGATATTGCAGCTTTACGGCAAGCTTGTTGCCATCGCTGTCGGTTGCCTGATGCACCTGACCAAGCGATGCCGCCGAGACCGCCTCACGTGAAAATGAAGCAAAGCGCGATTGCCAGTCCGGGCCAAGTTCGGCCGCCATCCGGCGCCTTGTAAAGAGCCAGCCCATAGGCGGCGCATCTGCCTGCAATGCGGCAAGCTCATCGGCATATTCTGGTGGCAGCGCGTCCGGAATGGTTGAGAGGATCTGCGCGACCTTCATGATTGGGCCTTTCAGCCCACCAAGCGCATCACGCAAATCTGCCGCATGTTTGGCACGATTAATTTCCATGCCAAGATAGCGTTCGCCTGCAACACGCGCCGCAAGCCCGCCCATAGTCGTGGTGACTCTGGCATAGCGGCGCAGGCGTCCGCCAAGGCGGCCACCGTTTCCTGACCGCTGTTCACCGCCTTTTTGTGTTGCCATCAGTCGAGACCTTCCAACTCATCAATCATACCGGAAATCATATCAAGGCCCATCGACCAGAATTCAGGCTTGCTGGCATCCAGACCAAAGCGGCCAAGTGCCACGTCATAGCGTTCGGTACCACCGGCGCGAAGCAGATATTTGTATTTGTCGACAAATTCACCCGCTGTTCCGGCCTCACCGGCCTTTTGGAAACTCTGCCAGAGCGCGTTCACCAGACAATCGCCAAACGCATAGGCATACACATAGAAAGGCGTATGAACGAAATGCGGGATATAACCCCAGACCGGACGATAATCATCGCCAAGGCGCACTGCCGGACCAAGTGCGGCGCGTTGTGTTTGCATCCAGATGTCGGAAATATCATCGGCGGTCAATTCACCGCCGGCTCGCGTGTCATGAAAAGCGGTTTCGAAATTGTGAAATGCCACCTGCCGGACAACTGTGTTCAGCATATCCTCGACCTTGCCGGCAAGAAGCATCCGCCGGGTGCCAACATCATCGGCGCTGTCGACAAGCTGTCTGAAAGCCAGCATTTCAGCAAACACAGAAGCCGTCTCGGCAAGCGTCAGCGGCGTGTCCGACATCAAATACCCTTTGTCAGATGCCATACATTGGTGGACGCCATGCCCCATTTCATGCGCAAGCGTCATCACATCACGAGATTTACCGGCAAAATTCATCAAAATATAGGGATGTGCGGACGGCGTGACCGGATGCGAGAAGGCGCCAGAGCTTTTGCCCGCGCGTGGGGCAGCATCAATCCAACCCTGATCAAAAAACGGTTTTGCCATTGCCGCCATTTCCGGATCAAATCCGGCAAAAGCATCAAGAACGATGCGCTCCGCCTCGTCCCATACAAAAACCCTGTCATCGTCACCCGGCAGCGGGGCGTTGCGATCCCACCAATCAATCTGGTCACGGCCCATCCAGCCTGCCTTCAAAGCGTAATAGCGATGCGTGAGGTCGCCAAACCTGCCAGTGACAGCGCCAACAAGCGCGTCGACCACCTCATCATCCACATCATTTGCCAAATTGCGCGAAGCCACCGGACGGGCAAAGCCACGCCACCGATCTTCGACCTCTTTATCCTTGGCGATCGTGTTCAGGATCAATGACAGCAGACGCTCATTCGCTTTCAGCGTAGACGACAGAGACTTCCCGGCCTCACTCCGCTTTGCCGCATCAGGATTGGACAGCATATCGAGGATTTCTGCCTCTGTAACCTCCGCACCCTGAAATGAGAACCGCAAGGCGGCGGCAGTTTCGTCAAAAAGCCTGACCCATGCCCCGCGCCCGGCTGGCGCCCGCTCGGCCAGCATCCGCTCCATATCCGCCGACAGCTGGTATGGGGCCATTGCCCTCACCCGCCGCAACCAGGGCTGCCAATGGGCAAGCTCCGGCGTTGCCAGAAGCGCGGCGAGATGCGTCTCGTCAAGAACGGCGATTTCCAGTTCGACAAATAACAATTTGGCATTGATCGTTGCCGCCACCTCGCGCACGGATTGGTGATGGCGGGCGATATTGGCGTCATTCGTGTTCGCTGCAAACAGCAACTGTGCGTGGCTCTGCACTTTGCCAAGCACCTCGAAAACGCGCTCATATTCACCGATAACAGCGGCAAGCTGCTCTGCAGATGCATTTGCAAGCTTGCCTTGCCATTCGGATGAAAGCCGGTCGGCGTCACTTGCCGCGCCTTTCAGGTCGCCCTGCAATTTTGGATCATCAACGCTGGCGTAAAGATCGCCCAAATCCCAGGTTGGACAGCTATCCGGCATGGCATTCATATCCCTGTTACAAACGGCGCTGACACGGTCCTCAACGCCAGTAAAGATGCAGTCTATCTGCGATTAACCACTACCCGCCTGATATGGGTAAGCGGCATGGTGATCGCAAGCATCAGCATGCGTCAGGGGCGAAGAAATTTGCGATGACAACTTGCCGCGCACCGCCGAAGCCAAGGCGGATATTTTTACTCTTGCGATGGCGGCCTAACCGGCATATTGTGATCGAGCTCGATACATGGGTGGGGAGAGCCCGCGCGGACGGATCTTGTGTTCGTTTAAGCCGGCACCGAAGGAGCAATTCCCCAGAAACTCTCAGGTACCCGTACTCATTCATGTGAGCACTCTGGAAAGCGGCACGACAGTGTCCACCGACGGTGAAAACCACGGCCACATAATACAGGCCGATGGGAAATCTCTCAGGTTCCATGACAGAGGGGGCGACCGATGATAATCGGCGCTGTCTTTATGCATGTGGAACTGAGGATTGAAATTGGAAAACCGTCGGACTCCCCTTTACGACTTTCATATCGCCCATGGCGCCCGCATGGTGCCTTTTGCCGGTTGGGATATGCCTGTGCAATATCCAGCTGGCATCAAGGCAGAGCATCTGGCCTGCCGCGCCGGTGCCGCCCTTTTTGATGTCTCGCACATGGCACAGGTTGAACTTTCCGGCGCTGGCGCAGACGCGATGGTGGAGCGCCTGACCCCGACCGCGATGGACCTCGTTAAAGACGGACGGGTGCGTTATTCGCTGTTCCTGAACGAGACAGGCGGCGTCCTTGATGATCTGATGATTGCCCGTTTTGAAGGCAGCCTCCATCTTGTGGTGAATGCGGGCAGGGCAACGCATGACATCGCCCATCTGCAAGCCAATCTTCCCGGTGATGACGTGACAATGACGGTGCATGATGACCGCGCCCTGCTTGCCTTACAGGGGCCGGCGGCGGCAGCTGTTCTAAGCGACCTTGGCGCTGACCTCACGGGCTTTACCTTTATGAATATCAAGCGGTTTTCTCTGGCCGGGATTGACTGTGTTGTCACACGGTCGGGCTATACCGGAGAAGATGGCTTTGAAATTTCTGTAGCGAATGACGCGGCGATTGATCTGGCCTCTGTTTTGGCGGCGCGTGATGATGTGTTTCTGGCCGGGCTTGGGGCGCGTGATACGCTCCGGCTCGAGGCTGGCCTTCCGTTGTGGGGGCACGAATTGGACGAAACCATCAATCCGGTTGAAGCCGGAGTGGGCTTTGCCCTGTCGAAGCGTCGTCGTGAGGCGGCAGACTTTCCGGGCGCCGATAAGATTCTGGCAGATTGGCAGGATGGACCGTCACGACAATTGGTCGGCCTGCGCCCTGTTGGCGGCAGGCCGGTGCGCGATGGCACTGAATTGATGCTGGACGGGGAACTGGTGGGACGAGTGACCTCTGGTGGCTTTGCTCCCAGCCTTGACGCACCGGCAGCCCTTGGCCTTGTCGCAGCAGCGGCGGCCAGCTCCGGAACGACACTTCTTGCGGCAACGCGCGGCAAGGAAACGCCTGTCGAGGTGGTCGAATTACCGCTCGTACCGCACCGATATGTTCGTAACTAAACAAGACAAGGAAGCTGGCCAGCGTGGCCGGTAAAGTTAAAGAGAGGAAAAAAGCATGATTCGTTATACCGAGGACCATGAGTGGATCAATCTGGATGGTGATACTGGCACTGTTGGTATTTCCCCCCACGCCATTGAACAGCTTGGCGACATTGTCTTTGTCGAACTGCCCGAGGTTGGCAGCGAAGTCGCCAAGGGCGATGCGGTTGCTGTGTTTGAGTCGGTGAAAGCCGCCTCCGACATCTACAGCCCTGCAGCCGGAGAGATTGTCGAGGTGAACGAGGCCATGCTGGATGATCTGACAAGCATCACCCCGGACCGTGCCACCGAAAGCTGGCTTTTCAAAATCCGTGTCGCTGACAAAAGTGAGCTCGACGACATGATGGATGAGGCGGCGTACAACGCGATGATTGGCTAATCCGCAAAAGCCCAGCCTCTGCAAGGCCCGAACAAGGCGAATTACAAAGTTAAAAAGACGATAAAAAGCAAAGGAGTGCCCCCATGTCACCATTGGACAACACACACAGCATCCCTGCCGCCGCACCACAAGCGCCATTCACCTCCCGTCATATCGGCCCAAATCCGCATGACGTCAGCACCATGCTGCAAACCATTGGTGTCAAATCACTCGACGTCTTGCTTGATGAGGTGATCCCAAAGCATATCCGGCGCACCGATGAGATGGACATCCCAGCGGCACTCTCGGAAGCGGAAATTCTTGCCGAGATGAAAACACTGGCTGGAATGAACAGCATCAAGACCTCGCTGATTGGCATGGGCTATTACAATTGCCACCTGCCACCGGTGATCCAGCGCAATGTGCTTGAGAACCCTGCATGGTATACCGCCTACACGCCTTACCAGCCTGAAATATCGCAAGGTCGACTTGAGGCTATCCTGAATTTCCAGACGGTTGTTGTCGAACTGACCGGCATGGACATTGCCAATGCCTCGCTGCTTGATGAGGCGACAGCCGCCGCCGAGGCCATGGCCATGGCCTTTCGGGCGCATCGCCAAAAAGGCACAATATTCCGTGTTGATCCCGACACGCACCCACAAACCATCGGTATCTTGCGCACGAGGGCAAAGCCGCTTGGCATCACCTTGGATATTGCCCCTGTTGACCAAGCTGTTGATGAGACATGTTTTGGTGCATTGATCAGCTATCCGGGAAGCACCGGCGAAATCCGCGACATCAAACCGGAAATTGACGCCATTCAAGCCGTTGGCGGCATGGCCATTGTGGCCAGTGACCTTCTGGCGCTGTGCATGATTGAGTCACCGGGCGCGCTTGGCGCCGATATTGTCGTTGGTTCGGCACAACGCTTTGGCGTGCCGATGGGCTTTGGTGGCCCGCATGCCGCGTTCTTTGCCACCAAAAGCACCCTGCAGCGGTCCATCCCCGGACGCCTTGTCGGCGTCAGTCAGGACCGTGAAGGACGGCAGGCCTACCGGCTTGCCTTGCAGACACGCGAACAGCATATCCGCCGCGAAAAAGCCACATCAAACATCTGTACAGCACAGGTGCTGTTGGCGGTTATCGCCGGATTCTATGCCGCTTGGCATGGGCCTGAAGGTCTGACCCGAATTGCCGGTCACGCGCATGACATGGCCTGCCGTTTTGCCGCGGCAATGCGTCAAGCCGGGCGCACTGTGCGGCATGACACCTTCTTTGATACCGTAGTGATCGAAGCAAAAGACGACAGTGACGACATCATGGCAAAAGCGCTTGCCGCCGGTTTCAACCTGCGTCAACTCGATGGAGCGGTTAGCGCAAGCTTTGATGAGACCACAACCTCTGATGCGTTGTCACAGCTGTTGGCGGCACTTGGGGCCAGCATGCCGAATGCGAATGACGCGACATCCGGTATTGCCAGCAAAGCGCTGCGCAGCTCGGGCTTTATGCGCCAGCCTGTATTTCATCGCTATCGTTCTGAAACCGAGATGATGCGCTATATGCGCAGTCTCGCTGATCGCGATCTGGCACTTGACCGCTGCATGATCCCGCTTGGTTCCTGCACGATGAAACTGAATGCCGCCGCCGAGATGATGCCCGTCACCTGGCCTGAGTTTGGCCAGATCCATCCCTATGCTCCGAAGGATCAGGCCGCTGGCTATTTGCAGATGATCACGCAACTTGAAAAGCTGCTTGCCGAGTCTACAGGGTACGCCGCCGTCTCGTTGCAGCCAAACGCTGGCTCACAAGGCGAATATGCCGGGCTTCTGGCGATTGCTCGTTATCATGCCGCCAATGGTGAAGAGCACCGCAATATCTGCCTGATACCGGCATCTGCGCATGGCACCAATCCGGCATCGGCAATTCTTGCCGGAATGAAAGTCGTTGTCGTGAAATGCGATGCCGATGGCAATATCGATGTGGCGGACCTTACGGCAAAAACCGAAATGCATCGCGATAATCTTGCCGCGATCATGGTGACATATCCGTCAACACATGGCGTGTTCGAGGAATCCATCACTGATGTGTGCAAGATCATCCATGACGCAGGTGGGCAGGTCTATGTCGATGGGGCGAATCTGAATGCGCTGGTCGGACATTGCGCACCACCGCAATTCGGCGCTGATGTCAGCCACCTGAACCTTCATAAAACCTTCTGCATCCCGCATGGTGGCGGCGGACCGGGTGTTGGACCGATTGGCGTTGCCGCGCATCTGGCACCATATCTGCCCGGATCCCCGCTTGCCGATGAGGGCGCCGTCAGTGCGGCACCATACGGCTCGGCAAGCATTCTGCCGATCACCTATGCCTATATCCGGATGATGGGTGCCGAAGGTATGAAGCAGGCCACATCAATGGCGATCCTTGCTGCCAATTATGTTGTGGCACGGCTGGCGGACGCCTATGACGTGCTTTATACCGGCAGCAAGGGCCGTGTTGCGCATGAGTGCATTATCGACATCCGGCCATTGCAGGAAAAATCCGGCATAAGCAATGAGGACATCGCCAAGCGGCTGATTGATTTCGGCTTCCATGCACCGACCATGTCCTTTCCGGTCTCAGGCACCCTGATGATTGAACCGACAGAGTCGGAATCACTTGCCGAGATTGACCGTTTCTGTGACGCCATGCTTGCCATTGCCGCAGAAATTGAGGCGGTCACAAGGAAAGACTGGCCGGTTGATGACAATCCATTGGTCAACGCGCCACACACCGCCGATGAAATTCTTGGCGATGACTGGAACCATGCCTATAGCCGGCGCCAAGCCGGTGATCCGGCGGGCAACAGTCAGGCGAATAAATACTGGCCACCGGTAAGCCGCGTTGACAATGCCTATGGTGATCGCAACCTGATCTGCTCATGTCCGTCAGTGACCGAGTGGGATGAGGCGGCGCAATAACAGCATCAGGCCTTTTTGATGTCATGTCTCTGGTGCGGCGGCAATCATTGCCCCGCGCCAGACCATGGCATTTGCCTTTCCACGGTGCTATCAAAATGGGAATCTGTTTTGAGGTGATCTTCCATGCGTAATCTTCAGGCTCCGGGCCGCTCACCGGTCATCGCCCCCACGGCTATGGCCAGCACATCGCATCCGCTGTCAACACAGGCCGCGATTGATATCCTCAAATCCGGCGGCAACGCACTTGATGCCGCGATTGCCGCTGCCGCTGTGCAGGCGGTGGTTGAGCCGGGCTCGACCAGTATTGGCGGGGATTGCTTTTGTCTCTACAGCCCGGCCGGCAGTGACCGCCCGATTGCCTTCAATGGGTCAGGCCGCGCGCCGATGGGCCTTGGCAGCGAGTGGCTTCTCGAACAGGGAATCACTTCGATCGACCAGACTTCACCGCATTCTGTGACCATCCCCGGAGCGGTTGATGCGTGGGTGCAGTTGAATAATGACCATGGCACGCTGGCTCTGGATAAAATCTTTGCTCCGGCCATCGCTTATGCGCGCGACGGTTACCCAATCACCCAGCGGGTCAGCACGGATTTTGCCGCTGGTTGTCAGGCGCTTGATGACGATGCGGCGGCGGTCCTGCTGAATGCCGGCAAACCACCGAAAATGGGCAGTCGGCAAAGCCAGCCTGCACTCGCCGCAACGCTTGAGCGAATTGCCCGGCTTGGCCGTGATGGCTTTTACAAGGGACCGGTTGCCGACGACATCTTGACCAAGCTTGCATCGCTTGGCGGGCGGCACACGCAAGATGATCTGGACCGCGCCATTGGCGATTATGTCACGCCAATCAAAACCAATTTCCGAGGCTATGACATTTGGGAATGCCCGCCCAACGGGCAAGGCATGATCGCCCTTCAATTGCTCAACATCATGTCTGATGTCGACACATTCGGCGATGATCCGATCAATCCGGACCGCATGCATTATGAAATCGAAGCCGGCCGCCTCGCCTATCGTGACCGTGGCACCGTGCTTGCCGACCCGGCCTTTGTCGATGTGCCTGTCGAGACGATCATCAACCCGGAATATGCCGCGAAATTGCGCGCCATGATCGACCCGTCACGCGCCCTTGACCCGTTGCCACCCTCGCCGCTACCCGGCCAGAAAAGCACCGTCTACATCACAATTGTCGACAAGGACAGAAACGCCTGCAGCTTTATCAATACCGTCTATTACGGCTTTGGTTCAGGGATTATGGCGCCGAAATCAGGGGTTCTGCTGCAAAACCGGGGTATGGGATTTGTCGTTGATACAGCCCACCCAAATCGGGTTGAGCCGGGCAAGCGCCCCTTGCACACCATCATTCCCGGAATGGCAACGCGCGATGGCCGTGTCGCCATGTCATTCGGCGTGATGGGCGGTGAATATCAGGCCTTCGGCCATATGCAGTTGCTCACCCGCATGTTGGATTACGGCATGGACATCCAGATGGCACAGGACTTGCCACGGTTTTTCCCCGACCCATTCACCAATCAGGTTGAAGTTGAAACACTGGTGCCGTCCTCAATCATCGATGCGCTGGTCGCCCGTGGCCATGACATTGCGCCTGCCGCACGCCCGATTGGTGGGTCACAGGCAATCTGGATTGATTGGCAGGAAGATCTGCTCAGTGGAGGCTCCGACCCGCGAAAGGATGGCTGTGCCATCGGCTATTGATGTTATCCATGCCTGAACTTGACCAGATAATTGACCTTGATCGCCATCCGCTTGCCGATACCGGCTTTGTCGAGGCATGCCGTGACAAGCTTGCCGCAGACGGCGTTCTGACCTTGCCGGATTTTTTGCGCCCTGCCGCGCTGACCGAATTGGTGGCCGAGGCCGAAGACCACAAGGACAAGGCCTATTACACCAGATCATCGCATAATGTGTATCTGACCGATCCCCGCCCCGATCTTGGTCCGGCGCATGTGTTCAACCGGCAGGTCACATCATCAAAAGGATGTATCACCACCGATCAGGTGCCGGACGGCTCTGGATTGAAGATGATCTATGACGCGCCGGAATTTCGCCATTTCATTGCCAGCGTTGTCGGCCAGCAGGCGGTTTACGAATATGCCGACCCACTTGCCTCGATCAATGTGCATTTCGCCGATGCGGGCCAGGAGCTTGGCTGGCATTTCGACAATTCCGAATTTGCCATCACCCTGTTGCTGCAGGCGCCCGAGGCCGGTGGCACATTCGAATATGTCCGTGACCTTCGTGATGCGGCGGCAGATGACATGAATTATGACGGTGTGGCCAGCGTTCTGGACGGCTCAACCGATGCCAGCCAGCTTGCCGTCACGCCGGGCACATTGGTTCTGTTCCGTGGCCGCAATTCAAT
This sequence comes from Alphaproteobacteria bacterium, assembly GCA_038147495.1. Classification (GTDB taxonomy): domain Bacteria; phylum Pseudomonadota; class Alphaproteobacteria; order Puniceispirillales; family Puniceispirillaceae; genus MED-G116. The sequence goes on along the minus strand of JAYQTT010000015.1, from coordinate 116,990 downwards.
GCACCGGGTAACGCCAACAATCGGCAAGCGCACCCGCATTCTGGTGGTGCTGGCCTATAACGCGGCGCCGGGCATTGCCCTATCCGAAGCCGCGCGCATGACCTTTTTTGGTCGGCTTGGCTAGGCCCTACAAACGCACCGCAAGCCGCATACCAACGCGCCGCTCAACATCGCCGGAAAAAGCCTCAACGCCGGTGCGCGCCTCGGCAAATGCAACAAATTCAACCGCGTCATTAGCCCCGCCATGGCGATAGGACACACCAAGATCAATTTCCCTTGAGGCACCGCGAAGATTGCCGTCATAGCGTGTGTGGCGCACCTCACCGGCAACTGTCCGCGCCATAGGCACCCTGTAGGTCACAGGCGCAGATTCGATATGCACCGGCTGGCTGAGGCTGAATTGAAGCCGTCTCGCATCATCGCCATAGGCGGCAAGACCAAGCATCCAGCTTGTCGAGAGAACTGGCCCCGCCGTCTGCAGCAGGCTAGGCGCCGTATCAAGATCAAGCAATGTCACACCGCCGCCAATCTGAATTTCCGGCCGCCAGACCCACCCCCCATTTGACACCAAAGAACGGCCCAAAGAACGGGCAACAGGCTGGCCAAAATACCGGACAAGCGCATAGGCCGTTGGCGGCTTGCAAAATAAAGTTCCTGAGATCTGATTGCCAAGAAAGTTCGCCTAAGCGCCCGCCTGCCAAAGGATCACACCGGCTTCTTCGGGTCAGATCAAAACCCGTACGGCGGCGGATAGGCGGTATAGGCATCAAACCGGCCTGCCGCCTCGGCATGGCTTCCGCGCCGCGTATCCACAGAAATGACCTGCGCCCCAAGGTCAATCCGGAAATCACGTTCCAGCGTATCCAGCGCCATCACCGCCGACAGCACATCACGCAGACCTGCCGGAACCGCGGCAAGCGTCATACCACCCGCAGGGGCAAGGGTGACACCGGATGTTCGTCCGTCAACCGGCAAGCCCACCGCGCCAAGTGGCTGCGTTGCCCGCTCCATATCAAGCAATCCCTGACCATGGATATGCTCGGCATAGCCGGACACCGACTTGTCCGCCGTTTGCAAAATCAGCGAGACCAGATCGCGGCCCGCCATATGCGGCCACATCTGATGCAACACGGCAATCGCCCCGGCCACCATCGGCGCGGCCATGCTGCTGCCGCTCAGCGTCGCATAGCCGCCATCAGTCCATGTCGACACAACCCTTGTCCCGGGCGCCATGATTTAGAAATCCTTGATCTTCGCACCATCGATACAGGCGCCATCCCGCCATATCACACCATTGCCGGCGCGGTTGCCGTTGAGAGTGGCAAAATCAGGGTCCCAATTGCCGACAACCAACATCTGGCCATCAAGAATGAGGGTGCCGTCATCATAGGACGCGGTCGCCATCTGGTTCATCGCGCCGCTTTATGCGGTGTTGTTATTACCCGCCGCCTTGACCAGCACCTGCTGGTCGCCAAGCGCCCCCCGCCACGCCAACGCCTCCACCGCCGCCGCAAGCGGCAAGTATCGGCGCAAGCAGGACAAGCCAATGCGCGCCCCAAAGAATGGTCACACGCCGACGAAACTGCGAAGGGGCTGAATACGCCTTCACAAGAATCTGTTTATCTTGCGCCGGGTCGGTCCGGTCTATGCCAAAATTGGCAAACATGAAATTCCCTCACTTTCCGACAGGATTCGCACCATGAGTAATCGATCCAGAGTCCAGACTCATGGTCGCGGTGCTATCGGAAGTGAGTGTCTTTCAGGTCTCCATCAAATTTCAGGTAGACTTGGTTTTTCCTAAATACACGGTGGCCAGATTTTCATAAATGCGGCTGGCCAATGGGGCAAAAGCTACAGAATGCTATCGCATTCGCAATCAAGTTGCTCCAACTCTAAAATGACAAGTTTACTGGTGTTTGTCGGTCAAACTATATGGGCAATCATTCGATTGTCCATTTGACACTACCCCCAATTACCATGACACAAGGCCACGGTCACACCATCCTGTTGTCAAGGCTAATGGTAAATATATAAAATTTAATAAATGCTTAATTTTCATTCACAAGTTTGTGATTTTTAAGCTTTTTGTATTATTTCTTAAGACAGCATTACTGACACAACATAACGGCCTTTTGGCAAGCGACATGGCAGAAACCACATAGCCGTTAGCAGTAATAACGCCTGCTGACAAAAGCCAAACAAAGCGCCTCGCCAAGGCCATATAAGTTGCAAGATAGGAGCTGAATTAGGGCGGTGAAAATCTGGCGGAGGGACGGGGATTCGAACCCCGGAGGGGCGTTAACCCCAACACGCTTTCCAGGCGTGCGCCTTAAACCGCTCGGCCACCCCTCCTCGCACGAATGTTCGGCACCTGATCAACACAGCCTGTCGACTTCGCCGTCCATATCGGAACAGCGCGCAAACTAGCAGTCTCACGCGTTCAGATCAATCATCAGATTTCCGTTGAAACCATCCGGCACGTTCAAATTTCCCACCAACCCATAACATCCCATCCTTTTTTCGGTTGATGCGCGTCAAAAGCTTGGTCACTATGTCCGCATGGTGGGGATGATTTTCAGAGTGCTGGGCGCGCTGTTCGGGCTCGCCGCAGCCTATGCAATCTGGCTCGATGTCACGTCGACAAGCCAGCCAAGCATCGTTTTTGGTCAATTCTGGTTTGACCACAGCTCCGGCTCGTTGCAGGTCGCCGAATCGATAATCAGCCGTTATGTTGACCCCTGCAGCCTGATCATGGCGCTTGGCTGTGCACCTTTTTTATGGCACCCGCTTATCGCAACAACGCTTGGCTGGCCGGCCGCGTTGGTGTTTTTGGGCCTGATGCTGGTGTTTTTTGGACTGGCAAGGCTGTTCCGTGGCCGTGGCCTCAGCCGCACAAAAGGAAGAGCCCTAAAGCGAAGTGGCGAGAAATAAACCCGCCAATGGCCAGAATGACCTGGGTGTCTCGGCTATCATCCGCTAAGTTTCTGTCAGCCCTGTTTTAATTGTCACCCATTTTCAGGGCTTCAAAGAAGGCGTTCTGCGGAATTTCGACCTTACCGAACTGCCGCATTTTCTTTTTGCCTTCCTTCTGTTTTTCCAGAAGCTTCTTCTTGCGGGTGATATCGCCACCATAGCATTTCGCCGTCACATCCTTACGCAAGGCCGAAATCGTCTCTCTGGCAATAACTTTGCCGCCGATTGCCGCTTGCAAGGCAACCTTGAACATCTGCCGCGGCACCAGATCCTTCAACCGTACACAAATCGCCCGCCCACGGTTTTCAGCCTGCTCACGATGTACAATCATGGACAAGGCATCGACCGGATCGCTGTTGACCAAAATAGACACTTTGACGAGGTCACCCGGCCGGTAATCATCTATGGCATAATCAAAGCTGGCATATCCTTTGGTCACTGACTTCAACCTGTCATAGAAATCAAAAACCACCTCGTTCAAGGGCAACCGATACACCACCATTGCGCGATTGCCGGCATAGGTCAGGTCAATCTGTTCACCGCGACGCTCAGTACATAATGTCAGCACCGGACCAAGATACTCATCCGGCGTCATGATCGTTGCCTTGATCCACGGCTCTTCGATTTGTTGAATGCGCGTAACCTCGGGCATGTCTGCCGGATTATGCAAATCAAATCGTTTACCGTCGGTCAATTGAATCTGGTAAACCACCGATGGCGCCGTAGAAATCAAATCCAGATTGAATTCCCGCGTCAGCCTGTCGCGAATGACTTCCATATGCAAAAGACCAAGAAAGCCGCAGCGGAAACCAAAACCAAGCGCAGCCGAGGTTTCAGCCTCAAAGGAGAAGGACGCATCGTTCAACGACAGCTTGTCCAGCGCCTCACGCAGAGTGGAGAAATCATTTGTATCAACGGGAAACAGCCCGCAGAACACCACCGGCACAGATGGGGCAAACCCGGGCAGTGCCTTTTCACATGGCCGCCGTTCATCAGTAATCGTGTCACCCACCTTGGCGTCCGATACCGTTTTCACGCCCGCATTGATAAAGCCAATCTCACCGGGTCCAAGTTCATCGACAGGTGTTGGCTTTGGTGAAAACACACCAACGCGTTCAACGACATGCGTTGCACCGGTGCCGACCATGCGGATTTTCATCCCTTTTTTCAGAACACCGTCACGCACCCGGACCAGCGTCATCACACCAAGATAGGCATCATACCAGCTGTCCACCAGCAATGCCTTTAACGGTGCTGTCGCATCACCGGTTGGTGCGGGCAGGCGGGTAACCAACGCTTCGAGAATTTCTGGCATGCCTGCACCGGTCTTGGCGCTGGCCGCAATCGCATCATCGGCAGGAAGGCCAATCACATCCTCGATCTGTTCCTTGACCCGTTCAGGTTCTGCCGCCGGAAGGTCAATCTTGTTCAATACCGGCACAATCTCGTGGTTGGCATCGATCGCCTGATACACATTGGCAAGCGTTTGCGCCTCGACGCCCTGGCTGGCATCAACCACCAGAAGCGAGCCCTCACATGCGGCAAGCGAACGCGAGACCTCATAGCCGAAATCGACATGCCCGGGCGTATCCATCAGATTCAATACATAGTCCTTGCCGTCAGCCGCCTTGTAATTCAAGCGGACGGTCTGGGCCTTGATGGTGATGCCGCGCTCACGCTCAATATCCATGTTATCAAGCACCTGTTCGGTCATCTCACGCTCGCTCAATCCACCGCAAATCTGGATCAGGCGGTCGGCAATCGTCGATTTTCCATGATCAATATGCGCGACAATCGAAAAATTTCGGATCAATTCTGGTGCGGTCATCGTGCTGAAGATTCCATATCGGCGCCACGCGGCGCATAAAACTGCTCAATCCCGCTTCTATACACCAAAACATTCGGCCATGCCCAAGAAATTTGGCCTCGAGATCATCATGCGCAACATCGATTGTCTTTGGGCTTCCAGCGGATTGCCAATGGACCGCCAATAGATTGCCAGATGATTTGCAGTGAATTGCAAAACAGGACCGTTTCGGAACTTTTTCGGGGTTTTGCTCAAATTTTCACTGTCTAATCACGGGCTGTGGCTATATAGTCTGGCCATATTGAACCCGGGGGCACAAAGTAAGTGTCGCCACCATTTAAAAGAGGACATGAGAGAGATGACTAGCGCTGATCATGCCGCTGCAGTGCATACCGCACAGCGTCATGAAAAATACCGTCCCTTTGTCGGCCCCGATCTGCCTGATCGGACATGGCCTGGCAAACGTATCGACAAAGCACCCGTGTGGTGTTCGGTTGACCTACGCGACGGCAATCAAGCGCTAATCGAGCCAATGGACGCCGAGCGCAAAATGCGCATGTTCAAGCTTCTCGTGATGATGGGTTTCAAGGAAATCGAAGTTGGCTTTCCATCGGCTTCGGAAACTGATTTCAATTTTCTGCGTGAATTGATCGAAAATGGGCATATCCCGGATGACGTGACCATTCAGGTGCTGACACAGGCACGTGAGCATCTGATCGCGCGCACCATCGAAAGCCTTGAGGGCGCCCCGCGGGCGATCCTGCATCTGTATAATTCAACAAGCATTTTGCAGCGCCGTGTGGTCTTCAAGTCTGATCGTGACGGTGTTAAGCAAATCGCTGTTGACGGGGCAAAGATGGTTGCCGAGGGCATTGCCAAAAGTGGTGCCAAAAATCTGCGCCTGCAATATTCACCTGAAAGCTTCACCGGGACCGAGCTTGATTATGCGCTTGATGTCTGTGAAGCGGTGATGGAAGTGTGGCAGCCAACCGCGGCCAACCCGACAATCATCAACCTGCCGGCAACAGTCGAAATGTCAACGCCCAACATCTATGCCGATCAGATCGAATGGATGCACCGCAATTTCAGCAATCGCGAGGCGGTAATCTTGTCATTGCATCCACACAATGACCGCGGCTGTGCCGTGGCCGCGACCGAGCTTGGCCTGATGGCTGGCGCGGACCGTGTCGAGGGAACGCTGTTCGGCAACGGTGAGCGAACCGGCAATGTCGACATTGTCACACTTGGGTTGAATATGTTCACGCAGGGTGTCGACCCGACACTGGATTTCAGCGATATCAACAACCTGATTGAGACGGCCGAGTTCTGTAACCAGCTGGATGTTCACGAACGTCACCCCTATGCCGGCAAACTGGTGCATACCGCATTTTCCGGAAGCCATCAGGACGCCATTCGCAAAGGTATGGATGCCATCGCCGAATCCAATGCCGATGTCTGGGAGGTACCCTATCTGCCGATTGATCCGGCTGATATTGGCCGGACCTTTGAGGCGATCATTCGTGTCAATTCTCAATCCGGCAAGGCAGGGTCTGCCTATCTTCTTGAGGCTGACCATCATGTTCGCTTGCCGCGTGACGCCGAGATCGAATTCTCTGCGATTGTCCAGCAAGAGGCCGATACCACCGGCAAAGAGATCACCAGCGAACGTATTTGGGAATTGGCGAATGAGCATTACATCATTCAAAAAGGCCGCTTTGAGTTGAAAACCTTCGAAGTCACAAAGGCAAATGTCGCCGGCGACCTTGAGCGGGTTACTGCCATCGTCCTGCATGATGGCAAGGAGGTGACGGTATCTGCCACAGGCAACGGCCCAATATCGGCTTTTGTCGATGCCATGCGTGAGGCGTTTGACCTGAAATTCCGGCTGGCTGATTTTGGCCAGAATACGCGGTCAGCCACATCCAAAGCCGAAGCCGCCGCCTATGTAGAACTGACCGTTGAGGAAGATGGCAACACCCGGTCAATTTTTGGCGTGGGGATTGATACATCGATAACCAAAGCCCCTATTCGTGCAGTGATTTCAGCCTTGAACAAGATGTAATTCGGAGCAACCGACAAAGGACAAGGAAAACCAATGTCGATCCAGACTAACATAAGGGCTGCGCTTTTCGGCGTGGCCCTTTTTGTTTCAAGCCTCGCCAATGCGCAACAGATGGTGATTGAGCGGGTCGGTCCTGTATTGGCGCATCCATGGGGAATGGACTTTCTTGACGCCGACACGGTTCTGGTGACCGAGCGCGGTGGCAATTTATGGCGCATTGACCTTGCTTCGGGCGCAGCGCGGCAATTGACCGGTCTTCCCGATGTTTTTGCCCGGCGTCAGGGCGGTTTACTGGATGTCGCTATGGCCGATGGCTATGTGTTTTTGTGCTATTCTGCGAAACTGGATGGGGGCAGCGCGACAGCGATTGACCGCGCGGTGATCGAAGGCGACAGGCTGGTTCGCCGCCAAACCATTTTTATTGGCAATGAGGCAACTAGGTCAGGACATCATTTCGGCTGTAGGCTTTGGTTCACCGCAGGCCATTTATATGCCAGCCTTGGTGATCGCGGTGACCGGGCAAACGGCCAGAACGCGGCAAGCCATGCCGGCTCAGTCATCCGCATTGCATCAAACGGCGATATACCGTTCGACAATCCGCGCAAGGACGGTTGGGCACCGGAAAATTACTCGATTGGTCATCGCAACCCACAGGGTATGGCGATGCATCCCGGAACCGGAGCCATCTGGACGCATGAACATGGCCCCCGCGGCGGCGATGAGATTAACATCATCCGCAACGGCGCCAATTACGGATGGCCACTGGTCAGCCTTGGGCGTGAATATGCCACCGGACGACTTGTATCGAAATATCAGACCCTGCCCGGTTTTGAAGATCCGGTTTGGGTCTGGACACCCTCGATCGCCCCCTCTGGCATGGCATTCTATCCGGACGATGCCAGCGGCGACATGTTCCCGCAGTTCAAGGGGCATCTTCTTGTCGGCTCGTTGAAATTCCGGCGCCTCTATCTTGTTGAACTTGGCTCAGAGGCAGAAAACAGCGGGCTTCCAAAGTCGGAACGAGTGATCATTGATGGCGATATTGGCCGGATCCGCGATGTCGCTGTGGCACCGCATGGCCCTTTTGCCGGCAGCATTATGTTGCTGAGCGATGAGGCGCAAGGCGGCCTTTTCATAGCCCGCCGAAAGTAGCGCTGCATAGTTTAAAGGCCGTCTAATGCCGCAGCAATATAGCGGCCACTGGCAATTGCGCGTCAGCCGCGCAACACGGCCCCGCAATTCTTTTGCGCCACTTCGACAACCGATTGGCAAATCTTCTCAATCTCTGTGTCCGTAAGCGTTGCCTTTGTCGGGTTCAGGGTGATCGTAACCGCCACAGACTTTTTGCCCGCCTCGATATTATTACCCTGATAGACATCAAACACCCGTATGTCACCGAGCAGCGCGCCAGCACCGGATTTCACCGCTTTGAGCAGATCACCGGCCTTCACCTCGTTATCAACGATAAAGGCAAAGTCACGCGAGACAGGTTGGAAAACCGACATCGACAGCAGGCTTCGCGCCGGTCCCTTGGATTTGGGAAGCGGTACATCGTCAATATGAATCTCAAAGGCAACAGCACTGCCACGAAGGCCAAATTCAGCGGTAATGCGCGGATGCAGTTCACCAAAGCTTGCCAGAACTGTGCGCCCTTGGACCAATTGTCCGGACCGTCCCGGATGATAATGCCCGGCGGCGTCATTCGTCACTTGCAGGCTCGCCACGCGAACGCCCAGCGCCGCCAATGCTGCTTCGGCATCGGCCTTGGCATCGAACACATCTACCTTGCGCGATACACCATGCCATTCCCGTGGTGCGGTGGCCCCATGCCGGATCCCGGCACAGGCGGTGCGCTGATCTTCGGGCATGTCACCCAGAAATACTGGACCAATCTCAAAAAAGGTTGAGTCGGGCTCGCCGCGATCCTGATTTCGTGCCGCAGCTGACAGCAGATTCGGCAAGATTGAAGGCCGCATCACAGAAAGATCGGCGCTGATCGGGTTCACCAGTTGCAAAGCCGCAGCACCACCGCCAAAGGCTTTTGCCTGACCCTCGGAAAGGAATGAGAATGTCACCGCCTCCATCAGGCCGCGACCAGCAAGCGCGCGCCGTGCTCTGAATTGACGCGCCTGAGCCGGGTTAAGTGATGGCTGCGCGACCACATGCTCACGTGGCAAATGCGCCATCGGCAAATTGTCATAGCCATGTATGCGACCGATTTCCTCAACCAGATCAGCCGCACCATCAATGTCACCACGCCATGATGGTGGGGACACATCCATTCCACCGTCCACATTCTTCACGGCAAAGCCCAAAGCCTCGAGAATACGCTGCTGCTCATCGGCAGCTATCTCCATACCGCTCAGGGCCAGAACCTTGTCTGATCCGAGGAAGATGCTCCGCTTCCAATCAACACCTTTCCCGGCGGTCACGGGCACAGACGCCTCGCCGCCACAAATTGATGTGACAAGGCGCGCTACATGGCCCGCCGCCCAGATTGGGCCTTCTGAATCCAGTCCACGCTCAAACCGGTAGCGGGCATCGGAATGCAGGTTCAGTTTGCGGCCGGTTGTTGCCACCGAAATCGGGTCAAAGATCGCGATTTCAAGGAACATGTCGGATGTTGTCTCGGCAACGCCAGTGCGCTCGCCACCCATCACCCCGGCAAGATCGTCAACGCCATGCGCGTCACCGATGGTAAGCATGCCAGCTTCCATCTTGTAGGTCTTTTCGTTGAGCGCGGCAAAATCTTCACCGCCCTTGGCCTGACGCACAATCAGGGCGTCACCCTCAATCTTGGCAATGTCATAGGCATGGAGCGGGCGCCCCAGATCGAACATCACATAGTTGGTGATGTCGACAAGCGCGCTTATCGGACGCTGGCCAATGGCATTCAAACGGTTAGCCATCCAGGACGGGCTCGGCCCATTACTCACGCCGCGAAACGCCACACCGGTGATCAATGGGCACAGATCATCCTTGCCATCCAGATCAAGCCTCCAGGTTACAGGGCTTTCAAAGGTGCCCTCATGCGCACTGGTGTCCAGCGGCTTTAGCGTGCCATAACCGGCAGCCGCCAGATCGCGGGCAACGCCGCGGACGCCAAGACAATCGGCACGGTTGGGCGTGATCGCAATTTCGATAACCGGATCATTCAATCCGGCGACCTCGGCAAAGCTGGCGCCTATCTCGGCATCCGCCGCCAATTCGATGATGCCGTCATGCTCATCAGAGATCATCATCTCACGCTCTGAACACAGCATACCGTTTGACGCCTCTCCACGGATTTCACCCGCCTTCAGCACCAGATCGATACCGGGCACATAAGCCCCAGCCGGTGCAAACACACCCTTCATTCCGGCCCGTGCGTTTGGTGCACCGCAAACAACTTGCACCGGATCACCTGCGCCAATATTGACCATACAGACACGAAGCTTGTCGGCATTCGGATGCTGTTCGGCCGAAATCACCTCGGCAACGGTGAACGGTTTCAGCGCGGCACGATCGTCAAAACTCTCCACCTCAAGGCCGAGCATTGGCAAGGCGTCGAGAATGTCTTCGAGCGGACGATCAGTATCAAGATGGTCGAATAACCAGTCACGGGTAAATTTCATCAGCCTGCACCCCCAACCAGACCGGCATGGATCGATGGCGCATCGAAGGGCAGGAATCCATAATGCCGCATCCAGCGCAAATCGCTGTCATAGAATGTGCGCAAATCCGGAATGCCATATTTCAGCATGGCAATGCGCTCAATACCCATACCAAAGGCAAAGCCCTGATATTTTTCAGGGTCATAACCACAATTCGCCAACACCCGTGGATTGACCATGCCGGAGCCGAGGATCTCCAACCAATCATCACCGGCACCGATCTTCAACCCACCACCGTCACGTGTGCAGCCAATATCGACTTCCGCCGATGGCTCGGTGAACGGGAAATAGCTTGGCCGGAAACGCACCGGCAGATCATCAATACCGAAAAAGGCACGACAGAAATCAATCAGACAACCCTTCAGATGGCCCATATGGATTCCATCAGCAATGACCAGCCCCTCGCATTGGTGGAACATGGGCGAATGTGTCGCGTCATGGTCAGAACGATAGGTCCGGCCAGGAACGATAATCCGAACCGGCGGTTCGGTTGCCTCCATTGTCCGGATTTGCACAGGCGATGTGTGGGTCCGCAGCACTTTGCGCTTGTCATCCGCATCCGGCGGCAAATAGAAGGTGTCATGCTCCTGACGGGCCGGATGTTCCTCCGGAATGTTCAGCGCGGTAAAATTATAATAATCCGACTCGATGTCCGGTCCTTCGGCAACGGTGAAGCCCATCTCGGCAAAGATCGCCACAACCTCTTCTATCGTGCGCGATAGAGGGTGCAATCTTGCGTCATGGTCGGGGCGGGTTGGCAAAGACACGTCAACCGCTTCTGCCTGCAACCGCGCGTTAAGCGCCGCATCGCCGAGATCGGCTTGCTTTGTCTCTATTGCCGCGGCAATGCGGTCTTTCAGCTGATTGAGGTTCTGGCCTGCCTGTTTGCGGGCATCTGGCTCCATGCCGCCAAGTTCGCGCATCATAAGAGATACGCGCCCTTTCTTGCCAAGAGCGTCAATCCGTATTTTTTCCAGCGCGTCAAGGGTGTCAGCCGCGTCTATGGCCGAGGTGATGTCTGCTGATAATGCGTCCAGATCCTGCATGATGCCAATCTCGAATTATGTCTTGCCACTTGTTCACAGAGGCCATGTTCACCGGTGGGAAAACAGCCCCTTAAATGAAACAGGCTGCTGCCTGAACCATCTGGACAAAGCATTATCCAGATCGATGTTCAGAGCAACAGCCTGATAGATTTCTTGCAGATGAGCTTAGCCGGCTGCTGCCCGTGAACGTTCTACGAGCGCCGCAAAGGCTGCAGGCTGATGCACCGCAAGATCAGCCAGCATTTTGCGGTCGATCTCGATGCCGGCCTTGATCAGACCACCCATCATCTGTGAATATGTCAGCCCATGCAGACGGGCAGCGGCATTGATCCGCTGGATCCACAGAGCGCGGAATTCCCGCTTGCGTACACGACGGTCGCGATAGGCATATTGACGTGCCTTGTCGACTGCCTGCGTGGCGGTGCGGAATGTGTTTTTACGACGACCATAATAACCCTTTGCCGCTTTGATCACTTTGGCGTGACGGGCGTGGGTGGTTGTCCCTCTTTTAACGCGTGCCATTTACCAGACTCCTTTATGCGTAAGGCAGGAAACGCTTGACGATGCGCGCATCGGCATCACACAGGATCATCGTACCACGAGCCTGGCGTTTCATTTTCTGGGAACGGCGACGGAGATTGTGGCTGAGGAAGGCGGCAGAACCGCGGACCTTGCCACTTGCGGTCAGGCGAAAGCGTTTTTTCGCACCGCTCTTGGTCTTCATCTTGGGCATTTTGACCTCTTTCATTCTAAAGGTTGCCATCCACCCCCTTCGCGCGGGGTGCCGCCAAGCGGCAAATGGCTTTCTGCCGGCCGGGCATGCCCTATGTTAAACATATCTGTTTCAGGCCCGGACGCGACGTCACTTTCGCGAAGCCGTGGTTATAGGCAGTTTATGTGCAGGAATCAAGCCCAAGAAATGGACTCCCAGGCTTAAAATATTGTCCCTATTTCGGGGCCAGAACCATGATCATCTGGCGGCCTTCCATTTTCGGCATGGCCTCGATCTTGGCGATTTCCTCAGTTTCCTCACGCACCCGTGTCAGAACATTGGCGCCAAGCTCCTGATGCGCCATTTCACGTCCACGGAAACGCAAGGTGACCTTGACTTTGTCGCCACCACTCAGAAATTTCACGACATTGCGCATTTTGACCTGATAGTCATGCTCGTCGATATTCGGGCGAAGCTTGATTTCCTTCACCTCGATGATCTTCTGCTTTTTGCGGGCTTCGTTGGCGCGCTTTTGCGCTTCATACTTATATTTGCCGTAGTCAAGGATCTTACAGACCGGTGGGTCAACATTTGGCTGGACCTCAACAAGGTCAAGACCAAACTCCTCGGCCTTCAAAATAGCTTCTCTGGTGTCTAAAACCCCAAGCTGAACACCGTCGGGGTCAATACAACGGACCTGATGGGCCCTGATGGAACCATTCACGCGCGGGCCGTCCTGAGCGGGCGGCACATTACTATGTGGACGTGCTATTTAAATCTCTCCTGTCAACGTTCCAAACCAACGGCATCTCACTTCAAAATCAACGTGACCGGCCTGTATCAGAGCCTTGACGCCATTTCATGCCTAGTTTCATTACCAAAATTTAGTGAATTTGAACAGTTTTTTTAAGCTGACCGCAGATCCGGCGGCAAACTCTCATCGCGCAGACCAGCCAAGGCTTCTTTCATGTCCAGAACCTGTTGATCATTCGATCCAAGCCGCCGGAGCGCCACGGTTGATGCCTCTGCCTCACGCCCGCCAACAGCTAGAATGAAAGGCACTTTCATCACACTATGCTCACGCACTTTATAGCTGATCTTTTCATTGCGGAAATCACGCTCAACACGCAGACCCATCGCCTCGGCGGTGCGCGCCACTGTCTCGGCATATTCATTGGCACTGTCAGTAATTGACGCGACAACAACTTGAACCGGGGCCAGCCATGCCGGCATACGGCCAGCATATTGCTCAATCAAAATGCCAATCCAGCGTTCCATCGAACCAAGAATAGCGCGATGCAGCATCACTGGCCGGCGGCGACTGCCATCTTCGGCGACATATTCGGCGTCAAGCCGGTCCGGCAACACGAAATCAACCTGCAGGGTGCCACATTGCCAATCGCGGCCAATCGCATCACGCAGAACAAATTCCAGCTTCGGTCCGTAAAAGGCACCCTCACCCGGATTCAACGTGGTTTCAAGTTTCGCCGCCTTTGTTGCATCGGTCAGCGCGCTCTCGGCCCTGTCCCATACGTCATCTTCACCGGCCCGCACTTCCGGGCGGTCGGAAAATTTTACACGCACATCGGTAAAGCCGAAATCGGCATAGATCGATTGCAGCAATTCACAGAACCTGACCGACTCCGATGTAATCTGGTCTTCGGTACAGAAAATATGCGCATCATCCTGGGTAAAAGCACGCACCCGCATAATACCATGAAGCGCACCTGATGGCTCATTACGATGGCAAGAGCCAAATTCCGCCATACGCAGCGGCAAATCACGATAGGATTTGATTCCCTGACGAAAGATCTGCACATGGCATGGGCAGTTCATCGGCTTTAGGGCAAGCGTGCGGTCATCTTCGGATTGTGCGGTGAACATATTCTCGCGAAACTTGTCCCAATGGCCCGATGCCTCCCACAGGCTACGGTCAACCAATTGCGGCGTTTTCACCTCGCCATAGCCACCATCTTCAAGGCGGCGGCGCACATAGGCTTCGATCTCACGATACATGGCCCAGCCCTTCGGGTGCCAGAAGACCGAGCCAGTCGCTTCTTCCTGTAAATGGAAAAAGCCAAGCTGCTTGCCAAGTTTGCGGTGGTCACGCTTTTCCGCTTCTTCGAGCATATGCAGATAGGCCGCAAGCTCCTTCTCGGTGCGCCATGCAGTGCCATAAATCCGCTGCAGCATCGGGCGGTTGGAATCACCGCGCCAATAGGCGCCTGCAACGCTCATCAATTTGAACGCATGGCCAAGCTTTGCCGTGGACGGCAGATGCGGGCCGCGGCACAGATCAATAAAGTCACCCTGCCGGTAAAAGGTCACGGTTTCATCGGCCGGAATGGCCTCTACAAGCTCAATCTTGAAGGGCTCATTATTTTCCCGATAAAAGGCCACCGCCTCATCACGGCTCCAGACCTCACGGCTGATCACCTCATCCCGGTCAACAATTTCGTGCATACGCGCTTCAATCGCTTCAAGATCGGATTCGGTGAACGGGGTCTCACGATAAAAATCATAATAAAAGCCGTTCTCAATCGATGGGCCAATTGTGACCTGCGTTTCCGGATAAATCTCCAGTACCGCCTCGGCCATCACATGCGCACAATCATGGCGCAGCAAGGCCAGCGCGCTGTCGTCCTTGGCGGTAACAAGCGCAAGCGATGAATCTTCTTCAATCGGGCGCGATAAATCCCACTCGGCATCATTCACCACACCAAGCAAAGCCGCCTTGGCAAGGCCCGGGCCAATATCAGCGGCCACCTGGGCAGGGGTAACCGGCGCGTCATATTCGCGGGCTGAACCATCTGGAAGGGTAATGACAGGCATGTTCTGATGAAAACCTCTGACAGGGATATTTCGAATAGGCGCAAATTAGCGGCAGACGCAGGCAAACTCAAGCCCCACAGCCACCCTTCTTAACACCGAAACCTCACCGGCATGCAACTTTCCGGCCAAATATTTAACCACTAGCGTTCGGCAGCCGCCTTTTTGGCTAAAAGCCGGGCGTAAACGCGAATTGTTTCGCTGCACATTTTGGCCGTTGAGAAAGATTGCTCGATATGATTGCGACTTGCTTTGCGCATGAGTCGCCTTTTGTTATCGCTCATCTCCAACGCGGCGGCGATACAGCGGCCAAGATCATCCGCATCATTCGGCTTGGCAAGCCAACCGGTTTTCTCGTGAACAATCGATTCTGCAGCCCCGCCATGATCGAACGCAATCACCGGGCGGCCCATCGCCTGTGCCTCAAGCGCAACGCGACCAAAAGGCTCAGGCGTGATCGATGGCATCACCACAACATCGGCCACCATCATGGCTGCCGGCATATCCTCAACAGCCTCGGTCAGGCGAAATCGCCCCTCAAGCCCAAGTTCAACCCCTTTTTGAACTATGCGGTCGGTAAAAGACGCCCGCCCTTCAGCAGCCCCCAGAAAGACACACAGAAACGGCAAATGCTTGATGCCTGCCAGAGCCTCCAGCAAAATCTCATGACCTTTCCATGAGGTCGGGCGCGCTGGCAACATAACCAGCGGCACATCCTCGGGAAGATCGATCCTTTCCACAAGCCGGATGATCCGCGGTTGTGTAACCTCATTTGCGTCAAATGCCTTGACGTCAACGCCGCGATGAATCACCGAGAGTCGTTCTTCAACACCAAAGTAGCTTCTCGTTATCAGCGATTTTACATATTCCGATATGGCAATCACATGATCCGTTTTCAGCATCTTGCCATTATAGATTCGCTTCAAAAAAGACTTTGTGTGAAAGCGAGCATGCACGGTACTGACAGTTATCAGCCCAAGACTTTTGGCCGCTGGCAGGGCAATCCATGCCGGCGCCCGCGAGCGCACATGCACAATATCGGCATTTTCTTGCCGCAGGACGGCGCGCACTTGACGGCGGATCAGTCCCCATTTCAGGGGATTTTTCTCATAGACCGGGATCCGGTGATGGATGGCACCACAGCGGGTGAGTTGATGTTCCAAAATACCACCACCTGATATCACAACAGCCTTGCCCCCGGCGGCAATAATCGCCTCTGCCATTTCTATCGTGCCACGTTCCACCCCGCCACGCACAAGCTGGGAAGGATTTGCACTATGACCGGCCCATGCCCACCACGGCTGTGCTTTTTGACGAATTTCGGCGGCGACAATGATGTCTTGCCGCTGGACTTTTGATTGGTTTTACTGCTCATGAAATTCCAGTATGGTTCTGCTATACACGCGGATTGCTGAATGCGTGGCCAAAAAGCCTGTGACCCGAAAGGGAACACCCCGAAAGGTAATACATTGTCCGATCCGACATTGCACAACATATCTGACTCCGACTACATCGCCTACAGCCGATTTTCCGGACGTGGCCCCGGCATCATCTTTTTGCCGGGTCATGGCTCTGACATGGAAGGTGGCAAGGCGCTGTTCCTCGAGGCGTGGGCAAAGGCCGAGGGCCGAGCCTTTTTGCGGTTTGATTATCGCGGCCATGGCCTGTCCAGCGGCAGCATGCAGACAACTGGCATTTCCGACTGGACCGCAGATGTTGTCACTGTGATCGATGAATTGACCACCGGTCCGCAAATCTTGGTGGGCTCATCGCTTGGCGGCTGGCTCATGCTGAATGCCGCATTGGCGCGCCCAAACCGGGTTGCCGGGCTTGTCGGGATTGCCGCGGCCCCCGATTTTACCGAGGATTTGATCTGGCAGGAATTGACCGATGCGCAACGCCAGCAGATGCAAAAGGACGGGCAAATCGCCTTGCCAAATCCCTATGCGGATGAAGATGTGATTTACCCCTATCATCTGATTGAAGATGGCAGATCACATCTGCGGCTTCGCGGCGGGCTTGATATCAGCGTGCCAATCCGGCTTCTTCACGGGATGCAAGATGCCGAAGTGCCATGGCAAACGGCCACGCGCATCGCTGAACAGGCTGCCGGTGATGACGTCAGGGTTCATCTGGTAAAGGAGGCGGGGCACCGCTTTTCCGAAGTCTCACAACTTGAGATGTTACGCGATGTCGTTGCCGATCTGGTGTCGGGAATGGATATCTAACCGCGCTAGAAATCCAGATTGCTGTAATGCGGCGCGGCGGCAAAGCCCGGGATCTGATCGGCAAGCAGGTCACGAAAAGCCGGACGGGACTTGATCTTGGCATACCATGTACGCGCCTCTTCATGGCGGTCCCAATTTATATCACCAAAGTAATCAAGCACCGATAAATGCGCTGCGGCGGCAAGGTCAGCCAATGAAATCTGTTTGCCCGCCAACCAATTATCCTGCTCGGCAAGCCAGTCAATGTAATCAAGATGAATATGCAGATTGGCAAGAGCCGTGCGGATCACCACAGATGATGGCTGGCCATCCTCAACAAAGCGCTTTGTGAAACGCTCGTTGAGCAGGGGACTACCAACCTCGCGCATGAATTTGCCTTCAAACCAATCCGTCAACCGCCTGATTTCGGCACGCTCAACCGGCGTTCCCCAAAGCATCGGTTTTGCCGTTTCGGTCTCTTCCAGATATTCAACGATCGTGATCGCGCCGCAAAGCGCAACACCATCCTCAGTCATCAAGACCGGGACATCGGCGGCCGGATTGAGTCGCAAAAACTCCTCATTGCGCTCCCATGGCTTTTCAATCTTTGGCAGAAAAATCAGGTCACGTTCAGCCATGACCAACCGAAGGAAGCGCGCTGAGGCGGATAATTCATGGTGATGCAATACGCGCATTATGTCCGATATCCGAGGCAAAAGACGTTGGGATAAAAAGTGAGCATCAAGAAACTGTTGCTCGCGCCCAATCTAGCGTCTGAACAACATTGGTGTCAAAACTCTCTTTGATGCTTGTGAGGCGCCGCCGTCACCTTCAGACGACCAGACGGAAGGCTGGCCAGCGCCCCCGGCCTCAATTCATAGAATTGCAGGCGCTCAGGCTCAACAAACCCGGGCCATACCAGATTATAGTCGCGTGCGGGAACAAAACCAAAGCGCGGGTAATAATCTGCCTCACCGGAAACCAGAACAAGCCGCCATGGTCCCTCGCTTGCCCGGCGCAACCCTTCATGGACAAGCGCCTTGCCGCACCCTTTGCCGCGCAAAATCGGTAATACCGCCAACGGTCCCAGAAGGAGAATGGTCTCTCCAGCAAGATCAACTTCCCAAAACCGGAGAGAGCCGACAATCTCATCTCCTTCGTGAGCTACCAGACACAGTGATTCCACCGGCGCGCCCGGACGTAATTGCCAGACGGCACGGCGATATCTGGCCGGGCCAAATGCCTCGTCCATCAGCCCATTGATTGCCGCCTCGTCACCGGGTTTTTGCAAAGAAATCTGATACATAATTGTGCAATATCAGACTTTCTCGATATCTGGCAAGCCCTTATCGTCAGGCCGATTCAGCAGCACCATCCGTGGCAAGATCATCGCTGATCGGATGTTCGAGCATTGGCACGATCTCTGTTGGAACAATCTGCCAGAATTTCGGCAATTCAGTGTCCCATTCATTGAGCAATCGCGATGCCAGCGCCGAGTCCGTCTGGCGCTGATGTTCGACAACCAGCGCTTTCAGCTGGGCCGCCCAATGTGCGCTGTTGATCCGGTTGATCTCGAGGCTGGCCGGGTTGGCGCGATCCATGAAACTGTCCGCCGCATCATAAATAAAGGCCATGCCACCCGTCATACCGGCACCGAAATTGTTACCAACCTCGCCAAGAATGACGACCGTACCGCCCGTCATATATTCGCATGCGTTGGTACCGGCCCCCTCGACAATGGCTGTCGCGCCGGAATTGCGAACGCAGAACCGCTCGCCTGCCTGCCCGGCCGCAAACAGCTTGCCCGAGGTTGCACCATAAAGAACCGTGTTACCGATGATCGTGTTTTCATGCGCGATGAAACTTGCCGCCGCCGATGGGCGCACGACAATCGTGCCACCCGAAAGGCCTTTTCCGACATAGTCGTTGGCATCACCGATAACATCAAGGCGCAGACCCTGAGTGGCGAAGGCACCCATGGATTGTCCTGCAGAGCCCCGAAGTCTGACCGAAATATGATCTTCACGAAGGCCAGTCATACCAAACCGCCGCACGATATGTGACGACAGGCGCGTTCCGATGGCACGTTGCGTGTTCTCAACATTATAGGAAAGCTGCATCTTCGCCCCATGCTCAAGTGCGGTGCTGGCATCTTCGACCATCAGAGCATCAAGCGTGTCCGGAACCTCGGTGCGCGGCATGTCACGCGCGCTGACACCGGCATCACCCCCTTCAACCTGAACCAAAATCGGGTTGAGGTCGAGATCATCAAGCGCAGCATCACCGCGGCTGACCTGCGAGAGCAGATCTGTCCGGCCAATGATCTGTTCAAGTGAGGTAAAGCCGAGTGAGGCCAGAATCTCGCGGACCTCTTCGGCGATATGGGTAAAGAGCTGAACAACTTTTTCAGGTGTGCCCTCAAACTTGGCCCGCAGATCATCGCGCTGGGTACAAACGCCAACAGGACAGGTGTTTGAATGGCACTGCCGCACCATGATACAGCCCATGGCAATCAGCGCAGACGTGCCAATACCATATTCGTCGGCGCCAAGCATTGCTGCCATGACAACATCACGGCCTGTTTTCAGACCACCATCGGTGCGCAGAACGACCTTGCTCCGCAAATCATTCATCGTCAGCACCTGATGCACTTCAGAAAGGCCCATCTCCCATGGCAGACCCGCATGTTTGATCGATGATTGCGGGCTGGCACCAGTGCCACCGCCATGTCCGGAAACCAGAATTGTATCGGCCTTCGCCTTGGCAACGCCGGCGGCAATTGTGCCGATGCCGGTTGAGGCCACAAGCTTGACGCAAACCTTTGCGTCCGGATTGATCTGTTTCAGATCATAGATCAGCTGTGCCAGATCCTCGATCGAGTAGATGTCATGATGCGGCGGCGGCGAGATCAATGTCACACCCGGTGTCGAATGACGCAGGCGGGCGATCAGCGCGTTCACCTTGATTCCGGGAAGCTGTCCACCCTCACCCGGCTTGGCACCCTGCGCAACCTTGATTTCGATTTCCTTACAATTGTTCAGATATTCGGCTGTCACACCAAAGCGGCCTGACGCAATCTGCTTGATGGCACTGGACGCATTATCGCCATTTTCACGCAATTTGAATCGCGCCGGATCCTCGCCACCCTCGCCAGAGTCTGACTTGGCACCAATCCGGTTCATTGCCACTGACAAAGTTTCGTGCGCCTCGGGACTTAATGCCCCAAGCGAAATACCCGGCGAGACAAGCCGCTGGCGGATGCTGGTGATCGATTGCACATTCTCGATAGCAACGCTGGTGCCACCGGTCTTGAAATCCAGCAAATCACGCAGATTCACGGGGCCCTGCTCGCTCACCATTCGGGAATATTTTTTCCAGCTTTCGTAGGAACCGGTATCACAGGCATGCTGCATCGCATGGATGACCTGCCCGTCAAAGGCATGACGCTCGCCCGAACGGCGATAGCGGAAGAACCCGCCAACCGGCAAATAGATATCTTCGCTGGCATAAGCTTCACGATGCATTTCGGTGACACGTGCCGCAATGCCGGTCAGACCAAGGCCGGATACGCGCGATGTCATCGGCGGGAAGAATTGCGCCACCAGTGACCGCGACAGACCAAGAGCCTCAAAATTGTAGCCGCCGCGATAGGAGGACAACACCGAGATGCCCATCTTCGACATGATCTTCAACAGACCATCTTCAACAGCCTTGCGGTAATTGGCCACCGCCTCCGGCAAGGTCAGCTTTGGCAGAAGACCGCGCTCATGCCGCTCGGCAATCGCCTCCTCGGCGACATAGGCATTAACCGTTGTCGCACCGACCCCGATCAGCACGGCAAAATGATGTACGTCAAGACATTCACCTGTTGCCACATTGACCGATGCAAAGGTGCGAAGCTGTTGGCGCACGAGATGCGAATGCACAGCGCCGGTCGCCAGAATCATCGGCAATGGTGCGCGCGTGTTGGATGTGGCTCTGTCACTCAACATCACATGCTCACAGCCGGATCGCACAGCTTCCTCGGCTTCCATGGCAATTCTGTCAAGCGCTTCGGTAAAGCTGTCAGGTTCACCCTCAACATCGAACGTGCAATCGATCAGGGCCGCACTCTTTCCGAGATAGGCGTTCATCGCGGCCCATTCAGGCACAGTCAGCATCGGCGACTGCAACAACAGATGATCACATTGCTCTGCGGCCTCGTCCAGAATATTGCCAAGATTGCCAAGCCGTGTACGCAAGGTCATCACATGACGTTCGCGCAGACTGTCAATCGGCGGATTGGTCACCTGCGAGAAATTCTGCCTGAAGAAATGATGCAGGCCCCGATAACGATTCGACAGCACAGCAAGCGGTGTGTCATCGCCCATAGAACCGACCGCTTCCTTGCCGGTTTCTGCCATCGGCTGCAGGATCAGTTCCATGTCTTCCATGGTCCAGCCTGCCATGAACTGACGGCGGCGCGCATCGGCTGCCGGGATCCGGTCAGGTGTTTTGCCGCTGCTCTTGGCAAGGATCGAGTCCATCTGACGTGAGCGGCCGATCCATTTGCCCCAGTCACGTCTCTTGATCATCGCCTGCTTGAGGTCACGATCTTTCAGCAGTTCACCACTTGCCAGATTGACGCCGATCATCTCGCCCGGGCCAAGCCGACCGCGTTCTACAACGCGTGTGTCCGGCACAACAACCATACCGGTTTCAGATCCGGCAATCAGCAACCCGTCAGAGGTCACTGTGTAGCGCATTGGCCGCAGGCCGTTGCGGTCCATGCCGCCAATAACCCAATTATTGGCATAGGCCGCGATCGCCGCTGGCCCGTCCCATGGCTCCATAACCGCGTTGCAATAAGCATAGAGTTTGGCAAGGTCACTGTCGGCGCTGACATCAACCGCCTCTGGGATCATCATCGTTTTCACCATCGGCAGGTCACGCCCGCCATGGCACATCAATTCAAACACCGCATCAAGAGCAGCCGAGTCCGAGCTGCCCTTGGCGATCACCGGTTTCAAATCCTCTACCGCATCGCCGAACATGTCGGAAGCCATGCGATCCTCATGGCAGGTCATCCAGTTCTGGTTGCCGCGAATGGTGTTGATCTCGCCATTATGCGCCAGCACCCTGAAAGGCTGGGCCAGCTTCCATGTAGGCATGGTGTTGGTTGAGTAACGCTGATGGTAAACGGCGAAGCTGGACACAAAGCGCGGGTCATTCAAATCCGGGAAAAATGCCGTGACCTGCTCTGCCAGGAACATGCCTTTGTAAATGATCGACCGACTGGACAGCGAGCAGATGTAGAAATCCGAGATGAGCTCCGCAATGACCGCTTTTTCGATACGACGACGGACCACATAAAGATGCCTTTCGGCGTCTGCCTCCGAGAGATCGGCCGGCATTGAGAACATGATCTGTTCAATTTCAGGGCGCGTTGCACTGGCTTTGTCGCCAAGCGCAGTCACGTCAACCGGCACCTGCCGCCAGCCATAGATGCTGTGGCCATCTGCCAGAATCTCTTGCTCGACAATACAACGACAGCGTTCCTGCGCGTCAAAGTCAGTCCGCGGCAGGAACACCATGCCAACGGCAAGCCGACCACCATCATCATCATGGCCGGTCCGGGCAATATGTTCGATGAAGAAGTCGCGTGGAATCTCAATATGGATACCAGCGCCATCACCGGTCATGCCATCAGCATCAACCGCTCCGCGATGCCAAATCGCCTGCAATGCCTCGATCGCGGCATCGACAACCGCGCGCCGGGGCTTGCCATCGATTGAGGCAACGAAGCCCACGCCACAGGCATCATGTTCAAATGTCGGACCATAGACACCGGCATCACTCAGCAATGCCTCATTGCGCTGGCGGCGTGCCAGATAGGTGCTGGACTCAAAAACTGATTTCATATGATTGTTGCTCATCCTGCTATCTCCATCCTGCGGCGCGTTCACGCGCTTGCCGCGCTGGCAACGGCGCTTGTTGCGCCTGCCATAATCCATTGGTCAATCTGCTCTGCCGCGTCACGACCATCGCGCACGCCCCAGACAACCAGCGACGCTCCACGCACAATGTCTCCCGCCGCAAACACGCCCGGAAGTGACGTCATCATGGTCTGCCAGTCGATTGTGAGCGTGCCCCATTTGGTCACAGTCAGATCATCATGGCCAAACATCTTCGGCATATCTTCGGGATCGAAACCGAGTGCCTTGATGACAAGATCGGCAGGCAATTCATGGCTCGAACCTTCGATCACCTGCGGTACCTGCCGTCCGGTTGCGTCCGGCTGGCCAAGATGAATGCGCTGTGCCTGCACGGCACGAACATCCGTCTCACCAATGAAGGCCTGCGGGGCCGACAGCCACTTGAACGCCACACCTTCTTCTTCGGCGTTGGCAACTTCGCGTTGTGAGCCCGGCATGTTGGCCCGATCACGGCGATACAAGCAGCTAACGGATTTTGCCTTCTGTCTGATTGCGGTGCGAACGCAATCCATTGCCGTGTCGCCACCACCAATCACCACAACATCCTTGCCCTCGGCGTTGAGTGCACCGGAGTCAAACAACGGCACTTCATCACCAAGGCTCTTGCGATTTGACGCGGTCAGATAATCGAGCGCTGGCACAATACCGCCAAGCCCGACACCCGGCGCAGCAATATCGCGTGCCTTGTAAACACCCGTTGCGACAAGCACGGCATCATGCGCCGCGCGAATGTCTTCGAATGAGACATCAACCCCGATGTCGGTATTCAATTTGAAGGTGACGCCACCATCTTCGAGCAATTTCTGGCGCCGTTCGACCACATGTTTTTCCAGCTTGAAGCCCGGAATGCCATAGATCAGCAATCCGCCAGCACGGTCATAACGGTCATAGATGGTGACTTGGTACCCTTTTTGCCGCAGCATCTCCGCGGCCGCCATTCCCGCCGGCCCCGCACCGATAACACCAACCGACTCGGCACGTTCGACTGATGGCGAAACAGGCTTTACCCAGCCCTGTTCAAAGGCGGTCTCGGTAATGTGCTTTTCAACGGCACCAATCGTGACCGACTCGAACCCTTTTTCGATCACGCAGCTGCCCTCACACAGACGGTCCTGCGGGCAAATGCGGCCACAGATTTCGGGCATGTTGTTGGTCTGCGATGACAGGCGATACGCCTCTTCAAGACGCCCTTCGGCAGTCAGCATCAGCCAGTCAGGAATGTTGTTGTGCAGCGGACAATTGATCTGGCAGAAAGGCACGCCGCATTGTGAACAACGGCCCGCCTGCTCTTCTGCCGAGGCCACATCAAACTCGTCATAGATTTCGTCAAAATCTGCAACGCGGCTCTCAGCCTTGCGCTTGTTCGGCATCGCTTTGCCGGTGCTCACAAATTGCAACATCTTCGATGTCATCTACCTGTCTCCTGCCTCCCTTGGGATGGCGCTATTTCGCGGCGGTGATCATGGCGGTATTGTTCGCCTGTGCCGACACGTGTTGGGCCACCCGGTCTACACACCTGATCGCCTCTGTTTTGTTGCCTCTGCCCAAACTCCCGGCCCACTTGCCAGTGGCACCCCCGGAACCGGAATACGTCTAAGGGGAGACGAAAAAGCGGCGGCGGCCATTGCCTGTGGTGAATGCCGTCGCCCAGTAATTTAGTCAGCAAGCTTTACCCTTTTTTGCTTCATGATGCAAGTGTAAAGCAATTCAGGATTTATGACCAGCCTGGCAGACGTGTTTTTAGGTCCGAAATGGTACCTTTTGTCGAGCAACGGGGATCTTGCAATTCGTCACGCAACCTTGGCATAACCTCATAATTGCCAAGGGCGCCCACCGCCATCGGCACATCCATTTCGGAGGATTTGTGCGATATGCCGTTGCCGCTGTTGCTGTTCATCGCTTTTATTCAGGGTGTTACAGAATTTTTGCCGGTGTCATCTTCCGGTCATCTGGTATTGGTCCCGCTGATCACCGACCACCCCTATCAAGGCCGCACGATTGATGTCGCCGCACATGTCGGCACGCTCCTTGCTGTTGCCTTCTACCTGCGAGACGATTTGTGGCGCATGATGCGGGCAGTGGTGACTGCCGATCCAGCCTATCAGGATTCCAGACGACTTGTTGTCTACCTTGTGTTGGCGAGCGTGCCGGTGATTCTCGTTGGGTTCATCGTGAATTGGTATGATCCTGTCTGGCTGTTGAATTTGCATACGCTGGCGCTGGCCAATCTGGTTTTTGCATTGTTGTTGTGGCTTGCAGATAGACGCGGTTCACACATGCATCACCTCGAAGGGATGCGATTGTGGCCTGCCATTTTCATTGGAATTGCCCAGATTTTTGCGCTGATTCCGGGTGCCTCGCGATCTGGCGTCACCATGACTGCGGCGCTGTATCTTGGCTTTGACAGGCTGTCAGCCGCCCGTTTTTCGTTGCTGTTGTCCTTGCCGGTCATCGGCGGGGCTGGCTTTTTGAAAACCCGTGACATGATTGCTGATGGGGATCTGGCACTTGGAATTGATGCGGTGATCGTTGCCGCTCTGTCATGTGCCGTGGCGCTTGTTGCCATTCGCGTTATGATGGCATGGCTGGCACGCGCCAGCTTCACCATTTTTGTTGGCTATCGACTGGTGCTTGGTCTGGTCTTGCTGTCTGCCCTGCAGATGGGCTGGCTGTAACCAGATTTTCTATCGGGCGACTTTCCTAGCGGGCGAATTTACCGCCGGGGCGAAACCGCGATAAATAACCCGGCAGGATCGTATCAACCGGCGTTGCCTCAATTCCCAGATCGGCAAGACCCTTGGCCTTTTTGCCGACAACATTATCCGATTCGAGAAGCCGCATCTGGTCGACTGTCAGCGGCGGATTAGGCAGCATTCCGGCGAAAATTGCGCCAAGCCGCATGATGCCAAGCGGCACAGGGACCAACAACCGGCGGCGTTTTATTTGTGAAAGCGTCAACTGCATCAGCTGGCGAAAGCTGAACACATCTGGCCCACCAAGCTCAAACACCGCCCCTGCCATTTTCGTCTTTGACGGCGCCATGCCGATACCGGCAACAATCGCACGCGCCACATCGCCCACATATACCGGCTGCATGAGCATATGCCCACCACCCGGCAGTGGCAGCCCGGGTGCCAGCATCGCCATGCTGGCGAACCGATTGAAGAAATTGTCTCGCGGACCAAAAATGATCGATGGGCGCAATATCACAGCCGCCGGAAACGCAGCGCGCAGATTGGCCTCGCCCGCGGCCTTGGTCCGCGCATAGAGGCTTGGCGAATTCGCATCAGCACCAATCGCCGAGAGATGCACCAAATGTTTGACGCCGTGTTTTGTTGCCAGCTTGCCAATACGTCCGGGAAGCTCTGCTTGCAAAGCGGAGAACGTCTGGCTGCCGGATTGTGCAAGAATGCCAACAAAATTGATCACGGCATCAGCAGGGGCGATCACCTGTTCCAGAGTGGTTTCATTCAGCGCGTCACCGCTGACGATTGTGATCTGGCCAACGGTTCCCATCGGTTTCAAATATTTTGCCCGCTCGGCATTGCGGCACAGGACGATAACACGCGCGCCTTGCTTGGCCAGCATTTCGATGGTGGCGCGTCCGACAAAACCTGACCCACCAATCACAGCAACCGTTTTTCCCACCGGATCCACTCCTCGACTAACCGCATTTCCTGTCAGCGATGACAACTGCCCAATTGATAGCGACAACCAGGGGCATTCGTCCAGCCAAAACCTGCCAAATTGAGCAGCTTTTCTGGACATTTTGCAGCCGCATTGAAAGGCTGCCTCACAGAATGAGACCCGCACAACATGTCGCCGGTGGCATTTGCCCCCAAGCGCCAGAAATGACAGTCGCTTTTTGACAGCCATGTTCGTCTGGCAAAGGTTGACAAGCCCAACTTTGTGGCTATTCTCACGCCCGCGATGTGACGTGGTTCCAGCTGAACTTTGTGCAATCGCCCAGGTGGCGGAATTGGTAGACGCGCTGGCTTCAGGTGCCAGTGACCATTAGGTCGTGGAAGTTCGAGTCTTCTCCTGGGCACCATGCGCGCAAGATCCCGCATTTTTTACCGACGCGCATGCTCTACCAAAAGGCAAAAAGGCACAATATGGCCATCCATCTCCACAAAGACGATCTTCCTGACGGTCTCGACCTCGGAGCAATTGTGGCGATTGATACTGAGGCAATGGGCCTAAACCCGCTTCGTGACCGCCTGTGTCTGGTGCAATTGTCATCCGGTGACGGCAATGCCCATCTTGTGCAAGTGGCAAATCCGATCAATCCATGTCCCAACCTTGCGGCGTTACTGGCCGATAACAAGGTCACCAAATTATTTCACTTTGCCCGGTTTGATGTAACGATGCTGAACCACAATATCGCCCGCATCGCTGGACCAATCTATTGCACCAAAATCGCGTCAAAACTGTGCCGCACCTACACCGACAGGCACGGTCTGAAAGATTTATGCAGAGAATTGCTTGGCATTGATATTTCCAAACAGCAACAATCTTCCGATTGGGGTGCGGACATATTGACCACAGAACAGCAAGCCTATGCGGCTGGCGATGTGCTGTACTTGCACCAGCTCAAGGAAAAGCTTGATGAGATGCTTGCCCGTGAAGATCGGACCGGGCTTGCCATGCGCTGCTTTGAATTTCTGGACGCGCGCAGTGATCTTGACCTTGCCGGTTTTGAAGATCTGGACATCTTTCATCACTGATTTGCAACCCGGGGTGCCGCATGGCTGACATGTCTGAAAATGGAACCCGCCGGGAAATCCGGTTCACCCCAAAGCAGGTTGACACTGGTGATGCCAAAACAGGCATCTTGCGTCCAAGCATCCTGTTTCTTGGCCTCGCGCTCGCCTTGACCGCTGCCATCGTTGGCTGGCTTGGCCTGACCGATACGAATGACGACATCCGCCTTGAAGTAACTGACGTCAAGATTGACAGCGATGGCGACACAGAATTGTCTGGCGCTTTATATCGTGGCCGCACTGAATCGGGAAAGCGCTTTGAAATTGCCGCCGATCATGCGCGGGAAACAGCCAGCAATCCCGGCCAGGTCGATATGGAAAAGCCGAAAGCCAAGATTTTTTCTGGCGATGGCGGCATCGTTAATATCAGTTCGCTTCAGGGGGCCTATTCAAAGTCAGGCCAGAAAGTCGACCTTGCCGGTGATGTCGTTATTACCGATACATCGCGCCAACTCACCATGGAAACGCAAAAGCTTCGTGCTGATTTCGCCAATGGCAACATGGACACAAACGCCAGCGTGCTGGTCACTGGAAGAGACGGACGCGTCATCGCCGATGGCATGCAAGTGGTTAACAATGGCGACCTTATAATCTTCAATGGAAACCCGAAGATGACCCTACACAACGGCACTGTCTTCGAATAGGCTGTGATGAAGTGATGGTTTTTGGTGGCGTCCGATGCGGTGGAGTGGAGTGAATGAAACCTAGATCTCTATATGTGATGGACGTTCGGCGACATGTCTTGCGAGCTGCAATGCTGGCAAGCACCGCTTTCCTGATGCTTGCAAGCCCCACCACAGCGCAAACACAGAGCGACCAGCCCTTCACCGTTGAGGCTGATGAGTTGCTTGAATGGAACCAAAAGGCCGGCACATACAGCGCCAAAGGCAACGCCATCGCCAAGCAGGGAGAGCGCAAGATCGAGGCTGATCAACTGACCGCCTCATACGATCCAGAGAGTGAAAGCCGCAAAATCAATGTGATCGTCGCCACAGGAAATGTTGATTACACGGATGGCACCTCCACCGCGCGGGGGGCGCGCCTGACCTATGATCTTGGCAGTGAGAGCTATATGGTTGAAGGCAAAAATGCCTATGTGACAGGCCCGAACGGCACTATGCGTGCCACGACAAGCATTGATCTGCAGGCAGCAGATCCAAAGAACCAGATCATCACCGCAATCGGCGCCGCACAATATGTCGACAGCGAGGGTCAGGTGGTTGAAGGCGAAACCATCATCGCCCGCCTTGATGATGCAGGCGCGCTTGACACACTTGATGCAACTGATCGTGTCAAACTGGTGACAATTGAAGGGCAGATCGCCACCGGCGACAATCTGGCCTATGATGGCAAGACAGAAAAAGCCCTGCTCACAGGCAATGTTGAAATCAACGATGCTGGCAATGTCATGTATGGATCACGCGCTGAGGTTGACTTTGAGACTGGAATAAGCCGAATATTATCAGGCGGTTCCGGAAAACGTGTTAGTGGCACCCTGTTGCCATAAAGTTTAAAACCGCGTAAACCATGGCCGCGCCTGAAGGCGAAAGCAGCATGGCAACGATAATTTCGGCCATCGGTGGCACTCCCACCTGACGGTATTGGGCGTTGAAACTGAAGGCAAAGACGGGCAGGACGGAGAATTTATGAGTAACGAATTCGACCTCGGCCAACCTCTATCGCGTCATGCTCGATTTGATCGGCCGTCTGGAATGGCGCCATCGCCACAGCTTGTTCCGGCAAATCAGGGGCTCGTTGCCTCTGGCATCGGCAAGAGCTTTAACAAGCGGCGCGTTGTCAGAAACGTATCGCTGCGGCTACAGCGCGGTGAAGCTGTTGGACTGCTTGGTCCAAACGGTGCTGGCAAAACAACGTCATTCCATATCCTCGCCGGCCTGCTGCCAGCAGATGAAGGAAGTGTTCTGATTGATGGCCGCGATGTCACTGACATGCCGGTGTTTCAAAGAGCGCGTCTTGGCATCGGGTATTTGCCACAGGAATCAAGCATTTTCAGGGGCTTGACCGTTGAACAGAATATTCGTGCGGTTCTTGAAACCTTGCGTGTCAACAGATCTGACCGTGACGCCATGCTCGATGACCTGATGGCCGAATTTGGCATCAGTCACCTGCGCAACACATTGTCCATCAATCTATCAGGCGGCGAGCGCAGACGCCTTGAGATCGCCCGCGCCCTTGCCGCGCGCCCCACTTTCCTGCTCCTTGACGAGCCACTGGCCGGCATTGACCCGATTGCGCTGAATGAAATCCGCGATCTGGTTGGCCAGCTCAAAGATCATGGGCTTGGCGTGTTGATCACAGACCATAATGTCCGCGAGACACTCGACATCGTTGACCGCACTTATATCATTCATGATGGTGGGGTATTGATGGAAGGCACGCCCGATGAGGTTGTCCGCCACAGCGGTGTCCGCGAAGTCTATCTTGGTGAGCGTTTCTCGATCTAAATTCGCTCTTTGCCTCTGATGCCTTTCAATGCCTCTTCTGCCTGTCGTGGTTGATATTGGCTGATGCGACACCCCTGTGGGCAATTTCCTCTCAAAGTACAAAATTTGTCACGTTTATCAGAAGAGGTTCAGCCAGAAGCCCGCCACCGATTAATGGAGCCAATTTTACCCTCTTCCGCCAAAAATCTCGGTCACCTCGGCTCCGTTAGTCGCGAAAACGTTTGCACAAACCTCAAAAGGACGGAAAGGTGCCCAAAAGTGCCGTCATGGTAGTTAGAGTAGCAACCCTCTCACGCACCTCTCACGAGCTCTGGGAGTTTTACAATGAGATATCGCAATTTAGATTTGCTGCAAGAAAATTTGACGGAGAATTTGACGGATGGGTTAGAAAAGTAAAAGTGGCGCTTGGCCATTTATTGAACCTATTGAAAAGATGACCTCGAACCGCTGACCTCTACAATGCCATTGTAGCGCTCTCCCAGCTGAGCTATAGCCCCTTCACTTTGATGCCGCACAATCCGCCCGACATTTCGTGCCAAATCTGTGTTGTCGCACCCCGTCAGAGTGCGGACGCCATTGTTTATCCCAGTGCTTGTGAAAGACGCAAGCAAAAATGCGGGCCTTCCGAAAAAAGCTGACGGCTTATTCGTCGTCTTTGTCCGGGATGTTGCTCAACAGCTCGTCATCTGCCGAGATATCATCACGGATCAGGCCATCCTCTGACTCATCATCGTCATCATAATCAAGATCGTCATCGGACACATCATCATCAGACGACACAACGGCCTCATCGTCACCTTCGATGTTGACAACATCATCCTGAACGGCTTCGTCATCATCGTTGGCCGGCTTTTGAGCGGTCCGCGCCTTGCGTGTTTTAACAAGTGACTCAGGATCAAATTCTGTGCTGCAACTCGGACAGATGATCGGCGTCCGGTTGAGATCGTAATACCGCATTCCACATGCAGAGCAGGAACGCTTTGTACCAAGTTTCGCCTTTGGCATGACAAAAAACCCTGTGCTCATATTTGCGTTATCCGGCGCACCGGATCTGTTTTGCGATTTGACGCAATTTATCCCGACTGTCAAAACAAAATTTGGAAAATCGGATCAAGATTCCAAAATTTTCCACTTTCCGATGAGATTTTTCCATTTCTGCGGTCAAATTGTCGCATTTTGCGCGTGCACGGGTTTGCCAAGATGATCGGGAAAATGGTAACAACGGCACGTAAAGCCCCTTGGGTGGCTTGATCTGTCATCAGCCATCCAAGCTTTGGCGCATCAACCAACACAGGCATTCTTGGGCAGCAGGCTACCTTCTGACAAAAAGCAAGCGGATAAGCTGATAAAAATGGACAATACGCCTCACATTACACGCGCAGACTCACTGGTTTCTTCCAAACATCAGGGGCTCTCCGGCACGGCCCGTGTCCCCGGAGACAAATCGATCTCACACCGCTCGCTCATTCTGGGCGGGCTCGCGATTGGCACAACCAAAGTCACCGGCCTTTTGGAAGGTGACGATGTGATGGCAACCGCAAATGCGATGCGCGCCCTCGGTGTGCCAATCATTAAGGATGACGCTGGCACCTGGCATGTGACAGGCGTTGGCCTGCATGGCCTCACATCACCGGAGCGACCACTGGATCTTGGTAATTCAGGCACCGGCGTGCGTCTGTTGATGGGGGTTGTTGCCGGGCAACCGATTACCGCGACTTTCACTGGTGACTCTTCGCTGAGTGTCAGGCCAATGGCGCGAATTACCGAACCGTTAAAACGGATGCGTGCCGATGTTACCAGCCGCGATGGCGGCCTGTTACCTGTGACAATCACGGGCGCGGCTGAACCGCTTGCAGCCGACCACACCAGCAAGGTTGCCTCTGCCCAGATCAAATCTGCAGTACTGCTTGCCGGTCTGAACGCGCGCGGCGATACAATAGTCACCGAGCCACATGCCTCACGTGACCACACCGAATCAATGCTCCGGCATTTTGGCGCATCGGTGACACAGACAATGCAAGCAGACGGAAGCCACAAAGTGGTGCTCAAAGGCGAAGCCAGACTTGTCGCCGCAGACATCATCGTGCCAAGCGATCCATCATCAGCTGCCTTTGTCATGGTTGCTGCCCTAATCACCCCGGGGAGCGACATCACAATCCCGGCAGTCGGCATGAACCCACTGAGAACCGGATTGATCACAACTTTGATTGAAATGGGCGGCAACATCGAACTAACCGATGAGCGCATCGAAGGCGGCGAGAAAGTCGCCGACATCAGAGTAAAATACAGCCCCCTGCGCGGCATCACTGTTCCGGCAGAACGCGCCGCATCAATGATTGACGAATATCCGATCCTGTCGGTTGCGGCGTCCGTTGCCGAAGGCACAACAAAAATGCAGGGTGTCGCCGAATTGCGGGTCAAGGAAACGGATCGCATCAAGGTTATGGCGGACGGGCTTGCCGCTGCCGGTGTTGCTGTGAGCTATGATGACGACAATATGGTCGTCGAGGGTGGGTCGGTTGCGGGTGGCGTCACCATCCGGTCCCAGCATGATCACCGAATCGCGATGTCGTTTCTGACACTCGGGATGGTGTCCGATGCCCCGATCACCGTCACCGGTTGCGAGACCATCAACACCAGCTTCCCCGGGTTTGCCACTTTGATGAATGACTGTGGCGCTGGCATTGCCATTGCGGTTGGCGGGAATTCAGCCTGATGATTATTGCCATCGACGGATCAGCCGCCAGCGGCAAAGGCACTCTGGCAAAGCGACTGGCCCGGCATTTTGATCTGGCCCATCTTGACACAGGTTCACTCTATCGCGCGCTTGGGCTGCAGCTGCTAAAGCAGGGCGCGAACCCAGAAAATATTGATGAAATTCAGGCAATTAGCGAATCTCAACACCTTGATTTACGCTTGTGTGATGACCCGCAAATTCGCACCGATGAAATCGCATCAATCGCATCAATCATTGCCCCCATCACCGCTGTCCGGGCCAATCTTTTGAAGTTGCAACGCGATTTCGCAGCAAGCCCGCCACATGGTAAAGGTGCGGTTCTGGACGGCCGTGACATCGGATCGGTCGTCCTGCCAGACGCCCCGATCAAGCTGTTCATTGACGCCGACCTCGAGGTCCGGGCAGACCGCCGAATCAAGGAGTTGCTTCGCGCAGGTCAATCGGCTATGTTCCGCGACGTTCTGGAGGATATGCGGGTGCGTGACCAGCGGGACAGGGAAAGAGATGTGGCCCCATTGCGGGCTGTATCCGATGCCAAAATCATCGATACATCCGATATGGATGCCGATCAGGTTTTTGCAATAGCCCTTGACCACATCACCACCGTAACCGCCGAATAGAGATGGAACAGGGCGGCTGAACAACCCTGTTCTGCAAATTTAAACAACGGATTGCTGGCATTAACCAATCGATCGCCAAAAAATCCCATCGAAGATCTTGATAAGGGCAAAAATAAAATATGCCTGCAAGATGTGTTCAGCTTTGATGGCCCTCAGGCCAGCTGAGGCTTTATTGTTCTCACCACCATTTCCGATGCGGTGATAACACGGCGATAAACGGAGAGATTTTTGACATCTGCTGAAACAACCGCAGCAAGTGCTGCAACAGAAAACTTTGCCGATATGCTCGCAGAGAGCTTCGGCGAAAACACGAACATTGAGGGCAGTGTTGTCCGTGGTTTCGTGGTTGGCCTCGAGGGTGACGCCGTCATCATTGACGTTGGCCTGAAGTCAGAGGGACGCGTTCCATTGAAGGAACTGACATCCCCGGGTCAACAGCCAAACGTCAATGTTGGTGATGAAATTGAGGTCTATGTTGAGCGTATGGAAGACCGTAACGGTCAGGCCGTGCTCAGCCGTGACAAGGCCCGCCGCGAAGAAGCTTGGGGCCTTCTCGAAGCATCATTCGAAAAGCAAGAGCGTGTTACCGGCATCATCTTTGGCAAGGTTAAAGGTGGCTTCACTGTTGACCTTTCCGGCGCCACTGCCTTCTTGCCTGGCAGCCAGGTTGACATCCGCCCTGTGCGTGACCTTGGCCCATTGATGGGAACGCCTCAGCCATTTCAGATCCTCAAGATCGACCGTCGGCGTGGCAACATCGTTGTATCCCGCCGGGCCGTTCTGGAAGAATCCCGTGCTGAAGCCCGCTCGGAACTGGTATCCAACCTGCAGGAAGGTCAGGTGCTGCAAGGTGTTGTCAAGAACATCACCGATTACGGCGCATTTGTTGACCTTGGCGGTGTTGACGGCTTGCTCCATGTGACAGACATCGCATGGCAGCGCATCAGCCATCCATCTGAAGCATTGCAGATTGGTGAAACTGTTGAAGTTCAGGTCATCCGCTTCAATGCTGACACCCAGCGTATCTCGCTTGGTATGAAGCAGCTGCAGTCTGATCCATGGGAAAATGTCGAAGGCAAATTCCCGATCGGTGCAAAGATGTCCGGACGTGTCACCAACATCACTGACTACGGCGCATTTGTTGAGCTGGAAGCCGGGGTTGAGGGTCTTGTCCATGTATCAGAGATGAGCTGGACCAAGAAGAACGTTCATCCGGGCAAAATCGTGTCTACCAGCCAGCAGGTTGAGGTCATGGTTCTTGACGTTGATCTTTCAAAGCGCCGGATTTCGCTTGGTCTCAAGCAGTGTGCCGGTAACCCTTGGGAAGATTACAGCACGGCCAATCCTTCCGGTACGGAGATCGAAGGTGAAATCCGTAACATCACGGAATTTGGTCTGTTTGTCGGCCTGACTGAAGAGATCGATGGACTCGTCCATCTTTCTGACATCAGCTGGGAAGTCACTGGTGAAGCCGCTCTTGAGGGCTTCTCGAAAGGTGACACCGTTAAAGCCAAGGTTCTGGATGTCGACATCGAAAAAGAGCGTATCTCGCTTGGTATCAAGCAGCTTACAGACGATCCGTTTGCCGGTCAGGCCGATGCCTACCGCAAGGGTGAGACTGTGACATGTACTGTGACTGCAGTATCTGACAACGGCCTTGATGTCAGTGTGGGTGAAGCCATGACCGGCTTTATCCGGCGGGCAGACCTCAGCCGTGAGCGCTCGGAGCAGCGGGCCGACAGGTTCGCCGTTGGAGAAAAGGTCGATGCGATCATTTCCAACGTCGACAAAAAGACCCGCAAGCTGACCTTGTCAATCAAGGCACGCGAAACCGCTGAAGAGAAGCAGGCGATGGCCGAATTTGGTTCATCTGACAGCGGTGCAAGCCTTGGCGACATTCTTGGTGCCGCACTTGCAAAGCGTGATACCGAAGACGACAGCTAAACCATCTGTCGCAGATCATTTCAGCCGGCATTGGGCAACCGATGCCGGCTTTTTTTGTCAAAAATCTGCGCAAACAGCCAGCTTTATGCCAGTAAATTATTCAAAATGCTGGATTTCTGGTCAATTCAGTTGACCCCGCTCGCATCAGGGGGCATTCTTTTACGGTCTTTATTTATTTTGTCTATGGCAACGGAGTGGGTACGTTGACACGATCTGAGCTTATCGCAAAATTGGCAGCGCAAAATCCCTCGCTGTATCACCGTGATCTGGAAAGTCTCGTAGGAACAATCCTTGAGGAAATCAGTGCAGCCCTTGAGCGCGGTGACCGGGTAGAACTTCGAGGCTTTGGTGCCTTTTCCGTGCGTCATCGCAAAGCGCGCATGGGACGCAACCCCAGAACTGGGTCTAGTGTGCAAGTATCTGAAAAGAAAGTACCTTTTTTCAAAATGGGCAAGGGGATGCGCGAGCGCCTTAACCGCTAAAACGGGTAAAACACATGCGCTTCATCGGCCGGTTTATATGGCTTGTCATCACCGCCCTGACGGTGGTGCTGAGCGTTGCCTTTGCCACCTCAAACGACAGCGAAATGACGCTCTATCTGTGGCCACTTGAAGCCGGCCTGACCCTGCCGATATGGCTGTCCGTTCTCGGCGCCTTGACCGCCGGAATGTTAATCGGCGGCATTCTGGTGTGGCTCTCAACAATTGCGATTCGCACCAAAGCATGGCGTTTGCAAAGTAAATTACGCAAAATGGAAGCAAGAGCCGTTGCAGCCGAAAATAAATTGGCAGAACACGACTCAGGGTCCAGCCTTGTCGCCACGCAGAACGCCAATCAGTTCTGACAACACCAGCCACACCCGCTAACCACGACCTCCGGCCACGCTTGATTCACAGAAAGAGACAACAGCATGACGCCCATTGATGTCAAAATCTGCGGCATTGGCACACCGGCTGACTATGACACATGCTGCGCGGCGGGCGCCGCCTTTATTGGCATGGTGTTTTTTGAAAAATCGCCGCGGCATCTGACCAGTGAACAGGCCATGACCATCCGCGATCACGCCAGAGCAGTTGGCGGCGCAACCGCGCCAAGACGTGTCGCCTTGTCGGTGAATATGAATGACAGCCAGATTGAAGAGGTGGTTGAGGCGGCTGATCCGCATTTGTTGCAGCTTCACGGTGATGAAACGCCAGAGCGCGCTGCCGCCCTCAAAACCCGATTTGGTCTTCCCATCATCAAAGCCATCCGCATCGCTACCGCCGAGGACTTGGCCGCCAGTAAAATGTGGGACGGCGCCGTTGACTGGCTGTTGTTCGATGCCAAGGGTGATCCGAACGGTCTTCCCGGCGGCACCGGTCATCATTTTGACTGGCGCCTTCTTGCCGACCATAAAGGCCAGACGAAATGGATGCTTGCCGGTGGTCTTTCACCGGATAACGTGGCACAGGCCATAGCCATTACCAATGCCCGTGCCCTTGACGTATCATCAGGCGTCGAATCCGCCCCCGGTAAAAAGGACCCGCGACTCATTCACGCCTTTGTATCAGCCGCACAAATAGGGTAAAACAAAGCAACATTCAGGCGCGCCGCTTGACCGTAATGGCATGCCGTGACCGTCAAGCCGACGAAGAGATCAATATGACAGATGCAAATGTAAATTCCTTTTTGAACCAACCTGACGAAGCGGGACGCTTTGGCATTCATGGCGGCCGCTTTGTTGCCGAAACATTGATGCCGCTGATCCTTGATGTTGAAGCCTCATACAAGGCGGCACGTCAGGACGATTCCTTTGCCAAGGAACTTGCCTATTACCAGACGCATTATGTGGGGCGGCCAAGCCCGCTTTATTTTGCCGAGCGGCTGACCGAACATTTTGGTGGAGCAAAGCTTTACCTCAAGCGTGACGAGCTGAACCACACCGGCGCGCACAAGATCAACAATGTTCTTGGTCAGGCATTGCTTGCACGGCGCATGGGCAAAACCAAAATCATCGCTGAAACCGGCGCCGGTCAGCATGGTGTGGCAACGGCAACCGCTTGCGCCCTTTTCAATATGGAATGCGAAGTCTTTATGGGCGAGGAAGATGTCCGCAGGCAAAAGCCGAACGTGGATAGAATGCGCCTGCTTGGGGCAAAAGTGCATCCAGTGACGTCAGGCACCGGCACGCTGAAAGACGCGATGAATGAAGCCTTGCGCTATTGGGTGGCCAATGCAGAGACGCATTTCTACATCATCGGCACGGTCGCCGGGCCACATCCCTATCCACAGATGGTCCGCGACTTTCAGTCGGTGATCGGCAAGGAGGCCCGCGAGCAGATTATGGCCGCGGAAGGCCGTCTTCCCGACACCATCATTGCCTGCATTGGCGGCGGCTCTAACGCGATGGGACTGTTTCATCCTTTCCTTGATGACCGGTCAGTGAACATCTATGGCGTTGAAGCAGCTGGCAAGGGCATTCCGTCAGGCTTGCACGCCGCATCCCTCACCGGTGGCACGCCGGGTGTTCTGCATGGAAACCGGACATATCTTCTGCAAAATGATGATGGCCAGATCATTGACGCGCACTCAATCTCGGCTGGACTGGATTACCCGGGCATCGGGCCAGAACATTCATGGCTGCATGATCAGGGCCGGGTCAATTACGTCAGCGCGACTGACGAGGAAGCCCTCGTTGCCTTCCAGTTGTGTTCGCGTCTTGAGGGCATCATTCCGGCGCTGGAACCATCTCACGCGCTGGCTTTCACCGGCACGATCATCGGCGATATGAATAAGGATGATATTGTTATCTTGAACATGTGTGGTCGCGGTGACAAAGACCTTGGCGCCGTTTTGCCAATGCTTGAAGAACGCGGCTTGCTCTAGGCAAGAACGCCGACAGTTTTCTATTTGGAAAGACGAAAATAATGGGACGTATTGAAACGGCATTTGCCAAGGCAGCGGAACAAAAGCGCGGCACCTTGGGCGTTTTTGTCACCGCCGGTGACCCGGATATGGAAACCTCGGCGCGCATTCTTGACGCCGTGGCCGAGGCCGGCGCGGACATCATCGAATTTGGCATGCCCTTTTCCGATCCGATGGCCGATGGACCAGCGATTCAGGCCTCATCGCTTCGGGCGCTGAAAGGCGGTATGACGCTGGCCAAGACATTGGAGATGGCAAAGGCATTTCGGCAACGCCACAGCGATACACCGCTGATTTTGATGGGGTATTTCAACCCGATCTATATCTATGGCACGGCAAAATTCCTTGATGAAGCCGTTGCCGCCGGAGTTGATGGACTGATTGTTGTCGACCTGCCACCCGAAGAGGATGCGGAACTCTGCCTGCCGGCAAAGGCTGCGGGACTTAGCTTCATCCGGCTGGTCACTCCAACCAGCGATGAAAAGCGACTTCCGGCTGTCCTCGCCGAGGCAAGTGGCTTTGTCTATTATGTCTCGATCACCGGCATCACCGGAACCAAGAGTGCCGCAGGCGCCTCGATTGCCGAGGCCTATAGCCGTATCAAGTCATTTACCGATTTGCCTGTGGTCACCGGATTTGGCATTCGCACACCCGCCGCTGCCGCCGAAGCCGCAACCCTGAGTGATGGCGCTGTTGTCGGCTCTGCCGTGGTCGACATTATCGCAGATGGCATCGCATCAGAGAGTCCCGACCATGATGCAATCGTGCAAAAAATTGCCGCATTCGTGGGCGACCTTGCTACTGGCATTGCCGCAAGCAAGAAAGATTAACCAATTTTCACGGGGAGACGCATCGCATGAACTGGATCACCAATTCTGTTTTGCCAAAGATCAAAGCCCTTGTTCAAGCTGAAGACGTGCCTGACAACCTTTGGGTTAAGTGCAAAAGCTGTGGACAGATGATCTTTCACCGCGAATTTGAGGAAGCCAATAATTGCTGTGCAACCTGTGGCAACCATGCCCCGTTGCCGCCTGAACAGCGTTTTAAAATGACATTTGACGGCGGCAATTATGAGTTGGTGTCGCTTGAGTCCATTAACGAGGATCCGCTGAAATTCCGTGACACACGGCGCTACAGTGACCGGTTGAAGGAAACGCGTGCAAAGACCGGGCTGAAAGATGCCATCGCCGTAGCGCACGGTATGATTGGCGGCAAGCCCGCAGTCATTGCTGCCTTTGATTTTCGCTTCATGGGCGGCTCGATGGGCAGGCTTGTTGGCAATGGCATCATCGCCGCTGCAAAAGAAGCTGTCGCCAGAAAAGCGGCTCTGATTACGGTGCCGTCGAGTGGCGGTGCGCGCATGCAGGAGGGTGTCCTTTCATTGATGCAATTGCCGCGCACCATTCTTGCCGTCGACATGGTTCGTGACGCTGGCCTGCCACATATTGTTTTGCTTGCCCATCCCACAACGGGCGGGGTGACAGCATCCTTTGCCATGCTTGGTGATTTACAGCTGGCTGAGCCGGGCGCGATCATCGGGTTTGCCGGTCGGCGGGTGATTGAGGAAACGGTGCGCGAGAAACTTCCGGAAGATTTCCAAACAGCAGAATATCTGCAGGACCACGGCATGGTTGACAGTGTTGTCAAGCGAAGCGAGCAGCCCGCCTATCTCGCCAGAATTCTTGGCTTCCTGATGGAACACAGCCCTGCAGGCAAGGTCGCCTGACGCCAAAGGGCGATCAGCACATCATGACAGACAGCACGACACAATCGGGCGATGCGCGCCGTGCGGCAAACGCCCTCGAACGGCTGGCCTTACTCCATCCAAAACTGATCGATCTGGGACTTGAGCGCAGCTTTGACCTGTTGGAGAAGCTTGGCAATCCGCATCATCGCCTGCCGCCAACGATCCATGTTGCCGGAACCAATGGCAAAGGTTCGGTTATCGCCCTTATGCGAAGCATGGCAGAAGCCGCTGGCTTGAAAGTTCATGTCTATGCCTCACCGCATCTTTGCCGTTTCAATGAGCGAATCCGGCTCGCCGGCAATCTGATCGGCGATGGCGCCCTTGCCGACCTTCTGGAGGAGGTTGAAGCCGCCAATGGCGAGGCACCTGTCACCTTTTTTGAGGTCACAACAGCCGCCGCGATGTTGGCTTTCTCACGGCAGCACGCAGATTTTTTGTTGCTTGAGACAGGGCTTGGCGGTGCCTTGGACTCAACCAATGTTCTGGCGAAACCGGCTGCCACTGTGATCACGCCGATCGCCCGCGATCATGAACATTTTCTTGGCAATGACATCGCTGGAATCGCTGGTCAGAAAGCTGGAATCATGCGCCCGGGCGTGCCCTGCTATTCTGCACATCAGCTGCCGGAAGCAGGCGAAGCGATCGCCCGCCACGCCACGGAGATCGGCGCCATTCTGCGCGTAGCTGGCAGCGACTTTACATGGCAAACCCGTGATAATGGAGGTCTTGATCTTGACCTTGAAGGCCGCCGCATCATCCTGCCAAAACCCGGGCTTGTTGGCGCGCATCAACAGGAAAATGCCGGACTGGCCGCGGCTGTCATGCTCAACCTTCTCTCCTCGGACTCTGCTGATTTGGCGGTAAGCGGCGTTGCCAAGGCGACATGGCCGGGCCGCATCCAGCATCTCGACCAAGGTGTTCTTGCCAATGATGCGGGCAGACATGATCTATGGCTTGATGGCGCACATAATGCCCATGGGGCAACCGCCCTTGCCGCCGCACTGCCTGATCTTGGTGGCGCCAAATGGCACATCATCTGCGGTGCCCTGAACACACGTAATCCGGCTGATTTTCTGGCGCCACTGGCCGGACTTGCGGCAAGTGTAACAACCGTGACAATTCCGGATCAGGACGCCAGCCTGAGCGCCACCGAATTACGCGACACCGCCATGGCCTTGGGCCTTGACGCCGCATCGGCGCCATCACTTCGCGATGCCGTGAGAGCGCTGGCGACAAAGAATGACAGCATGCCGGCGATCATATGTGGATCGCTCTATCTGGCCGGTCATGTCCTTACTGAAAATAAAACACCGCCGATTTGACCCGGCGGTGTGTTGCTTGCAGCCACCCCAAGAGTGGGGTGCGGGACAGACTATCCGATCGATTGAACAATCCAGCTTTCAAGCTGTGATTTCGGCAGAGCGCCAACCTTTTCAGCAATCACCTCACCGTTGCGGAACAACAGCAGAGTCGGAATACCACGCACATTAAATTGCTGTGGCGTCATTGGATTTTCATCGATGTTAAGCTTGACGATGGAAACCGCATCACCATGCGTCTCGGAAATTTCTTCAAGCGCCGGACCAATCGCCTTGCATGGCCCACACCATTCAGCCCAGAAATCCACCAGAACTGGTTTATCTGCCTGAAGTACATCAGTCGAAAAATCGCTATCTGTTGTCTTGATGGTGGCCATAGCCTGCTTCCTTTTCAAAATTATATCTTGGTCTGGACAAAATCCACGCTCAGTATCCTGAGGCATCGCCCGCCAATAGGCAAGTGCGCATAGCGATGTATATGCCCTACCGCATGGAATTATGAATTGATCTTGATCAGTTCAAGTATGGACACGCATTTTTCCATGCTGAAGGCGTCAACCTTGCCACTCTCGGTCCAGACAAGCCAGCCACTGATTTCATGGCCAGGATAAATCTGTGCCAACAGCGCAGCATAAAGTGCCATTTGTCGCTGATAGCTCGCTGGCACGTCACCTTCCGGGCGTGAGCCGGTCTTGAAATCGGCAAAAAGCACGGAACCATTTTCAATTTGCAGCCGGTCAATTTGTCCGGCGACACCGCCAATCCCCTCAACAACACCATTTATCGGCACTTCTGCAAGCGCGTCAGTCGCGAACAAGCGGGCAAGTGACGGATCCGCCATGACCTTGATAACGTCATTGGTAATGCGGTCAGCCTCATCTTTCCGAAGATCAGCATATTGCCCCATGACCGTTCTGGCGGCAGCGTCACGCCTGTCCGCCGACACTGCGGGCAATATTTCAAACAGGCGATGCGCCGCTTGCCCGGCCAAACGGGCCTCATTGACGGATGCTGACGCCACCGAAGGCCGAGGGGCCAGCTGATCGCTGCCAATCTCAGAAGGACGAATTGGCCGTGACAGCCTTGGTTCAACCGGTGCCTTGCGCAAGAGCCATTCCGGTATGCCTGCCTCTGTCTTGCGCGCGGGCGGCACGTCACCCTCATCAACAGCTGGCGGCATCTCGCCAACATGATACAGAACAAGCCGACCATCATCTTGCGTGACGACATCATCCATCTCGCCAAGACAGTTACGCAGCAGCATATAATCACTATCGTTTGGTGTTCGTGCCGCCGAGCGCCAACCGCCAATGACCAGCCCTTCTCGCGCCCGCGTCAGAGCCACATAGAGCAAGCGCATGTCCTCTTCATGCCTTCGCTGTTTTGCCGGTTCTTTCGCCTTGGTCAGAAAATCTGGCTGCCACGCATATCCTTGCGCCCAATAGACGAAACCACTGTCCTCATCCTTGCAAAGCGGGTCTGATGGCACCCGTGCCGCCAGCATATCAGGCAGGAACACGACAGGCGCTTCCAGTCCTTTGGCACCATGGATCGTCATGATCCGCACAGCATCCAGGCCTTCGGTTTCAAGATCGCGCTTGATCTCGCCACCTGTTGCCCGAATGGTTGTGAGGAACTCGGTCAGCGAGCCCCCGCCCGCATGACCAAAATTCTGTGCCAATGTCAGGAAATGGTCCAGCGATTCATCCACCGCCTTGCCAAGCCGTCC
Source organism: Alphaproteobacteria bacterium (assembly GCA_038147495.1). Classification (GTDB taxonomy): domain Bacteria; phylum Pseudomonadota; class Alphaproteobacteria; order Puniceispirillales; family Puniceispirillaceae; genus MED-G116. Next base: position 73,498 of record JAYQTT010000015.1, on the reverse strand, counting down.
GCGAAACGCGGCGCGACCGCCCGTATCCAAAACAAGACTATAGAGCGCATAGACCGACATTCTATCAGCCGATCTGCAGATAAACTCTAGCCGGTCAGCAATCTTGCCAATTTTGCTGTCGCTGCCAACATGCCGCATCACCGCGGCATATAAGGTTGAATTGCCCCGCCCCGTTGCAAGATCAAACAGCGTCTGTTCATCCATCTCAAACAAAGGCGATTTTAAAACGGCGGCAAGCTGAAGATCATCCTCGGGCAGAACAATCACATCACCAAGCGCCAGCAAATCCTGAATTTCGATCTGCGATTCAAGGCGCATGCGGTCAGCACCTGCAACCGGCACACCAGCACGGCGCAGCGCGGCCAGCAATTGCTCAAAATAGCTGCCACGCTTGCGCAACAATATCATCACATCGCCTGCCGTCATCATTCGGCCATCGGCAAGCTGGCGCGTCCCGATCCAATCGCTGATCATCCCGGCGATCACTTGCGCGGAAAGTGCGCTGGCACCCGTTGCCGAAGCAATTTCCGGCGGGGTAAACGCCTCCAAAGCCGCCGGTTTATCGTCCACTTCAATCATCGGCAGCAATTCAACAAAGCCGCCTTTGCCCGGGTCTGTGACCTCATGTATGGCAAAATCCTCAATGCCCTCGCGGTCTTTGATCGCGGCATTCACAAGACGCAAAACCGGCAGGCTTGAACGAAAAGAAACCGACATGGAAATTTCACGGAACAGTCTTTCGCGCTCGCGCGCCCGATTGGCAAAGCGCGATCTGCTGGCACTCATCACACGCGGGTCTGCACCCTGAAATGAGAAGATTGACTGTTTGAAGTCACCCACTGCAAACAAGGTGCGGGCAGGTCCCTCTTTCCCGCTTTCCGGCTGATCCTCAAAGAATTCCTCACTCAGCCGGTTCAGCAACTGCCATTGTGCGGGGCTGGTATCCTGCGCTTCATCAATCAGCATATGCTGGATACCGTTATCAAGCTTCCATGCCACCCATTGAGCGGCATCACTCTGTTCCAACAATCTGTTGGTCACCGCGATCAGATCATCGTAATCGAGCAAGCCGTGGGCCCGCTTCAGGGCCGTATATTCCTGCTGAAACGCCATGCCAAAACGATACAGCGCAACGGTAAGCTCGCGGCATCGCTGTTCGGCGCGCGCCATCATATGTGGATCAAGAACCGCCTGAATTTGACGTTGCACATCATCACAAGCGGGAAAAACTTTGCGGATATCCTTGTTCGAAAGCTGGCTTCTGGGCTTGCCGGCGCTGAACAACGCATCAACAAGAAGATCAATTTTTTCCACCCGGCCCAGCTCATCCTCGGCAAGCCATGCATCCATCTGGGCACTTCGGCCAATATGTGATTTTACGCCTGAGTCGCGCAACACCTGCGCAACTGCCCGCAGCCTTTCAAGATCAATCTTTGCAATAGCAGCAGCAAATTGATCATCCAGATTACCCGCTTCGCCAAGCCCCAGATAATCCCTGAAATGCGCCTCCAGTCTGTCGCCGAGGTCAATCGCCCCGAGACGCGTCTCGTTCTGCACAAAACTGGCAAGCACATCGCGCAGCTGATCCTCATTGATCTGTTCGGCAAGTCGCATCACCGCGCGGTTGGTATCGGGGTCACCGGTCCGCATAACCGCCGCACGCGCTGCCGCCCGAAGGGATTCCTGTTCGGCCTCATCGGCAAGGCTGGTATGCGGTGCGATACCGGCTTCAATCGGGAATCGGCCAAGGATCGACTGGCAAAAGGAATGCACGGTTTCAACCCGAGGCCCCTGATCATTATCAAGGATTTCAGCAAACAGGCGGCGGGCGCGGGCAAGGACATCCTGCGATGGATTTGCCATCCCCCTCTCGGCCAGCTCGTCACGCAAATCTGCTGTCGATACCACGGCCCAGCGGGCAAGCTGGCGCGAGATGCGGTTGCGCATTTCGGCGGCGGCGGCCCGCGTATAGGTCACACACAGAATGCCATCGGCTACCGCCCCTTCAAGCAACAGGCGAAGCACACGGTCTGTCAAAACCTTGGTCTTGCCGGTTCCGGCGTTGGCCGAGACAAACGCCGAAGACGCTGGATCGGAGGCAAGTGCCTGTGTTTCGCTGGCCTTTTTTACCACCTCATTCATGCCACAACCTCACTCATGATCATCCTCGGCCTGCCATTCGGCAACGCGGGCAAGATGCTTGTAGGGTGAAAATGGCAGGGCATATTTTCGATCCGGTTCGCTGGCATAGGCGGTTTCAGGGTCATCAAATTGGGCCACCAGTCTGGTCAGCAACGCCAATGTGGCATCTGGCGCCCAGTCCGTTGGCATCACATTTGTCTGTGTCGCAATTTGTCCCTTGCGCCCGGTCAAATGCCAATATTCCATGCTGTTGATCTGGCCACCGGATACGCCAACAAAACCGCCACCGGCAGCAATTACCGATTCCACAAGAAGCTGTGTGCGGCGGCCTTCGGCAACCTGTTTGCGCGATGGAACGCCGCCTGTTTTGTAGTCAATGATATCCAGCCCGCCTTCTTCATCCTGATCGATCCGGTCAGCACGCGCAGTGAAAATCACTTCGCCCGCCGGACCGTTAAGAGTCAGCTGGCCTTTGATCTCGGCATGGCTTCTGGCAAGTGTTTTGCGGCGGTCCTGTTCTTGGGTGATGAACCATGCCGCCACAGTCATAAAGCGTGGCCACCAGAAATATTGAACGCTTGCATGGTGCCATTGCGCGGCAAAGACTGTCCTGCCAATGTTTTCCAACTCGCCAAGCGCGTTATTGGGCAGCATCCCATCAGGAAATTTCTTGATGAAAAGGGCAAGCGACTCATGCACCAGATTGCCGCGCAAGGCCGCATCCGGCAGCCGATCCAGTGGATCAAGCTGTCGCAGTCGCAGGATCTTTTTTGCATAGATGTGATAGGGATCGGCGATCCAGCTGTCTATTTCTGTTGCCGAAAACTGGCGTGGACGCATCTTCACCGGCGGTGCTGGCATGGGCCGTGTGATCGGCCGCAAGGGCGGTGTTGGGGTCAGATGGGCCATCCAATCAAGGCGAATGGATCCATCATTCAGCGCCCCACTAAGGCCAAGTGATGTAAGCACGGCTTCAAAGCGCTGCAGCCAACGGCTCGGCGTTGTTGCCGCATCCTCCTGACGCAATGCCCTTGTGACAATAACTTCCGGCGCACAGATCGCCATATAGACGTCATGTGCACTAAGCCCGGTTCGCCAGTTCCATGGCGGCAAGCCAACAGCTTGGCGCATTTCGCCATTCATCCATGGGTCTGCGGCTGGCCGCGGCGGCCAATTGCCCTCATTAAATCCGGCAAGGATCAATCTGTCAGCGGTCTGCATTCGAGCCTCAACCGGGCCAAGAACCGCCAGTCGCGGATGCAATGGCCATTGCCGCCGCACCGGTGTTTGGGCAAAGAGCTGGGCCAGAATTTGGGGAAATTCCGCCGGATCAACACCAACATCACTTGCCTGCGTACCAAGGTCACGCATCACGGTGGCGGCGGCCTCACCGTCAAAATCATCCCACAGATGCCGGGCACCATCATCACTGTCCTGGGTGCCATCTGCATTCATTGATTGCGCGGCAAGACGTTCTGCGGCAATGGCCACTGCCGAGGCAAGCGTTGCCAGTGGCGGCGCACCGGCACCCCACAATCTTGTTACATCTGCAAGCGGTGCAGCGATATGCGCTGTAACAAAATGCGCCAATTCGGGATCATCCTTGACCGCCTGATGCAGACCGGACAATCCGGCTGGTGGACGATGCCCGCGAAGTGCCACACGCTCCAAACGGCGGATCTTTGACCGAAAATCTGCAGGCGCAAGACCACCGGCTGCCAGTGGATGTTTCAGCAGGGCCAATAAAGGAACCGGCGCAAAATTGGCCACCAGCGCATTCGCCAGCAACTGCAAAAACCAGCCTGCCGGACATCGCGACAGCGGCGTTCCCGCCGAGTCATCAACATGGATATCCCACCGGCGCAGTGCCGTGACGACAGCTTCGGCTAGGGTTCTGTCCGGGGTTATCAAGGCGGCCGTTTTGCCGGGCGTCTCCAGCGTCTCACGAAGCGACAGCGCAACAAGATTGGCCTCTGACTGCATGTCGGGGCAATTGATGATTTCCAGCCCCTGCAGGCAATCGGCGCCAAGCTCTGGTCTTTCCGCCGCAAGCTGACGCCATCTCGATGTCATCTGCGCCGGGGCAAAGACCTCGCGCATCAATTCGCGTCTGGCGGCGGCAACAGGGTTTGCATCGTCGCAGCCCGGCCATAGCCGCACTTTGTCCGCACTCATCTCCAGATGCGCCAATAGCCGTGCAAGTTGATGCTGCGGGTGGCCGGCATCCTCGACAATTGCCGGCCAGTGATGATCAGCGCCAACATCAAGGCCCGGCAACACGACATAGCCCCGCGGCAATTGCGATACACACCCAATCAAATCACGCGTTGAGGCAAAGGTACCAGTCGAACCGGCAATCACCACAAGCCCTTGCGGCGGCTGTGCTTGCCATGCCTGCAGCCGCAATCTGGCAAGCCATTCACGTCTTGCGGCAAGATCCATCACCCCTTCGGCTGCCAGAATATCCGGCCAACGATCGATCAGGATATTGAGCAATTTCAAAATATCCTGCCAATGTTGTGAAAAACGGCTTGGCAGAAGATCACGCAGATCACCAACCTCAGCCCCGACAGTTGCCAATTGGTCAAGCAAATCACCAAGCGAGCGGGCAAGCATCATCGCCTGACCAAAGCTCGGCTTCTGGCCTCCCAACGCAAAGCCTTCAAGCAAACGCGCCAGATGCATCTGTCGGCGCAGCGGGTTGATCGCCGGCGGCGGCATTGTGTCTTTTGTGGGTATAGCAGCGGGATCATCGGACAAGGCCGCAGACATGCCCGGCTCGTGATCCTGCAAGACAGGGTCATCAGCCTCAACATCACCGATGGGCACCATCCGCGGCAACAACATCGCTGTCTCGCCATTGGCCGCCAAAAAGGCAAGGCGCAGGGCGCGCGCTGCACGGCGCGATGGCAGCAGAACAATCGCCCGCGCAAGATCACCCGGGTCCGTTGCAAGCGATTTCAAGCCGTCAACAAGGGCTGCGGCAAACGGAACACCTGCCGGAATTGTGTATAGTGAGCGTGTGGGTTGAGGGGCGGTCTCGGGCATGGCAAAAGTATAAAAGCAAAGCCCGGTAAAGGCGAGACCTGTCAGATGCCGTGACTATTCTGCTCTTTAAATTGTGATAAGTCCGGACAGCCGCGCCTGCCAGCTTTCAGGCCCGTCTATCGTAACGCGCCGCTGGCTCTCACCGCCATCCGTCATTGCCAAACTCACCTTCAAGGCAGTGGCGGGAAGATAAGGCCCAAGTCGCTCTGGCCACTCAATCAGGCAGATCGAATCAACAAAAGCATCCTCAATGCCAAGAGCAAAAGCATCCTCTGGCGTCTCCAACCGGTAGAGGTCAAAATGCAGCAGATGCGGCAGTGTCTCAGGCTCATATGTCTGGACAAGCGTGAATGTCGGGCTGGGGATATCATCCTCGTCCGGACACAGGTGGCGAATGATCGCCCGTGCCAATTCCGACTTGCCAGCGCCCAAGCCCCCTTCGAGGGCAATGATGTCACCAGCTTGCAGGTGATTGGCCAAAAAAAGACCCAGCCGCTGTGTCGCGGCCAGGTCATCAAGTGATAGCAAAGCAATCTGCATCGATATTCTAATAGCGATATTGTTCGCTCTTGAACGGCCCTTGCTGCTCAACACCGATATAGTCAGCCTGTTCAGGCTTCAATTTGCTGAGAACCGCACCGACCTTGTCCAAATGCAACGCGGCGACCTTCTCATCGAGATGGCGTGGCAGCGTGTAGACCTTGTTCTCGTATTTGCCACCCTCATTCCAGAGTTCCATCTGTGCCAGAACCTGATTGGTGAAGGATGCCGACATCACAAATGACGGATGCCCGGTCGCACAGCCAAGATTGACCAACCGGCCTTTGGCCAGCAGGATCATCCGCTTGCCGTCAGGGAATTCAATCTCGTCAACCTGTGGCTTGACCTCGCTCCATTTCATGTTGTTAAGCGCCGCCACCTGAATCTCGTTGTCGAAATGGCCGATGTTACAGACGATTGCGCGATCTTTCATCTCACGCATATGGTCAAGAGTGATGACATCGCGGTTGCCTGTTGCGGTGACAAAGATGTCGGCCTTTGGTGCGGCCTGTTCCATCGTCACAACTTCATAACCTTCCATCGCCGCCTGCAACGCACAGATCGGATCCACTTCAGTGACCATCACTCTGGCCCCGCCCTGACGCAATGAAGCTGCAGACCCCTTGCCCACGTCACCATAGCCAGCAACCACGGCCACCTTTCCGGCAAGCATCACATCAGTTGCACGGCGCAAACCATCAACCAGAGATTCGCGGCAACCATAGAGATTGTCGAACTTTGATTTTGTGACAGAGTCATTCACATTGATCGCTGGAAACGGCAGACCACCGGCTTCGGCCAATTGATACAGCCGCAGCACACCTGTTGTCGTCTCTTCTGACACGCCTTTGATGGCGTCCCGCTGACGGGTAAACCACCCCGGGCTTTCGGCCAGACGCTTTTCCAACTGCGCCTTCAGGAAGGTCTCTTCCTCGCTGGCGGGGTTGGCAAGCACTGTTTCTCCGGCTTCGGCGCGCGCGCCCAGCAGGATGTACATGGTCGCATCGCCACCATCATCAAGAATCATGTTGGCGGTGCCGCCATCTGCCCATTGGAATGTACGATCAACATATTCCCAATATTCGGCCAGCGTTTCGCCCTTCTTGGCAAACACTGGCACGCCTGTCGCAGCAATCGCGGCAGCGGCCTGATCCTGTGTTGAATAAATGTTACATGATGACCAGCGCACATCTGCGCCAAGTGCGGTCAATGTCTCAATCAACACTGCTGTCTGCACCGTCATATGAAGACAGCCAGCAACGCGCGCACCCTTCAATGGTTTTTTTGCACCAAATTCATCGCGAAGCGCCATCAAACCTGGCATCTCACTCTCGGCAATTGAGAGTTCCTTGCGGCCCCAATCGGCGAGGCTTATGTCGGTGACGATATAATCTTGAGACATGATCTTTTCCTATCTAATCCGGCTGGTCTGCGGTGTAGCAAAATTGCAGGCAGGTTAAAAGCGTTAAAAACGGAGCATGTCGGCGCTGGCAAGCTCAGGCCGAGCCATCCAGTTCGCGATGATGAAGATTGATCTCATGCCCGCGTTTGCGAAGCCAGGATGCGATCGTCTCAGCCGCCCAGACAGATCGATGTTGCCCACCGGTACAGCCAAAGGCGATGGTGACCGCAGGTCGGCCCTCACCAGCCATCCGGTCAAGCATGATGGACAGCATGTCTTTGGCATGTCGCATGACCGCCTGCGCCGCTTCATCTTGCGCAAGATAGGCGTCTACCTCTGCATCGCGGCCTGTCTTTTCCCGAAGCTCCTCAATCCAGTGTGGATTGTCCGCAAATCGCATATCAAGCGCGATATCTGCCTCTTCAGGCATACCATTGCGATAGGAAAAACTGATCACCGAAACCGGAATTTGCGCACGCAAAGGCGCCCCAAGCCCGGACAAAAGAAGACGGCGCATATCGGCTGGCTTGAGACCGCTCGTATCAATATTCAGATCGGCAAATGACTCGATCTCGGCCATCCGCGTGGCATCGGCGGTGATTGCATCGGCAAGACTCAAATCTGATCCCAACGGATGCTGGCGACGTGTCGTATTAAAGCGCCGCATCAGATCGCGGTGCGCCGCACTCATGAAAACGACCTTGCAGCTGTCACCGAATTTCTGTCGTAAATTGGTGACCAGCCGGTTCACCGCCTGCGGGGTAAAGCCCGATGTGCGGGCATCAAGCCCCACGGCGAGCTGGCGCCCGGCGGTCTCAACCTCCATCGCAACCAACTGGTCAATCAGGGCAAGCGGAATATTATCCACCACCTTGATCCCCTCATCCTCAAGAAATTTCAGGGCTGTTGACAGCCCCGCACCCGAGGTACCGGTAACGATAATCAGTTTTGTCGAGGACCCGATGTCTGTCATGGCTTCAGCTTATCATGGAATCAACGTGATGCGTAATATTTGCACAAACAACGCTGACCACGCGCCACTCACGCGGGTGTCTTTGCATCTGCCAGTGGCAGTGTCATGGAAAAACAGGCACCGTCACGGTTGCTGGCCACCAGATCGCCGCCATGTCCACGCATGATTTGTCTGGCAATTGACAGGCCAAGGCCGGAATGCTGGCCAAAGGCTTCTTGCGTTGGCCGCTCGGTATAGAATCTGTCAAAGACTGCATCCAGCCTGCCCGGCGGAATACCCGGTCCTTGATCCATGAACTCGATAATCGCCATCCGGTCTGCATCATTGCGCATCAGTGCGATAGTGATCTCGCTGTCACGCGGGGCAAATGACAAGGCATTGGCCAACAAATTATCCAGAACCTGAACAATACGGCTGTCATGGATCAGGGCTGGCACAGCGCCATGTGGACCATCAGGTAATTTGCAAACCAGTTTATGGGTGTCGATCGTCGCCTGACGCGTCTGTACAAAACTCTCAATCAGTTTGCCAAGATCGACAACCTCTCCAGTCTGCGAGGCGATTTCATTGTCGACACGGCTGGCCTGTGAAATGTCCGAAATCAACCGGTCAAGGCGCGCCACGTCTTTCAAGATCACATCCATCAATTTGCTCTGCTGATCGGGGTCACTGATATGGCTGATGGTCTCGGCGGCACTGCGCAATGACGAAAGCGGATTTTTAAGCTCATGCGCCACATCTGCAGCAAATCCGGCGGTGGCGGCCATGCGTTGCTGCAATTCATCGGTCAGATCAATCAGCGATTCTGACAACCGGCCAATTTCATCACGCCGCTTTGGCAAACGTTGAATCCGCGCCGAAAGGTCCCGGCTCCGCCGCAGCATTTCGGCTTCATTTGCAAGATGCGTGATTGGCACGGTGATTGATCTGGCAAGATAGACGCTAAGGCCAATTGTAATCAAAAGCACAACGGCGAACAGCTGGATGAACGCCATATTGACCTGGGCGATTTCTTTTTCGATTTTGCCACCGCTGATCGACACCAGTAATGCGCCGCGCACCAGCCGCAAATCCTGAATTGGCACGGCCACAGACAACACCATATTACCCCGTCTGTCGCGCCGCAATTGCCGCGTTGGCTCGCCCATGAGGGCCTGTACAACCTCGGCATAATTATCCGCATGCTGACGGACCCTCTCGCGATAGAGCGGCAATTCATAGTCATCACCAAGCATCGCAGCGGCGCGAAGTATGAAGGCATTCATCCGTTGTTGCGCCTTGATCCACCAGCTTTCCCCGCGCTTTCGGGTCAAACTTGCGCTGCCTGCCAAACCACCACGCGCCGCCGTATCGGCAAGAAGCCGTCCATCTGGCTGAAACACTCTTGCCCGCAATTCCGTGCCATAGCCGACAAGCGGCAAAAGATGGTTCATCGTTTCCGGCGACAATTGTCTGCGTGCCACACCAATATCCCGTTCTGCCTCGGCAAGCGCAAGAGATCTGGCAAGGGTAAAGCTTTGGCGTTCAAGGGCAGTGAATTCCGAGCTGATCAGCGTTGTGCGATATTGATCGATGCTGAAAATGCCAACAAAGAACAACAGCAAAGGCACCAGCATGATCACCATGATCCGCGTGCTCAGAAGGCTCATTCTGAAGCGCATGCGAACCACAGGTCGCCAGCGCCGCAAGCGGGTCACCCACGCAGAAATTCTTGATGTGTCTGCTGCCGATTCCAAAATAACGGGCTTTCCCCACCGTGACGAGTGATGACGTGTGATATCGTCAACCAGATCCGTTCTCAGGCGGCGCGATATCTGTAACCAATGCCGTATAGCGTCTCGATATTATCAAAATCCTTGTCATGCGCACGAATTTTACGACGAAGCCGCTTTATGTGGCTGTCGATGGTGCGATCATCGAGAAAAATCGACTCACCATAGGCCGCATCCATCAATTGATCCCGGTTTTTGACCATGCCCGGCCGGGCGGCCAATGCCTGAAGGATCAGAAATTCTGTCACTGTCAACTTCACCTCATCACCCTTCCAGCTACACAGGTGACGATCCGGATCCATCAGCAATTCACCCTGACGAACCACATTCGGGCCTTGCGACTGCATGCCACCGTCCGATGCCCGGCGAAGCACTGCCCTGATACGGGCAAGCAACAATCTTTGTGAGAACGGTTTGGTGATATAGTCATCAGCACCCATGCCGAGACCAAGCGCCTCGTCAAGTTCATCATCCTTGCTTGTCAGGAAGATGACCGGCAATTGCGATGATGTGCGAATTTTCTGAAGAAGCTCAATACCATCCATGCGGGGCATCTTGATATCGAAAACACCAAGATCAGGAGGGCGTCTGCCAATGCCCTGCAAAGCGGCCTCGCCATCATGATAACAATCAACCTCAAAACCCTCGGCCTCGAGCGTCAATGCCACAGATGTCAGGATGTTCTGGTCATCATCGACCAGTGCGATACGGTTTGCCATGGATCCCTCTCCTTTTTCTTCACCCCAGAAAAGCGTGTCTGTCAGCCACTGGCACCCCAATCAAATACAAGGTTACCCATGTGAAAAGACGCCACAAACGAACCGGGCAAAACCATCATCACACTCAGGCTCGCTTGCTCGTCGACACATAATCTGCCGAGCAAACTTGGCTAATCTAGGGCAGCAATCTGCCCGGTTTGCCGCAAAGCTGCCGCAATCCGGTGATCAATGCGCCTCGGCCCAACTGTCGGCGACACCGGCTTCTGCAACAAGAGGCACCGCAAGTTCCAGCACCGGTTCGACTGCCTGCGCCATTACAGATGTAATCACGGGAACAGCCGCATCAACCTGATCGTCTGGCACCTCAAAAATCAATTCATCATGCACCTGTAAAAGCATATCCGCCGAAACACCGGCACCGGCCAGAGCCGCCGGAAGACGAATCATCGCCCGCTTGATAATGTCTGCAGCGGTGCCCTGGATCGGCGCGTTGATGGCTTGGCGCTCGGCAAAGCCGCGGGCCGCAGGATTGCTGCTTTTGATCCCACTGATATGGATGCGGCGGCCAAATAGCGTCTCGACACATCCTGTTTCGCGGGCACTGACCTTGATTTGCTCCATGTAGTTCTTGATGCCGGGGAAATTCTCAAAATAGGCGGCGATATAATCACGCGCCTCGCCCTGCCGGATACCAAGCTGACGTGCCAAACCAAAAGCCGAAATGCCATAGATGATACCAAAATTGATCGCCTTCGCGCGGCGCCGTGTTTCGCTATCCATCTCGACAAGCGGCACGCCAAACACCTCGGAAGCGGTGCGGGCATGAATATCGACACCGGCACGAAAAGCCTCGATCATCGTTGTTTCATTGGCCACATGCGCCACCAGTCGCAATTCGATCTGTGAATAATCGGCCGAGACGAGCTTATGCCCCGGGGCAGCAACAAAGGCCGTACGGATTTGGCGCCCTTCTGCGGTGCGGATCGGAATATTTTGTACATTCGGATCAGATGATGACAAACGCCCGGTCGATGCCCCAACCATTGAAAATGACGTGTGAACACGGTTTGTCTCGGCGTTGATACATTCAACCAGCGCATCGGCATAGGTAGATTTGAGTTTGGCAAGCTGTCGCCAATCCAGCACCTTTGTGGCAATCTCAACCCCGTCAGCGGCCAGATCCTCGAGCACATCAGCCGATGTTGAATAGGCGCCTGTTTTCGCCTTCTTGCCGCCGGGCAGTCCCATCTTGCCAAACAGAATCTCACCAAGCTGTTTTGGCGAGGCAATGTTGAACTCCTCGTCAGCAAGCCTGTGTATTTCAGTCTGGAGCACGTCAAGCCGGGCGGCAAAATCATTCGACATGCGTGCCAGAATGGTGCGGTCAACCGTGATGCCGTAATTTTCCATCTGTGCCAGCACCGGGATCAGCGGGCGTTCCAGCCGCTCATAGACTGAAACCAGCCCCTCGCCAGCCAGCCGCGGCTTTAACAACTGCCACAACCGAAGGTGACATCCGCATCTTCCGCGGCATAATTCAACGCATCTTCTGGTGCGATTGCGCCAAACGACACCTGCTTTGCGCCGCGCCCGCAGACATCCTCATATTTGATCGTCTGGTGATCCAGCCAGTGCCCGGCCAGATAATCCATCGAATGCCTTTCCACGCGCCCCGCATCAAGCACATAGGACAGGCACATCGTATCATCCACCGGCGCAAGCCGAATGCCGCCATTGCGCGGCCGCATCAGCACATGCGCGTCATATTTCAAATTATGGCCGATTTTAAGAACAGACGGATCCTCAAGAACCGGCCGGATCAACGCCATTGCCTCATCAAACGGGATTTGTTGTGGTGCATCTGTTGGTTCTGCCGAGAAATCGAGACCCTGCTGACCAGCACTTGATGCCGCCGCGCCGTGACGCAATGGCACATAACAGGCATCGCCCGGCGCCAGTGCCATCGACACGCCGACAAGATCCGCCGCCGCGGCATTCAGGCCGGTTGTTTCTGTATCAACAGCCAAATAGCCTTGTGCGCGGGCGCGCTCAAGATAGGCCGCCAGCGCCGCCGTCTCGGTGATCAGCTGATAGTGGATATTGTCTGGCGCCGTCGGTGAATTTTCCACCCCAGCCTGCGCTGCATCTGTCGATGGTGCCACTTGATGCACATTGGCATCGGGCGTCGGGCTGCCCGCCATTGACCTTATCGCCGGCGCCGCAGCGGTTGCGCCCGCTACGCCGGGTGCACCCGGGGCACCAATACGCACCAGCAATCGCTTGAAATCCTGAGCAACCAGAAAATCCTTCAACAGCGCCATGTCGCGTTCCGGCAGATGCAAATCATCAAGCGCCATCGGCACCGGCGCATCATCCCGCAGCAAGACCAATTGCCGTGAGAGGCGCGCCTGTTCGGCAAAATTGATCAGATTTTCACGGCGCTTTGGCTGCTTGATCTCTTCGGCGCGAGCCAGCAAGGTTTCAAGATCACCATAGATATTGATCAATTCAGCCGCCGTCTTGATGCCGATTCCCGGAACCCCCGGCACATTATCGGTTGAATCCCCGGCAAGGGCCTGCACATCCACGACCTTGTCAGGGGTGACGCCAAACCGCTCAACCACCTCTTCCGGGCCGATTTGACGTTGCTTCATCGGGTCAAGCATCGTGACATTGCCGCGCACCAGCTGCATCAAATCCTTGTCGGACGAGACGATCACCGTCTGCAGTCCCTGCGCCTCGGCGAGGCTGGCATAGGTTGCGATCAGGTCATCCGCCTCAAAGCCGTGCATTTCCAGCTGTGGCAGACTGAGCGCCGTTGTCGCCTCGCGAACAAGGGCAAATTGCGGGATCAAGTCTTCCGGCGGCTCGCTCCGGTTGGCCTTATATTCAGGGTAGATGTCAGAGCGAAATGTCTTGCGCGATGTATCAAAAATCACCGCGATCCGGTCCGGCTGAACATCATCAACCAGCTTCATCAACATAGAGGTGAAACCATAGACGGCATTGACCGGTGTACCATCGGCACGGGTCATCGGCGGCAGCGCGTGAAACGCCCGGAAAATATACCCCGAGCCGTCAACCAGAAGCAGCTTGCCTGTATTGCTCATCTTGTCTCCAATCAGCTGGCCAGCCAGAGGCCGGCCTATTCGTCATCCTCTTCGTCAACCAGCACATAATGACGCGAGCAATACGGACAGACGATTTCGCCGTCTGTGCCAAGCGTCAGCCACACCTGTGGGTGGCCAAGCGGCCCGCCGCCACCATTACAGGCCACACGTTTGTCATTGGTCGGTATCGCGCCGTCTACAGACGCCTGGATCACATCACTCATAAATCCCCACCTTGGCTGGAATATCGCGGGCAGAAACCACATTGAAAGGCCAATCGTGCCACGCGAAAACTGTATGATGAAACCTATCGTTATCGTCACGCCGATGCAATCAGCTTCGGCGCGGCCGGGGCAAATAATTGGTATAACCTGCGGCCTCATCTGGCAATCCACGCTTTTTTGCACAGCGGGCCTTTAAGCATCGGTGCGGCAGCGCTATGTTGCAACCGGAGGCATCAATGGACAGTCCAGAACAGATCATCGATCAGGTCAGATTCGGCCACCGCCCGGATGACGGCTTTGCCATCCGCGCCAAGGGCCTGTGCAAAACCTATGGTGACGGCAGGAAGCAACCGGCAAAACAGGCGTTGAAATCGGTTGATATCGATATTCCGATTGGCCAGATCTATGGCCTTCTGGGCCCGAATGGCGCTGGCAAATCGACCTTCATCAACATCATGGCAGGCACTGTTGTCAAAACCGCGGGCAGCATCAGCATCTGGGGCACCGATATTGACGCCGACCCGCGTCAGGCCCGCGCCAATATTGGCATCGTGCCGCAGGAATTGAATATCGATGCCTATTTCACCCCGCGCCAGACGCTGGAGATGACCGCTGGCCTGTTCGGCGTGCCCAAGGACCAGCGCCGCAGTGACGAATTTCTGGAGATGGTCGGATTGACCGATCAGGCGCACACCTATGCGCGCCGCCTTTCGGGTGGTATGCGGCGGCGGCTGTTGGTGGCCAAGGCGATGGTGCACAGCCCGCCTATTCTGGTTCTTGATGAGCCGACTGCAGGCGTCGATGTCGCGCTTCGACAAAAGCTGTGGGACAATATTTTAATGCTGAACGCGCATGGCGTGACGATTGTATTGACCACACATTATCTGCATGAGGCCGAGACGCTGTGCGATCATATCGCCATTCTGGATGAAGGCAGAATCATCACCTCACAGCCGAAAAAGACGCTGATCGCGGGCGCCAGCCGCAAGGAAATGCGGATGACATTGGCACCCTCTGTGGCCACATCTGCGCCGTCCACTGCGGCACCCACACCGGGCGCCACCTCCACACAGAACACCAGACCCACCGCCTTGCCTGAAACTTTGCAGGCGCTTGGTGTACAATGGCAGGATGATTATCTGGTGGCACGCTATGATCCGCAAAAGATCAATGCGGCAACGATCATCGCCAGCGTCACCAAGGCCGGTTTCAGCATCGAGGAAATCAGCACGGTTGAACCGGACCTCGAAGACGTGTTTTTGGACCTGACCGGCAAATGACTGCCGACTGACACGTGGCACCAGCGCACCCACCAGCACGCCCACCAGCGACCCATATCTGCTGGCAGAGGCGCAAGCATTCAACATGTACCTCGCGTCAACAGTTCATGTTGCACACGCAACACATCAATTCTTCTTCACTCCTGATAAGCATCGTGGCCATCATTGGGTTGATGACTTCGACACGCATTCCAATTGATAGGTTACAAAACGCTTGGGGCTTAGCATTCCAAGAATGCCCCGGAAGAAATTCTAATTTCTGAAACAGTGCACTTAGGTTTTCCCAGCATGGATAAACTTGACACCGTCCATAAACCCACTCATCAACTGAATTGGCTTTTTTAGGTAGGTACCTTGGGAGAGCTTATTGAATACAAACTGAATCATGGACTTTTGGAATGCAATTTGGCATCGTCAAGCGTTATTTCACCAAACATGGAGCACTAAAATGGCAACTTACGAATGTGGCAAGTGTGGAATGGCGGTTAACACAACATGCGCTAAATGCGGTGTCCCACTGGTCGATGACAGCCTTGAGCTAGATAGTGGTGTAAATGTGCAAATCGCTAAATGCCCAAGCTGTGAAGGCAAGATTAAATCGCCTAGCTGCTGTGGTGAGGAAATGGTCTGTAACGCATAGGTTATCAGCAACCATATTTTCATTTCTTACTTTGTTGCTTTTTACGCCTTCTTCGACCAGAGCTACGAACCTATAGCTGGCGGCCTTCACATTACATCAATGTCTCGTGACGTTATGGGGCTAGTCAGCACCCTCAACAATCATTAGGTCTGTATCAGCACACTCATCGCGAACGGCTTTAGCCGCTTGGTACTCTTTACTAAAGTAGAAATTCTCAGCTTGTTCTTTGCTGTCAAACTCAATCATCATAACAACTCCCGATAGACTCCCCTCGTGCCTATCAGCGTTTGGCCCTCTGGCTAAGACTTTGCCTCCAAATTTTTTGATAACCGGCCCTGCCATTCCTGAAAAATTTTGAAATTTTTCTTGGTCTTTAACTCTGATATTGGCCACTAAGTATCCCTTCGGCATCAAAACCTCCGCTCTAAATTTAATTTAGACTTGAATAGTTATGTCACAGCAACCGCCGCTCATGCGATTGAATTAATGGGCCTTAATCGTTCAAAATAACTAATGCTGGGTGAAGATATCCACTTCCGCCGCTCAAAGCCGAGCTGTCCGAATATTGTCTGAGGCACCAATTCACTACACCAAGGGTGTAGCTCCTGTCTCCATGCTAACAATTTTACCGTCTTTTATTTTAGCCACCAGCATAACGGCCTCTCTGGTGTTATCAGGATAGGACATAAAAGAATGTTGGACTAGGATTTCGTTGTTCTCATAGATGCATCTTGAGGACTCTTGAACAAACTTTTCGTTCGCCATCATTCCTGTCGCCATATCTGCCCATTCAGCTCTACCAAAGGTTTTGCCAGATTTGTGGAAAACAACAGTAAAATCGTCATGTAGCAGTTCTATATACGAAGCAACGTCTCTCGAAGACATTGCCATGTCCAGTTTCTCGTAAATCGTCAAAGCTCTCACTCCCTTATTCCAAGTTTAACAAAATATTGAATATCTTCCTGATGCTTCCCACTACCTAAAAATCAACCAGAGGTTGTTAAAATTGCTACGCCTAATAGCACGGCGACCAGCGAGGTGCGGGCAATTGGTGGCACCAACTTCATAACCTTCGGGTCCGGCGGGCTCCCTAGCTTTGCTTGGCTGCTGACATGAAGATTCAAGAAGCCAATCGCCAGCAACAACACTGTTGCCCCAAGAAGCTTCAGATGGAACGCCCAACCCAAATCAAAGCTTCCATAAACTTGGTAAGTTAATGGAATGCCGGTAATCCAAAGAACAGCTATTGCGGCAAGGCCCAATCTCGCCAGGGTCATCATCGTTTTCTGCACGGGTGGCGCAGGAGGCTGTTCAGCCTTCTGATGGTTTTTATACAACATTGTGTTTGCTACGCCCAACCCACCGGCTAAAAATAATGATAAATAATGAAAGAATTTCAATATGATGACACTAGTCATTGCCTATCCCAACCACTGATACAATAATAAACGCAAAATTCATGAATAAAGACCACAGCACTTTTTGTTGGCCAACGCAATAACTAGGCAAATGCTTCGGAGCTACCCAAGAGCTATGCATCGACTTGAGACACGGTTTTGATTGGGTGTATTGGCACAAAGTTTGCACCTCAGAGTCAGAGAGGTGGTTGGGTCTGCTCCTTACCTACATGAAAGCAACTTGAACCTAGTGGTTGCAGATAGCCCACCTCTCTTTCTCTCTTTAGTGCATCCAGACATAATGTACAGCCATGGAGATGGTTTTCTACTCTGAACCATCGCCATAGGCATGACGAACGATAATCATCGCTCATCCATCTTTTTAGCTTATAGACCTGCCAGGCGCGCCACGGATGGACGTTTTCAAACACTTTAAGCTGCATCCTAATGTAAATATTCCATTATTCCAGTGTGTGGAATGGCATATCGGAATATCTATAAGCGGTCAGAATGTTGACACTCTCGCGCGCGGCGATGCTCCACTGAGGCTCAATAAAATGCAAAAACAGCCATGATTGCAATAAAGCGCTTCAATGACTGAAAAAGAAATGCTAAGTGTTCGGTGAGTTTTTACAGGCACCCGTAGCTCAGCTGGATAGAGTGCTGCCCTCCGAAGGCAGAGGTCATCGCGGGCGTACAAATGGTCGTACATTATGACGAAGGTATCTGCTCCCTATCTCTATCGGAAGCGCGGCGTCTACTATCTGCAGAAGCGCATTCCAAAGCCCCTCATCCCGCAATATGGCCGATCGATCCTGCAGCGATCTCTTCGCACCGGTGACCGAGCGGAGGCTGTTCGGCTATCCAGCCAGATCGTGGCCGCACTGCATCGAGAGTGGCAGGAGCTTCTGTTCGCACTGCCTCAGGATGGCTCATCCGTCTACGAAGGCCTGATAACAGGCCCCAAACAGGAGCCAAGCCTGACTGAAGCGATGCTTTTATATGTGCAAGCTACAGGCAAGGAAGGTAACCAGAAGTTCATCACCTCATCCGAACGTAGCGTGTTGGAGGTAGTATCCCTGTCAGGCGACAAGGCGATATCTGCATACAACCGATCCGATGCGCTGAAGTTCCGTGATGCACTGGTATCTCGTGGCTCATCGCAAGCGACTGTCAAACGCAACCTTTCAAACGTTCGGGCCATCTGGAACTACATCGCAAGAGAACACGGCATCGAGAGCGTTAACCCTTTCGCGAACATGAACTATGGGAACGCCAAAGCTCCAGTGAAGCGGATGCCGATCCCATTAGAGGACATCCACAAAGTTCAGAAGTTATGCCTCGAGCTAGATGATGACATCCGCTGGATCATCGCTGCCGTATCTGACAGTGGCATGCGGTTAGCAGAAGTGATTGGGCTTACTGCAAGTGACGTTCACCTCGATGAAGACGTGCCGTTCGTCAGGCTCTCAGAGCATCCGTGGCGGCGTCTAAAGACCGCAGAGAGTGAACGCGATGTGCCTCTTGTTGGAGCGACTCTGTGGGGCTTGAAACGCGCTGTAGAATGCAGTGATGGCGGCCTGCTCTTCCCTCGCTACTGCACGCCAAAAGGCAATAAGGCCAACTACGCAAGTAGCGCCCTGAACAAATGGTTGAGGTCATATGTGCCTGACGGATGCGTTGTGCATTCCTTCCGGCACAGCATGCGTGACCGGCTGAGAGCAGTTCAGTGCCCAAGCGATATCATCGACCAGATTGGTGGCTGGCAGACCGCTGGCGTGGGGCAGGGTTATGGCAAAGGGTACAAGCTGGACGTTCTTCAAAACTGGCTAGAAAAGCTCATAAAATAGTGAACGTCATCTAGCTTGCACGCATTTATTTCAGAACAGCCTGTTATCCCCTTCAAATGTCTGTCATGCTCATATTGTACGAAACGAGTAGAAAAATGAGGGAAACGAGAATGAGTTTTGACGTTGGACATACCGCTTTCGGTTTTACAATGCGTGTACCAGATGCGGACGTAGCAGCTGTAGATGATCTGATTTCTTCGCACGCTGCTTGGATGGAAGAAACACACTCTTTGACAGGTGAGGAGGGGAAGCTTCACACACTGGAATATTATGTGTCTAAAGCGGCTGAGCTAAACGACATGATGGACCCGTCAAAAGGGACAACAGGGAACGTCGTTTATACTGTTAACGAAGTTCACAAAGACGACGAGCACTTTGGAAAGCATGTTGAACTGGGTCAAAGTTGGGGCCGGATCAATGAATTCTTCGGGCTGTTCGAGAAATACAGCCCATTGATCACCATGGCCGGCAGAGTGACAGCCAAGCTCTGATGTCTATGAAATGAAAACCATCCCTAGTCAGAGTGTGGCTGGGGATGCGAACAGGCCAAAACGCTATGCTTTCTGCGGGTATCGATGCGAGGAGTGGCGCACCCGAGAGGTGATTTTGCCACTGCGTTGACCTGTATTCTGTATAGATTCTGCCAATTCTCATTAGCGACGGCAAGTCCAATGTACGACCAATTGTACGACCGTAGTCGTGTTGGCGATGTTGCCCGGTGGAGCGATGCCCCCCGGCAAAATGATCGGGCGGCGCGGCAATATATGTGACGGCAGCCACACAGACGGAGTGTTATGCCTAAAGTGTCATATAACAGATATAATAGACATTACACCAAGTGGCTGGCTTGCTTGGAGAAGGTCGTTGTCGGCCTGCGGCAATTTAGTGACAAGGGGTGCGACAATAGGTTGCCCTTCTTTATACACAGTGAAATACCCACCTCGCGTGAACGAGGTCTGACGTTGTCTGAGAGCTAGGTTATCAATCACAAGCCATTTTCTTATGAGTAAAGTTTATGATCACAGTTTTTTTCGATGGAAAATGTGGGTTGTGTAGCAGAGAAATAGAGCATTACAGGCGGCTGGCGCGCCCACGCACCATCCAATGGCAAGATGTAGCTAGTGAACCAAAGCTCATCGAGACACTGGGCGTCAGTCAGCAATTCGCATTGCGTCGGTTACATGCTTTA
This sequence comes from Alphaproteobacteria bacterium, assembly GCA_038147495.1. GTDB lineage: Bacteria > Pseudomonadota > Alphaproteobacteria > Puniceispirillales > Puniceispirillaceae > MED-G116. The sequence continues at coordinate 53,212 of JAYQTT010000015.1, read as the reverse complement.
GATGCGAATGGGCAGTGGCATGTTGGCGTTGCAGCATTTATCCTGATTTGGCAGCAACTTCCTCAATACAGATGGTTCGTGTTGGTGAAGTTTATGGACTTGCCATTAGCCTACAAAGTCAGTCAATTTCTTTATAACAAGTTTGCTGATTACCGTTTTTCTAAACTCTCACATTGCCAAATCACAATGGAAGTTGACTAACCAAACTCGCGAAAGGGGGCGTAACGCGGCGAGACCTGAATGAAACAATATGATGTCCAAAGTGTGACATGATAGCGGGCGGCCGTTTGAAGTTGGTGTTACCGATGGTCAATGGGGTTTTTGATTGGTGTTGCAAACTCTTCGTCTCTGACAGTTGCGCTCATTCAATCAGGCCAAACTATACACTGGGTTTGTTTTGTGGCACGGTTAACTAAAGGGAGGGAATTATGGTCACTGCAGTTTTGAGATTTGACATACGAAATAGTTTTGCGGATTGGGAGCAGGCTTTTTATAAGCATCAGCCGATCGCGCGTGCTGCTGGTATCTATGAAGTGTATCACGGTCACGCACCTGACAATGAGCAAAAGGTTTGCGTAATTCTCAGCGCTCTGAGCGAGGAGCATATGCAAAAGTTTATGGGGGCAAACGGTGCGGAAATCGCAGAGTCGGGACACATACTCGAGTCCACCGTGTCGGAACTTTACGTGAACTAGATACCAGCTAGAACAACCGAGTCACAAAATGAGAAAATCAAGGCCCTACTTGGATTAGAGTCACCGGATGTCAGTTGTACGTTTTTTGTTCAACACCTTCGTCTTGCTGATGATTGCAGGTCCATTATTGGCTGACACCACCAACAGAGAAAAGCAAATATCACCCGTGCCAGCGATTTTTGTGGGTGGGGCAGGCCTGAGCTGTGAGGCTAATGGAAATGCTGCAAAATTCTTCTTGTTGACGAAAGATCGGAAACAACTCGGCAAGGCAGTTTTTGATGACGACGACGTCAGCTATGATTTTTTTGAACAAAGAAAAATAACGCCAGGCAGCTACAAGTATGAAGCTGATGGTGACAAGTCGAGCACAATAGAAATAGATCGCCAAAACCTTCGAATAAAGGATGATCATGAGTACATCTGTGAACTTTTAAGTATCACTGATTTGCATAACGCAGCCAAAAATCACCTTCGCCAATTGCTTAGCAAAAACAAAATTTAATCTACTGGTTAGAGGCTCTGCACTGATGAAAAAGACAAGTCTTGCCTCAATCTTCATAACGTGTATGTTCTTGGGAACAGCGCAAGCCTCGTCTTCGGAGTTGGCTCTGAGCTATGAAGTGCAATGGGGAAACGTGAAAGTTGCCTATGGGGCGGCAACTTGGGTGTTTGGTGATCGCACGGTTACAATGGCCGGCACCGCAACCACCCTTGGCGCGGTCGATACATTTCGTAAATACAGGGGGTCAGTGAAGCTCGAGGCAGACGCAATCGGTGGGCTATACCAACCCAAATCATTAATCATTGAGGGCGACTACAAGAAAAGAAGAAAGTTGGCTTCTACCGTTTGGAAAAAGGGTGAAAGCACCGTCTTCACCACCAGACAACCTGAGATTGATCTCAAAAAGGTTTATCCACTGCAAGCGCAACAGATTGATAACTCAATTGACCCTTTGACAGCTATGCTTAATGCTCTCTCCCACTTGAGACTAACAGGACAATGCGGCGGTGTTTACAACATATATGATGGACTCAGAACGGCGACGCTTACGTTTCATGACCTTGGCAAGACATTTCTGGCATCCGACAGGCCGACTGCTTTTGAAGGCCAAACGTGGCGTTGTGGCGTGACAAGCACACCGACTGGTGGCCACCGGATCAAATCGCGCTGGCGCAATGAAGATCAGAAAATTGACGATGTTGTGGTCTATGTCGCCGCTCTCAAACCAGATTTATTTGTCCCAGTGAGGATGGAAATCAAAAGTATGGTTGGTAAGGTTACTACACGGTTGGTGATGCCTAGCCTCTCATTCAAACAGGCTGAGGGTGAGTGACTTATGAGTGGGGGCGATACTTTGGCAAAAACTTATGCCGTTGGTTGTGTTTCCTTGGCATTCCAAATCACTGCAGCCAAGATAACAGCTCCGCCGAACAATGTCTGAAAAGGTATTATCTCCCCGAGAAAAAGCCAAACCCACAGTGGCGCAAAAAACACCTCAGACAATGCTAACAAGGTCATCTTTGCAGCTGGCATAGTCTTTGACCCAATCGTGAATAGCACTAACCCCATTCCCATTTGGATGACTCCAAGGGCGAGTGCTATTGCGGCATCCATTGGTTGAACATTCAACGAACCACTATCAAGAACGCTCAGTAGCGCCATAATTGGCAATGACATAATGCCCGACCAAAACACTGCTGGCATCATGTCGCCATCTCGCCCATTGCGTATACCCACTGCAAACACAGCAAAGCCAAAAGCCGCAGCAAGGGCAGCCAAATCACCAACAATATTACTCTGAACGCTCTGACCACTGATCATTATCCACACGCCTGTCAAAGAGAGGATGATCGCAGTCCACGTTCGCCAACGCACAATTTCGCCGAGAAAAATGCGTGCCAGTATTGCGGTTTGAAATGGGGCCGTTGAAAACAAAAGAAGTGTGTTGGCAACCGAAGTGGTCTGCAAGGCAAAAACACCTGCTGCATATGATAGAACGAGAGCAAAACCGCAAATCCAGCTGGAGACACCATTTCTCAATGCCAGAACAAACGGATTGCTGCGCGTCATATAAAAAACAACGGCACCCAGAAAGACCGACATGCTAATCGAGCGATACAGCACTATTTGCCATACGGTCGCTGACTCAATCAGACGAACACCTATGCCTGACATCGACCAACATAGCCCAGCTAAAAGGATCAACAGGGCGTCACGGCTGAGTCCCATCGGCAGTCCTTGCATCATGTCCTCATGCAACAGTTACATCTAAAAGAAAATAGAGCCGAGGAGGCTTTTAAGTCGTGGCTTATTGCACCAGTTGCCCAACCACAATTGTTTACTCCTATCCGATGGCACTCTTGCCACGCTTTGTCAAAGTTAATTGTGTTGGCTTATTTGTTAGATTGACTTGATAAGCACAACCCCAGCACCGAGTAGACCGCAACTTTGCATTAACAAAATCCTGTAATCTGTCGATGCAAAGATGCCTATAGGGCTTGAAGTCATAGGGTATCTCGTGGTGGAGAGGTTTATTGTTTGGATTAAACGAGCCGTTGTGGAGCAAATGGAGCCTTATTCGCGCTCATAAGACTAAATGCTGGCACAAAATGTGGGTGGGGTGGGGTCCCCCCTATGGGGGACCCACTACGCCAAATGTGCTTGGTTTGATAGATCGATGAGATCGCACATACATAAATTTCCTTTTGAGGAATGTTTGATCCACGATTTGCATAGAACGCCGCACGCCTTGTTAGTCTTCTCGATGTGTGTAACGCTATGCATCCAACCTGAATGGGTTCGAGCATCGACAACGTAGGGAGAGTAAATTGGCGATAATCGTTAAAGGCGAAATTACAATCACCAAGGGCTTCAACCATTGGAAGGAGATGGTTTTTTCGCAAAAAGAGAAAATGGCTGGAATGGGTATGCAGTTTCTGTTTGCTGGGACAACAAGAGAAGACCCAACAAAACTCATCTCTGTTATCAAATTTGATAGCATTGAAGCGATGAAGGCTTTCGGTTCTGACGAAGAGCTTACAGAAACACGTAGGCAAGCCGGGGCGGTTATTGAAAGTGGTGTTATGACGCCAATTTCGGATGAATTCTTCACAAACTTCCCAGAGCCTTTCATCCAGCATTAATCCAGTAATGGATGTGGAGGCCGTTGTCTGCAGCATCCATCTAGGCGAAGCTGCGAGATGGTGCCGGAATACCGCATTGGCAGTTTCATGATTTCCGCCGAACTTTCTCGGCGCAATGCATCAATTGGGTCAATTCACACCCGGCAACTCTGGCAATCCGGGCGGACGTCCCAAAGACGAATGCCGAGTAGCTGATCTCGCGCGTTCCTACACCACCGAGGCTATTGAGACGCTTGTGGAGCTTATGCGACACGGCAGGGACGATAGAGTGCGTGGTACGGCCGCACAGGCACTGTTGGACCGTGGTTGGGGCAAAGCACGCCAAGAGATAGTGCAGGACATATCTGGCCCTCAGGAGAGCTATTTGGACGTCTTGAAGCGGGTCAGCGAGAAAATATCAGCCAGAAAAGAGGACTGAAAATAGCGCCTAAAAACGGCAATTACACACTCGCCGATACCGACCTTTTCTAAGCAAGCAAGCCACTAGGTGTAATGTCTATTATATCTGTTATATAACACTTTAGGCATAACACTCCGTCTGTATGGCTGCCGTCACATGTATTGCCGCGCCGCCCAATCATTTTGCCGGGCAACATCGCCAACACGACTACGGTCGTACAATTGGTCGTACATTGGACTTGCCGTCGCTAATGAGAATTGGCAGAATCTATACAGAATACAGGTCAACGCAGTGGCAAAATCACCTCTCGGGTGCGCCATCCTTTCCCTTGTTTCACTTATTCTGACCGCTTGATGCGAAAGCACAGTGCTGCTTGCTGGCAATTGTTGCGACACAATATAAGCAATATACCTGCTTCAAATCATGTGCGTTGCCGTGATCATGTATACGGAACCAGTCATGTAAACCACGATCCAATCTGCACACGATAAATTAGTTTTCTTAATTGATTGGTCAGATCGAAACACTCGACGAGAGATTATCTGATCTCAACATCGGTTCTCACCAAAAACTGACCAGGGTCAAATGTAGCTATCGACACTTCCATCAACTCCCCGTCTTGTTGAAAAAGCTGAGCTTCAATCTGAAGCGCTGGAGCGCCACAACTGAGGCCCATAATTTCAGCTTCTGTGCGGGGACAGCCTATCGCCTGCACGGATTGGCTAATGCGACCAACGGAGACATTGTAGGTCTTTTCAATGATCTGAAAGACAGAAGACTTACAGGTTTTTAATAGAGGCTCTATAGCGGCGTATCGGGCTGGAACATAGACACGATTTACACTGAAAGGTCGATTGGCACTTGCCATTGTCCGTGCGCCGTATACCTCCAACCAAAGCCCTGTTTCACTGGTTAACCCATCGAGCTGCTCAATGTCCTCTGTCGGGACTGTTCTCGTGTCGAATATCTCGAACTCGGTATTGCGTCCGAGGCTAAGCAGCTCACTAACGTCATTTGTTGCCATGCTGAAAAGCTGTTTTGGCTGATCCGATATGATTACAGTTCCAGCGCGTTTTTTTCTTCTAAGGACTCCAACTGCCGCCAAATCTGCGAATGCCCGCCTTAGGGTCTGTCGACTGACACCAAGCTCCGCCGCAAAAACCTCTTCCGGCGGCAACCGGCCACCAACTTTGAGAACTCCCGCATTTATCTGTTCGAGAATATTCTTGGCTATTTTCGCGTGCAAGGTTGTCATCTAAGAGTCCCCGGCAACCAAAGGGCAAGCTGCGGAAAGATGCTAAGCAATAGCGCGAAGGCAAGTAAAAGAAAGAAAAACGGCAATGCGGCACGGGCAATCGTTCCGATAGGCTCACCTGTCTGAGATTGTATGACAAATAAATTGAAGCCAATAGGGGGTGTGATCTGACTAATCTCCACCGCCACAACTATGAAAATGCCAAACCAGATCGGGTCATAGCCAGCGGCGGTCACCAACGGCAACGTGATCGGCAAGGTCATAACAATAATCGATGTTCCATCGAGAAACATGCCAAGGATTGTGTAGAAAACCAGCAATACCGCAATCAACAAAAGGGGCGACAAGCCCAGCTCCGCAATTTCACCGGATATGGCCTTCGGGATCCCAAGAAATCCAAAGGCAGAATTCAGCAATGCCGCACCAATTATGATCAAGCCAATCATGGCCGATGTCCTCACGGCACGCCTTCCAGCTCGTATCATCGCAGATAAAGAGAAACGGCCCGTAGCAATAGAAATAAGAACCGCTCCCAGCACACCAACGGCAGACAGTTCGGTTACGCTTGCCAATCCGCCATAGAGTGATCCCATTATCAGAGCAATCAGACCGATAATTGGACCAATGTCCCTTATACCACGAATTCGCGCACTCCAATCTTGACGGTTTTGCTGCGGTTGCGAACCGGTAAAAATTTGATGCAAAGCGATGTAGGTCATATAGAGTCCAGCAAGCGCCAGACCTGGAACCACCCCCGCCACAAACAGCTCCAAAATGGAGACCTCAGCTACAACACCATAAATAATCATGATGATCGAGGGTGGGATTAGAAAACCAAGAGTGCCGGCACCCGCCAGCGAGCCTATCGAGAGTTTCCGGTCGTAGCCCCGCGATTGCAGCTCAGGCAAACTGACTTTTCCAACGATAGCTGTGGTAGCCGCAGACGATCCGGACACCGCCGCAAACAAAGCCGAGCCAACAACATTTATATGCAGGAGCCCTCCCGGAAAACGCCCTAGCCATGGAGCAAGACCGGAGAAAAGAGACCGCCCCAGACCAGCAGCGACCAAGACCTCACTCATCAGGATGAACAGCGGTAAAGACAGAAGTGGTGTGGGGATGATTGAGCCCCAGATAACACCGCTGGAAAAAATGTCCATCGGTATGTTCGGTTTGAAGATCGCCAACAATACATAACCGGTCGCAAACAGCGACAAGCCGATCCAAACGGACCCGGCAAGTAATGCTATAAAGAGCAGACATGTGACGAGCGTAATTTCAAACATCTGATAGCTCCGTATCTTCATCACGCCATTCATGTTCTTGCCCGGATAGCTGGCGGCAAATACGAGCCAACAGATCCAGCCAAAGCTGTGCCATGCCCCAAAGCACAACCAACTGCGGAATCCAAAGCGGTGTTTTGGAAACGCTGGTCGCTAAAATATTGCGCTCAAATGATACAGATACCTTGGAAAACATAACGGAAACGATCACAGAGACAATCGCTATGGCTATGAAATTTGCCAAACCATCCAGCCCTTTGCGCAGGGCTGGAGACAGTATCTCCAGTAAAACTGTGATTCGGACATGCACGCCAGCGCGTATTGCGGGCCCAGATGCTAACGCAAAGACCGACGCCATCGCATATTGACTAAATTCCCAAGTAAAAGAGAGGCTTTGCCCCTGCGACCGCGCAACAACCTCGGTCAACATTAGGATGCAATACCCGAATACGAGCAGCACAGCCGCACTCTCGGTATATCGAGACAATCTGTCAATGAAGGTCAAAAGGTGTTGCATCAGATCAGACCACCGGGGCTTGCACCCCGGTGCTTTTAGTTACTTTCCGAGTTTGGCCGCATAGGCTTCGACAACCGGCTGTGCGTCAGGAACCTTTGTAAAGAACTCCGACCACATGGCCTTTCCTGCCTCTGCCATCTTGGCCTTAAGACTGTCATCAGCTTTGGACACAGTCATGCCGTTCTCAACAAGCACCGCTGTCTTTGAGCTGTCTTCAGCAGCGGAAATGGCCCAAAATTCTGACTCCATCTTATTCGCCAGCCTCTCAATAGTGGCGCGTTCGGCATCTGAAAGAGCATTCCAAGCGTCGAGATTTACCGTTACCGCATCAGGTGACATTGACCAGTTCAGCGGATTGAAATGACTGGTAAACTGATAGAGCTTTGAATTTGCGCCTGTCGAAGTGGACGTTGCAGCGCCATCCACAGTGCCCGCCGCAACGGCAGCAGCCAACTCTCCAAATGGCAATTCTACCGGTGCTGCACCCATTCTTGTGAGAAAATCGAAAGATGTGGCGTTAAACGCTCTGATGCGCTGACCAGACATATCATTGGCGCTCACAATCGGTTCTTTTGAGTAAACACCTGGGGACGGCCATGGGACGTAGTAAAGGACCTTTTGATTGTGGGCTGCAAATATCTCGTCATATTTTGGACCAGCGACGTCCAACCATACCCTCATTTCCTCTTGGCCCTGAATTAGATAGGGTAATGTATCAACCCCCAAAAATGGCGCTTCTCCGGCTTGCAAGAAAAGCAGCATATCTGCCATCTGCACCACTCCGTTCTCGACAGAGGACAACTTTTCGGTGATTTTTACACCAATTTCACCTGACAGGTGCACAGTGATGTCGACCGAGCCATCGGTTGCTTCACGTACAGCATCGGCAAATGCAATGGCACTTTGCGCGTGAAAATTGTTTGCTCCCCATGCCGTGCTAAGATCCCATTTTGTCTCAGCGATTGCAGCGCTGCTACTTAGAACAAAGGCTGCACCAGCAGCCATCAAAGTCTTCATCATTGTCATTTTTTATACCTTCCCTTAGTTTCGAATTTATACAACTTCCTGGCCGACTCTTGCGAAATCAGCCCATCTGACAGATCTTGCGCAACCGCGTCCCTGTCACGTTTGGCAGGGTTCCCTATCCCGCCACCACCCGGCGTCTGAAGAACCAATCTTTCCCCCACCGGAATTTCGTACATGCCTTTGTCGATAATTTTTGTGCCGTTGCTTATAGATACTGTTCCTGTCGCACCCGCATGTCCACCTTGCCGTCCAGCGGGCCCTATCGTAAGCCGTTCAAAAGCCGCAGCAGATAATGATAAATCTTGATGATGGCGCGCGCTGATCTCTATGCGCTGACCGAGCCCACCCCGAAATGTGCCGGCACCCCCCGTATCGGGCGCAAATTCCTTAACGTGATATATCAGCGGAGCTGCGGCCTCCGCAGCCTCTACCGGCACCGCGCCAACTCCAGACGGAAAAGCAGTGGTCGATAAGCCGTCCAGTGTTGGACGCGCGCCCATGCCGCCAAGAGCAACATTGAGTGACGTAAACGGTTTTGAGCCACCTCCTGAGAGAGAGAGCGTCCAGAGCGCACCGGCACTTTCAGCCAAAATCTCACCGGGCAAAGCTTTTTCCAGACAACCCAACATCAAATCGGGGAGTGCCTGACCAATGACATGACGCGCAGAAACCGGACTCGGACGCTCGGCGCTGACCACCAGACCCGGGGGTGCTGTTATCCTAATCGCATCGAGTGATGCTTGATTGTTGGGAATATCCGGGGTCAAAAGTGCGCGAATGCCAAAGGCGGCGTATGCAGCTGTATAGTTAAGCGGGCAGTTAATCCCCCGGTCCACAGCGGCAGAACATCCAGAGAGATCGACGTCAATGCGCCCATTGGCAACGATCATTTTAGCACGCAACTCAATAGGAGAATCATAGCCGTCAAGGCTAAGCTGGCTTTCGTACACACCTGCAGGCACGCGCGCCAAGGCCGTTTTCGTGCCCGCTGTGGATCGATCGAAAATAAATTCAGACACAGAGGAAAGATCTGACAGATTATACTCGTTCATCAGACCAATTAACCGTGCAACACCGGTATCGTTGCACGCCAACAGAGACAGGACATCTCCGCGGGCTTCGTGCGGCACACGAGAATTTGCGCTTACTATGTCAAGCAAATCCTCATTTATCGTATCACCATTTCGCAAACGCATGACTGGTATCGTCACACCCTCTTCGAAAACGGAACGGCCTTCCGCTGACCAGCCAAGACCACCTATGTCGACAATATGACTCGTGGAAGCAAGGAAGCCGACAATCTTGCCGCTGATAAATGCTGGAGTGACCACCACAAAATCAAATATATGCCCTGCACCCACCCAAGGATCATTTGTCACCAGTGCATCTCCGGGAACCAAACGATCTGCCGGTATGGTGCCAAGCATCGTGCGTACAGAGGCAGCCATCGTGTTCACATGCCCTGGCGTGCCGGTCACCGCCTGCGCCAGCATGTTGCCTGCCTCGTCAAAAACCCCAGCAGACAAATCCCCTGCCTCACGCACAATTGCACCAAATGCAGCGCGCATGAGGGCGTTTGCCTGTTCCTCACAAACCGAAATGAGCCGGTTCCACAACACATTCTGTGTCACTATGTCGAGGCCCTTGGTCATGATGCTTTACGCTCCAAAACAAGGTGACCCGAAATGGACTGCTGAACCTTCCAGCCAGACTTGACCAGTGTACTGGTCTGCGGCTCCGTGATTATCAAAGGGCCATGCAAACATTGCGTGCCTAAATCGCGGCGCTCGACAACCCTGTGGGTTAAAAACTCGTTGGAGTGCTGGTCATAGACTTCACGATAGCACTCATCTGTCTGCCTTTTGCTTTGTTCGGCAACCTTCGTTACTGACTTTTCACGCACCTCAAAAGCCCTGACACTTATTGAGATAAGTTCGATGGGAATCTGTGGAAGCGTGAAACCAACAATTTCCCGGTAACGTTGTTCGAACCTGCGGACAAGGTCATCGAGATCTAATCCATCATGTCCAGCCAGCGGCAATGCAACTTCCAGACCCTGCCCCTGATAACGTAATTCTGCGACTGCGTTACACGACACATGCTTAGGCTCGACAATCTCCTCCACAATGTTGCGCACGTAAGCTTTTGTGTTCTCGATACGTTTGCTCAAATCCGAAGCGTCGATAGCATCCATTGTTTCTACAACCGATATAGCGCTCTCAAACGCAGCCACCGAACGCAGAAACCCGATTGCCGAACCGACTCCAGCATTCTCAGGAATAATCACACGCCCGATCCCCAGCTTTTCGGCAATTCGCGCCCCATGCAAACCACCTCCTCCACCTGAAACCAGCAGATCAAATTCTGAGACGTCCAGCCCCAACTCAACACCATGTATGCGAGCCGCGTTAGCCATCGTCTCATCTGCAAGTTCAACAACTCCCGCCGCAGTTTGCTCAGCCGAGTCCATCTCAAGCGGCAGCTGGAGTTGATTTGAAATCACCTCATGGGCCAGCGCGACATCCAATTTGAAGAGACCATCAGCAAAACCGTTTGCAGATATATTCTTTATTAGCAGGTGTGCGTCAGTCACCGTAGGGCTGGTTCCACCACGGCTATACGAGGCCGGACCGGGCTCAGAGCCTGCGCTGGTCGGGCCGACTCTCAATCGGCCAAGTTTATCAACCTTTGCAATCGATCCACCACCTGCCCCAATCTCCACCAACTCGACTGTGGGAACCTTGACTGGTAAGCCACTACCTTTGATGTCGCGCCACGCACGGGCAACTTCAAAACGACGATTGGTTTTCGGGCTTCCCTTCTCGATAAAACAAATTTTTGCGGTTGTGCCGCCAATATCAAGGGAGAGTGTCTTTGATGATCCAACGTCACGGGCTACATGTGCAGCCAGAGCAACTCCTCCCGCAGGCCCTCCTTCAACCAGACGAATGGGGAAGCGCGAAGCTTGGTCAACTGTGGTCAGCGCACCGTCAGAAAGCATCATCAAAAATGACCCTGCAAAGCCTCGATCCTCGAGACAATTCAATAGCCGCGTCACATATTGCGACATAAGAGGTCGGACATAGGCGTTCGCACATACTGTCGAGAAACGTTCATATTCACGAATTTCACCCGCCACTTCATGGCTTAAGCACAGAGTTACCTCCGCCCCAAGGAGGCGACGAAGTTGCTTCGCAACATATATTTCATGGGCTGGGTTCTTGTAAGAATGCAGAAATCCAATGGCGACAGCTTCCACGCACTGATCACGCAGTGTCGTCGCGAGCTCTTCAATATCGGCGTCCGATGGTGCAAGCAGAACTGTTCCATCAGCCAGAACTCTCTCTGCAAGCCCAAGTCTCAAAGGCCTCGGAATGAGCGGTTCCGGCATCTCTATATCCAAAGCGTATTGCTCGAACCGTTTCTCGTAGCGCATTGCCAGAACGTCACGAAATCCCGCGGTGGTCACAAAAGCAGTCTTTGCGCCTTTACGCTCAATCAATGCATTCGTCGCCAGAGTGGTGCCGTGAACAACGCTCTTGATGTCGCTGCAAGATTTTGAAATGTCGGTCAGGACACGTTCCAAACCATCAAGAGCTGCAACCTCTGGATTTTGCGTGCTGGTTAACACCTTTACAGACCAGCAGCCCTCAGAAGTCTCTGCAACCACATCGGTGAACGTGCCACCAATATCAATTCCCACCCGCACCATAGTGAAAAAGTACGTACTTTATAATTAAGTGTCAACTTATGACAGAGGCAACGCGTAACGCGCAGAACCGATACAATCGAAGACAGATAAACCTCGTAATGATGAGCTTTTCAGTAATATTGACAAATGATCCGCGCATCTCTCTGCTCGGGTGGTGTATTCAGTGTTAAAAATGATGTCCGAGACAGAAACTGCATGATCAAGGTTATTCTTTTTGACACTTTTGGAACGATTGTGGATTGGCGCTCATCCATTGCTCGTGAGTGCGAAGACATTGCTCTGTCCAAAGGATTGTCAAATTTCGATGGCGATGGATTTGCCCGAGCCTGGCGTGCTGGTTATGCGCCGGGCATGGCGCGTGTGACAGCGGGAAAAGAGCCGTTTGTATCGATCGATTTTATTCATCGTCAACGGCTTGACGAAATCTTGCCTGACTTTGGCCTTGCAATGCTCACAGAGGATGAGCGCTCCCACCTCAACCTTGCCTGGCACAGACTGACCCCGTGGCCTGACAGCTTGCCCGGTTTGAGTCGGATCAAAACAAAATTTATGATTTCACCATTGTCGAATGGATCACTGACGTTGCTGGCGACAATGGCGAAGCGTGCTGGCCTGCCGTGGGATTTTATTTTTTCAAGTGACATGCACCGTGCTTTCAAGCCCGACCCTGCGGTTTATCAGAACGCAATACGCCTGCTGAATTTGGAACCTGACAACATTATGATGGCGGCGGCGCACAATGCCGATTTGGAGGCCGCACGCAACGAAGGTATGCAAACTGCCTATATCAATCGTCCAACGGAATATGGCATCGACCAAAAGGCTGACTTTGCTGCCACAAGTGACTGGAACTTCATCACGTCCTCTGTCGAAGACCTGGCTGATCAACTCGGCTGCGCACCTTGAAACCTGCAAACCTACCGGATCGAGAGTCCGAGGATTGAGACCCGCGTTTTGAGTATTTAGGCGCATGAATCGAGATGCGGTGCTTTTGGCAACACATCCACTTGGAATTCATCTGCAGAAATCTCATTGCAATTGTTAGTGAATGTTTGATTATCCGTTTTTATTTGCCTAAGTGGTTTCAACTGCCCTTTAATGCAAACTAGGTGATTTTCTAGGATTACAAATAATGAAATTAAGCGATTACAAAGCTCTAACTTTTGATGTTTATGGCACGTTGATCGATTGGGAAAGTGGCATGGTAACGGCGCTAAAACCGTTAACCGACAAAACTGGCCGGGCATTGACGCGCGATGAAATTCTTGAAGCGCATGCCTATTATGAGTCTGAAACGCAGCGCTGGACACCGGAGAAAAAATATAGCGACCTGCTGGGCATTGTGTATCGGCGCCTTGCTGAAGAGTGGGGCGTCACGGTGAGTTGGGAGGAATGTCAGGCTTACGGTCTATCGGTTCGGCAATGGCCTGCCTTTGATGATAGTCGTGACGCGCTCGAATATTTGAAACAGCATTTTAAGCTGATGGTATTAACCAACACTGATAATGTCAGCTTCTCCGGATCAAATGCACGGCTTGGGGTGAATTTTGACGGGGTTTACACAGCCGAAGACATCGGCAGCTACAAGCCTGCTGATCGTAACTTCGACTATATGATAGACATGCTTCAACGACACGGCATTGCAAAGCATCAAATATTGCACACTGCTGAAAGCATGTTTCATGACCACGCCCCGGCCAACAAACATGGGCTGAGAAATTGCTGGATTTATCGTCGCCACGGCAAAGACGGCTTTGGCGCTACGATGCATCCCGGCGACATGCCAACTTATGATTTTCGATTTAACAGCATGGAAGATCTGGTCAAAGCCCACAAACAGGAACTGGCTGACAAAAACGAAACTTGACGGCTATCTGGGCCGCATGTTGTCAGCGGGAAATGATCCCTGTTGATGAGCATAAGGTCTCTGAACAGCAGCGCCCTATCATTACCGATTTCTAATGAAACAGAAGCAACATTCGCCTAGCATGAGATGATAAGTGGGGAGATGATGATGGCTGATACTATATTTACTGATGCTCGCGTACTTGATGTTGTAGCCGGAGAATACAGGACCGGACAATCAGTTCGCATCACTGATGGGAAGATCGCCGAGATCGGATCATCGCTCAAAGCCAACAAGGACAGCCTTGAAATTCCACTGAATGGCAAAACGCTGATGCCGGGGCTGTGTGATGCCCATGTCCATGTGACGGCCTACACTGCCGATTTTGCAAAGCTCAAGGCAACTTCACCCTTTTATGTGGGGATCAAGGCTTTCGAGATCATGGGCGGCATGCTCGCAAGAGGCTTTACCACGGTCCGCGATGCAGGCGGGGCCGACCATGGCCTTGCCAATGCTGTTGAAGAAAACCCCACGGCCGCACCCAGGCTTTTATTCTGCGGCCATGCCCTTTCGCAGACAGGCGGCCACGGTGATATGCGCAGACCCGGCGAAGTCAGCCTTCATCAATGTTTTTGCTGTTCGGGCATGGGTCATGTCTGTGACGGCATTACAGAAGTTCTGCGCGCAGCACGCGAAGAAATCCGCCGCGGGGCGACACATCTGAAAATCATGGCATCAGGTGGGGTGTCGTCACCAACAGACAGGATCACCTCAACCCAGTTCACAGAAGAAGAATTGCGGGCGATTGTCAATGAAGCCAATGCCGCCAATATCCCTGTAATGGCGCATGCCTATACATCCCGGGCGATCAACAGGGCGCTCAAATGTGGTGTCAAATCAATCGAACATGGCAACCTGCTCGATCAGGGCAGTGTTGATCTGATGCTCGATGGCGATCGCTTCCTTGTGCCAACTTTGGTGGTATATCATGCCCTTGTTCAGGAAGGCACAGAGGCCGGACTTTCAGCCGATATGGTGCAGAAAACCTGGGAAGTTCTTGATGCCGGCCTTGATGCACTCAAACTCGCCTATCAGCAGAATGTGAATATTGCCTTCGGAACAGACCTTCTGGGGATTATGCATCGCCGCCAGCTGGAAGAATTTAAATTGCGGAGTCCGGTCGTCGCCAATGATGACCTTGTTCGTCAAGCGACCTGTAATGCGGCACGGCTGTTCAATATGGAAGACCAGATCGGTCAGGTCAAAGAAGGCCTTCTGGCAGATCTGATCGTCATTGATGGTGACCCGCTCGATGACATTACCGCGCTGACCACCCCGGAGACATCACTCAAAATGGTGATGAAGGAAGGCCAGATCTGTATCAACAATCTCGGCTGATCACTTGTTGAACAGTTTATCTGGCAGATAGAGCGCGATTTCGGGATAGATCGTGATGATCGCCGCGGCAACGCACATCAGAACGAAAAACGGTGCTGCAGCAATCGCCACCCGGAAGATCGGTGTGCCTGTCAGCCCCTGAATGATAAACAGATTAAACCCGATTGGTGGGGTAATCTGCGCCAGCTCAACCATGATCACCAGAAAGATCCCAAACCAGACCGGATCAAACCCACTGGCCAGAACAAGCGGCAGGGTGATGGGCAAACTCATCACGGTGATTGAAATTCCCTCAAGGAACAGCCCCAGCAGAATATAGAATATCGCCAGTACGAATATCAGCTCATAAGGCGACAGTTCCATCATGGCGATGCTCTGTGCCACATCTTGGGGAACATGTAGATAAGCCATACTGGTGGAGAGGAATGCTGCCGCCAGCAGGATAGACGCGATCATACATGACGTCCGCACAGCTGCCATCAGGCTTGTAAAGAAAACATGCCGGGTCAGCTGGCGTGTCACCAAGGCCATGAAAAGCGTTGCCGCAACTCCGACGGCTCCGGCTTCTGACGGGGTAGCAAAACCAGAATAGATCGCCCCAAGGACAATAAAAATCAGCAAGGCGATAGGGATCAGATTAACCAGCCCAAGGCCGATATCAACAAGGGTTGGCGGCTCTTCCTTGGCTGGCGTCAGCGATGGGTTCAGCACACTGCGGAAGATGATATAACCGGAATAGAGCGCCGCGATAAGCAGGCCGGGATAGACACCGGCGGCAAAAAGCCGGGAGATTGAAACTTCGGCAAGCACACCATAGACGATCAGAACGATCGATGGCGGTATCAACAGACCAAGTGAACCCGCCCCGGCCAATGAGCCAAAGGCAAGTGATGATGAATACCCCCGATCCATCAGCTCGCTGGTGGTGATCTTGCCCACGGTTGCCGTTGTTGCCGCGCTTGATCCACTCACCGCTGCGAACAGGGCTGACCCAAAGACATTGGTATGCAAAAGTCGCCCCGGCAGATGATAAACCAAAGGTGAAAGGCTACGGAACAACCGGTCCGAAATGTCGGTTCGGAACATCAGTTCACCCATCCACACAAACATCGGAATGGCGGATAATTCCCAAGAGGTCGCTGAGCGAAGGATCAATGGCGCCATAATCGTCCCGATACGATGGAATGGCATATCAAGCAAAAGTGCCAGACCAGAGACACTGACAAGCAGCAATCCTGAAAAAACCCAAACGCCAAGCCCAAGGTAAAACACCAAAAGCATCAGCACGATAAAGGCGATGTTAAGAGATTCCATGGTCTGATCCTCCCCTTTCCTCTCAGGCTTCTTTCGGGGCGCGATACCGCGCAATCCTGACAAGGGCTGATGTCAGCATCTGCAGAAGGAAAATACACAGACCACAGAAAAATACGGATTCCACAATCCAGATCGGCGTTTCTGTTAGGGTGGGGCTGATCGTCCCTCTCTCCCAGTTCCGATAAAGACTGCGCCAAACATAGCGGGCAAAGAACAGGATCACGCCGAAAGTGAAGGCAATACAGATCAGTTCAACGATCAGACTGAACAGCCCTGAAATGGCGTTGGTTAGAATATTGACCCGAATAAGTTTACCTTCACTGAAGGTATGTCCAAGTGAAAGAAAGGTCATCGCCGCGATTGCATAACCGACAAATTCATCAAGCGAATAGGTAGATGAGTCAAATACTGTACGCGCGATGATCTCAACCAAAATATGGATCACCATATAAACGAGGAGCCCGGCGGCCACCCATGCTCCTGCTGTACTGAGCCGTCGTGACAGGCTTTCCAGTATGTTCAGCATGATGCCTCCCCCCTCTAAAAACATCGCTTAAATAATACACAAAATTAAAAAAAGGGCAGGGTTGCACCTGCCCTTTTTGAAAAGATCTAGTTACCCCGACGCGACTTATACTCATCGAGAATAGCTTTACCTGTATCTCCAACCTTAGAAAGCCAGTCATCATAGACGCCATCACCAGCAGCATTCAGCTCACCAAGGAAGCCTGCCGGAACAGTCTCAGCAACCGTGATGCCATTGGCGCGCATGTCCTTGTAGTTCTGGCCAACGCGTTCGGCGAGCGCCGCCCAGGCAGCGTCACCAGCCACTTCAGCCGCTTTCATCACAGCGGCTTTCTGTTCGGCACTCAGCGCATCAAACGCGTCCTTGTTAACATGGGTCATGTTCAGCGACATCGAATAGTTGATGGCATTGAAATGGGACAGATGTTCCCAGAATTTTGCGTTCACGCCGCCTTCAGCTGAAGTCAGAACCGCCTCGATTCCACCGGAGGAAAGCTGAGGAACAACATCAGCCCAGCTCATCTGAACAGCAGCAGCGCCAGCTGTTTTCAGCGTTCTTGTACCGCTGGCATCCCATGCACGGATTTTCAGGCCCGAGAGATTTGAGGAGGACAGAACCGGCTTCTTTGACCAGATTCCTGCAGGTGGCCATGGTGACGCATAGAGCAGGACCTGATTGTGCTTGGCAAAGACCGCTTCGTAATGCGGTTTGGCCACTTCCCAAAGCAGCTTGGCATCATCTGCAGAACCGACAAGAAACGGCAGTGAAGACAGCAGGAAAATCGGCTCAATACCGGCAACCTGCCCCATTGATGTATTGGCAATTGGCAATGCACCGTCGCCGACAGCATCGAAATGTTCTTTTGATTTATAACCGATAGACCCGCCGAAATGGTTGGTCACCACAACAGAACCGCCAGACTCCTTCATCAGGGTATCAGAGAAAACTTTCTGACCCTCACCATGGATCGAGCTCTCCTGATATTCATTGGCCATGTCCCATTTGACAGTGGCTGCGGACGCTGCGGTGCTGAATGCCAGCACTGCCGCTGCAGTCATCACGCATGATTTCATAAACATGTTCATTTCTTCCTCCCTTGGTTGAACAATCTCTAATTTACCAATTACTGTGATGGCATTGGATAGTTTTTGGCAAGATATTCATGGCTGAATTTTCCTGATCGCCTGTCTTCTTCACGATTTTCTGAAGATCGGTTTTCAGGGTTGCCATAACCGCCTGCCCCCGGTGTTTCCATGAAAACAGCTGTCTTGCTGTCAAGTTTGATGCTCCCTGTCTTTGATGGAAGGTCTCTTTTTTCGCCATTTTCATCGACAAAATAAAACCGTCCGGCTGAACCGGGTTGACCACCGAACACCCCCCAGGGTTGATGGCGAAACCGTTCACCGACACCGTTGAACTCAC
Source organism: Alphaproteobacteria bacterium (assembly GCA_038147495.1). Taxonomy (GTDB): domain Bacteria; phylum Pseudomonadota; class Alphaproteobacteria; order Puniceispirillales; family Puniceispirillaceae; genus MED-G116. Next base: position 34,674 of record JAYQTT010000015.1, on the reverse strand, counting down.
AGATATGACCGACAGGGCGGATCGTTCTGCGAATACCCAAACCGCCTCTATATTCGCCTGCCCCGCCTGAGTCTTCAACCAGAGCATAAGCTTCAACGCGCAGCGGATATTCCATTTCAATGGCTTCAACCGGCAAATTTGACGTGTTGGTGATATTGACCTGAACACCATCCTTGCCATCTTTTGTTGCCCGAGCCCCCATGCCGCCGCCAAGGGTTTCAAGATACACATAGCGCTGACCTGTTTCCGGATTAACGCCTGCGAAGACAGCGCTGGTATTCGCACCATTCGCCGCACCGATCACCTGTGACGGCAGAACATCGGCAAAGGCTCCGATCACCACATCGACAACCCGCTGGCAGGTATTCGCCCGCAAGGCAACGCCGGCAGGAGCAACACAATTCAGGAAAGATCCCTCCGGAACGGTGATGTCGATTGCCTGAAAGATGCCACTGTTATTGGGCATTTCCGGATCAAGCAACGCTTTCAGTGAATAACACACTGCAGACTGGGTTGCATTGAAGGTCAGGTTAAAATTCCCCGCCACCTGTGATGCCGAACGGGAGAAATCAAAAAGGATATTCTTGCCCTTTTTGGTGATATCAACAGCAATCAGAATATCCAGCGTATCAATCCCGTCATCATCCATCATGTCTTCAAAGCGATAGGTGCCATCGGGCAGTGCCTCGATCGCTGTTTCCATACGCTGGCGGGAACGATCGAGGATTGCGGCATAGATATCTTCGAGATAATCAGCCCCATAACGTTGAATGATATCTTTAAGCCGCGCAACGCCCAGTCGGCAGGCAGCAATCTGCGCGTTAAGATCACCCTTCCTCTCTTCAGGCAACCGCATATTGAGCAGCAGTATCCGCATGATGGCATCATTCACCACACCCTGATGGTAGAGTTTCACAATGGGGATACGCAGACCCTCTTTGTAAATCTCATCCATGCCACCGGACATTGATCCGGCCATGGCGCCGCCAACATCGGCATGGTGGACGATATTGGCAACAAACCCCACAAGGCGGCCTTGATTAAAGACAGGGATCGCCATGTTGATGTCAGGCAGATGCGTGCCCCCGGCCACATGAGGATCATTGGAAATGAAAATATCACCCTCATTGATGTCACCGTCATAGCGGTCAAGTATATGCGCCACCAGTCCGGCCATTGAAGCAAGATGGATAGGCAGGGCATGTTCTGCCTGAGCAATCAGATTGCCTGAAGCATCGGTGATCGCAGTCGAATGGTCATGGCGTTCCTTGATGTTGGTTGAAAACGCGCTTCGCATCAGCGTGATGAAACATTCATCAGCAATCGAGTTGAGATTGTTCCAGAGGATTTCAAGCGTGATCGGATCAGGGTCTTTGCGGGTCATCGGGTAATCTCCATGATCAGGTTTTCCTCATCATCGACATACATGTTGCACCATGGTGGCATAAGTGTTGTCGCATCGGTCTGGGTGAAGATCGCGGCCCCTTTATGGGTAAAACCGGGAGACAGCGCCGCACGATCAAAGACGGGTGTCCTGATCGCACCATCCTTATCAAACCAGACATCACGATATTCAATAGGCTCCGGGGCTGCCGAAGGCACCGCCTTGACCGATTTCATTTCCGGCAGGGATGCAATGGCCTGAAGCCTGATATTGACAATTTCCACAGCGGCTTCGGCATCATGATGGCCGTAGCTGCGTTCATGGGCTTCGAAAAAGAGGTTTTTGAGAAGGTCTATTTCCGGCAGATCAGGTGATTCAAGCATATTCCCTGCGGGCACTGACAATTCGTAATTCTGACCAATATACCGCATATCAATCTGCAACATCAGCGATTGCGAGATACTGCCTGCACCTTCATTGTCAAACCACGGCATTGCTCTTTCAATCAATTCCGCGAGTACCGACCTTACCGGCGCCAGATCACCATCAAGAGGCGTGCGCTGGGTGGCGACAAAGCTCTCCTGAAGATCCGCCACAATCAGTCCCTCGGCACACAGGATGCCCGGCGACCGGGGGATCAGTATCCGTTTCATCAGCAATGATTCAGCAACATCAATTGCGTGCAGACCGCCGGCCCCACCAAATGGCATGAGGGAAAAATCTCGGGGGTCATAGCCGCGCTCAACGGTGACGGCCCTGATCGCCCGCGTCATATTTGAATTGACGATACCGATAATGCCAAGCGCGGTTTCTTCAAGCGATAACCCCAAATGACTGGCCAGCGGGGCAATTACTTCTATCGCCTTGTCACGATCGAGCGTCAGACCACCACCAACAAGCTGTTCCGGCAGACGCCCCAATACCAGATTGGCATCGGATACCGTTGGCTCTGTCCCCCCATGGCCATAACAGGCTGGTCCCGGAACGGCACCGGCACTGATCGGGCCGACTTTCATCAAGCCATCCCTGCCGATATGGGCGATTGACCCGCCGCCTGCACCAACCGTATTGATGTCGACCATCGGCAGTCGGATCCGGAAGCCCGCTATATCGCGCATATTCGCCAAATCAGCGTTGCCCTCACGGATAACGCAGACATCTGTGCTTGTCCCTCCCATATCGAGGGTGATCACATCACCGATATCCGCCTTGATCGCACATTGGGCACCGCCAACGACACCGGCAGCCGGGCCTGAAAGCGCCATCCGCACGGGAAACTGCGATGCCCGTTCGACAGAGGTCAAACCACCGCTTGACTGAAAAATACCAAGCTTTGCCATCGGCGCATCATGGGCAATGCCATGTTTCAGATTTTCCATATAGCGGCTGACCTCTGGCTGCAGATAGGCATTGATCACCGCTGTCGAAAACCGCTCATATTCACGAAATTCGGGATGAACCTCGCTGGAAAGTGAAACGGACAGGCCGGGCATGGCCTCTCTGATTGCCGCACCGAGTTTTTGTTCATGTTCCGGGTTGAGGAAAGAGAAAAGCAGACAGACAGCAACGCCATCGACATGTTCAAGGCCTTTTATGTCTTCGATAACTTTTGCGATTTCTGCGGTCTCAAGCGGTGTGATGATTTCACCTTTTGACCCTATTCGTTCCTTGATTTCAAACCGCTGATGGCGGGGAATAAGCGGTGGCGGCGCATCAATTTGCAGGTCATAAACCTTTGGCCTCACCTGGCGGCCAATTTCCAGCAAGTCACGGAACCCCGCCGTGGTGATGAGCGCAAGCTGCCCGCCTTTACGTTGCAGCAGCGCATTTGTGGCCACCGTTGTGCCATGGGCAAAGCGGGTGACAGCGTTATGATCAACCGAGGTTTTTTCCAGCAATTCCCGAAACCCGTTTATAATTGCTTTTGACGGGTCTTCCGGCGTTGATGGCCGCTTATGAATGAATGATTCGCCTGTCTCATCGTTACGGATCGAAAAATCCGTGAAGGTCCCACCAACATCAACACCTAAAATCCAGGACATGGTGATCAAAACTCCCCCTTTGAAACACACACAATTCTAGTATAATATTTGCATACTGAATTTTTTTTGCAACAGGAAAACCGAACCATGTCGGGCGTTATGAAAGCAAAAAATCTTGATCCGGACGGTTACAACCGTGACGGCAACAATGTTTTCAGACACTTGCGTGACGCCATCCTGCGGGTTGAGCTCCAGCCCGGAGCAATCATGGATGAGAGCAGCATCGCCAAACAGCTGAATGTATCCCGGACCCCTGTTCGTGAGGCACTGATCCAGCTGATTGCTGGTGGACTTGCCGTCCGCAAGGGGCGTGTCGTTTCCGTTGCCCAGATGGATCTGGCCTCGATCCCACCGCTTTATGATGCCTTGCTGATTTCCAGTCGCCTAGTCCAGAGGCTTGCTGCCGAAATGCGGACAGACGAAGAACTTGATCTGATCCATCAGAAACTGATCCACTTTGAGGACACCATCCCGACACTTGATGGCGTGATGCTGACTGAAGCCAATCATCACTTTCACCTTGCCATCGCCGCGGCCACAGCGAACCCCTATATCTCAGATTTCTACCGAAGCGTTCTTACCGAAGCCCTGCGGCTTCACCGTATCTGTTTTTCGGCACATCCCTACAACGACCCCGATATCAAAACACATCTTGCAGAAACGGCGCGCCAGCACCGGGTCATTTTTGATGCGATCAGCAAGCAGGATATCAAGACTGCAGATAAGCTCGCGGTTGAACATCACAAACTTTCACGCTCACGGCTGGATACGCTGATCTCCCGACAGTCACAGAGCCTCAAGGAAGAATTGGAAATATGATGTCTACAGAACACAGCCCTCGATATGAAAGCGCGATTTCAGACTTGCTTGCCGCCCAGTGCAAATCACCGCAACCACATACGATTTTTAGGGCCCTTGATCAGGTTATGGGGATGAAATTGGCCATATCCTGTTCACGGTCTTGTACCAGCATCAACAGCCACGGGAACTGGAACGGCTCTATACCAACCAGCCCGAAGCCTATCCGGTCTCGGGACGGAAGCAGATTGTCCCGTCTGCATGGACAGAACTGCTGCTTGATCGGGGAGAACCTTATATCGGTGTGGATGCCAATGACATTAGGGCAGCATTTCCGGATCACAAGACGATTGAAGAGCTTGGTTGTGCCTCGGTGTTGAATGTACCGCTGATCTATGACGGCGCTATTCTGGGTTCCGTCAACCTGCTGCATGAAGAAGGGTTTTACAAACCCCATCACATCGCCCCGGCGCGCCTTTTCGCATCCTTTGCCCTGCCTGCGATGGTGCCAGCAAAACCAACCTAATCACTGTCACGAACTGTCCTATCAATCAGATCAAACCCTCGATCTGTTGGCATGCAGAACAGGCATTGACCATCACTGACCTCAGCCCAAAAATCACCTGTGCGTCTTCATTGTCGCTACAACCAGATATATTTGTTTAACGCTCCACGTCACGGACCCATTATTTAACATTTTTGATCCAGCCTAATTGCAACACGCACTCAAACACCCCACCCCACCCCCATCCAAATCTCAATCGCCTGGCATTTTCGGCAAATGTTATTTCCCATAAATCCGCTTATCTCATAATATCAGGATATAGCGAGATGAGGCCGGGGTTCGGGTGATGAGCGATCAGGACTATGACAAAAACCATATAAGATTTCTTGAGAAACTGTGGGGTGAAGGGATTTCTGTCTCCGGGCGGCGCGTCCGAGGTGGATTTGATTTTGGGCAATCTGGACCTGTCGGGCAAACGCCTGCTCGACTTTGGCTGTGGGTGCGGCGGCGCGCTGGTTCACATCGCGACCACGCATGACATCGACACGCTTGTGGGGATCGACATCGAGGCCGAGGTTGTGGATCGCGCCCGCGAGATTGCCGCGGAAAAGGGGATCGACGACAAGGTCACTTTCGAGACGGTTTCGCCCGACAATATCCCGTTTCCGGACAACAGCTTTGACGCCGTGTTCAGCAAGGACAGCCTCATTCATGTGGTCGACAAAAAACACATATTGACCGAGATCTTCCGCGTTCTCAAACCCGGTGGCTGGCTTGTCGCCGGAGACTGGATGACTTGGGATGAAGGCCGGATGACCGCCTCTATGCGTGACTATATCAAGGCCGAGGGGCTCGATTTCCATATGGGGTCACTCGGTTTTTACGAGACGACTCTGGCCGAAATCGGCTTTGCAGACATCAGCGTCACGGACCGGAACGCGTGGTATTTTTCCAGAGCCACAAGAGAGCTGGAGATCATTCGCGGCGATATGTTCGATGAAATGGCAGCGCTGGTCGGAGAAGAGGAAATCAAGCGGCAAGTCGGTGTGTGGGAAAAGATGCTGAAGGTTCTCGAGTCCGGCGAGCATCGCCCGGGGCATTTCCGCGCCTTGAAACGGTAACTGGAGAGTAAGGGACGTGATCAGGCCATGTTGACCAAACGACTGCTGACCATTGCGATCCTTGGTGTCGCCGCGATCATTGGCTTTGTCGTCTATGTGGCATCGCCGGTTGAACAGGCCGGGGCGAACATTGCGCTCACGCCGAATGACCCTTCGGTTGTGGCTTTGGGAAAACAGGTTTACACGCAGAATTGCGCATCCTGCCATGGCGCCAATCTGGAAGGTCAGGCGAATTGGCGCCAGCGTGATCCGAATGGATATTTGCCAGCGCCACCGCATGACGAGACGGGGCACACTTGGCATCACCCCGATGCCTATCTGTTCGTGATGACCAAATACGGGATCGAAAAGATGATCGGCAAAGCCTATCCAAACAACATGCCGGCCTATGAGGGCAAGCTCACGGACGAGGAAATTATCGCGGCGCTGTCCTTCATCAAAAGCACTTGGCCAAAACATATTCAGCAAAAGCATGACGCGATCACCGCCCAGTCCAGCCAGTAACAGACTGTGCGCCGGCCATATGGATGCACAGGGCAGAGGCCACCATATTATGACAAGAGCTTACGGTTCAGATACCCATTGAACCTTGAGGCTGTTCTCCGGAGGCTTTGTCGCGAGAAAATGCCCAACTTCCTCCAGCGGAAGTTTATGCGACACAAGCCGGTCAATTTGTGAACCGATAGCGGCAATCACATCCAATGATCTTGGTATGTTGTGGTTCAAGGAATGTGTTCCAGCAAGCGTCAGCTGTCTGCGAAAAACCTCAAAAGGCGAGAGGTTGATATGCGCATCGGACGGGCACACACCAAAGAACAGACCCTTGCCACCATTTGTCATAAAGCGGGTTAAGTCGGCGGCCACTTCCGGTACGCCGGTGGCTTCTACCACGAGATCGGCGCGTTGATGCCAATCACCCAGCGCTTTGGAACCATTCGACACGGCATTGAAGCCAAATTGCTCTGCCAATTCGAGCCTGTGTTCCAGAATATCGCAAACAGTTACTCTGGTCACACCGACTGCCTTCAGCGCAAGCCCCATCAATAACCCCATCGGACCTGCGCCGAAAATAAGGGCGTCATCCATCCATGGTGCATAAACCGCATCCACACCGTTGAGAACGCAGCCAACAGGTTCTGCCAGAGCAGCGCGCGAAAAAGTCATATCGCCAAGCTTATGAAGGTTTGCACTGTTCACACAGCTATATTCGGCAAAGCCACCATGTTTGGTGACGCCATAGGCACCCAGATTTTCACAAAGATGCGCCCAGCCACGCCGACATGCTTTGCAGCTACCGCATTCAAAGTTTGGATCAACAACCACCCGGTCACCAACGGCAAAGGCGGTAACCTCTGAACCGACATCCTGGATGATTCCGGTATATTCGTGGCCGGGCACCAGAGGAAACCCTCCAGTGCCATAATTTCCTTTCAATACTTCATAATCAGTGTGGCAGACGCCACTGGCCTTGACCTGCAGAACAACGTCACTCGGCCCCGGCTTTGGATCAGCCAGCGCATCAACACCAACCCGGTTCTTTTCTTTGAAAGTGACTGCTTTCATGACGCCTTTACCCCTGCAGATATGACTGGATCGCCGCTTCAACGCCTTCGGATGAAATTATTCTGTGCCAGTAATGGAAGCGGCTTTGGACATGCGGATCTTCACCAAGCTGGCCATACAGTTCCTTTTGATCAAGCCAGTTTTGCGGGTCGGTTTTCGCCGCCTTGGCCGCTTGCGTCAGTCGTGACCAGATAGGATCATTCGGCTCTATAACGGTTCCGTCTTCTCGTGTCCCCTCGCACATGCGCGCCCAGATCGCTTGTGACAATGCCAGACCGTCGATGGCCTTACCCTTATCGAGGGCTACGCGCAGTACCGGCAAGACAAAGCCGGTGTGGCGTGAAGATCCGTCAAATGCGACACGGCGCACCGTATCAGCAATTGATGGATTGGAGAATCTTCGATCGATCAAATCGACATAATCCAGCGGCTCCATTCCCGGAACAGGCTGCACATGCGGCGAAATTTCAGTCTTGGCAACTTTACGAAAGAATGCGCCGATCAGCGGATGATCCATGCAACCAGAAATAAATTCAACCGACAGCAGCTCTCCTGGATTGGCGATGATTTGGTGCCCTCCGTTCAGAATTCGGATTTTCATTGCCTCAAACGCATGCACATCTTCGACAAAGGTCGCACCAACCTTGTCCCAGTCTGGTCGGCCTGCACAAAAATGATCCTCTATCACCCACTGCCTGAAATTCTCGTGAGTTACCGGCGCGGCATCGTCAACGCCCAATGATCGCGCCAGCTCGATTTCACTTGGCCCTGTGGCAGGAACAATGCAATCAACCATAGAATTTGGAAAACAGCATTCCTCGTCAATCCACGCGGCAAGGTCAGGGTCAGACAGTCTGGCAAGAGACACCACGGTTTGACGCAGGATCGCACCATTGCCCTGCAGATTGTCACAACTCATGCCGGTGAAGGGCAATACGCCACTTGCCCGACGCTGTTTCAAAGCCGCAATCATCGCACCAAAAGCTGTGCGGGGATGTTCAGGGTGGGCAGCGTCATACTGAATATCAGGATGATCGGTGTCGAGAGACAGGGTAACCGGGTTTATGTAATAGCCACCCTCGGTCACCGTTAATGACACGATGCGGATGGCAGGATCCGTCATCTGCGCAATCAACGCGGCATTGTCCTCCTGCACCGGGACAAACCCGATCATTGAACCGACAATCTCTGCGCTGCGCCCCTCCGGGTCCAACTCAATCAGCGTTGTCAGATAATCTTGTGCCAGTAGCTGTTGTCGCTTCACATCATCAGCGGGACGCACACCGGCACCAATAATCGCCCAGTCCATGGCTTCGCCCTGCTGCATCAGCCGGTGCAGATACCAAGCCTGATGCCCACGATGGAAATTGCCAAGACCGATGTGAAGAATGCCCGGTGTCAGACGTGACCGGTCATAATTTGGACGCAGAATCGCACTGGGCAATTCAGGCAGTGTAATGTTCGAAAGTTCCAATTCAGCTCATCCAATTTCCGCCGTCGACGTTGATCGTCTGAGCCGTGATGTAACGCGCATCATCAGATGCAAGAAAAACACATGGATCCGCCACGTCTTTTGGATCGCCCATCCGCCCCAAGGGAACGGCCTCTCCAACTTCGCGCTTTTTCTGTCCGATAGGTTTGTTCTCATATTCGGCAAACTGGCTGTCCACATGCTTCCACATCGGGGTGTCAATCACACCGGGGGCAATTGCATTGACCCTGATATTATCCCCTGCCAACTCCAATGCCATTGACTGTGTGATTGAAATGACAGCTGCTTTTGTTGAGCAATAGATGGTGACATTTGCCTCGCCTCTGCGGCCCGCCTGACTGGCAAAATTGATGATCACCCCTCCACCACGGCGTTTCATTAAAGGCACCACCGCCTGGCAGGCGAAGATTGTGCCGCCGACATTGATGTCATATTGCTGGCGGTAGTCTTCATGCGTGATCTTGTCGATAGACGCCATGTTGAATATACCAGCGTTATTGACGAGGATATCAATTCCACCAAATTCTCTTTCCACCGCGGCAACGCCGGCGGAAATCGAATCCAGATCAGCGACATTCATTGCCACAGCTATGCCACCAATCGCCGAAGCGGTTTCGCGGGCATCATCCTCACGCAAATCAGCCACGACAACTTTTGCCCCTGCATCGGCGTAAGCCTCGCATATGGCGCGGCCGATACCACGACCACCACCAGTAACCAGAGCAACCTTTCCTTCGAGTTTTTTCATCAGATACGCAATCCTTGTTCATCGAACTTATGAATTTGAGACAAGTTGGGCATTAACCACACGTCATCGCCATGCTGCACATCAACATCACCATCAGCCCTTACCGTCAACGGATCACAGCCAGGCACACCATGAATATGCAGATAGGTGTCCGAGCCAAGATGCTCAGCCACGCCAACGGTTCCCTTCCATTGACCTTTGGTTTTGGAAACAGAGATGTGCTCAGGGCGAATGCCGATTGCGTGCGCACCATGCTCTGCCGCGTCTGGCCCCTCTATGAAATTCATCTTCGGAGATCCGATAAATCCCGCCACGAATCGGTTGCAGGGGAATTTGTACAAATCAAGAGGAGAGCCGACCTGCTCAACAACGCCGGCTTGCAGAACAACAATCTTGTCAGCCATTGTCATCGCCTCGACCTGATCGTGCGTGACATATATCATTGTGGTTTCGAGTTTTTTATGCAGCTCGGAAATTTCCATCCGCATCCCAACACGCAAGGCTGCATCGAGATTTGACAGCGGTTCATCAAACAGGAAGGCCTCAGGTTCGCGCACTATCGCCCGGCCAATCGCAACACGCTGACGCTGCCCTCCAGAGAGTTGACGAGGCTTGCGATCAAGATAATCAACAATGTTCAAAGACTTGGCGACCGCTTGAATTCGCCGCTCCTGTTCTTCCTTGCTGATATTCGCCATACGCATCGGGAAGGCGATGTTCTTGCGCACCGACATATGTGGATACAGCGCATAGGATTGGAAAACCATCGCCAGCCCCCTTTGCGCAGGCGGCGTTCCGGTGGCGTCAACACCATCAATCTCGATGGAACCGGATGTGGTGTCCTCAAGTCCGGCAATCAGACGCAATAAGGTCGACTTTCCACAGCCGGAAGGTCCAACGAAAACGACAAACTCACCATCTTCGATTTCCAAATCCAGCGGTGGAATGACTTCAACATCACCAAATTTTTTCTGAACCTTGTTGAGTTTAATATGTCCCATTTTCTTGTTCCCTACTTAACGGCACCAAAGGTCAGGCCCCGAACAAGTTGCTTTTGACTAAACCAACCCATGATCAGGATCGGCGCAATAGCCATGACAGACGCTGCACTCAGCTTGGCGTAAAACAATCCTTCCGGGCTGGAATAGCTGGCAATAAAAGCCGTCAATGGTGCGGCCTCTGCAGCGGTTAAGTTGATCGTCCAGAACGCTTCATTCCATGCCAGAATAATGTTCAGCAATGCCGTTGACGCCATTCCCGGCAAGGCCATAGGCATCAGCACATAAATGATTTCATCGCGCAGCGAGGCGCCATCCATCCGTCCGGCTTCCAGAATTTCCCCGGGAATTTCACGGAAATATGTAAATAGCATCCAGATGATGATCGGCAGATTAATCAGCATCAGAACTATGGTGAGACCAATGCGGCTATCCAACAGGCCGAAGTCACGAAAAATAAGATAGATCGGCACAAGAACCCCGACTGGAGGTAGCATCTTGGTCGACAGCATCCACATCAACACATCTTTTGTTCGCTTTGCAGGCACAAATGCCATCGCCCATGCAGCCGGTATTGCAATCAACAGACCAAGTATTGTCGATCCAAATGAAATAATCACTGAATTGGTGAAATGCTTAAAATAATCAGATCTAGCCTGAACAGTGCCAAAACTCTCCAACGTCCAGCCAGAGCTGAATATCACCTCTAAAGGCGCCCTGATGGCGTCTTCTTCGGTTTTGAACGAGAGAACAACGATCCAAAGTATTGGAAAGAACATCAATAAGGCGAGCGTGCCGGCAAGGGCTGTATTGATGATCTTGGTCTTGTTCGAGACAGAGCGCGCCATTGACCGTTCCTCCCTACACGTCGAGGTTCTTACCGATCATCCGCATCAGGAAGATCGCAACAATATTGGCCAGAATGATAGCAATCACCCCGCCTGCACTGCCCATGCCCACATCAAACTGCAGCAATGATGAAACATAAATGAGGTAAGTCAGGTTTGTGGTTGCTGTTCCCGGCCCGCCGTTGGTGGTCACCAAAATTTCAGCAAAGATCGACAACAGGAAAATTGTCTGGATCAAAATGACCACAGTGATTGCACGGGCAAGATGCGGCAGGACAATGAACCAGAATCGATTCCAACGGCTGGCGCCATCCATCTCGGCCGCTTCCAGCTGTTCATGATCAAGTGATTGAAGCGCGGTGAGAAGAATCAGGGCAGCAAATGGCAACCACATCCATGACACGATGACCGTGATTGAGGCCAACGGAATTTGCCCAAAAAAATCGACCGGCTGGAATCCAAGGCCGGTTGCTATGCGTCCAAAAACCCCGTTTACCGGGTTCATGAACATGTTTTTCCACACCAGTGCTGACACCGTTGGCATCACGAAAAAGGGCGCGATGACCATGATCCTGATGATGCCCTGACCAAACATCGGGCGATCCAGTAAAATGGCCAACCCAAGACCACCGATTGTCGTGATGCTCAACACACCGCCAACAAGAACCAGAGTGTTGATGATAGCGGCCTTGAAACTTGGATCCGTAACGAACCAGTAATAGTTCTCCCACCCGGCAAAAGGTGTCGCACCGGGCTGCAGCAGATTATAGCGCAAAAAGGAGAAATACAGGGTCATTCCCAAAGGCACGATCATCCAGCCAAGAAGCAGTAGTACCGCAGGGGAGATCATCAGTCGTGCAGCTGAACGGGACGCTTTCGTAGCCATGCGGTCACCTCCCGGATAATGAATTGCTTTTCGGTTTTCAGACCAAAACCTGAAATGAGTTTCTTGAGAGCAGGCTATTATTCTTTAATACAATATAATGAAGGGCCGAAACAGAAAGTTCCGGCCCATTCAAAAAGTTCTTACTTGTAGTAACCAGCCTTGGTCATTTCGCGCTTGGCGAAGTTCTGGCTGTTCTCCAGAGCCGTTTCAACCGACTGCTGGCCTGCCAGAGCCGCGGAGATCTGCTGACCGACATAGTTACCAATGCCCTGGAACTCAGGGATCGCTACGAACTGAACGCCTGTGTATGGAACAGGAAGCAGCGATGGGTCTGCAGGGTCAACTGAGAAGATGGCATTCTTGATGGTTTCTGCGAAAGGCGCAGCCTTCAGAAGGCGTGGATCTTCATGGATTGACTGACGAGTTCCGCTTGGAACTGCGACCCAGCCCTCGGTGTCACCAACCATCTGGAAGTACTCTTTAGATGTACCCCACTTCAGGAAGTCCTTGGCAACATCAGCTTTTTGTGAACTTGCCGGAATAGCAAGTGCCCAAGACCAGAACCAGCCGGTTCCTTTTTCTGTGGCTTGCTTTGGTGCCTTGAAGAAGTCAGTTACGTCGGCAACGCTTGATGTGTTCGGGTTACGAACATCGTTGGCTGCTGATGTCGCATCAACCCAAGTTGCACATTTGCCGTCCTTGAAAAGCGCACGGTTTTCGTTGTGACCGTTTGCAGTTGCACCTGGAGGGCCATATTTGGTCATCAGATCGACATAGTAGGTTACAGCTGCATTCCACTCTGGAGAGTCAAGCTGTGGGTTCCACTCTTCATCAAACCAACGTGCACCAAAAGCGTTTGCAAGTGGGCCGATGAACGCCATGTTCTCGCCCCAACCGGCCTTACCACGCTGGCAAGTACCATAGATACCGTTGTCCGGATCATGTACTTTTGCCACGATGTCAGCAAATTCGGTGTAGGTGATCTGATCTGTAGGTGCTGCCACACCTGCCGCCTTGAAAACATCGGTTCTGTAGAACGTGAATGATGTCTCTGAGTACAGCGGAACCGCATACAGGTTGTCATTTGCAGACAAGCCGTTGCGAACCAGCTGGAAAATGTCATTGGCGTCATATGAAGCATCATCATAGAAATCGTTCAATGATGTCAGCCAGCCGTTGGCACCCCAGATTGGTGTCTCATAGGCACCAATGAACATGATGTCGAAAGAGCCGCCGCCGGTTGCGATGTCCTGAGTTGTTCTCTGGCGAAGAACGTTCTCCTCCAAGACCACCCAGTTGATTGTGTTACCAGTTGCTTTTTCCCACTGAGGGGCAAGCTTTTGCATAACAATCATGTCAGCATTGTTGACAGTCGCGATTGTTATCTCTTCAGCGGTCGCCGCAGTCGATGCGACCGATGCCAGCGCCAAGGCTGAAACAAGTGTGTTGCGAAGTTTCATAAAACTTCCTCCCGTAGTTTGCAATAAAATTGATAGAACAGGCGACTGAAGCGCCTGTCAATATTTATTTTACTCATGTAAATTTTTGACTGGTGGTTTCTACCCGTGTCAGTCGGTCAGGCTGAGGACCTCATCACCAAAGTACCCTCAAACAAGATCTCGGGCCTGTCGCTAAAAGGGGCATCACTGTTAATCAGTTCAAACAGCATATCAACGCTGCGTTCGGCAATGGCGTTATAGTTCTGCGACACCGTCGTCAGAGGCGGACAGGTGAATTGTGACCACGGATGGTCATCATGCCCCGCGATTCGCAAAGCGCATCCCTGGCCATGTCCAACCCGCAGACCGTGCTGATATGCCGCTGCTGTCAATCCGACCGCGAGACGATCGTTACTGCATAGAACGGTGCTCGACGGTAGCGCCGCCTCATGGATCAGTCGCTGGCCTTCGCGAAGACCAATTTGCTCAAAGTCCCAACCCGTTCCCTCAACCTGAATGATCTTGGGCTGATGCCCCAATCTTTCCATCGATTGAATAAACGCCTCACGCCTTTTATTCGCGTTTGGATTCACTGGCGGCATTTCAAAAAAGCATGGTGGCTCACCGGTGCGACAAAGATATTCCACAATGATTCCAATGCTTTGAAAATTATTCGATCCAACAAATGCCGCACCCACCTCAACATTGCTGTCAAAGATGACCGTCGGCACTTCCTTTGTAAACCGCTCCACCGTTTCCAAATCCGAGCTACGACCAAGTGGCGCGATGAGCGCGCCTGCAGGGCGCAAGGATTGGAGCGTGGACAAGCCTTCATTCTCCAGCGCTTGCTGTCCGTGCGCGCTAAATACAATCGGCCAGAAACCGCGTTCGATACACAACCGTTCGATCTTACGAACAATCTCGGCAAAGAAGGGATCCGCCAGATAGGGGACCATGATGCCAATTGTTTTGGTCAGCTTCCGGTTCTGATTAATGGCAAAAGATTGGGGTGATAATCATACTCTTCGATCGCGGCTTCAATTTTCTTTCTTGTTGTTTCACGCACGCTGGTTGGATCGTTAAAATATTTCGAAACGGTTGGCCGAGAAATACCGCTTAGCTCGGAAAACTCCGTCATATTTTTAATTTTTTTATCATCCATGTGCCTACCTCCAAATTTGAAGCGCACTAAATCACAGCGTCCAATCAAACTTAAACACAAAGAAAAAACTTTACGCGTGATTAATTTTATGTTGACAGTAATCAGTCATTCGAGCGGCGGTCAAGTGTTCAGTGATGTATTTTAATCGGTAAAATTTTGAGGTCAGTGGCAACAGTGGCAGCCTCGTACCGATTTGGATTAGGATTGATTCATGAAGAAGATTCTGGTGATCGGCGAGGTCATCGTTGAAATCATGGCGGATACCGAGGGTGAAGGATTTCGCGCCCCACAACCCCTGACCGGCCCCTTTCCGTCTGGCGCTCCCGCGATATTTGCCAGCCAAGCCGCCCGGCTAGGACAGCCCGTTGCCCTGATTTCAGGCGTTGGCGACGACGATTTTGGCCAGATCAATCTTGATCGGCTGAAGCGGGATAATGTCGATGTCTCAGGCATCCAAATTGACCAAGAGCGGCCAACAGGCAGCGCTTTCGTCCGCTATCGAAAGGACGGTTCCAGAGATTTTGTGTTCAACATTCAACATAGCGCCTGCGGACAATTGGCTGCTTCCACAGAGGTTGACGTACTTATTGCTACGGCTGATCACATCCACATCATGGGCTCTTCTCTGTCGAGTCCAGAATTTGTCCGCCAAAATCTTGCGGCGGCGGGGGCCATCAAGGCACGAGGTGGGTCAGTCTCCTTTGACCCAAACCTGCGAAAAGAGATGTTGGCAGCGCCAGGACTGCAGCAGGCGATGCGCGACATACTCGGTATGACTGACCTCTTCCTGCCCAGTGGCGAGGAACTGATACTGTTAACAGAAGCAACTGATGAGCAAGCGGCAATAAAGGAAATTCTCGGCCTTGGCATAAGTGTCATAGTTCACAAAAAAGGCGCCGCCGGGGCATGTCTTTACGACGGCGATGGCATGATTGATTCGCCTTCCTTTACTGTTGAAGAAATTGATCCGACGGGTGCCGGCGATAGTTTTGGTGGGGCGTTCACCGCACATTGGTTGCGCGACACACCGCCCGAAAAGGCGTTGCGTTACGCGGCAGCAGCCGGGGCTCTTGCTGTTACCAAGAGAGGGCCGATGGAAGGCGTATGCGACCAGATGCAAATTGATGAATTCTTGCTCACAGCTTGAAAGTGAAGTGAATTTGACATGACACTTATTCAGGAAATGATTGCCCAAAACCGCACTGGACAGGCCGTAGGCCTTCCTTGTTTTTGCACTGCAAATGAACAGGTGCTGCGCGCTATACTGGCCTACACCGCGAAAACCGGTTTCCCAACGGTGATTGAGGCCACATGCAATCAGGTCAATCAGGATGGTGGCTATACCGGCATGAGCCCAAATGACTTCATCGTCTGGATCAGGCGCATGGCAGATGAATTCGGCGTGACCATGGACAAGGTGATTCTTGGTGGTGACCATCTGGGTCCAAACCCTTGGAGATCAGAACCCGTTGAGATCGCCATGGACAAAGCCCGTGCAATGGTAAAGCTGTATGTTGAGGCAGGTTTTACCAAAATTCATCTTGATGCCAGCATGGCTTGTGGCGGTGAAGACAATCCAAGTTTTGAACAAATAGCTGACCGCTCGGCTGATCTTTGCGCTGTTGCTGAAAAATACGCACCTGACCCGGAGAAGTTGATCTACATCATTGGAACGGAAGTCCCCATCCCGGGCGGCGAAACGGATGAACCGGATGCGCTTGATGTCACATCAGTCTCCCGTTTCATCAAGACGGTCGACACACATCAAGAGGCTTGGGCCGCATATGACCTTGCTGACGCGTGGCAGCGCATCGTTTCTGTTGTCACACAGTCCGGGGTCGATTTCGGCCACACATCCGTTTATCCATTTGTGCCGGAAAAAGCGCATCCGTTGCGTGACGCAATCCTGAAATTTAATGGTCTGGTATTTGAGGCACATTCGACGGACTATCAGACGACCAAGGCGCTCCATGACCTCGTCAAATGCCATTTTTTCTTTCTGAAAGTTGGCCCGGAACTGACCTTCAGGTTTCGTGAGGCCGTCTTCGCTCTGGCGTCGATAGAAGAACAGCTTGCGCCTTCTCAAGCCTCTCAAATCCGTGAGATTCTGAAGGCAACGATGGATCAAAACCCTGGATATTGGCAGGATTACTATACCGGAAGCCCCGATGAAATAGAACTTTTGAAAAGCTTCAGTTATAGTGACAGGGTACGCTATTATTGGGCAAATGAGAACGTATCCGCGGCGCTGCAAAAGCTTGTCGCCTCCCTTCGTTCAGAGGGCTTGGCTGAAACGATGATTTCCCAGTCATTCATGGGTCTTGATTTTGGAGCAATGCCGAATGATCCCGCGATGCTGATCGACCAACATATCCAACGTTGTGTGGCCCGTTATTTTGAAGCTGCAGGATTTGATAGAGGCTCCTCAGATGACTGAAGACACCATGAACATAGGGTCGCTGGCCCGCCAGCTGGTCGCAGAGCAATCAGACGGGCGGATGATTGTCGCCATCGCCGGGCCACCGGGTAGCGGAAAATCCACCCTTTCAGCAAATCTTGCCGCCGAGCTTGGCGAGATATGCTGCATCATTCCGATGGATGGGTTTCATTTGGACAATGAAACCTTACAGGCGCGAGGGCTCCTTTCCGTCAAAGGTGCTCCCGAGACATTTGACCGCGAAGGCTTCGATCGTCTGCTAAATGATCTTCGCGCCGAAAACGCAGAGCATTTTCCGACCTTTAACCGCGACATTGACAGTGTGGTCGAGAATGGCGGCACGGTGCCAAACACTGCATCCATCCTTCTTGTTGAGGGAAATTACCTGCTTTTTGACGAGCCGGGTTGGCGTGATCTGGCGCAAAAATGGGACGCCAGTATCTGGCTTGATGTGCCTGAAAAAATTCTGGAGGATCGCTTGATTCAACGCTGGCTAGATCAGGGCATGCCAAGAGACAAAGCCATCAAGCGGGCACAAGGCAATGATCTGGTAAACGCGCACAGAGTTTTGCAAAAAGCGTTACCAGCGACATGGGTCATACCTCATTGATATGGCACCTGACCCCTGCACCCATGGCCAACAGATGACACTCGTGGCCAATAGATGACAAGGTGATAAGGGCACGCCTTCTTTCGGAGTTAAAGTCATGATTGCTGTCGGCGGTGAAAATCTGATCGATCTTGTCTCCTCGAAGCAGGCAGAGGGTGCGCCACCACACTATCTCGCCATGCCCGGGGGTGGCCCGTTCAACGTCGCCATGGCGGCAGGCAGACAGGGCCTTGATGTCACATATCTCACGCCCATCTCATCGGATGCTTTTGGCGACCTTCTGGCGACACGTCTTGCACAGAGCAATGTTGCCATCGCCGCGGCGCGTGTGCATCAACCCACGTCACTTGCGGTTGTGTCACTCGATGCCAAGGGCGTGCCGTCCTACAGTTTTCACCGCAATGATACAGCCGAGCGTCAGGTCACGCTGGAGATGCTGGATGATTGCCTGCCGGGCAACACATCTATTTTTCACGTTGGCGGACTGGCTCTCATCGAGGGGGATGACGCAGACGCCTGGAAAGCGCTGTTTTTGCAGTGCAAACAGAATGGAATTCTGACCTCACTTGATCCGAATGTGCGCCCGGCGCTTATTGCTGACCGCGATCAATATGTTGAACGGCTTGGCCAGTTGATGAAGATTGCCGATATCGTGAAATTGAGCGATGAGGATTTGCAATGGCTATATCCTAACCGGCCGATTGAGCGCGCGCTTGCTGATTGCCGCGCTGATTGTAATGCCAGTTTGTTCATCCTGACGCTGGGGCCAGATGGCGCCCGCGGCTTTGTCGGTGCTGGCGATATTCATGTGCCATCGGCGAAGACAGACACCATCATTGACACTGTCGGTGCCGGTGACACTTTCATGGCGGGCATCTTGAGATGGCTTGTCGATACAGACCGTCTCACGCCACAGGCGCTTCATGCTACCGATATCGAATCATTGGCCGCGGCCCTGACATTCGCGGCAAAAGCCGCTGCAATGAATTGTGCGCAACATGGTTGCAACCCACCATGGCGTGATCAAATTGATCTTTGACGCCGGTTAGTCTTTGGTATCCGGGCAGACAGGCAGAAATTCACCACCCGTCACGGAAAGCCCGCGCGTAATCAGCGCCTCAACCGGCTCCAGCGAACTCTCCGGTTTGCCATCAAGCTCTTTCTCACAAAAGGCCTTGGTGACGATCTCGTGATCTACCAAAAACCGGATGGCATCATGATCTTCCGGCGGTACCATCTCAAGAAGGGCGGAATATTCTGCAATATCCTCATCAAGTTCATCACGGAACCGCCGCATCAACTCTGCCCACGGCAACATCAGGTAGCTGGCGGCATCTGTCTCGCCTGCCCGAAGGCTCTCCGGCCTTGCCTCCGTTGCCATGCCATGACGCCGCATTACCGGTGCAAGCACCTGCCGCGTCACGTCTTCAAGCTGGACAAGGCAATGCCATTTTTCTTTTTCATCGGGCATCTCACGCGAATCTGCAATCAGGCTGTACATGGCGAGACCAAAGAATTCACCCTGATATGCGGCATCAAGTCCGGCCAGATATTCACAAAGGTCTCTCACAATGGCACCCTGACACTGAATAACACCGGCACAAGGTTAAAGAGGCGGCACCGGCGGATCAAGTTAGAGAAGACACAATTGATTGCGAATGCTTCACCCACAATGCTAAATTAGCGACAAGACCCAAGCCTGAAGGTAAATTACACCTCTCTCATTCCTGTTACCCGATCCGGTAAAACGGCCATGAACATTCACCCGATTGCCAGCACAGCTGGCCTTCTTGTTCTCAGTAACATCTTTATGACGTTTGCCTGGTATGCACATCTACGCGACCTTGGGCACAGACCATGGGTTATCGCCGCCTTGATCAGCTGGGGCATCGCATTTTTCGAATATATGATACAGGTGCCCGCGAACCGGATTGGCTATACGGCGATGAATTTGGGCCAGCTCAAAATTCTGCAAGAGGCCATCACATTAACTGTCTTTGTGCCATTTGCGGCTATATACATGAAAGAACCGTTGCGCTGGGACTATCTTTGGGCGGCGCTATGCATATTAGGCGCTGTGTTTTTCATATTTCGGCCAAGCCTCATGGAGCTTTGGTACCAAAGATAGCGCCTTTTCATTCGAGGCAGGGTGTCGGCATCGATCAGGGGCGCCGAGACGCCACCGACCTGCAAAATCTCACGCCGTGTCGGAACAACCGTTACGCCCGGGAAACTCCGGGGCCATCATTGTCCTCAGCTGTTATTTAGGTTCAAACGCTCGCCAAAAATTCATCTGTTAAACGCCAAGGTAGCGTGATTTCAAATCCGGCGTTGCTATAAGCGATGCGGAGTCGCCCTGCCAAACCACTCTACCCTTGTCCAAGATATAGTGGTGATCGGCAAGCTTCGCTACGGCATTGATATTTTTATCGATAATCAAGATTGACTGGCCAGCTCGCTTCAACTGGTCAAGGCATTCCCAGATCTGCGCGCGGATGATCGGGGCAAGCCCTTCGGTGGCTTCATCAAGAATCAAAAGCTTTGGGTTGGTCATCAACGCGCGGCCAATGGCCAGCATCTGCTGCTCGCCACCAGACAGATGATTGCCAGCATGCTCGCTCCGTTCAGCAAGCCTTGGAAAGAGGGCGAGCACCCGATCATAGGTCCATGCTGTTGCAGTTGCATCGGACGGTGGCCGGAAAAAGGTCTGGAGGTTTTCGCGCACGCTGAGATTTGAGAATATCTGCCGCCCCTCTGGCACCAGCCCGATGCCAGAACGCGCGATATCAAATGACGGTCTGCCAGAACGGTCATCGCCAAAACGGCTGATCCGGCCAGCGCTTAGCGGCAACTGTCCCATAATGGCACGAATGGTCGTGGTTTTGCCCATACCATTACGTCCCATCAAGGAAACACAAGCCCCAGCGGCAACCGATAGCGAGACGCCGAACAGAACCTGACCTGCGCCATATCCGGTTTCAATGTCATAAAGATCTAACATGTCTATTCGCTTCCAAGATAGGCGGTCTTAACCGTGTCATTATTGCTGATGTCATCAGCCGTTCCGGTGGCAATGGTTGCGCCTTCGACAAGAACGGTAATGCGGTCTGCAAGACGGAACACGGCATCCATGTCATGCTCAATCAACAGAATGGCCACTTGCCCGCGAAGCTGGTCAATGATTTCGGTCATACGTCGACTTTCCTCGGGGCCAGCACCAGCCATAGGCTCATCAAGCAATAGCAGGTTAGGTGCTGTGGCCAATGCCAGCGCGAGTTCCAGCATCCGGCGCTCGCCATGCGCCAGATCGCCAACCCTTTGATCAGCACGGTCATCCAGTCCGACACGGGCCAGAATTTTCTGTGCACCAGCAATCAGGTCAGGATCATCAAAGGCTGGATGTAAAAACCCGAAGCTTTGACCAAGCCGGGCCTGTTCGGCAATGATGCCATTCTCCAGAACGGTAAAATCCATCAACACATTGCTGATCTGAAACGAACGACCAATTCCGGCCCGGACACGCTCTGGCACGCCAAGCGCAGTGATCTCTTTGCCGTTCAGGAGAACCTGCCCACTATCAGGCTGCAACGCGCCATAAATCTGTTGAATCAGGGTGGTCTTGCCGGCCCCATTAGGCCCAATCAGCGCATGAATCTCACCCGGTTCAACTGTAAAGGACAGATCATTTGTCGCGGTCAGGGCGCCAAAGGATTTGCAAAGGTTGCGCAATTCAAGAACCGATGTCGCCATCACGCCCCCCTCTTGTCGTTGTTGGCATTCCGCCTCATCTGCCACCGGTCCAGCAGTCCAATCAGTCCGCCACGGCCAAACATCACCACCATGATCAATAGCGGTCCAAATAGGATCATCCAGTTTTCTGCATAGGCTGGTGCAATGTTACCGAGAAGAACCGGCAACATTTCTTCAAGCAACAGGAATACAATCGCGCCAAGCAAGGGGCCAGCCAGCGTGCCAAGGCCGCCAAGGATGATAATAATCATCAGCTCGCCAGACCGCGTCCAATGCATAATGTCGGGCGAGACATATTCCTGCCAGTTGGCAAACAGCACTCCGGCAAGTCCACAGATCACGGCTGAAATGACATAGCTTGTCATCTTAAATCGAAGCGGCACCAGCCCCATTGCCTCGACCCGTGATTCATTGCTTTTGATCGCCCGCAAAGTCACCCCAAAACGTGAACGCACGACAAACATCAGCGCCAAGCCAACAAGGGCCAGCACAAACCAAATCATAAAATACAGTCGCAAGGGATCATAAAGGTCGATCAGGCCAAATTCGGCTCGGTCAAGACTCATCCCGTCATCACCACCAAACTGTTCAAGCGACACAAATAAGAAAAACAGCATCTGGGCAAAGGCCAGCGTGATCATGATGAAATAGATGCCGCTTGTGCGCAGCGCCAGATAGCCGATCACCAGCCCAGCCAACCCGCAGGCCATGCCGCTGAAAGCGAGATGCGCCCAGCCATTGGTGATCCCATAAAACTGGCTGATGCCAACACAATAGGCACCAAGGCCAATGAAGGCCGCATGGCCAAATGACACCATGCCCCCATAGCCAAGAACCAAATTCAGCCCCATCGCCGCCATGCCAAGAAGCATGATGCGCATCGCCAAATCATTCCAGAAGGGCTGGTCAGCAATATGTGTCAAGATTGGGAACAGCGCAAAGCCGGC
Source organism: Alphaproteobacteria bacterium (assembly GCA_038147495.1). GTDB lineage: Bacteria > Pseudomonadota > Alphaproteobacteria > Puniceispirillales > Puniceispirillaceae > MED-G116. The sequence goes on along the minus strand of JAYQTT010000015.1, from coordinate 11,944 downwards.
AATCAACACCCACAAAAGCCGATTGTCACGCGCTCCATTAATGGCGAGACGGGCAAAGCTGAAAACTGGCTTCATAGCTGCTTACCCCTTGGCCGGAAACAGGCCGGTTGGCCGGAAGATCAGAACCACCGCCATCAGAATATAGACCAGCATTGACGCCAGTGCTGGCCCTGCACCATCAGCGGTTGCCTGATCGACGACAAGACGGAGCAGCGCGGGCAAAAACACCCGCCCCAATGTATCGACAAGGCCAACAATAATGGCCGCGATAAAGGCCCCACGCACCGACCCTATGCCGCCGATAATGATCACCACAAGCGAGAGGATCAATAACGGTTCGCCCATGCCAGGCTGCACCGCGGTCAACGGGCCAAGCATCATTCCAGCGACCCCGGCCAGACAGGCGCCAACAGCGAAAATCAGCCGGAACAGAATTTTGATATTGATGCCAAGCGCTGCGGTCATTTCAGGATTGTTGGCACCAGCCCTTACCATGGCACCAACACGCGTCTTTGAGACAAACAGATGAATGCCAAGCGCACAAGCAAGGCCAACAAGAATGACCCCCAGCCGATAGACAGGATAGGGCGTGTCTGGCAGGATTTGGACAAAACCTGTCAGCGAAGGCGGCAGGTCTGAAAACAAGGCGGCCGGTCCAAAACCTAATGCGGATCGCCTCATTGAAAAACAGGATAAGACCGAAAGTCGCCAGCACCTGTTCCATATGATCTCGACCATAAAGATGTCGAATGATCAGAAATTCCAGCAGATATCCACTGGCAAATGTCAGCGGGATCGCGAGCAACAGCCCGAGATAGAAATTGCCGGTTGCCGCTGTGATCGCGGCGGCGGCATAGGCGCCGATCATGACCTGCGCCCCATGGGCCAAAAACACAAAATCCATAATCCCCAGAATGAGCGTCAAACCGGCGGCAACCAGAAACAGGGTTACCCCTGCCTGCAGGCCGTTGAAGGTCTGTTCAAGGATAAGAGTCAGTGTCATTACGCCTAACCAGTCATATCAAAAGCGTTTTATCGCCACAAAAAAACAGACCAGCCGACAACAGGGTTTGCTGCCGGCTGGTCTGCCAGGATCTAGAATTTGCAGCTTGCCGCATAGGAGTCGGCGTGATCGGTAAAGACGGTCTGCGTTACCTTGGTTGTCACAATGCCATCAGCATCCTTGACAGTTTCCCACAGATAGATGTTCTGGATGGGAAAATGATTGCTGTTCATTTTCAGCAGGCCACGGGTCGTTGGAATATCGCCTGCAGCCAGCACCGCCCGCATTTTGGCTGTGTCCTTGCTGCCGGATTTGGCAATCGCATGGTCAATCGCGAGAATTGTGTCATAAGCCTGCGCGGCATAAAATGACGGATAGCCACCGAATTTCGCTTTGTAGTCAGCAACAAATTTCTTGTTGATCGCATTATCAAGGTCGGGCGACCAAGTTTGCGTGCCCAGAATACCAAGCGCTGTGTCCTTCAATGCGGGAAGCGACACGGCGTCAACACTAAAGACCGTATAGAGCTTGCTCACCCCATCCATGCCACCCTGTTTCCATTGCTTGACAAAATTAATGCCCATGCCGCCGGGCTGAAAGATCATGGTTGCTTCCGGGGAGGCGGCACGAAGCGCTGATAATTCTGCCTGAAAGTCGCTCTGGCCAAGTTTGGTATAAACCTCGGCGACCACATTGCCTTTGTAATACCGCTTAAAGCCAGCCAGCATGTCCTTGCCGGCCTGATAGTTTGGCGCCATCAGATAAACCGATTTGACACCCGCATCCTGCATATATTTGCCCATTGCTTCAGGCGTCTGGTCATTCTGCCATGACATTGAGAAGAAGTTTTCCTGGCATTGCTCACCAGCGATTGGCGAGGGGCCAGCATTGGAACTGATCAACAATTTGTCGGCGCGGGTCACAGGTTTGTGAATTGCCATCAGCAGATTTGACCAGATGACACCGGCGACCACATCCACCCGATCACTCTTGATCAGCCGGTTAGCCAGCTGTTTGGCAACATCTGGCTTGCGCTGGTCATCGACAAAAATGATTTCGGCATCCATGCCACCAAGCTTGCCGCCCTTGTGTTCCATCGCCAGCTCGACCGCATTCTGCATCTGTTTACCAATGATGCCGGCGCCACCTGACAAGGTCGTCATATAACCCACTTTAACTGTCTCTGCATGGGACAGAGACGCCACCATTGTCATCGCCACCGTAGCGATACCTAAAATCTTTTTCATTTACGCTCTCCTATCGTAGTACAGGAAGTCTATACCTTAATCTGGTATAAGGTTCTTGTTTGATTTTAGTCCACAAGACAACAAATCAAGGCCGACGAATTCACCGGTCATCCATGACGCACAAAAGCTTCAAACGCCGCCCGTGATAATTCTGATTGTCGTATTGAGCGGATGGATTTTGCCCGCATCCTTCTCCCCAAGCCCTGATCAACTTGTAAACAGAGAATTCATTAAGCCTCAATTAGAGATCAACATCATTCTATTGACTGTCAAAACTTTCTGTTAGAAGCTTTTACATACCATTAGACAGTGGCGTGAAGCCATAGCCAAATTGGATGAGCAATTTGGTGTGGAGGGAGGAACAATGTTTAAAAAAATAAAAATAGCGGCGCTTGCCGCAGCAATGACGTTTTCCGCAGGCGAGATGGCATTGGCTGGAAATGTCCCTGAGTCAAACGATCCGATCAAGGTCATCATGAATGACTGGACCGGCCAATTATTCTCTACAGAGATCGTTGGCGGCCTGCTTCAGGAAATGGGATACAATATCGAATATGTGAGTGCTGGCGCGCTTCCACAGCACCCTGGCATTGCGCAGGGCAACCTGCATCTGCAGACAGAAGTCTGGACCAATAATGTCGGTGATCTCTATCCCGGATTTGTGGAAAAGGGTGACATTGTTGTTGTTGGCGACCTTGGCCTGGAGCCAAAGGAAGGCTGGATCTATCCTCCATATATGGAAGAAAAATGTCCGGGCCTGCCAAGCTATCAGGCGCTTTATGAATGCCAGCAGGCATTTGCCACTGCGGCCACCTTCCCGAAAGGCCGTGTGATCACATATCCGGCTGATTGGGGCACCCGCTCACGCGATCTGGTCGCCAGCATCGATATGCCGTTTGAGGCGATCCCGGGTGGCAGTGAAGGCGCAATGATGGCTGAGCTGAAATCCGCCTATGCGGCCCAAGACCCGATTTTGATGATGATCTGGCAGCCACACTGGATTTTTGCCGATCTTGATCTGAAATTCGTCGAATGGAATCCGGTCAGCGGTGAATGTGTGGAAGAGTCACAGGAAAGAGACACAGCCTGCGGCTTCCAGCAGGCCGCTGTTCACAAAGTGGTTTGGGGTGGCTTTGAAGACAAATGGCCTGCCGCGTTCAAGTTGGTGAACAATTTCAAGCTGACGAACGCCGACGAAAACTGGGCGATCTTTGAGGTCGACAATAATGGCCGTGACGTCAAGGACGTTGCCAAAGAGTGGCTTGCCACCAATGAGGCCCGCTGGAAGCCCTGGATCGAAGCCGCAATGTAGCCAACCGATTTGACGGCATTAAAACTGACGGGCGGCATGACCAGCTTGCCGTCCGTTTCCTACCCAAGACAAATTTGCAGTTGATGCCCTTGTGCCACGAACGCCTGATCCTGAAGCGCATTGTTCGACATTTCCGCACAGACAGGCCCACACAGACAGGCCTACACTGGCAAAAGGTAGTCGGTTCGCACTACCGGTAAGGGCGGCACACCGGCAAAGGGGGAGAGGCGATCATGGCAACAAACATCGGTGAAGACAGACAGGTAAAGCTGTCCTGCCGGAATGTCTGGAAAATATACGGCGACAATCCGGACAGGTTTTTTGATAACGGCAATGGATTGGTGGACGCGCCGGAGGCGCTTGCCAAAACGATCGCAGAAGACAACCATATCGTAGCCAATGCGGATGTCAGCTTTGACGTCTATGCTGGCGAAATCTTTGTCATCATGGGCCTGTCCGGATCGGGCAAATCGACCATCGTGCGCTGTCTGTCACGCCTTGTGGAACCAACCGCGGGCGACATTGTGCTGGATGGAGAAAACCTTCTAAAAAAATCAGCCGAGGAGTTGATTGAAGTCCGGCGCCACAAAATGGGCATGGTGTTCCAGAGCTTTGGCCTGATGCCGCATCTCAATGTCATAGATAACATTGCCTTCCCGCTCAAATTACAGGGCATTGGAGAGGCCAAGCGCTACGCACAGGCGGAACGTGTCATTGAACTGGTCGGTCTGCAGGGACGCGAAACCAATTTTCCCAATGAATTATCAGGCGGCCAGCAACAGCGTGTCGGCATTGCCAGATCGCTTGCCGTTGAACCTGAAGTCTGGCTGCTGGATGAGCCGTTCTCGGCGCTTGATCCGCTGATCCGGAAAAAGATGCAGGATGAATTCCTGCGGATACAATCAATGCTGCGTAAATCCATCGTGTTCATCACACATGATTTTCAAGAAGCGCTTCGCCTTGCCGACAGAATGGCAATTATGCGTGACGGTGCCATTGTTCAGATCGGGCGCCCGGTAGATTTGATCCTGAATCCGGTCGATGATTATGTTCGCGAATTCACCAATGATGTGCCGTGGGAGTCTGTACTTCGCGCGGCAGATGTCTGTGAGAAAGCGCCTCGCTCAATCAAGGGGATGGGCCGGGTTTCCGCAGACACCCAGATCAGCAGCCTTCTTGGCTATCTTGCCAAACATGAAAAAGGTGTTGCAGTCGAAGCCAAAGACGGCTCGGTAATCGGCGTTGCCACAGCAAGCGGTGTTCTCTCCGCGCTGGCGAACGGAACCAATACCGCGCCAGCTGAGGTGAAGGAAACCACATGAAGGCACTGACAGGCAAATTTGATACCATCATCTGGCTTGGCATCATCCTGATCACCTTGATGATGATTCCGGCGCAGGACCATATGGGCTGGATGAAGGCCTACCCCAAAGCACTGATCGTGCCCTTTGACAGTTGGCTAAATGCCATCATGGATGTGATGATCGCCTATCTTGGCTGGCTTTTCAGGGGAATATCCTGGATTCTGGAGTGGCCGATCAAGGGTGTACGTTGGGTATTGCAAGCCCTGCCCTGGACGGTAACAAGCTTTCTGGTCTGTCTGGTTGCCTTTACCGCCGCAGGGTGGCGGCTGGCTTTGTTTGCGCTTGCCTCCTGCCTTTACATGGTGGTGATTGGCTATTGGTCGGAGAGTATGAACACCCTCTCGCTTGTCGCGATTTCGGTACCGATGGCCGTGGCGGTCGGGTTTGGTTTCGGCATCTGGGCGTTCAATTCGCGGCGGGCTGAAAAAATCATTATGCCGATGCTCGATATTCTGCAAACCGTGCCCGCCTTTGCCTATCTTCTCTTGATCCTGATGCTGTTCGGGTTCGGCACCGTTGTCGGCCTTATCGCCAGCATTCTCTATTCCTTCCCACCGATGGTCCGCAACACCATTGTCGGCCTGCGGCGGGTACCGGCAGAAGTCATTGAGTCAGGCTTGATGTCGGGTGCGAATGCGCGCCAGCTGTTCTGGCAGGTGCGTGTGCCAAATGCCAAACGGCAATTGCTTCTGGGCGTCAACCAGACAACCATGGCTTCGCTTAGCATGGTGATCATTGCCTCGATCATCGGCGGCACTGCAGATATCGGCTGGGAGGTTCTGTCACAAATTCGCAAAGCACAATTTGGCGAAAGCCTACTTGCCGGACTTGTTATCGCGCTTATGGCGATGCTGATTGACCGGGTCACCTCTGGCATGGCACGCCATTCTAGCGATTACCAGCGTGGTCCCGGGACCGGCATCTCCCGCTATCGCGGCTGGATCATTGCCGTGCTTGGTGGCGTGCTTCTCTATCTTCTGTCCAAAATGATCCCTGCCCTTGACGTCTGGCCGCGCGAAATGGAATTCAACCCGGCGCGTGCGATGAACGAGGGATTGACCTATCTGGTTGTCAATTACCGCAAGGAAATTGAAGCCATCAAGACCATGGCCTTTTTCTTTGTCATGCTGCCAGTCAAAATCGGGCTGCAAGGCTCTGTCAGTCCATTCACCTGGGGCTTCGAACTGCAGATATGGCATTCGGTTCTCTATGGCATCGCTATGACTGGTCTTGCGCTGTGGTTTGGCCTGCGGGGGAACCGACAGATCGGCTTTGTCATCCTGCTATTTGCCATCTTCGTTCATGTCGGTCTGACAAACATGCCGTGGCCAGCCTTGGTGATCATTTACAGTTTTATCGCCTGGAAAGTCGGTGGACGTAATCTTGGGCTTGCGACCTTGGTTGGCCTCGGATTTCTTGTGGTCAGCGGTATCTGGCCGGAAACCATGCTGTCAGTCTATCTCTGCGGCATCGCCGTGATCCTGTCTTTTGTTCTTGGCTCGGCACTTGGCATTTGGGCGGCGCATAATGATACCGTTTCGGCAATCCTGCGGCCGATCAATGACACGCTGCAAACCATGCCGCTGTTCGTGATTTTGATCCCGTTTGTGATGATTTTCAAAATTGGTGAGTTCACCGCCCTTCTTGCCATTATCGCCTATGCGATCGTGCCGGCCATTCGCTACACCGAGCATGGGTTACGCAACCTGCCAGAGGGTGTGATCGAAGCAGCAAAAATGATGGGATGCACAAACCGGCAATTGCTGTGGTCGGTCAAAATTCCCCTTGCTTTGCCAGTGATGATGCTGGGGCTGAACCAGACCATCATGTATGGCATCGCGATGCTGGTGATCGCCGCATTGGTCGGGACAACTGGCCTCGAACAAACTGTCTATATCGGGTTAAGTGATGGCAATTTCGGCGTTGGTCTTATTGCCGGTATGGGCCTTGCGATTATCGCCATGATTGCCGACAGAATGACCCAGGCATGGAGCAAAAATCGGCAAAGCGAACTTGACCTTCAGGTTGATTGAATGCGAAGGCCGACAAAAGGCCGCATCCGAAATATTGAGGACACATAAATGAACGCGCCTTCCACTGCAGACAGTCTGACAAACGACATGCTGATCCCACAGGATTGGAGCTTTCCCATTCCCATTGCCTATGGGCCGGGCCGACTTTCCGAGATTGGGATGCGATGTGCCAAGATGGGTATTACCAATCCGTTGATCGTCACTGACAAGGGTAGTCGTGATTTGCCCTTTATCGCCGCTTTGGAGGGGCATCTGGCAGCGGCTGGATTGGGTTGTGCGGTCTTTTCCGATATATCTCCCAACCCGCGCGATGATGAGATTGCCATCGGCAAGGTGGCATTCAACAAGGGCAGCCATGATGCTGTCATAGCGATTGGCGGCGGCAGTGCCATGGATGGGGGTAAATCGATTTGTCTGACCGCATGGATCGATATCGATCTATGGTTGCTCGACTGGGATAAACCGCCTGTCGAACTTGGCCCGGATCAGGCGTTTCCCAAGTTGATCACAATTCCGACAACGGCTGGTACCGGCGCCGAAACCGAAAGCACGGCGATGATCACCCATACCGGCAAGGGCATGAAATTCTGTATTTACCATCCAAGCCTCAAACCATCACTGGCCTTGCTTGACCCGGAACTGACTGTGGCCCTGCCGCGTAATTTGACGGCATGGACGGGTGCCGATGCCATGACGCATGCGATAGAAGCCTATCTGGTGCCGGGCTTTCACCCACTCTGCGATGGCATGGCGCTGGAGGGGTTGGCGCTTATTTCAAAATATTTGCCGGTTGTCCACCGCGAGCCTGACAATCTGGCGGCGCGTGGCGGGATGCTTGTCGGGTCTTGCCTCGCCGGCATTTCCTTCGCCAAGGGGCTTGGCTTCGTACATGCCATCTCGCATATGGTTGGCGCCGAATTCGACACACAACACGGGCTGACCAACGCGATTGTTCTGCCAGTGGTGCTGCGCTTTAACCTGCCCGGCCTTGACCAGAAGGTAGAGCGCATGGCCGAAGTCATGCGGTTGGAAGATCATTCCATCCCCGCCTTTATTGCCAGAATTGAAAACATGCTCGATGAGATTGAGATACCGCGCTCACTCGGGGAAATCGGTGTGCCTCTGGATAGCGCCGAGCGGCTATCGCATAAAGCGCTTCTCGACAGTGCCGCCCTAACCAACCCGCGCCCGGCTGATGCACGTGAAATACGCAAGTTGATTGAAACCGCCATCACCGGTGCGCGATAAAGAAATCAGACACCGCCCAGAAGAAAGATCACCACCATGGAAAATCTGAACAAATTCTATATCAACGGCGAATGGGTCACCCCCCTTTCCACGCAGACCATGCCCGTGATGAATCCAGCAACCGAAGCCATCATCGGCACTGTCGCGCTCGGCAATGCGGCGGATGTGGATCGCGCTGTGGCAGCCGCAAGCGCGGCTTTTGACAGCTATTCCCAAACAAGCAAGGACGAGCGGATGGCCTTGCTGAAGAAAGTGAAAACCATCACCGAGGCGCGGTTTGAAGATTTGGCTCAGGCCATGCGCATGGAAATGGGCGCGCCGATTACCATGTCGCGCAATGCCCAAGCGGATGCTGCGGTTGGCCATTTGCAAGGTTTTATTGACGCGCTGCAAAGCCTTGAAGAGCGGACAACGCTGACAAACGGCGATGTGTTGGTGCGCGAGCCGATTGGCGTGTGCGGCCTGATCACACCGTGGAACTGGCCGATGAACCAGATTGCCCTGAAAGTGTTGCCAGCGCTTGCAACCGGTTGTACCTGCATCCTGAAGCCAAGCGAACACACGCCAATCTCAGCGATGATCTATGCAGAAATCCTGCATGAGGCCGGATATCCCGCCGGTGTGTTCAACCTGGTCCACGGCGAAGGTCCGGTGGTTGGCAGCGCAATGTCGGCGCATCCTGACATCCAGATGATGTCCTTTACCGGATCAACCCGGGCCGGCACCGCGGTAACGCGTGATGCCGCCGCAACAGTAAAACGCGTGACACTGGAGCTTGGCGGCAAGTCACCAAACCTTGTCTTTGCCGATTGTGATCTTGAAACACGAGTATCAGCATCAGTCGATGAATGTATGTTCAATACCGGCCAGTCATGTGATGCGCCAACCCGCCTTCTTGTTGAGCGGAGCTGTTACGAAGACGCTGTGAGAATTGCCAAACAGGCAGCAGAAAACACGGTTGTCGGCAATCCGGAAGATGAAGGCGATCATATTGGCCCATTGTTTGACAAAATCCAGTTTGACCGCGTGCAAGCGATGATCAAAATTGGCATTGAAGAAGGCGCAACGCTTCTTGCCGGTGGCCCGGGCAAGCCCGAAGGCTATGACACCGGCTGGTTTGTCAAACCAACGATTTTCAGCGATGTCACGAACGACATGCGCATCGCCCGCGAGGAAATCTTTGGCCCGGTGTTGGTGATCATCCCCTTTGACGATGAGGCAGAGGCCATAAAAATCGCCAATGACACCCCCTATGGCCTTGCCGCCTATCTGCAGACAGGGAACCCTGAGCGAGCCGCGCGCGTTGCCGCACGGCTGCGTGCTGGCGCCGTTCATATCAATGGCGCGGGCATTGAATATGGCTCTCCCTTTGGTGGCTACAAACAATCAGGCAATGGCCGCGAAGGTGGCATGATGGGTCTTGAGGATTACCTTGAAACCAAAACCCTGCACGGGCTTGGCTAGGGAATATCACGATCCAGTCCGCGCACGATTCGATGTTCCTTGTCGAAGAAAGGCACATCGACAATGTCGCAATCATGGACAGAGCCGTCTGGGAGCCGAAGCTTCATCTGACGGCCAACCCACTCGCCGGGCGTTTTGAACCGCGCATAGCCGATACCAAGCCCAAGTGTCGGCGATGGCACACCGGCAGTGATGCTGCCCACCACGCTGTCCGCATCAAGGATTTCGCTTCCCGATGACGGTGTTGCGCTGGCGCAGGTCAACCCCATCAAAAACGAACGGCGGTCAGCATCAACCAATGCGTCACGCCCGATAAAGTCACCCTTGTCCATATCGACAAAAGCGCCAAGCCCTGCCTGAAAGGGCGTCATGCTGGTGTCCATGTCGGTGGTGTTGCCTAAAATACCGCCTTCAATCCGGCGGATCGTCATCGCCCTTGTCGAGGAAAATTCCATCCCATGCGGCTCACCCGCCTTCATCAGATGGTCCCATAACGCCAGATGATCGGTCCTTTGCCCGTCACAATAAATCTCAAAGCCAAGTTCATTGGTGAAACCTGAGCGTGAGACATATAGTGTCTGCCCACCAAGATCAAAATAACCGGATCGGAAATAGCCCATCGTTTCATCAATCTGTCCATCGGAGGCGGCACTCATGATGGCAAAGGAGGCGGGGCCCTGAATTTGCAACACACGCGAATGCGGATCGGAAATATTAACGTCAAAGCCGCCACTATGCGCCATTAACCAGGTCTCAAACGGCCCATCGGCCTGAACGTACCAGAAGCGATCAGTCGCCAGCCTGAAAATAACACCGTCCATGAAGATGCCGCCTTGCGGTGTCAGAGCAAGCGCGTAATAGCCACGGCCTTCTGCCATAGTCGAGATTCTGCGTGTCAGGACTTTCTCCAGAAATGGCACCGCATCTGGCCCCGATATCTCAACAGGCTTTTCCGGCACATCAAAGATCAGTGCCTTGCGCCGCAAGGTCCAATATTTGGCAAGATAATCCTCGCCATTATAGACAGCGAAGAAGCGACCCGCATAAATACCGCGCACCATTTTTGATGTGTCGTGGCGCGCGATAAAGGGTGATTCCTCAAAGCGCCTGGCGCTGATGGCAACGTTGTTTTCCAGATCTTTTTCTTCTTGCAAATTTACCATATCCGGCTCCTGTCTTCACAAATCGGCACGCCTTATCGTTCCCGTCCAAGCAATATATAACAATGGCCTAAAAACTGACCAATGAACAGTTTTTTTGATTTTGAACGCATAGCCTGAGTGAGACAATCATTCAATATGCCGAAAAGCGACAGGGTTTATTCGGAAGGACACAGCATGCTGCGCTGTCCACGAAGATATTCGCCTACAATGATCTGGGCCGTCGCCATATCAAAAGAATCAAAATGACCGGCGTGAAAAGTTGTAACCGGTAATGCGCACAGCCTCTCAAGACTGTCCTTCAATTGCTCGGGCACGGAGTGATAGAGATGATCGTAGAGAACGCCATTATACAAGGCATCACCACTGAACAGGACACCGGTTTTTTTCTCAAAAAGCGCGATTGAACCGGGGGAATGCCCCGGAACATGAATGATGTTGAAATGCCGATCGCCCAAATCGATCACGTCACCCTCGTCCAGCTTGGATGTCAGCGGCGCCGCCTGATAGCACCAGCGGTCAATATCGAAACCCGCATGAGGTGCCTTGCGAATGACAGTGGAGTCCAGCAGGTCAGAGACCGTCGACTCCCGCGTTGGATTGGCGAAGATATCGGCTTCTGCGGGGTGTCCACATCTTGTTTCAAACTGATGCAACCCGCCGGCATGGTCGTGATGACTGTGTGTACAAACCGCGATGATCGGACGCTCTGTCAAGCTGGCGATCGTCGCGCTGATTGATGTCAAACCAAACCCCGTATCGATGATCAGATCACGGTCACGCCCCTTGATATGCCATATGTTGCACCGCCATTCAGGCGAAATGAATTTTTCCTGAATGCGGGTAACGCCATCCTCAAGATGCTCGATTTCGTAGTTCTCGATCATACATGGCCCCCTTCCGGCATTTTTATGACGTGTCTTTTTGCCAACAACACAGCACTCTCACATTCGGGGCTGATAAACGCAGTTTAGACCAACAACGCTACCCCGCCCTGCTTCTGGTTTGCCCGCTACAGTAAAGCCTGCCTGCCATTTACGGCGTCTCTCACACCTGTAGAGCTTGACAGCTCCATCCATAAAAAAACAGAATCTTCATGCAAAACAGGCATCT
>JAYQTT010000014.1:0-67141 GCA_038147495.1 Alphaproteobacteria bacterium | reverse complement strand
GTCATGTTTCCGCGCAATATAATCCTTGATGTTTTCCATAGGACCTGGGCGATAGAGTGCGACAACCGCAATAATATCTTCAAACCGGTCAGGCTTGAGGCCACGCAGAACATCGCGCATGCCGCTTGATTCAAGCTGGAAAACACCGACTGTATCGCCCCTTGATAACATCTCAAATGTACACGCATCGTCGAGCGGAATTGCAGCCAGATCGAGTTGAATGCCTCGCTGCGCGATGAATCCGACTGCTCTATGCAGTACCGTCAAGGTTTTCAACCCAAGGAAGTCAAATTTAACCAAACCAGCTTTTTCTACCCATTTCATATTGAACTGGGTAACGGGCATTTCGGAGCGTGGATCACGATATAATGGTACCAACTCAGCAAGTGGTCGATCGCCGATGACAAGTCCAGCAGCATGTGTGGATGCGTGTCTGTACAACCCCTCTAACTTCATAGATACGTCGATGAGATCGGCCACCTGTTCATCATCGCGACGTTGCTTACTTAACTCATCCTCAGACGCTAGCGCCTGCGCAATCGTCGTTGGTTTCGCTGGATTGTTCGGGACCAATTTAGCAATTCGATCAACCTGAGTATAGGGCATTTCAAAGACACGCCCGACGTCGCGAAGAGCTGCGCGCGCCTGCAACGACCCAAAGGTAATAATCTGCGCCACCTTGTCATGCCCATATTTGCGCTGAACATAGCTGATAACCTCATCACGTCGGTCTTGGCAGAAATCTATATCAAAGTCCGGCATCGAGATCCGTTCGGGATTCAAGAATCGTTCAAACAGTAAACCCCATTTGATCGGATCCAGGTCAGTAATTGATAACGCCCAGGCAACCAGCGATCCGGCGCCAGAGCCCCGGCCCGGCCCCACCGGGATATTCTGCGCCTTTGCCCATTGGATGAAGTCAGCAACAATCAGGAAGTAGCCTGGAAAGCCCATTTGATTGATGATACCAAGCTCAAATTCCAACCGATCGTTATAGGGCTTTGCGACGGCGACACGTGCCGCTTCATTACCACGATCACCATTGAAACGTGCTTCCAGCCGAGCTGCCAGCCCCGATTGAGCCTGAACTGCCAATTCCTCGGACTCACTTCGGCCGTCTTTGGTATCAAAGGCTGGCAATATTGGTTCGCGCGTTACCGCCATCACACTGCACCGTTGGGCAATCACTATGCTGTTGTTGATGGCTTCAGGGATATCTGAAAATAATTCAGACATTTGCCTTGCAGATTTGAAGTAATGCTCTTGCGAGAACCGAGGCCTGTTTTCTTCAGAAAATTTCCGTCCACTACCAATACAGACCAGTGTGTCATGCGGTTGACTCATTCCTGCATTTTCAAATCGGCAGTCATTTGTAGCAACAAGCGGTAAGTCTAGCCGGTCGGCAATATCGAGAAGATGTGGTTCGGCAATCATCTCTGCAGTCAACCCGTGACGTTGAAGTTCAATGTAGGCCCGACCCGGAAAAATTTCAGCCAAAACAGACGCCCGATTAGACGCCAAGCTCTCCCGCCCTTCAGATGCCGGGCGGCCAATGAACCCGGCCAACGCACCGCCACCAAGCAGCAAAACATCATCACTCAAAGAACGCAAATCAGACAGGGGACACACAGGCTCCCCGGTTGCATCGGCCGAAAGCAGTGTTTTTGACAAAAGAACCGAGATATTTCGATAACCACGTTCGGTTTGCGCCAGCAAAACCACCTCACCTTGCCCTTCAGCGTCGGAAATAGTGATCTGGGTGCCCATGATCGGCTGGATACCCGCTCCTGCAAGCGTTTGCGCAAATTCGAGTGCGCCAAACATGTTGTTGGTGTCGGTAATAGCAGCAGCTGGCTGTTGATCGGCGGCGATCAACCCAACAAGATCCTTGATCCGCAATGTTGACTCGGTCAACGAATAGGAAGTGTGAAGACGTAAATGGACGAAATTTGCAGTCATTTGCGCGCAGGCAATCCTCTTGAAACCAAGACTTAAACTCTACCCCAAAATGACTAAAGGGTAATATGAAAATCAGTCCTAAAACTGTGCAACCGGGAATTTTCTAACTGACAGTAACAATCTTGCCGCTATTTATCGTCACTATTGAATCCATAATGGAAGCAAGCTGCTGGTTATGCGTCACAACCAGCGCAGCTGTTTTTGTGGCTTGCGTGATTGTCAATAGATGATTGAACACATCACGTGCAGAATCAGGATCAAGGTTGCCGGTAGGTTCATCTGCTAGCAAGACACGGGGCGCGTTCGCAAGTGCACGTGCAATCGCAACACGCTGTTGTTCACCACCTGATAATGTGGCTGGCAAATGCCCCGAACGATTTGTAAGTCCCACCATTGAGAGGAGCTGTGAAGCCCGATCAGCGGCCTCGTCTCGTGAATGCCCATTGAACATCTGCGGGATCATAATATTTTCAAGCGCCGAAAATTCGGGCAGCAGCCGATGAAATTGGAACACGAAACCGATATGAGTGCGCCTTAGCTGACCGCGTTTCCGACGGCTTAGGCCTTCCGCTTTGACTCCGTTAATAAGGACATTGCCACCATCGGGCTTTTCCAATAGCCCGGCAATGTTCAACAGTGTGGATTTTCCAGAGCCGGACGGCCCTACAAGTGCCTTCATCTCGCCCGGCCAGACTGAAAGGCTAGCTCCAGTCAAAACCTCGAGAACAGCATCACCCTGGTGAAAACGACGCTGAACATTCTGCAACTCCAGCAGCGGTACGGCCTTATTATTCATACCGCAAAGCCTCAGCAGGTGCGATCTGAGAGGCCCGCCATGCTGGATAAAGACTGGCGATAAAAGACAGCCCCAACGCCATAGCGATCACCATCAAGACTTCATCTGGATCAATCTTTGCAGGCAGGTTTGACAGAAAATAGATCTCAGCGGCGAATAATTCCACTCCTGATAACGATTCTATCATTTCCTTGATGAAGTCAATATTCCAACAAAACAACGCCCCAACAGCGGTTCCCGCAACCGTGCCAACAAACCCAATACTGGCACCCGTCATCACAAAAATTCGCATAATACTACCACCGCTAGCGCCCATCGCGCGCAACACTGCAATATCAGCATTTTTTGACCGTACCAACATGATCATCGATGAGACGATATTGAACGCTGCAACCAGAATAATCAGCGTCAATATCAAAAACATTACGTTACGTTCAACGCGCAGAGCATTGATAAAGCTACGATTCCTAGCGATCCAGTCAAACACTTGTAGATCAGGACCAACAACATCTAGGATCAATGGTCGTAAAGCGGAAATCTTTTCAGGCTTGGCAACATAAATTTCCAATCCGGACACTCGATTTTCATAGCCCAAAAACCTGGCAGTAAGATCCAGCGGCATGAACAGGAAACTGGAATCATATTCATACATACCGACGTCGAAAATCCCCACAATCTTGAAAACACGTCGGGTTGGCACAGTTCCAAAAGCAGTCGCCTTCCCGCGCGCGGTTGTGAGAGTAATCTTATCACCAGGCCGAACGCCCATTTTGCTAGCCATCTCCCGACCAATGAGAACACCGGCCTCATCGCGAAACTGATCGATTGCACTTTGATCTAAAGAGTTCCAGAGTGGTTTTCGAACGGCAAGGTCGGACCAACGCATACCTCGGATAACCGCACCAATAGACACACGGTTCTGAGTTACCATTACCTGCCCTTCGATTTGCGGCGTCACCGCAATCACATCCGGCAGCTCGGTGATCTTCAGGGCAAGCCCGTCATAATCAGGCAAACCGGCTGCACCAGACGCATATACCGCCACATGCCCATTAAGACCCAAGATTCGGCCCACAAGCTCAGCCCTAAAGCCATTCATCACCGACATGACAACGATCAAGGTGGCAACACCTAACGTGATTCCAGCAAGCGAAAACCATGCAATAACTGAAATAAAACCTTCCGACCGACGGGCGCGCACATAGCGAAATGCCAGCATCCGCTCAACCGGTGAAAAGAAATGTGACATCAAAGAAGTCCTTCACTAGGTGTTGACGCTTTAAAAACGCTTCTAGCCTTTATACGCTGTAATCAGATTTACAGCCTTTTGCGGCGAAATTTCCTTACTTTCCCCAGTTTTCCGATATTTTACCTCGACCGCGCCATTTTCAATACCACGCGGACCAACAATAATCTGCCACGGAATACCAATCAAATCCATCGCTGCCAATTTTACCCCTGGCCGTTCATCACGATCATCAAGAAGCGGATCAAGTCCATTAGCATTTAGCTCAGCATAAAGTGCCGCACAGGTTGCATCACAGGCACCATCGCCTGGCTTCAGATTAACCACAACAGCACCGAACGGAGCCACAGATTCTGGCCAGACAATCCCTTTTTCATCATGGCTTGCTTCGATAATGCCGCCAACAAGGCGCGATACTCCAATGCCGTATGACCCCATATGCACCGCCACCGGTTTTCCGTCCGGACCACTAACTGCTGCGCTCATCGAGGCAGAATATTTGGTGCCAAAATAAAAAATATGGCCAATTTCAATACCCCGCATCGACATGAGATCAGCCTTGGCAACCGGACAGGTTGCAGGATCATGCTTCTCATCGGCGCGAGCATATATTGATGTAAATTTATCAACAAAGGGCTGTAAATCGCTGTCGTAATCCACGTCAGCAAGAAGATCTGTCGCTAACCAGTCTTTGTGGAAATAGACGCCGCTTTCACCGGTTTCAGCCAAAATTATAAATTCATGGCTTATATCACCGCCGATCGGACCGGTCTCGGCTTCCATCGGAATTGCCGTCAGACCCATCCTGGCAAATGTTTTCAGGTACGACACAAACATCTTGTTGTAGGCAGTCCGCGAAGCATCACCATTAAGGTCGAATGAATAGGCATCCTTCATCAGAAATTCACGGCCACGCATAATGCCGAAACGTGGACGCACCTCATCGCGGAATTTCCACTGAATGTGATAGAGGTTGAGAGGTAAAGACTTGTAGCTGCGCACATGCGTGCGGAAAATATCCGTTACCTGCTCTTCATTTGTTGGCCCATAAAGCATATCACGGCCATGCCGATCAGTAACGCGTAACATTTCCGCGCCATAATCATCATAACGGCCAGATTCCTGCCAGATTTCCGCAGGTTGCAATGTCGGCATCAAAATTTCCAGCGCACCAGCGCGGTCTTGTTCTTCACGCACGATCTGGGTGATCTTGTCCAGAACACGTTTTCCCAGCGGCAACCATGAATAGATTCCAGCGCTTGATTGCTGAATCATGCCAGCACGCAACATCAACCGGTGCGAGGCGATTTGCGCCTCTTTCGGTGTTTCCTTTAAAACCGGCAAAAATACTGGCTTAAACGCATGAAATTTTCCTTCACTAAGTGATGGAAAACCCGCGCAATCTTTAAGAAGACGTTTTTGGCTTCCTTATAACCAGAACACGCCAAATTAGGATGAGAACAGTTTTAACGCAAGGGTGGCAGGTCCGTATCATCAAAAACAAATTTTAACATCGCTTCATCGACATCTTCGAGGCTTGATGGAATCCATTTTGGCGCACGATCCTTATCCACAATCACCGCACGGATGCCTTCTACAAAATCAGGACGCCGGATCATACGCATTGCCAATTTAAAATCTAGCGCCAATGACTCGGAAGGGCTGGTAAATCTGGCGGTAACATCCAACAACCGCCCAAAAAGCTTTATCGACATCGGGCACCGTTCTTCAAAGGCAGTTACGATTAATTGCAGTAATTGGTTATCCGGCGATACCAGCATCAAATTTTTCGCTCGATCACGAATGTCTTCTGGTAACAGGTCATCGGCAAAAATATGTTCAATGTGCTGGCGAAAAGGGTCAAGCGATGGCTTCCCCGGGTTAACCCTGTGTTTTTCAATCACATCATCAATCATACCAGCATCACAAGACAGCAACTCCGACTCAAGCTTAGATATCTGCCCACTAGTAGTCATTGTCGTGGCAAGTCCCAAGACAAGACAGTCTGCCCCATTTATGATATGACCAGTCATGCCTAAAAGGCGTGCTACAGGCAATGGGCACCGCCCAAAAAAAAGGCTCGCGCCGGCATCGGGAAACAGGCCAATACTACTCTCCGGCATAGCGAATCTGGTTTTTTCTGTCATAACAATATGACTTGCATGTTCAGCCAGGCCAGCACCACCACCCATGACCAACCCGTCGCATAAAGCAATGACAGGTTTTCCAAATTCAGCCACTGCGAGGTCACACAGATATTCGTTCTGGAAGAAACGGTCAACGGCACCATAGTCGCCAGCCATAATCAAGTCACGGGCAAAACGGATATCGCCTCCCGCACAAAATGCACTCGGTGATGTGCTGGATAATACAACATGGGAGATAGTGTTATCTTGCCGCCATTTTTGAAGTTGATCCGGAAATGAAGCACCATATCGCCGTCAGGGCATTGAGAGCTTCTGGCCTATCAAGGAATATGTCCCGCATTCCCTGAAACGGAAAATGAACTTCCTTTGCGGCATTGCTAAAAGTCCATGGATCGGTATGTATGAAGTGGCGTTTTCAAAACAATTAGACGGATCGGAGATCACATGAGTAGAGGCAATACCCAGCAACGCGGTTACGCCGGAACCGGATGAAGGGTTTTTCGACCGCATGGTTGCCGAAACCAGGTCAGCGATTGTGCCGATCTGATCTGGCCGCTATTCGTGATTGAGGGTGACAAAAAAACCGAAGCCATTCGATTCCATGCCGGGCGTTTTCGGCGTTCAATTGACGGCTTTTGAACAGGCGCAGGAGGCACATGATCTCGGCATACCGGCTATCGCGATTTTTCCCTCTATTGATCAGTCGTTGAAGGATGTGGACGGATCACTTGCCATTGACGGAAATAATCTGGTGTGCCGTGCCGTCAAGGCCGTCAAAGACGCCGTTCCGGACATTGGTGTGATTTGCGATGTCGCACTCGATCCATTCACCGATCATGGTCATGATGGCTTGTTGCGTGACGGCGAGATCGTCAATGACGCCACAATCGACATTCTGTGCCAGCAGGCCGTGTGCCAGGCGGATGCAGGGTGCGACATCATCGCGCCGTCTGACATGATGGATGGCCGCGTTGGTGCCATTCGCCAAGCCCTTGATGACGCTGGCCACCATAATGTGCAGATCATGTCCTACGCGGCTAAATACGCATCTGGCTTTTATGGTCCGTTTCGCGATGCTGTGAAAGCCGGGGCAAAGCTGGGCGGCGATGGCAAATCAACCTATCAGATGGACCCTGCCAACAGTGATGAGGCGATGCATGAAATCGCCCTCGATCTTGGCGAGGGTGCAGATATGATCATCGTTAAACCGGGCATGCCCTATCTTGACGTGTTGAGCCGTGCCAAGCATGAATTCGGCGTGCCGTGCATCGCCTATCAGGTTTCCGGCGAATATGCGATGCTCTGCGCCGCGGCACAAAATGGCTGGCTTGACCGCGAGCGTGTGGTGATGGAGGCCATGCTATCATTCAAACGCGCTGGCGCTGATGCAATATTGACTTATTTTGCGCCTGAAATCGCGAAAATGTTACAAAAATAGACGAACCGAAAGCAGTGTTTGATCGGTAAAATCAGGACTTTATACAGAATGGTCACGTCTGGCCGCAATTGCTGTTGATGTGATCCTTTGCGTTGTTGGCCTCCCCCCGCGGCCATGCTTTTGGCTCTGACCAGCCGCCTTTACCGGAGACAGATAATGGCCGTAACCGCACAAGATATCCGAAATGCCGCCAAACAGCTTGAGGGGCATATCATTCATACGCCTTTCGTTGATGCGCCGATGTTGTCGCGCACACTTGGCTGCAATGTGGTTCTGAAGCTGGAAAACCTGCAGCACACGTCATCCTTCAAGGCACGTGGCGCCTTCATCGCGATGTCGGCACTCGATGACGAGCAGAAGAAACTTGGCGTCATTGCCATGTCAGCAGGCAATCATGCGCAGGCTGTCGCCTATCATGCCCAGCAAATGGGCATTCCTGCTGTAATTGTGATGCCAGCACAGACACCCTTTGCCAAGGTGGCCCGCACCCGAAGCTTCGGTGCTGAAGTTGTGCTTGAGGGACGCAATCTGAACGAGTGCGAAGCAACAGTTGCCAAGCTCATAGACGATCGCGGCCTGACGCTGATCCACCCCTATGACAATGAACTGGTAATGACCGGTCAGGGAACAGCCGGATTGGAAATGCTTGAAGAGCGGTCCGATCTGGACATCCTGCTTGTCCCCATTGGCGGGGGCGGCCTCATCGGTGGCATCGCAACCGTGGCGCGCGAGTTGCGCCCTAATATCAGAATAATTGGTGTTCAAACGGAACTCTATCCGGCGATGAAACAGGCGGTTGCCGGTGTTGATATTTCATGCGCAGGCGAGACCCTTGCCGAGGGTATCGCCGTAAAGAAACCGGGAGGTGTCACCAAGCCGGTGGTGCAAAATCTGGTCGATGAAATTTTGCTGGTGAATGAACAATCATTGGAATGGGCTGTTGGCGCGCTTGTAGAGCAACAGCGTGTGGTTGCCGAAGGCGCTGGTGCCGCAGGAATTGCCGCCATTTATCAACACCCTGAGAGGTTTGCCGGCAAGACTGTTGGTGCGGTGATCTGCGGCGGCAACATTGACCCACGTTTGCTGGCATCCATCCTCAACCGGAACATGGCCAGTGATGGACGGATTGCACGGTTGCGGATCGACATTTCTGACGAGCCGGGAATGTTGGCGGCGATCACCGCCTCCATTGGCCGATGCGGTGGCAACATTGTGGAAATCTACCATCAGCGGCTGTTTTATGACGTGCCGGCGAAACTGGCGAAGATTGATGCGGTGATAGAAACGCGCGGGCCTGAGCATGTTGATGAAATTATTGCTGACCTTCGCAACGCCAATTTCACGGTCAACCAATTGGAAGATAGCGCCGGTCACTGATTGCCGTTGATGGTGTGACACTTTCCGCCTTGCGGCGCTGTGTCATTGCAGGCACTCTTGAACCCATGGATCAGGATAAGCGTCTCCACCTATTGCCACCGTTGCAGATGCGCTTGAGCATGCGCAGCGAGTGCCCATATCTGCCAGATCACACAGAACAGCGTGTTGCCGTCGATATCAATGAAAACCCGTCATTGCATGACCAGCTTGCCCGCGCTGGATTCAGGCGCGTGGAAAATTGGGTGTACAAACCCGCCTGCCCCGATTGCAATGCCTGCCTGCCATGGCGTGTAAATTGCACATCCTTTCGCCAGAGCCGCAATATGGCGCGTATCAGGCGAAATAACACCGATCTGCAGAGATCTATGTCGACCCTGATGCCAACCAATGAGCATTATGACCTGTTCAGCCGGTATGTCGGCTCACGCCATGCAGATGGCCAGATGGCACAGATGAGCTGTGATGAATTTGTCAGCATGGTTGAGAACAGCCCTATTGAGACCTTACTGATGAACTATCACACGCCTGACGGTCGTTTGGTGGCGACAGTTTTGACAGATGTTCAGGATGACGGGTTAAGCGCCGTCTATTCCTTTTTTGATCCCGAAGAAGTTGGCAGGTCGCTTGGCACTTATGTCATCCTTGACCTGATTGACAGTGCCGTTGAAGCCGGGTTGCCGTGGCTGTATCTCGGATATTATGTCGAGAATAGCCAGAAAATGAACTACAAGGCCCGATTCCAACCTGCCGAGATATATCTGAACGGCATTTGGCAGCCTTATCGCAAGGCTAGATAACAACTTTCCCTTGGTAAAGACGGTTTTAAGCCCTTTTATTTGGGCTGGTTGAACAGGGGCTAGTTGAATTTTGCCGGGCGCGGAAATCCTGTTGGAGGAAGCTTGCCAGCACCGCCACGTTTTCCTGTCCAGGTTGCAAGATCCGTCTCAGTACGTGTGCGACCGCCACCGGCACGCCATGACAACCCGCTCGCACTGTCAAAGACCGTAACATCGGCGAGTCCGCCATCTTTAAACCTCTGCAAGATCACACCTCGCCCGCGTGACATTTCCGGCACCTCATCCAGCGCAAAGACAAGCATTTTGCGGTTCACGCCAACGGTCGCGACCATGTCTCCGGCGACAACGCAGCATGCAACCGCCCTTGCATCACCCGGCAAATTCAGAACCTGTTTACCGCTTCGGGTCTGCGCGAGTGCAGATTCCGTATCAACGACCAACCCGTGTCCGGTACTCGCGGCAACGAGAATCTTTTTGCCATTGGCCCGCAACAGGCGGACAATATCGACATCCGCCGGCAAATCGATCATCAGACTGACGGGCTCCCCAAAGCCGCGACCCCGTGGCAGTTTGTCCGCACCAAGCGTGTAAAAACGGCCATTTTCAGCAAATAACAGGATCTTGTCTGTGGTTTCGGCATGCAGAATGAAAGCCGGGCCATCGCCTTCCTTGTATTTGAATTCACTGTCCAGATCGAGATGGCCTTTCATCGCCCTGATCCAGCCTTTTTCCGAACAGATAATGGTGATCGCTTCGCGTTCGACCAGAATGTCATTTGGGTCAAAATCGATAACAGGGGCTTCACCACATTCGGTTTTGCGTTTGTCCGTTTTCTCAAAAATGGATTTCATTTCCTTGATTTGATTGGAAATATTTTTCCATTGCAGCTGCTCATCAGCCAATAGCGCCTGAAGCTCTTCCTGTTCCGCGATCAGATTATCACGCTCGGTACGTAATGCCATTTCTTCAAGACGCCGCAATGAACGAAGCCGCATATCAAGAATGGCGTTGGCCTGCGTTTCAGTGAGATCAAATCGCTGCATCAACTGATCACGAGGTTTGTCTGCTTCACGAATGATCGCGATTACCTCATCAAGATTGAGGAAGACGATCAGATAACCTTCGAGAACCTCAAGCCGGTTGGCAATCTTGCCAAGGCGGAAATTGGACCGGCGTTGCAAGACAACACGACGATGCGCCAACCAGGCATTCAAGGCACCACGCAAATCCATCACGCTCGGACGGCCATTGGCGTCCAGCACGTTGAGATTCAGCGGCACTCTGGTTTCCAAATCGGAAAGCTTGAACAGGCTTTCCATCACCACTTCCGGTTCTATGCGGCGGGACTTTGGCTCCAGAACGATACGAATATCTTCTGCCGACTCATCGCGTATATCGCCAAGGAACGGCAATTTCTTTGCCTGCAGCATTTCTGCAAGGCGTTCAATCAGCCTCGATTTTTGCACCTGATAGGGAATTTCGGTGACAACGATGTTCCACGCACCGCCCTTTTCACGTTCCACATTCCATTTTGCCCGCACACGAAAGCCACCACGGCCGGTTGCATAGGCATCACGTATGGATTCCGGCGACTCCACAAGGACGCCGCCGGTTGGAAAGTCCGGCCCGCGAACAAACTGTAACAATGTATCAATCGATGCGTTTGGATGTTTGATCAAATGCAGCGATGCATCGGCCAATTCACAAACATTGTGCGGCGGTATGGATGTTGCCATGCCCACGGCAATGCCTTGCGCGCCATTGGCCAAAAGGTTTGGAAAGCCAGCCGGTAACAGGGTTGGCTCTTCAGACTCGCCATCATAGGTTGGCCTGAAATCAACCGTATCCTCGTCAATACCGTCCAGCAACAGACGGGCAACCTCGGTCATGCGCGCCTCGGTATAGCGCATGGCAGCGGCATTATCGCCGTCAATATTGCCAAAATTACCCTGACCATCGACAAGCTGGTAGCGCATGGCAAATTCCTGTGCCAGCCGTACCATGGCATCATAGATCGCGGCGTCACCATGGGGATGGAACTTACCCATTACGTCGCCAACAACGCGCGCCGATTTCTTGAAGCCCTGCCCTGGATCCAGCTTCAACTGGCGCATCGCATATAACAGACGACGATGCACCGGTTTCAAACCATCCCGTACATCAGGAAGTGACCGTGACGTAATTGTCGACAGCGCATAGGCAAGATAACGCTCGCTCAACGCCGACGAGAAAGTGGTGCCGACTATCTGTTCACCGGGATTGGTTTTGATGTCTTCCGTCATATTCCAGGTCTCGGGTCGAAAAAAAGTGATGCTGGGCTGTATCCAGCTTCAGACAAATAAAACAAAAAGGGTATATCTTGTGATGACTATACCGTCTAGCCACCATATATGCCAGCCACCATGTCAGCTAATCGACGTCGCTGATGCGGAATATCCTGATGGTGGGCAGCAAACACACGGCGTTCGAGAAAATGACCGGTCAAAGCCAATCCAGCCTCGTAATCATGGCGGTTGCACGCCACCCCGCCAAGAAATGCCGGTAAGGTCAACATGCGGCTGGTGTAGGACCCGGCCTCCCCCTCGGCAACCGCGCTGCCTGTTCGCGGGCTGACATAGGCAAGGCGCTCCGTCACGCCTGTCGCCGCGCATCGCGCCAGATCAAGCTGAAAGCCGACAGCATGAAGCAATCCCAACTCCCATCGAATATAGCCCTCGAGCCAGCGATGGTCTGGATCGTCAATGCCAATCAATTCAAACAGTGCACTTGTTCCTGCAAACAGGCTTGGTTGCGCCTCACGTTCTGGCAGACTCCCATCAAGCAAGGCACAAACAGACGCCAGCCCGGCCAGACGTAATGGGTCATCAAGGAAGCGCGCTGATACGGATTGCACCAATTCAACTTGAAACTGGCCAAGCTGTTCAGGCAGGCGCGCGCGCCATCTTGCGGTAACAAGGTTTCCGGGTTGCAATGTCCCGCGCATCTTTGCGGATGTGCCACCCCTGACGAGGCCGGCATGGCGCCCCGCTTCAGCGGTCAGGACGGTGACGACTGCGCTCCCTTCGCCATGTGGCCGCACAGATAAAATCAGCCCGTCAGCCTGCCATTCAGGCATCGTAATCCAGATCCCACACGGAATAGCGGGCAGAATCATTCATCCAGTCTTTACGGTATTTCACGTGGCTGAACAGATGTACACGCCGATCAAGCGCGTCTTCCAGTTCCCGCCGCGCCGCTGTACCTATCCGGCGGATTGATTGGCCGTTCTTTCCCAGAATGATTCCACGATGCCCCTCGCGCGCGACATATATGGACAGGTGAACTTCGGCACTGCCGTCCTCGCGCTCTTCCCAACTGTCAGTCTCCACAGTCAACTGATACGGAAGCTCCTGATGAAGATTCAAGAACAGCTTTTCGCGCAAGATTTCGGCGGCAAGAAGACGTAACGGCATATCCGATAAATCATCTGGATCGAACAAATACGGGCTTTTCGGCATTTTTCCGGCAAGCCATGTCTTCAAATCATCTATGCCATTTCCGGTTTCGGCCGACACCATGAAAATTCGTTCAAAATCATAAAGCTTTGACAATTCGGCGGCGCGCTCAAGCAATCTTTCCTGCGGCGCCAAATCGATTTTATTCAGCACAAGCGATGCTTTGCGTTGTGTTTTGCCAAGCTGCTTGATGATCGACAGCGTGTCGGAATCAATTTCCCGCCGGGCGCAATCATGTACCAGAAGTAAGACATCACCATCCTCGGCGCCCTGCCATGCGGCCTGTACCATTGCCCGATCAAGACGGCGCTTCGGGGTGAAGATACCCGGCGTATCAACAAAAATAATTTGTGATGTGCCATGCATCGCGATACCCCTGATCCGGCTTCGCGTGGTTTGCACCTTGGGTGTCACGATAGAGACCTTCTGACCAACCATCGCATTCATCAGGGTGGATTTACCAGCATTGGGCGCGCCTATAAGCGCGGCAAATCCTGCGTGGGTATTTTGCGTGGCATCATCATTTTCATTGCGCTTTTCGGCGGTCATGCTCAATCCTTGTTGGAACGAATGTCTTTTGAACGCAATTGCCGGAGCATCAGTTCAGCAGCCTGCTGTTCGGCAAGCTTGCGGCTTCCGGCACTGGCGGAAACAGGCGGCATGCCGGTAACGTGAACTTCATACACCATATGCGGCGCATGATCCGGACCAGTCTTTTCGATCAGTTTATAGACCGGAAGATCAAGCCCCCGCGCAAGCACATCCTCCTGCAGGCGCGATTTTGCGTCCTTTTCTCTTACGCCAATCGGCCCCGTTTGGAAATCCCAATGCGCGAGAATAAACGCCTTTGCGGTCTCCAGTCCCCCATCCAGATAGAGTGCGGCGATCAAACTCTCAACAACATCTGCGAGGACTGACTCATTGGCTTCAGCATCCATACCAGCCTGCGTCTTGATCAACGGCGCAAGCTCGAGGCTGCGGGCTATGTCGACCAAAGACGATTGTTTTGCAAGGGCATGAAGGCGAAGCGATAATTGCCCTTCATTGTCATCCGGGCACCGATGGTAATATTCATCGGCCAGAACCAGCCCCAAAATGCGATCACCAAGAAATTCCAGCCGTTCATAGCTGTCCATATTATCGCTCGCACTGCTATGTGTCAGAGCAAGATGCACCAGAGACGGATCAGAAAAACGATGCCCGAGAAAGGCCTCTACCCTGCGAAGCGCCTTTTTGTCGTTGCCTGTGCTGGTATCCCGATCGGTCAAATAATGCTGTCCCCGATACGCCCATAGCGAATGGCAAACGGCCATTTCCAGATTTCCCAAATCCGCGCCGTGCTGTTGTGGCTGTAGAACAGACGCTGAGCCTCACCAATCAGGTTTTCAGCAGGCACCATACCCACATTCGACACTCGGCTGTCGTTCGAATTGTCACGGTTGTCGCCCATCATGAAATAGTGACCGGGAGGGACCTTGAAGGCGATGGTGTTATCGAGACTCGCCTGATCACTCATCTCCTGAATAAGATGCGTCCGGCCCCCGGGGAGGGTCTCTTCATACACCATATATTTCATCACCGAGATACCGTTTGTCGCGGTCCCTTCTCCCACAAGACGCCGTTCAACCGGAATACCATTGATATGCAAAATACCGGCTTTCACCTGAATTTCGTCATCTGGCATGCCCACGACACGCTTGATGAAGGCAACCGATGTTTCAGTTGGCTGGCGAAACACCACGACATCACCGCGCTCGGGTGTGTCACTCATCACCCGACCATCGAAAGGCACCAAACCAAGTGGAAAGGAATGGCGCGAGTATCCATAGGAGAACTTTGAAACAAACAAATAATCGCCGACCAGCAATGTCGGCATCATCGAACCGGACGGAATGTTGAAGGGCTCAAATAAAAAAGACCGAAAACCAATGGCGATAAGGCCAGCAAATAATATCGTGCGGAGCAGCTCAAACCTGCTCTCTTTCTTTTTTCCCTGTGCGCTCATCTCTACTCTCAAACCCATTCAGCCGGATATTGTGCCAGCTGACACGACAACATAGGCCAAACCATAAGGTGGCTCATCGCTCAATGACAACCATACCGATGCCTTATAACCATCAGGGGTCAACCTCTCAAGCGCCCTTTTGCATGCCCCACTGAGGGCAACAGTCGGCGCGCCCCTCTGATCATTCAAAATTTCAGCATCCTGCCAGCCAAGACCAGCAACGCCTGATCCTGACAAAGCCTTATAGATTGCCTCTTTCGCGGCAAATCGCTTTGCGTAAAACAGCGACGCGTCCGCTCGTTTGGCGGCGTGCTGAATTTCGGCAGCTGTGAAAATGCGTTGAACAAAACGATCAGGGTGACGTTCCATGGCCGCTGCAATGCGACGTGCATCGCACATGTCGGTGCCAATGCCAAGGATCACGAAACACGCTCCCTATGGGCTATGTGACTCAAAACAAACGTCATTGTCGTGCGTCATCCATCAGCCGCCGCATCTGTTTGATCGCCGCGGGCATCCCAACAAAAACACTCTCACCGATGAGAAAATGACCAATGTTCAGCTCTACCATCTCTGGTATCGCCGCAATCGCGCCAACGGTCTCATAGTCGAGACCATGACCAGCATGACATTCCAACCCAAGCTCGGCAGCAAGGTGGGCGGCTTTTTGCAGGCGCGCCAATTCGACAGCACGACCGGCTGCATCATGACAATATCGACCTGTGTGAAGTTCAATTATGTCTGCCTTTAACGCGGCAGCGGCGCGGATCTCCTGCTCGCTTGCCTCAATGAACAGGGAAATTCTCACTCCTGCATCGCGCAACGGCGCCAGTAATGTTTCAAGGCGCGCCTCATGTCCAGCAACGGCAAGTCCACCTTCTGTTGTTACTTCCTCGCGGCGCTCTGGCACAATGCAGGCGGCGTTTGGCTTCGTTTGCAACGCAATCGCAACCATTTCCGGTGTTGCCGCCATCTCAAAATTGAGCGGGATATCAATCGCGTCCTTTATTGCGGCCATATCGTCATCACGAATGTGCCGCCGGTCTTCGCGCAAATGGGCGGTAATCCCATCTGCACCGGCGTCCTGCGCCATTAACGCGGCACGAACCGGATTTGGATGGGCACCGCCACGGGCGTTCCTGATCGTCGCCACATGATCAATATTAACCCCCAGACGAAGCCGGGATGCAGAATGATGTTGCGTTTCAGACATAACGATACCTATTGCAGCGATGGCTTATTATCATCTTCGTCTCTTGCCGAAATATCCGGTTCAACCGACATTGGATTTGAGCGGCCAGCCTCGCCGTCTTCGCCCACTCCAGACATACGGCCCTTCTTGGCCCTGCGCATGCGCCCTTCAGCCACACGCCGTGCCCGATGTTCACGCCAACCCGTCAGCGCCCAGTAACACATACCAAAGCTGGCAAACCAGGCGAAACCCCCAAGCACCAATCCGCCGAGTATCATTGGCATCATAAATGAGACCAGAATTTCAGGATTGGCGATAATTTCATTCAGCGAGATGTTCAATGACGGCGGCTGACTGCCCACCTGCCCAAGCATCAGACCACCAATCTCAAAATCAAGGGCCAAGATGAATGGAAACGTCCATGGGTTGCCAACAACTGTTCCGATCGCGGATGCCAAAATATTTCCCCGCAAAAGATACGCCATAAAGGCGCCCAACGCGAAATGGAACCCAAGGAATGGTGTCATCGAAACAGATACGCCGCAGGCCAACCCAATCGAGATCGACATCGTGCTACCGGGCATTCTGGCGATACGTTGCAACAGGTAGGCAAATAACCTGCGAAACCCGCGCTCAGGCCACAGAATGCTGCGCAAGCGAGCCAAAACAGATTGTGATTGGCGTCTTCTGAACATGATTGTTACATCCGGCCCCCGGGGCAACTCACGCGTTAGCGGCGCGTTCCACGGTCTCTACATATTTATTCGTTTGCAGAACTGCAATGATCGTTCGCATATGTTCAACGTCCTTGACCTCCAAGTCGAGGACAATATGAAAAAAATCCGGGTTACGGTCAGAAAGCTGAATATTTGAAATATTTCCACCCTGTTGGCTGATAACAGTCGCCACTGAAGCAAGGCTGCCTGGTTCGTTCGAGAGCACCGTATTGAGGCGGCCATTCACCATCCGGTTGGCCCCCATATCCCAATCAACATCGATCCATAATTCTGGCGTGTCATTGAATTTGCTGAGGGTATCACAGCCGATTGTATGAACCGTAACGCCCTTCCCGGTGGTAAAAATACCAACGATCGACTCACCCGGAAGAGGATGACAACAACGCGCCATGGTAACCGCTGTTCCCGAATCATCACCCCTTATTTTCAGACGCGGTGCACCTCTTGATCTTGTTGACTTGTTTTGCGCGGTGGTCTCTTTTTCCGCAAGTGCGTCCGGATGCAGTTTTTCCAAAATCTTTAATGGAGACAAGCGGTCCTCGCCGACCATGACATAAAGATCTTCAAGGCGGGTAAGACCAAAAGCACCGAGGGCTTTTTCAAGGCTTCGAGACCGAAGCGGCTTTTCATATTGCCGGAACGTCTTTTCAATCATCGTCCTGCCGATACGGCTAAACTCGTTGGCGCGACGCGCCCGAATAAACCGGCGTATTCCAGATTTCGCCCGTCCGGTTTTGACGAAACTCTCCCATTCAGCCTTCGGCTTGGCATTGGTTTCAGTCAAAATTTCGATCTGATCCCCATTTTCCAGCTCGGTGGCCAGCTGCCGGTTTTTGCCGTTGATACGTACGCCCACACATGTCTCGCCAATCCTCGTGTGAACAGCAAAGGCAAAATCCACTGCCGTGGCCCCACGGGGCAAGGCAATCAATTCACCACGCGGCGTGAAACAAAAGACCTGATCCTTGTAGAGGTCCATCTTTGTGTGCTCAAGAAATTCGTCAGCACCAGCCTCTTCATCCAATATTCCTACAAGTTCTTGTATCCATTTGATTTTATGAATATTTCTTTCGCTTGTTGAATCTTTATAGCGCCAATGCGCGGCAACGCCGTGAACGGCGACATTATGCATTTCAGGGGTTCTGATCTGCACTTCAATCTTGTGATTTTCCGGACCAATCAGGCCGGTGTGAAGAGATTGATAACCATTTCGTTTCGGGGTCGAGATGTAATCTTTAAACCGGCCCATGACGGTTGGGTAATTCAAATGCAATTCGCCCAACGCCCGATAACAGTCAATGGGTTCCGGTACCAGCACACGAAATGCCATAATGTCGGAAAGCTGGTCCATCGTGACCTTTTTGCGCTGCAATTTGGTCCAGATCGAATAGGGCGTTTTCAACCGACCATTGACGCTGCACTCAATGCCAACATGCTCCAGCTTTGACTGTAATTCCACGCTGATCATTGGAATCACCATCTCGGATTCAGCCGCCATAAAATCAAGCCGGTTGATAATGCTTTGGCGCATCTCGCCTTCCAGCACCTCAAATGCGGTGTCTTCCAACTCATTCTGAAGGCGGGTGATGCCTATCCGCTCTGCCAATGGCGCAAAGATGTCCATTGTTTCGCGGGCGATGCGGCGGCGTTTTTCTTCCTTCTTGATAAAGGATAATGTCCTCATATTGTGCGTGCGGTCTGCCAGTTTGACCAGAAGAACGCGGACATCTTCGCTCATCGCAAGAAGCAGTTTTCGGAAATTTTCTGCTTGTGCACTGCTCGTTGAATCTTGAATGGAAAGCCGGCTGAGTTTGGTAACGCCATCAACCAGCTGGGCAACATCGCTCCCGAATTGGTCTGAAATCGTGCCAAGCTCGACGCCGCAATCCTCTACCGTATCGTGCAACAACGCGGTGATTACTGTGTCGACATCCAACCGCATATCGATCAACAGGTTGGCAACGGCAACCGGGTGAGTGAAATATGGCTCACCAGAGGCGCGCAGCTGGCCATCATGCGCCGTTTTGCCAAAAGTAAAGGCGCGCTCAAGCCGCTCGCCTTCGACATGCGGGTCATACACCCGCATACGGTCAATCAATGGAGTTGCTGTGCCAATCATGTTCGCCTAAAAATACAAGGTCCTCAGCCACCGCCTGGACACCCGTTCAAGGCTATGTGGCCAGTGAGTTTTAATCCTCACCCTGTATTTCGTTCAGGTCAACATCTTCGAAGCCAGAAGATTGCAGTTCTTCACTGCTACCAACCTGCATGCCAGCGTAACCGGCTTCGTCGCTGGCGTAGTCACCCACCATCTCAGACAGATCGACCTCGGCCGCCTTTGCCGCATCATCAGGGACTTCCTGCTCCTCACGAACAGACAAACGCTGGAGCTTGCGGACAAGACCATCTTCAAGAACTTCAAGGTCAACCGTTTCTGCAGCGATTTCGCGCAAAGCAATGACCGGGTTTTTGTCGTTGTCGCGGTCCAAAGTGGGCTGGTCACCTTTCAAGATGCCCCGCGCACGTTGTGATGCGGTCAGAACAAGGTCAAACCTGTTGGGGATCTTTTCGATACAATCTTCGACGGTAACGCGTGCCATTCGGCTCTCCATTATGCTTGATCATAAACCGCGTGTTCCGACCTGTCAGATGAGGATTTCCCAACCTACGCGGAAATATCCCTCACCCATTTAGGTGCCACCTTGTCAATGACCATTGAAATATGCCGGTGTGATAACGCAATTTATCAAGCATGGCAAGTGTTTGCATCAGGCATTCACGCCCTTGGCCTTGGCATTATTCAGCCATCGCCCTGATGTCTTGCTCAGCAGGCAACGCAGAAATCATCGCCGTCACATCATCACCAGTCTTTGGATGAGTCCATTCGGGCAAAATATCCCTGAGAGGCATCAAGACAAAGGCACGTTGATGCAGCCTTGGGTGCGGCAGTGTCAATGACGGCTCATCAATAACCTCGCCATCATAGTCGAGCAAATCAATGTCGAGAACGCGTGCCTCGTTTCGGACATTTCTTGTCCTGCCAAATTGGCTCTCAATTGCGTGGAGTTGCGCCAGCGTCTCTTCTGGTGACAGTGCTGTGTGGGCGAGAAGAACAGCATTCACGAACCATGGCTGGTCAGAAATTGGCACCGGCGCTGTCTCAAACCAGCGTGATTGACGGTCAAGCCTGATTCCATGATCAGCAAGCATAGCAATCGCTGCCTCGCACCCATCCCGGACCGAGGCATATCCATCGGGGATGAGATTGGCGCCAATGCCAAGCAGAATACGGTGAGACAAAACTGTCATGGAGATCACCCCGGTAGTAGGTTTTCAAAGATCAAATTTACTGGACAACAGTAAGCACCTGACTTCTAATACGACTATGAAGTTATTGTTAACAATATTTTGTTCACAAGCCGTTTAACCACTCAATTAATTGCAACATCGTTTTTCTTCCAAATTTATTTAACGCGAAAAGATTATGACAAATACACAGACACTGGACCGAACCGCCCTTTTCATTGATGGATCAAACTTTTATGCAGCGGCGCGCGCCCTTGGCATGGACATAGACTACGCCAAGATGCGTCAATATTTTGCCACCGACGCCAAGCTGTTACGCGCCTATTATTATACCGCCCTGCCCGAAGACAATGACTTCTCGCCACTCCGTCCGCTGATCGACTGGCTTGATTACAATGGCTACGCGGTGGTGAGTAAACTCACCCGCGAATTCACTGATCCGGAAACCGGCAAACGCCGTGTCAAAGGCAATATGGACATGGAAATCGCCCTCGATATGCTCAAGCTGGCTCCGCATATCGACCATGCGATCCTGTTTTCCGGAGATGGAGATTTTTGCCGTCTTTTAGAAGATGTTCAGGGAATGGGCGTGCGCGTATCTGTCGTTTCAAGCACCAAGACCACTCCGCCAATGGCGGCCGACACCTTACGCCGAATGGCCGATGATTTCATTGAAATGGAAAGCATTCGCGAGCACATAACGCGGGCACCGCGTCAGCGCTCCACCCCAGATGGTGAAGATGACGCGTAGAACGGCTATTGTCGGCGGCTCCACCACCGCCGATAGTTTTGTTCCTCCGCCAACAGACTGCCGCCGATGCAAGCGGCTTTACAAATATCTGCAAGGCTTTCGCAAAACCAACCCCGATTGGCACAACGCGCCCGTTGATGCAGTCGGTTCACTATCCTCACGATTGTTGATTGTCGGACTTGCACCGGGAATGCGCGGGGCCAATGCGACCGGACGTCCTTTTACCGGAGATTCCGCTGGCGGATATTTGTATCACATGCTGGCAAGATTTGGTTTTGCGCATGGAACCTATGGCGGGCATGCAGAAGATGGCGTTACGCTAGGTGATGTGCGGATTACGAATGCGGTACGCTGCGTCCCACCGCAAAACAAGCCAACCGCAGAGGAGGCCACGAATTGTCGTCCTTTCCTGCAACAGGAAATTGCCGCCATGGACCGGCTTCACACCATTCTTGCTCTTGGCAAGCTGGCGCATGACGCTGTTTTACGATGCTTTGGTTGCCGGCTCGCCGATTACCCGTTCGCTCATGGCAGCCATCATCTGATTGATGGTAAATATCACCTCATCAGCTCTTATCACTGTTCGCGCTACAACACGCAAACCGGACGGCTGACCGACAAGATGTTTTCTGACATTTTCCAAAAGATTCAGGATAATCTGGAATAGCTAGCCGCGACCACGCAACAGACGCGCTTTTTCCCGACCCCAGTCACGATCCTTTGCAGCCTGACGCTTGTCTTGCTTTTTGCGGCCTTTGGCGAGCCCTATTTGCAATTTTGCAATGCCACGATCATTGAAATACATGACAAGTGGGATCAGTGTCATGCCTTCACGCCGGATCAGACCGAGCAAACGATTGCGTTCCTTGACACTGACAAGTAATTCACGCGGGCGCTTCGGCTCATGATTGGTGCGTGCCGGCTCATAAATGGGAATATTCGCGTTAAACAGCATCAACCGGCCACTATCCTCGCCGGCATAGGACTCGGCAATACTTGCTCGTCCTGTGCGAAGAGATTTCACCTCACTGCCTTGCAGGATGATACCGGCCTCAATGCGATCCTCGATCTCATATTCGTGCCGCGCCTTGCGGTTTTCGGCGATTCTGCCAGTTGTAATATGTCCGCTGGCCATGTTTCTGCCCTTAGGTTGCGTAAAGGCCCGAAGCCTTGTTCTGCTGGTTCAATCCTAATTCAGCAACCCTGCGCTACGCAACGCATCTTCAACCTGTTGCTTGCTGCTCTGGGCAATTTCG
This sequence comes from Alphaproteobacteria bacterium, assembly GCA_038147495.1. Taxonomy (GTDB): domain Bacteria; phylum Pseudomonadota; class Alphaproteobacteria; order Puniceispirillales; family Puniceispirillaceae; genus MED-G116. The sequence continues at coordinate 44,640 of JAYQTT010000014.1, read as the reverse complement.
CATAGCGGAAGGCGTGTTTGCGCACCACAAATCCCAAGCAGTTCGGCGGCATATTTAACCGGTCCCGGGCTGGCCTCGCAGAACATGGCCTCGTGCACCGGCAACAAACGGCGGTTGATTTCTTGTGCCGTCGCCACATCACCGGCACGCCAAGCGTTATGCATGTCGGCCACTTGCCGCGGCGCAATATTAGAGGTCACCGAGATGGCACCATGGCCACCCGCGGCCAAATAAGGCAAGGTTGTCGCGTCCTCACCAGAAAGTTGGGCAAATCCGTTGCCAAACATTGTCACCAATTTTGGTGGCCGTGCGACATTGCTGGTGGCGTCCTTGATCCCGCCGATATTGTCAAAATCCTTCACAAGTCTTGCCACAGTGGCATCATTGACGCTGACAATCGAGCGGCCCGGAATATCATAAATGATCACCGGCACGTCTATGGCCTCGGCAACTGCCGCAAAATGGCAATACAGACCTTCCTGTGTCGGCTTGTTGTAATACGGGCTTACGATAAGCACCGCATCCGCACCGGCACCTGCTGCATGTTTGGCAAGGCGAACGGCTTCGGCAGTGCTATTTGATCCGGCGCCCGCAATGATCGGCACACGCCCGGCCGCCTGTTCGATGCAAATTTCAATCACACGGTCATGCTCTTGATGAGACAGGGTTGGCGATTCACCGGTTGTGCCAACAGGAACAAGACCATTGGTTCCATTTTCAATCTGCCAATCAACCAATTTTCGAAATGCCGCCTCATCTACCTGACCATCACGAAAAGGCGTGATAAGCGCGGTATAAGAACCAAAAAATTGCGGCATAGTGGTGTGGTCGCCCATTTGTTTTATCCCAGCTGGCAATCGTGATCCGCAGCAAGCGGTTTGCGTCAAAATAGGCGTGTCACAGGTCAAAAACAAGCCAACAAACGCACCTCTTATCCATCGCCAATTTCAGCAAGTCGTATGGACATGCTAAGCGGCTGCGTGTTTATTTGCGAACGAGCCTTATTTTAGAGAGGATTTGGGCCATGACAAACACACTCGCCGACAGCGAATTCACTGGTGTTGACGCCGCCAAGCGCCTGAACATCTCGGACATAGAGGCCGCCGCCGACCGTATCCGCCCGCACATCTTTCGGACTCCCTTGTTGGAGTCGCCAATATTGAATGATCTGTTGGGGTTTCGCCTTCTGGTCAAGGCTGAAAATCTGCAGCAAACCGGATCCTTCAAATTGCGCGGTGCCAGCAACGCCATATGGTCTTTGGACGACACGGTTTCTGATGTAATCGCCTATTCGAGTGGCAATCATGCCCAAGGCGTTGCAAGGGCAGCACAAAAGCGCGGACTTGGCGCAACCATTGTCATGCCGGCCGACTCACCATCGGTCAAACTGGAGGGCACCAAAGCCTATGGTGCGAAGGTTGTCACCTATGACAGACAAAGCGAGAGCCGTGAGGACATTGGCACACGGATCGCGGCAGACACTGGTGCGGTTCTGATACGCCCGTTTGAGGATACGCGTATCATTGCCGGTCAAGGGACAATGGGACTTGAGATCGCCGAGCAATGTGAAGAACTTGGCGCCACACCAGATCATTTCATCTGCTGTTGTGGCGGCGGTGGTTTGCTGGCCGGAAACAGCATCGCTCTCAAGGCCCGTTTTCCCTCAATTTCCGTGTGGGCGGCAGAGCCTGAAGGGTATGACGACACCATTCGATCGCTTGCCTGTGGAGAGCGTCAGAGTAACGATATCTCGGTCCCATCGATCTGTGATGCGATCGTCACACCCACGCCGGGTGAAATGACATTCAGCATCAACAAACAACATGTCAGTGGTGGTTTTGCCATCAGTGAGGATTTGGCCCTCAGAACAATGTCAGCGGCCTTCAAATATTTACGACTTGTGTCTGAACCCGGCGGGGCTGTTGCCCTTGCAGCTGCACTTGACAAGCGTCTGCCCAAAGACACGACATGCGCAGTCGTTGTCATTTCCGGCGGCAATGTTGACGCCAGTATGTTCAACAGGGCATTGGCACTCGATCCGGTTATCTAGGTACCAATGTCATTATCAGGATGAAAAGATCTTTCGCGCCTCGGCTTTTTTCACGTCCTGCCCCTTCCCCATCAGGCAATAAACGGCCATAAGGGTGACATCACACATTCTGGCGAATTCGGATGACACAACAGCACAATAAAACCAGAACCTGTTTCGTCCTTGGTGGCGCAAGATCAGGCAAATCAGCCTTTGCCGAGACGTTGGCAAAGAAGATGGCGGCAGATACGCGCAAATTGGTCTATGTCGCCACTGCACAGATTTTTGACGATGAGATGCGAAAACGCGTTGATCTTCATCAGGAACGCCGTGGCCCTGAGTGGACATTATGTGAGGCACCGATTGATTTGTGTAACACGCTTCGCAAATGTGACACACAAGATCATGTGATCCTTGTTGATTGTCTAAGCATATGGACAACCAATCTGTTGTTGGCTGAGCATGATCTAGAGGCGGCCCGTCAGGAATTAAAGGATCATTTGGCGAAGAATATTTCCTCAATTATATTCGTCGCCAGTGAAACAGGCCTTGGCATCGTTCCCGACAATGCACTATCAAGGCGTTTCAGGGATGAAAGCGGACTTTTGAACCAACAGGTCGCCAGCGTGGCAGACGAAGTCTTTTTTGTAACAGCAGGCATCGCCCAACAAATAAAACCATGATGCGTCTGCATTTCAAAAATTTAACGATGACGGGTGCCTAATGTCATTTTTTCAATCTGCCGAACATATCATTGAAATTACGAATAATCTTCCAATTTCATCTACAAAGCACAAGGCCGAGGCCCGTGATCGTCAGGCACAATTGACAAAGCCTCCGGGATCGCTTGGCAAGCTGGAAGACCTCGCTGTCTGGCTCGCTGGTTGGCAGGGCACAGCAAGGCCTCAAATCAGTAATGGCCAATGTCTCGTCTTTGCCGGCAATCATGGTGTCGTGGCACAAGGCATAAGTCCGTTCCCTGCCGAAGTAACCCACCAGATGGTGTTGAACTTCGAAGCCGGTGGGGCAGCCATCAACCAATTATGCCGGGAGGCTGGGCTGAGATTGACGGTAAAAGCTCTCGATCTGGACAAACCAACAAGAGACATGTCGCAAACAACAGCGATGGATGAAGACGAAGTTCTGGCGGCAATGAATGTTGGTGCAGACGCGCTTGATGACAGCTGTGATTATCTTGTCGTGGGCGAAATGGGCATTGGCAACACAACCACAGCAGCCGCGCTTTCAATGGCGCGTTTTGGCGGTGATGCCGGACGATGGGTTGGCCCGGGCACAGGACTTGATGATGATGGTGTCGCGCACAAAGCCAAGATTGTTGACCAGATTTTTGCCCTGCATGGGACAAAAAACTCTGATCCGGTGTCACTGCTTGCCGCTTGTGGCGGACGTGAATTGGCAGCAATTGCCGGCGCGGTCCTCGCGGCGCGGATGCGCTCTATCCCTGTGATGCTGGACGGGTTTATCAGCTCGGCCGCCGCTGCCGCGCTGACAGCTGGTGACAAGCTGGATGTTCTTGATCATTGCGAAATATCTCACATGTCTGCCGAACCGGGTCATCTGCGGCTTGCAGTTGCGCTACGCAAACAACCGGTCGTTGATCTTGGTATGCGGCTTGGCGAGGGTAGCGGTGCGGCGACAGCAACGCTGTTGGTTCGTGCGGCTATCGCAACGCACAATGGCATGGCCACCTTTGCCGAAGCTGGCGTCAGCACAGCCTGATGGCGCCGCACCCCTCCAGATCCAGCGGCTTGCGCGCTGTCTTTGCGGACAGCGCTGCCGCTTTTCTTTTGCTGACCCGCATTCCCGTTTTTTGGTATCGGTTCAGGGATGACGAAGCCCCGGATTTTGTTGCCGCTCAATGGGCCTTTCCACTTGTTGGTTTGGTTATCGGCGGTCTAGGCGGCATCGCTTTGGCGATTACCACAGCATTGACGTTCCCGCCCGTTCTTGCCGCGTCATTGGCGGTGGCCACGATGGTTCTCTTGACCGGCGCCATGCATGAGGACGGCTTTGGCGATATGCTCGATGGCTTTGGCGGTGGCAAGGACCCGGCCAGCAAAGCCAAAATCATGCATGACAGCCACATCGGCACCTATGCCGTCACCGGCCTTTGCCTTGCAATCATTGCCCGGGTTGGATTGCTGGTGGCACTCATCGATGTCGCTGACGCTTGGCAGTTAGTCTTGGTCACGGCGATGATGGGTGCAGGTGGTCGCTTTCAGGTAATCGCGCTGTTACGCCTGTACCCGATCAGCACATTTGCCAAACTTGCGCAAGTGACCGGTAGACCAGACACCACCCGCGGAATCCTCGGCCTGGCACTTTGGGTTGTGCCAATGATGATGGTCCTGCCCTCTCAGGGAGTAATCCTCTGTCTTTTGGTTGCAACAGCCATGTCATTGTGGCTCGGCAAGCTTGCAGTTCGCCAGATTGGCGGCCTTAACGGGGATGTTATGGGCGGCACGATCCTGTTATCGGAAATTGCCATCCTGACCGGTAGTATATTGGCATTGAGCGCCGTCTGATGTCTCATCCAGACCTTACCGAATTCTATTTTTTGCGCCATGCACCGGCGATCAAGAAAGATGGTCACCTTCCCGATCTTGATGCCCCGATCACAGAACATGATCATGATATCGGGTCGATATCGGTTCAATTGCCGGATGATGCGGACTGGCATTTATCACCGTTGCAGCGTGCCCGGCAAACCGCCGCCCTTCTGACGCCTGAGCATGCGTCTACAAGAATGGTGATTGACAATGATCTCGCCGAGATGAGCTTTGGCGCATGGCATGGCCAACCAATTGCCGATGTATGGCCACAAATTCCTGCCACCCCGCGCCATAATTGGTCTTTCATCATGCCGGAAACCACGCCGCCGGGCGGAGAGAATTTTGTCAGCCTGCATGATCGCATTTCAAAATGGATGCGGCGTCAGGAACGCCTGCCTGCTCGCCGCCCGCAAATTATTGTCACCCATGCAGGTGTGATGCGCGCGGCCATGTGCCATATGCTCGGCCTCGATTTGGTTACCGGTCTGGGATTAGACGTTCCAAACCTTGCCATTCTGCGTGCAAGATTAATGGAACCATCCCGCGCCACAGACGCGGGTGGCCCCTGGCAATTTGTCAGCCTATCGCGACCTGAAAGCAGGCGTTAATCAAGAACTCAGACGGCGTGTGCCTCTTGGGTCAATCCATCCGATCGTACCATCTTCACGGCGATGCACCACATTAAGCCCAAAATGACTGGCGTTGCGGAACATCAGCATATTGTCGCCACCAAGCTCGATTCGCATAACGGCTTGCTCAACCGTCAGCACCTCGATGTCATAGGAAAGATCGGCAACTACAGGCAAGCCTGTATGGAGTTCCTGATCTGAGTCCTCATCAAAATCATCTGCGGCAACAATGTCTTCAGCCGATGCATAGACAGTCATCGGCGCTGACATCACATCATCTTCCTCTCCAGACGTGACGGTGCCCCGATGGTTTTTCAATCTGCGCTTGTGCCTGCGAAGTCGTTTTTCCGCATGCTCAATGGCCGCATCAAGCGCCGCATGAGCGTCAACCGCTCTGCCAGTTGCTTCAAGCTCTATCCTGCGGGATAAAGCCACGCGTGTTTTTACAGTGAACCCGGATTCCGCTTTTTCCAGTGTTACATGGCCACTGACCGCATTCTGGAAATATTTTCCCACGACAGCATCAAGAGATGTTTGGGCATGTTCCTGAAATGCCATCCCCATGTCCATATTCTTGCCTGAAACACTGATTTGCATGATGTGACTCCCTTGCAAAGGTTAGAGTGCGAAATGCACAAACGGTCCCCCGCTGGAACGCGCACTCAATGCGCCCATCCTTTAAAATACATCAGTTGTATGAAGGGAGCAGATGGGCGCTCCAGAATTTAACCGTGCCAATGACAAGAAGTTTGCGCAAGAAAAATCGTGCAAAACGGCTATCGGCTGACAGCTTTTTTATGTGGCGGCGCGCGCATCAGGTCATTCTTCACATTGGAACAAGCCTATTGGGTGGCTTGCGGGGCTTCTGGTGCCGCCCGAAACCCGAGTGACAAGCGCCCGTCTTCAACCAGATCAACACCATGCAAGGGCCGCGCATCCTCGCCCTCGCGTCCGTCAAACCCCGCGGCTGACAGCAACACGACTCGGCCTGGCCGGTCATCGATCCGTCGTTTGTTTCGTCCCTGTCGGTCATCGCAGGCAAACAAACGCGACACTCCCGCCAAGGTGATGATCACCACAATATGCCGATAGCGAAGCCCATCCCGATGAATGCCGATGCCACGTGCCCCTCGCGGATAATGTTGTATGGCAAAATCAGCAAGTTCAAAGGGCGCAGCAAAAACTGGCCGTGACAAGGATTGAGACGCGGTGTAGAGCCCTGTTTCCAATTGCGTGGCAACGGCGTCAAGGCTTCCAACACGCGGTGCTGGAAAACACACGTCAAAATCCTGAAAGACAGCACGGCCCCGGTGATTGATTTCAGCCTGTGCCTTGCGAAAATCCTGAGCCAGAGCTTCAGCACGCAAAGCATCGATTTCTGCATCCGAAAAAAAATCAAAGCTGACAAGCCGGGTTTGCGGTGCTTGCAACCTTGCAAGTGCGCGGCGAATGCGACCAAGCCGCTCGGCGGTCAGCTCAAACATCCTCTGCCCCAACAAACTCGACACTTGTCCTGCATTTTGCGCACACAAGGCCAGATTTGCGGCGATGCCGTTCTACCGAGAAACACCCATTTGGACATCGCATGACCCATCTTGCCTCAGAAAAGGACAAATTATGGCATCGTGTCGCGGTGCACCCGATTTCTCTTGCCTTTCGCCGCCATACAGCATCGTGACCATGACGAGGTCCAACCAACGCATGCGCAATTTCATGCAGAATTGTATCGCGAATGTGATCCGGTTCTGCATGCCTTACATAGTGCCGAGACAAGGAGATGACTTTGGCCGAAAAGTCGCACAAACCGGCACGGCGGCGCGCATGATCAAGCCTTATCCGCCAGCCCGACAGCCCATGTTCCGCCATTAATTCTGACGCCAACTCCAACGCTGCCGCATGTGGTCTGGCTCGATCTGTTGTGCTGGCTAAGGTGTCTTCGTTACCCGCCTTTTCAGACGTCTGCGATGCTTTTGACGTGTCATCTGGCTTCATGTTTTGCCAGCCATTTGACCACTAGACTTGCCGCCGGTATCCAGGCCAGACCAGCAACCACAAAGAACAGGAAATCAATCAAACCATGAATTTCGGTCACAAAGCTTGATAGCCAAAGCACGATACCAACATAAATAATCAATGCCGGCACAACGCCGATAGCCACTGCCAAATGCCGCCATCTTGTCATGTCAAACTCCTAACCTCGCCCGGTAAAACTCCCGAACCCTGACCCAATATGGCGTATCACCACGCCGCATTCAATCACTGGCATGCCGCCATCCGGCAAAACTGCTAGACGGAGACATGTATCAAGCGCGCGCCCATGCAAAGCAGGATGAAATGGCTGATGTCGTAAAAGATGCGGTCACTCATATTGCTGTTCAGCCAACGACCAATCATCACTCCCAAAGGGATAACCGGCAACAGAAACACCGCCACCTTGAATGTCTCTGCGGTAAAGATTCCGACATCAAAATAGAATGGAATTTTCGCAAGATTAATCGTTAGAAAATAAACACACATCGTACCAACAAAGGCTTGTCGCGCCAAACCGTGCGGCAGGAGAAACACCTGTGCCGGTATGCCTCCAGCAAGCGAGACAAAACTGGACACGCCGGACAGCCCGCACCAAAGCGCCGAGCGTTGCCATATACGTCTGGAGACTGCTGCGGCGATCTCGGCATGCGATTGTGCGGCGGGCCATACTCTGCGCCGCGCATAATTTGCCGCGGTAATAATGGCAATTGTTCCAATCAGGAATGTCAGCACCCGATCACTGAGATAATCGAAAAGCACCCACCCCACCAATTGACCTAAAACCCCGAAAACGCACATGAAAAGGAGTATGCGGCGATCAAGCATGCGCCGCCATGTATGCACAACCCATACATCAATCACCAAAAACAGAGGTAGCAAAACACCGAGCGTCGCCTTTGGGGGCAACACAAACAACAGTACAGGCACGCTGAGCGATCCTAGCGCACCGCCAAATCCGGATTTCGAAATTGCCACGGCCAGAACGGCCATGACCGCAACGCTCCAGAAATAGACTGGCGTTGTCGTAATGATGTCAAAACTTCCAAAATCCATGTCCCTGCCTCGCTAAGCAACCGGATGTATAGGCGGCTTTGGTGTGCGCAGCTGGCTCTCCCGAAATGCGATATATGACACCGCTCCACACACAATCAACGCCCCGGCGATTGTTGAAATCGCGGGTATTTCAGCAAAAAGAAAGAAGCCATAGCTGGTTACGAATACCAGCTGAATATATTTGCCCGACTGCGCCGCCCACATTGGCCCCCGAAACGCTTTCATCAATGTTACATGTCCGATTGTTGCGCACACCGCGATCACCATCACGCCAAACCATTGTGACCCGTTCAACGGCGTCCAGGCGTAAAGAGCGGGGATCAACAGAAGTGCCGAAATACCTATCGACAGCGAAAAAATGATCAAATGATCATCGTGATAGGCCTTTAGCCCCTTGGCTATAAGGTCGGAAAAGGCAAACAAAGGCGCAGCCATCAATATCGCGAGCGTGCCCATATTGAAGTCAGAAAATCCGGGCTTGATCACGATTAGCGCGCCAGCAAATGAGATAACAATGGCAAGAATACGCCGCAGCTTCAGCTTTTCGCCAAACAGGATCACCGCCCCAAGAGTCGCATAAATCGGTCCAAGATTTAACAACGCATTGACGTCAGCAAGCGGCACTTTCAGTACCGCATAAAACCATGTGTAAACGCCAAGGCCATGCAGCAAACAGCGCAACACCAGCTTTCCCTTGTGTTTTGTACTGGCGAGTGCCGGAAGACGTGAGGCAACAAGCGGCAACATCAATCCTGCGCCAACAAGGTAACGCAAAAAAACCGTTTGTTCCGGTGGCAGATCAACAAGAAACATCCGAATGCCAGCCATCACCGTGGCAAACATCAGACAACTGACAAGCATCCAGCAAATTGAAACAAGGACGATCCTGTCCCTTGGCGCGGAAATCTCGCCTTGACTACTTTCCATCAAACACCTTTGCCGACACCCTCATACCAAAACAATGGACCACCGGTATGCGCTGGAAAACCAATTCCAAAAATGCATGCGGCATCGGCCATATCAGCCGAATCAACAACGCCCTCTTCAACCGCCGCCCTGCATTCCGCAATCAGGGGTGCCAATAAATCATGGGCAATTTTGTCCATCTCGGCACCATCATAATCCGCCCGCGGCCTGACGGCTTTCTTGTCGTCCCATGCATAAAAGCCTGATCCGGATTTGCGGCCAATCGTGCCTGCCTCCATCATCGCTTTCAGCTTGGACCGGGATGTGTCAGATATGCCAAGCACCACACCAGCATCGTGACAGACATCCAGCCCGACTTGATCGGCGAGTTCAATCGGGCCCATCGGCATGCCAAAACGCACCATCGCCTGATCCAGCAAATCGGCATTCGCCCCGTCAATCACCGCGTCAATGGCTTTAAAAACATAGGGGAGCAATGCACGATTGACCAAAAAGCCCGGTGACGATTTACACCGGATCGGCTGTTTTTTCATCGCCCCGCCAACATACATTGCCCGCGCCACAAATTCCGGATTGCTGGCGTTGGTGTAAATGATCTCAACCAGCGGTAGCACCGGAACAGGATTGAAGAAATGCATCCCAATCAAGCGGGATGGATCATCCAGCGCGGCGGCAATGTCTTCGAGAGGAATAGCCGACGTATTGGTCGCCATGATGGCAGACGGTTTCATCTGTTTTTCCGCAGCGGCAAACACCGCCTTCTTGACCTCCGGCACTTCGGCAACCGCCTCAATCAGCAAATCGGCCTCAGCCAGACCCACGCCATCCGGATCACCCGTCAGGCGGGCCATCGTTGATGCCACCTTGTCCGGATTTTTCAACCGTCTCTCATAAAGCGTTTCCGCACGCGCCAAAGCTGCGTTTATGGCATCGCCATTCATGTCCTGAAGCGTCACCTTAAAACCGCTCATCGCTGCCACCGCCGCAATATCACCGCCCATGACACCAGCGCCAATGACATGAATGTGAGACACAGCCGGATCACCGCGCCCCCCTTTTTTGACAAGGTCATTCAGCTGGAACACACGACGTAGACCAGCTGAGGCAGGCGTCATCATTAGCTCAGAAAACAGTTTTGTTTCGCGCTCTATGATATTATTTTTATTCAAATCCTTATGAGAATAATGGTCAAGGATCGCGAAAGGAGCTGGCGTGTTCTCTGGACGTGTTCGTGCGGCGATAGCGGCACGTTCCTTGGCAATCAATTCTTCCGGATTGTCACAAATTTGCGGTGGTTTGCGATCAATATCACCGGCAATGGCGCGTTTGGCCGCATCTTTCAGGTCATCCTTGCTTGCAACAACATGGTCAATCGCGCCCATTGCCAAAGCATCAGCCGCCCGAACGGGGCGGCCATGCAGCACCAATTTAAGCGCACCCTCAAGCCCCATGCGGGCAAATGAACGTCCGGACCCACCATATCCCGGCAAAAGGCCAAGATTGATTTCGGGCAAACCAACCTGACAGGACGGATGATTGACACCAATGATTCGATCAAACGCCAGCGCCATTTCATAGCCGCCACCAAGACAAATCCCATCAACGAGGATCACGGTCATGCAGGGGAGATCTTCAATCCTCTGAAAGCTCTCCAAAACACCAAAAATATGCGCCTCAACAGCCGCCCTATCCGGAAAATCGGCAAATTCATTGATGTCCGCACCAAAAATAAACCCCCTTTCCTTTCCCGAATAAAAGACCAGTCCGGATGGGGGGTTTTCGGCGAGCTCACGGGTGATGGCCGAGAGCTCAACCATCACATCACTGGCCATTACATTGACCGATTTGCCCGCAACATCGATTTTCAGCCATGCGACATCATCATCATCGCGCGTCAAACTGAAATGGCTGTAGTCACTCATAATCTGCTCCAAAAAACCCATTATTCCTCAGGGACGCCCTATGCAGATGCTTACACGGCCTCCACAACCATTGAAATGCCCTGCCCGCCACCAATACACAGTGTAACAAGGCCATAACGCCCGCCCGTGCGCTGCAATTCATGGACAAGCTTCAGGGTCAGGATCGCGCCTGTTGCACCAACCGGATGGCCAAGCGCAATGGCACCACCATTCGGATTAACCTTTTCCGGATCCAGACCAAGCTCGCGGCTGACATAACAAGCCTGCGCTGCAAACGCCTCATTCGATTCGATCACATAGAGATCATCAACGCCGATCCCGGCACGCTCAAGCGCAATACGGCTGGCGGGTACAGGCCCTATCCCCATGATTTCAGGCGGCACAGCGGCAAAACCGTATGACAAAACCCTCGCCATCGGTTTGAGACCACGCCTTTCAGCCTCGGTCTCGCTGGCCAGCACAACTGCCGCCGCGCCATCATTGAGACCACTCGCATTACCGGCGGTAACACTCCCGCCATCCTTGAAGGCCGCCCGAAGCCCTGCCAAATCCTCACGGCTGCTGGCACGAGGATGTTCATCAACGTCAAAATGCCGGGCATGTTTGCCACGCCCGACATCGATACCGACAATCTGATCGACAAAGCGTCCCTCGGCGATAGCACGTGCTGCCCGTTCCTGGCTGACAACAGCAAAATCATCCTGATCTTCACGCGAGACACCGAATTTATCGGCAATGTTCTCTGCGGTGATGCCCATATGCCCGTTGCCGAACGGATCATGAAGAGACGCAAGCATCATATCGATCGCAGCCGCGTCACCCATTTTCGCCCCAAACCGCAATTTAGGCAGGAGATAGCCCGCGCGCGACATCGATTCGACGCCGCCACCGATGGCGATCTTTGCATCACCCAGCTGAACCAACTGAATCGCCGAGACAATAGCCTGCAAGCCCGAACCGCACAGGCGATTCACCGTCAAGGCCGGCGCATGCGTCGGCAAGCCCGACTCCAGCGCAATCACCCTTGAGATATAGACATCTCGTGCTTCGCCATGAAGGACATTGCCATAAACACTGTGATCAACATCCGCAGCTGCAACATTAACGCTTTCCAACGCAGCCTTTGTGACAATCGTGCCAAGTTGTGATGGTGGCACATCCGCAAGCGATCCACCAAATTTTCCGATTGCTGAGCGTTTACCGCCAAGAATGACAACTTTTTCAGTCATAAATAATTCCCTTTTTGTTCTCTAACTCTTGCTGGCCGTCTTATTGTCAAAGGCATCTGTTGCGTGTCCGGCAAACCGCATCAAAGCATCAAAAAGCTGTTCAACATTGTCATGGATTTGTTCGCGAGGCACGTTGTTTTCTCTCTTTGCCCGCGCCAAAAGCCAAATTGGTATGCCAAGCGAACGCGCCGCCTCTATTTTGGCGATGCTGGCACGGCCACCGGCGTTCTTGCAGCACAAAAGTTCAATATCATATTTCGAAAACAGGTCTGCCTCGGCATTCATATCCTGATTTGGCATCGCGTTCAAAAAGCGATGCTTGTCGGTATCATTGTAGCCGGAAACATTCAACGCCCGTGCCCACAGGTGAATATCGTCACGCGCACAAAATGCTTCGATTGACGCGGTGCCACCGGCCAAAAACACCCTGCACCCCGCCGGAATTGCATCAACCATGTCCTGCCAACTGGCAAACTCACGCCACGCATCACCCGGTTGCGCCGCCCATGGTGGCCGTTCATAGGAAAAACACGGAATGTCTCGCATCTCGGCTGCTTTTACTGCATTTCGGCTGATATGCCGCGCGAAAGGATGTGTCACATCGACAAGCGCATCGACCGACTCGGCCCGGCAATATTCAGCCAGACCTTCGGCACCGCCAAAGCCACCAGTCCGGACATTTGCCGCCATTGATAAAGGCGCCTTTGTGGCACCAGCAAGCGAGGCGATGATCTCAAAGGCACCGGTATCGGCAAGTTTCTCGACAAGCTGGCGTGCCTCATGCGTCCCCGCCAAAACCAGCAGTTTTTTTCGTGGTAATGTCATTGTGCCCTGCCTTGCAGACACCCTGCCTGTCCAAGCAATTGTCCATCTCGGCTGACAACCAGTATTTCGAGGGCAATATCAGCCCCCTTTAATAATTTTGTCGCCGTGTTCAGCGCGCCATCGGCGATAGCATTGGCAAGTTTGTCCCGGTCGCCCCCTTTCAAGTTTGACATCACTTCCAGCACGGTATTTGCCCGGCGGACCGGTTCCGGATCAATGTCATGATCACTGGCCAATGTCGCCAAAAGATCAAAATCAACCTGTGAGCGGGCGGAATGAAGGTCAACAGCGCCTTGTGCAAACTTCACCATCTTGCCGGCACCACCAGCGATGGTCAGGCTTGGAACCGGATTGCCGCGCAAATATTTGAGCATGCCACCCACAAAATCCCCCATATCCAGACAGGCTATATCCGGAAGGTCATACCGGCTTCGGGCAAAATTTTCAGATGTCGCACCTGTCGATCCCATGACATGCGGCAACCCGTTGGCCCGCGCCACGTCAATGCCACGATGGATAGACGCTATCCACGCAGAACAGGAAAATGGCCGAACAACGCCGGTTGTCCCAAGAATGGAAATTCCTCCCTCAATACCAAGGCGCGGGTTCCATGTCCGAAGCGCAATATCAGCGCCATCAGGAACCGATATCTCAATCACAACATCACGTGGCCCATTCAACCTTCCTGCAAGTGCAGTAATCATCTCGCGCATCATTTGGCGCGGCACCGGATTGATTGCGGGTTCGCCAACCTCGATTGGCAATCCTGGCTTGGTTACGATGCCTACGCCGTCTCCGCCCATAAAAATCACCCCATCACCTTGCCGCGCGGCCGAAACACGCGCACAAATCAACGCACCATGGGTGACATCCGGATCATCGCCAGCATCTTTGATAATTCCTGCCATACGCCAGCGGTCTGTGTCGTGCCCGCCCGGCTCACGGGTGAAGCTGACGTCAAGGTCGGCCTGCTTGCCAGACGGCGTGACCACAGACACTTTTTCAGGAAATTGCCCGGTAACAAGTGCCATATAGGCAGCATTGACGGCTGCCGTGGCACAGGTGCCCGTTGTCCAGCCAAACCGCAGGTTCGAGGACAGAGTTTTGCCGGTTCGTGAAGCAGGTGTCTTTGACGCGTCAGCCATGGTCGGAATCTAGCCGATGTCGGCATGCCCACACAATGTAAACTAGACGCTATAGCAACAGAAAAGGCAGTAGCACTCCGGTGCCATAGAAACGCTCCGGCAAAGACCCCGCAAACGCCTGTTCATTTGGCAGGTTTTACGTGCAAATGTCTCTTGCAGTAATTATGATCAGAACGTGATGAGCAACGATACCAACATCCCCAAAACCCCACTGGCCAATGGCACACTGCCAAGCCTTGAGGGGATGGATTGGCCAGAATTTAGCCCCGGATGGGTATGGATGGTCGGCGGTGGACCGGGTGATCCCGGCCTCGTGACGTTGCATGCGCTGAATGCACTACAGCAGGCAGATGTGATCATCTATGACGCGCTGGTCGACAGCTCGCTCCTGCGCTGGGCAAAAGCTGACACGATGATTGAATATGCAGGCAAGCGCGGGGGGAAACCATCGCCAAAGCAACGCGATATTTCCTTGCGCCTGATTGAATTGGCGCGGGCAGGACATCGCGTCTTGCGCCTCAAGGGTGGCGATCCCTTTGTGTTTGGTCGCGGGGGTGAAGAAGCGCAGACGCTGGTTCAGGCCGGTATAAAACTGCGGATCATCCCAGGCATTTCTGCAGGTATTGGTGGGCTTGCCTATGCCGGCATTCCGGTAACGCATCGCGATGTAAACCAGTCAGTAACTTTTCTTTCAGGCCATGACCGTACGGGTTTGATGCCGTCAGCGATCGACTGGGACGCTGTTTCCAAGGGATCGCAAGTGATTGTCATGTATATGGCAATCAAACATATGCCAGAAATCTGTTCAAAATTACTGGCCGCTGGACGTGACCCAAATGAGCCTGTTGCCATTGTCAACAATGCGACAAGGCCAGACATGCAAGTGCTTGAAACCAGCCTGTCCAGAATTCAAGAAGACATCGCCGCCAGTGGCATAGGCGCGCCAGCGATTGTGTGTGTCGGGCGTGTTGCCCTGATGCGCCAGTGCCTTGACTGGATCGGCCAAATGCAAGGCGAACCGCCGCGTGACCTTGACCCGCTCGGGGTGAGAGCTGTCTCGGAAACTGGTTGATGGCACGCCGCGCTCTGGTCATTGCTGGCCTGTCTTCGGGCAGCGGCAAAACCACACTTACACTTGGGCTGCTCCGTGCGCTGCATCGGCAAGGTGCTGATATTGCTGCGGCAAAGGCTGGTCCCGATTACATCGACACAGCTTTTCTGGCCACAGCATGCGGGAAACCGGCCTTTAACCTCGACTCGGTTGCGATGTCGGATGAAATGCTGCTCGGCATTGCCGAGAGATCTGTTGGTGAAACACTTGTCATAGAAGGTGTCATGGGTCTTTTTGACGGGACCGATGGTGGCCGTGGTTCCAGTGCGGAAATTGCACAAAAGCTGGGCGCGGCGATTATTCTCGTCATTGATTGCCGACATCAGGCACAAACTGCCGCAGCGCTTGCGGCTGGCGTTGCCCGTGAATTGCCGCCGGACACCCATCTCGCCGGTGTGATTTTGAACCGCGTGGCCTCTGCCCGTCATGAAAAATTGATCGCCGAAGCCCTTGCCGCACACGACATCCACCTTATTGGATCGGTGCCGGTCTCTACAGACGCCAGCGTCCCGTCACGTCATCTGGGCCTCGTGCAAAGCAGTGATCTTGCTTCACAGGGCGCGTTGGAAACGATCATCAACGCCGCTGCGGATTTGGTCGAGGCGCATATTGATTGCCGCGCGCTCCTCGCACTGGCGCAACCGCTTGCCCCTGCCCGCGCCGCGGTGCTCACCTGTCCGATCACCCCGCCCGGACAGAGCGTTTCAATGGCACTGGATGTGGCGTTCGGCTTTCATTACCAGCATATGCTTGAAGGCTGGCGTGATATGGGCGCCACAATCCATACATTTTCACCGCTGAATAATGAGGCCCCAGCCACCGATGCAGACTTCATCTTTTTGCCCGGTGGATATCCCGAGCTGCATTTGCCGACTTTATCAACGGCTACTGGCTTCATCACCGGCTTGCAAAAAGCGGCAAAAGCAAATGTGCCAATTTATGGCGAATGCGGTGGCTTCATGACACTTGGCACGCGCATCATCGATTCTGGTGGAACCGCTTTTGACATGGCTGGACTGCTTGATCTGGAAACAAGCTTTGCCGCACGCAAGCTGCATCTTGGCTACAGGAATCTTCTGGCCACAGCCCAACTTGGCTGGCTTGGCAACCAGCCGATTACCGGCCATGAATTTCACTATACGCAAGCCACATTCGAAAACGGCGATCCGCTGTTTTCTGCCCGTGATATGACGGGGAATGTGCTCGGCAACATGGGTCTTGTAAAAGGTTCGGTCGCCGGGTCTTACGCGCACATCATTTGCTAGGCCGTATCGGCTTCTCGCTCATCTGCATTGCCTCGCTTGGGCCGCAAGACATGGGCATGTGCCGCATCATAAAGAGCACTGTCGCGAAAATTGCCTTGATAACCAAGCCCACGTCCGACAAAGATCAACGCGGTGCGGGTGATCTTTTCCTGCTGAACAATCTTGCGAACGGTGGCAAGGGTGGCGTGAATATATGTCTCGTCCGGCCAGCCCACCCGATAGGCCACAATAACCGGACAATCGGCGCCGTAATGCGGTGTCAAATCACGCTCAATCTGCCGCAAATTGCGGATCGAGAGATGGATTGCAAGCGTTGCCCCTGTCCGGCCAAGCGTTTCAAGATCCTCACCCGGAGGCATGGCCGATGATTTCATCGCCGTCCGCGTCAGAATCAGCGTCTGCGTCACTTCCGGAACGGTCAATTCAATGCCAAGGCCGGCCGCCGCCGCCGCATAGGCCGACACACCCGGAACAATCTGATAATCAATCTGTTTTGCCTGAAGCCGTCTGATCTGTTCAGCAATCGCTCCATAAAGCGATGGATCACCCGAATGCACCCGCGCAACATCAAGCCCCTTGGCATGCGCCGCCTCAATTTCTGCCATGATGTCATCAAGGGTCATTGAGGCAGTGTCGATCCGGCGCGCATCTGACGGCGCGGCAGCGACCACGGCCTCAGGCACCAGTGATCCTGCGTAAAGGCACAGCTTACACCTTTCAATCAGACGCAAACCCCGTACAGTGATCAATTCCGGATCACCCGGTCCGGCGCCGATAAAATAAACCGTCATGATCCGGCCTCTTTCTGTTTGGATTGGAGAGGCGCATCAGCAGCCTGATCCAGATGTTTTGCATAGCCGCGCGGTGTATAGATGACCGATCCACGCCCAAGGTCAATTTGCCTTGACGTGCTGGCCCCTACCATGACTACGGTCAACATATCGACTTCGTCAATTTCCAATGTTTCCAGCGTCCGAAACCGCAGATTTTCCTCCTGACGCCCCAGATTACTGGCAAGAAGCACTGGCGTGTCGCCACCACGATAGGTCATCAGAATGTCGCGCGCATTCGCCAATTGGGTGCGGCGCCGCTTTGAAACCGGGTTATAAAAGGCGATGACGAAATCACCCGCACCCGCCGCATGGATACGGCGTTCGATTGATTGCCACGGGGTCAAAAGGTCTGAAAGTGATATCGTGCAGAAATCATGGCCGAGCAACGCGCCTGAGCGAGCAGCTGCAGCCTGCAAGGCCGAAATGCCCGGAGTTGTCATCACATCAACGCGGCGGGCCGCAGGCGACACGCCACCCGCATCCTGATCCCGATCCAGCAATTCAAAAACCAGCGCCCCCATGGCATAGATACCGGCATCACCTGAACAGATAATCGCCACATCCTTGCCCGTTGCGGCTGTCTCAAGGGCATAGCGACACCGCGCCTCTTCTTCGCCAAGGGCGAAGTCTTTCCGGGGAATATGCGCTGCCATCGGGCCAAGAATATCGATGTAAAGACCGTAGCCGACCAGCTCATCCGCGCTTTGCACAAGGCGCGAAGCCTCTGGGGTGCGCCAGTCACTCTGTCCGGGCCCAATGCCAATCAGCATCACGCGGCCCGGTTTACGCCCCGGCAACGCGGAGTCCGGCGAAAATGGCATTCTGGCCAGCGCCATTGTGGCATTGGCTGATTTCTTTTTGGTGATTTCCAGCGTGCCATCGGCGCCAGCAGCGGCCAGCGCGGCAGCCTCGCTCACCCCATGACAACCGATTTCATCGAAAACGACCTTTGACGGGTTGGCAAGGCGTGGCGTCTCAGCCTCCAGAGTGGCAACGTCAAAGACGCGAAACGGCACATCAAGCATATCGGCGACTGCCTGTATTGCGGGCTCATCCGCCTTGATATCGACTGAAAACACTCCGGCGACACTGGCGGCATTTATGTTGGCGCTGGTCAAGTTGCTCATCACCAGATCCATCATTTCGTCAACAGAACAGCCACGCGCACAGCCAAGCCCCAAAATCATATCCTGTGGGCAATAGACCAGCTGATTTTCGTGTGGCACGACCATTTGCCGTGTGAAGGTCAGCGTCACCGCATCACCGCGCGGCACATCGATCACCCAGTCCTGAAGCATGCTGGCGCATTCGCCATCAATAAACGCGCCATCACCAGCCAGCAATCGCGGCATGATCCGGCCGGCAGCAGCAGGATTTGCAAGGCGCCATCCCGCAGGTGGCTCATCCAGCGAAATGTTCCATTGCAAATTGCCAGCTGTTGTCACCGCCAGATTCGCGCCAAGAGTTTTGGCAACCTCGCTCGCCAATGTGATGGCACCATGGTGCCCGCCAATCAGCGGCACAACATCGGCGCCATTTTCCGCCACCGCCAGCACAGCCGCATCGCGGCTTTTGTGCTGCAGGTACGGGGCAACTGAACGGATCAAAATGCCGGCAGCACAAACCCCAATGATCGGGCGTCCGGCGGCAAACAATTCGCCAATATGCGGGCGAGCCTTGATGAAGGTAACATCAGCCTGCGGACAGCGCGTTGCGTGACCGTGAATTTCAGCACCAAGATCATCAGCGATCTTTCGGGCAAGGCTGAACCCGACGGCTGAAAGGGTAACGATAACAGGCTTCTTGCCATTTGACGGCGCTATCTGATCCACGGATCGTCCCCTTTGTAGAGCAATATCATCGAGAAATATGGAGCATCATCCGGCGCTTCTGAGAGCGGAACCTGTAGCTGATGGGCAAGCGAGGCATGCCCAACGTAAAGCGCCGCATCCAAATGCCCAAGCCGTGCAAACAGGGCCTTCAGGCGTGGCATATGCCGTCCTACTTTCATGATTGCGACCGCATCAGCCCTCTCAATCTGGGCTGTCAGATCATCGTCTGCCAATGGTCCGGGCAGGATTGTCATAATGTCATTGCGCGCCGCAAGCGGGCGAGCATGTGCCGCCGCGCAGGCCGTCAGACTGGTCACCCCGGGAACGATCCGGGTTTCATAATCATCCTTCAAACGTGCCAGCAAATACATGAAAGACCCATAGAACAGCGGATCCCCTTCGCACAACACGACAACATCCTCTCCGGCGTCTAGATGCGCAGCGATTTTTTTGGCAGCTGAGTCATAAATCGTTTGTGCGGGATCGCGTCCGGTACGCATTGGTACAATCATCGGAATTTCAACTGCATCCGGTGAAATCGCCTCGGCAGCAATCGATCTGGCGAAACTCTCGCCGGTATCAGGTGCCGGATAGGCAATCACGCGGGCTGCTTCAATGAGCCGCCACGCCTTACGCGTGATCAATTCAGGGTCGCCGGGACCGGTGCCAATGCCGTACAAGATTCCAGTTGTCATGTCGCGTCCCCTGCCGGCTTGACCAAATGCCATTGCGTAACAGGCATCAGCGGACGCCACCCGTGAAAGCCGCCAACCGGATCCGCATGATGCACAGAAAGACGCGCTAAATTGCCCCCAAATTTCTGCCACATGCTGGTCAACAGCGTCTCGCTCTCGATGGTGACACAATGCGCAACGATCACACCACCCGGCTGCAGCGCCTTATAAACACGGGTGACCAGATCAGCCGACAAGCCGCCGCCAATAAAGACCGCGTCAGGCTGTGGCAAGTTCGCAAGTGCCTCCGGCAAATCGCCATGGATTGTCTGCAAATGTGGCACACCGAGCGCCACCGCATTCTGTTTTGCCATATCGATCTGATTGGCATCGCGGTCTATCGCAAAGGCTGATCCACGCGGGGCATGCCTTAGAAAGTCCACGGCTACCGCGCCAGACCCGCAGCCGACATCCCAGAATACAGCACCCGGGAAAGGTGCAAGCTTGGCCAATGCGCTGGCACGCGCATCACGCTTGGTCATTTTGCCGCTGGAAACAAAGGCGTTGTCAGGCAGTGCAAAACCATCTGCCGGATTATGGCAATCCGCACAATCTACTGCCAGAATATGAAAATCAGGAATGTCAGTATGATCCCAGGATGAGACAACACCGTCAAACCGAGCCTCTTCATCACCGCCAATATGAGCAAGTGCCGATAACCGCGCCGCGCCATAACCGGCATCAGTCAGAAGCGCTGCTATTTCACCTGCAGAACGGCTGTTTTCTGCAAGCAACAGCAATTTTGCCCGCGGATACAGGCGCGGCAATATCGATCCGGCCGGACGACCATGGATCGACAGCGTTTCACAATTGGCAAGCGGCCAGCCCATCCGCGTTGCCGCCATCTGAAAGCCGGATACCGCGGGAATGACCTCACAAGCCCCTGCCCCAAGGCGGCGCTGAATCGTCGCGCCAACGCCGTACCACATGGGATCACCGGTCGCCACAATCACAAGCTGTCTGTCACGCAGCGCGTCTATCCGCGCAAACACGTCACTGAATGGCGTTGGCCATGCTTCAACCTTTGGACCATCTGGCAGACCTTTGTGAAATCGCGGTGCGGCGATAATATAGTCCGCCGCGGCGATCCGGTCTTGAAGGCTTGGTGGCAAGTTGGAAACACCTGTCTCCGACACCCCGACAATC
Source organism: Alphaproteobacteria bacterium (assembly GCA_038147495.1). Lineage (GTDB taxonomy): Bacteria > Pseudomonadota > Alphaproteobacteria > Puniceispirillales > Puniceispirillaceae > MED-G116. The sequence goes on along the minus strand of JAYQTT010000014.1, from coordinate 23,356 downwards.
AAGACAGCCATCACATGCCGTCCCTGGCACCAAGCGCCAATGCATTGATCGCGGCCGATGCCATGGCCGATCCACCGCGTGTGCCATGCACCGTTACAAAAGGCACTTTGGGCAAGAATTCCGCCAGCGTCTGTTTACTCTCTGCCGCCCCGATAAAGCCAACAGGAAACCCGAGAATAGCCGCAGGACGACATCCGTTGGCGATATGTTCCAGCACTCTGAACAAAGCTGTCGGGGCATTGCCAAAGACCAGAATGGCGTTATCGATCCGATCCAGCCATAGATCTGTTGCCGCGGCTGAACGCGTTGTCGAAAGTTCGGCCGCCAAAGGTGCCGTGCGGCTATCGTTCAGTGTCACGATAATGTCGTTATTCTTTGGCAAAAAGCGTCTTGTGATGCCTGATGCCACCATTTCGCAATCGGCAAAAATCGGGCAACCGTCACGCAAGGCGGCATGTGCGCGGGATGCCAAATCGGCGCTGAACTCAAGATCATCAAGGATATCTGGCATACCGCAAGCATGCACCAAACGGATCACGACATCATGCATATCAGCCGGCACCGCCGCGAGGTCGACACGGTCGCGCACCGTTGCGAATGACGCGTCATAAATGGCCTGTGGGTCCTTGATGTAGTCAGGCAGAATCACGGTTTTCAGCCATCCTTTTGCTCGGCTGCACGTTTGCGGCCACGCACCGATTCCGGCCCATGCGGGTGTTTGGCATGGGGATAGGGATGATGGTGATGACCATGGTCATGGCTATGGCTATGACCGTGGTCATGATCATGTGAATGATCATGGTGATGATGATGGTGATCCATATCCAATCGGCAGGCGCCGGTGCAAAAACTGTCACAGAGCGCGCAATCTTCAACATTGCTTCCCGGTGCAGAAACGCCCTGGCCTTCGACATGATGGTGATGGCTTTCCTGCGCCGCGCCAACCTCATCCTCAAAGCCCAGAACCTGAGCCCGATATTTGCACAAGGCACAATTCATGTTGTTGTTGCCTTCCAGAATTTCACGCACCCGATCGGCAAAAGTGGCAATCACTTTTGGATGATCATTCAAATAGCCAGCCTTGACGAACTCAATTTCGGGGTACGCCGCAGCAACTTCATCGGTAAAGCCATAGATCCGGTCAATGAGAATGCCGGAGAACAGAAAATACGGAAACACCACAACGCGGCGATAGCCAAGCTTTGCAACATGTTCCAGACAAGGCTGCACCAGCGGAAAGGTAACACCGGAATAACCGACTTCGGCCCAGCCAAAGCCGATGCCTTCCCACAGCATACGGGCAATCTTTGACACGTTCGAATTGGCATCCGGATCGGACGCACCCCGGCCAATAACAACGAGACACGTCTCGGCGATATCAACCGCTCCATGCGCATCATTGGCGGCGGCAAGTGCCTCTGTAATGCGGTCATTGGCGGCTTGCAGCATCTGCAAATCAATCGCCAGTTCGCGGCCATATTGAATGGTGATGCCATGTTCGGCGGCATATGTGTTCAACACTGACGGAATGTCATTTTTCGCATGCCCGGCAGCAAACAGCATTCCTGGAACCGCAAGCACATGATTGACACCCTGCTCGCGCAATTTATCAAGACCGGTTTTGATCACCGGCGTGGCAAATTCAAGATAGCCATATTCAACCGGCCAGTCTGGGAACATCGGCGCCAGTTTTTCCGCCAGCACAGCAAATTCGGTAACTGCCGATTTTGACCGAGAGCCATGGCCACAGATCATAACACCATATTTCTTTTCCACGGCATCAGACATTGACTTTCTCTCCTGTAACATTCTGTGGTTCATCTTCGGTGCCATTCACCTGCTCATCCGCATCATCAGCGACAGGCGCATCGGCATGATCACCCTTGGCATGACGGCTGGCAGCGGCCAAAATACCGCCAAGCATCACCGCGGTGCCGACAAGACCAATCCCGACAAGATGGCCATGCCCTGCCAATTCGCCAACATGACCCAAATGCGCATTGGCTGATGATGTTGAGGCAAGAACGATTGCTGCAATCGCAGCTGACCTGTGGAATACAGAGAAAAGGTTTGCGTTGATGTTCATGTCTGTCCTGACCCCGGCTTGGCAGCGGGTTTCTTGCAATTAAGCAGTGGCGGGACAGAATGAAACGAAAAGGACAGCCGGGCAAAAACTGCTCTTGCTTGGCTACACCTACCTGGTCTGAGGCCCGGATTAGGTTCCTAGTTTAGGTCCACCGCACCGGGATCGTTTTCATCTTGTTCACAAGTCCACCGACCGAATGAGACATATACTAGACCACAAGCTCTAAAACAATTGCATCAATACGACCAAAGTTGAATTTTCCCGCCTCATTCTCCATCTTTAAATAGTGTCGGGCCGTTTGACGACCAGACCACCCAGACGCGCAATTTTGAGAAAACGATGTCAGCTTTCATACCTCAATCAGCCGATGATATGGCTTTGCGGCTTGCCCTGTTGGCAGGTGCCTTGATGCTGGACTGGCTGTTTGGCGAGCCAGATATTCTGTGGCGGCGGGTGCCGCATCCGGTGGTTCTGTTTGGCCGCGCGATTAATTTCGCGACTAAGATAGGAAACCGCCGAAAGGGGACCACCGGACGTCAACGCCGTATACGCGGCATTATCGCCATTGGCGCATTGGTCGGAAAGGCAGGCGCAATCGGATATTTTTTGTCTTTTGGAGGTGGTCTCGTTGAATTGCTGGTGCTGGCCATCATGCTTGCCGGCAGATCCCTTGACGAGCATATCCGCGATGTTGCGACATCTCTCTCAACAGGAATAGCTGACGCCCGCCATGCGTTGAGTATGATCGTCGGGCGCGACACGTCAATATTGGCTGAGGACGACATCGCCCGCGCTGCCATTGAAACCGGGGCAGAAAATCTGTCTGACGGCGTCATTGCACCGGTGTTCTGGTTCCTGATTCTGGGGTTGCCCGGATTGTTGATCTACAAGATGGTCAATACCGCCGACAGCATGATCGGCTATAAAAATGCGCGGTTTCTGGCCTTTGGCTGGGGCGCGGCAAAATTTGACGATATCTTGAATTATGTCCCCGCCCGGATCAGCGGTGTTCTGATCTGTCTTGCGGCAATGCCTGTTGGTGGACAAATCGCCCGGGCTTTTTCGGTAATGCGCGCGGATGCGGGAAGCCATCAATCACCAAATGCCGGTTGGCCCGAGGCGGCAATGGCAGGCGCGCTTAATATTTGGCTTGCCGGTCCAAGAATTTATGGCAACCGCATACGCGATGCGGCCCGGATGAACGCCCCCGGTGATATTGCCGACCGTGATACGGTTTTAACCTCGCTGAAGGTACTGGCAATCGCACAAATCCTGTTTGCTCTCGCGGCTTTGTTGGTGGCGCTGATGATTGCGCCGGATGCATTGATCTAAAGCCCGGCCATTCTGGCAAGCGCGCCCATATCAAGATGCGCCGCCAAATGCGCTGCCAGACGGTCAAGCGTGTCATCGACATTCTTGGCAAAATCAAAGTCGGCAAGGGAAATGTCCCTGCCCCGCCGTGCCGCCAAATCCTCAAGAAAGCGCCTGCGAAACCCGTTATCGGAAAAAATACCGTGGACATAACTTCCCATAACCCGGCCATCGACAGAAATTGCACCGTCAAACCGATCCTCAATATGCAACAAGGCGCGTTCACAATCCGGTCCAGATGTTTGGCCCATGTGGATCTCATAGCCGTTCACACTTGTTTTGAACTGAATGGCCTCTGCCTCAACGAGGCGCAGCGTTTTGGCTGCATCCAAAGTTGTCTCAACATTCAACAACCCAAGCCCATCAGAACTTCTCACAGGTCCTTCAATCCCATGCGGATCATGAACTTTACGACCAAGGATCTGATAGCCGCCGCACAAGCCAAGAATGATGCCGCCACGGCGATGATGCGCCGCAATATCAATGTCCCAGCCCTGCTCCCGCAAAAACGCCAGATCATCGATTGTCGCCTTGGAACCGGGGATCAGCACGAGATCAGCATCAGACGGAATGACCTCGCCAGCCTGCACAAGGGTCAGGCGGACATCAGCTTCCGCCGAAAGCGGGTCCAGATCGTCAAAATTGGCGATCCGGCGCAAGACCGGCACGGCGATATGCACCCGACTGTCACCACCCGCATCGCGAACAGCCTCGCCCTTGCCGGCAAGATCCAGTATATCTTCAGCCGGAAGGAACTTGGCGTCCGCAAACCAGGGCAGGATCCCCAGACCTTGCCATCCCGTGGCATCAGAAATGATTGTCATACCTTCAGAAAATAGAGTCGTATCGCCTCTGAATTTATTGATAATAAATGATTTAATTAAATCTTTATCTTGCTGATCAAGAACAGCATGCGTGCCAACAAGGCTGGCAATGACACCGCCCCGATCTATGTCACCAACCATCACAACCGGCACGTTGGCGGCAGTGGCAAACCCCATATTGGCGATGTCGCCAGCGCGCAAATTAACTTCAGCCGGACTGCCCGCGCCTTCAACAATCACCAGATCGGCGTCTTCGCCAATTTTAGCAAAACTATCAAGTACAGGAGGCATCAGGCTGGCTTTGTGGGTGCCATATTCGCGCGCACGCATACTGCCGAAACGCTGTCCCTGAACGATAATCTGGGCACCCGTATCGGTCTCCGGCTTCAACAGCACCGGATTCATGTGAATGCTTGCAGGAACCCGGCATGCCAGTGCCTGCATCGCCTGCGCCCGGCCGATCTCACCACCATCGGCGGTTACGGCCGCATTATTCGACATATTTTGCGGTTTGAACGGACGCACACGCAGGCCCTGATTGGCAAAATGCCTGCAAAGTCCGGCAACCAGCACAGACTTGCCGACATTCGATCCGGCGCCCTGAACCATAAAGCAAGCGGGCATCAGAACTCCACGCCGATTTGCGCCTTGATACCGGAGCGGAAGGGATGTTTGACCAAAGTCATCTCGGTCACCAGATCGGCAATCTCTATCAACTCGTCGGCGGCATTCCGTCCGGTCAGAACAACATGCGTCATCGGCGGTTTGTGCTCTTGCAGGAATGCCAGAACCTCATCCAGAGGAATATAGCCATACCGAAGGGCAATGTTGATTTCATCAAGTAACACCATGCGGTTTTCCGGATCGAGGATCAGTGATTTGGCCTTTTGCCAAGCGGCAGTCGCCGCCGCAATGTCACGTTCCTTGTCCTGTGTTTCCCACGTAAAACCCTCGCCCATCGTGTGGAATGAGCATAAATCACCAAAATGTGCGGTAATCAGGTTCCGCTCGCCGGTATCCATACCGCCCTTGATGAATTGCACCACGGCGCATTGCATATCATGGGCAATACAGCGAAAAATCATCCCGAATGCGGCTGATGATTTACCCTTGCCCTTGCCGGTATTAACGATGATCAGACCTTTCTCATCGGTCTTGGTGGCCATGATCTTGTCGCGTGCTGCCTTTTTCTTCGCCATCTTGCTGTTGTGACGCTCCACATCACTTTGCGTTGTGCTCGATGGAATATTGTCATCACTCATCATGCGCTCTCCCTTGTTTTCTGCTGAAACTGGTCCAGCATTGTCTGTACGCTGTTGCGTCGCGGCGTCCACAGCCCGCGCTCAATCGCCTCGGCAAACCGTGCCAGCATCTCAGCATACGCGGCATCGTTGGCCCCTTCCAGAAATTCCCGCACATTTTCATCTTCGATATAGGCCTCAAAGAGTGCGGCGAAGTGATGTTCTTCAACCTGTCGGGTTGTCGCCGCAAAGGCAAACAGGTAATCGACAGTTGCCGCCATTTCGAAGGCACCTTTGAAGCCATGTCGCATGGCACCGGCAATCCATTTCGGATTACTTGCGCGGCCCCTGACAACACGGCTGATTTCTTCTGCAAGTGTGCGGATGACCGGACGTTCGGGAAGCGAATGGTCATTATGGTAAACCGGCACATCACGCCCTGACAAATGGGCAACTGCGGCGGACAAGCCACCGGCAAACTGATAATAATCATCACTGTCGAGGATATCATGTTCGCGGTTGTCCTGATTATGCAGAACCGCATCAGCCTTACCAAGTCGCGTTTCCAGACCCTGACGTGCCTCGACCCCACTCAATTGCTCACCATAGGCATATGATGACCAAGTCAGAAACGCCTCGGCAAAATCGCTTCGTTTGTCCCATATACCCTCATCAACAAGAGCCTGAAGCCCGGCGCCATAGGCACCCGGCTTGGCGCTGAAAATCCGCATTGTGCTTGCCCGCTGCGCGGCGCTCTCATCACTGCCTGCCGCCTGAAGCGTTTGCTGTTCGGCTTTGGCAGTGGCCGCAAGCGGGTTCATATCAGCCGGTTCATCAAGATCGGCGACTGCCTGCACCGCACGGTCAATGAGGCTCATCTGCGCTGGAAAGGCGTCACGGAAAAAACCAGAACACCGCAAGCAGATATCAACACGCGGACGACCAAGCACATCGAGCGGAATAATTTCAAAACCGGTGACACGGCGGGAATTTGTGTCCCATTGCGGGCGCACCCCCATAAGCGCCAACGCCTGGGCAATATCATCACCACCTGTGCGCATATTGGACGTGCCCCATGCCGACAGCACCATCGATTTTGGCCAATTGCCATGATCTTGCAGATATCGGTCAAGCAAAGCCTCCGCCGAGGCCCATCCAAGTCGCCATGCCACCGGCGTTGGCAAAGCGCGGCTGTCCACCGAAAAGAAATTGCGCCCGGTGGGTAATACTTCCGGCCGCCCTCTTGTCGGCGCACCCGAGGCACCCGATGGCACAAACCGACCATCAAGCCCACGCAGCAATGCCTCGGCCTCCATCGGGCCGGATACGGCCAGCTTTTCACGAAGACGCGGCAAGGCATCGGTGACAATCGCCGCTGACAAAGCCCCCGGTGGCGGCATACTGCCGCTAACAAGGCCGCGGGCCAATTTGTCAATCCGTTCAACCGTGTCACCACAACTGCGCCACGGCGAATCATCAAGGTCCGCCAAAACCTGTGGCCTGACACCTGACCAGCTGTCACCGCGCGGTGCCGTCAACGGGTCAAAACCGTCATCAGCATCATCTGACAATTCCAAATCCACAGCGATTGCCCTCGCCAGCGAGGCATTCACCCCCTCACCGTTTCCTCTTGGTGTTCGAAGAATCTGCGTCAACAGATCATCGGCAAGGTCGCGATCAGGTGATGATCCGAAGATATGCAAGCCGTCACGGATTTGCATCTCTTTCAAGTCACACAGGAAATTGTCCAGCTTCATCAGCTTTTCAGCCGGGTCATCATCTATCGCGATACCACAATCAGCGGCAATGCCGGCGCGCTCGGCCGTTGCCAGAATATCCTCAAGCAATGCGTCACTTCGTGATTTATCCATTCCGGCGGCTTCAAAATATTCATCCATCTGTGATTCAATTTCTGCCATCACGCCGTGGCTTTCCGCCTGTGTCATCGGCGGTGTCAGATGGTCGAGGATCACCGCTGCGGTGCGCCGTTTGGCCTGCGCCCCCTCGCCGGGGTCATTCACGATAAACGGATAAAGATGAGGGACCGGGCCAAGCACGGCCTCTGGATAGCAAGCCGCGCTCAGCGCCAGCGCCTTTCCGGGCAACCATTCAAGATTGCCATGTTTGCCAAAATGCATGATGGCATCGCACCGCCATATCGAACGAAGCCAAATATAAAAGGCAAAATAATTATGCGGCGGCACCAGATCGGGGGCGTGATAGGTTGCCTTCGGGTCGATATTATAGCCTCTGGCCGGTTGCACGCCGACCGCAATATGACCAAAAGTGAGGACCGCCAGCCGGAAATCGGCCCCGTCAAACATCGGATCGTCTTCAGCTGTGCCCCAACGGCTCTCAACCGCCTGTGTGACGTCATTTGGCAGTTCGGCGAAAGCCGTTTTGTAATCTGCAAGCGGCAGCGTGACCTGTTTTTTACGGCCTTGCCATCCGGCATTTGTCGGCCCCTCACGCAACGCCGCGATCAGACCGGCACTGTCCGCCGGCAAATCGCCCGCTACATAGTCATTCCGCCGCAGCAGATGCAGCATATCGAAAACGCTTTGCGGTGTGTCCAGACCAACACCATTGGCAATGCGCCCATCCCGATTGGGGTAGTTCGCCAGAATCAGGCCAAGTTTCTTTGTTTCATTGGGCTTGCGGCGCAAAGACGCCCACGCACAGGCAAGCCGTGCCACATAGGCCGCCCGATCCGGCACCGCGGCATAGCTGGTGGTCATCGCATGGGTGAGATGATCACGGCTCAAGGGCCGCTTGAACCCGATAGCTCTGGTCAGGACCCGCCCGTCAAGCTCTGGCAAGGCGACATTCATTGCCAAGTCACGCGCGGTTAAACCGGCGCTTGAGCTTTGCCAGTCTGCTTCGCGGTTTGACGCCAGCACCACCTGCAAAACCGGGGCATCCACAGCGCCAAATGGCCCGACCGAACGCCAAGAATGGGCATCATCACCGCCACCTGCCGGGTCAGAGACGGCGAAGCTTGTCGCGTTCATGATGACATCGACATCCGCTTTGGTCAGAAGATCAGCAATGATCGCCGCGCTCTCTGCCTCTTTCAGCGAGCTGGCAAAAATGGGCAATGGGTTCAATCCATGCGCACGGCATGCCGTGACCAATTGGTCGATCGGTTCCAAATCACCCGCCTGCAAAAGGGCGCGATAGAAGATGATGGCGCCAACCGGCGCATCTTTCAGCCATTCATCTCGCAATTTGGCAAGATCCGGCAGCACTGAACCCGGCCAATAGATACCGGCGCGGAGCAATGGAATTGCAGGCGGGGCAATGCTGGTTCCCTCAATCCGGTCTTTCAAGGCCTGAAGAAAAGCTGTGGCGTTATCCGCACCACCTGCATCAAGATAGGCCGAAAGCGCGGCACATTCTTTTGCGTTGGTGGATGACAGATAATCTAGTTCGGGGTCCGCCTTGCCGTCACCAGACAGGAAAATGACCTCGCATTGGCCTCGTCCGGCGAGCGCGTGCAATTGTTGAACGCCATATGACCAATATGACGTTCCACCCAGCAGGCGGACCACGACAATTTTCGCCGCCGCCAGCGTGTTTTGTACGTAAAGATCAACCGAATATGGATGCGTCAGGCTCAGATAGTTGGTAATCCGGACATCAAGCCCAAACCCGGCCTCATGGCAGGTACGTGTCGCCGCCGAGAGAAGCGCAACCTCTGTATCAGCAGATGTCAGAATGACAATATCGCCGGTGGGCTGGCCGAGATCTACAGCCTCCTTGTCATCATATAGAGCGCCGCTTTCATCAATCTTTAGAAGATGCATGTGCCCCACTATCCGGCATCACGACACCACCAAGGGCATTGGCGATCGCCATGGCATCCAGCCCGGCCATGCCAATCACCACCAGACGGCCAGTTGTCCCGCCTTCAGCAGGCGCATAATAGCCATCAACCCGCTGTCCCACAGCCTGCACCACGAATGGCAATGCTTTGCCAGTGACCTTCAACCGCCCCTTTGCCCGCAAAATTCCGTGGCTGTTGGCAAGGTTGGCCAATTGCCTCTGTAATTCATCGGCATCGGGCACATCATCAAGCAGAATAATATGTGACGCGAACTCATCATGCCCGTGTTCATGCCCGTGTTCATGATCATGCTCGTGATCATCATCATGGTGATGATGATGGTGATGATGATGTTGGGCGCGGTGATGCGCTTGTTCTTCCATATCAAGACCAAGAACCGCATCCAACGCAACCTTGCCGCCAGCAACAGCAATTATCGGCGTTCTTTCAGGCAATTTTTCTTCCACGCTCTTGCGGGCCCGGGCAATACCATCCTCGTCCAGCATATCTGCCTTGGACAGAACAATCAGGTTGGCCGCATTAATCTGGTCTTCAAACAATTCATCGATTGGGCTTTCGTGGTCCAGCTCGTCATCAGCAGCGCGTTGTGCCTCAAGCGCGTCAAGATCGTTGGCAATCCCACCCGCGGCAAGTGCCGGACCGTCAACCAGCGTGATAACGCCATCAAGCATCACCCGCGAGCGCACATCAGGCCAACCGAACGCCTGCACGAGCGGCTGCGGCAGTGCCAGGCCCGATGTTTCAATAATGATATGATCTGGCGGCGGTGTTTGCGCCAGAAGCTTTTGCATGCTGGGTAAAAAATCATCGGCAACGGTGCAACAGATACAGCCGTTTGCAAGTTCAATGATGTCATCTGCAGAGCAATTGTCAGCACCACATTCTTCCAGCATCGCGCCATCCATACCAATGTCACCAAATTCATTGATGATCAGCGCAAGGCGCTTGCCGTTGGCGGCGGTGATGATATTGCGGATTAAAGTTGTCTTGCCTGACCCAAGGAAGCCGGTGATCACCGTTGCCGGAATACGTGTCTTTGCCATCTTCATTCCCTCAATCAATCCAGTGAATTGGCAATGCCAAGACACAAAAAGGCAGAGCCGTTGACCCTGCCTTTAAACGATATGTGAAAATCGTCTTGCCCGGCCTAGACGCCCGGGAAGATCACACTTTCGGCGGCCTCAACCAGATATGTCAGACCAACGCCAGCGATCACAGCACCGGCAAGACGTGGCTGCATTGCTGCCGCGCTGCCCGCTTTCCAGATTTCTCTCATCGCAAAACCGGCGGCAAGTGCAATGACCATCTGCACAATGGCGATACCGGCAAGATAGGCGACCAGCGGCGTTGTCTCAACACCAACAACAGCCTGCCCATAGGCCCAGCCATGGAACAGCCCGATAAACCCGGCAACAATCATGACCGGCAGCATCTCGGCGACCTTGCCGCGCATTACCATGACACCCGCGGCAACCACGGACAACATGATCACGAGTTCGACAAGCGGCATGGCCAATGCAGATACGCTCAGCATCGTGCCAACCATTGTACCAAGCACAAAGCTTGCAGGTGTCATCACCCGGTTTTTCTGGAAGGCCGCAATCAAACCGACAGCGATTACAAAGGCAAGGTGATCAAGTCCGATAACCGGATGACCGATACCAGAAAGCAAACCGTGAAGCATTGTCGCCGGCACATCGCCGCCCATTGGGTGATGGGCAAAAGCAGAACCGGCTGTCGCCAAAAACATTGTGGCTGCGGTGAAAAGAAGTCTTGTCATTAATCGTCACTCCCCTCGAAAGAGACTTACCCTGTTGAGGGCAAAAAGGCCGCTTTGGGAAGAGCTGAGGCAATATGAGGGGCAGTCCCCCACATTTCCACGGCACACCCCGACCGTTGAACCAACGTCAAAGGCAGGTCTCCTGGCTTGGTGTCATTGCCAACCAGCCTTCCCGGGCACAAAGTCCCAGTGGCGTTTTGGTTGACGACCTCCATACAGTCGCGGGGACGGCTATGGCTTCGGGCAGTCAATTTTTCACCCTATCCATATTCCCTCATTAAGGCATGGGGCTTTGCCCCACAGCCACCTTCTACGTGGCTTCAGTGTTGTCATGAAATGCGGCATGCTGTCAACCAATTGCGTCATCGATTTGTCCAGCCACGCCATATTGTGGCACAACCGTCTTTCAAAGCGCCAGACAGGCCGCGGCGCCACAACGCCAGATCCGAGATCACCGGCTTTGATCAACCAGCCTATTGGCGGTATCAAACGCTGGCGGGAGCGCACCGCGGATGGTGATGTCGCCAACAATTTGCCGGGCGCGGTTAACCAGTGATGGCGCAAAATATGGCCGCAAGGTTTCCGGAATCTCATATCCAAGGGTGTTGATGACCGCCCCAAGCGCAACCTCAACGGCGCGATTATGACCATCACGGGCTTTCATCATCAGGCCGAGGCCAAGCTCGTGAAACGCACAGCCATAAACCCCCTCTGCCCCCACTTTCGCCGTGATCACATTTCCCATTGCCGCCGCCAATGCAGAGCATAACCGCCTGTCACCGGCTATCAGCTGCGGAGCGGCGGCGATTCCATCACGCAGCATCGCACACGCCATGGCACGGCTTTCGGGGATTTCTCCGCCACCGGCAAACAAGGCAAAGCCCCGCGCCCAGTTACCAAGCGGGCCTACGAGCGCAGGCGCACCACACCCATCAACGCCATGGCCATAATGCAGAAGATCGACCCCGGTCATGGCCTCCAATGTGCCGAGAATCTGCTGCTGTACAGGATGGGTAATCTTTTCGTAGCCACTCACTGGTACACCAAGAAGCGATGCCAGAACCAGCATGCCGCTATGTTTGCCACTGCAATTATTGTGAATATGACTTGGTCTGTCATGCGCGCGCACCTGCTCGACCATCACGGTCTCATCGGTTGACCAGTGCGGGCCACATGCCAGCATGCCCTCGTCAAGGCCAAAACGGTGCAACAATTCACGCGCCTTTTCCACATGCATGATCTGCCCATTGTGGCTCGCGCAGATCAACGACAACTCATCCGGCTGAAGATAGAATTTATCGGCGAGTGAATTTATTTTCTCAACTAAAGCAATGGCTTGCAGCGGCTTCATTGCAGATCGTGGGAAGATGGCCCTCTCCACATCACCAAGCCCCAAAAGCACCTGCCCATCACCGTCTACAAGGGCGATATCAACGGCATGGACGCTTTCCTCAATCCCGGACCGGCGTACCGAGACAATTAGCGGCTCATCACTGATAAGGGGCAATGTCTGTCTTGGTTGGCGCATGGGATACCTATGTCAAATGGGCAGATCGTAAAACATCAGCCCTCGATAAATGCTACAAGCAACTTGGCCCTCCCCAGCGCATTTGCCAAGAAAAAAGGGCCGGTATTTATCCGGCCCTTCTTCGTTTTATCTGTGGCGTTCACCTAGAACGGATTTTTCTCGGATTTGCCCCTTGTATCAAAGAACTCTTGCGTGACTTTGAAAATAATCGGCGACAGTGCCAACAGCGCGATCAGGTTTGGTATCGCCATCATCGCGTTCAGCGTATCAGACAATAACCAGACAAACCGCGTGCCGGTTGCCACGGCCCCCGACTCGGCGACCACTGCACCAAAGATAATCGCCACACACCAGACAATCCGGAACGGCATGACAATCTTTGTGCCAAAGACATATTGTGCCGCTCTTTCTGAATAATAGCGCCAGCCAAGGATGGTGGTGAAGGCAAACACCGCAATCGCAATTGCAATGACGCTTGCACCCCCGTTAAAGGCCTGTTCAAAGGCATAAGCTGTCAGGGCTGAACCACGCTGGTCGACAACGTCCCAACCGAGTGTGCACAAGATGGCAACGCCGGTGAACGTACACACGACAATCGTGTCGATGAAGGTGCCAAGCATGGCAACAAGACCCTGGCTTACCGGACCTTTGGTTTGCGCCGCCGCATGAGCGATTGGCGCCGAGCCAAGACCCGCTTCATTCGAGAAGATACCGCGGGCCACACCGAAACGAATGGCCGCCCAGATGGCACCACCGGTGATCGCATGCGGGGTAAAGGCATATTTGAAGATCATCGCAAAGGCGGCAGGCACCATTTCAATATTCACCGCGATAACAATCAGTGCTGCGATCACGTAAAGGGCCGCCATGCTGGGAACCAGTTTACCGGCAACAGTTGAAATTCGTTTGATGCCGCCGAGCAGCACTGCCGCTGCCAAAATTGCCAACGTGCCACCAGTAACCCAATGGCCAACGTCAAAAGCTTCATTCATGGCGCCAGCGACTTCCTGAGACTGAACCATATTGCCAATACCAAATCCGGCGATCATTGCGAAGATGGCAAGGTATAGGCAAGCCACTTCAATTTTCACCAAGCCCGTTCTGGATGTAATACATAGGGCCGCCAACAAAATTGCCATTTTCGTCCTGCTCGCGGAATTTCACTGCACAGACCGCCTCGGCGTATTTTGTTGCCATACCAACAAGCGCTGTCATCCACATCCAGAAGATTGCGCCCGGCCCACCGGCAATAATAGCGGTTGCGACACCGGCAATATTACCGGTTCCGATAGTTGCCGACAGAGATGTCATGAGAGCGTTGAAGGGGCTGATCTCGCCAGCGGCATCGCCGGGAATACGCCCTTTCCAAAGAAGTGAAAAACCAAATGGAATTTTTCTTACCGTCAATAGCCTCAAGCCGGCGGTCAGGAATAGGCCGGTGCCAAGAATGGCAACAAGCATTGGCGGCCCCCAGACAAGACTATTCAATTCGCTGACCAAATTAGTGATGGTTTCCATGATGCGTTCCTTTCGTCACATGCGTAATCGCTGTGCGATCGGGGGCGTTTAGGAAAAACTACAAATCAAGACACATGAGTGAACACCCCAGTTCACACTGGTTCTGCCACATGGCCGGGAAACAAAAGAAAGATAATGGAAAAAGAGATAACTGCAGCGTCAATGACGCCTAGCCGACAACATGTCGCAAAAAGAGGTTACTACAGACCGTCGCCAGCGACAACAACCCGATACACCCCCTTCACATTCAGCCGTAAAATGCCCAAATACCAGTCAACACAGGCGAAAAGCGTTCAATGTGATCGGGGCTGATGAATAATGGCGCATTATTTTATAACAGGCGTGACTTCGGGAATTGGCGCCGCCCTTGTCAAACAGCTATGCACTGGCGAGCATCATGTGAGCGGTGTCGCCAGACGTACCGATCGGCTGGCAGAAACAAGCCAGAATCATGAAAATTTCCATGGCTTGACCTGTGATGTCACAGACAGCGCATCCCTCGCCGCCAACATCAATGCGGCAGTCACAAATCAAGGGCCGGTTGATGTGGCTATCCTGAATGCCGGCATGTACCAGCCGCAGGACGGCAGCAGGATTGATCCCGCAATTTATGCACAACATATGGACGTCAATTATATGGGGGTCGTCAATGCCCTTGCCGCGCTTGTTCCGGCGATGATCAAGAATGGCCGTGGCCATATCGTGATCATTGCCTCGGTTGCCGGATGGCGTGGCCTGCCGCGATCAGCTGCCTATGGACCAACGAAGGCGGCCCTTATTTCGCTTGCCGAGTCACTTTACTTTGATCTGCACCCAAAAGGGATTCGGATACAGGTAATTTGCCCCGGATTTGTTGAGAGCGAGGCAACGGCAATCAATGATTTCGAGATGCCCGGTCTGATGAGTGCAGACAAGGCAGCACAAGACATCATCGCCAGTATGGAAACCGATGTTTTCATGCCGCATTTCCCTAAATCCTTCACCCGCGGGATGAGCTGGCTTCGTTACTTGCCGCATAAATGGTTTTTTCAGATTGTCGGAAAGCGGACCGGATATCTATGATGTTTTGGCTCAACAAAAGGCACAGGGATCACGCGCGATGACACGCCAACAGACGCAAACAGATGCCATACATGCCTATGTCGATGCGTTTACCAGCCTCACGCCAAAAACTCTGGACCGGCTGGTGGCCTTGGTCGCCGACGATGTCCGCTTTGTTGATCCCTTCAATGATGTACGAGGTCGGGCGGCGTTTCGGGCGATCTTCACCCATATGTTTGAAACGACAATTGACCCGATATTTACCGTCTCGGACATTGCCATTTCAACCGGCAGGAACCCACATATCGCCTATATCCGCTGGCGCATGACGGCACGCACAAAGGGACGGCCATCACTCAACCTCGATCTGGCCGGTATGAGCGAGGTCCATATAAATGAACAGGGGCTTGTCACGGCACATATCGATCATTGGGACAGCGCCAGTCAGCTTTTGGCGAGGCTGCCTTTTATCGGCTGGCTGGTCAGGCGGTTGCTTCGGCTATTTGTGGTCAAAGCACCTGTTGCCTAGATATTCGTCCGCCTAGCCGGTTTTAGTGCTTATGACTCCGGCTGGAAGGTGATCAACACCTCGCCTAGTTTTATGCCCCATTTTGTGACAATCGCCCGGTTCACCAGAACATCATCCGACTGCAACAGCATGACATCATCAAAACCGACCGTGACCTTGCGACCAAACATGGCCAGCCTGATCCGGTAACGCCACGCCAGCATGTTACCGACAAGCCGACCGCGGGCTACCCCGACAATATCATTACATGTGCCGCGATAGTGTTCGTCTGTCTCTTTGACAATTTCCCAGCGGCGCGTTTCGGTTTCGCCATCGTCATAGACAAACGCCTCGTCCAGCTCAAAGCCAGACGCCGTTTTATGGCCACGAACAACGACCGAAAATTGGCGCCGCACATCTCCAAAACGGTCTATGAAAACGCCAGTCGCGTTCAGGGTACGATCAAAATAAATTTCTGGCTCAAAAACGGGCGGTACAAAGGCATCCTGCATTGCCAGTTCCTATTTATGCATCAGCAGCATTTGTTTGACATCAATCATGCCGCCGCGAAAGCCGCCCTCGCAATAGGCGAGATAGAGTTCCCACATACGCTTGAACCGCGTATCAAAACGCCCCTCGGCCAGTTCCGGCCAGGCGGCGTTAAACCGCTCCCGCCATTCAGCAAGTGTCTTTGCATAATGCAACCCATAGCCGGTTTCCTTTACCAGCGTCAGACCAGCCTTGCTTAGCGGTGCTTCAAGAACCGGAAGCGATGGCAACATGCCTCCCGGGAAGATATATCGCTGGATGAAATCTGGGTCGCGCTTGTAGGTATCGAAGGCCGAATGATCGATGGTGATTGACTGGATCGCCGCGCGCCCACCCTTTTTCAATAGATGCGCGACACGATCAAAATATGTTGGCCAATAGGCTTCACCAACAGCCTCAAACATTTCAATGGAAACGATTTTATCAAAACTGCCCTGCAGATCGCGGTAATCAATCAGCCGCAAATCCGCTTTTTCATTCAGCCCCGCTTCGAAAAGGCTCTTTTGGGCGAATTCATATTGCTCTTTTGAAATGGTGATGCCGGTGACCCGCGCGCCGATTGTCGAGGTGACATATCTGGCAAAACCGCCCCAACAGTCGAGGCGGGGTCGTCGCCGAGGTCGAGCGGCTCGACCATGGCGACACGATCCGCATCGCCACGGAATATCTTGTCGCCTGTGACGGAGCGAACAGCGGAATCCGGCGGGCGGCAGGGATCGCGATGAGCGGCAATCCCGCGCTGACACACACGACCAACATCATCTTCCGCTGCGCCGGCAATCGAGAGCGCTCCACGACAAGCGGCCGGGTTACCGGTTCATCTTCGTCGGGCCCGGGAGGGAACATGGGCGACGATCGTCGCCATCAACGGGCGGGACGAGTGGCGCATGTCGGTCATCCGCGCGGAGACGGACGCACGGCGCTCGACGAGGCCGAGGTGCACGCCGCCATCCGCCGCGCCGTCGGCGCCGATTTCGACTACGAGATCCTGTCGGTCATGCCGTGGACCCGGCGCGAACTGGTTGCGGATGCCTTCGCGAGCGGAAACGTCTTTCTTGCCGGCGATTCAGCGCATGCGATGTCGCCCACAGGCGGCTTCGGCATGAACACCGGCGTCGGCGACGCGGTCGACCTGTCGTGGAAAATGACCGCGGTCCAGCAGGGGTGGGGCGGCGGCGCGCTGCTCGGCAGCTACACCGCCGAACGCCATCCCGTGGCGCTTCGCAACGTGACCGAGGCGAGCGGCAATCTCGGCCGCATGCTGTCGCCGCCGGCGCACCGGAGCTGCTCGATCCGACGCCTGCCGCCGCCGCACTACGGGAAAAGGTCGGCCGCGACCTTGCCGAAGCGATGCAGCGCGAGTGGCGGACGCTCGGCGTCCATCTCGGCTATTTCTACGAGAACTCGCCGATCTGCGTGCCGGACGGCACGCCGCCGCCGAGCCTAGATCCCTCCGTCTACGTGCAGACCACGCGGCCCGGATCGCGCGCGCCCCACGTTTGGCGGGCCGACGGCACCTCGACCCTCGATCTCATCGGCCGGGGCTTCGTGCTGCTCCGGCTCGGCGCGGACGTATCCGATACAAGTGCGCTGGAGGCGGCTGCCGCACGGGCCGGGCTTCCGCTTGCGGTCGAGAGCATCGGCTAGCCGGAGATCGTCCGAGCCTACGAACGCGCGCTCGTCCTCGTCCGGCCCGACGGGCATGTCGCGTGGCGCGGCGATGCGGCCCCAACCGATCGAAATCCGTGATCGACTGCGTGCGCGGCGCCGCGTGAGCGCCTAAACTGCGGCAAAACCGATAGGAGAGGGCGATGGTCGCGCTATCGAAGCTCGCGGACACCGAGACGCTCGAAAGCCTCTACGAGGCGCTCGCGCCGCTCAGCATCAACTGCGGCTGGGCGAAGCCGGTGCCGTCGCTGTGGGCGTCGCCCCGTAAGAACTTCGTTCCCTTCAAGTGGTCGTGGAAAGAGGGCCGCGCGGCGCTCGATGCGGCGGGACGGCTGGTCGATACCGAGTTCGCCGAGCGCCGCAACCTGATCCTGTTCAATCCGGTCGAAGGCAACACCTACGCGACGGTACGCACCATGATCGCCGCCTACCAGGCGATCCTGCCGGGAGAGAAGGCGCGCTCCCACCGCCATACGCCGAACGCGCTCCGGTTCGTCCTCGAGGGCGAAGGCGCCTACACCATCGTCGACGGCGAGCGCCTCGAAATGAAGCCGAACGACGTGCTGCTCACGCCCAACTGGAGCTGGCACGGCCACGGCAGCGAGGCCGACGGCATGTGTTACTGGATGGACTGCCTCGATGCGCCGCTCGTCCATCTGCTGGAGCCGATGTTCTACGAACACCACCCGCAGGGCTACGAACCGGTCCGCTCCACGCCCCGGTCCTCGCCCTTCATCTTCCGCTGGGAGGACGTGCAGGCCGATCTCGACCGGGCGAAGCCCGATCCCGAGGGGCGCTACGGGACGCGCGTGGCGCTCGGCGATCCGCGCTCGCGGCGATCGGCCTCTGCATGATGCGGCTCGGTTCCGGGCGAGACGACGCGGCCACTCCGGACCACGGCGAACCAGATCCTGTGCGCCGCGCAGGGAACCGGCGAGACCACCATCGACGGCGAGACCTTTTCGTGGACGCGCGGCGACATGATCGCGGTGCCGGCGTGGCGGCCGGTATCTCACCGGGCGTCCGATGACGCGACGCTGTTCGTGATGACGGACGAGCCGCTGATGCGCTCGCTCGGATGGCTCCGGACCGAGGACGTTTGAGCCCCGGTCGCGCGGACCGGGGTTAGTCCCAGTAGCCGAAGCCCATCGCGTTCCCGGTTCCCGCTTCCGAGCGGTAGCAGGGGACATAATCGACGAGGGTGAAGCGCTTTCCCGCCTGGGTCATCGCCGCCGATACCGGGATCCAGTTTTTGATCTCAGATGTGCCGGACTGGTAGAGGTCGTCCGGGATCGATACCAGCGTCTCGCGGTCGTTCTCGCGCAGGGCCTTCAGCACCTTGCGGTCGAGATCCTCGTCGATGACGAAATGGCTCAGCCCGCCCGACGCGAAGACGGCGACGCGGAGCGACGCATCCCAGCTCGCGATGGCCCGCCCGAGCGCCGCGCCGAAATCGTAGCAGCGCGCGGCCGACGGCTGGTTCGGCGGAAGAACGTGTTGAGGATGACGGGCACGCTCGGCGCCGGCCTGTCCTTCATGATCTGGCGGTAGATGATGCCGTAGGCGTGGGGGATGCAATTGACGTATCCGGAGCCCGCCGGCAAGACGGAGGAAGCGGCGATGTCGAATTCCTCGTCGATCAGGCTCTCGATGATGTGGCGGCCAAGCTCGGGGCAGCCCGGATAGACCGCATCTTCGGGCGGGGCATGGCCGCGCTCGGAGATCGCGATTCCGGGCGGCAGCGCGGCGACCTGCTCGGCCGTGCGCGGGCGGTTCTCGATGGTCGCGCCCCAGAAGACGCAGAACGCGGGGAAATTGTCCTCGGTGAACAGCTCGCGCTGGTCGTTGCCGACAATGACGGTCACGTCGGGCGCGACCTCGGCGTACTTGGCGGCGAGCGCGTCGATGGCGTCCGCGCAGGCCTGCGCGCGGGTCTTCCACATGTCGGGGGTGATCTGGGCGCCGAGGCCTTCCGTCCGGCGCATCGTGACGAGCTCGTCGAAACCGTAGGTGCCGCCCCGGAAGGGGTGGCCCTTCGCCTGCCGGTCTGCCGCGACGCGCTGGTTCCACTGCTCCCACGGCGTCGACAGCATCGGGCCGTGCGACGTCGCCATTCCCAGAACGATTTCCGCCATTTTGCGCTCCTGCGGTGATACGGGTTCGACCCGGTTCGATCGCGCCCGGAGGATCGGCGATATCGCGGAACTTCGCAACGATCTCGATGCCGGCCGGCGGCCCATGCAGCTCAGTCCGTCGCGCATGCACGGACGCCATGACAAAGCGAGTTCCGGCCGCCGCGCTTCCACGTTAGGGTGCAGCCCCTTTTCCGGGGGGACGCCGCGCAGGATTTCCGTGAACGACGGGAAGGATGCCTGTAGCGTGGCGGCCCCGCGGCACCTGCCCGCTCCGTCCGAGGTCTTTTTCGATGCCCGCGCACTCCTAGGCCGCATCCGACATGTTTGCGCCTCTCACCGAAGCCTGGCTCCGACTGCCGCCGAACCTCCGGGGCATCCTGTGGGTGCTTCTCGGCACGCTGTCGTTCGCCTTGAACGACCTGCTGGTGAAGACCCTCGGCAAGACGATGTCGCCGTTCCAACTCGCGTTCTTCCGCTACTCGCTCGGCTTCGTGATCATGCTGCCGGTCTTCTACCGGATGGGGCTTTCGGAACTGCGGACGTCGCGTCCCGGGATCCACATCGTCCGTCTGCTGATCGCCTGCACGGCGCAGGTCGGCGTCTATACCGCCGTGGTCTATCTTCCGCTCGCCGATGCAACCGCGCTCGCCTTCTCGCGTATCCTGTTCACGACCGTGGTCGCCGTGATCGTTCTGCGCGAGGTCGTGAGCGGGAGCCGCTGGTCGGCGACCGTGGCGGGCTTCGTCGGCGTCGTGGTGATGGTCCGTCCCGGCGGCCATATCGACCCCGTGGTCTTTGTCGCCATCGGTGCGGCCTGCACCTTCGCGGTGGCCAATATCATGATCCGCATGATGTCGACGACCGAGCCCCCAACCGCATCCTGTTCTATTACCAGGCTGGCGGAATCCTGGTGTTCGTTGGGCCCGCGATCTGGTTCTGGCAGACGCCCGCCAGCCTGATGGCGTGGCTGATGTGCGGAATCGGCCTGCTCACGGCCTTCGGTATGATCAGGTTCATACGCGGCTTCGCCGTCGGTGAGGCGAGCGTGATCGGGCCCACGGAATATGTCCGCCTGATCTTTGCCGCCGCCTTCGGTTTCTTCCTCTTCGGCGAGGTTCCGGACGTCTGGACGATCGTCGGCGCTCTGATCATCGTCGGCAGCACCTGCTTCATCGCCCAGGGCGAGGCCCGCAAGAAGGGGCGCGGCGGCCCGGCGTCGGGCTAGGCGGGGCGTCCGTTTACGCGGAGACCGGGGTGGCCGCGAAGCGCCGGTTCAGGAAATCGATGCTGCGGGAGAAGGCGAGGGCCGCGGCGGCCGGGTCGTGGTGGGCCTGTTCCGGGTTGAAGAAGGCGTGCTCGCCGCCCGGATAGACGTGGAACTCGGCCTCGGGAAAGCGGCTCCGGATCTCCGTTACCTTTTCGACGGGGACGACGACATCGCGGTCTCCGTAGTGGAACTGGACGGGGCAGCGTGGCGTCCGGTCCATGAGCTCGTAGACGTCGCTGCCGTAGAAGATCACTGCGGCGTCAAAGACGGCGGCGCTCGCCGAGACCCAGGCCCAGGACCCGCCGGTGCAGAAGCCCGAAATGGCGACGCGAGAGACATGCGCATGGAGGCTGTCGCGGCACGCTTCGACGTCCAGGAGGACGGTCGTTTCCTTCAAGTGTTCCCGGTATTGCCGTGCCGCGATAAGACCTTCGCCGACATAGGGGAAGACGCGGTTGCGTTCCGTCCGGTCGTAGAGGGCGGGGGCCATGGCCGCATAACCGGCGGCAGCGAAGCGGTCGCAGACGTCGCCGATGTGCGGCGTGAGGCCGTAGATCGCGTGCAGGATGACGATGCCGCCCCGGGCATCGTCGCGCGGAAGGCTGCGCCAGGCATCCAGCCGGTGCCCGTCTTTCGCCGTGACTGAAGTGCGCTCCGCCATGCCGCCGTCCTCTGCTCTGCCTTTGTAGCAGACTAGAGGACGGGTCGGGCCTGTGGAAGCGGATGCGGCCTTAGTCGCGACCGGCGGCCGTGTTCTCGATCAGCTCGCGGAACAGCGCGACGAACGGCTCGATCGCGACGATGAAGTTCGAAGAAGCGTCGGCGCCCCAGGCAGAGTAGAGGCCGGTTGGTCCCAGCGAGGGCGCATTCGGCGGGTAGGAGTAGTTCGGTTCGGGTAGCGCGTAGTTGCGTAGCGAGTTCGTAAGGGAAGTGGTTCGTTCGATGAGTTCATCCGCATAGCGTCCGTAGCCCTCAAGACGACTGCTCTCCCGGGCCCAAAACGGCCGGGAACGAGGAGAGGAATGCGGGAAAAAGGATCGCTGCGGTTCGGCGGATAGGGCCTCCGGTTCCAGTCAAGTACAGGGGATCCGGGTCGCGGTGTTAGGTAGCACGCGTAGTACGCAAATCGGGAAGCCCGATGGGTAGCAGTTCGAGTCCGGCAGCGTTCTGGCCGGGCGGGTATGCCCCCAAGCGAGGTGGCGGTGTCGAATGGTCACGTCGCCGCGAAATCAGGGTAGTAGAGTAGTGCAGCTGGCTTCAATCGTTCGACGCGTCCGCCATCGAGAGGGGCCGGCGCCGGCCTCTCCCCTTTTCGTTCAGCCGAGTTCCGGTCCCGCGAGGGCGAAGACGCGGTTCCGGGTCGTCGAACGCCTCGCTCCGGCCGCGGATCATGCGGATGTAGGGACGCTGGAAGACGAAGCCTCCGCCGCTCAGCCATTCCTGCACGGCGGGATGTGCATCGAGCGCGTCGATCAGGAGGTTGCGCGGTCCCTCACGCCACCATGGGCCGCCGCGCGGCGACCAGCGCCTTCGCGGTGTCCTCACGCCGTCCACGCGCACCGGGCCGATCTGCGTCCATGTCCGCCCCTCGCGTGCGAGGACGAAGCCGCGGATCCTGCCCTCCGACAGGGCGACGGCCGCCCGGGCGGGCTGGCGCTCCGCGAGATGGCGGAGAAGCGCGCTTCGGTCGGCGCCGAAGACCGGTGCGTCGTATGCGGCGAGAGCGGCCAGGTCGGCTTCGGCCACTTCCCTGATTTCAACGCCCTTCGGTGCGTCGGCTTCGAGCGCCGGCGCCTCCGCGATCAGCCGCTGGATGCCGTAAATGTCGACGAAGCCGAGCTGGCGGTAGACTTCGCGTCCGGCCGGCGTCGCATCGAGACCGGGCACGATGCCTCGCGCCTCCAGCACGGCTATCACCCGGTTCATCAGGTCGGTCGCGATCCCGTTGCGCGCCGCCAGTCCGGCATACACGAGGACCAGCAATACGTAACTT